>NZ_JAGGNU010000098.1 GCF_018614915.1 Variovorax paradoxus | reverse complement strand
CGCGCTGCTGTACAGCGAGATCCACGAGTTCTACGCCCCTTCCATGTCACGCGCGACCTGCTGGAGCTGCGCAACCTGGTGCAGGTGGCCGAGCTCATCGTGCGCTCGGCACAGGCCCGGCGCGAGAGCCGCGGCCTGCATTTCAGCCGCGACTACCCGTCGCTCGCCGCACCTGCGGCGCCGACCATCCTGGTGCCACCCGCCAGCTGAAGTCCGCTCTTTCTCTTCCGATCCACACCCATCACCGAAAAGGCATCTGAGACCATGTTCCGCACCCTGCTCAAGTCCAAGATCCACCGCGTCGCCGTCACCGACTGCGAGCTGCACTACGAGGGCTCCTGCGCCATCGACGAAGACCTGCTGGAGGCCGCCGACCTGGCCGAAAACGAGCAGATCCATGTCTGGAACATCAACAACGGCGAGCGCTTCGTGACCTACGCGATCCGCGGCCAGCGCGGCAGCGGCATCATCTCGCTCAACGGCTCGGCTGCGCGCCGCGCCGCGGTGGGCGACCTGGTCATCATCGCCGCCTTCGGCCTGGTGCCGGAAGACCAGGTGGCGGGCTACAAGCCGAAGCTCGTGTTCGTGGACGGCGCCAACCGCATCAAGGAAGAGCGCGCCCACATTCCGGTGCAGGCCGCTTCGGGCGAGCCCGTGACGGCCTGACGCCCAAAACCGAGCGCCTGCCTGCCCTCACATCGGCCTGCGGCCGTTCGGCCGGCCGCCGTCGGCCTGGCCACAACCGGACATTCCAACCCGTCGCCCAACAGTTGCTGGTTCACCTAGCGAAGGACTAGCACTGGCACCGGGCTCGTTCGCAGAAGCGTGGTTGTCGTACTGCCGACGATGAGGTGCCGAACGCGCGAGTGCTCATAAGCGCCAATGACCAGCAGGTCGACCGGATTGGCTGCCAGGTATTTTGGCAGCGCCGTCTCGGGCTCCCCCGTAATCACCAACGTTGCGACCTCGAAATCCGCGGCGATGAGTTGGTCGCGTGCTCCATTGAGCTCGGCACGGGAACTGGCCGTCTCGTCACCGACTGTGAGCACCGTGCATTGGAGCCCTCGGAGCAACGGACTCATTGCTACTGCACTGACCATGCGTTGGCCGGTTGCGCTGCCATCGAAGGCGACGACGAATCTTTGCGGCGCCTTGTACTGGGTGGCCATCGTGAAGTCCGGATAAGTTTGAGGTGCGACCCACCAAACCTTGTCCTTGAAGGAAATCACGATGACCAACCCAACTATGGCACTGGCCGAGCTCGCCGAGAAGGGAGCTGATGTCGACGTTCTGCGCCAGATGGTGCAGTTCATGGCCCAGCGCCTCATGGAGCTCGATGTCGAGGGGCGCTGCGGCGCTGCCTACGACGAGAAGAATCCCGCCGAACGCCTCAACAGCCGCAACGGCTACCGCGAACGCACCTGGGATACCCGAGCCGGCAGCGTCGAGCTGAAGATCCCCAAGCTGCGCCAGGGCAGCTACTTCCCCGAGTTCCTGGAGCCTCGGCGCACCGCCGAGAAGGCGCTCACGGCCGTCATCCAGGAAGCCTACGTGCAAGGCATCTCCACCCGCTCGGTGGACGACCTGGTCAAGTCGCTCGGCATGAGCGGCGTCTCCAAGAGCCAAGTCAGCCGGCTGTGCGGCGAACTCGATGAGCGCGTCAACGCCTTCCTGGGGCGTCAGATCGAGGGCGACTGGCCCTACCTGTGGATCGATGCCACCTACGTGAAGACGCGCGAGGCCGGGCGCATCGTGAGCGTGGCGGTGATAGTGGCCGTGGGGGTGAACACCGACGGCCAGCGCGAAGTGCTGGGTTTGAAGGTCGGCGCCTCCGAGGCGGAGCCCTTCTGGACCGAGTTCCTGCGCAGCCTGAACCGACGAGGTCTTCGCGGTGTGAAGCTCGTGATCAGCGACAGCCACGAGGGCATCAAGGCGGCGGCGGCGAAGGTGCTGAAGGCCACCTGGCAGCGTTGCCGGGTGCACTTCATGCGCA
The DNA here is from genome assembly GCF_018614915.1 of Variovorax paradoxus. GTDB lineage: Bacteria > Pseudomonadota > Gammaproteobacteria > Burkholderiales > Burkholderiaceae_C > Variovorax > Variovorax paradoxus_K. The sequence continues at coordinate 12,767 of NZ_JAGGNU010000098.1, read as the reverse complement.
ACGCCCTGGCGCACGCCGGCAAGACCCAGCGCCGCATGGTCTCGGCCGCCATCGGCACGGTGTTCGTGCAGGACTCGGCCGATGCGGCGCGCACGCAGTGGCGATCGGTGGCCGATCAACTCCGAGAGAAGTTCCCCAAATTGGGCACCCTGATGGATGACGCCGAGAACGACGTGCTCGCGTTCATGACCTTCCCGCGGGCGCATTGGACGCAGATCTACTCGACCAACCCTCTTGAGCGGCTGAACGCTGAGATAAAGCGGCGCACGAACGTGGTGGGCATCTTCCCCAACGACGCCTCGATCACGCGGCTCGTCGGCGCCATGATGCTCGAGCAGAACGACGAGTGGTCGCTCAACCGGCGCTATATGCAGCTTGAAGGCTTGCAGACCCTGAGCGACACTGCGCCCACTCGGCTGTCCGCAGTGGCTCGCTGAGTACTGTGCATCTCAGCCTTCTCCGGGCTGTGGAGCTACACCACGGAATGGGACGCGACCGATTTCGCGCGCCGTCGCAGCGATCGTGGCTGCATTCTTCACAGACCCGCCCGCGCGCTTTGCGTGGCCTTCGCCGCACGACTATCTCTTGGCCATGCCCGTGGCCACTGACGAGTTCGCAGGCAGCAGTTTCCAACGTGGCACGGCCTATGCGTGGACTTCTGCGGCGCCGCACTCTGGCTGCCTCCCGGCGTGGAGCCGAACGGCCACGCTCTCGAGAAAGTGTTCCGTGACACAGCCAAGCCTGAACACGGACCCTGCGATGCACCCAAGAAGGCCACCGGGTACTGCGAACCGCGGCCCAGGCAGATCTCGTAGGTCACCCCAAACTGGGCATCCAGCTCGCCGCGCGCATAGGCGCAGATGTACGCCCTCGTGGTCTTGCCGGCACCCGGGTCCACGCGAAGCTGCGGAGCCCAATCCTTAACCTCATTTGCGGCCGGCGCTTTGATCGGTTCTCCCTCGTCCAGAACTTCCTGACGTTCCCACTCATCGTCGGTGGAACCGAAATGCTGGCGACCATGCCAAGCCTCTGGCGGAGTCGTTTGTCGCCCAGTACGACCTGCAACTGCTCCCGTTGCCGCTCAAGGTGCCGAAGATCAAGTACGCGGCGAATTAACACGAGCGCGGACAGAAGGACGTCGGCCACCGCTGGCTGCGAGAGCAGCTGGCGGAGGCATCGAGGTCGGTTTGACGAAGAGAATCGTGCGACGCCCGGTAACGCGGACGAGATCCGCCGTTAGCTGCCCATGCCCGGAAACGGGCCCGACCATGGCGTGAGTTCCACGCGCAACAGCTTCGCCGGCTCAAAGCCACTGGGCAACGGAGACGCGGTTCCTCCATCCGTGATGAAGTAGGCCACCCGTCCTGCGGCGCCTTGCACCCGGCTCCAGGCACCGCTCGACGGTCCGACGACGTTCAGGTCGAACGGGTCGCCGGCCACGATCTGCGTGAACCCGCTGTTGTCGCCAGGATCCATCGAGACGAGATCGATCGTGTTCTGGCGATGCGTGGTCAGGTAGATGGCATTGGCGTCCTCGTCCAAGATGAAGTCGTCGCCCATGCGGCCCGCCACGACGACTTCCGGCTCACCTGCGGGACGCAGCGTTGCCGGGTCGACCGGCACGCGCATGAGAAGCTTCTTGGCGGTCGCCGTGTAGTAGACATGGTGGGACCGGGCTGCGTAGCGGACGCCGTTCACGCCCGGCTGCTCCGGCTTCATCTTGCCGGGGAAGTGCTTCATGCTGCCGTGCTCAAGCCAGACAGTGGCTGCCGGCGAGCGGCCTTGAAGGTCCAAACGCCAGATCAGGCCGGCAAAGCTGTCGGCGACGAGCAGCACCCCGGGCGCCAGCAGGCACATCCCGTTCGGTGCGCGTGTAGCGGGCGGAAACCCGAATGCGAGTGTCGGCTGGACCGGGCTGCCGGGCTGCCAGCCACGTAGGTCGAGCCGGTGCAGCTTCGCTTCCGACTGACTCGAGTAGGCGTTCGCCGAAATCACGCAGAACACGTCGCGCTCGACCTCCTCGATGCCGAGCAGGGGCTGCCCAAGGGTGTGAAGCCGCACTGGCTCGACGGTTGCGCCTGCAGCCGGCGGTGGCACGTACCAGAGCTCGCGCGTGTTGAGCACCGTGATGAGGAAGGATTCGTCCGAGCGGACGACCATGCTCTCCAGGAAGTAGCGCGGCGGAAAGTTGGCGACGGTCGTCACGCGGGCTTGGGGCGCCCGGTTGTGCGTCTGCCGTGCGGTGCCGGCCGGTGACGTCGCCGCGCAAGCGGCCAAGGGCACCGCGGCGGTGACGCCGGCAGCCCACAGCGGAGCGGCAGCAAACAGCGTCCGGCGGCGAAGCGAAAGCGTTGCGTCCTCGGGCTCGCGCTGGGTGGATGTGATCTTCATGATGCTTGTCTCCTGCTTCTGGGTTCAGGCGGCGCGTCTGGCCGCGTCGGTCAAAGGCGCATCGAGCCGCGCCAACAGCTTTTCCTGCTCGGTGCGCGCCGCTGCGAGGTTGCGCAACTTGACGTGCCCGAAGCCGCGCACGCTCTGCGGCAGGCGCGCCAGGGCCAGCACGTCCTGGCGGTTGCCGGCGTCCAGGCGTTGGATGACGCCCTCCATGAGCGCCTGGTACTCGCCGAGCAGCGCGCGTTCGATGCGCCGCTCGGCCGTCCAACCGAAGATGTCGAAGGGCGTGCCGCGCAGTCCTTTCAGGCGCGTGAGCAGGCGAAATGCCGTCGCTATCCAGGGGCCGAAGGTGCGCTTGAGCGGCTGTCCCTTGGCATCGCGCCTGGCGAGCAGCGGCGGCGCAAGGTGGAAGCGAAGCCGATAGTCGTCTTCGAATTCGTTCTCGATGCGCCCAAGGAAGCCCGAGTCGACGTAAAGGCGCGCAACCTCGTATTCGTCCTTGTAGGCCATTAGCTTGTAAAGGCTGACCGCGACTTCCCGGGCGACTCGGTCGCCCCCGGTGCGCGCGTTCTCCGCCGCCGCAATGCGCTCGACGAAGCTGCGATACAGGCTGGCGTAGGACGCGTTCTGGTAGCCCTCGAGACGCTGCACGCGGTCGGCCAGCAGCGCCTCCAGCGATGGCGTGCGGGCGGGCATCGCGATGACGGAGGCTGTTGCGCTGAGCCCGGCTGCCGCGCGCGCCCGGGCCTCGTCGACCACCGCCTGCCGGCCCCATGCGAATGCCGCCAGATTCATGGGCACGGCTGCACCGTTCAGTTCGATGGCCTGCTTCAGCGCCGCTTCGCCGAGTGGCACGAGCCCCTTCTGCCAGGCGAAGCCGAGCATGAACACGTTGGTCGCCACCGCATCACCCATCAGCGCCTGCGCGAGACGGGAGGCGTCGATGGTCACGGTCGTCGCGGTCGATCGCCGGACCTGCTCGAGCAGGTCCGCGGGCCGCCCCTGCCACTCCGTGTCGCGGGCGAAGGCCCCGGTCGGCGCGACGTCGGTGTTGACGATGGCCGTCGTGCGGCATCGATCGGACACGCCGGTGCCTTCCTTGCCTGCCGCCACCATCAGGTCGCAGCCAAGCAGCAGGTCGGCTTGGCCCGAACCCACGCGGGCGCCGTGCACCTGCCGTGGGTGCGCAGCGATCCTCACGTGCGAGGTCACTGCGCCGCCCTTTTGCGCCACGCCCGCCATGTCCAGGATGACGACGCCCTTGCCCTCGAGGTGCGCGGCCATGCCCATCAAGGCGCCGACCGTCACGACGCCGGTGCCGCCGACGCCGGTGACGAGGATGTTGTACGGATGGTCGAGCGCGGGCAGCGTAGGTGCCGGCAAGCCCGTCGGGACCGCGGCCCGCTGCTTCTGCGGCTTGCGGCGCTGGCCGCCCTCGATCGTGACGAAGCTCGGACAGAAGCCCTGGGTGCAGGAATAGTCCTTGTTGCAGGCGCTCTGGTCGATGGTGCGCTTGCGGCCCAGCGGCGTCTCCAGCGGCACGATGGAGACGCAGTTGGATTTCACGCCGCAATCGCCGCAGCCTTCGCAGACTTCGTCGTGGATGACGACCCGCCGCGGCGGGTCGATCAATTCCTTCTTCTTGCGGCGGCGGCGCTTCTCGGCGGCGCAGGTCTGCGCATAGACGATGACCGAGACGCCGGACTGCTCGCGCAGTTCGCGCTGCACCCGGTCCATGCGGTCGCGGTGGCTGACCACAGCGCCGGCCGGAAGGCCGCCACGATCGATCCAGGCATGCGGTTCGTCCGACACGAGGTGAAGGGTGCGAACGCCCTCCGCAGCGACCTGTCGAAGAATCTGCACTGCATCGAGCGCACCTTCGATCGGCTGCCCACCGGTCATCGCGATGGCGTCGTTGGCCAGGATCTTGTAGGTGACATTGGCCTTGGCCGCCAATGCCGCGCGGATCGCCAGAGAACCCGAGTGGTTGTACGTGCCATCGCCGAGGTTCACGAAGATGTGCCGCGTGCCCGTGAAGGGCATCTGACCCAGCCAGCTCGCCCCTTCGCCGCCCATCTGCGTGAAGGTCGAGGTGCTGCGGTCCATCCAGGTGGCCATGAAGTGGCAGCCGATCCCGGCGGTCGCGCGCGATCCCTCCGGCACCTTTGTCGACGTGTTGTGGGGGCACCCTGAGCAGAAAAACGGCAGGCGCTGCGGCAGCGTGGCATCCAGCGTGCCGATGCCGTGAGCCTCTTGCGCTGCCAGCCACTGCCGCCCCTGCTCCGGCAAGGCGTCGGGGCCGATGCCGGCGACCAGCCGTGCCGCTATCACCTTGGCGATCATCGCCGGCGTCAGCTCGCCCGCGACAGGCAGCAGCGTGTCGCCAGCGGCCAGGCTCGCCCACTCGCCGGCGCCGGTCGACTTTCCCAAGACGCGCGGGCGCGCGCCGGGCGGCGCATCGTAGAGAAGCTCCTTGATCTGGCTCTCCACGATGGGCCGCTTTTCCTCGACGACAAGAATCTCGCTCAGGCCCCGCGAGAAATCTTGAACGCCTTCGGGCTCGAGCGGCCAGGTCACGGCGATCTTCAGCAGGCGCAGTCCGATCCGGCGGGCGATGGCTTCATCGATGCCAAGCAGCGCCAGCGCGTCCAGCGTGTCCAGCCAGCTCTTGCCGGTGGAGACGATGCCGATGTGCGCGTCGGCAACGTCCCAGGGCTGGCGGTTCAGCCCGTTGGCGCGCACGTAACCCAGCACGGCCCGCATCCGCTGCTGGACCAGGCGCTTCTCCTGGTCCAGCGGTGCGTCGGGCCAACGAAGTGAAAAATCTGGTGCCGGCACCTCGACCTCGGCAGGAATGCGGGTCTCGATGGCCGCCGGATCGATGTCGAACGAGGAGGTTGTCTCGATCGTCTCGCTGATGGACTTCATCGCCACCCAGCAGCCCGACCAGCGCGACAGCGCCCAGCCATGCAGGCCAAGCTCCACGAACTCGGCAACGCCCGAGGGGTTCAGGATCGGGATCATGGCCGCGATCAGCGCGTGTTCGCTCTGGTGCGCCAGGGTCGAAGACTTGCAGGTATGGTCGTCACCGACGATCGCCAGCACGCCGCCGTGCCGGGCTGTGCCGGCCAGGTTGGCATGCTTGAAGACGTCGCCGCTGCGGTCGACCCCGGGGCCCTTGCCGTACCACATGCCGAAGACGCCGTCGCCGGTGGCATTCGGGTCGAGCCCCACCATCTGGGTGCCCCACAGGGCCGTAGCCGCAAGCTCTTCGTTGAGGCCTGGCTGGAAGACGATGCCGGCGGCGTCCAGGTGCTTCCTGGCCTTCCACAGCTCCTGGTCGACCGCCCCCAGGGGTGAGCCGCGATAGCCCGAGACGAAGCCGCCCGTGCGCAATCCGGCCGCCGCGTCCCGCGTCTTCTGTGCAAGCAGCAGGCGCACGAGTGCCTGGGTGCCCGTCATGAAGACCCGGCCGTGCGGCTTGGTGTATTTGTCCTCGAGCGTTGCCTCGGCGTGAGCGATGGCTGTGTTCATGTGGGGGTGCTTCTCTTTGTCTCGTTGTCGATCTGGAGGCCGGACGGCGCCAGGCACGCGATGAGCGCGGCCAGGCCGCCCGATTGCTTTTCCTGTCGCAGGAACGCGTCGACGTAGCCGAGCGCCGCAGCGCGCCCCTTGGGCACGGCGATGGCCTGGCGCACGGCCGTGAAGCAGCCGTCGAGCACCCTGCAGCCCGGATCCCTGGCTGCTTCCGAGTCGAGCTGCACGCGCAAGCCGGCCAGCGCTTCGAGACGGTCTCGCAGGAAGGACTCGAGCGCATCTTTGGGCGTGTCGGCATGAACGAGCTGCGCATTTCTGAGGTTCTGTTGCAACCAGAGGTCATAGGCGCTGCCCTTGAACGAGGCGATGCGCACGCCCGGCGCATCGACCTCGCCTGCACTCGCGTAGCCCGAGTCTGCTGGGACCAGGTAGGTCGCCTCGATTCCGGCGTACGGCGCGGAGAACACGGTGTCGGCTGCGCGCCGAGGATCCGCGGCCACGAAGGCGATCGACCACGCATTGCTTGCGGCGTCGTCGATGACCTGGCTGGGCGTGTCGTAGCAGACGAATTCCAGCCGCGCCTGAAGGGCAACGGCGAGTCGGGCCGCGAGTGCCGGCGCGACGCCTTCCGGCTGGCCCGTGGCATCGACCCGGCGGACCAGCAGAAAGTTGCTCAGGTTCAGTCCGACGCGCAGCGCGCCGTCGAGCAGGAGCGACGCACGCGCCTGGGCCATCGCCATCGGATCGGCGAGTTCCGTCACGCCGCGAACGCCTTGGCCTGCACGAAAGCGTGGCGGACCGTGAAGTCCGCGAGACGCTGCGAGACAGCTTCCCGGGTCGCCGCTTCGCCGTCGCCGAACACCCGCACACGAAGCTCGACAGCCCCGCTCTTGTTCGTGAACAGATCGATGCTGCAACGATCCGCCAGCGGCGCCAGGAGCGCAGTGAACACGCGGCGGGCAGCGTCTTCGCGCAGCTCGGCCTTGATGGGCTTGCCGACCGCCGTCAGAGGAATACGCTCGACGATGAAGATCTCCTTGGGAACGGCGGGCGGCTCGAGGATCCGGGCTGCGGCCTCGCGCAGCAGTTCTTCCGGCGATGCCGTCGCGCCGGGGCGCAGCTCGACATAGACCACCGGAACCTCGCCCGCGTGCGCATCGGGGCGGCCCACCGCCGCGGCCGCGGCGACTGCCGGCAGCGCGAGCAGCGCCTCCTCGATGTGCGCCGGTTCGATGTTGTGGCCGCCGCGGATGATCAGGTCCCGTCGCCGCCCCGATACGCGCAGATACCCGTCGGCATCGAGGCTGCCGATGTCGCCCGTAACGAACGAACCGTCCGGCAGGAAGGCCTTGTCGTCCTGGGCCGGATCGAGATAGCCGGGCGAGACGCCCGGGCCGCGCACGACGATCGTCCCCGGCTCGTCGGTACCGCACTCGCCGGCGATGTCGCCGTTGTCGTCCAGGCGCACGATGCGCAACTCGGTGTAGGGTACGCGCAGCCCGGAGCATCCTGGCCTCATCTCGCCCTCGCGCGGATCCGCGGTCGCGTTGCTGGTGTTCTCGGTCAGGCCATAGGTCATGAGCGCCCGGGCACCGGTGATCTCCTCGATCCGCTGCTGCACCGCGATGGCGACGCCGGTCGAGCCGGTGAAGAATCGTGGCCGCAGGCTCGACAGGTCCTCGCCTTGCGGCGGATTCTTGGCCAGCACGCCGAGGGTGGTGGGCACACCCGAGATCAGCGTGATGCCGAAGCGCTCCACGTAGCGCCAGTAGTTGCTCATGTAGCGCTTGTCGCGCGCACCGTGAATGCTCGGGATGACCACGCTCATGCCCGCTGCGATCGGCACCAGGCCGCGCGGCGACAGTCCGCCGATGTGGAAGAGTGGCGTGTCAGACAGGACCACGTTGTCGGCATCTCCGCCCCGGCCGATGTTGGTGCGCGTCGTCCACTGGCGGTAGAGAAGTCCGCCGTGCGTGATCTTCACGATCTTCGGGCGTCCCGTCGTTCCACCCGAATGCATGTAGGCAGCGAGCGCCTTCGCAGTGCCCTGGGGCCGAGAAAACGCCAGCGCTTCTCCGGCGTGCGCTTGGGCAGCCGCAAGCAGGTCGAGCGGGCCGGCCGGCGCGAACGGGTCGTGCAGCGAGAAAAGCGCCGGGGCATCCGCCAGTCGGGACACGGCCTGGCGCACGTTGTCCCAGATGAGGAAGCCGTCGGTTGGCGCGAGCGCGATCACCGCCTTGGGCCGCACTGCGCCGAGAAGGTCGGCGAGCGCTTGCGGCTCCAGCAGCCAGTTGATGGGAAACGGGCGCGCGGCGAGAAAGCCCCCGATCAGCGCCGCATAGAGACCGGGAACGGTGGGCGACACGATGGCCACGGCATCTCCCTCCCCCACGCCGCTCGCGCGAAGCAGGTTGGCCACGGCCACCGAGTGCTTCGCCAGCTCGCCGTAGGACCAGGTGCGCAGTTCGCCGGACACGTTGCCGCGGTCGGTCGCGATGAGCGCAGGCTTGCCCGGGTCGATGGCACAGCCCTCGAGCAGATTGAGGCCGAAGTCCCAATGGGCAACGCGCTGCTCGAAGGGGATCGCCTCGATCGCCTCGATGTCCGCCAGGTTGCGGATCGGCGAGTGCACTGCCTCGCTTCCGGCGTCCGCGCTCATGCCGGGGCTCCGGGCTTCAGGCGGCCAGCGCGGAAGTCGAGCACCGCCTCGTCCCGGGACTCGCCGTTCGCCTGGCGCGCGAGCAGCTCGTAGCTCTTGGCCGCGTTGAAGGCCAGCGAGGCGTCCCAATCCATTTCCGTCGCGTAGCGATAACACTCCTTGGTCAGCCGAAGCGCGGCTGCATCCTTCGCGGCAATCTCGTGCGCCAGCGCCAGGGTGTGGGCGAGAAGCTGATCTCCCGCCACAGCCTCATTCACCAGCCCGATACGCTGTGCGTGTTCGCCGTCGAAGGGGCGCCCGGTCAAGGCAAGCAGAAGCGCATCGCGCGGACGCAGGATGGAGGCCATCGACTTGCTGACGGGTCCGGCCGGGATGTGCCTGAAGTTGATCTCCGACAAGCCGAACCGTGCTTCACGGTCGGAAATGGCGAGGTCGCAGCATTCGACCAGGGAGAACCCACCGCCGAAGCAGCTGCCATTCACCATCGCGATGGTGGGCTTGGGAAACTGGCGCAGCAGCCGGTAGCGCCACTCCGAGGCGTCCTGGATCAGGCGCTCGCGCGATGCGGCCGTGCGGTCGTCGCTGCCGAAGAACTCCTTGAGGTCCATGCCCGCGCAGAAGGCCGGGCCGGCGCCGGTGATGACCACGACCCGGCAGCCATTGTCGGCGCGCAGCGTCTCCAGGGTCTCGATCATGGATCGGATGAGCGCTGCGTTCATCGCATTGCGCTTCTCCGGTCGATTCAGCGTGACGATCGTGACGGGACCGTCCGATTCGATGAGGACGGGGGGTGTGTTGTCTGTCATGGCGTTCAGTTCTGCGTTGGCACGGTTGGGATCGGCTCCAGTCTAGGAAGCACGTCACCCCAACTCCATCGTCCGGGCTCGATGACAGACATCATTTGCCGTGATGCGAAGAGCATTGACTTCGCAGCGCCGCGCGCGTCTCATCCGGCTTCGTTTTTCTCAATCCAAGGAGTTGCTTCATGCGCCACGTACCCGAAATCGAATCCGCCGACGCCCGCCGCGTCCTTGACGCCGCACTGGCCTTCGCCCAGTCGAAGGGATGGCCAGTGGGCATCGCGGTGGTGGATGCGGGCGGCAATCCCTTTGCCATGCAGCGCCTGGACGGCGCCCCGGCGCCGACCGCGCGCATCGCCATGTCGAAAGCGCGGACAGCAGCGCTCTCCCGCCGCGAAAGCAAGCACTACGAGGACGTCATCAACGGCGGCCGGCCTGCATTCCTCAGCGCGCCGGGCCTCGACGGAATGCTCGAAGGCGGGGTGCCCATCCTCATCGACGGCATCACGGTGGGCGCTGTCGGCGTCAGCGGCGTGCTGCCCTCGCAGGACGTCGAGATCGCGCGCACCGGCATCGCGGCGCTGGGTTCATAGCTGCCGCGCCTACGGCGCGAACGACTTGAACGCGTCGAAGAGCACGCCGCGCAGCCATTTGTGCGGCACGCTGTGGTTCGTGCGATCGTGCCAGTACAACGTGCACTGGACGTCCGGCAATGCAATGGGCGGATCGCGCACGTCGACGTCCTCTGGCAGCACCAGCCGCTTCAGGAAGCCGCGCGGCACCACTGCAACCAATGCCGCGCTGCGCACGATCTCGACGACGCCGGCAAAATCCGGCACGGTGAGCGCGACCTGCCGGGTTCGGCCGAGCACGTCCAGCCGGGCGTCGATCAGCGACTCCATTTCGCTGGCTCGGCCGAATCGCACCTGCACGTGCGGCAGTGCGCAATACGCATCGACGGTGAGCGGTTGCGGCATGACGCCGCGGGCTGCTATGCAGACGGCTGAATCTTTGTAGAGCCGGCGGCTGTGCAGGCGTCCGGTCGGCACGGCCGCCGCGCCGATGCCGACGTCGACGCTCCCTTCCTCCATCCACTCGCGAACGCGATCCCGATCCGATCGGTGGAAACGCAGATGCAGGCCGGGCGCCTCCTGCCTGATGCGCGGCAGCGCTCGTTCCAGGACGAGTTGCCGCGCGTAGTCCGTCGCCGCAATGGTGATCGAGAGATTCCAATCCGTCGGCGCCGACGGCGCGTGGCGCGCCGTCGCCAGCAAGTCGAGGCGAGCCAGGATCTCGTCGACCGCAGGCATCAGTTCCAGCGCGCGCAGTGTGGGCTTCGAGCCGCCGCCGCTGCGCGTCAGGATCGGGTCGCCAAAGATGTTTCTCAGGCGGGCGAGTTGCCCGCTCATCGCCGGCTGGCCGATACCGAGTACGTGCGCCGCCTGCGTGACGCTGCTCTCGTTCACCAGCGTCCGCAGGGCCCTTAGCAGGGCGACGTCAAGGCTTGTGGTATCACGCTTCATGATGTTCGACATTGACCTCGAATGATGGCACGGACGCCACACAGTTTCTAGACTGCAGTTGATCGATTCGCAAACGAACAATCAGGAGACAACCCAATGCCAGTCAAAGCCGCCCCAATGCGCCGGCGCCTCGTGCTCACCGCCCTGGCGAGCGTTCTCGTTGCGCCGCAGGCCATCGCGCAGAATGCTTCGATCGTCAAGCTCGTCGTGCCGTACGCGGCAGGCGGCCCAGCCGACTTGCAGGCGCGCCTGTTCGCGCCGGGCCTGCAGTCGGCGCTGGGGCAAACCGTCATCGTCGAGAATCGCCCCGGTGCCGGCAGCCAGATCGGTGCCCGCTACGCCGCTGCAGCGCCCAAGGACGGCAAGACGATCCTGATCGGAAATGCGTCGACCTTTGCGATCGTGCCCTCGACCGCGAAGAATCCCGGCTACGACCCGCTTCGCTCCTTCACGCACCTTGGTCTTATCGCAGAGACCGACACCGCCGTTGTCGTGAATCCTTCGTTCGCAGGCGGCAGGGTCCAGGATCTAATCGCGCATGCCAAAGCGAATCCCGGCAAGGTGTCCTATGCGTCCGCAGGGGTCGGCAATGGCGCGCACCTGATCGGCGAGTTGCTGCAGTCGACCGCCCATGTGGAGATGACCCACGTGCCTTACAAGAGCGGCGGGGAGATGATGACCGCCGTCATCGGTGAGCAGGTGAGCTTCGCAGTGGTCGACCTCACCGCGGCGCTCCCGATGGTGCGCGAGGGAAAGCTCAAGGCGCTGGCGGTGACCAGCCCGAAGCGTTCGCCGGAGCTGCCGCAGGTCCCGACGATGTCCGAGGCCGGTTATCCGGCGGTGAGCATGCCCTACTGGACCGGGGCCTCGGTGCCCGCCGGCACGCCGGCCGACGTGGTGCACAAGCTCGAAGCGGCCGTGCGGCAAGTGACGACGAGCCCCGACTACCTGGCTGCCCTCAAGAAGTTCGGCGCCCACGTGAAGCCGACGGATGGCAAGGAAATGGCGGCGCTGATCACCGTGGACCTCAAGCGCTGGGGCGACGTGGCGCGCCAGGCCAACATTCAGCTGGACTGACCCATCCAGGAAACCCGATGTCGACCCACTTCAGTCCCGCCGAAATGGACCGCCGAATCGTCCGGCTTCGTGAACTCGAGCCCACCAAGCGCTCGTACGAAGGTAGCGGCACCGGCATCCCATCCGCCGCCTACGAGATGCTCGCCGCGCGCAACATCTACATGCTGATGGCGCCGAAGAATCGCTCACGCGGTATGAACAAGCCGGCAGTGGAAGGGCTGCCCGGGCTCGAAGTCGCGATTGTGGAATGTCCGCCCGGGAACGGCGCCGAGTTACACGTCCATGAGCGCACGACAGAAAGCTTCATGCCGCTGGACGGGCGCTACGAGGTCATCTGGGGCGACAAGGGCGAGCAAACGATCGTGCTGGAGCCGTACGACTTCGTCTCGGTCCCTCCCGGCGTCTACCGCTCCTTCCGCAACGTCGACGATCATGAGACGAAGATGCTTGTCTTCATCCAGGGTCCCGAGGGTGACTCGATGAATGACATCACCTACGAGACCTCGGTCGGCCAGCGGATCGAGGCGCGCTTTGGGCCGGAGGCGACCGCGAACATGGCCAACATCGGTATCCGCTTTGCTCCGGAGTCGTCGCCGCTCTGAACTCGAGTCCGCTTGACCACCTTGAAGTCGAAGCTGCTCGCCGAGCGCAGCGGGGTTTTGCTGCGCTTGACCATCAATCGCCCAACAGCCGCGAACTCGATCGACAGCGAGGCCGCGCAAGCACTCGTCGAGTGTCTCGCGGCGGCGAGTCGCGTTAAGGCAATGCTGAACAAGC
>NZ_JAGGNU010000097.1 GCF_018614915.1 Variovorax paradoxus | reverse complement strand
ATTTACGGGATGTTGTACTAGGGTGCGGCTAGCGCCAATAGTTCTAGATCGCGCTTCAGCCAGCAAGCGAGCCGACCCCGGACGCCGCGGGCGTCAGCTAGCTCCACGGATGGACACCCGCACGTCCATCCTTTGCCGTCCGGTGCCGTGCTGTCATCGATCTCGTGACACGGAGGCCTGCTGCTTAAACGTCGGCAGCCAGTCTCAAGCTTTCATCTGGACGACGGCGCCGGACGTTCAAGCTCAGTCGGAAGCCATCGCTGGTCCGTGTGCGAGCGGCTGCGCCTGACTCAATAGCCCCAGGGGCGCGACCAGCACAGAAGTCGGGCTAGAGGCGGCCTCTCCGACGATCTTTATTGTCATCGACGAACTTTATTCTTTCCGGAGAACGGGCGTAGGTTTCCTAAAGTTGTGGTCATTTTTGACTAAACATTGCCGCGTTGCGCGGCTCCCCCTCCCTCCCCGAGGAGGGAGGCTCGACAAGCTGCACTCCGGCCCCAGGTGGCGATCATGAAAAGTGCCGGTGCGTTGTGGCGAGCATCGGCACAACGCCCCAGCCGAGTAGCCTGCCTTTCAACGCCTAGCGACTGCCTCGGGCTCCAATCCTGGTCACGCATCCAGTCGGTGTAGTTCGAAACCTCGCTGCGCTGACGGTGACGTCTCCAGGGCTCCAAGCGACGCCAGTTACAAGCCGCGGGGTTAGCTCAGGCCCACGACAGGCAACGCCGCACCGTGAACAGCGCGCGCTTCATCCGAAGCCAGAAACAGGATCACGTTCGCCAGGTCGCTGGGCGCAACCCAGCGCCTTGGGTCGGCCTCCGGCATTGCGGCTCGGTTCTCGGGCGTATCAATGATGGTCGGCAGCACACAGTTAACGTTGATGGATGCCTCACGCAGTTCGGCTGACATGGACTCCGTGAGGCGGACGACGACACTTTTCGAGGCGGCATAGGCGCCCATCTGCGCGCCGCCCTTTTGAGCGGCTAAAGCACCGATATTGATGATCTTGCCCGATCCCGCAGCCAACATGTGGGGAACCGCGGCGCGTGCCATGTGGAGGAGCGACTCCGCATTGACCCCCAATAGAAAATCCCAGGTGGTAGTCGACGTCTCGTGCACCGCCTCTCCCATCCGGAACCCGCCTGCCAGATTGCACAACACGTCGATTTGCCCGAATCGCGCCACGACTTTGTCGGAGGCCGCCATCGCATCCTCCGCGCGAAGCAGGTTGGCTTCCACGAGAATGTGGCGCTCCATGTCGGAAAACGCGGCTTGCAAATCGCCGCTGCGGAGGTCGACCAACGCGAGGGACGCGCCTTCATTGGCGAAGGCTTGGGCGACTGCGCGCCCCAAATTTCCCGCGGCGCCCGTGATCAGGACCGTCTTGCTTTTGAATCTCATGCATGCGCTCCTGGATTTTTGTCGTGGTGATGGCGACCGGTGCCTCTATGCAGGACCCGATCGGTCGCTAGCACGGTGCCAGGCTGATAGTCGGGCAAGGCTTTGACGCGTTCGTAGTTCGGTGCGAAGTCGATGTGTGCCAGTGAGAGAAGCTCATCAAGATCATTGATGACGAAGTAACTTTCCTGGAAATCGTCGATGCGATAGTGCGTCCTCATAACGCGATCGAGCTCGAAGCCGATTCGATTCGGCGAAGGGTCGTCCAGCGCGAAGACACTCTCGGTGAACGAAGACGCGATACCGGCGCCGTAGATCCGGATGCCGTCCGCCTGCCGAACCAGGCCGAACTCGACGGTGTACCAGTACACCCGTGCCAGTTTGTCCAGCACGCCAAGATTCTTGGCACGAAGCCCACCTTGTCCGTAGGCCTGGATGTAGTCCGCGATCACAGGATTCATGAGCATCGGCACGTGTCCGAATACGTCGTGAAAGACATCCGGCTCCTCAAGGTAGTCGAGCTCATGCGGCTTGCGGATAAAATGGCCGGCGGGAAATCTACGGTTCGCCAGGTGCTCGAAGAAGACATCGTCAGGGACCAATCCCGGTACGGCAACCACTTGCCATCCTGTCGCTTTCATGAGCACCTCGCTCAGCGACCGGAAGTCAGGGATCTGATCCGGGCCAATTGGCAAGTTCTTCATGCCTTCGACGAATTCGTCGCAGGCACGTCCTGGGAGTAGCTTGCTCTGTCGCTGAAAAAGCGTTCTCCACACGGCGTGTTCTTCGACCGTGTAGTTCGCCCAGCCTTGATCGATGGTCCAATCGGGGCGTTCCGGTTGCACGTCGCCGGCTGCGAGCCCGTGCTTCGTCTGTTCGCCAGATTGCTCGTTGAGTTGCCGCTGCATAAGTGTCTCTCCTAGGATGATCAGGCTGCCACGATGACCTGATAAAGGCGTTCGGCCACGTGCACCATATCGATTTCGCGCATCGATATCCCGTTGACATCGTGGGTGGTCAAGGTGATGTCGACCCGGTTGTAGACATTGAACCATTCCGGGTGGTGATCGCGCTTCTCCGCGATCAGCGCAAGTTGCGTCATGAAGCCAAAGGCTTGGACAAAATCAGCGAAAACGAACTCGCGTTTGATCACGTCAGCACGTTGCTCCTCGCAGCGCCAAGTCGGAAGCTCGATCAACAGTTCGGTTACTCGTCGAAACTCAAGTCGATTCATGGCGCACTCCCATAAGGCCCCTCAGAACCGCCTCGTTGGCATCACGGGTTCCGATGGTGATTCGAATCGCTTCGGAGATTCCGTATCCGTTCAGAGGCATCGCCAGAACGCCTTGCCCGGCCAGCGCCTCAAGCGCTCTTTGGCAGGTCTCCGCGTCATTGAACCGAACGACCACGAAGTTGCACACGCTAGGGATGAAGGCGATACCGGCGCTTTGGAAGCGATCGGTCAACCATGCCAACTCGGCAATGTTGTGGTCCCTTGCACGCGCCTCATGATCGATGTCTGCGATTGCAGCGGCTGCCGCGGCTTGACTGACGGAGCCAACATTGAAGGCTCCGCGCACCTTGTGTAGGGTGTCGACTAGTTCCTGCGCGCCGAAGCCCCAACCGCAGCGAAGGCCGGCCAAGCCATGAATCTTCGAGAAGGTGCGCAGTGCCAATGTGTTGCCGGTGCTCCGCGCTAATGAGAGCCCGTTGTCGTACGTATCGGTCGCAACGAACTCGGCGTAGGCGGCATCGATTACCAGCAAGATGTCGCTCCGCAGCCCAGCGCGCAAGCGGCGCACTTGCGCTTCATGCAGGAAAGTACCCGTCGGGTTGTTGGGGTTGGCCAGAAAGACAATGCGCGTGCGCGGCGTAACGCTTGCAATCAGCGCGTCGACATCGGCCGTGAAATCGCTCTCCGGAGCGCGGATCGGGATCGCGCCGAACGCGCGTGCTGCGAGTTCGTACTTGATGAAGCCGAACTGGGTGAACAACACTTCGTCGCCGGGCGCTGCGTAGGCCTGCACGATCAGGGAGATCAGTTCTTCGGAGCCAGCACCGCAGATGATGCGGCTGGGGTCCAGGTCGTACCGCTTGCCGATGGCATTGCGCAAAGCGCTCGCACTTCCGTCGGGGTAAGTGTCAAGCGAGTTCGCTGCTGCTGCGGCGGCACTGACTGCTGAAAGGCTGGGGCCCAGACATGCCTCGTTGGCCGAGAGGTTGTAGATCGAATTGCGCGAGATCGCAACCTGATAGGGGCGTAACGCCTGAAGGTTGGGTCTTGGGGCCGGAAGTTTCACATGTAGCTTTCAATTTGTGCGGGCGAGACGGTGCCCCTGCACTCGGCGAATCCGATGCCGCTGAACCCGTCGCGCTGGCAGTAGCCACGCAGGATGACCGTGTCGCCATCCTCCAGAAAGGCGCGCGTCACGCCGTTGGAAAGACGAATCGGTTGCTTGCCGCCATGACTCAGCTCGAGGGGCGATCCGCCTTGGTCCGGCGCCGGGCCGGAGAGCGTGCCCGAGCCGAAGAGATCGCCCGCGCGCAGATTGCATCCGTTGACCGTGTGGTGCGCCACCATCTGGGCGACCGTCCAGTACGCGTCGGCGTAGTTGGAGCGCGTGAGTCGTTCGCCCGGCGAGCCCGCCTGCTGCATCGCCGGCGTCTGAAGCCAGACCTCGAGTTCGATGTCGATGGCACCGGCCTCGCGGTTCTGGGGCGAGTCGAGGTAGGGCAGCGGCTGCGGGTCGCCCGCGGGCCGGTTGAACGCCTTGCGGAACGGCGCCAGCGCATCGATCGTCACGATCCACGGCGACAGGGTGCTCGCGAAATTCTTCGACAGGAAGGGTCCCAGGGGCTGGTACTCCCAGCCCTGGATGTCGCGAGCGCTCCAGTCGTTGAAGAGCGCAACGCCGAACACGTGGTCTTCGGCTGCGCTCATCGGAATGCGCTCGCCGATGATGTTAGGCCGCGAGATGAAGATGCCGACCTCGAGTTCGTAGTCGAGCCGTCTGCTGGGCCCGAGTGTCGGAGCGTCGGCCTCGGGCGCCTTGGTCTGCCCGAGCGGCCGCGCAAAGCTCTGCCCGCTCACGTTGATCGACGACGCGCGACCGTGATAGCCGATCGGAACCCACTTGTAGTTCGGCAGCAGCGGGTAGTCGGGTCTGAACTGCTTGCCGACAGTGGTGGCGTAATGGATGCTGGTGTAGAAGTCGGTGTAGTCGCCGATCTTGCAAGGCAGGCTCATCTCCACGTCGGACTGCGCCACCAGTGCGGCGCTGAACCTTGCCTCCTCGGGACTGCCTGCGCGCAGCCCGTGCGAAATGGCCTGGCGTATCGCCACGCGCGCTTCGCGAGGCAGGCGCATCAGCTGGTTCATCTGAGCGCCTTGCACGAGCCCGACGCGGCGAAGATCCAGGATCTGGTCGCCGATGGCAACGCCGATCCACAGGCCGTTGTCGTCTTCGCGGCGGAAGCGGCCGAAGGGCAGGTTCTGGATCGGCAACTCGGTCGCCGGATCGTTGGCCGAGTCGAGCCAGCTCGTCAGGCCGGCAGCATGGGTGTCATCGAGGTGGGTGCTCATGGCGCCTGCAGCACGCCGCGTCGCACCTGGTCGCGCTCTATCGACTGGAAGAGCGCCTTGAAGTTGCCCTCGCCGAAGCCTTCGCTGTAGTCGCCCTTGCGCTGGATGAACTCGAAGAACACCGGCCCCCCGAATGCAGTCTGCGAAAAGATCTGCAGGAGCAGCCGGGGACGTCCGCCCTCGGTAGTGCCGTCGAGCAGGATGCCGCGCGCCTGCAGTTCCGCGATGGGTTCGCCATGGCCGGGCAGGCGCGTTTCCAGCATCTCGTAGTAGATGTCGTTCGGCGCCGTCATCAGCGGCACGCCGGCCAGGCCCAACTGGTCGATGGTGTCGATCAGGTTGTCGCTCAGGAGCGCGATGTGCTGGATGCCCTCGCCGTTGAACTTCATGAGGAATTCTTCGATCTGGCCCGAGCCCTTGGCCGACTCCTCGTTCAGCGGGATGCGGATCTTGCCGTCCGGCGCCGTCAATGCCTTCGAGGTCAGACCGGTGTACTCGCCCTGGATGTCGAAGTAGCGGATCTCGCGGAAGTTGAAGAGCTTCTCGTAGAAATTGGCCCAAAAGCCCATGCGGCCGCGGTAGACGTTGTGCGTCAGGTGGTCGATCACCTTGAGGCCGTGGCCTGCCGGGTGCCGGTCGACGCCTTCGATGAACGCGAAGTCGATGTCGTAGATCGACTTGCCGTCCTCGAAACGGTCGATCAGATAGAGCGGCGCGCCGCCGATGCCCTTGATCGCGGGCAGGCGCAGCTCCATCGGCCCGGTGGCGATCTCGATCGGCTGGGCGCCGAGCTCCAGTGCCCGCGCATAGGCCTGGTGCGAATCCTTCACGCGAAAGGCCATGCCGCAGGCCGAGGGACCGTGCTCCGCGGCGAAGTAGGCCGCCGGGCTGTTGGGTTCGCGGTTGACGACGAAGTTGATGTCGCCCTGGCGGTAGAGCACCACGTCCTTCGACCGATGCTTGGCCACCAGCTGGAAACCGAGCATCTCGAAGAAGGGTTCCAGCGTGTCGGGCGTCGGCGAGGCGAACTCGACGAACTCGAAGCCTTGCAGGCCCATCGGGTTTTCGAACAGATCGGTCATGGGTATTGCTCCAGTGATTTGTGGGGGACAGGAAAGTCGAAGGAGGCGCCTGCGCGAGTGACGCGCGGGTGTTCTCCGCGCGTTCGATCAGTCGACGACGCGCCCTGGATTCAAGGTGCCCTTCGGATCCATGGCTGACTTCAACCGCCTCAGCGTTGCCAGCTCCGCATCACTGCGCGTGTAGTGAAGAAACGGCTTCTTGAGGAACCCGATGCCGTGTTCGGAACTGATGGTCGCCTGTCGATTCTTCAGCCCGGCATAGACGGTTTCTTCTACCTCATGAAAGGCTGACTCATCGTGAGGGCCGGTGATGAGATGGATGTTGTTGTCGCCCAGGTGGCCGAAGAAAAGATGCTTGGCTGCGGGAAACTTTTCATCCATGGCCGCTTCGACAGCTGCGACGTAGTCGCCGGTTTGCGACCATGGCAGGCCGCAATCGAAATTCACGGTTGGCCGCAGGTGGGTGAGGATCTCCGGAATGCTCTCCCGCAGGCGCCAAAAATCCTCGGCATCGGCGATGCTCGCGGCGACGGCACAGTCGATGATCGTCTCTTTCTCCAACGCTTGTTCGAGTGAATGCTGAAGCGCCTCGCCGGCATCGGTGCCGTGCTCGCCGGTCGCCTCGATCAGCACAAACCAAGGAGCGGACGTATCGACCGGCAAGGCCAAGCCCGTCAGTTCCAACGATTGCGCTACGAAGCGTTCGGACATGAACTCAAACGCGGACAGCTTGTTGCCCAAGGCGAGCTTCATGTCGCGCAAAAGCTTTGCCAACTGCGTCATCGACGAGACGCAAGCCAACGCCGTTGCACCGGCTCCCGGGACCGGCTGAAGCTTGAGCGTAAGCCGGGTGATGATGCCCAGCGTCCCTTCGGAGCCGATGAATAGGAAGCGCAGGTCTAGGCCGGAACTGTTTTTGATCAAACGCGTCAAGGAGTTGAGGACAGTGCCGTCCGCCAGAACCGCTTCGACGCCGAGCACCGAGTCACGCATCGTTCCGTAACGAATGACGCGGTCACCGCCCGCGTTCGTCGCCGCGTTGCCCCCGACTTGGCAGGTGCCCCGCGCACCCAGATCGACCGGGAAGAACCACCCGGCCTGCTCGGCTGCCTCTTGGACCTGCTGCAGCGTGGCGCCCGCCTGGACCAGCATGATGCCTTCGAGCTCATCAATGGATTCGATCTGGTTCATCCGCTCTAGATTGATGACGACGTCGCCGTCGGCAGGCACGGCGCCACCAGCCAGGCCGGTCATGCCCCCCTGGATCGTGATCTTTTGTCCACTCGCATCGCAGTCCCTGACGATGGCCGAGAGCTCGTCGGTGGACCGCGGACGGTGCACGACCTTGGGTATCCCACGGGACAGGCCGCTCCAGTCGGTAAGGTAGCGCGGATCGATGCTCATAGCGCCGTCGCCGATGCGTCAACCTTTGGCGCGGGCGTCGCGCCCGCCGAACCCATGTTGGATGCGACTTCGACCCCGCCCAGCCGATCGATCATTGCAAGCTGGTCTGCTTTGGCTTGGGCGTCCACTGCTTCAGGGTCGCAAATGCGGCGCAGCGCAGCCTCCATGTCTCGCAGCACATCCGCAAACCGTGGATCACGCGCCAGATCGTTCAGTTCCTCCGGGTCCGCCATCAGGTCGAACAGTTCCGGACGAAAGCGGACGTAGTAGTGGTACTTCCAGCGGCCCTTTCGAAGCATAAACCCGGCCGTGTTGCTGCCGGCAGCGTGGTATTCGCTGAAGATGGGCCTTTCCAGGTCCGCCGGTGCGCCAGCCACCTCGAACAAGGAGCGACCGGGGCGCTCGCCCATCTCGGGCGAGGCCTCAACGCCGGCACCTTCAAGGATGGTCGGGAACAGGTCCAGCAGATCAACAGGTGTCTCGCATACGCCCGGTGCGACCTGCGGCCCTGCCAGGATCATCGGGATGCCGGTGCTTTCCTGGTACAGCGTCGACTTGCCCCACAGTCCGCGGGCACCAACGTTGTCGCCATGGTCTGACGTGTAGATGACGTGCGTACTTTGCTCGAGGCCCAGCGCCTTGAGCGCCTGAAGAATCTGGCCAACGTTGTCGTCCAGGAAGCTGCACAGGCCGTAGTAACCCAGGAACGCGTTGACTCGGTCTTCTTCGGTTGCGAAGTTCTCTTCGCTGCGTTCGAACTTGGCGTAGGCCTCGACCCAGGGGTGCCGCTCGTAGCCAGCCTTGGGGCTGAGTTTCGTGGCGGGTATCTGGTCCCTCGAGTACAACGCGAAGAACTCGTCCGGCGAGATCAGCGGAAAGTGCGGCGCGACCAGCCCGACATAAAGCACGAACGGCTTGTCCTTGGTCGATGCTTCTTCGAGCCATTGGACGGCGCGTGAGGTGACTGAGCGGTCATAGGCCGTGTAGGGGGACTCGCCGGCCCCAGCCTTGTCGCCGAGCATGGGCTTGCTGCCCATCTTCGAGATGTAGGGATCGCGAATGGAAGCCCAGACCATACCGTAGCCTCCAACGACGTGCATAGGCAGATGCTCACGGTCGAAACCTGCGGGATCCTCCTCGCTGCGATAGTGAAGCTTGCCAATGCTCTCGACGGCGATACCTCTATCCTGGAGCACATGGCCCCATCCGCGAGGCACGCCGGTATAGGGCGAAGCGTTGTCCCAGTGGCGCGTCTGGTGAACGCGAAACCCAGTCGCGAACGCTGCCCGCGCAGGCACACAGATCGGGCTCGGCGTATAGGCATTGGAAAAACGCACGCCATGGGCGGCGAGTCCATCGAGGTGCGGCGTCTTTATGAACGGATGGCCCGAGCAACCCATGAAGCGCGGGTCATGCTCGTCGGACATGATGACGATGACGTTTTGATTTGGCATGTTCGTTCCAATCGAAGCTGAGGATGAGCGCAGCGAACGTGCTCAGGATTCCGGCGTATAGCCACTCGCCTTGACGACACCCTTCCAGCGCTCAAGATCGGTCGTAAGACGCGCGACCAGCGCGTCCGGCGCCATCGACTTGGGCTGGTAGTTGAGCTTCTCGAGGGTCGCCTTCACGGTCGGCGTGGCGATCGCCGCATTCAAGGCTGCGGCCAGTTGCGCTTGGACGTCTTTCGGTGTGCCCTGCCGTGCAAAAAGCGCGAAATACTCTGCCACCGTCAAATCGGGGAAACCGGCAGACTTGAAGGTCGGAACGTCGGGAAGGTCGGTCGCGACGGTTGGGCCAGACATTGCGAGGATGCGCACCTTGCCTGCCTTGTGCATGGGAATGAGGTTCGGCAGCGTCGTGATCACTGAAGGGACTTGTCCCCCGATCACATCGGTCAGGGCAGCAGCTCCCCCCTTGTACGGAACTTGCAGCAGCGGAACGCCGGATTGCTTGGCCAACTGCTCTCCGATGAAATGCATGATGGTCCCCGCACCGGGCGTTCCAAACGCGGCGAGCTTGGGATCTGCCTTGGCCTGTGCGAGGAATTCCTTAAGCGTTTTCGCCGTGCTGCTTGCTCCGACCGCCAACCCGAAGTCGAATTCGCATGCCGTGCCGATGGCGGCGAAGCTCTTAATCTCGTAGCGCAGATTGGTGTAGACGTGCGGGTACAGCGTGAGGTTTGTCGAGGGGGTGAGCAGGAGCGTTGTGCCATCCGTGGGCGCTGCGAGCACTACATCTGCAGCAAGACGGCCGCCTGCTCCGACCTTGTTGTCGACGATGGCGGTGTAACCGGACGACCGTAGTCCGTCAGAAACTGCGCGGGCCACGACGTCTGCGGCACCACCGGCTGCGAAGCCGACAATGATCTTGATGGTCTTGTTCGCCTGTGAGCGAGCCAGGGTCGGGAGGGCAAGGGACGCTGCGCCAAAACTAAGCGCTGTGACCATCTGTCTACGGTTCATTGTCATCGGGTGTCTCCGTTGTGCGGCTCGAAACGGCCTGCAGCAAGTTTCGACTTCACGGAGATAGATGACAAATATTATTTGTCGCTTATGGGTATTCGATAAGACTTATATATCGCTAGTTCACTGAATCATTGAAATCGGCTGTATATGCTCCATCTTGGAAGGCATGCACAGGGTGAAGTTGACGACCGACGAGCGCCGCGAACTGGAAGCGGTGATTCGCAAGCGCAGTGGCAGCGCGGCGTTGGCGCGGCGCGCGCGTTGCGTGCTGCTGTGGGCAGACGGCGAACGTCGGGTAGACATCCGCGCCAAGCTGGCCTGCAACGACGCCTTCGTCACGCGATGGACCAAGGCGTTTGAACTTCAAGGTCTGGCCGGGCTGGTGTCGCTGCACCCGGGACGCGCGCCTGTACGGCCAGTGGCCAAGCTGGAAGCGCGGGTGCTCAACAAGACGCTCAAGCACAAGCCGAAAGATGGCTCCACGCATTGGAGCAGCCGCAAGCTCGCGGCCGAACTGGGCGACGTGTCGTTCTCTGCCGTGCAGCGCGTCTGGCGCAAGCACGGACTGCAGCCGCATCGGCTGGAACGGCACCTCGTCTCCAACGACCCCGACTTCGAGACCAAGGCCGCGGACGTGATCGGCCTGTACCTGAACCCGCCGGCGCACGCCGCGGTGTTCTGCGTGGACGAGAAGACGGCGATCCAGGCGCTGGATCGCAAGGACCGCATGCTGCCGCTGGCGCCGGGCCGTGCCGAGAGCCACGGGTTTGAGTACAAGCGCAACGGCACTCTCAGCCTGTTCGCTGCCCTGAACACCGCCACCGGCGAAGTCCTGGGCATGACCGCCCCGCGCCACACCAGCGAGCAGTTCGTCAGCTTCCTCGGCGACGTTGTCGGCACTCAGCCGCAGGGCCGCGAGATCCACGTCATCTGCGACAACGTCAGCAGCCACAAGACCGAGCTGGTCGAGGCCTTCCTGGCTGAACACGAGAACGTGCGGATCCACTACACGCCCACCTACTCGTGGTGGCTCAACCAGGTCGAGAACTGGTTCTCACGCATCCAGCGCGACGTCATCAGCCGCGGCATCTTCACCTCGCTCAAGGACCTGGACAAGAAGCTCATGCGCTACATCCGTCAGCACAACAAGGCCCCAAAGCCGCTGAAGTGGAAGTACGACAATCCCCAGCGCCGACACCACCAATTCTTCTGATTCAGATGCTATGTGGGACTACCCGAGAGAGCCCCGTTTGGCTAAAACGGGATTCCTCAACCTCGTAGCAAAGGAGATGGAAATGTCGACAACCCAGACAGCCCCACGAGTGAAGGATACGGCGATCTCGCCAGGCCTGTACATGAGCTTCGAGCTCGGCGACAAGTCCTGGAAGGTGACGGCGAGCGATCCTCGACACGGCCCGAGCCGGTACAACGTGGACGCCGGCGACACGACTGCAGTTGTGCACTGCATTGGTAAGGCCCGAGAGCGCTCTAAGCTCGGTCCGCAGGCCAGGGTGCACTCGTGCTACGAAGCAGGGCGCGACGGATGGTGGCTGCACCGCTGGTTGGTCGAACAGGGTGTCGACAACATCGTGGTCGACTCCTCCAGCATCGAGGTCAACCGACACGCCAGGCGGGCCAAGACCGATCGGCTCGATGGCGACAAGCTGCTCGCGATGCTGCTGCGCCATCATCGCGGCGAGCGCGTGTGGGCGGTACTGCATGAGCCCACACCCGAGGACGAAGACGCGCGCCGCACACACCGCGAGTTCGCCCGACTGACGCAGGAGCGCACCTCACACACTAATCGCATCGGCTCGCTGCTCGTGCTGCACAACTTGCGCCCGCACGTGATCATCGGTGGACGCAACTTGGCCGTCTGGTGGGCGCGTCATGGCACGCAGGTGCCCCCGGTGTTGAGGGCCGAGATCGAGCGCGAGTGCGCACGGCTGACTCTGGTCAAGGAGCAGCCCATAGAAGTGGACTAGCAGAGGGTGCCTTTTAGCGTTCCTACGCGGATCAGTTCGCGGACGACCGTACGAACCGATTCAAGAATCGCACTTCCGGCGCTGTTCAAAGGATGATCCGAGAACGACACGACGGATTGAACTCTCGTCAGCCGCGGTTCGACAATTTCAAGAGCGCGCACGCTGCGGCTGCTGCTCTGCGTTCCGATATTGACGCCGACATTGCGAGGCATGATCGCGAACGCCAATCCATCACGCACCAGCGCCAGACTGAGTTCTGGGTTGTTCAACTCATAGCGGACGTTGAGAGGGCAAGCGCCTGCCAACGCCGTCCGCTCAATCAGACGTCGCAAATCGTGATCTCGGTCCGGAGCAACCAGCGGCCGCGTGCCGATCTCGGCGAATCGGATCGGTCCTGACTGCCCTTCGAACAAACGTGTCAGTCCGAACAACAGGAGGTCTTCTTCGTAAAGTGGCCGGACCGTCAAATTCGGCAACTCGAATGCGTTGGGCATCAGCGCCAAGTCAACCTGTCTCGTTTCGACAGCGGTGCGCACTTCAGTCGACATCGCTGTTGAAAGCAGAAGTCGAACCTCCGGCAAGTGTTCGTCGACGTATCGATAGAGAGGAGCGGCTAGGACGGAGGCCAAGGCGCCCGCCACGCACAATCGTACGGAACCCGTGGGTCGTCCCAAAGGCTCGTGGATGCCTCTCTTGAGTTCGGTCAGTTGGTCAAGGATCGACCCTGCCCGATCCACCAAGCGCTTTCCCTCGGGCGTTAGCCGCACGCCGCGGGCATGCCGCTCAAGCAGCGGCGCCCCAAGCTCTTCCTCCATAGAGGCGAGGTGCTGGCTCAGCGCAGGTTGGGCGATATGCAGAGACGCTGCGGCGGCAGAGAGGCTACCCGTCTTGGCAATCTCCAGAAAGTATCGAAGCTGTCGCGGTGTAACCATGACGTATTGTGAGGAGTTGCGGCCTCAACGGTCCCTTTGTCCTTAACCATTGCCGTGCGGCGATACGAATCGGCTTCTTTGCGGAGGAGGAACTTCCGTTCAGACGTCAAAACCGGCCATCGAGGGCGCCTTAAAGGCCCGCCGCTCAGGGCCGTGCCCTGCCCTTCGCATGCGACCCTCATTCAGTAGAGCGGCCGTGGTCCGAGCGTGCAATCTGTGCGCAGCCGTAGGGGAAGTAGCAGCTGTGCATGGTTGCGTGAGCGGACGACCCCCTCTCGATGGCGGAACGAGCACAACCCAGATTTCTTAGTCAAAAATGACCACAACTCATTTTCTTAGTAAATCAGCGGGATCTCACATGGAGAAAATGACCATAACTTTAGGAAACTTACGCCCACGGGGTCACCGTTGCGTTTGATCTCGCTCCACGGTCACGCTCTTCGCCAGATTGCGCAAATTGTCCACGTCGGGCCCACGAGGCCTTTGCTATCTACCTACCCGCGCAGTGTGAATACGACGGATAGGTATGACACTGGTTCACTGCCCGCTGACTCAATCCCGTGCAAGGCCGTAGCGTCGAAGAGCAGCGAGTCCCCTACCTTGAGTTGGACCACCTTTGCACCATAGCGGTAGCTCACTTTGCCTGACAGCAGATATAGGAACTTGAGTCCCGGATGCTGGAATGTGATGTAGGGCTCAGCGCCTGGCAGAAGCGTGACGAGGTAAGGTTCGACGAAGAGATTTCCCGAAAGGATGTGGCCGATCAGTTCGTAGCGGTAGTTCGCAACGGCGCCGACGCGGTCCACCTGCACTCCCCTGCCTGCGGGCACATGGGAAAAGTCGGTTCGGCCGGGCTGATCACCAAAGAACCGCGAGATTGGGACGTCCAGCCCACGCGCAATGCGATAGAGGGTCTCAACCGACGGTGACACCAGGCCGCGCTCGATGCGAGACAGCATGGATGGAGAAATGCCCGAGGCGGCAGCAACCTTGCCACCCGAGACCCCCGCCGCAAGTCTCAAAGCCCGCACTTGAGCGCCTACTTCGCAAGCAGCAGAGCTTCGCGTCGGAGGGTTCAAAGGAGTGCTTCGGACGTACGAGAGTGTGCCGGGCAGCTTTGCAGGCCGTGCTGTGGGGAACGGCGAGGCTAATTGTCGAGCACTCATGCGAATCGTTCCAATGATTGGGGATGACCCGACATACCGATCGTTCGGACAGCGTCGCGGCACCTCCCACGCGACGGAGACGCATGAGGATCTGAATGTGTCCTTGTGCGCATATGACTGGCAGGGCGATTGGTCTAAAAGGACGTGGTCTTATTGGACGTGGTTCGATCGTACTCCACAAGAGACGATTTCGTCCATGCCCACCCCATCGCCCAAGTACGCGCTCGATCCTGCGCTTGTATCTTTGGGCAGGGCCATTCGCGCTGCGCGTCTCGCCCGAGGAATCTCGCAAGAAGAACTTGCCCACCTAAGTCAGATTGAACGCTCGTACATGAGCAGCATTGAACGAGGCATGCAAAACGTCGGGGTCATGTCCCTGGTCCGAATTGCTTCGGTTGTGGGGACCTCAGTCGCGCGCCTTGCTGCGGACGCGGGACTCTGACAGCACACGTTTGCTGCTGTCGCCGTTGCGCCGATGGACTTGCCGTTCCTAGGTAGACGCAAGCAGCGGGCCGGAGAGACCGCTAAACTTTTTCCGGCAGATGCGAGAAAGCTCTTCTGCTCACGCGGGCGTCAATAACTGTCGCAAGGCGCCTTTTGATGGCATTTGCGCCAGCATTTCAACCACCAACATTGGACCTAACTCTCTCTGCAGAGATGGGGCAGCTATGCGCACCCTGCTCATCTACAGCAACGACTCGTACACCTCTTCCGGTATCCGGTCGCATTTAACCGCGAGGCGCCGCTCGCTGCTTAGGTCGACAAGATGATCTCCACTGTGGGACAGTCCTGACTGCCATAGCTAGCGCCCTGCTTGGACTCAATGGAGCCAGCTCATGAAGCGCACCACTGCCGGATGTAGCCTTCGAAGCGGTGAAACTGCCGGGGAGCCATTGCCCTCATCGCTGCATGCGGCGATGTTGGCGTTCGATTCCTTCGGCGCGCGAAAGCGCGTCACAAATCATGTTGGTACAAGTGAAAAAGGTCTCGGCGGCAGCAGTCCCCGAGACCAGTTGACTTTGACTTCAGCTGTCGCCAGGCTTCGACATTCGTCCGATCCGCTCCCGGTACCGCCGTGCGGCAGGACTGTCCTTCCAGACCACGGCCCTGCCTTCGTCTACGGCTTCGCGACCGTAGACGATCCATGCGTCGCAGACGGTGCCGACGGACTCGATCACCTCAAAGCGGTCGGCGTGTGCCTCCGCGAAGGACGCGAAGACGATGCCCGCTTCGTAGCGTCCTTCGGCGAGGCCGGCCGCAACCGCGAGAACCGTGGGCTCGTGGACGACGGTCGGCCAGGCGGAAAGGTCGGCATAACTCTGCGTGGCGGACTGGACGCCCACCTTGCCGGCGCCCTCCCCGCCGCATTTGGCGCGGACCAGCGCCATGGGTCTGCTCGGGGAAATGAAGGCATCGACCACCACCATGGCCGCGCGGTAGGTGCCGGTAATCTCGGCAGCCGCAGGATGGACGGCGCACTGAAGCAGGTAGTCCGCCTCGCCGGCAATCACCGCACGCGCGCCGGTGTGGAAGTCATCTAACAGCACGACACGCGCGGCGTTCTCTATGCCTTGCGCGGCGAGGTATTGCTGAAGAACGAAGTGATGATTGCTGCCCTCTGGGCCCAACGTCGAAAAAGTGAGCATGTACTTTAGGGATAGAGCATGGCTGGTGACAGATGGTCGATCTCGACGCTGCCGTTTTGGGGTTCGCGGCTTTTGCGAGCCGTCGGCGATGCCTCGACCTGCATCTCGTCCGCACACGGGATGAGCGGCTTCATGCAGGCGTGGACGTCACGCCGATGATCTCATCCTCCAGGCGACAGGTCTCCGTGATGATCAGCTCGTAAAGCGCACGCAGGAATGTCGGGCTCATGCCGTGCTCGGCGGCAAACGCAGCCGCACGTTCCTGCACCACGCCAATGCGGTGTGGCTGCATCATCGGGATCGCATGGTCGCGCTTGTGCCGGCCGATCCGGCAGCAGCAATCGAGCCTCTGCCGCAAAGTCTCGAGCAGCGTCCTGTCGAGGCCGTCGAGTTCGTCGCGCAGCGCCTGCAGGGTCTGTTGCGCTTCCTCGTTGCTGCGGGCGGAGTCCTTTTCCTCGTTGTGTGTGGCTTGCGCGGCATCGTTGGCTGCGGCCGTGGCTTCCTGGCGCGCGCTGTGGCGATGTTGTTCTGAGTTCATGCCGTGTGTCCTTACTCGAGCTTGATGCCCTGGCTTGCGATGATCTGGATGAGCGCTGCCGTGTCCGCCTTCACCCGGCGGACCAGCGCCTCGCCCGATATGCCGGCTGCCTCGTAGCCATGCTGGAAGAGCTTCTGCCGCACCTCGGGCGAGCGGGTCACTTCCGCGAGGACCTGGGTCAGGCGCTGGACGATGGGAGATGGCAGGCTGGCGGGGGCTGCCGCAGCGGTCCAGATCTCGAGCTCGAAATCCTTGAGTCCCGCTTCCTGCAAACTCGGGTAGTCGGGCACGAGTGCGGAGCGGCGCGCCGAGGTCACGCCGATCGCGCGCAGCTTTCCGGCCTTGACCTGCACCTCGGCGAGGCCTGGCGGAAGCAGGGCCAGTTGCAGCTGCGCGCTGGCCAGGCCGGTGATGACCTGCGGATTGCCCTGGTAGGGCACGTGCACGGCGCCGATCCCGGTGCGGGCCTTGAGGAGCTCCATGCCGAGATGGCCGATCGTGCCGACGCCGGGCGTGCCATAGCTCCAGGTGCTGCCGGCAGCGCGCGCCGCGTCGAGGAAGCCGCGGGCGTCGGCGTTCGAGACCTCCGGCGTCGTGGCGAGCACCAGGGGTGCCGTGCAGATGATGCTGAGCGGCACCAAGTCCTTTTGCGGGTCGTAGGGGGTCGCCGGATTGAGGACCTTGGCGATGGTCATGTTGCCGTTGATGAGGATGCCCACCGTGTGCCTGTCGGTGGACTTCGCGACGATGTCCGCCGCGATGTTGCCGCTCGCGCCCGGATGGTTTTCGACGACCACCGGCTGGCCCAGCGCCCTCGCCATGGGGATGGCCAGGGCGCGTGCCACGAAGTCCGGCGACGAACCGCCGCCAAAGCCGACGATGAGGCGCAGCGGTCGCGTCGGCCAGTTCAGATCCGCCGGCTGGTTGCTTGAGGTGCCCGATGGGTTGGGATCGGTGCGACTCGCACCGGACGATTGCGCGGAGGCGACGCCGGCGCAGGCGAGCGCGCCGAAGACGCACAGCAGGCGCGCGGCAAATGATCGAAAAAGGAGGAAGGACATGGCAAGAGAGGTTGGAAATCGGAAGCCAAGTCTTTCTTCGACAACGCGCCGAATCAACTCCTGCTTGGTGCGCAAGAAACCTCCACATGCGTTAGCGCCGCACAGGCCCGGCTTGCCGAGGAGCAAGCGCAGTCAGAACCTCGTCGCACTTGCTTGGCGCGCAAGATCGTTGCCTAGCGTCGGCGGCGCGCTGCTGCGCTGCAGGCGCGTCGCGGCACGCGCGCATGACGATTCCTTGCTGCGTCTTCGCGTCGACTGCGAGCATCGTGCCAGTGCAAGCGGGCCCTCGAGGGGCTTCGTTGTGCGCATGCCGGTCGGCTTTTCGAGTGACGTGGGCATGGTCATTTGTGAAGCGATACACGGGCGACGGGCGCAGCTTGTGTTCCGCGCCCTCCACCATTCCGGAGTGCATGCATGTGCGGCCATTGAGCTACCTGGCCGTCCACGTGACATCCAGGAGCGCTCGCGTACCTGTCAGCTTGTGGTGAGCGGCAGCGCATCCGTGGTGTCAGGTCAGGCGGGACGATCATGTGATGAGCCCCTGCCAATTCTGGTAGTGCCGCCTGACACCGCCATTCCGGCCGCCTCCCTGTAATGCGATCACTTCAGACAAGAAGGGTCGCACATGGAATTCATCACGGGCACCGCCGATGTTCTCCCGCCAACAAGTCCGGGGCAACCGGCATGATCGGCACGAACCTGATCACAAAATCCTCGGACGCGCATACCCTCGGCGTGATGTTCAAGCCGCAATACGCTCCTGCCGACTCTGGTACTGAAGATGCCTTACGACACGGTGAACGACCTGCTCGCGGTCGCGCAGACCCAGTGGACCTCCAAAGTGCTGGTCACGCGACCCACGCTCGGCGCGAACAACATGGCGCAGCTCGTCGCACTTGCGCGCCGGCCGCCCCCATCGCTGAGCTACAGCTCCGGACGGAAACGCCAGACCTCACCGAAGGGATGCAGGTTCAAGGCAATCGGCAAGAACTACGCCAATGGCGTATACTCCAAACATGCTGACCGTCGTTGAAACGCCAACGTTCCAGAAGCTTTGGCCGAACTATTGGACAGAGGAAGAGCGTGGCGAGTTCGCAGCCCACATCGCAGCGAATCCAGACGATGGAGATCCGGTGAAGAGATCGGGAGGCGTGCGGAAGGTGCGCTGGAGCCGGGCCGGATCGGGCAAGAGTGGTGGCGTGCGGATTGTCTACTTCAACCGCAAGAAGGCCGGCGAAGTCGTTCTGTTGTTGATCTACGCCAAAGCGAACCTTGATTCGATCTCTGGCGAAACGTTGAAGGAGTTGCGTGATGCCGCAGAAGAAGCCTCTGAATGATGCCGAACTGGCGGCCTTTGAAGCCGGCCAGGACTTCGAGGCCTTGCTCGTTCAATCGGCGCGCGAAATGGGCGCCGGGAAGACGCGCAAGGTGTACACCCCTGTCGTGGCAGCTCGCGAAAATGCAGGCCTGTCGCAAGCCGGGTTCGCCGAACTGCTCGGTGTCTCCGTGCGCACCTTGCAGCAGTGGGAACAGGGTCGTCGCGAGCCCACGGGCGCAGCGAAGACGCTGATAGCGATCGCCGCGAAGATGCCGGAAGCACTCAAGGCAATCGATCCGAATTTCAAGGCGCCCGCCGCGCGCGTTGCCAGTGCCCGTGCAGTTGCCGTGATGCGCAGCGCAGTCGACGCAGCGAACAACGCATTTGAGGCCGTGCAGCGCGCAGTCGATGAGTCGACCGTCGCTGTCTATTCCGCAAAGAAGGCACCTCAGCGCGCACATGGCCGCGTGGTGACCAAGCACATCAAGGCCTGAAGCCATAGGAGGCCGTGCAACAGCTCGCGATCAACGAGATGCGCGGTGGAGTGTGTTTTTGGGACACCCATCACCGGCCGTCGATATAGATGCGCGGTGATTTCCGCGCATCTCCCCACAATATCGGCCAGCTTGACCGGCGCGGCATGAACCGTGACCCGGGCGCTGGCACGCCACGCGGCGGGCCAATGGGGCAATGGGGCAATGGGGCAATGCTCGGCCTCGCAGGCTTGACCGCGCGTGCCGATCATTTCGAGGCGTTCGCCTTCGGGCGATTTACGCTCGGGATCGAGGTCGACGAGAGCAGGCACCTTGCATCGCGCGTAGCGGTACTCGGCATCGGTGCGGATGGCTTTGACTTCCATGGTCGGACTACTGCAATCCGACTCGCCGCCGGTCGGGGGCATCGACCGCAAGGACCCTTCCTGGCCTTTCAAATACCCGATTAAAAGCTGGACAGTCGGCCTCGCATGCAGACGGTCGGCGGTTGCTCGCCTTGCGCCGAGCGCAGGCGGCCATGCGCAGACGCTTGGACATTTCGAGATAGCGATTCGTGATGTCAGAGAGCAAAGGAAAGAAGCACCCCGAATCCTATCGATCGCTCGCGCCTCGCATAGGTGTTGCGCCAGGTGCCTGCTTGGCGAGCGGCCAGCGACGGGTCACGCCTGAACGCCACGTAGTTGCCTCGCCCTCGGTGCTGCGCCACCCAAGCCATGACGCAGACGCAGTACTTCGGTTCGATGATGCGATCACCGTGTCCGACGCGTGTAGGTTGCGTCGAGCCGCCGCCTCCTGCCCTTCCCCTGCTGGCCGGCGGGCATCTTCAGCGCATGCTCGAGCAGTACGGCCTCCGAAAAGTCCTCCAGGCGCTCGCCGCAGCGAACTCGGCCTTGCTCGAGAGCGGCGACTCGCCGGCGATGCGAATGGGATCCAGCGACATCAGCCGCGGCGCCAGGCTGGTGCGCTCCCGCGACAGGCGTCGAACTGATCGCTGAGCCAGCCGATCTGCAGCCGACGTAGAAGACCCGCGTGCCCGCCTTCCGGTGCCTGGGCAGTACGTACGATCAACCGGGTCCAGCGCCAACACCCACTTGGATGCGAGGTCGCCGCTGTCGAGTCTCACGCCTTTCTCACGTCGGGCTCATCGGTTCGTCGCCTGCCCCGGCGTGCCAGAACTTCCACCAGGGCCGCCTGGGGGTCGGAACCAGCGGGGCATGCAGGGTGATCATCTGGCTTGCGCGAATGCGCCCTCGCCTTTCGACTTCGAGCACGTGGGCGACTCCAAACGCGCCAGACTCGCCACGCGCAGCGCGAGCGCGCCAAGCGTGCGCCAACTCGTCGAGTTCGGCATCTTGGAGCTGGGCCAGTTGAGATGGCGTTGGAACGGCGGGCATGGCCTCTTAAAAATGAACCGGGGGAGTCTTGGACGGAACAAGAAATCAGGGCGCAGCCACCCCGATCTCTGTGCCATTTAGCATAACCATTATCGTCATAATTACTAATTATGACGTGGCATCCGTCACGGCTTTGAGTTGGGAAGCGGGTCAAGAGAGCAACAGCTGCGAGGCTGTTGCTTGGCGGGGCCTCGATTCACCAACGCGCCGCTGTTCGAACTCGACAAGCTATGGTGCCGTCGTATCGACCGGTGACGCGCTGCGGCCCGTTTCGGTTCGACACGTAGCGCCGAATGACGCCACGCCCGGACTAGGGCCCTGCGTCGAGCGCCTTGATCGCCGCAATTGCCTCGTGCCTGGCCTCGATGAGCGCCTGTTCTTCCGAGTGCGTACCGGTTTGAACATTTTCAACCGGCAATCGGTCGTCGATCTGGAACGACCAACCCCAACGCGATTCCGTTTGCCAGACCTTGATCTCGACCTGGTGTCCGTGGTGTTCGAAGCTCGTGTCCGCCATATCGTGCCTTCGGCAGTGGAGCCACAGTATGAAGCCACTCTCCATCCGCCAGCCCTGGGCTTGGCTCATCGTCAACGGCTTCAAGCCGATGAAAACCAAACCTGGACCACCCGGTATCGCGGCGAGTTACTGATCCATGCCAGCGAGGGAATGACGCGCGGCGAGTCCCTCACGGCTGGCGTTGGGGACGGGACGTTGCTTTTCGTCAAATGAGTTTGGAGGCTTTCGCGAGGTAGGCCGCCGTCTGCGGCAAGCCGCGCAGCTCGAGCGCCTTGACCAACTCCTCAGCGGAGCGCGCTGGATTTGTCCAACTCGCTCGCATCTCCTTGATGGCGCCGAGCGCCGTCAGGTGTTGCAGTTCGAGCTGGTTCATGATGAAGTCGGCCGGATGCTGTGCCTCGATGTGGTGGATCGCCAGGCACGCACGCGTCGAGGATCGCGGTGAACCGCGTGGAGCCCGCCATCGCCTAGAACTCGAATCCTGCCTCTTGGGATACGCGCGCCAGCTCGTCGAGCGCAGCGCGAGACTTCTCGCGCGACGCCGCCTGGTAGGCCAGCAGATCCTCGAACGCGATGCGCCGATGGCGGCCCACCTTCCGGTGCTTCATCCTCCCCTCCTCAATCTCCTTGATCACGAACGGGCGCGAGACGTTCAGAATCGCGGCCGCCTCCTGCGTGGTCAACTCCGCCTGCTGCGGCACCAGCATCAGCGGCTGGCGCGCGGCCATGGTGCGCAGCACGTGCGCGAGCAGGTGCAGCGCCCGCGGCGGCAGCTTCAGGACTGGCGCCGCTTGGGTCGCGTGCTCGAGGTCCAGGGTGACATCGATATGGTCAGCCTTGGAATGATCCAACGCCATCACCAGGCACTGATGCGCAGCCGCTGCCATCTCCGCCTCGGCTTGCGTGGCAGGTTCCAGCACTTCGCTCGTCATTTCGCTTCTCCTTGCAGTTACTTCACGCGGCTTCGGCCAAGGACCGTGGGGCAATGGTGAGGCACAAACGAAGTAAACGCAATATTCGAAGCTATCGAAAAGACTATCGGGGGAGAGGTTTTATTTGGCGACACCAGATCGCCAGCGTCCACGGCCTGGCATCTCAGCGAGGGCAGGGCGTGCTACGCCGAGAGAATGAATGCGCTGCGCTTCTTCGGCGTGGTCGGCGCGTTCTCTCGGCCGGGGCTCGGGAGTACCGATCGCCTGGAGCGAACTGGCGAAGGTGTCAGCGGGGCTCACTGGAAGAGCGCAACATCCACACCCGGTTGGACCAGGGGAACGAGCCTTGGAGTGCCTACAGTAGAAGTGCGAAGAGCCTGGGCGCTTCGATGAGGTTGCTCGGCTTTGATGCCCAATCGTGATGGACGATCATCGGGCACTGAAGCTTGTGACGCCCTTCCGCGGTCCGGCGGAAAGAGCGCACGCGGCTGGCATGCCGTGGCGCGGCCCAACCGACCGGCATGGGAAAGCGTCGCGTCGACCATTGAACGGCACAGCCGGCATTGTCAGCTCGGCCGCTACGCGCGAGGCGCCGCGCAGACATCGAGCAGCCCGTACTCGCGCAGCAGCTCGGCTGTCGTGCTCTCCTCGAGTGAGTAGACGCCCCGCTTCTCCTTCCATACCAGCGACTTGTCCTGCAGCGCTATGAGCGCCTGCTGGACGTTCGACACCTCTGGGGTGACCGTCCCGTCGGGCGCGATCGATTCCAGTACCGCGCGATAACTTTCCATGGTGCTGGTCTCAAACGGTGCGTACTTGTCGCCCTCGAAGGCGAGCACGCGAAGCACCGCGGACTGCAGCGGCGTGAGCGCGTGAATGACTCTCAGAGTCTGGACGTCGGCTTCCTCGATTTGCTCGCCGACGGCTTTCGCAAATGAGGCGCCAACGTCCGCCGGATCGAGACCGAAGTCAAAGCGCAGGGCGTCGGCAGCCGCACCGATGATCTCGGGGCGAAAGCTCGCGCGCTCGAAGAGCTTCATCACGTCTGCGGGGTTAAGTGGGCCTGCCAAGCCGACGCCCTCGCAAAACCACTCGATGTAATCCTGGCCGAGTGTCGGAAAGCTAACCAGCGGCGCGCCGAAGAACGCCTGGTCCTTGCTGTTGCGCAGCATCGCGAGCTTGTCGCGATTCGAGCCGATGGCCACGATCCGCAAGCCGTGGTGCTCGCTGCTGTTGAGTTCGTCGCGCGCGGCCTTCAGTGCGAAAAGCGCGTCGTAGCCGGCTTCGGTCGTGATGGCGTGCTGGGCCTCGTCGATGAGGAGCACGATCGGCTTTTTCGTCTCGTCGGAAAGTGCCGTCAGCGCCCAGCTAAGCGAGACCTCCTTGCCCAGTCCGATGCGGTCCAGCGAGAAGGCCACGCCTCCAACGGCGACTTTCTCCAGGCCCGCAGACTTCGCCAATCGGGCCACAACGCCGTCGTGCTTGGATAGCTCCGCGCGCACCGCGGCGACGATTACCGTTTCGGGATCGGTCTGCTTGTTTGCCCACAGGTCGACGTACATCACGATGGCGCCAGCGGTTTGCAGCGCTGGGCGCAGGTCTTCCCGCACGAAGGTCGACTTCCCTGTGCGCCGCGGGGCGGCCAGGAACAGGCCCGAGGCCGTTGCTGAGCCCACGGCTGAGGCCATGAGGCCTCGAACCATCTGATCGGCGAGCTGGGGACGATGAAATACAGGGTTCGCCATCCGAGGACCTCCAGCGGCATGTGGCTCATCAAACCCGACCGCAGAGGGCCGAATATATCAGACTATAGACGACTATAACCAACTATAGTCATAGAGCCGATATATGGTTCTTGGATTCTGCTGCCCGCCGAGCGTCGCGTGCCAGGAGCTTCAGACTGTCCTATTGGCACGCCCGACTTGGTATGCGCCGCTCGGCGCCGCTCGGCGTCACAGGCACTGCTTCCGGCTGAATAGCGACGACGGCGTCGACTGTTTTCACCCACGGCCATCGCGATCGACGGCGTGGGCCGGCCGGCTCGCCGGCTTTGTTGCGATCTCGAGACTGGAGCCCCGCGGTGCAGTTCCGCGATCATCTGGGCCCCGGAGTTCAAGCGCCGTTGGCCGCAACCAATGAAAACTTCGCCGAGTGGTCCAGCGCGTTCGTGGATCCGAAGATGACCACCAGCGCTGCTGGACCGACTCACGCATCACTGCCACCTCATGGAGACGGGAAACGAGAGTT
Source organism: Variovorax paradoxus (assembly GCF_018614915.1). Taxonomy (GTDB): domain Bacteria; phylum Pseudomonadota; class Gammaproteobacteria; order Burkholderiales; family Burkholderiaceae_C; genus Variovorax; species Variovorax paradoxus_K. Next base: position 8,867 of record NZ_JAGGNU010000097.1, on the reverse strand, counting down.
ACCGCATCACGCACGCCACGGCGAACTCGAAGAGGCGCATCCGGGCTCGCGAGCAGGAGCGCAAAGCGTCAGCTGGAAACGCCGGTTGAACAGCGACGCACGCAGGGACAAGACGCTACGGGCTTCGCCTTCGCGCCTTCTTCGAGCGAGCAACTGCGCATCAACGAGGACCAGATAGCCAGCATCGACGGTCTGGCATCTGAGCGACGGCCGGACGTGCCACGCCGAGAGTGAATGCTGCGCTTGCGTGATCGGCCAAGGCCCTGGCGCAGCCCTGCAGCAGGGGTGCCACGGCGAATTGTTGAAGTTGCCCGATTAAAAGCTGGACAGTTCTAGCTTGGCGGCAAAGAGGTGTGAAAACCGCTTGCCGCCCTTGGCCAGTGAGCGAGCGGGTCACGGATATGGCGGCGAGTGCAATCCCAGCGTTCTTGATGACAGCACGCCATTGGATGAACTTATTCCGCACCTGCGCCCGCGGCAGTCCTGATCACTGCGGATCGGCGGTGGAACTTAATGGAATGTGCGACTTGATCGAATACGTCCCCTCCGCTGGGGAACTGTCAGACGAATAGGGCCGCATCCGCGAATGCTGTGTCACAGGCTCTCTGAGCACGGCCTGTCGCGAACGCAGGAATGCCGTGAAACATTCGCCTGCAGATTCGAACGGTGGCAAAAAAGGCAATTTGGTCAATCGCGACAACAACTTACGGGAGGAACAGAGGCCGGGGCATAAAATTGTTTCACGGAAATCCGGCCGGGCAATTCGATTTAGCATCGCTGGGTTGATAATTCGGTTATTCAGTAACCAAATCCTTCAGGCGTGGCGCATTTGTCCTCCTTACCTACGGATCGTGCTTCAGATAAGCGTGTGGAATACGAAAAATTCCGGGATGTCGCATGGCCGGAAATCAGCAGTGTCGCGGACCTCGGCCGCATCCTGGTCATCCTGCACGGCGCCAGCGCGCCGTCCGAAGCGATGCTGAAGAAGTGGAGCGCGAGCGGCGAATTCAGGGAATGCCTCGTCGCGTCGCGCGGAGAGGTCGACCCGAATACTCAGGACGGTCTCAACGCGAAGAGCACCGTGCCGCCTGGCAAACCAGGGCGGCCAGGACTGCGCTTGGCCACGGACAAAGCCATCGCACGAGTCTACGAGTTGTGGCCGCAGCTTGTGGACTCGGATCCGAAGGCCGTCTTCGAGGAAGCCGTGGCGCGCACGGCTCGTCAGCTGTCAGCGGCGCTGCGCCCCCTGATGCACGACCAGCCGGCGCCGGCGCCCGCTCAACGCCCTTACGACGTGGCGAACTCGGCCGCGCAGCCCTCCGCGGAACTCGCTGAGTGGCAGCAGCGCGTCGAGCAGAAACTCGTTGCGCTGGGTGACGACGTGCGTGAAATGCGGCGCGAGATGGCCCAGTTCGCCGCGCTGCGGAACAACCTGATTACCCGGCTAGACGAGGTGGTGGCACGTTCCAGAGAGACCTTGCTTGCCACCGCGCGAGTCGACGGCGGCGGTAGCGACCCCATCGTCGAGGCCCGGCGCGACAGGGATATGGGGGTTCTGAAGTCGACGATAGACCAGATCCTGTCGTCGCTCGAGCGTCTCGAGGCGGCTCGAGGTTTGCAGTCATGAGAGGCGTGAGGGCGGTGGCGGCGGAGTCGCCGTCGTGTTTGGCGAGGGTGTAGTACGGTACTACAGGGTCTTGGTGCCCGGTCCCATCCCCGCTCGGGGCGCCTTGATCGACGGGTGTAGTACCGTACTACACCACCGCTTCAGATGGTTGGCCCATCAAAAAAGGCGCACCAGGCGCCTTTTTCTTTTGATTCGCGGGCTCTTATCCCTCTGCGACGAACTGCCTGAGCAACCGCGCGAGCTCCAGCTGCCGGGCCGCCGTTAAGCCGACATGGATCCGGATCGAAGGCCGGGCTTCCCCGTCAATCTTCATCGTCGCGATCGTCGTGCCAGCCTTTTCGAAAGTCTGAATCGACGGGTGGGACGGCGCCCGCATGGCCGCCGCCTGCGGCGAGGTCAGCCGCGCGAAGATTTCCTTCGCACTCATTGCGCCGCGGTCTGCCGCGATCTCGGCCGCCCGGGCTTCCAGTCCCGCGGGGTCGCTCTCCACCACCGCTTTGAACGCCGTCGACCAGCGAAACTGGAGATCGAGCGGCGATTCAAAGGCCTTCAACACCGCCTGCGGCAATCGCGCCAGCACCAGCGCCTTCGAGAGATTCGTCGGGTCCACGCCGATCGCGCTGGCCATCTGGCGCAAAGAAGGATAGAGGCCGCGGTCCAGCGCGCGCGCGTACATCACGCCCTGCTCCCATGCCGACAGATCGGCACGTTCGCGGTTCTCGCGCTCCATTTCCTCGAACAAGGCGCGGTCGTCCAGGTTGTCCACGAACGCGAGCACCTGGAGGCCCAGCTGCAGACACGCCTCGTGCCGGCGATGGCCGAACACGATCTCGTACTTCGGACCGTCACCCGCGCTCGCAATCGGGCGCACCTTGATGGGCTGGATGTTTCCGCCGGCTTCCTTGATCTCGCGCTTCAGGTCCTCGAAATCCCCGAGCCTGAAACTCGACTCGTGGCGATTGGCGTAGTCGCTGCGCTTGATCTCGCGCGCATCGAGCAGGCGCGTCGCCTTCGCGCCGTCCCAGGTCTGGAGTTCGGCCACGGCGTCGTTCAGGCGCCCTTCCAGTTCCCCCGCGCGTGCAGCTTGCTCACGCAGTTGGTCGTTCTCGCGCAGGAGTTCGGAACGCTGGTCGTTGGCCAGCGCCATCATCGCGCCAGGCGCCGTCTTCGGCTTGGTGACGTCGGGCGTGGGTGCCGCAACCGGCATCAACGACGCGAAGTCGATCTTGGAGGCCTTGTCTTTCAGTCCCATGTCAAACCACCGTTTCCAGAACCTGCCGCTCCGCAACCTGGTGCGCCCACACAGCTTCGATCTGCTGCTCGATCAGCTCGCACATCCGATCGTAGGCAACGCGCGCACGGGAAAATGTCTTGGAGTTCACCGAGCCGCGCGGCAAGTCATAGACCGTTCCGAACTCCGCGCTCGCCGTGGCCGCCACCGCGGTCTTCGGGATCTCGATCGGCAGCACCTTGTCGCCATAGCCCTCGAGCACCCACTGGCGCACCACAGAGCTCGCCGTGTCCGACGCCTCGACCCGCGACAACAGCACATCGATGAACTCGAAGCTCTTGTCCTTGCCGCGGCTTCGGACCAGCTGGTTGCACAGGTCGGAGAACAGGTCCCAGAACTGGGCCGAGCTCGCGAAGTCGAGCGCGGAAGGGGGCAAGGGCATGATCACGCCATCGGCCGCCATCAGCGCGTTGATCGTCACGTAGCTCAGGGACGGCGGGGTGTCGATCACGATCACGTCGTAGGCCTCGCGCGTCAGGTCCAGGCCGCGGTCCAGCACGCGCCAGAACTCGAAGCCCGCGTCCCTTGCCTGCCGCGCAGGCAGGTGGAACTCGGCGCCATAGAGAAGGGGCGCGGCGCAGACCAGGTCGATGTTTGGCCAGTACGTCGGGCGGATCGCATACTGCAGGTTGTCCTCCTCGCCGGTGAACAGCGACATCGCCGTGTGCTCGGTCTCCACCTCGGCGTCCGGCAGCACCCCGAACAGGGTGGTCGCAGAGCCCTGCGGATCCAAGTCCAGCAGCAGCACCTTGTGACCGCGCATCGAGAGTCCCTGGGCCAGCGTGACCGCCGAGGTGGTCTTCGCCACACCTCCCTTGAAGTTGGCGACGGTGATCGTGATGCCGGCGGCGCCGTCGGGGCGCAGGTGGTCCGCGCGCAGCTCGCGCGCCCAGGCCTGCGCCTCCGCCATCGTCCATTCGCGGCTGTTGCCATGGATCTCGCCACTGGGCAGGTCGCCGCGCGTGAGCCGGTAGGCTATCTTCGACTTGTCGACCCCGCAGAGCTCAGCCAGCTGCACGGCCTTGAGGGTCGGCGCGGTCTTGATGGCGGTCGGTGCCAGCATTGCAGCCCGGATGCGACCCATCATGCCTGCGACCTTGTGCGCCTGGTGCTCGATGTCCTCGAGATTCTGGCGCCGGATGGTTTGCTTGATGTCCACGAATCTGCCTCGGAAGTTGAAGTGTGCCGCGATTATGCCCATCACCTTCGAAAAAACGAAGAATCTTCAACACTCATGCTGTGCAGGAGCCCCTCTATAGAAGGACTTCGTGTTCTTCTCCCTATCAACCTCCTCCGAGATTAAAAGATATTGAATACCTTAAAGAGATTAAGCTATCCAAAAATTCTATTTTTTCTTTATAAATCAACAAGTTACAAGCGCATATTCGCGTGCGCTGTCCAGGTTTCCATCGCTTGCGTCCAGCTTCTAATCGCATCTGTCCGGGCTCTGATCGCCAACCGTCCAGCCGGTAACGCCACGCCTCCCAGCTTATCCACAGCGGCGTGGGGCGCCCAGAAGCCGCCTTTTTGCCTGTCCGGCGGGCAATGGCCAGGTTCTAACCACCCGAAAGCTGAGCGTCAAAGCATGCTCCGAAGCGAAGTGTCCGGGTTTTAATCGACTTGGCCGGCACACCAACAGGCGAGGCATCTGCCAAGTGTCCAGGTTTTGATCGCATCGGGCGGTGATCGGCCACTTCGCAGGACGACGCTGAAGATCGCGTTCGCGCGGGCGGCGGTTTGGCTTGTGTCCAACCGGCGTTGGACATACGATCAGGTCCTCATGAATAGTCAGAAGAACGTCGCGGCCCCTGATGCCGACGAAGCGCTCGAGCTGCGCAAGCCGCACGAAATGATCGTGATGATGCCGCGCTCGGCGCGCGTGACCCTGACCGGCCGCCGCATCTACACAGCGCTGCTGCAGATCTCCCAGACGCGGCTGGTCGGCATGCCGGCCATGCCCTCGGCCGACTTCATGTTCGAAGCACCCCTGGCGGCTGTGCTGCGCACCACCGGCTCCAGCGGCAGCGAGCGCACGGCGGCCAAGCGCTATCTGCTGGAAATGCGAAGCCTCGAGGTCGACTGGGAGTCGACGGCGCCCGGGGACGGCGTGAAGTGGCGGGGCTTCTCCATGCTCTCGGAGGTCGCCCTGGAAGTGCGGCGCGGCGAAAACTGGGTGAGCTGGTCGTATCCGCCCACAATCATGTCCGCCCTGCGCGAGCCGCAGCGCTGGGCCACTATCGACCTGGAGGTTCTCGGCAAGCTCGGCTCCTACACCGCCGTGGCGCTCTACGAGATCTGCGTTCGCTACCGCGACAATCCGAGCGGTGTCACCAGTCGCAAGCCCGTGGCCTGGTGGGTCGACGCGTTGAGCAACGGGCCCGGCCCGGAGCGGCGCGAGTGGCGCAAGTTCAAGAACGAGCGCGTGAAGGATGCGGTGGCCGAAATCAATAGCGATACGGACCTCGAGATCGAGCTCATCGAACACAAGCAGGGCAGGCTGATCCACGAGGTTCAATTCGCCGTCAGGAAGAAGCGCCAGGCGTCGTTGCCACGGCCTGCCTCGAATCTACCCGTGGATGCCAACCTGATCCTGCGGGCCGAGACACTTGGCATCCGGGAGATCAAGCTCGAAGGCCTGATTAAGGAATTCGGTGACGACCGCGTGCGCGACCAGATCGCGGTGCTCGAACGACGTGCCGGCAACAAGAGCCTGCGCGCCGTCGACAACGCCTTCTCTTACCTGCGCTCGCTGCTGCGCAACGAGGCGGAGCCCGACGCGCCCTCGGGCCCGGCGGCCGCCACCCCTTCGCTGCCCATGTCGGCGGTGCCCACGCCTGCCGCGTCCACGCAGCCCGCAGCCTCCGACGGGTCGACCTGGTTGGGCGAGCAGATCGAAGCCATGAAGAAAGAGGTCGCGGCCTTGGAGCCGGCCAAGCTCAACGGATGGGTCAATCGGGCCCTTCAGGACCTGGCGCGCAAAGGCGCGCTGAACGCGGTCATCAGTCGCAGAGCGGCGCAGGGAGACGTTCTTCACGGCCTCCTCGGATCGGCGGTGGTCTACGCCTACGCCGATGCAACGTACGGCCCGGACTGGAAGGTCGATCGGCAGTTGTTCGACGCACCGGCTGGCAAGTAGGCTCCGCCTTTCTCTGCCCCTCAGCATCCGTGCCATGGTTCCGGCGCGAGGAGGAGGAGGGGGTTTGCCTTCCAAATGTAAACGCACACTTACATCGACGACGAGGCCGAGCGCAGATGCTCGCAGCGCTACGCCAGAAAATCAGGGTTCCAAATGCCCCGTTTCCGACCGTCGGCCTGCGCGTGTGCGGCAAGCGCTGTGCGAACGATGTTCTGTGGCTGGCGCAGTGGGAGCTTTCACCTGCCGCCCGGGGATTTGTGCGGCAGCGCAGAAATTCCCGGGCCCCCTCCTGCCTACCGGCAAGCCACAACCCAGCGCTGCTTCTCGCTGAGTACTAGTGGGCGCGACTCTCGCACCAAGCCCGATGGCGCCCGCAGCCCGGTTGGTCTCCGCCTAGACGTTTTTGTGTTTGCGACCCGGTTTGGATCTACGGTGCAAGGAGCTCGCATGATTGGCCATGCTCGCTGGCTCGACACTTTGCCGCTGCGCATCGATATCGGGCAGTGGGCCGAGCAGCGTCGGCTCGCGGCAACGGGGCAACGGGGCAACGGGGCAACGGGGCAACGGGGCAACGGGGCAACGGGGCAACGGGGGCGATTGTGCAAGCACCGCTTGCACAATTCATCGTCGAGCATGCCCACAGCGAGCTTGCTGCGTTTGAACCGAAGCATCACGTCCATTCATGGCGCGTCGGTTCCGCCCAGTTCGCGCTCTATGTCCTCGACGCTCGGCAGGCTGTCAGCCAGTCCCTCGGGCAAGGCCTCGATCAGGCGATACTCTGCGACCCCCATCGGGCTATTGATGCCGCGCAGGGCGTACTCGGCCACGCGCGGGTCGCTCGAGACGAGGGTCTGCGATTTCATGCCGGCCTGGGTCAGGCAATTGGCGCATTTGCCGCGGCCGAGCACGTCTAGCAGCTCGGCCAGCAGGACACAGCTTAAACTCGCCAGCGCGCGCAGCGTCGAGCAATTGGCGTGGCTGGCCTGCGAAGATGACGCCCGAGACGAGCAGGTTGGTGTCGAGGACGAAGCGCACGGCGCTGGGGCTGGGCCTCAGGCGCCCTGGCGGCGCGCTTGGCGGGCCGTCTGCACTTCTTCCTCGATCTCGTCCTCGGTCAGCGGCGCCAGGTTCAGTGCATCGAGCTTGGCCATGGCCCCTCCCAAGCGCGCGGCGACAGCTGTGCGCTCCTCGCGTGCGGCCAGGAACTCAACGCAGTCCACCACATCGGCCACGCGGCCGGGGGGCAGTTGCTTCAGGCGTTCAAGCAGGCGGGTCTCGATGGCAGTCATGTCGCGTTCCTCGCTAGGTCGGCGCGTAGGTTGATTGTTCGTTTGTACCGCAGGTTTAGCTAAACCTGTGGCCGGGCTGCAAAAGACACCCGGACCCACCATCCACCGCTTTAGCCGCTACCACTACCACTACCGCGTGCGCGCGGGGCGCTCGTCGTGCCTGTGCGAACGGTGGGCGCTGCCCGCGAGCCCGCGCGCTGTGACGAGTCAGCTGCAACCCGGGAAGCCAGACGCGGTTCTCCTGTCATGGCCGTAGGACGCTCGGGTGCGCTGTTTGCGTTGGCCTAGGGCGTGGCCGGCATGTCAGCGGACATCATCCGTTCAGTTGTGCCTGACGGCGAGTATGTGACTACCAACTTCCACAGCTTGCCCTTCCGAGGCGAGTGCTGTCACGCGAAGCACAAAAGGGAAGGGGGCCGTTTCGGCCCCCCTTATATGTCTCGACGCCCAGGAATATCATCCCTTGGCGGCAGCAGCCAGCTTGGCGCGCTGCAGCGGCCGGCGCTCTGGCACACGCGCCGTCTTGCGCTCAGCGGTGTAGCGCCAGCCTGGCAGCGCTTGGGCCACCTGTTCGGCCTTGGCAGGGGCCGCCTCCACCAACATGGAGCCCGCGGCTGCATCTACCACCGTGACACCGAGCGCCCGGGCGGTTTTCTTCGCCGCGGTGAGCGCCTTCGCGTCTCCGCTCTTCGCGCTGAAGAACACGTACCGATCCATGCGTCAATTGTCGCGGCAAACCGTTGCCCTGCATGTTCGCGGCCAAGCCGAGCTTCGGCGTGGTCGCGCGCCAGTTGGACGATCGCTGCCGCACGCACCGCGTCGCGCGGCATATCGCGCACCGCGTTGACGGCTAGGCGCCGGGACAGCACGCCACTGGCGATCGGCGTGGCCATCGAAGTGCCCGACATGACGCCCCAGCGGTTGTCGAAGATGGCGGAGACGACCGCCACGCCGGGCGCGGTCAGGGCCACCTTAATGCCGCGATTAGAAAAGCTGGCCAGAAAACTCTGGTGTCCGCGATCTCCTTGCCGCGCGAAGCGCTCAAGGTCCATTCGAAATTGGCGCCCGCAGCTGATGCGGGCGCGAGGCCGGCGAAATCCTTGGGCAGATTCGCAGCTAGCAGGCGCCTACGTCGGCCGTAAAGAAATTGCAAGCCTCGCGTGTGGCTAACTCGAGCGATCTCGGATATCAGCGCCGCTAACTTCATAGGAGAGGTTGTCCACCGCCGCAGTGGAAAACTCTGTGGAAAAGCATGCGAACAAGTCGCCGACGCGTCGCCAGCCGGGCCTTCCCGCCGGGGTGCCTCGCAATAGTGCAGGTTGTGGCAACGTTGGCTGGAGGGCTCGTCCTGCTGAGCCCAGCGCGCGCTCGGCGCGGGAGCCGCGGGCTGCATTTCAGCTGCGGCTATCCTTCACTTGCAGCGCCTGGCAAGCGCGTCAAGGAAGTGGGACGCTAGAGCCTCGATGCTTCCGCCAAGCAAAAATCGACGTTCTTCACTGCGCCTGGATAGCGTCAAGCAGCATG
>NZ_JAGGNU010000096.1 GCF_018614915.1 Variovorax paradoxus | reverse complement strand
CTGCCCCCCGCAGCCCGAGGTGCGTCTTGAACAGCGCAAGTGGCCTCGAACGAGGCGCAAAACCTATGCGGCGAAGGCCGCGCATCGCGAAGTTGACGGATTTCTCGGCTGCATTCCTTCGTCATCTCCTCAACTCTGGCTGCGATGCTCATAGTTCAGCGTCTCCCTAGGTCAATAAATGCCCAAACAGGTCAATAAATGCGCAAACAAGCTAATAAATGCGCAAACAGCCGGGTCTCGGAAGTAGCCGGCTGAGATCACGTGAAAGGCAGAAGTAAGACTGGTCGCCGAAGTTCGCAGGTTCGTGCGAATGCTTACCATCGGAGAGGACCAGACATCGTCGAGACCTCCAAATTTCTTGAAGCTCTGGTTTCAAGCACAGGAGATTGGCGCAAACGGCCGCCATCTGTGCGATAGTGCACAGATGTCATCAGGTGGCTAAACATCGCCTTATGTGGGCTGCCCCATGGGGCTGAGGTGCAGCGCTACCGTCGGCTTCAGGAATCAGCGGCTGGAACTCATCCCCTCCACCAGAGGTCTTATTCATGATGTCGGGGCCTATCGCTCGCCCTGACGATGCTCGCTCGACGCTGTTACGTTCGGAGGGTGCCCGGGCTTCGTGAGGTGCTGGGAGCCCGAGTTCTCTCCGTTGAACGGTTCGGCGTCCCACGGACCCGGGGCCACTGACGGAGGACCACATGCATAAATTTCTATCCAACAACCGAGAGGAGTTGATTGCACGCTGCAAGGCGAAGGTTGCGCAGCGACCCAGACGGGCCGCGACCGAAGCGCAGCTTGCCAATGGAGTTCCGCTGTTCCTTGACCAGTTGATGAGAACTCTGGAAGCACAGGAAGCCGGTGACGTTGGCGAGAGTTTCCGGATTTCCGGTGCCGCTGGCGGTGATGCAAGCGATTTGTCCGAGATGGGCGTGAGCGCCGCTGCGCACGGCAAGGAACTCTTGGAGCTTGGGTTTTCCGTAGACCAAGTAGTTCACGACTACGGCGACCTTTGTCAAGCCATCACAGACCTTGCGGTCGAGCGCGATGCCCCGTTCTCCGTCGATGAATTTCGCACGTTGAATCGTTGTCTCGACAACGCAATCGCCGATGCAGTCACCCAGTTCGGTATCTCGCGTGACGCGAACGTCGCTCTGCAGCAGTCCGCCGAGGAGAACGAGCGTCTCGGCGTGATGGTGCATGAGCTACGAAATTACCTGCATACCGCAACGCTTGCGTTCGTGGCACTGGAATCGGGGAAAGTTCCAATCGGTGGTGCGACCGGCGCTGTGTTGAAAAGGAGCCTGGCTTCTCTGGCGGCCCTGCTCAACCTGTCTCTGTCGCAGGTAAGAGTCACAGCCGAAGCGCCGCATGCGGAGTCTTTTTCGCTCGCATTATTCGTGGCAGAGGCCAAGAATGCGGCTTCGCTGGACGCGAGCGCCAAAGAATGCACGTTCTCGGTCCCGGACGTAGACGCCACGCTAGGCATCTCTGGGAATCGAGAACGTCTCTTGGCGGCCGTGGTGAACTTGCTCCACAACGCATTCAAGTTCACCCACCCTCATACGGAGGTCACGCTGAGCGCCTATGCCAAGGGAGACCATGTTCTGGTCGACGTCAAGGACAACTGCGGAGGGCTTCCATCAGGCGCTGCCGCAAGCATCTTTCGGCCTTTCATGCAGGTCGGCGACGATAAGAGCGGGTTGGGGCTTGGTCTTTCCATCGCGCGACGGAATGTCGAGGCTGACGGCGGAGTCTTGAACGTGCGGGACGTACCCGGCGTCGGATGCGTTTTCACCATCGAACTGACGCGCAGGACGCTTCAATAGCAAATCGTGTCGCCCCTGCTCCGGCCAGTTCGTAGTCCGACTCGACAATCATCACGTTTCGCGGGGCCATCGAAGTTCCGCTTGTGGGCCGAAGGCGGTCTTCGAGGCGGCCAGACTATGTCATCCGGCGGCTAAGTGGTCAGAGCAAAGCTCTTCCTGGGAGCCACCGATTCAAGTTCGCCATAGACGAGCTCAATTCGTGTGCTTGGGTTGTTCGGGAACGGCAGCGACTGCAAGCGCGGGAGAAGGAAGTCGAGCAGAGCCTTGGCATCTGGCCCTTTGAAAACAGCTTCGCAATCCCCTCCATCTATAGCCATGTCGTCGCCGATGAACTCGCCCGTCTCGGACTCGGCAAGCAGCGGCCCCAATTCTCGGATGAACTCGCACCATGGAACCAGGTCATGGAGCCTGTGGTCGAAGAAGACGACAAGGTGCTGCATCGCGATTTGAACAAGGGTCTGCTATTCGCCCGACTGTGCCATAGAAACGAAGATGCTGGCGCGCTCAAACCGAGCCGGCCAACCCGCACAAGGTAGCAGTCGCGCGAGTCCCATTGGGTCCGGCTACTCAGACCCTGCCGCACTGCCATCGGCGTGTCCGGGATAGCTCAACACGGCAAACGGGTGCGCTTCTACTCGACGGTGGACCTGTTCAACGCGCTGGAGCAGGAGAAGGCCCAAGGCAAGGCGGGTCGCGTTGCCACGAGCATGCTGCGTCTGGACGCGGTCATCCTCGACGAGATGGGGTACCTGCCCTTCAGCCAGGCTGGCGGGGCGCTGCTATTCCATCTGCTGAGCAAGCTGTACGAGCACACCAGCGTGGTGGTCACGACCAACCTGGACTTCGCCGAGTGGTTCAGCGTGTTCGTGGATCCGAAGATGACCACCGCGCTGTTGGACCGGCTCACTAATCACTGCCACATCGTGGAGACGGGCAACGAGAGCTACCGCATCACGCACGCCACGGCCAACACGAGACACAGGCGTGTGTCGTGAGGCACGGAAGTAGCCGATGAGTCGGCTGCAGCCGCGTAACGGACGGAAGTTCGCGGCCACCAGAGGAGAGCATCATGCCCAGTCTGTCAGAAATGATTGCCGATGCTGAGGTAGTCGTCAACTACGCACTGCGCCAAAAATGTCGCATTGCCAGCAGGCGCGACAGACGTGTTCCTGGGCGCCAGAAAGAATGAGGCCGCCATCGCTGCGCCTGGTGCTGACCGGGATGCCTTCTACAAAGCGTTTGGCGATAACGGTGGCAGGCTTGAGCACGACACCCGGCGACATTCGCACCCAGGTGAGCCCGGTTACCGCATGCGGCCGCTGTCCGACGCAGCACAGCGCCTCTCGGCCGTCTCTTCGATTTGTCATGAAACCTTTTGTTTCTGGATGCTATAGTCCCCCGCGCTGCAGCTTGCGCGGTCGTTCCCCTGCCACTTCGGAGACTCGATTGATAAATTTCGGACGAAGATATTCCGCGCAACGACTCGTGAAGAGCGCGATTTTCACCAAGCTCTTCTTCCCGCTGTTCACACAGCGAGCGGCTGACAAACATCCGCAATTTGTCGTCTTTTCGTCGGACCTGATTGGCCAAGGCATCAACCTTTACGGCTACTGGGAGCACGAGGAACTCGAGGCACTGGCGCAGTGGCTGAAGGACCACCATGTCATTGGGGGCGCGATGCTCGATGTGGGAGCAAACATCGGGAACCATAGCGTCTTTCTCGCCAAGCACTTTGACACCGTCCACGCCGTAGAGCCATCGCCTCGGACCTTCAATGTGCTCTCGATGAATGCGTCCCTGGCTCCAAACATCCAATGCCATCAGATTGCAGCTTCGGACAGCAATGGACTGGTCACATTCCGCCAAGAGACGGTGAACGTCGGGTACTCCCGCATCGTCGACGCCCCGCTGAGCGACAACACCATCCAAGTGAAGTGCTGGAAGCTGGATGATTATTTCCAGGAGGTGAAGGACATCAGCCTGGTCAAGATCGATGTCGAAGGGCACGAGGCGCAGGCCATCAAGGGAATGGAAAGAATCCTGCGCAGCTGCTCACCTGTCGTTGTATTCGAACAGCACTTCGGTGCCTTCAAGGACGGTAAGTCGGAGGTGATTGAGTTGCTCAAAGAGAACGGCTACACGGAGTTCTACTCCGTCGATAGGGTTCCTTCGACGCAACGGGGAGGACGTATCGGCAAGCTGTGGTTCTTTCTCTGTTCGCTGCTCATTGGTTTCAGGCTTGTCGTTCGGAAGCGGACGGAGCTGGAGCCGGCCTTCTATGAGATGCTGATTGCGATGAAGGGGGTGCCTGCTTAAAAGCGGGCAGCCATCCGCACGTCCTGATGCGCTAACCGTCCGTCTTCGCAGAAATGGGATGAAGCGCAGTTGGCACGCCCGTGTGACACTCGAACCAGAGAGGCGCTCTCTTCCCGGATACCTCAATTGACATTGGCGACGGGCGCACCCCAGACTGCTTTGGTCGAGCAGCAGAAAAAAAATGCCACTGGGCTAGACCTTTGAGACATTCAGGGTGACGTCCACAGACAACCTCGGCAGTGAAAACCTGATGTGGTTCTATCCAGCGCTCGGAATCTTCGTCAAGCAGTCCCTGCGGCGCACAGAGGGCATCCGCAAGGGCCAGGGACGCGTGAGGTGCAGTTGGTCTCGCAAGAAATTCGGAAGTAATCCTGGGCAGCCCCGGTCGCACTTGCTCTGCCTGGGCAACCTGCGTCAAGCCTTTGCGTTCTGTGCGACTGGTCTGGCTCGGACCATCTGGCTTGCGTGTCCGCTTCGGAGTACTGCGTATGGCAGCTCAGGGCCCACAACGCGATCTATCAAGAGGGCCTGCATGTGCCGACGCTGATCTACGCGCCTGGCATGGCGTTGGTGGCCGGCAGGGTGCGCGGCCCACGACAGCAGATTGACATCTTGCCGACGATTGCCGAATTGCTTGGCCTGCAGATCCAAGGCGCGGAACTGCCTGGCCATTCGCTCCTTCACGCCGTCGATCCGGAGCGGGAGCTCTTCTACACAAGCAGCATCGACTGGTCGTTCTTGAGTGCTCGACACGGCCATCGAGAATACATCTACAGTTTCGACCGCGAGCCGATGGAGGTTTTCGACCTCGACAAGGACCCCAAAGAGCTGGCATCGCTGCGCAATGTCGACGTTCAAGAACTCGCGAGAATGAAGCAGCGAATGCTCGAGTGGCGCATGAATGCCGAGGCCTCGATGTTTGCATACCCCGGCGATGGTCTCGATTCCTCGGCCGCTTGGCTGCCCAGATGATTCAGGTTGAAGACACCACTGCAACTTCCGAATTCACCGACTCGGCCGCGCATCGACGAGTGCCAATTTTGTTGCTCTCAGGGCTTGCCGGTCTGGATCTCGACGTGGCTGCGCGCATGCAAGCGCACGCGCACGGGCCGTGCCGCGTCGGCGATGGACTCCGAGTTCACGTCCTTGCCGCTGCCGTAGTTGATTTGCCGGTCGGCGCGCTTGTTGAGGCCGATCAGCAGCACGATGCGGCTGCCCGCCGCAAGCTTGCGAGCGGTCACGCGCTCAGCGGTGAACGCGAGCAGCTGGCGCTCGCCGGCCCGAAGAAGCCCGCGATACACGCGATGGCCGGCGTAGCTGGCACGGAAGTCGTAGGGCTCGAACAGCAGTTGGTATTCGCCGCTGGCCGTCTGCTCGTACAGCGAGACGCTGAGGTCCAGGTCCTGCCGCGACGGCGTGATGTCGAACTCGCCGCGCAGGCTGCCGTCGATCTCAGTGTCCTTCGGCAGCGGATCGCTGACGAAGCTGATGCTGTTGCGCGTCGGCAGGTGCTTCAGGCGCAGCGCGTTCGGCCACGGGATGCGCGCGTCACGGCGATCGGCGAGATCGACCGAGAGTCGTGCGTTGCCACCGCCTTCGGCCGGCGACGGCGACAGACGGTGCGGTCCATCGCGCTCGCGGGTGTCGAGGTACAGGCGCAGCCGGGTGCGATTTGACGAGTCCAGCGTCGGCACATGGCGCCACTGGTCGGCACCCATCACCTGGTAGTTGACGCGATCCTGCAGCAGCGAAGGCTTCTTTGCACCTTTGAAGATGTGATCGAGCCATTGGTAGCGCAGCTCGGGCAGATCGACGCGTGCGACGAGGTCAAGCGTGTAGCCGCGCAGCGTCGCCGCCGTGCCGAGCCGGATCGAGGTCGCGTCGTAGGGGCCGAGCAGAAGCGTCGTGTCGGCCTGCGGTCGGTTGCGACGATGCTCGTCGTGGAAGTACAGCGCGCCGGCCTCGGCCCCGTAGTAGCCGGCGATGCCGAGCACCGGGATGTCGATCTGCGCAAACTGCCGCGCCGTCGGCAAGAACTTTCGCCAGTACAGATCGTGACTGGGGTGCGTCAGCCAGGTTCGGATCAGCTTGCTGCGCTTGCCCAGCAAGACGCGGTCCACGTCCCAGTAACGGCGGCCGCCACGATACCAGCGCGCGTCGAGTGCCTGCCATCTTGCATCCTGGCCGGCGTCGGCGTCGGCTCTCCCCGGCCCGGTAGTCGCCTGTTCCTGCGCCCAGCGGACCATGGCATTGCGGTAGATCTGTCCGGCCATCGGGAAGTCGATGCCCGGCGCCATCGGCGCGATCGTGGCGATTGCCTTCAGTGCCGCCGGTTTCCTGCGCGCCGCGGCCCAGGCGGCGTAGCCGGAGTAGCCGTCGCCGAGCATGCCGACGCGGCCGTCGCTCCACGGCTGCCGGGCAATCCAGTCAATGACGGCCGCGGCGTCTTCGCCGTCGCGAACGAACGGCCGCACGGCGCCCTTGCCGTCGGGCGTGCGTCCTCGCACGTACGCCGTGACGCCGACGTAGCCTTTGACGGCGCTGCGCTGCGCATCGTCCTCGGCGGGATCGAGCGTGAAGCGAAGCAGCGTCGTCAGGGCGCCGCTCGCGCGGGCGGGCCGGACCACGCTGGCATGGATGACGACACCCTCACGCACCGGAATCCGGACGTCGGCCTCTGCCAGGTAGCGGTTGCGGTTTTCCGCCGCAATCAGCTCGGGCAGCAGCGCTCCGAAGCTGCGACGCGACTCGTATGCAAGCCAGGTGCGCACGAGCACCACGGCGTCGGCCTGCGGGAGGCTGCCCCTGGCGCGCCAGCGATCGAAAGCTTGCCGAACCGGCTCTCTGTACGCCGCCGGCGGGGCTTCGAGCCGCGCCATGACGGCCGCGGCTTGCGCGTTATCGAGCCGCGGCACGAGCTCCTGGAACGAGCGCGCGTAGGCTTTGGCGAACCCGACGCGCTCGTTCGCTTCGATCGCGCGCGCAAGCGCATAGATGCCGTCGAGGAGCGCTCGCTCGCCCAGGCCGTCGAGAGGCTTGCCTTGCTGGCGGTTGCGCAGGGACCTGCTGCTGTCGTAGGCTGCACGGTAGGTGCCGCTGACGATCTGCAGAGCGGTCAAGTTGGCCAGGAAGACATCGGTGTCCGCCTCCTGGTAGACCGGCACGATGCGCTGTGCCAGATCTCGCATCACCTCCACCGCAGCGACATCGTCAGGGTCGCGCGGCGGTTGGAAGCCGAAATCCTGCGCCCAAGCCCAGGCCGGCAGCGAGAGCACCAGCAGCACGAAGAGGGCGCGAAGCGCACGAAAGATCATGGCAACCTCCGTGCTGCGCACCGCGCTGCGAGCCCCGTTCGAAGCGGTCGGGCAGGGGCTCATGACGGCAGGTCCTCGGGCACGGCGTCGGGCGCTACTACAAGATGCACCACCTGCGTGAACAGCCGGTCGTGCGCCTCTCCGGCCGAGCCGATGTGGACGATGCCCGTCTGCGCGAGCTTGCCGTTCAGCACGTCGATGATGAGTTCGAGCGTATCGTCGTCGAACGCGCCAAAGGCTTCGTCCATCACCAGCCAGGGCGGCATCTGCAGCACCACGCGGGCGAAGCCCAGCCGCAGCTGCTCGTCCATGCTGAGCTCGCGCTCCCAGCGGCCCGCCTTGTCCAGCAATGGCTCCAGCCGCTGGAGGCCCACGCTCGCAAGCGCGGCTACCATGGCTTCCTTCGGATAGCTCGACGGCTCCATTGCATACGTCAGTGCTTCGGCCAGCGTCCCGCGAGGAAGGTAGGGCGTGCCGCGCGGCATGTAGTGGATTGTCTCGCCGCGGGGCCGGTGCATGGTGCCGGAGCCCCAGGGCCAGAGCCCCGCGAGCGCCCGGAACAGCAAGGTCTTCTCGGTGCCCGGCGCACCGAGGATCAACAGGCGCTGACCGGCGTGCACGACGAGATCTTCGGCGTCCAGCCGATCGTGGCCGGCCCAGGCGCGAACCTCGAGCGCTTCGATCGCGAGGGTTCCGGGTTCGCTCTCCACATAGGCGATGCGGCTGTCGCCCGGTTGGGCCCCCAGATCGGATGCCAGCACTTGACGCAGGCCTGCGACGCGCAGCAGCGTGGCTCGCCAGTCGGCAATGCTGCTGAAGTTATCGACGAACCAGCGCAGCGACGACTGCGCCTGCGTGAAGGCAGCAGCGGCCATCATCAGACCGCCGAACGAAACCTTCCCCGAGAAGTACAGCGGGGCGGCCACCAGAACCGGTGCGATGACGGTGACCCAGCCGAAGCCCGCGGTGACCCAGGTCAGGTTGGTCAGTCCGAGCACCACGCGCGACGTGGCGTGCAAGACGTCGCCGAGATGCACGGCGACGCGGCGCTTCTCGTCGGCCTCGCCGCCAGCCAGCGAGATGCCGTCGAGATGCTCGTTGATGCGGGTCAGCGAGAAGCGCAATTCGCCTTCGCGCGCATAGCGCTCGGCGTTGCGCGAAACTAGACCGTTGCCGACCCAGTAGGTCATCAGCGAGCCGGCGACCGCATAGAGGATCGCGGCCCACAGCATGAAGCCCGGCACGGCGTGGACCTGGCCGTCGTAGAAGATGCTGAAGTCCTTGGAGAGGACCCACAGTACGCCCGCGAAGCTGCCGAACAGAATCGCTGCCTGCAGCAGACCCACGCCGAGGACGACCGACAGATCGCACAGCTTCAGCGTGTCGTCGTGCATGCGCTGATCCGGATGGGCGCCCATGGGGCCGCTTCCCTGGAGCCAGAACGCCTGGCGCGGCTGCAGCCACAGCCCCACGAGGTCGGTGACCAAGGCCTCGCGCAGCTTCAGCTGCAAGGTTTCCGCCAACCACTTCTGCGCGACGTTGAGCACCAGCAGCACGCCCGCAATCACCGCGAAGATGCCGACCTGCAGGATGAAGTCGCGCAGGTCGCGACGCGAGATCGCGTCGTAGAACGGCTTGTTCCAGCTGTTGAGCTCGATCTGCCCATACGCCGTGAACGCGACGACCACGACGATCCCCCCGGCCAACGCGGCCAGCGCTTTCCTGACCGCGGACACTCTCAAGGCGCCGAGCAACTCGCGGACCTGACGGACGACACCGGTCTTCACAGCCGGCTCGAGACGGTTCGGCGACGATGCTCTCATCGCTGCCGCGGCGCCTCGCAGGCTGCGGCCGCGATGCGGCGCGCCGAGACGCACGAAATGAACGCGGCGGGGCTCCAGGCGCCCGAGCAACACACGTCGCCAGCGTACCGGCCCATCGCCGGGCCACCGCCTACTGCACGGCCGCGGTTGATCGGATAGGTCGCATCGAACAGCGCGTTGAGTCGCGCCGGCGTGGCCTGCATGCGTGGATCGGCCAAGCCGTACGTGGCCTCAGTGCCGAGGCTATGGATCGCCGGCGGGATCACCGCAATGTCTAGCACCTGCGCACTGGGAGGATCGTCCGCCAGCACCCGTGAACGGCAATAGCCGAGCGTCGCGTCGCACTTGTTTACCCGGTATTCGTCGAGCAGGCTCAGCACGGCCTGCGACTCCGCAAAACAGCGCTGCGCCTGCGCCGTGTCGCCCAGGCCCTGCAGCGATGCCGCGCCTTCGGTCAGCGCCGCCACCGTGACGCCCAGCGTGTAGGAGTGATGGCTGATTTTCACCTCCCAGATGTCGTACGACGGCTCGCGTCACATGCATTGGCACGACTCGTTCTCAGCCGTGATGCGCGCACCGGCGGGGATTCCCAATGTGTGGGGCAGCATAGCACCACGCCTCCCTGCGCCGGCATGCGCAGCCGTCCGAAGGAAGCATGCGGGAGGGGGCGGATTTGACGAGCGCGGCGCGACGACTAGCCAGTTCTTGAATCGGATGCACACGCCGTTTGTCGTATTTTTTCCGTACCCGGTGATCAACTGCCGAAGAATGCTATTAATTTCAATCGCAGCACCCCCTGCGAGGTGTGCGTCGCCCAGGGACTTGTGTTCGCTGGGAGGCCGACCATGCCCCGCCGAGGCTCGTGTTCTGCGCTGAGAAATGGGACGCTACCAATCGAGCATGGCGGCGTTGTTTGAATTGGCGCATTGGCACCTCCTGGCGTGTCGCAGTTCGGCTACTATTTGAAAGTGCCCAGGCCCAACACCCGCCCATTCGACATGGCGAACTATCTGACGTCCGAAGATGACGTCGTCATGTACCTGGATCTCGTGCTGCAGGACGGCGGCCCGGCCGAGCTGGTCGGTGCGCTTGGGCCAATCGCGTGCGCCCGCGCCATGACCGCGCTGCCTGCCGCCACGGGCCTGGCGCGCGAATCCCTCTACCGCAGCCTGTCCGGCGAGCGTCCGCCTAGCTCGGGCACGTCGTTCGTCGTGCGCCCGCTCGACTTCACGCGCTCGGCGTCCTCGTCGAAGCCCAACGCCGCTCCCGGTGGAGGTTCAGGATGAACGACCCTGCCATCACGCCATGTCCAGCCTGCAAGCTGGCCGAAACCACCGAGAACAGCTGGCCCGACTTCATCGCCGGCTGTCCCGGCTGCTTCGACCGCGCAGTGGCCGAGGTCCGGCGCTTGCGCAGGCGGCTCGAGATGGACCGCAGCAAGCCTTTCGATGGCATCGACGCCAGGGACGAGGCGATCCGTCAGCTGCATTTGGAGTACGACCGGCTGGCGGCCGACCTGCGCCACCTTCGCGCTCCATGACGCCCATGGCGGAGGTCGTCGTGCCCCTCGAACAGGGCGGATGCGGCAGCTGATTTCTTCAGCAACGTCACGGTGTCGCTCACTGCGACAGGGTCGGCGGCGTTCGTATGCGTCTTGGTGATTTGCATCAGGCTCGTTGCGTTGTTCGGGAACACCATGTGTGCCGACTACGATCCCGGAGTTCCTTGCAAAGCCTGGCGCCGTCGTTCGGCGTTCCCGCTCATACTGCAGCCTCCGACTGATGGTGGAGGCTGAAATGCTGAAAGATCCCGAAGGTCTGAAGATGTGGCGTGCCCTGCACGACCAATGGAAGGAGACCCAGGAGAGGGCGCTTGCCGGTCGCGCGGAACTCACCAGCAAGCAATTGGCGTGCGTCAAGGGCTCGGGGCCCAGATCCGACGGTCGCAGAGATCGATGCGGTCGAATCCCTCGAGCGCACCGCCGCGAAGCTGGCCAACGAGATGGACAACTTTGTGAAGCACAGGCTGGGCTGAAGGCCGGGTGTCCAGTTGCGGTGCGCCGCGCGCTACTACGGACCTCGTGCCCGGCTTGTATTCGCTGCTTGTCCATCGTAAGGTGCCGGGCAAGACGGCGGCGCTCAAGGACCAGGGAGTGTTCCAAACCTATTGACGGATGAAGCACCGCAACCTGGCGTGTTTTTCAAACACTATGGCCCATTTCCGATTTCTATTGGCGAGCACCAGCATGCGCATGCAAAATGATTCACTGATTTCTACCAGTTAAGGACGGACCGCTTAGATCGCGGATCATTCGTTCCATACCGGATGTCGTGTAGTTGAGCGGATTGGCGGCGCACCATTTGTCGAGATGGGCCAACATCGCGTCAACGTCGAGCGTGCCGCCAGCATCGAGCTCCTCGCCCAAGCCCCCAAGCCTCGAGGCTCGGCCCACCTCTAAGGATGGTCTGCAAAACTGGCCCGAGCCTTGCATGATCTGATTCCATGATTTCCAAGCGCGTAACTCCCTCGAATCAACTCGGCCTGGGCCTGAACCTGTCGACGAAGAAGACGCGCAAGCGCGAGTTCCTCGATGAGATGAATAGGGTGGTGCCTTGGAGCGCACTGGTGCAGATAGTCGAGCCGCACAGCCCGCGAGCCAAGACCGGGCGTCCACCGTTTTCGATCGAGACGATGTTGCGTATCCATTACCTTCAACAATGGTTCGGCCTGAGCGACCCGTCCATGGAAGAAGCACTTCACGATGTGCCGCTTTACCGGGAGTTCGCCGGCCTGGGTGACGGCGTCAGCCGCTTGCCCGACGAGACCACCATCCTGCGGTTTCGCCATCTGCTGGAAGCCCATGACTTGGCCGCTGACATGCTGCGCGTGGTCAACGACATCCTTCAATCCAAAGGCCTGTTGCTGCGCACCGGTACTGCTGTGGATGCCACGCTGATCGCCGCGCCCAGTTCGACCAAGAACGCCGGAGGCGAGCGCGACCCGGAGATGCATCAGACCCGCAAGGGCAAGCAGTGGTGTGTGTCACGAACACAGGCGGC
>NZ_JAGGNU010000095.1 GCF_018614915.1 Variovorax paradoxus | reverse complement strand
TATTTACGTGTCACTGTACTAGTTGCAGCGCGGTGAGCAAACGAGATGGTTCTTCCCGAGGAAACGCTTCGATGCCATGTCCGTGCGAAGCGCGAACTTTCCGCACTTGAAGCACGACATCATGGCCTCCGCCCTGGGCGCGGTGATGATTGAACCGGGAGTCTTCTTGACGTAGCGCAGCCCGTCCTGGGTGAGTTGGGTCGATGCCATAGAGGAGCATTTTGCCTGGTTGAAGTATCCGGACGCCGGGAGAGGTCGTGTGGCGCGCAGCGGGGGGACAGACGTACAGTGCAGGTGCCTCCTGCACCAGCGCAACCGCTGAAGCCGAGCGATGTGCCTCGCAGTTCAGTAGCTCATGTGCAGATCGATGCCCTGGGGTAGTGCAATGACCGGAGTAGTTGTCCCCGTTGAGGGTTCGACCCCTGACGAGCGAGCGCGAGCGATGGCCGCCGCTCAGGAGGTATTCGATCGCTCAGGCGTGGAACCCTGGGCCGCTGCTCGAGCGCATATCAAGCAGGCCGGCGAGTCTTTTCACCTCGATGCCGAAAGTAGCCTCACGGAAGAGGAAGGGCGACTGGCGCACCTCTTTGACGAAGCCAAGGAAGCTTGCCTGGCAGCGTGCTGCGAAGGGTGGAAAGAGATGCCACCAGACGCATTCATGCAACTGCTCAGGCCGACCGGCGAGTGAACCAGTGTTCTGGACGCATGCCCTCGAGATTCCTCCGTTTGCCCGCGTCTCGACTATTCCTCGCGCTATGGCCTGGCGATGCCGAGCTGGACGCAGTCTCGAAGTGGCAGCACGCATTGACGTGGCCTGCAACTGCGAGCCTGACCCCGCGGTAGAACATCCATATCACTCTGCACTTCATCGGGCCGGTGGCTCGCGGCCGAATGCCGGAGCTCATCGACGCGTTCGACGTTCCCGCCCCACCGGTGCAGCTCAACTTCGACCAACTCGCGCTCTGGAACCGAGGTCTCGTGGTGCTGACTGCCAGGCAAATACCTGCCGCTCTACACGAACTGCATGCGGCCTTGAGCCAACGGCTCCTTCGCGTCGCCCTACCCGTCGAGTCGCGCCCGTTCGTCCCGCACATAACACTTGCGCGAAAAGCGGATGCTTCAGTTCTTTCGTCGATCGTTGCGCGAGACCTGCCGGAGGTGAAATGGCGCTCGGCAGGGCATGTCCTTGTGGAATCGGCAGGCGGTCGCTACAACGTGCTTGCTCGCTATTGACATGACCAGCTCCTCGGACTGAGCGGATTCGCAGCGCATGCGCAAGAAAGCACGACGGGAGATCGATGCCGATTCACCTAGGACGAGGGACGCAGCTGAGCGGTTCAGAGGCCTGGTCGCGACTCAGTCTGCCGGCGGTGGATGAAGCGCGCGCGGAGCAGGGCTGTGGACCACCACAGCAGTGCAACGTTCGCGAACAGGCCAAGGCAGACTATCACTGCAGCACGATCCCCGAACCCTTCACCAAAATCGAGCAGTAGCAGGGCCAGCGACCAGGGCAGGGCACACAGGATCGCGACCAGAAGCAGGATGCCTTGCTCCGCCGGCCGCAGGGTGGCCGCTGCGAGGGCGAGTGCGAGCGCGGAGCAGGCGACGGGAAGCCACCAGACATGGCGGCACCAGAGCGGCGGGCGAGGGGTGGGCATGGGAAATTGTGATGTGCGCCGCCCGCCAGCACCCAGGGAATAGCACACACCCGAAGCGACTTCTCGCGAGTGTCGCACGCCGCCCACAATCTGCAGTTGACCGATGCGTGCCACTAGGCCCCGACCACTTCCACCGGACCATCCTGCCGGTGATGGACGGCTGCGAGCTAGCTCTGCAGCTGCGGCGCGAGCTCATGGACGCAGGCCGGCGTCTGCGGATCTTTTCGCTCACGGGCTTCGGCCAGCCCGCCGACTGCGAGCGCAGCCGCCTCGCGGGTTGGACGGGCACTTTGCCAAGCCGGTCGATCCCGAAGCGGTGCTGCAAGGCCGTCGCCACGTGCGCCGCATAGGTGATGCGCGCGCCGCCGGCTATGAGATCGCGCGCGTATTCGATGCGGTGGCCCACCGGCAGCTCCTGCGGCGTGAAGCCCCATGCGTTCCTGAAGCGTCGCTGCAGGTGCACCGGATGCGAGCCGACTTCGTTCGCCAGGCCTTCCAGCATGAGGCGCTGGTGGAAGACCGAAGCGATCAGGCCGTAGAGGCGGTTCACGCGATCGTCGCTCACATCCTCGAGTGCGCGCGGCGCGCCAGCGCGGTCGTCGCCTCCGCGATGCGTGAAGCGGGTCCATTGCGCGGGCCCGTCGCGCACGAGTTGGCGGCCGCAGCGCTCATTGCCACCGATGCGCAGCTCGCGATTGGCCCTGCGCGCGGCCGAACCGTCATCGCCAGGGAAGGGCAGAACAGGCGTGAGGCATTCCGTCTTCGCGTGATGCGCAGCCGCAGGGGCGAGGCCGCGCTACCAGCGGATCGGCACCGCGCTCATTGCCGCGAGCTTCGCGTTGACGGCGCCGAAGGGATTGGGCCCGCCGATGAAGCCGTTGGCTACGGGATGGGGCAGGGCCACGTCGGCAGCGCGCGTGCCCCAGGTACCGGCCTGCATGGCGGCCTGCTTCACGCCTTCGTTGACGAGTAAGCGCTGGGCGAGCTGCCCGAGGCAGAGGAAGACGACCTCCCCGCTTCCGCGCGTGGCGAGCGCGCGCAGCATCTGGCCGACCACCGGCCGCCAGAAGGGCAGGTGGCCGCGGATCTGCTCGGGCGCGCCGCCGGGCAGGTAGCGGGTGATGGTGAGCCCGGCATTGAGGAAGAGCACGCCCTGCTCGACCTGCAACCGGTCGAACAGGGCACGGGGCGGCTCCAGCGCGACGGCGGGCGTGGCGGCATGGCTGGCGAGCTTGGCCCAGCTGAGCTTGAGCAGCGCGCTGTCCTGCGAGCGCTCGGCCACGAGCATGCGCACCAGCACGCGCAAGCTGTTGGCGACGGCGGCGGAAGGCACCTGCCAGCCCGCGAGGTCGCCCTGCTCGAAGGAGCGGCCGGTGGCGCGCCGCAACGCGGGGTAGGGGTCCTGGCCAATGAGCACGCAGCGCACCTGCGCAGGCGCAATGTTGTCGAGGGCGCGGAACACGTGGGCATCGACGCGCGCTTCGGGCAGTGGTGCATGGCGGCGCGCTGGATAGATGGGCTGCAGCGGGTCGGCGACGAGCGCGGCGCCCACCCCCAGTGGGTTCGGCTGCGCGTCGGCGAGCAGGGCGCGCCAGGCCGGCGAGAGGTCCTCGCGCCAGCCCTGGACGAAGTCGCTCAGTGCGTCGCGCAGGGCGCTCATGGTGCTAGGCCCACAGCGTGCGCAGGCCCTGCTTGACCAGGGCCGGCAGGTTGGGCTGCGCATCCACGGCGTCGAGGTAGCCGGCATCGTCCACCACGGTCAGCAGGTCGATGTCCAGCGGCTTGACCGTGGCCGACAGCCGCGGCACGCCATTGCCGAAGGCGGGGCGCATCATGGCCGCGCGCAGCGTGCGGCCGCCCGGCGTGGTGCCGGGCAGGTTCGCGCGCAGGTCGACGCCGGTGTCCATGATCTCGTCGAGCGCCAGGTGCCAGGTGTTGCCGGCGCGGTTGGCAAGCGCGATCGGCGAGATGGGCCGGGGCCGCTCGGCCCGGCGCGCGAGCGCGGGCAGGCCGCGCAGCGCGCGCGTGAGCGCATCGCGCGCGGCGGCGAGGGTGAGGCCGTCGACCAGCGGATCGGCATTCGGATGCGCGAGGTACAGCATGCGCCGCGCGCCGCCGACCGTCAGCTTCTCGCCGGCGGGACCGAGCGCACGCATCAAGGGCTCGGCGCCGAAGCGCGCGACGCCGTTGATCATCACCAGCGCGAGCTCCGATTCCTTTGCGCGAATGAGCTGCAGATAGGGGTCGGCGGCGTTGCCCTCGGCCACCACCAAGTCGGCCCGCTTGCCGGCCTCGATGGAGCCCAGCAACGGGTTCCAGTCGAGCAGGCCGGCGGCGTCGCAGGTGACCTGCGCGACCAGCTCGCGCGGCGAGAAGAGCGCTTGCGGCGCCGATTCGCTCCACAGGTGCGCGACCTTCAGCTCCCCCAGCAGGTTGCGGCTGCCCGAGGGCGCCCAGTCGCAGCCGAGCGCGATGGGAACGCCCGCCGCCTTGGCGGCGGCGACGTCGGCGGTGCCGCCGTAGAGCAGCAGGTTGCTGAAGGGCGACCACACCATGCTGCCGCCGTTGGCGGCGAGCACCCCGAAATCCTCCGGCTCCAGTGCGGCGGCGTGGATGCCGCACAGCGAGGGCGTGATGGCCCACTGGTCCGCCGCGAGCTGCAGCGCGGAGAACGCCTTGCGCGCGGTCTTGTCCTTGCCCTCGGACAGGTGCAGCAGGTAGCAGGTCTTCTCCTTCTTCAGGCGGGTGAAGAAGGCCTGCAGGTCCTTCGCCGCGACGTTGGGCACGCGGGTCGAGACGGCGGGCAGCTCGTCTTCGTCGGTGGCCTCGACGTTGCGCACCACGCCGCGGAAGTAGCGGCGGATGCCGGCCGCGTTGGCCAGTGTGATGCCCTGGCTGGTGGTGGTGCCGCCGATCAGGGCCTTGGCCTCGACGTAGCGGCAGATGGAGGCCAGCAGCTCCTCGGTCGCGCCCAGCGTCTGCATCGGTGCCGTGACCTTGGCGCGGTAGTCGGCATGGCTGCCCCACTGGCCGCGGTTGCCGAATTTCTTCGGCACCTGCCACAGCGGCAGCACGTTGTAGGGCAGGTGGTTGTGCAGGTCGATCAGGCCGGGGTAGAGGGTGCCGCCGGTGTCGGTCACGGCGACGTTCTCGAAGCCCGCAGGCGGCGCCGCCGCTGCGTCCTGCACCGCGACGATGGTGCCGTCCTGGGTGTAGACGCGACCGCGCGCGAACACGCGGAAGCGCCGATCCATGGTGACGATGCGGCCCTCGAGCGCGATCTTCGGGCTGGCGGCGGGGTCGATGGGTTTCTTGCGTGTGGCCATGGCGCGCCTCAGTTGCCGTCGATGTCGCCGTCGCGGCCAATCGGGCCGATGTTCACGCCGCGCGAGCGGTCGAGACCGCGACCGGCGCGGGCCGCGGCCGCGCTGCCCTGCGGGCCGGCGGGCGCGGACGGCGGCGCGGCGCGGGCCCAGTTGGCGATGCCGTTCTGCAGCTGCAGCGAGTAGTCGAGCGAGCGAGCGCCAGCGTCGAAGGGCACGCCGGATTTGATGTTGCGGAAGTACAGGCGCAGCGTCTGCAGCGAGGCATTGTTCGGCGCGATGGCGGCGCGTGTCGGCTGCGAAAGATCGTTGCGCACCTGCGCGGTCGAATGGCAGGACAGGCAGGACGAGCGCGGGTTGTCCACCGGGCCGTTGAGCCGCTTCTCGAAGCCGAGGTGCTGCGGAATCTGCAGGCCGGCGTTGATCTTGGTCTGCTGCAGCGGCTGCGTGGTGCCGACGCGGGTGGGGTCGTTGCCCCACATCAGGCCGACGGGCACCAACCGGTCCCAAGGCGTGGCGCCAGGGGCGTTGCCGTCGTAGACGAAGGTGCCGAAGACCCAGCCGGTGGTGGAATCCGCGCGGCTGTCGCGCACGGCCACGTCCACCTGCAGCAGGCGCAGCGTGGGGCGCGGGCCGGTGCCGCTGGCGCGGTTGATGTCGGCCTGCCACTCCACCGAGCCGGCCAGATAGGGCACCTGGCTGACCGGCGCCTGGGTGAAGATGAGTTTGGCGCTGACGGTGCCGACCGGAAACTTCGCGCCCGCGGGGTTGGGCGCATCGGGGTCCTGCCACACACGGCCCAGCGTGTAGCCGCCGCGCGGGTTGTAGACGCTGACGGCCCAGTTCTCCCAGGTGCCGGTCTGGTTGGGATGCAGCTCGCCGGGGCGCGAGCTGCGCTCTCGCGTGAGGCCGCGGACGAACTCGCGGCCGGCTGCGCCGGCGTGCATCCACGGTGCGTGGTACCAGCCGCGCGTCTGGTTGTTCTGCACCACGAAGTCGACCTCCTTGTTGCCTTCGAGCGCGTAGGCGAGCACGGCCTTGAGGTAGTCGCTCGGCTGGTTGCGAAAGTCGAAGGCCATCCAGGGCCGCGACCCCGTCGGCGGCAGCGTCTGCGGGTAGTCCTGCCTCAACCGGAAGACCGGGCCCGACCAGCCCGACGGCGGCGAGTCGTGCGCGTCCGGGAACTGCGCGAAGGCGGCGGTGCCGCAGAAAAACACGAAGACCGCGGCGAGCGCGGCGCGGGGAGCGCAAGTGGCCATCGTCATGGGGGCTTCCTTCTTCTTCCTTCGGAAACAGGTCAGCGCTGCAGCAGCAGGCGCCGCCGCTGCAGCAGCGCCTCCTCGCCGTTGAAGCCGGCCAGTTCCACCCGCCGCGTGCCGGCCGGGTAGCGCAGCTCGATGCCCGGCTGCGAGTCGAGCCGGAAGCTCTGGCCCGGATGGCCGTCGAACAACACGTCCAGCCGCGTGAGTCCGGCGTGGCCGAGCTTGAGCGTGCGAGTTGTCTTCTTCAACTCCACATCGAGCCGGCTCAGGTGCTGTTGGCGCAGCAGGTCGAAGCAGTGGGTCAGCAGGTCCGGGTTGCCGCCCAGCAGGTCGTCGCGCGTCATCGCGTAGGGCGTGCCGCGGATGCCCACGTCCTCGATCGGCAGGCCTTCCGACGGGCCGGCGCGCGTGGCGCGGCGAAAGGAGAAGGACATGCCGATGCCGTCAGGCAGCATCGGCAGCTCGAGATCGGTGCCGGCCAGCAGCGGGCGCAGATCCCCGTAGTCCCACACGTTGGCGCCGCCAGCGCCGGTGGCCTCGCCGACGCAAACGAAGGGGCCGAGTCCGTTGTCGACGAAGCCGGCGCTGAACAGGTCGCCGGACGAGTAGGTGGTGGCATCGGCCACCAGCATCACCGGCCCGCCGTAGTGCTGGCCGATGGCGTTGCACTCCTCGAAGGTGGAGATGGGGATCGGCTGCGCATAGAGCTCGCCGTTACGCACCGCGGCCTCGAGCGACTCGCGCCACGGCGCGAGCTCGTCCTGCAGCGCGGGCAGCGCGGCCAGGGCACGCGTGAAGGGTGTGACCAGCAACGAGAAGCGGGTGGGCTGGATGGTCCTCGGCGTGAACAGCTGCAGCGCGGTCTCGGCCGCCAGGATGTAGCCGCCGGGGTTGCCGCGCACGTCGATGACCAGGCCATTGGCCGGCAACTGCGGGATCAGCCGGATCAGCTCGGGCACGAAGAACTCGGGCGCGCTGTCGAAGCCATAGATGCGCAGGTAGCCGAATGGGCCGCCGGGCGCTTCGAGCGATTCGGCCTTGAGCGTCTGGGTCAACCGGGTCGGGATCAGCTTCGCCTTCGGCGCCTTGCGGCCCGAGGGTGCGCGCGGCGTGGGTTGTGCATCGGCCTGCTCGCCGGCCAGCGCGCCGGGGGCGAACAGCAGCATCTTCGCGCGACGGATCGCCGCCGCCGCCGGATGGACGGCGCGCGTGCGCCGCAGGCGCGCGGCCGATGCGCGCCCCACGGGGCTGCCGGACGGCATCTGGTCGATCTCCTGCGGATCTATCACGCGCCAGGACACCCGGATCTCGCGCTCCGGCCCGGTCGGCGTGCCGGCGGCATCGGTGGCGCGGTAGCCCACCACCACCCAGAGCTCGTCCGGCGGTGGGCCGTACTGCAGCGAGCGCAGCGTAAGGCTCTGCACCGACCAGGCGCGCTGGCTGTCGGCCCGGCCGCCGACCTCCTCGTCGGCATGGCGGCGCACGGCCTTGTCGATGGGCGCGCCATTCCAGTGCTCGATCACCACGCCGGGCTGGAAGCCGGCATCAAGCCCGTCGCTGACATGGGTCACGACGTAGGTCGGCGCGGCTCCGTCGCCGAACACCTCGACGAGAAAGGGCAGCGCCGCGACCTTGTCCGAAAGGCTGGCGGGGCCGACATAGCGCGTGTGCGCGTCGCGCAGCCGCGTCACGATGTCGGCCAGTTCGAAATGGAACGAGTCGCTCGACAACTGCTCGACCTGCGTGCGCAGGATGCGCAGTCGCTGCACCGGATCGATGCCGTAGCGCGCGCGCTTCAGCGGCAGGTGTGCGAACACGCCTTCGATGACGCGCTCGACGCCGTCGACCAGCCGCAGCCGCTCGGCCACGGAGAGCGAGCGCGGCGAGAGGAAGGGGCCGGTGAGCGCAGCGTCGGCCTTCGGTGCGTCCGCTGCGGCGCGCCGGGCACCTGCCGCGGCCTTGCGACCGGCGGCGAGGCCGCGCGTCGTGCGGCGGCTGCTGATACCGACGCTGCTGCCGCGCCGCGGCGCGCGCTCGACCACATCGACCAGCGCCATGCCATGCTGGGCTGCGGCCACTCGGGTTGAATCCATGTGAATTGCTTCCGCATCTGCGGCCTGGCGTTCCGGATCGAGGGCACGCCCTACCTCGAACTCCCCGGCGCGCATCCTCGCGCAGCGCGCCGGCGCGCGCATCACACAAAGGAGATATGTCCGAAGTTGCGGCCTTCCGCCGCCTGCGCCTTGGCGCGCCAAGGCACTGTCGTCGGAAACAGCGGATCGGATCGTGGGGAAGCTCCATACAGCACCCGACGCCGAACCGCTCAACATTGATGGGGCGCGCTCCATTCACCTCATCCGTTCGCTCTTCCGAGCTCTCCTTCCTAAGCGGAACTGATGACGCTAGGAAATTGCGCTCCGCAACTTGGAATGGTTCCGCCCAAAAATTAAGGCGGCAAGACCACCAAAGGAAGGCGCGTAACCTTGATCCGAAAGAAGGTAGCAGCGATATTCGAACTTCAAGATCGAGAGGTGTCTTGTGACCGCCAGCCAACGCTTCGATGCACCCTTCGTAGGCGCGAGCCTCCTATCGGCAGTGGGCAGCCTGCCACTTCACCTGCTTCCCATCCTGATCACAGCCACTGTCGTCGAAGGAACCATTCCTGCGTCCGAAGCAGGATGGATCGCCGCCGCGCTGGTGCTCGGCAACCTCACGGTCGCCATTGGACTGCCAAGCCTTGGTTTCAAGAGTCTTTCGCCAATTCAGAACATGGCCACCGTCATCGTGTTTGCGGCAGGAATGGCTCTGACTTCCTTTGGCAGCATACTGACTCTTTTGGTCGGGTGGTTCCTCTCCGGCATGGCATGCGGCGCGATGCTCTTCTTCGGAGCCACCGTTACTGCGGCCAACTCCAAGATCCGGTGGGCATTCACGATTCGGCTGGCATGCGTACTTTCGCTCGCGAGCATGGTGGCCCTGTTGATGCTTGCGATGCAGAAAACTTCAGGCCTTTCATCGTATTCAGGCCTGCTCGCGGTTGTTCTTGTCTTCACCACGGTGCTCTGCGGATTAGCCTTGGTGCTATCGGCACGTACGACAGATCTGGTACCTCCCGGCGTTGCGCGCGCGGCTGCCACTACGGGCGCTCATACGTCAATCCGGGCGGAGTTTGGACGTTCGGGCATGACGATCACCCTGCTGCTCTTTGCCGGACAAACCGGCTTCTGGATCTATTCGGGAGTCATTGCGGACATGAAGGGGTTTTCATTGACGACCTTCATCTGGGCCGTGACGATCGCAAAAGCGCTCGCTGCTATCTACTTGTTCGCGAAAACCAGGGCGTCGAGCGAATCTGCGGCAGGGCGAGCTTTGCTCCTGAGCGCAGCAGGTTGCATCGCCGGGATCCTGCTGATGTATTCGATCGATCGGGTCGCCGCTTATGTCGCGGGCCTGATTCTCTGGCAGATCACATTCAACGCGCTTTCTGCGCGCCTGCAGGGCGAACTGATCGCGCTGAATCCCGCCACGGGTGGGCGCTGGCTGACGGCCGTCGTCATGACCGGAACAGCCCTAGGCCCAATACTCGTCACTTAAGG
>NZ_JAGGNU010000094.1 GCF_018614915.1 Variovorax paradoxus | reverse complement strand
CGCTTCAGACTTGAAACCGCCCCTTGATGACGTTTTCCACAGAGTCCAATCAGAGCAATGCGGCGTCACGTTAGCGCTTACGACGCGGGCTGCCATCCGACGTTTGGGGGAGACAGCAGGATCGTGTGACTCCAACTGGCGGAGTGGATCTGCCGGGGAGGAAAAGAACGGGCGCGAATTGCGTGTGGACGTTGGCCGAAGTTTAGGCGGAATCGATCGAGCCACCAGTTGATCCGCCGGCCAGGAGTGCACTTAACATAATCAATCTTGCAAGTGCGTCAAGCTCGCGCAATCCGAATCCCCGTCGTGCCCATTCCTAATGGCAGTCATCTTCGCGCTGGTGGCGGATCGCGGCAACCGCGACCTCTCGATCGCTGATGATTCGAAACAATGCTACATACCCCGAAGCCCCGAATGGAATGACCAGTTCGCGCTCGAGCCGGTCTGCGTCGGCAATACGGCAGGTGAACGGATTTGTTTCCAGAATTCGGAACTCCCGGCGGATAGCCGCTACTGCAGGGCGGGGCAGATCGAAGTCTCCCTGCTGCAGAGCGGACTCGACGAGAAAGTCTTCAAGAGGCAGCAGATCCTCAAGGGCCTCATGCGTCAGGGTGACTGCGTAAGTCACGAACGGGCGGTTCTGCTGCGCTTCTCCTGAGCGAGCTGCGAAATACGCGCATCGAGGCGCGCTTGCATTGTTTCGAGCGCGTCCTTGGCAGAGTAGTACTCACCGCTCTTCTTTGCACGCTTCAATGAATCGCGGCCACGCGCAAGGAACTCTTGCTGAGATTTGCGGCGGTGGGCGGCCTGCACAGCCGCGTTCTCTACAAACTGCGACAGCGTTTCGCCATGGCGTAGCACGCTTTCAATCTCACTGCGCACGGATGGCTCGACCCGTACGGGAGGCAACTGGGCGGTCTTCATGAAAGGCATTGTAGAGCAATTGCTATGCGCACGCCAAGATCCGCCTGTCGCGCAAGCGGCCGAGTGTGCGAGCGCCAGCGAGCTGCGATTGCAAACGATTGCTATCGGGGCGCAGTTCACACAACTCCGGACGTAGCAGCGGGCGCTGAGCGAGTTGACACATGTCGGGACGGCTGCTATCAAATCAAGGACGCTGGACTTTCTCGCGCGCGCAATTTCCATGAAGGTTGAACAGGCGGTTGAGCAATGGGGCAAGGATTTGGCCGTTCGGGTGACGGCGCCGGTCGCGCGCGCCGCGCATCTGGTGCGGGGCATGCCGGTGACGGCGGAGGTGGTCGAGGGTGGGACTTTCCTGCGGATTGCAGGTTCGCCAAAGCTGTCCCTCGCGCAAAGATTGAAAGCGTCCGAACCTTCCAGGCACGGCGGAGAAGCTGTGGCGGCCGGGCACTTGGGTGCGGAGTTGTTCTGATGGCGGGGAAGCGTCAGGAGGTTCGGCGCCCATGGGCTATGGGCACCAACACTATGAGTTTCGCGCTTCCTGAGGCGTTGCGCAGCTACGTTGATCAGCGGGTGGCTGGCGCGTATGGGAACACGAGCGAATACCTTCGGGAACTGATCCGCAAGGACCAGGAGGATCAGGCCAAGAAGCGGCTGCGTGAACTGATCAAAGAGGGACTCGAGTCAAGCAAGGGGCGCTTGGTGACTCGAAAAGCCGCTGGTGAGTTGAAAGAACGAGCGTTGGGAAGCTCGCGTTGAAGCGCGCGAAGCTAAGCCGCTGGCGGAGCAGGATCTTGTCGAATCCTCAATACTGCGTACGCGAGGGCGATCGTGCACTTGGCGAGCGATTCTTCGACGCAGCCCTGGCTGCTCTGGAGCCGATTCAGCGCGTGCCGGCCAAGGGATCGCCGCGGCTCAAAAAATTGTGTGACATACCTCGGCTGTGCGCATGGCGCGCTGTTTGCGGCACCTCGCAACGAGCCCTGCGCATAGTGTAGCACAACTGTGCTACAGTGGTAACGAAGGGGTATACATGTCGACAACGACCATTCGCATTGAGGACGACTTGAAGGAAAGAGTTGCGGCGGCCGCCGATCGAGCGGGCAAGACCGCCCACGCCTTCATCGTCGATGCCATCGCCCAGACGGTGGCACAGGCTGAGATGGAAGAGGAGCTTCATCGCATCGCGGATGAGCGCTGGGCCAAGGTACTGGCAACGGGCAAGACGGTGCCCTGGAGTGATGCCAAGAAGTATCTCGTCGCTCGAGTGCAGGGTGTAAGCGTTCGGAAGCCTGTCGCGCGAAAACTTGGGCATTGACCCGCCAGATGACGCGAATCGAGCTGGTGTCGGAGGTATTGGATGACTTCGACCGTTTCATCGAGCACATGGCGCGCTTTGAGGTGGCCGATGTCCCAAAGCGGCTTGAGGAGATCATGCAAGCCATCGAGATCCTGGGTCACAGCCCGTTGATCGGTAGGCCTGTCAAAGGCGGCAAACGTGAGCTGCTTGTCGGCAGCGGATCGCGCGCGTATGTTGCGCTCTTTCGATATCTCACTGACATCGACACCGTCTTCGTTCTGGCGTTGAGAAGCCAGCGTGAAGTAGGGTACAAGCGCAAAACTTGACGCGCTCGCTAGGCAGCTGGAGTTCCAATCGATCGCGCCCTCTAAGGACGGCGGCGAAGCGATGACTGCAGAGCGTTAAGGCGCCAAGTTGTGCTGATGGCAAAGGCCGCGCTGTGGTGCCAAAAGGTCGAGCAGGTTGAGGGAGACGAAGAGCTTCATCGCATTGCGAAAACGCGCTGGGCCATGATGCTGACGACTGGCGAAACTGTTCCTTGAGATGACGCGAGGAAGCTCTTGCGGCGCGTGGGCGCTCCGTGCGTTTGCCGGCTTACCTAGGCAAGGGTGGTCTGAGCTAGAGGCTCGACGGGCTTGGAAACAAGGCCATGCGGGATGCGGCCGGTAGTGAGGCCCTGACGTCAAGGTGTCGAAGCTGCGGCACCGAGCTAGTTGCAGCAAGTCTCGAGGCGCATGACAACTTGATAGTTGTGTTCGCGCGCCGCTCTATGGGACTCTGGCAGGAGGCAGACTTGCATCGCCCGTCGCCATTCCTTACAATGTCCCAATACGTAAGGCGTCACCGTGATCGAATCCACCATTACCTCGAAGGGCCAAACAACCGTTCCCGCAGAAGTGCGAGAGCAGATCGGCGCGACGCCAGGCACTCGGCTAGTCTGGCACGTGATGCCGGACGGTAGCATCGTCGTTCGGGCCAAAACCAAGTCGATCCTCGACTTGGCTGGAGCATTCAAGCCGCCCAGAGGGAAGCACGTCTCGATCGCAGAAATGAATCCCTGGCGCTGATGGCGGCGCTCGACACCAATGTCCTCGTCCGCTACATCGTCAGGGATGATGCCAAGCAATTGTTGGCCGCACGGCGGCTGTTCCAGAAGTGCATCGATGAAGGACAAACGCTCTACGTCCCGGTGACGGTGTCCATCGAGCTGGAATGGGTTCTTCGTTCGAACTTCGGTTTCGGCAAGGTCGAGATGATTGAGATCTTTTCGCAGCTTCTTTCGACGACCGAGCTTTGCTTTGCTTCGGAGGGAGCCTTGGAGCATGCGCTTTCCGCGTATTCAAGGGGTGCAGCAGATTTCGCCGATTGCCTTCATGTAGCGCTTGCTGCGTTGGCTGGCGAAGCCCCGTTGTGGACCTTCGACAAGGGCGCGTCAAAGGTCGATGGGGCTTCACACCTGGGGTGAGCGCGCGGCGCGCTCCGCCATGGAGTTAACATAAGATACATTGTATGTTAGGATCTTACGTCTGCCGTTCGACTGGTCATCACACCCAGTTTTCGACCGCCAGATCGTCGACACGGTTGAACTCACGCTCATTGTTAGTGACCAGTACCCAGCCTTCGGCACGGGCGTGAGCGGCGATCCAAAGGTCGCTGTTGCCAATGGGCTGGCCTTTGCGCTCGAGGGCGCTGCGGATCTGGCCGTAGTGCTGGCCCACCGCCTCTGTGAGTGGTTCAACCCGGATGACGCTTTGCAGTTGCCGCAGCGCAGCTAGGGCTTTGGAACGGACTTGGCTTTTCTCCGCGCCGTGTTGGAATTCGCCCAGCGTAATGGCCGACATGGCCAGCGCGTCGGCGCTCAGTTGCTCAAAGCGCGCTCGAACGGTGGCCGGATTGTGCTTGGCGATGTAGATGCAAATGTTGGTGTCGAGAAGATAACGAATGGCCATTCAGAACGACTCCCGCTCTTGAGGAACGCTATCGCTGCGGCCATCGGCCATGAAGTCGGCGGGCAGGCCGACGAGTGCGTCAAAGATCGCGGTTGCGCTCGCTGGCCGCTCACGAAGAACGATGTCGTTGCCTTGGCGAAAGATCTCCACCTGCTCGGATGTCAATCGAAACTCCTTTGGCAAGCGCACAGCCTGGCTGTTGCCGGACTGGAAAACACGCGCGTAAGTCATCAGTGACCTCCTTTGTATATACGAGAAGTATATACAAGCGAGGCTGGCCGCGTCAAAGGGCCCGTTGCCGCCCTGCCCTACCTCAGGTAGCACGAGCCGACTCGCTCTTCGACACAGAAGTGCAAATGCCGCGAGTTACGTCAGTAGCGTGTGCGCGCTAAGCCGTGTCCTGCAAGCGCTTAGCCAGTGTCGGTCACTATTGATATCGATGCTGAGTTCGCCATGACTATCCCTATCGACGGTTAAGAGATGAATGAATACCTCGTTATGGGCTCCGATGCCGGGGGCGAGCGGTGCGGCGGCGATCTACAGTCTGGTGGAGACGGCCACTGAACGGGCTCGATCCGCAGGCGTACCTTCGCGACGTGTTGGCACGCGTTGCCGACCATTCGATCAACCGCATCGACGAGTTGCTGCCGCGGAACATCGGCGGGCAGCACGCCGAGCAACGACTAGCAGCCTGAGGACCTCCGCGCCGGGCGCCTGCAACGCGCAGAGGACGGCGCAATGAACCCGCAAGACACCGGCCCGAAGCTATTCGATGCCAACATGACTTTGGGGTAGCCCGTTCGCTTCCTCGACTGGCGCGACGGCCAGATGCGCAACGGCAAGGTGGTTGCCTTGAAGGACTCGCAGGTCACCTTGCACGAGGGAGCGCGGTTGGGACGATCTGCTGGGACTGACAGCATCGATCCGGGCGGGCAAAGTGTCGGCGGCGCTGGTAATCGAGCGACTAGACTCGGCGGCGATCGGCAATCCCCTGCACCGCGCGGCCGAGCAGCTGGGAAGGCTGCTGCG
The DNA here is from genome assembly GCF_018614915.1 of Variovorax paradoxus. GTDB lineage: Bacteria > Pseudomonadota > Gammaproteobacteria > Burkholderiales > Burkholderiaceae_C > Variovorax > Variovorax paradoxus_K. The sequence goes on along the minus strand of NZ_JAGGNU010000094.1, from coordinate 7,140 downwards.
CACCCTCTTCCTGCGCGACTATTCTGGCCATCGACTTTTCGTCGCTAGATCCACACGTTGCTCAATTGCGGCGAGTCGGTCCACCACTTGCAGCGGGCGATCTACACCGGCAAGGTGGCGCCGGAGCGCGGCCGGCGCCGGACCCTGTTCGAAGCCACGCTGGGCCACGAGGACACTCGGCCAGCACTCAGCTTTACGGCGCGGGCGGCATCGGAAGATCAACCCTGATCGGCCGGTTCGCGCTTGAGCACCTGTGGCATGCAGAATCGGCGCGCATCCCGCTCGCCTATCTCGATTTCGATCGGGCCTACCGCGACATTGGTGATCCCGATGGACTGGTGACCGGAATGGCGCGGCAGATTTGCGTTGAGCGGGCGGAAACCAAGAATTTCGACGGGCTTTGGTCGTTCCGCCTTACTCGCATGTAGCACCGCTCGGCACATTCGGGTGAGCCCAGTTTGGCTAACAACGAGAGCCGGTCGGGTACTGCGCGCGCCGTGAGCATCTTGGCAGATCTGATTAGAGTCAATTAATAGGACTCGGCATCGGGAACAAAGAGGTCGCGTTTCCTGCAGGCGACAAGTACATCCGAGAGAACCACAACATCCACTTGGCGGACCATGTTCCGCGTCTTCTTCCATCCCTAGTGCGAGGTTGCTTTCGCCTCTCGTTAAGAGTTCAATGCGAAGTCCTCGAAGCTAGTGAACCGCAGGCAACTGCTGTTTGTCAGGGGTGATATGCGGCATGCCTTCGTCTCCTTCATCCCAGTCCTCTTCTCCCTGGGCATGGGTTCGGCGCAAGCGGTCGACGTGCTGACCTCTCGCAACAACCTCGCGCGAACGGGCGTGAACGACCAGGAGGCCCGGCTCGCACCGGGCAACGTCGACGCGCGCGGCTTCGGCAAGCTGTGGGCGCTCTACGCCGACGGTCAGATCGTGGCGCAGCCGCTCTATGTATCGGGGCTGCGCGTCGACACCAGCGGCAATCCCGGCGTGCCGCCCGTGCAGGGCACCTTCAACGCCGTCGTCGTCGCCACCATGCACAACACGGTATATCTGTACGACGCCGACCAGGAGCGGCCGGGCCCGCAGGGCCGCACGGTGCCCCTGTGGGCGGTCTGGCTCGGACAGCCGCGTCCGGGCGGCAAGGACATCGACATGTGGAGCACGAGCGATCCGGAATGGGGCGTCCTCGGCACGCCGGTAATCGACGATTCGAAGTCGATCCTTTACCTCGTTGCGTGGCACGACGACAGCGGCGGTCCGCAAGGCTATCGCTACCGGCTGCACGCGCTGCGGCTGAAGGACGGCAGCCATGCAATGCCGCCAGTCGAGCTGCAGGCGCCGGGGCTCGATGCGCGGCGCCAGAAGCAGCGCACCGGGCTCGCGCTGGTGAAGGGCGTGCTCTACATCGGCCTGGGGGGCGATGGCAGCCGCGGCCTGCTGCTGGCCCACGATGCCGCCACGCTGCAGCGCAAGGCGGTGTGGATGGTGACGCCCAACGGACGCGACGGCGGCCTGTGGCAGGCCGGCGTGGCACCTGCGGCCGATGCCGACGGCAACATCTACTTGATGACCGGAAACGGCACGTTCAATGCCGCAAGTGGCGGCGCCGACTACGGTGACAGCTTTGTCAAGCTGCGGCTCGAAGGCGGCAACATCGTCGTCAAGGACTACTTCACGCCCTGCAACCAGGCCTTCCTCGCCACGGGCGACTGGGACCTCGGCTCGTCGGGACCGGTGCTGCTTCCGGGCGAGCTGGTCATCGGCGCCGGCAAGCACCCGCACCTGTACCTGTTGTCGACCGCGCGCATGGGCAAGTACACGCCGCCGCCGCAGCCGGGCAGCGCCAACTGCGCCAACCCGACCGCGCTGCAGGACGTGGGGCAGGCCGAGCATCACCACCTGCACGGCTCGCCCGTCTACTGGCAGGGCGCCGGCGACGCGCACATCTACCTGTGGCGCGAGAACGAGTTGCTGCATGCCTATCCCTTCGTTCGGCGCCGCGTGGTGGCCGCGCCGAAGCTCGGCGTCGACGCGCTGCCCGTGGGCATGCCGGGCGGCATGCTGTCGTTGTCGAGCCAGGGGCGGCGCAACGGCATCCTCTGGGCCCTGACGCCCTTCGACGGAGACGCCAACAGTGCGCGCGGGGTGCGCGGCGTGCTGCGCGCGATCGATGCAGAGAACGTCAGCCGCACTCTCTGGAGCAGCGAGCAGGTCTCCGCGCGCGACCGGCTCGGTCTCTTCGCCAAGTTCGTGCCGCCGACGATCGCGGACGGCAAGGTCTTCGCGGCCACCTATGGCGACGCGGAGCCTCTCCGCCAATATGGCGGCGATGCGCGGCCTCAGCAGTTTCCGGCGCGCTACCAGGTGGTCGTGTACGGGCATCTGGCACCACGGCCGATGGCCACCGTCGACCAGGCACGCCAGGACGTGCAACTGCTGCAGGCCACCACGGCCCCGCTGCCGGCGATCGACCTGGCACGCTGCGCAGCCGCGGACGGCGGCAGCCTCGACTGCACCTCCGAGCTGGCGCGGGTCGCCGGTGCGCCGGCGCTGGAGCGCCTGCTCGTGCCCGCGGGCTACGGCTTCGCTGGCTGCGAGCTGGCGCGCGTGACAGTCGCGAGCAATTCGGCCGCGATGCCGACCGCGCTTGCGATCGGGTTTTATGCCTCCGACGTGACCGCCGGACAGGTCAGCGTCGACCATGGGCGGCGCAACCCTGCCGTTGATCTGAAGGTCGCGGGCCAGGCGGTGTTGAAGGGTGGACAGGCCGCCACCCTGCATGAGTTCGCCGGCGTCGTGAACTGCATGCTGGGCGCTGGCACTCGCGCCGAGCTGCGCTTCAAGCCCTATGTCGAGTTCGCGGGCGGAACGCCGCTGACCATCTTCCGCAACTGGGACGTGGCACCCGACAACCATGTGCTGGGCGGCGCCGTGACTCGCATCGACCGGCATGCCGAGGTCCTGCAGTGAAACGCTGCGCGGCGCGGGCCCTTGCTGAGCCGTGGCGCAACGTGCCCACCACGCCGGTGCCGCCCAGCCCTCATGCACCTCTAGGCCAAGCAGGCGCAACAAGGCGGCGATGATGCCGGGAGTGCGCGGCCGGGCGCATGCCCGGTGCACCGTCACGCGATCGGTGCATTCCGCCCAGCCATGAAACAGCGCCGCCACGGGCCTCCGGGCCGGTGGCGGCGTGCGCGCTAAAAGTTTTTTGGCGTCACCGAACTCACTATCCATGCGGCTTTCGCCGCGATCGGCCCGCGAAAACCCGCCACGTACGGGCTCAGAGGCTAAATAGCCGACGCATAGGTGGGCCACGGTGATCAGCGGGTGAGTGGTGTTTAGGGCAGGTACTGGGCGGCCTGCTCTTCCAGCCCTACGAGCCAGAAACGCGCGTCCGTGGCATCGCCGTGATATGCGGCGGGCAGCCACGCGCCAGATCTGCCGTACTCGGCTTGCAGTTCATCAAGCGGTGGACACGACGTGTCACCGGCTCGCTCGTTGAGCGCTCGCGTCAGGACCGACCGCCAAGTGGGGGGCAACTGAATGGTGGGCAGATAGGTCGCCGCCATCCTTGCTGCAGTGTGCGGTAGTCGCTCGGCATCGGCACGCAGCACGCGCAGTACGGCGAACTCGTGCGGGGTGGGGGGTCTGGGCGAACTCATGGCATTGTTCGGCAGGATTGATATATTAGGTGCGGCCGGAGCGCTTCGACCGCCCCGGCACATTGCGGGTGACTTACTGCCGGTCCTGCCTGCACGACCGTAATCGCCAGCAGGCGAGCAGGCAATCCTAAGAAGCCCACGCAACTGCAGGGAATGCACCTACACGCCCCTCTGCAAAGTGGGACGACCTTGGGTTGAAGTCAGTAGGAGAAAGCCATGCCTGACGATGCCAGCAAGACCGGTGACGACCGGAACTTCATCTCTCTCAAGCAGTACCACGAGGTGCGCGACTGGAGCAAGAGCCTTGGCTGCACCGCACATCAGTTGCGCACCGCTGTGAAGGCGGTGGGCAACTCAGCCCATGCAGTGCGCAAGTACTTCTCCATTCTCGGACCGCAGAGGTGAACTGCGCCGAGCGTTTTGATTCTGGATGGGTCTGCGAATTCCACCTCGATCGCCCCCCGAGGTCATTAGAGGAGGAGGCTGCGACTGCGGAGGCGCTGCGGTGCCCTGCGCAATGTGATCCTGAGGCGGATTTCCGAGTTCGTCGAGGTCTTGGCGACGGTCGATCCGTCGCCTTGCGGGAATGTGCGTGCCGGTGCGCCAGCCGGGCTCGTAGATTGCCTGTCTTTGGCGAACTCCGGCAGCAGCCCGTAGTGCCCTTGGACGAGCTCGAAGTCCGAAACGGCCTGATTCGCGCTCGGGCAGCCGACGGATGAACGGCGCGAGCTGCGTCGGGTAAACGTGCAGGCCGCCCGGTGATGGCTCCCAGTCGAGCGGCAGAGTGACGCCGAACCGTTTTCCCGGCTGCTTGCGGCGCTTCTCGGCTTTGTAGTGGCTGCACACGCCCGGAATGTAGCGCCTGTCGATCAGCGGCCTAGACGGTAATCGAGGGTTGCATATCAAGGGCTTAGGCGAAATCTACCAAGCTACCTTGACCGCGCTGCGCACCACAGGTTGAATTTTCCGGCGGTTTTTTCACACATCATTGAATTCTCCGGGGAGAAAAAGCGGGTCACCGGCCGCAAGCGCCTCGCCCGGGCAACCGACTGCCTTCACGGCGGCTCGCAACTCGGCTTCGGTGCAGCACAGGCACATTGCCCAATCGCAAATTTCATCGTTGTGCTCGAGCGAAATGAGATTGGCGACTGCCGTCACCACCTCGCGCAGTTCCGCTTCGGTGCAGCCTAGGCTCCTTGCCCGTCGGCGGATCTCATAGTCTTGGTTGAGAGAGAAGAGCTTGTCGGTGTCGTCTGCCATGGGGTGCCCCCTGTTGTTCCAAGCACTTTTCGAGCGAAAAGTACGCGCCAAGGTAGACCACCTCCGCGTTCTTCTGACCGTCAGTTACCTACATGAGTCTCGACACAAGCGCGTTCTGCCCTTTCCTGGTGCAACTGCGACCGCCGACACGCATACACGCACGGCGGCCGGCTCTCAGAAAGATGCGTGTCGATGTCCACCGCTGGCCGAATCCCGCGTCCTGCCGCTTAGCCACTTACGCGCGGCAGGCGCCAGGCTGCCTTGAACCCGCTGAGCAAATAGTCGATTGGCGGCTTGGCCGCCCTCCTCCGCGACCCCCCTCGAGGCCCGACGGTCCTCCACCAGGTGGACGGTTCAGCGGTCCGATGCCACAGCGACGGGCGGGAGACGCGGACCGCCGGTCGCCGTGTGGCCACCACCAGTTCAAGTAAGCTGCAAAAAAGTTCAAAGTACGGTGAAAACTGGCAGCAGGTGCCCGGGTGGACATCGCCCGACTACGCCGCACCTCGTTTGTCGATCTCGGCTCCATGTTGGATGCCACTATGGAAGCCGCTGCCGGACCGCCGGCGTTGAACCCGGCGGAGCTCAAACGAACTTACAACCGCGCAACTGCCACGCTTATTCGGTCCATTGCGTCGGACCTTCTGCAGGAATGGGGCGACCGAGAGGAGAAACCCAAAAGTCGACCGGGGAGTGCCGCTGCGCAGAAGCCGAAATTCGCCCGGGCTTATGGGACCATCGACGAAGGTTCAGCGGCGTGCTCACTGGACTTTCGTGAACGCGCGCCATGAGATCTTCGACGCCGGTCAGGCCCCGCCGATCCGCTGGGAGAGCCGAAGCGCGGCGAGCTTTCCTTCCATCAAGCGAAGGCGCCGGCCGACGGCAAAAGCAATGCCCATGCCCAGCATTGCTTGCATGAGCCGCTTCCGCTTTCTTGTATTGATGATTGAAGCACTCCGGTCTGGAGCGTTCGAATGGGTGCTGTTCGAATCCTTCGATGACGTATCCGGCTTTGAGCCCTTCGCGCGCTCGGAACTCAGCTTCACCACATACAAGAGCGCCTGGGAGGCCGGCTGCCTGGCCCTTCAATCACGCATGGAAGAGCCCAAACTGGACCTACTCGACGACGAGGCCTGAGCAGCCGCTGACCAACTCAGTTGTCTTGGGACGAAGCGCCAGATTGCTGTTCTCGGATCAGGAACTCGTCGATCCATTCGCGCGCCTTGGTTGCAAGCAGCTTCTTCGCTTTTGCCTCGTCGGATACGCCGCCAATTCCGACCCGGAACATCACTTTCCCGGCTCGCTTCACATCGGCAAAGAAGTAAATGCCTTCGCCCACGGTCTCAGATCCCACCTCGATTGTCCAATCGGGTGGAGCAGCGGGCGGATCGGCGTGGTCGCGCGCCGGGGAAATGTTCATCGGTGATGAAGGTCAGGCTTCTGCAGCCCAGTATTGCGCCACTCCTGCTCGGACGCAACGGGAGCAATGTCATGGTTGACGGCTGTGTCCGCAGCAGAAGACGGCCCCCTGCCGGGCCATCGGCTGCCCTGGCCCGCACCTGCCCTCCCCCGCGTCCTCGCCGCTGGCCGACAACCGGCTCATCCTGGCCGAGCAGCTGCGCCAATCGGCCCGTGGTCGGCGCCGCGCATTGCGTGAAGGTGAAGAGCTTCTACTCAAGGGGCGGGTCGTCGCCCAGGGATTTCAGCTCGGCTTCGAGTTCCGCGATCTTCGCCTCGGTGAGCTTCTTGTCTCCGACCGCCTTTGAGGGCGAATGGCCGCTATTTTTGGGCTCCGGGGATGAGGCCTTGCTCGCCTTCTCGAGGCTTGCCAATTGCTCGCGCATTTCGGCAAGCTCTTTCTCGATCACAGGTGTTGGCCGCTTTGATGCCATCATGGTCACCTTGGGACAGTGGGCTTGCACCGTTATACGCCGGGCGATCTGCCCGCGCCAGATTCGGCCTGGCTTGTCCACTCGGCCGATGCTCGGTTCGCCTGGCGCACATCCCGCGCCGATCCCGCGCTCATCATGTCGCCAGTGAGCCGTAGACGGCCCGGCACCCTAGTTAAAACCATGGGGTATCCATTTAGCTCCAGTTTGACTAGTATTACTGGATGGACATCCATATATTAGTCCCCACGGCGGGAGAAGACTACCCGGTCAACTGGAACCAGTTCCTGGACTGGTTCGCCACCGAAGAGGCCGGTCTTGGCT
>NZ_JAGGNU010000093.1 GCF_018614915.1 Variovorax paradoxus | reverse complement strand
GAAGGCTCCGCTCAAGACGGCGAAGACTTTCGGGTCTGAGGTGTTGGGGGTGGAGTTGGGAAGAAGAGGAGAGCGAGAGCTTGAAAAATTCTTCCAAAAAGTTTGACGGTTCTTAAAAAATCGTGTGATAATCAAAGGCTTCGCTGATCGCAGCGAGGGTTTGCAAGACAGAAGATGTTTTGCTGGGATCGTTAAAAACATACAGCCGATAAGCGTGGGCGTTTGAGGCGAGTGGCCAAGTTCTTCGGAACGAAGTCGCAAGACTTTAAACGCTCATGAGAATAGAAGTGAAGTTCACTTCAATTCCGTTTTTATGAGTTGCCTCGAGAGAGGCGAAAAAATTCAAGATCGAACTATAGAGTTTGATCCTGGCTCAGATTGAACGCTGGCGGCATGCCTTACACATGCAAGTCGAACGGCAGCACGGGAGCAATCCTGGTGGCGAGTGGCGAACGGGTGAGTAATACATCGGAACGTGCCCAATCGTGGGGGATAACGCAGCGAAAGCTGTGCTAATACCGCATAAGATCTAAGGATGAAAGCAGGGGACCGCAAGGCCTTGCGCGAATGGAGCGGCCGATGGCAGATTAGGTAGTTGGTGAGGTAAAGGCTCACCAAGCCTTCGATCTGTAGCTGGTCTGAGAGGACGACCAGCCACACTGGGACTGAGACACGGCCCAGACTCCTACGGGAGGCAGCAGTGGGGAATTTTGGACAATGGGCGCAAGCCTGATCCAGCCATGCCGCGTGCAGGATGAAGGCCTTCGGGTTGTAAACTGCTTTTGTACGGAACGAAAAGGTCCTTTCTAATAAAGAGGGCTCATGACGGTACCGTAAGAATAAGCACCGGCTAACTACGTGCCAGCAGCCGCGGTAATACGTAGGGTGCAAGCGTTAATCGGAATTACTGGGCGTAAAGCGTGCGCAGGCGGTGATGTAAGACAGTTGTGAAATCCCCGGGCTCAACCTGGGAACTGCATCTGTGACTGCATCGCTGGAGTGCGGCAGAGGGGGATGGAATTCCGCGTGTAGCAGTGAAATGCGTAGATATGCGGAGGAACACCGATGGCGAAGGCAATCCCCTGGGCCTGCACTGACGCTCATGCACGAAAGCGTGGGGAGCAAACAGGATTAGATACCCTGGTAGTCCACGCCCTAAACGATGTCAACTGGTTGTTGGGTCTTCACTGACTCAGTAACGAAGCTAACGCGTGAAGTTGACCGCCTGGGGAGTACGGCCGCAAGGTTGAAACTCAAAGGAATTGACGGGGACCCGCACAAGCGGTGGATGATGTGGTTTAATTCGATGCAACGCGAAAAACCTTACCCACCTTTGACATGTACGGAATCCTTTAGAGATAGAGGAGTGCTCGAAAGAGAACCGTAACACAGGTGCTGCATGGCTGTCGTCAGCTCGTGTCGTGAGATGTTGGGTTAAGTCCCGCAACGAGCGCAACCCTTGTCATTAGTTGCTACATTTAGTTGGGCACTCTAGTGAGACTGCCGGTGACAAACCGGAGGAAGGTGGGGATGACGTCAAGTCCTCATGGCCCTTATAGGTGGGGCTACACACGTCATACAATGGCTGGTACAAAGGGTTGCCAACCCGCGAGGGGGAGCTAATCCCATAAAACCAGTCGTAGTCCGGATCGCAGTCTGCAACTCGACTGCGTGAAGTCGGAATCGCTAGTAATCGTGGATCAGAATGTCACGGTGAATACGTTCCCGGGTCTTGTACACACCGCCCGTCACACCATGGGAGCGGGTTCTGCCAGAAGTAGTTAGCCTAACCGCAAGGAGGGCGATTACCACGGCAGGGTTCGTGACTGGGGTGAAGTCGTAACAAGGTAGCCGTATCGGAAGGTGCGGCTGGATCACCTCCTTTCTGGAAACAAGCTGCTCAAATTGAACGCCCACACTTATCGGTTGTTGGAAGATGTCGAGTCTTCGACATGGGTCTGTAGCTCAGCTGGTTAGAGCACCGTCTTGATAAGGCGGGGGTCGTTGGTTCGAGCCCAACTAGACCCACCATTCCTTCCGATAGTCTCGTGAGGGGGGATTAGCTCAGCTGGGAGAGCACCTGCTTTGCAAGCAGGGGGTCGTCGGTTCGATCCCGTCATCCTCCACCATTCACCGATAGCATGAAATTCAACACCAAAGAGGCTTTGTGCGTGAGCATGAGGCTTCTTTGTTGTTGATCGAGATCTCTTGATCAATCGGCTGTTCTTTAAAAATTCATAGAGTCGAATCAGCGTTGCTGATGGAAACTGCACATTCGTAAAGGTTTAGTGCAGACCGTGCCATCAGCGACATGAATTTTTGATTGCGTCAAATGAACTTCAATTTCGAGTCAAATCGAAAGTATGAAGACGGCATAACGCGCCAGGTGAAAGACCTGGCAATTCCTTGAAACGATTTTGGTTTCTGTGAAGAAACGTCAAAGTTATAGGGTCAAGTGAATAAGAGCACGTGGTGGATGCCTTGGCGATGATAGGCGACGAAGGACGTGATAGCCTGCGATAAGCTTCGGGGAGCTGGCAAATTAGCTTTGATCCGGAGATTTCCGAATGGGGAAACCCACCGAAAGGTATCGCATGATGAATACATAGTCATGCGAGGCGAACCGGGTGAACTGAAACATCTCAGTAGCTCGAGGAAAAGACATCAACCGAGATTCCGAAAGTAGTGGCGAGCGAAATCGGAAGAGCCTGTTAGTGATAGCACAAGACTTAACGGAACAGCTTGGAAAGGCTGGCCATAGCGGGTGATAGCCCCGTACGTGAAAAGACCTGTGTGGTACTGAGCTAACGACAAGTAGGGCGGGACACGAGAAATCCTGTCTGAATATGGGGGGACCATCCTCCAAGGCTAAATACTCATCATCGACCGATAGTGAACTAGTACCGTGAGGGAAAGGCGAAAAGAACCCCGGGAGGGGAGTGAAATAGATCCTGAAACCGCGTGCTTACAAAAAGTAGGAGCCTCGTAAGGGGTGACTGCGTACCTTTTGTATAATGGGTCAGCGACTTACATTCAGTGGCAAGGTTAACCGAATAGGGAAGCCGTAGAGAAATCGAGTCCGAATAGGGCGTCCAGTCGCTGGGTGTAGACCCGAAACCAAGTGATCTATCCATGGCCAGGATGAAGGTGCCGTAACAGGTACTGGAGGTCCGAACCGACTAGTGTTGCAAAACTAGCGGATGAGCTGTGGATAGGGGTGAAAGGCTAAACAAACTTGGAAATAGCTGGTTCTCTCCGAAAACTATTTAGGTAGTGCCTCAAGTATTACCGTCGGGGGTAGAGCACTGTTTTGGCTAGGGGGTCATGGCGACTTACCAAACCAAGGCAAACTCCGAATACCGACGAGTACAGCTTGGGAGACAGAGCACCGGGTGCTAACGTCCGGACTCAAGAGGGAAACAACCCAGACCGCCAGCTAAGGTCCCTAAAATTGGCTAAGTGGGAAACGAAGTGGGAAGGCTAAAACAGTCAGGATGTTGGCTTAGAAGCAGCCATCATTTAAAGAAAGCGTAATAGCTCACTGATCGAGTCGTCCTGCGCGGAAGATGTAACGGGGCTAAGCCAGTTACCGAAGCTGCGGATTTGCAATTTATTGCAAGTGGTAGGAGAGCGTTCTGTAAGCCTGTGAAGGTGCGTTGTAAAGCGTGCTGGAGGTATCAGAAGTGCGAATGCTGACATGAGTAGCGTTAAAGGGGGTGAAAAGCCCCCTCGCCGTAAGCGCAAGGTTTTCTACGCAACGTTCATCGGCGTAGAGTGAGTCGGCCCCTAAGGCGAGGCAGAGATGCGTAGCTGATGGGAAACAGGTCAATATTCCTGTACCGATGTGTAGTGCGATGTGGGGACGGATCTTAATAGGTCATCCGGGTGTTGGATATCCCGGTTTAGTTGGAAGTAGGCGTGTGCTAGGCAAATCCGGCGCACATATACCGAGGCCAACGATCGAGCCAGCTTGCTGGTGAAGTGACTGAACGAGGTTCCAGGAAAAGCCACTAAGCTTCAGCTACACACGACCGTACCGCAAACCGACACTGGTGCGCGAGATGAGTATTCTAAGGCGCTTGAGAGAACTCAGGAGAAGGAACTCGGCAAATTGACACCGTAACTTCGGAAGAAGGTGTGCCCTATTAGTGTGAAGTGAACAACGGAGCATGAATGGGTTGCAAAAAATCGGTGGCTGCGACTGTTTATTAAAAACACAGCACTCTGCAAACACGAAAGTGGACGTATAGGGTGTGACGCCTGCCCGGTGCTGGAAGATTAAATGATGGGGTGCAAGCTCTTGATTGAAGTCCCAGTAAACGGCGGCCGTAACTATAACGGTCCTAAGGTAGCGAAATTCCTTGTCGGGTAAGTTCCGACCTGCACGAATGGCGTAACGATGGCCACACTGTCTCCTCCTGAGACTCAGCGAAGTTGAAATGTTTGTGATGATGCAATCTCCCCGCGGAAAGACGGAAAGACCCCATGAACCTTTACTGTAGCTTTGTATTGGACTTTGAACAGATCTGTGTAGGATAGGTGGGAGGCTTTGAAGCAGGGTCGCTAGATCTTGTGGAGCCAACGTTGAAATACCACCCTGGTGTGTTTGAGGTTCTAACCTAGGTCCATTATCTGGATCGGGGACAGTGCATGGTAGGCAGTTTGACTGGGGCGGTCTCCTCCCAAAGCGTAACGGAGGAGTTCGAAGGTACGCTAGTTACGGTCGGACATCGTGACGATAGTGCAATGGCATAAGCGTGCTTAACTGCGAGACTGACAAGTCGAGCAGATGCGAAAGCAGGACATAGTGATCCGGTGGTTCTGTATGGAAGGGCCATCGCTCAACGGATAAAAGGTACTCTGGGGATAACAGGCTGATACCGCCCAAGAGTTCATATCGACGGCGGTGTTTGGCACCTCGATGTCGGCTCATCTCATCCTGGGGCTGTAGCCGGTCCCAAGGGTATGGCTGTTCGCCATTTAAAGAGGTACGTGAGCTGGGTTTAAAACGTCGTGAGACAGTTTGGTCCCTATCTTCCGTGGGCGCTGCAGATTTGAGGAAGCCTGCTCCTAGTACGAGAGGACCGGAGTGGACACACCTCTGGTGTATCGGTTGTCACGCCAGTGGCATTGCCGAGTAGCTAAGTGTGGAAGAGATAACCGCTGAAAGCATCTAAGCGGGAAACTCGTTTCAAGATGAGATCTGCCGGGGCCTCGAGCCCCCTGAAGAGTCGTTCAAGACCAGGACGTTGATAGGTCGGGTGTGGAAGCGCAGTAATGCGTTAAGCTAACCGATACTAATTGCTCGTGCGGCTTGACCCTATAACTTTGATCTACGATCAAGGTGTTATGCCAAGTTGACGCATTCAATCACTCAAAAGCTGATTCCAAACTCTATGAATTCGTCGTGTTGACCCCGTCAACACGACAACCCCTTTATGCCTGATGACCATAGCGAGGTGGTCCCACTCCTTCCCATCCCGAACAGGACAGTGAAACGCCTCAGCGCCGATGATAGTGCGGGTTCCCGTGTGAAAGTAGGTCATCGTCAGGCTCTTACAGCCCCAAAAAGCCCAACCTGAAGAGGTTGGGCTTTTTGCTTTGCGGGGTCCCT
>NZ_JAGGNU010000092.1 GCF_018614915.1 Variovorax paradoxus | reverse complement strand
CGCCTTACGCGTCATACGATTGCCACGCACCGAAGCGCGTGCCCGCGGATTGCACTCCCAAGATCATCGGCCCGCCTGGACCCCGACCCAAACCAGCCGATTCCCACATACCGCGACAATTTAGGAGCTTTATGCCATAACCGAACAGTATTGGGTCTTTACCGTCAAAGAAGACCTCGTCCGGTAGATATAGCTGCCGCCGCGCTATGGTCCAATGGCGAGGGCCGCTGCCGCGACGAACGAAGCTCCGGAGTGCGTCCAGCTCTGGTTTGTCGACAAGCTCCTCGTGGGAAAGGTTCGCCTTGATCAGGCGGTGGGCAAGCGCCTCCAGTCCGACCTTTCCAACGAAGCGTGCAAGAGCCCAGTTCTCCGGGGGCACTGCCATTGGGAAAATCAAGGCATGCGACGAATCGCCCAGCAACGACTTAATGAAGCGAGCTTCGTCAGCGTCCGGGTGTGCGCCGATACTGACTCCCTCACCCGTGAGGTCCGCGTGGGTTTGGACGCGCGTGCGTGATTGCAGATGGAGTCCCTCAAGCGGGATGACCCTTCCTCGCTTGTTCGGGATGGTGGCGCTGAAGCGCCGCTCTGTGAAGTACAGCGAGTCAAGAATCGGTTTCTCGACCTCACGAGCGATGTAGTTGTTGCACCCGTCACACACGACCCCGGGGCCCAAGACGTGATCGGAATTTCCAAAGGATTCAGGCACGATGTGCTCCCTGGACTTTGAGCCCGACGAGTCGGCTTTGCAAAAGAGGCACCTCAGGTGATCCCCCTCTTCGTCTTTGGGTTACCCATGAGCGGCGCCCATGTCTCCCGAAAGCCGCACCAGCCAGGCCGCCACCACTTGGGTGCTCGGCATGTCAAGAGCAACTAGTGGGATGCGCAGCGCCTGTGCAACATCGGCGCCATGGGCTTCCTCGGCTTCACTGAAAGCCGCAAGCTCCGCCTCATTCCAACTCATGTCCTGCCTTGCCTGTAGGCGCTCGAGCAGTACCGGCACGGTGCAGCGAAACAATAGAACTGACGAGCATTCAAGGGCGCGAAACACGTCAATTGACAGTCTTTCGTGATCGCCCGGCGCACGGCGAAGCACGAAATGTCCGTCCAGGACCAGCGTCCTACCACCATTGCGGACCCTCCTTGCCGCTGAGATGAGCGCGAGCTGGTTCTGGTCAACCTCCGACACTTCCTTCGCAGCATTCCACGATGCCAGGCCCCGTTCCTCGCGGATGAGCTGGCTGGCTGTGGCGTGCACCAGCCCGAGCCTCTGGCAGGCCGGCTTAGTGACGAAGGTCTTTCCTGCGCCATGGACACCCGCAACAAAGATGGTCACTCTGGCTCCTCCACCAGACCAAACTGCTTGCCGATTCGGCGCAGCTCGGGTGCGCTCAGGTAGCGATACGACTGAGGCGGCCGGAAGCCCTTGAACAACGACTTCGGCGCAACAGGCTTCGCCGGGAGCGTAACCTCTCCCAGCAGGACGCCATAGGCCTGGGTCTTTCCAGCGAAGTACTCCATCAGTTCCGCGCGCTGAAGTCCTGGACCGCGTGAAATGCACTTGGTCCAGACAGTGGCGGGGGACGCGACAACCGCACCATCGACTTGCACGATGCCAACAAGGCGCTGTACCGGCGAACTCGAATAAATGACGGCCAACCCAACGGGCTCGGCCGCCCATGACCTACGGAATTCGACCTTCTTGGCTCCCGTGATGATCTGCTCGGCAAACCGTGGTTTGACCGAGATCAGGATGGCCCTAGGGCCCTGCGGCTGAAAGCACTCTTGAAAACGCGACATCGGAAATCTTGGTGATGGATTGAATGGGGCCCGTAACGACCCTCTCGGCTAGAAGCTGCCGATAAGAGACAGGCTTGAAAAGATGCTTTACCAGCCTGAAAAGGATGACTTTCGTCGGCCGAACCGCCATGTCTTCGATCTCTTTGATGCTGTAGACCGTACGCCGGCTGACCAGGGCGGCGATCCTAGCGGCATCGTCCAGAACGGCGAACTGGTCTACGACACCCAGTGATGTGACGGCCTGTTCGTCCTCGGTCCTGTAGAAAAGCACCAAGTCCCCGGCTCGAATTTCCTTCGTCGTCGCGTGGCAGAGATAGGCCAGCTTGATCGCGTTGCCGACGCTGCCATAAGATGCGAAAAGAAGGGATTGGACCGCGTGATAGTCAGGAAAGAGGACGCGATGAAATCCCTGCTTTATCGGCACCAGGAATTTTCGGACATGCGTGCCGGCTTGGTAGTGCGGGTAGAACCGCCGGACGTACTCCAGCGGCTGCAGCCCCGCAGCGTCTGGCGCGGCGACGGGATGTGGCTTGACAAAAACGCGGTCCGTACCGTAGGAGCCGCGCTCATCGAAGCCGAAGTCGAGCAGAAGGTCGATCAGGTAGCTTTGCTTCTCAACGTCCGTGTGAGTGAAGATGTGCTCGCAACCGTTCTCGGTCCCATAGCGGAAAGCCGCCTTCAGAAACAGTTCACCAATTTTGCGCCCTCGCACGCCCTGGCCAACCTTGAACGTGCAGAGCTTCAGGGCCTTGCCTTCAAGCCTTACATGCGCATCGGTAACGACCTCGTCGGACTGAATGTCGTAGACGCAGATAGCGCCCAGCACACCTGCCTCATCGCGGTAGACCCAGGCTTTCGTGTTTTGGCGGGCCTTCCTGCGGAACCAGGCGTCGAACCCCGCGTAGCCATCGCGCAAGCTCTCGAACAGCGCGCCGGAAAGCTCAGGGGTCAAGTTGTGCAGTGGTACATCGTCGATGTTTGGCAGCGAGACGTCGTGCGGCTGATGTAGCCGGCGCATCCAGTCCTCTGCCGTCTGGATGTTGTAGGTGCGGCTCCCAAGGCCCCGCGCCCTTGCCTTCGTGAGGAGCCCTTTGTCTTCCGTGACTAGCGCGTGTACTGCATCGCATTCCAGCGCATAGAGGATCTCGTTGTCGCACGCATCATTCGGACTCGTGCCGGCGTTGTTCCAAGGACACCTGGCTGATTGCGGGAGAGCCGGGTATCGGCGCACGTGCTGCAGGTTCCTGCTACGCCGGTCCAAGTCCGGATCTCTTTCAAAGTCAGCGATGCTGGCCGGGTGGTAAACCAGCCGATGTCCGCCGATTAGCGCCAGCCTATGAAAGTTCGCAAGACAGTCGCTCAAGACGGCATACGAGTCTTGAAGGGGAATCAAGACATTTGTGTCGAGTAGAAGCGTAAGTTGCTTCAGCACTGGTCTCCTCGCTAAATTCCTGCGGCCGATTGGCGTTTGCCCCAGCATAAGCACCCCTCATTGAGGGTTTTCTTGGCTGATCGCGTCGGCCCATCTTACAGAATGTCACATGCTCGCGCATACTGCCGAGCGAGCGAGGTACGCGGTACCGCATCTTGCCGCGCGTGTAGCAACCGTCTGCAGCGGAAAGCAGCAGTCAATTTCTCTCTAGCATTTTTGCGGGTGTAAGAGCCTTCCGTGCCGCTGGCCTCATATCAAGATGACTTGGCTGACGCATTTGTTCATTGGGCGTCGCGATGTTGAATCCTGGTCTGGCCGACAGCAGGCATCCAGATCTGCACCATCCATGTCTGCGACCAGTCTGCAGCCGCCCGCAGCGGCTACGCTGCCTTGCGGGCGAGTTCGAGACGTTCCTCCGGCTGGAGTTGATGATCAGGATGCAACGCAGATCGCGAGCTCGTCGAGGTCGCGCTGCAGCACTGTCCAGTTCGGCATCAGATGGACGCGTGCAACTATGCTTGGGGCGGAAGACCCCGCGCATATGACGGAGAGCAAACTCGCAACATGACTAGCATGAACTTATCCGCCTCCAATTTTGGCCCGGCTGGAGGAGCCGAGACTCTGGCTCCGGAGTTCCTATATAGGTTCCGGCCACTCAAGCGGCTTCTTCAATACGGAGAGCTGGAGAAGCAGGAAATCTACTTCGCTTCGCCCTCAGAGCTCAACGATCCAATGGAGGGCTTTCGCGACTTGTTCTGGAGGGGGGATCGGATCGTGTGGGAGAACCTGTTGAAGCACTATTTGCGGTGCTTGAACTGGGCCTTCGCCATCTATGTCATAGGAGGCGATTCCCAGCCGCTCAGTTGGAAGAACGTGCCGATCGTCGGCCCCATACCATCCGAGCCCAGCACTGCGAAGCTCGACGCGCTGCTTCAAGGGATCTTCGACGAGATTTTGACGGAGCCCACGGTGATCCGGCTAATCAACGCCCTCGATGGCCGCGCGTTTCCCGTGCGGCGGGACGAGTTACGAAGCTACTTGCGTTGCCTACATCCGTTAGCGTTGGGGACTGTATGGTACCGAAACGAGCTTCATCGACCCGCGTCCTCGCGATCGGACGCCGCACACTTTCTGGATAGCGCACGCACCGCCCTGCCTGGGCTGGACGAGATGATTAAGGCGATGCAGCCAATTTCCAGCGAAGGCGACGAACAGTTGGTCCGAGAGCTTTTCGCTCTCTTTGGAGCCATGTCGGGCCAACTCGGGCTCGCCGCTCTTCTGGATCCAGAAGCAGGGGACTACCGACCGAACAAGGATTTCTTGTTTCGAGCGTTCGCCGACGAATTCGTGGACCAACTCGACCGGCTCGTTTACCCCGACTGGCATGTCGCCTGCTTTATGTCCGACTGCCGCGACGCGTCTCTGTGGGGAACGTACGGCGACAGCCATACCGGGGTCTGCCTAGTGTTCATCCCTGTCATTGACGGAGAGCGGCCATTTCTTCCGCTCACCCGCGTCAATGGATTCGGTTCGAATGGCGAGTCGCGTGGCCAAGTCAAACACGAGTTCCACCAAGTCAAGTATTCGGCCAAATTTCGTCCCGTGGACTTCTTTCGCTCTATCGGGAGGTTGCCCGAGGCTATTCTATATAAGCACTGGCACTCGAACGCTGACGGCGCGAGAAGCAAATGCGCGTCCGAATACGACGACCAGTGGCGAAAAGACTATTGGAAAGGCTTCTATCCTGGCGCCACGACGAAGTTGGCCGATTGGGCTCACGAAAAAGAATACAGACTGCTGCTCACCGGAATGGCTCTCGACTTTTCGGACAAGGAACGTCGCAAGGCGAACTACGACTTCAAGAATCTCCATGGACTTATCTTCGGCATGAAGACGCCCCTGAGAGAGAGGCTGGAAATCTGCAGGATCGTGGCCGAAAAGTGCCGCGCCAGTGGCCGTTCGGACTTCAAGCTCTACGAGGCCTACTATTCGGCTGCTCGCGGCTGTATCGATCACCGCGAACTCAATCTACTGCGATTGAGGCCGCGCATACCAGCGGGCTGAAGTACACGGCTTCCCTTTCGCATTAGAGGCCACCAGCTGCCTTCCGAGGAAGGCGAACTTGATGGCAACTTCGTGCCGGCCCGAGTTGATCGCCGACGCGAATTGATGATGAACAGAAGGGCCGATCTCGCTGTCTGCGGTCATTCGATTGTCAAGCGCGAACGGCTGCAAGCAATCTGAAGCGAGCATACATAAAGGGCAGCTACGCAGCGGAAGCAGTCCTTCATAACGCGACGGCCTACGACTCAGATCGGCCATGAACGGTCCTTGGGTCCCGCCAATCGTGCGGCGGGTCAGACCGACTCCGGTCGTTCAACGGCGCGTACGGAACTGTCGGTTTCGACCCAGTGCGGTCCTACAGCGAGTTGAATCCGGCGCGGTAAAGATGCTATGTGGGACTACCCGAGCGAGACCCGTTTAGTTAAAACGGGATTTCCGTAACTTCTTGGCAAAGGAGATGGAAATGTCGACAACCCAAGCAGTCCCACAACGTGAGGATACGGCGAGCCTGGGCGACCTGTGCATGAGCTTTGAGCTCGGCGACAAGTCCTGGAAGGTGACGGCCAGCGATGGCCACCGCGGCCCAAGTCGGTACAACGTGGAGGCCGGCGATACGGCTGCGGTTGCGGACTGCATCCGCAAGGCCCGGGAGCGCTGCCAGCTCGGGCCGCGGGTGCACTCGTGCTACGAAGCAGGCCGTGACGGCTGGTGGCTGCACCGCTGGCTTATCGGGCAGGGAGTCGACAACATCGTGGTCGACTCCTCCAGCATCGAGGTGAACCGACACGCCAGGCGGGCGAAGACCGACCGGATCGATGGCGACAAGCTGTTGGCGATGCTGCTGCGCCACCATCGCGGCGAGCGGGTGTGGTCGGTAGTGCACGAGCCCACGCCCGAAGACGAAGACGCGCGCCGCACGCACCGCGAGCTTGCCCGGCTGACGCAGGAGCGCACCGCCCACACGAACCGCATCGGCTCGCTGCTGGTGCTGCACAACCTGCGCCCGCACGTCATCGTCGGCGGACGCGACTGGGCGCGTTGGTGGGAGCACCATTGCGAGCAGGTGCCGCCTTTGCTGCGCGCCGAGATCGAGCGCGAGAGCGCGCGCCTGGCGCTGGTCAAGCAGCAGGTCAAGATGCTGGAGACCGTGCAGCGTGAGCAGGTGGCGACCAGCAAGCAGCCGCAGGTGGCGCAACTGGCCCAGCTACGAGCCATCGGGCCCAAGGGCGCCTGGGTGTTGGTCAAGGAAGTGTTCGGCTGGCGGCACTTCGCCAACCGGCGCGAGCTGGCCGGCTGCCTGGGGCTGGCACCCACGCCATATGCCAGCGGCGACAGCCAGATCGAGCAAGGCATCAGCAAGGCGGGCAACAAGCGAGCGCGTGCGTTGCTGGTGGAACTCGCCTGGGCTTGGCTGCGCTTGCAGCCCGACAGCGCCTTGACCCAGTGGTTCAACCGACGCTTCGCGGGTGGGGGCAAGCGCACGCGTCGCGTAGGCATCGTCGCCTTGGCGAGAAGACTGGCGATCGCCTTGTGGCGCTATCTGCAGTACGGCGAGATACCGGCCGGAGCCCAGCTAAAGCCGGCCACTTCCTGAAGTCCCAAGCAGCCTTGTTCCAACGCACGGTGGCCAAGGAACGCATCATCATGATCAAAGGTCGACGCGCCCGCAACGACTGCGGGTCACTGCATAGAAGTGACCGTCCCCAAAGAAGGGGCGCGCCGATAACTGGGGTTTGCCAGTGTGCTTCGCGCGCTGTCATCTTCCGGCACATAGGAGCCAGTTCGTTTTCGGCGTAATGGAGCCAGTGGATTTCCGCCGTAATGGAGCCACTGCGTTTTCGGCATATTGGAGCCAGTGGAGTTGAAGGGCACCTCGATCTGAATGGGTTGGTTGCGTGCTGAAGTGGGCGACTTGTGAAGTCCCCACGGAGGCAGCGATGAGCCGAAGGAGAATCGAGATGTTCCAGTACCGAATCGCCCTGGTACAGATGCGTCGGGGCGCCTCCGAGCGAGAGATCGCGCGAAGTCATTGCATGGGCCGGCATAAGCTGGCGGACCTGCGCGCGTTGGCCGAGCAGCACGGCTGGCTGGACGCGCAAACGCCTCTCCCCGAGGACGCCCAGATCGCCGCCGCCCTTGGGGCGCCCAAGCTGGCAGCATCCACCGTCTCGACGCTAGAGTCGCATCGCGAACGCATCGCCTGCTGGCTCGACCAGGGCGTGCAGGGCACCACGATCCTGGGGGCGCTCCAGCGCAATCACGGCTACCGGGGAAGTTACTCGTCCGTGTACCGCATGATCGTGGCGCTGCGTGGCGAGCGCCCGGCCGACGTCACCGTGCCCTTGAGCTTCGCGCCCGGCGAGGCCGCCCAGGTCGACTTCGGCGCGGGGCCCATGCTGATGCATCCGGCAGGTACGCTGCGGCGCACCTGGGCGTTTGTAATGACGCTGTGCTTCAGCCGTCACCAATACGTCGAGTTCGTGTGGGACCAGACGGTGGCGACCTGGCTGGGCTGCCACCGGCGCGCCTTCGAATGGTTCAACGCCGTGCCGCGGCGCCTGATCATCGACAACGCCAAGTGCGCGATCGTCAAGGCCTGCATCTACGACCCGGTCGTGCAGCGCGCATACGTCGAGTGTGCCGAGGGATACAGCTTCAAGATCGACCCATGTGCCCCGCGGGACCCGAAGAAGAAGGGGGTCGTCGAGGCCGGAGTCAAATACGTCAAGGGCAGCTTCGTGCCGCTGCGCGAGTTCCGCGACCTGGTTGACCTCAATGCCCAGGCACGCAATTGGGTGATGCTCGAAGCCGGCATGCGCGTGCACGGCACGACCCGCCAGGCGCCACTGGCGCTATTCGAACTGGAGCGCACGCAGCTGCAGCCGCTGCCCGCGGTCGCGCCGGATCTGGGCACCTGGCACAAGGTGTCGGTGCACCGCGACTGCCATGTCGCACACGACCGGGTGCTGTACTCCGTGCCGTTCACGCTGGTGGGCAAGACGCTGTGGATGCGCGCCACTGACTCCACGGTGTTCCTGTACCAGGATCACCAGTTGGTGGCCAGCCACGCTCGAGGCCAGCGTCCGGGTCAGCGCGTGAGCGTGCGCGACCACCTGCCGCCGGCGGCGCGCCAGTTCTTCGCGCACGACCGTGCGTGGTGCCTGCAGCAGGCACGCGAAGTTGGCTCTGCGTGTGCCGAGCTCATCGAACGGCTGCTGGCCGATCGCATCCTGGAGCGCCTGCGCGCGGCCCAGGGGGTGCTACGGCTTCGCGACAGGTTCGGCGCCGCACGCCTGGAAGCCGCCTGTGCCCGCGCGCTGCTGCACGCGAGCCCGTACTACCGCACCGTCAAGACGATCCTCACCGGCGGCTTCGACCAGCTGCCGCTGGATGGCGCCGATGGCGCTCACATCCATGCACCCGGCGCGCGCTTCGCGCGCAGCGCGCAACTGCTGTTCAACCCCGACGCACCGCGTCACTGACCCAAGGAGTGCTCACCATGAATCCCATGCCGGCCCTCAGCCCGCACCTGAAGCAACTGCGCCTGTCGGGCATCCTCGACTCGCTGGAGGCACGCAACCGACAGGCCATCGATGCCAAGCTCGCCTACACCGAATTCCTCGCCCTGCTCATCGAGGACGAGGTCGCGCGCCGCGAGCAGAAGAAGTTCACGTGCCGGCTGCGACGGGCGGCGTTCCGCAGCAACAAGACGCTGGACCAGTTCGACTTCGACCGCCTGCCGCAACTCAACCGTGCGTTGGTGCATGAGCTGGCCACAGGGCGCTACCTTGACGAGCGAGCGCCGGTGCTGATCGTGGGGCCGTGTGGCACGGGCAAGTCACATCTGGCGCAGGCGCTGGGTCACTGCGCGGTGCGCCAGGGCGTGGACGTCGCCTTCGCCACCTGCACGCAACTGACCGCGGCGTTGAACGCGGCGCGCGCCACCGGCGGCTATGAACGCAAGCTGGCCAACCTGGCGCGCGTGTCGCTGCTGATCATTGACGACTTCGGGCTCAAACCCCTTCGCCCGCCGGCCGATGAAGATCTGCATGAACTCATGGCCGAACGCTACGAGAGCGCGGCCACTATCGTGACCAGCAACCTGAAATGCGGTGCACCGCATTTTCTGTTTAATGCGGCGAAGATTGTTATGCAGACTCTCCTACCGGAGAGCCTGACGTTTTCACTACTTTGAACGACTTTCACGCCGCATAAAAGAAGGTGATGTCAGAGAGGCGATCAACTTGTCGCTGGCGCGGAAGCGCCCCGATCTGAGATGCGGAGCAGTGTTGGCGTTGAGGGCCTCGAGCTTGATGGACGGATCAGCGCGCGTGTAGATCTCGGTCGTTTGCATGCTGGCATGTCCGAGCCACAGTGACACCTTTCGAAGATCTTTGGTCGCATCCAAGATCGCGAGGGCACAACTGTGTCTCAAGACGTGAGGAGATACGCGTTTCGCATTTAATGAGGGACACAACTCTGCCGCGATGTGGACGTACTTCTCCAGGATGTACTCGAAGCCTGACCGGGTCATCGGCTCACGCCTCGCATTGACGAAGAGCTCCGGAACTTGAACTGGGCCACGTACAGCCAACCAGGCGCGCAGCGCCACGGTGGTCACTTTCCACAATGGCAAGCAGCGTTCCTTACGTCCCTTGCCATGAACAAGAATGCTGGCCTGTGGAGTTAGCGACAGGTCATCGAGCCGGAGGCCGGTAAGCTCTGATACGCGCAGTCCAGCGGCGAAGCACAGGTGCAGCATTGCGCGGTCCCGAACGCCTGCCCAGTCGATCGGTTTGGGGGCATCAAGAAGTGCCTGGATTTCATCCTTGCTGAGGTGCCGCACCAAGCGCGAATCGGTCTTCTTCATTGGAATGGCAAGGATGCGTTGAATCTGCTCAAGAGCCGACGGAATCCGGTATTCCATGAAGTGCATGAACGACTTGATTGCGGCCAGACGAACGTTCCGGGAGCTGGCGCCGTTCGCGCGATTGGTCTCCAGGTGACGAAGGAAGCTGACCACCAATGGAGCGTCAATTTGTTCCAACGTCATCTTTGACGGTGTAACCTGCAGACGATTACTTGCAAATTCCAGCAGCAGCCTGAACGCGTAGGCATACGAATCACAGGTGTGCTCGCTCAGGCGTCGCTCGAGAGTCAGGCGCTCGTTGAAGAACGCAGTCACATGTGGGGCGAGCGAAGTCATACCCAACCTCCAGCGACGTGCTCCTCGCAACGCTCAGTAATGCCGCGCATGAGATCTGGCACTGCTTCAAGGTACCAGTACGTGTCTGCCGCCTTGCTGTGTCCCAAGTAGGTTGAGAGCATCAACAAATGCTTGGTGATGTGATCGCGACCGTCTGGACAGGTCCGCAGCGCGCGAACTGCAAAGGCGTGTCTGAGCGAATGAGGTGTTGCTCGACGATTCCCTCGTCCTTGAGGCAACCGCATCTTGGCAGCCACCGTTCGAAAGGCACGGTCAACGTCCGCCGATCGAAGCGGCTTACGCCGCAGCGATATAAACAAGTGATCGTCGAATGGGGCATACGGACGTCGGTCCTTCAGGTAGCGTTCCAGGCCAGCGCGAGCAGTCTCATGCAACGGAACTAGTCGACTCTTTTTGAACTTGGTGGTGCGGATCAGCAGGCCATCCGGCGTGATGTCGGCGTAGCGCAATCGAATGGCCTCAGAGACGCGAAGCCCTGTACAGGACAGCAGCGCGAACAGCGTGCCGTAGGTCTTCCTTCGCAAAGTTCGGTAGCCCGACTGGCCGGCCAACCGAACGAGCTCGCCGATCTGCTCGTCGGAGAGGATGTACGGAGTCGGCCGAGGATGACTTGCACTACCGAAGACCTTGGGTGGGATTTGGTGGCGTGTATCTTCGGCGCGCAGATATCGAGCCAACCGTTCGACATCTCCCAATCGGCGGGCTCGTTGAAGAATCGACGGGACCTTCGCCGCCCAGTCGATGGCCGTCTGAGAGTTGACCCAACGCTGGCCCAGGCCATCCGCATACGCAGCGAAGCTTCTGAGATTGGAGCCTGAGATTTTGAGGTGGAAGCCAGCGGCTTGGCGCTCTGACAGATAGGACTCAACAGCGCGGCTTAGCATGGTGACACCTCCGGCCACGGTTGGGCGATCTGCTGCAGGGAAGTGACATCAACCTTGGCATAGATCTGCGTGGTCTCGACGCTCCTGTGCCGAAGCAGATCTGCTATCTCTTGCAGCGATGCACCTTGCCGCAACATGGAACTGGCGACAGAATGGCGCAGGAGATGCGCCGCACCTCGGGCCGGCTTGGCAACCCCGGCCCGGCATATGGCTCTGTCGACAAGCATCGAAACGGCGCAGTGGGACTTCAGGCCTCTGAACGGTGCTCGGGAACGCAGGAAGAGTTCATCATTGCAGGTCGCGGGCCGCCCGTGCTGCAGGTAGTCCACGATCGCTTGTCCGACCTCTTGACTCAGGGGCAATCGTGTTTGCCGGCGGCTCTTCCCGCAGACCTGAATAGTTGCTTCCTTCCAGTCGATATCGTGCAAGCGCAATTGCACGATGTCGCCCGCCCGCAGTCCCAATCGGGCAAGCAACAGAAGGATGGCTCGGTCCCGCTTGCCGGCCGGTGAAGACAGGTCGCACGACGCAATAACGCGTTCAACATCTGCTGGCGCCAGGACTCGCGGTAGCGAACTGAGGCGCCAATGGGCCAGCTTGGGAATGGCACCCAACAGTCCAGCCGAGCATCGACCATCGGCGATCAAGTAGCGAAGGAACATTCGCAGCCCAGTCGTGCAGTGATTTGCCGCTGCCCACCCTACGTGCTGACTTCGCGCCATGACGAATTGTCGCAAGCAGCGCGCGGTCAGCTTGCTGGGATCCTCGCCATGGAGACGGATCAATTCTCGAATCGATCTTCCGTAGTTGGACAGTGTGCCGTCAGTCGAGCCGCGTTGGTCCCGCATCCACTGACAGAACGACTTAAACAACTCCGGCTCCGGGCCGACTGCCTCGGCAAGGCAGATGGCCTTGCCTTCCAGACAGTGCAGGTTCGTGAGGAACAAGCGCGCCCCGGTAAGAATGTCTACTCGAGCCGCACAGTAGAACCGACCACAGCGGCATCGGCAAAGATGCTTACCAAATCGCTCGAGAGCCGGGCCGTCCAACCCGTCGACCGATAGACCATTGCGCAGTGCCCATTGAACGATGTGCTCTGCGGATCGAATGTGTCGGCGGGCTGAGATCTTCGAGTAGCCACTTCGGAACAAATAGCCGGCGAAGTCTTCAAGCAGCGGGCCAGATGGCCCACTGCGAATCGCGCATATGCGCGCCGATTCGCCAAAGAACTTTGAGAGCATGACGACCTCCAAGTTGACAAGGGAGGCATGTCACTTTATGCGGGGTCAAGCCGCGTCTATAGCCGGGGACACGCCCAGCAAGAATCGGGGCGCCTTGCGCAACGTGTTCGCTCAACTCAGCGTAAGAATCTGCTCCGCATTAAACCTGGACCTCACCGAGTGGGATCAGGCCTTCCCGGCGAACAAGCTGCTGGCCAGCGCAACGCTCGACCGCATGCGCCACAACGCCTACTGCCTGGTGCTCGACGGCAAGAGTTACCGGGCCCCGCGTCAACTTCCGGCGGTGATCCGCCAGCGTCTTGCCAGTGAGGCCAAAACCGCTCAAGCTTGAGACCTTCGATGGTGCCCTTCGACCTCGTTGCAGCCGGCTCCAATATGCCGAAAACAGGTGGCTCGATTGCGCCGGAAAGTGACACGCGCATGCAGCATGAGGTGCAAGGTGTGCGCACCCTGCACGGATAGAAGTTCGTCCGAGCGCTGGCTCGAACGCTCGCCACACCCCGACCTCGGATCAGGACGCATCACCGGTACCACGCCACCGTCCCGTCCACTCAGCAACACACGGTGCCGCCATGAAAAGCCACTCATCGATACGTTGATCAAAAGAGCTTGACAGACGAGTCCCCATAGAAGAGCTTGACAGACGAGTCCCCATAGAAGCAGTCGTTCAGTCGTTCAACGTTTCAACTGAGGCGCCACCCGAGCTTAGGGCAACGCTGATTAAGTTCACCCTTGGCACGTTGTCTGCATCGCTCCCCGCATGAAGCAACAGACC
>NZ_JAGGNU010000091.1 GCF_018614915.1 Variovorax paradoxus | reverse complement strand
GGGCGCGTTCATCTCAATTCATCTCGGTGTTCACGTGCTCCAGCTTCTTCGACAGGAAGTGCGTCCAGCCCATCCAGTGTTTGAGTGTCCCAAACACGTGCTCCACGGTGCACCTTCTCAGCGTCATCGCGACGGGCTTGCGGTCCAGGCGTTGCTGGACACGTTCGAGGACCTCCTCGTGCTCCCATCGACGGATGCGGCGATAGTCGCTCGTCGTGCACTGATCCTTGATCGGGCACTTGGGGCAAGCGCTGGTCCAGTAGACGCGAAGCTCGTTGCCGTTCTTTTCGAACGTGTTGCACCTGTAGATGGCCCGCTCCCCCGCGGGGCACTGATACTCGTCGTCTTTCGCGATATAGATGAAGTCACTCTTGTCGAAGCGCCCCTCGGCCTGGCGTTCGAGGTCATGGGCTTGGGTACGTAGGTCGTGATGCCCGCGTCCTCGCAGGCCTTGAGCTCCGTTCCGTTGAAGTAGCCGCGGTCGGCCAGCGCTTGCAGCTTGGTCTTGCCCATCGCTTCGCGTGCAGCCTTGGCCATCTTGCTCAGCTGCCCACGGTCGTGGCCAGCGTTCGTGACCTCGTGCGCCACGATCAGGTGGTGCCTGGCGTCGACCGCCGCCTGGACGTTGTAGCCCACCAGGCCCGAGCCCTTGGCTTGTGAGTTCATCGAACGCGCATCGGGATCGGTGGTCGAGCGCTGGCCATCGGGCTCGTGTTTCAGTTGCTCTTTGGTCCGGTCCAGCTCTCGCATTTGTTCGCGCAGCTTCTTGATCTTGTCCGCCAACCGCTCGGTCTTGGCCTCGACCTCCGCAGGCTGCGTGCGGTCGGCCGTTTCCATGGCATCGAGGTAGCGTTGGATGCTCTGCTCGATCTGCCTCTGGCGAGCATCGATCTTGCCGGGTGTGAAGTTGCGGTCACGGCTGTTGACCGCCTTGAACTTGCTGCCGTCGATGGCGACGATGGCATGGGTGAACAGCTTGAGGTCGCGGCACAGGCTGACGAAGCGGCGACAGGCATTGCGGATGCCGGCGCCGTTGTCGTGACGGAAGTCAGCGATGGTCTTGAAGTCCGGCGCCAGGCGCCCGGTGAGCCACATCAACTCGACGTTTCGCTGCGCCTCGCGCTCCAGGCGCCGGCTCGACTGGATGCGGTTCAGGTAGCCGTAGATGTAGAGCTTGAGCAGGACCGCCGGATGGTACGAGGGGCGCCCCGTCGCCGCGGGCTCGACGCCTTCGAAGCCCAGTGCCTGGAGGTCCAGCTCCTCGACGAAGGCATCGACGACCCGGACCGGGTTGTCTTCGCCGATATAGTCGTCAAGGCACTCGGGCAGCAGCGTGACCTGCTGACGGTCCTCGCCTTCGATGAATCGCTTCATGGGCCACACCTCGTTCGACGGGTTGGCTCAATATAGGCGACCATCACGGGTGTTTCCACACAGCCTCGGCCGGCAGCCGAAGTCCGCGACGGTCCGCTTCGTCAGAAGCTGGCCGACAGCAACGGGCGCTTTGCCGCCCCTCGCCCGTCTCATTCGAATGTCCGAGATCAGTCTCAAGCTGAAGTTGCTGCACGCCCGCGAACAGCCGCGGGCAGTGCATGCTCCCTCCCCAGGGTGCGTCCTCATGCCCCTCTCAGGGTTGCCCGTAGCGCCCTCGCGGCGGGAAACTCAGGGCAGGATGAGCCGCCGATCCGGAGTTTTTAGTCGAAAGAAGCGTCGTAACTCCAGTCTCCCAGACTCCTCCAGGTGACCTATTGAGACATCACGGCTAGTCCGCCAGCGCTCGCTCGGGCGACGGCACTGCCGAACCCTGCACCGGCTTCAGCCTTCGCGCGAGCAGGCTGAGACCACCGGCCGCCAGCAGGGCCCCCGCGACCCACAACGCGAGCACCGCGAGGCCGGCCGCGGTGGGCTGCGGCCAGGGCATCTTCCACAGCTCGTCGGCGCGGTCGAGCATCCAGCGCCAGCCGGTGTCGGCGAGGATCGCAGAAAGGATGATCAGGCCGACGCGGCCCGGCAGCACGTAGCGCCGCACCACGGCGAGCGCGGGCAGCATGACCACGAAGACCATCATCTGGCCGAGCTCGACGCCGACATTGAAGGCCAGCAGCGACACCAGCAGATGGGTCCCGGCGAACTGGAAGTTCTCCTGCAGGCCGTACGAGAAGCCGAAACCGTGGACCAGCCCGAACAGGCCTGTCATCAGGACGCGCCGCTCGAGCCGGACGCCCATGATGTTCTCGAGCGCCATGTAGAAGATCGAGGCGGCAATCACCGTCTCGACGAAGGGCGGAAACCAGCGGCCCGAGGGCGCGAGATGGAACATCGAGCCGAGCAGCGTGAACGAATGAGCGAGTGTGAAGACGGTGATCACCGACAGGATCTGGCGCCACCCGCGCAGCGGAATCACCAGGCAGAGCAGGAACATCAGGTGGTCGTAGCCGCCGAGGATGTGCGTGATGCCGAGGCCCGTGAAGGTGGCAGCGGCGCGCACCCGGCTCGGGTTGAGCGCGACGGTGCCAGAACGGCTGGTGACGACCATCGCGCGCGGCTCGGCGCCGGCGGGTAGGTAGCGCAGCGCGAGCTTGAGGTAGTCGCCGAGCTCGGGCCCGGCGGTCGTGCGGATCGAGAACTCCGAGCCCGCCGCGCCGATCGGATAGGTGATGCGGGCGTCGACGTAGCCCTGGTCGACGTAGATGCCGGCGTCGGGCTCGAGCGGCTCGGCGACATGCCGCACAGCCTGCTCGTAGCTTTCGAATGAGCGATCCGAGGGCAGCGACAGGCGCCCCGACGCGCTCGAGGCGACCAGCGGGCGACCGTTCTCGTATAGGGTGATGTCGCGCTGGATGGCGGCGAGCGCGCGCTCGAGCGCGGGTGCGGCGTGGTCGACGTCGATCTGCGCGTTGGCGACCGGGAACCGGGCCTGCTTGAAGAGGTAGAGCGGCGCGCGTACGACGAGCCGGGCCTCGCCCGGCTGGACCTCGACGAACGCGTTCATGACAGCGTCGAGCTTGAATTCGTGCGCCTGCGCGACGCCCGCCCAGCAAGCGACACATAGAGCGAGACACCAGGCCCAGGGGCGCCATCCGCATAGCCTCATCGCATCCTCGCTGCCCGGCGGCCCGATGGGGCCCGTTCATCGACGCAAACCCGCGCGCCCCCGGCACGCCGGCCGGGCGACGCGGGTCAGCCAACATCCGTCGCGCACAGGTCGGGGGCTCGCGCCGCCCGCCTGCATCGCGTCAGTCTTCGCAATCGCCCTTCCCGTTGCCCTTGCCCCTGTTACCGTGGCCCTTGCTGCAATCGGCGAGCACGAACTTCTGGATCCGGCGACCGTTGATCGTCTCGCCGGTGTAGAGATTGCTCTTCGAGTCGAGCACTACGCTGTGCAGGAATGTGAACTGGCCGGCCTGCAGACCTGGCGCGCCGAACCCCGCGAGGATCGATCCGCCGATGCGGTCCATGATGTGCACGATCTCGTTGCCGCCATCGGCCTCGATCATGAACCTCTGGATCGGGTCCTTGGTGAACACCAGATCCCACGCCGAGCCGGCGGTGCCGAGCCCGGGGGCGTTACCGATGCCAAGCGTCACGCCGGTGCCGGGCACCACCGGGATGATCCGCTGCAGCGTGCCGGTCTTGGTGAAGACCTGGATGCGGTCGTCGGCGCGATCGCAGACGTACACCAACCCGTCGTTGCCGACTGTGACGCAGTGCGGGTGGCCGCCGTCGCCCGACGCAAACAGCCCCGGCGAGTCGGTCACGAAGTTGACCGTCGCGGCCACGCCGCCCCACTGCCGCAGGTAGACGCCCGCGGCGCTGAACACGACCACGCGGTGGTTGCCGTACCCGTCGGCGATGTAGATGCTGCCGCGCTGGCCCGTCACCGGATCCGGATTCGGATCGATGTACATGTTGGCCGGCTGATTGAGCAGTGTGCGACTCTGGTTCGCCGCCGGGTTGGCGCCAGAATTGCCGCACAGGTTGGTCGGCGGGTTGTCGCACACCCCGCGCGTGCCGATCTGCAGCAGCAGCGTACCGGTGCGCGTGTACTTCTGGACGATGCCATCACCATTGCCGGCGATCCAGAGGTTGTCCTGGTAGTCGACAAAGCAGCCGTGGAGGCCGTTCGGCAGGACGTCGCGGTTGCCCCAGGCATTGACGACGTTGCCCTCGGGGTCGAACTCCATCACCGGCGGCGCGGGGACCGAATCGAGCGTCTCGGGTGAGTTGACGAGATTGCCGCGCGTGACGATGAAGACGTGATCACGCGAATCGACGCAGGTGCCCGCGACCTCGCCGGTTGACCACGGCTTGGGCTGGCCGGTCGACGTGCTGACGACGAGCGGCGTGCCGAATTGGCCCGCGCTCGGCAGCGGCATCTTCGGCCAGCTGGCATCGACCGTGTAGGTCGGGACCCCCCTCGGGTGCCTCGGGTCGGCTTGCGTGGTGATCGACAGGCCGAGGGCAGCGGCGATGGCCAGCGCCACCCCTCCCGCGAACAGATAGCGTGTGCATTTCATAGTGGCGTCTCCTTTGGGTGCGTTGCCTTTGTCAATCCACGCGATCACACGGCCGGCCGCATGAGGCACACGCCGCCGAGACATGCGCTACCCTCCTCCCACGGTTCCATCGGCGTTTCCGGTGCGCACACCCGTACATTCAATTTAGGAGAGCCCGCAGCGCTATTCAAGGGGTGATCTCGGTTTTCGTGCAGACAGTAGCGGTAACGGACCCAGGTAAACCGGTGTACCCCATAGGGCGAACTCCGGCGGACGGCTGGCATAGTTCTCGGCCGCATTCGTGACGGACAACGGCGACACCGCCAAGGACGGCGTGGGGCGCACCTATACCGGGTCGATGGCTACTGCCCGCCGGCCGCGTACCTGGGCTCGCACGGGTTCTGCCTGGAGTTGGCGCTGCGCCCGGGCGTGTAGCACTCGGCGTCGGAGACGCAATTCAACTTCGAGCGCGTCATCCCCATGGGGCAGCGCCTGAGCGCGGCGGGCACGCGGACGTGCCCTGTAACACGGCGGACGACACGGACGTACTCGCGGCACACTGTCGCGTGCCTATGGTCCGCCGGTCACTTCTACGTTATTCATGGCAAGCAGTAGAGAGGTATGCGGCGATTGAAGGGCTGCTTTTGGCCCGGATTCTGCGGGTTGCGCGGGCATCATCTCGCGGCTTGGCCGACGGGTCGGTAGAAGGCCCAGACGCCTGCCGATACCTCGCCGGCGGCGAACGTGACCGCGCGATCGCCGACCTGAATGCTGTAGACCACCAGCCTATGGCGCTGAGATGGGTAGGCTGGATGTGGAAGCTCAACTGCGTCTTCTTGGGCGCGCTGCCAACGGTGGCTCCACGGATTGGCACCCTCGATGTCGATGCGGGCTCCCTCTGCAACGACACCTATCGGCTTCCAGTTCGTCATCTGCATGCGATAGTCCTTGCTCCTTGAGCCGCTCCAGACCGGGGCAGTCAATGTCTGGTTGTGGCCGATTGTGTTGAAAAACTCGACTCGCTCATGACGCGGCGCAGCACCGGTCGAAACCGACCTCGTAGAACGCATCAGGAGCCGCGATCGTGAGGCGGGCAAGGGGTCGAGTACCCCCCGAAAGATGCACTCAGACCGCCAGGGCGAGTTTTTCAACAGAATAGGCCGACTGCCATCAGTCGCGATCTTCGGATGTCAGGCGGGATTGCGCGCCATAACTGTCACTGGGCTTGCTCCAAGGCAGCCACTCGAGGTGAAGGACTGGAACGGGCCCTGAACACCATTTCGCGACATTGGGAAGCAGCTATGCAAAAGCGACGTGGTCCTGGTCGTTGGCAGCAACGGACGGCGAAGGTCAAGTTCCAAAGTAGACCAGCCTGTCGCGAATGAAAGCGCGAATGTCAGGTATAGACGGCCTCCGCCGTTCGCCAGCGAAATTCGACTGGCTGCAACCAGTCTAGAGCGGCAGTCTGAGCGTTCTACGCGTTTGCCCCCGGAACACGTCTGACCTGGTTTCCCTGGGGGGCGATCCATTTTTTGACGCAAGGAGCAACAACCCAGTTTTCTTAGCCAAAAATGACCACAACTCATTTTTCCTTGCAAATCTGGGGGTCCTCACAGGGAGAAGATGACCACAACTTTAGGAAACCTACGCGGGGTGAACGCTAGGAATAAAGATCGTCGCAGTTCGTCCCCGCGACGACCTTTGAACGAAAGTTTGTCGGTACGACGAGGGGCGAGGGAGAACGATGGCTATTAATCCTGGAAAGCCCGTCGCCAGGCCGGGATGGGATGTCGCTGCAGAGGTCGGCCCTGACGCCACACGTGCGAAGCGAACTCGATCGACGACCGCTAAACGACGTGCTGCCGTAGAAGACAGGTGCCGCTTTGTCCGGGTACCTGCGCGCCGACACCGCCAAGTGTTCTTCGGTGCGGGTGCGCGCGCGCTTTGCAAGGAGGCCTGACTATCGCTATCGCCGAAGAGCTGGTCGATCACGAACAGGCGGCGCAGGCAATGGCCGATCTTGTATTCCTCGATGACGCCGATGCCGCCGTGCAATTGAACGGCCTGGTTGCGGACTCGTAAGGAAAATCGCGCCCGAAGGTTACCAGCATGAAGGGCCTGCGTGTTGTAGACCGCGATGGCCACGGAAATGGAGCCCCGGGAGAAGGACGCGAACATCAGCCAGTTGAGTACGATGGCCGCGCCGAGTGCGGCCATCCCAACTGCCTGAGCGTGAGCGTGCCGATCAGCGATCCCTTGACGGCGCAGACGACCAGCAGCGCCGCCCCCCGAAGACGCAGCGCCAGTACAGCAGCTGGATCACAGGCTGGCCGGAACGCACGACGAACCAGCCGATCCAGATACGCCAGCATCTGAAGCGTGCCAGTCGTTTGATTATCGATTGTCATCGTCTAGTGCGGCTTGGAGCTTGATTAGCCGATAGCTTGCCGCTGCTCCTCTTCTACTGCACCAGCGGTACGTGCGCGACATGGGGTACCTCGGCGGGCGAACGTTTGCTCCAGAGGAGCGATCGCGCGGCATGCCTGACGCAGCTTTTGCCAAGCGCCTATGCGTGCCTCAAGGCAGCACACCCGCTCTGAGCTTTGGTCCAAGAGTCGTTCGCAGCTTCCCCTGCACGGCATCAATGAACCGGCAAAGGTAGCGCCGGGTATCGCGCGGGTCAATGATGTCCTCCACACCGAAGGCTTCCGCCGTCCGGAAAGGCGAAGTTAGATCGCGCAATTCCGCCTCAAGCTCACGTTCGCGCTGCTTCGGATCCGCCGCCGCGGCGATCTCGCGTCTGTACGCTGCGGCCACGCCACCTTCCACCGGCAGCGATCCCCACTCAGCCGACGGCCACGCGAGCTTCAGCCCAATGCCGTTCTTGTCGCATGCGGCCATCCCTGCCATGCCGTAGCACTTGCGGATCACGACCGTGAGGATTGGGATCGTGGCTTGCATCGCCACATACACGCTGCGCATGCCTTCGCGCAGCGTGCCAGCGAGTTCCGCATCCTTGCCCACCATGAAGCCGGGCACGTCGACCAGGAAGATGAGGGGGATGTGGAAGGTGTCGCAGAGCTGAATGAAGTGCGTCTGCTTGCGCGACGACTTCACGTCCAGCGCACCGCCGTAGTACATCGGGTTGTTGGCAATGACGCCTATCACCTTACCGTTCATGCGCGCGAGACTGGTGATCACGGCCTTGCCATACGTGGGCTGGATCTCGAACACAGAGTCCTTGTCGACCACCAACTGCAGCAACCTGCGCATGTTGTACGGCTTGCGACGGTCACGCGGGACGATGGTCGCGAGCTCCTCCTCGCGTCGACTCGGCGCATCGCCGCTGTCCACAACCGGCGGCAACTCCCACACGTTGCTCGGCATGTAGGAGAGATAGCGCCGGATCATCTCAAAGCACTCCGCCTCGTTTGATGCAACGTTATGCACCAGGCCGGCCAACTCCACGGCGGCCTTATGGCCACCCAGTTCCTCCTTGGTGATCTTCTGGCCGAGCGAGCGCTCGACTACCGGCGGACCGGCAGCGAAGATCTGGCTCGTTCCCTTGGTCATTACCGACCAGTGGGACAGGATAGCGCGGCCCGCTGGCCCGCCCGCGGCGGTGCCAAGCACTGCGCTCACGACCGGAACCACACCCATCAGTTCAACCGAAGTCTCGAAGCCGTGCACCCCTGGAAATACCGCATGACCGCGTCTCTTGTGAGATGTCACGCTGCCACCGGAGCCGTCGACGAGGTTCACGAGGGGGATTCGATAATCGAGGGCGAGGTCCTCCACGAAGCCGCCTTGCCCGCCCTTTTTGCGGTCGCCGCTCCAGCTCGATCCGCCGCGAATCGTGAAGTCTTCGCCGCCGATTGCAACCGATCGTCCGGCGATCTGCGCGAGTCCCATGACGTAAGGAGCAGGCGTCAATGCCTTGAGCGCTCCATCAGCGTATTGCCCTTGGCCTGTAAGCTTTCCGACTTCCTGGAAGCTGCCTTCGTCGGTCAGCTGCTCGATGCGTTCACGGACCGTCAGCCGCTCGGCGTCATGCTGGCGTGCAATCGATTCGGAGCCACCCATGCCTTCGGCGAACGCGTGGCGGCGCTGCAGTTCCTGCAACTCGGCCTCCCATCCCTCGGTCGCAGTAGCGGCCTCGGTTTCGACGATAGTCGATTCCATTTCTTCAATACTCCTAGTTGTGGTCACTCGGCGCGGATTCCCATTGAACCGGCGACCTTCTTCCATTTCGCAATGTCATCGGAGACGAGGCGTGCGAACTGCTCGGGTGTTCCTGCCGTGAGGTGCAGGCCGCCAGTCTTGACCAGCTGGGTCTGCACACCTGGGTCCTTCAGCACCTCGCCCATTTCGCGGTTGATCCGCTCCACAATCGCAGGTGGCAGGCCCTTCGGCCCCATGATTCCGAACATTACGGACGCGTCAAAGTCGGCAAGACCGGCTTCGCGGAACGTGGGCACGTCCGGCAGGGCGGGTGAGCGTTCGGCGCCAGTGACAGCAAGTGCGCGCACCCGTCCCGTCTTCACTGACTGCGCCGCAAGGACCGTTGTGTCCACCAGCACCTGCACTTCGCCCGCCATCAGTGCCTGGCCCGCAGGGCTGTTGCCACGGTAAGGCACATGCGTCATGGTGATGCCCAGCGTCTGGCTCAGAAGCGCGGCCGCCATGTGAGTGGATCCGCCCGGACCCGACGAGCCGTAATTCAGCTTGCCAGGATTCTTCTTCGCGTAGTCCACGAACTCGCCAAACGTGTGCACCGGCAGCGAGTCGGTGACCATCAGTACCGTTGGCAGGACGCCGATGCTGGCGATGGCGACGAGGTCTTTCTCCACATCGAGCTTGAGATTGCGGTAGACCCCCGGCGCAATCGTGATCGCACTCGACACCGTCATGAGCGTGTAGCCGTCCGGCGCCGCGCGCGCAACGTTATCGGCGGCGATAGTCGATGCGGCGCCGGTGACGTTCTGCACTACGACAGGCTGGCCGAGCCGCTCCGACAGTTTCTGGCCGACCACGCGAGCAACGATGTCCGTGGCGCTGCCGGCCGCGAAGCCACATATCATGTTGATCGGCTTGGACGGGTAGCCGGACTGTGCGGTCGCCAAGCCAGGAGCGCTCTGAAGCGAGAGGGCTGCCATGCCCATGAGCCATTCACGACGGTGCAGCATATCTTTTGTCTCCTGTTGATTGATGGGTACACGAGTGCTTAACCAGGGGCCCTAAGGGATCACCCCACAAGATGGCGCAGCACCTCGGTGCGCGAGTCGTCCACCATCTTTTCCATTGCGCGACCCGCCGCCTCGGCTCGGCCGGCCAACAAAGCATCGAACATCGCGCGCCAGCTGCGCGCGGACTCACGCCGGCGCCCGGGTTCACTCAGCGCCAATTGGGTGTAGCGCCAGCTCTGGCGCGCAAGCGATCGCATCACCTCGGCAAGCCGTCCGTTGCCCGAGGCCTGGGCCAGGCTGAGAA
Organism: Variovorax paradoxus; assembly: GCF_018614915.1. Taxonomy (GTDB): domain Bacteria; phylum Pseudomonadota; class Gammaproteobacteria; order Burkholderiales; family Burkholderiaceae_C; genus Variovorax; species Variovorax paradoxus_K. The sequence continues at coordinate 19,068 of NZ_JAGGNU010000091.1, read as the reverse complement.
GCAGATCGACGCTCGCGGCGACATACTCGGTGACCTGGTCGGCTTTGCTCGCCAATCGCTCCAGTTCGTCGACCTTCGTTGCGAAGCGCCCGACTAGCGCGCGCTCGGACGTTGCGAGGCGCCGCACCATTGCACCGGCGAGCACTTGCCGTATCTCAAAAATGTCGTTGAGCTCCTTGGGGGAGAGCTTCGTCACGTGCGCGCCGCGGTTGGGGAGCACACGCACTACTGAATCACGCTCGAGGATGCGCAAGGCCTCCCGAACGGGCCCACGGCTCACGCCGAAGGATTCTGCGAGGGCTTCCTCACGAATACGATCGCCCGGCTGATATTCGCCACCGACGATCGAGTCATAAACCTGATCAGCGATCTGCTCAGGCAGGGTGCGCAGAGACCGTGGCGCTTGCGCTGGGGACGTGACCACATATGGGCGAGTCGTCTCGCCAGCAATGCGAGCTGTGGCTGCATCCATATCAGGTCTCGATGATGGCCAGTTCCTGGCCTTCTCTCACGGACTCACCTTCGGCCACCAGCACTTGTACTACCCGGCCGCCGTCCGGCGCGAGTGCCGGAATCTCCATCTTCATTGACTCGAGCACCAACAGCGTGGCATCCGCCTCGAGCACATCCCCGGGCTTGGCCAAGATCTTCCAAACACTGCCGGCGATCTCGGAGCAAATTGTTTCCGTGGCCATGGTGGTTCTCCTTTTCTTAAACCGTCCAGTGCAATATAGTCTGCATCTTGATTGTTAACAATCTTAATGTTTACGGGTTTTCCCGGAGGCCGCCAGAGGATCCATCGTTATGACCCATCGACAAGAGAATTCCTCGCGGCCAATCAGCCGCTTGTTCGTCGCCAACCGAGGCGAGATCGCGGTGCGAATCGTGCGCGCCTGCCGCAGCCTCGGCATCGGCGTGGTGGCGGGCGTTTCCGAAGCGGACGCGGAAGCGCTCGCGCCGCGCCTTGCTGATGCAGCCGAGATCATCGGGCCCGCGCCAGCACAGGAAAGCTACCTCCACGTGGAACGCGTCATCGCAGCAGCACTGCGCAGCGGATGTGACGCACTGCATCCCGGGTATGGATTCCTCTCGGAGCGCGCTTCATTCGCTGCGGCGTGCGCCGAGGCTGGCCTCATCTTCGTGGGACCATCGCCGTCGGCCATCGAACAGATGGGCGACAAGATCACCGCGGTGCGCCTCGCTGAAGCGGCCGGCGTGCCGCGCGTCCCGGGTTCCGGCGCGCTGGACAGCCATGAAGAAGCGGCGGCACTCGCCGAGCGCATCGGCTACCCGGTGCTGCTGAAGGCCACGGCGGGCGGTGGCGGCCGAGGGATGCGCATTGTGCGCGAGCCGAGCGAACTCGCCGCGGCGATGGAGTCCGCCTCGAACGAGGCGCGCGCAGCGTTCGGCGACGGTACGCTGTACTTGGAAAAGTTCATTGAACGCGCGCGTCACATCGAGATTCAAGTCATGGGTGACCGGTTTGGGACGGTGGTGCACTTGGGCGAGCGGGAATGCTCCACACAGCGACGTCATCAAAAGCTCATCGAGGAATCCCCCTCGCCTGCGATGACGCCGGCCCTGCGCGCGGAGATGGGACGCTGCGCAGTGCAGCTTGCGCTCAACGTTGACTACGTCGGTGCAGGCACAGTGGAGTTTGTGCTCGACGACACTTCCGGAACTTTCTATTTCCTCGAGATGAACACGCGCATTCAGGTGGAGCACCCCGTGACGGAGTGCGTCACGGGATTCGATCTCGTTTCGGAGCAAATCCGCGTTGCCCAAGGCTTGCGGCTATCCTTCAGCCAGCGCGACGTGCGGCTGAACGGACATGCGATCGAGTGCCGGATCAACGCAGAAGATCCGAACAGGAATTTCCTTCCAAACCCCGGCACGATCAGCGCTTGGGATGCGCCTGATGGGACTGGCGTTCGGCTCGACACCCACTGCTTCGCAGGATACGCGGTATCACCCTACTACGACTCGCTGCTCGGCAAGTTGATCGTCCACGGCGCTACCCGGAGCGAAGCCATCGCGCGCATGCGTGCCGCATTGGACGCATTTCACGTCGAAGGCATTCCCACGACCTTGCCCTTCCACCGAGAGGTTCTTGATGCACCTGCGTTCTTGGAAGGGAATGTGACGACACGCTGGGTGGAAGAGACTTATCTGCCTGAGCGGAAGGCGCGGCAGCGTGCCGCAGCCGGCGCGGGCTCGATGGCTAAAACTCAGAACGAGGAAAGACGCGCATGAAGCAAGTCGAAACAAGTAGGGGCGGGCCTCTCACCGGCTACCGTGTCCTGGAGCTCGGTTCCACGGTGGCAGGACCGTTCTGCGGGCGACTGCTGGCTGACTTTGGCGCAGAGGTGATCAAGGTCGAGCCGCGGGAGGGCGACGCCGTCCGAACCATGGGCAAGCAATTTGATGAGCAGTCCCTGTACGCCGCCAGCATCCTGCGCAACAAGTCGTTGATTTCGCTGGACCTGCGCACCGACGCGGGACGCGACATCGTGCGAAAACTCGTGGCGCAGTGCGACGTCCTGGTGGAAAACTTCCGTCCAGGCGCACTTGAGAAGTGGGGCCTTGGCTTCGAGGCGTTATCCGCGACTAATCCGAGACTCGTCATGGTTCGCATCAGCGGCTTCGGGCAGGATGGCCCCTATCGGGAGCGCCCGGGCTACGGCGTCATCGGAGAGGCGGTCAGTGGCTTGCGGCATGTTACGGGCGATCCGGACCGGCCTCCGTCGCGTGCCGCCGTGTCACTGACAGATCAGCTGACCGGCCTGTATGCAGCATTCGGTGCTGTCATGGCACTGCTGGAACGGGTGCGCTCCGGAAAGGGACAGCTCATCGATGCAGCGCTGTATGAATCAGCGTTCAGCATGATGGAGCCGCACGTGCCGGCGTATGACAAGTTGGGCTTCGTCGCAGACCGCGCCGGGTCCCGCCTGCCTGACAGTACGCCCAACAATCTGTTTCCCACCGCAGACGGCACCTCGATCCATATCACGGCCATGGCCGATGCTGTGTTCCGCCGCCTCGCGCAGGCAATGGGCGAGCCAGAACTGGCTGACCAGCCAGACTACGCGGATGCCCGATCGCGCTCGGCACATTGTGATGAGCTCGACCAGAAGATCGCACGCTGGACAGGGTCGCTGCCGCTAGCGGAACTCGAGCGCACGCTCGAAGCTGCAGGCGTGCCGGCTACCCGGATCTTCACCATGGCGGACATCTTCGCAGACCCGCACTTCCAAGCGCGCGAAATGCTGGTGCCACTCACGCACGAAGTCATCGGCGAAGTCAAGGTTGCGGGGGTGGTCCCCAAGCTGTCCCGCACGCCCGGCCAGTTGCGTCAAAGCGGCGGTGCCGTCGGGCGCGACACGGAACGGGTACTACGCGAACTGGCAGGCCTGAGCGAAGAGGAAGTGCAAAGACTCGACGATGCCGGCATCATCAGATGTGCAAAGGCCGCGCTCGATCCGAGGAACGAGCCCAACAACCCGAAGGCGTAGACGTTCAAGGTCAGGCGGCTGCCTTGAGTTCGCCGAACGCTTCCATGGCACGCAATGAGTACACGTACGCAGCGCCGGCATTCAGTGCGATCGCCACCCCTAAGGCCGCGCTCATTTCGGCCTCGGTCGCGCCCGCCTTGGCTGCTGCTGCGGCATGCGAAGAGATGCAGCCGTCGCAGCGCGTGGTCACCGCCACCGCCATCGCGATCAGCTCCCGGGTCTTGGCGTCGAGCGCCTCGTTGGCACCTTGAGCGGCGGTAAGGCCTCTATAGGCCTCGAGCATTTTTGGATTGGTGTTGCCCAGGCCCTTGTAAGAGCGCTTGAGGGTGTCCAGCAAATCTGTCCATTTCATGAATGCCACGGTTAATCCTTAGTCGGCTTTGGTTGATGCGCTTTCACGCGGATTGAAATTCTGTTGAGCATGCCGGAGCGCTGCAGTTGTTCTCTCCAGATAATTGGCAATGCGGTCGCGCAAGCCCGGCCTGGCGGCCGAACGCACCAGCAAGTCGAGGTCGCTGGCATCGTCGGCGTCTGCCCGCGCATCTATTGCATGGCGCAGCGCGCTGGCGAGCAAGCGATCAGGATTCGCGCGTCCAGCCACGATCTCGTCGACAGCACCAGGGCCTTCAATGATGGCGGTAGCAAGTCCGCGGCGACAGGCCTCTTCAGCGCCGATCGTTCGTCCGCTCTCGACCCATTCCAGAGCCACGTCCGCCCCGACGCGGGCCGCAAGCCGGCGAGTGCCAAGCACCAGGCCGAAGCCACGCGCCCCAGGAAAGGAAAACGATGCGTCGCTCGTCGCCAGGCGAACGGAGCAGGCGGCGAATATGTCGGCGCCAGCTCCCACGGCTCTGCCTTGGGCGACGGCAAGGACTGGCCCCGGCGCCCGGGCGATGCGCTGGAGGAGCAGTTCGATTCGCACGAAGCGCGCCAGCAGCGTGTCGTCCGTTTCCTGCGCCAGGTCCGCAAGATCGAAGCCGGTGCAGAAGTGCCGTCCCTGACCTTGGATTACGACAGCTGGAGCACGCTCTCGGACAGCATCGTCCATGGCCTCGTAAAGTTGCCGCACGACTTCCGTGGAACAGGCATTTCCAGCCTGGGGCCGGTTCAGCGAAATGCGCCAGAGTTGCTGCGAACGCTCGACCAGCACGAGGTCGGCGCTCATAGGACTGCGCCCCGAACATTGGCGTAGCCGGAGACGAACTCCTTGGCGGCACCGGTTGCCAGGTCGAAGACATGGCGGCGCCGGTTGCCGATGTCCGCGCCGTACACGTGAATACTGATGGAGACCCGATCGTGATGCGCATTGCTGACGCGATGAATGTCACCTACCGTCGGCGACACCAGCGCAACCTGCCCTGCGTGCAGGTGCTGCGGTGGACCTTCCGCTTGCATGCCCTGGTCGGTGCGCAGGTAGCTCTGAGCCACCTCCGAACCGCGCAGCATCCCGATCACGCCCCACACCGTGTGGTCGTGGACAGGCGTCTGCTGGCCCGGGCCCCAAACGAAGCTCACCACCGAGAAGCGCGCCTGGGAATCGCGATGGAGCAGGTACTGCTGGTAGAACTGAGGATGCGGAACCGCCATCTCCGGAGCAAGCCAGTCGTCGGCGGCCACGAGTTCGCCCATGGCCCGCCTGACGTGCTCGAGGATGCGCGCTTCGTCCGAGGGTCCCGCGAGCGCGGCTTCGACCTCGCGCACGAACTGCTCCAGCTTCTCGCTCATGCTGCAACTCGGTTGCGGTAACGCGCACAGATCTCCTCCGTGTGTTCGCCGAGCTCCGGCGGGCGCGACCGGATTCCGGCCGTGCGCCCATCCAGTCGCAGCGGGGAACCGAACGTGCGCGTTGCCGCTCCGTTGGGTAACTCGAGTTCCTGCACCCAACCCATCTCCTCGACCTGTGGGTCGCTCAGCGCCGCCGCGTAGTCGTTGATCGCCGAGTGCGGAACGCCTGCATCGCGGAACACCTGCAACCAGTGCGAGACGGAGGCTTTGCGAAACACCGGTTCCAGCAGCAGCTTGAGCTGGGCCTGATTCGTCGCGCGGTCCAGCGTGGTCTTGAAGCGCGGGTCATCTGCCAGCTGCGGCATACCGACAACGCTCAGGACTTTCAGCCACAGCTGGTGATTGCCGGCAGCAATGGCGAAATAGCCGTCTGCCGCCTCGAAGGCCCGGTACGGGGCGTTGCGGGGGTGGGCCGAGCCCAAGCGGCCTGGGCTGCGGCCCGTGCCGAAGTATTCGCTGGTTTGCAGGGCGGCAATGGCGAGCGTGCAGCCGAACATGGGCACGTCGATGTGAACGCCACCCGTACCCTCCCGCACCGAAGACAAGGCCGCCGCAACCGCAAACGCGCCATAGAGGCCCGAAGCGAAATCGGAAACGGGTACGCCGCATTTCACTGGCGGCCCGCCGTCCTCGCCAGTGACACTCATCACGCCGGCAGCCGCCTGGATCGTGAGGTCGAACCCGCCTTCGGTGGCACGCGGCCCGCCCTGGCCAAACGCAGAGATGGAGCAGTAGACCAGGTCAGGATGGTGCTCGCGCAGCTGCTCGTAGCCCAGACCGAGGCGAGACATGACACCAGGACGGTTGTTTTCAACCACAACATCGCTATCGAGGATGATTCTGCGGGCGATCCCCGCGCTGGCTGGGTCTTTCAGATCGAGCACCACTGACTTCTTGTTGCGATTGATCGCGGCAAAGTTCTCGCTGTACCCCTCCGTGATCGGCGGCCACTGGCGCAGGCCGTCTCCCGAGGGCGGCTCGATCTTCACGACCTCTGCACCCATATCGGCGAGCAGCATGGTGCAGTAAGGACCTGCAGCGGTCGAGCAGAACTCGGCCACGCGGATACCGACGAGCGGCTGCTGCGGACCGGCAATCGACATCTCCACGGGGGTCGCCTGCTTTCGGTGTGGTGGGTTCATGGCGCCCACGATAGAGGGTTCCATTTGTCGAAGCAACAGTTCTATACTTTGGAACCATGAACAACACTCTCCTCAAAGGGCTTTCCGTGCTTGAGCTGCTGTCTCGCAGCGACCGGGCGCTTAGCCTCACGCAGATCGGCAACGAACTCGGCATGGTCAAGAGCAACGTGCACCGGCTGATGCAGGCGTTGGTGGAAACCCGCTTCGTATTGCGCGACGAGGAAAGCGGCACCTACGGACCCTCCATCAAGCTATGGGAACTCGGCTCGGCGGTGCTGGCGAAACTCGACCTGCGCCGCCACGCGGAGCGCCAGATGGAAGCCCTGATGACGCTCACGGGCGAAAGCGTCCACCTCTCCGTGCTGGATGGCACCGAGGTCGTGTATGTGCACAAGGTGGACAGTCCCAACCCCGTACGCGCCTACACGCAGATCGGCGGCCGTGCGCCGGCCTACTGCGTCGCAACGGGAAAGGCTCAACTGGCCTACAGCGGCACCACGGTCCTGCAGGCCGTCGCCACCACGCTGCGCCCCCACACGGAGCGAACTGTTACCAATGCGGAGAGCTTCCTCAAGGAAATGCGGAAGGTGCGCGAGCAAGCCTATGCAGTCAATCGTGGCGAGTGGCGGGACAACGTCTTCGGCATCGCCTCGCCGGTCATGGATGCCCGCGGATCGGTCATTGCGGCCGTGGGCATCTCCGGCCCGGCAGAGCGCTTCCGCAAGAGCGTCATGAATGACTGGATTCATGCGGTCGTGGCCACGGCCACGGACATCTCGCACGCACTGGGCGGCGGGCAGTCTATGACGGCGCTGTCGCGCATTCACTTCGGACCTCGCTGACGTCGGTTCTCCCGCGGCCGGCGAGTTCTATTTTGCAGAACAATTGCGCCGTTTTGCAGAACGTCTATCGTCGCGGCCATGAACCACGCTACACAGCCGCTTCCGGTTTCACAGCTGCTGAATCCCAAGACGGTTGCGGTGATCGGCGCGTCCGAGGATCAGGGCAAGTTCGGTGGCCGGGCATTGCACATGCTGATGCGCCATCGCTACGCAGGCGCCATTTACCCGATCAATCCCAATCGCCAACAGCTGTTTGGCTTGAAGGCCTATCCCTCTGTGGCGGACACGCCGCAGCCGCCCGAGATGGCGATCATGGCGGTACCCCAGGCCCAGGTCAGAGATCGAGTGCAGGAATGTGCGGCGCGAGGAGTGCGCTGCGCCATCATCATCACGGCACGCTTTTCCGACGCAGGTGAGGAAGGCGCCGCGCTCGAACGCGAGCTCGTCGCGATTGCGCGCGCAGCCGGCATGCGCCTGATCGGGCCGAACTGTCTGGGCCTGATCAGCCCCACCAACAATCTGGTGCTCTGCTCTTCCCCTGCGCTGGACATCGACACACTCCCGCGCAGCCCGATCGGCTTTGCGACCCAAAGTGGCGCGCTCATGGGAACACTGTTCGACCGTGCGGCGGCAATGGGCATCGGCTTCAGCCATTGCGTTTCCGTGGGCAATCAGGCCGACCTCGAGCTGTGCGACTTCATCGAGTTTCTGATCGAGGATCCGGCCACGCGCGTGATCTGTTCCTACATCGAGGGCGTCAAATCGCCGAGGCGCTTTGTCCAGCTCGCCAGGCGCGCTCGCGCCGCCGGGAAGCCCTGGCTCGCGGTCAAGGCCGGTCGCACGGCGGCTGGAGCGGGCGCCGCCTTCTCGCACACGGCCAGCCTTGCGGGCGACTACGCAGTGCTGAAGGCGGTGTGCGATCGAGAGAACATCGTTCTGCTCGACGATGTCTTTGCCATGTTGCTGCTCGCCGCCTCCATGGCGCGCCATCCCGGCCACAAGGTGGACCAGGCCGTGCTTGTCTCGACGTCGGGCGGGAGCGCTGCCCTGACGGCCGACGCCCTTTCGGATGCGTCGATCCCGATGACCCGCTTCAGCGAGGCAACGCGGGCCCAACTCGCCACCCTTTACGTGCCGGGCCAGGCGGACAACCCCGTCGACCTGTTCGGCGCCAAAGTTGCAGACGTTCCCGACTTCGCCTATCGGAGTGCACTCATGCCGATGCGTGATGCTCATGCGGACGTGTGCCTCAGTGTGATCACGACAGCACCGGATCTCGCTGGGCTCGCAACCGGACTGTCCAGAGGCTGCGCCGAAGCAGGCAAGCCCATCCTGCAGGTGATGCAGCCCGGCGCCCTGGCGAATGATGCGCGTGAAGCATTGCGCAATAGAGGTGAGCCATTCACGGATTCGGCCGCTGAAGCCGTCGAGGCGATCAGAGCCTGGCGGGCTTGGTCTGCCTATCGCGAGCAGGCGATCGATGCACCCGCCGCGAAAGTGAGCATCAATCTGCCACCGATCGCTGTCTCGCTGGGGGAGGAGGAATCCAAGGCCCTGCTCCGCCAAGCAGGCATCCCGGTGAACGAAGGCGTCGTCGTTGGGAGCATCGACCAGGCGCTGGCATGCGCCGAAGAGATCGGCTATCCGCTGGTGGCGAAGATCGTGTCTCCGCAGATCGTGCACAAGACCGAGGTCGGCGGCGTCGCGCTCAATCTACGCAACCGGGGTGAGTTGAGCGAGGCCCTTTCGGCGATGAAAGCGCGCGTGACCAAGGCGATGCCAGACGCGCGCCTGGAAGGTTTTTTCCTGCAGCGCATGGTGACCGGCACCGTCGAGTTGCTGGTCGGCGCCCGGCACGATGCTCAGTTCGGCCCCATGGTGATCATCGGCAGCGGTGGCGTGCTCGTGGAGCTGATGAAGGACGTAGTTCTGTTGCCCCTGCCCGTGTCGAGGCAGGCTGCCATGGACGCACTTCTGTCGTTGCGTATCGCACCCTTGCTGCGAGGCTACCGCGGCGCGCAGTCGCTAGATGTGGACTCGGTGGCGGATGTCGTGCTGCGCTTTGCCGCAATCGCCGAGTCCCTTCGAGGACGTGATTTCGAGATTGAAGTCAATCCGCTGAAATTGGATATCAAGGGCTGCGTTGCGGTCGACGCCCGAGCCCGGATTGGAGAGCCTCAGCCATGACCATCGTGAAGGTAGAGAAGCACGGCGCTGTCACGATCTTCACGATCGACAACGCGGCCAAACGCAACGTCATCTCCCAGGCAACCGCTCTGGCACTGCAGGGCGCATTCGTGGAGTTCGATGCGGACCCGGACCAGCGCGTGGCGATCATCACCGGTGCCGGCGATGAAGCGTTCACCGCCGGTGCAGACCTGAATGACATTCCGGAATTCTGGCGCTGCACGCCAGGTGCCGGTATCAACACCGACAAACCCGTCATCGCAGCGATCGCGGGCTGGTGCATCGGCGGTGGTCTGACCCTGACCGCCACCTGCGATCTCGCAGTCGCCGCCGAGAACACGAAGTTCCTCTACCCCGAGGCGAAGATCGGTCTCACGCAAGGGTTCATCACGGCTATCGCTGCGCGCATCCCGCAGAAGGTCGCTATGGAAATCATGCTGCTGGGGCGCCAGATGAATGCCACCCGCGCCTACGAGGTCGGCCTGATCAACCAGGTCGTTCCCACCGGACGGCAGCTGGAGGTAGCGCTCGGCATGGCGGAAGAGATCGCCGCCATGGCGCCGCTCGTCATCCGCACCATCAAGCGCTTCGTCGGTCAGATCATCCCCCCGAGTCCATCCGAACTCTACGCCCGCACCTTGCAACAACTGGAGGCCATTCGTACCAGCAGCGACCTCGAAGAGGGTCAGCGCGCGTTCAAGGAAAAACGCGCGCCCCGGTTCGAAGGCCGCTGACCTACCCGATTTCAGGAGACAACCCCATGAAACGTCGCATCGCCCTCTCGGTCATCGCCGCGCTCTCGTTCGCACTGCCCGCCATGGCGCAGCAGGACAAGACAATTCGAATCGTCGTTCCGTATCCGGCCGGCGGAAATGCGGACAACATCGCGCGACTGTTCGCCGAATCATTGAGCAGGAAGCTCGCGCAGCCGGTCATCATCGACAACAAGCCCGGCGCCGGCGCGGTGATCGGAGCGCAAGCAGCTGCGCGCGGCGCGCCCGATGGCACCTCCCTGTTCATCGCCCCGACGGCCGTGTTCGTCGTCACGCCGCACCTGAAGAAGGTGCCGTACGACGCGCACAACGACTTCATTCCCGTGGCCCGGCTGACCACCTGGATTCCGGTGATGGTGACCCGCAAGGATTTTCCGGCGAACAACTTTTCGGAGCTGGTCGCGGAGCTGAAGAAGAACCCAGGCAAATACTCGTTCGCCTCGGCGGGCCCGGCCACCATGACCCACCTGATGGGGGAACTGCTCAATCTCAAGCTGGGAACCAGCACCGTCCACGTTCCCTACAAAGGCTCTGCTGAATTCGTCCCCGATCTGCTCAGCGGGCGCGTCGACATGGTGTACGACAGTGTCGTGGTTCCCCAGGTCAAGGCCGGCGAACTCAAGGCGGTCGCCACCATGGTCGGCATCCGTCATCCGGACTTGCCAAACGTCCCGACATTGAAGGAAGTTGGCGTGGATCTGGACGTGCCCAACTGGTACGGCCTCTTCGCTCCCAAGGGGACGCCCAAGGACATGGTCGAGAAGCTAGGCGCTGCCTCGAAGGATGTGGTCGAAGGGCTGGACAAGGACAAGCTCAACAAGATGAGCATGTCTGCCGCCTTCCAGGGCCCATCGGCGTTCAAGGCGCAGATAGCGGTGGATGACGCGCTGCTGCGCGATGTCATCAAGAAGGCCAACATTCGCGCTGACTAAAACTGGCAACCCAAATGGCTCTTCCTACTTCGAACCCTGCGACGTCCCCCGACCCCGTCGCCCAGGCTCGCATCCATCTCGCAGCTGCCTACCGTCTCGCCGTACTGCACGAGCTCGAGGAAGGCATCGACAACCATTTCACCATGGTGGTACCAGGTCACGAAGACCAGTACCTTGTGCTGCCCTTCGGCTTCCACTGGTCCGAAGCCCGTGCGAGCGAGCTTGTGACCTTTGACGAGCAGGGCAGGACCTTGCAAGGCGACGGAGTGGTGGAACTTTCGGCACAGTGCATCCATGCGCCAATCCATCGGCTCACAGGTGCCAAGGTCGTGCTTCATACGCATCAGACCTGGGCCACCGCGCTGAACATGCTGAAAGACAACCGCTTGTTGCCTGCCAGCCAAACCGCAGCCCTCTTTCACGGCCAGATCGCCTACGACGATGAGTATGCGGGCACGGCTGGCACACTGAGCGAAGGCGAAAGACTCGCGCGTTTGATGAGGAACAAGCCGATCGTCTTCATGAGAAATCATGGGGTGCTCGTCACTGGCAGTACGGTTGCGCAGGCGTACCGACGGCTCTATCGCCTTGAACGTGTGTGCCGCAACCAGATGCTGGCGCTGGCCACCGGGCGCCCGCTGCATTTGTTGACTGACGAGATGGCCGCCCAAGTGCAGACGCCCGGTGCGGACGATCGACATCCGCGCGAGCTGCGCGAACGGCTCTTCTTCGAAGCCATGATGCGCGTCCTCGACCGGGAGCTCCCGGGTTATGCGGACTGAGCCAAGTTCGCGGCACGCGAACCACGACCACAAGTTCGCAGTTGTTCCCGCCACCTGCGCTGACGTGACTGTCATCCGTCGAGCGGCGCCAAAGCCTGCACCAGAGTTCCAACCGCCAACGCCGCTTTCCCCCGAACCCCATCAACCCATTGGCAAGGATTTCGAATGACCATCAACCGACCCCGATTTCTTGATGAACATACAAAGCTTCTGTTGATAGCGGGGCAGTGGGTGAGCGCCGCCTCGGGCCAGACCTTCGATTCCATCAATCCTTCGACCGGCGACAAGCTCGCGACGGTGGCGCTCGCTGGCGCCGAGGATATCGACCGCGCCGTGACAGCTGCGCGCGCGGCATTCGAGGGATCGTGGCACAAGGTCAAGCCTGTCGATCGACAACGAATGCTGCTCAAGCTCGCGGACCTGGTCGAAGCGCATGGCGAGGAATTGGCAACGCTGGACAGCCTGGACATGGGGGCTCCGATCACTCGCACGTTGGCCTCTCGACCTCGATGGGTGTCACTGTTGCGCTACTACGCGGGCTTGGCCACGGCCATCCACGGCGACACGATCCAGAATTCACTGCCGGGCGAGTGCGTGTCGTACACGCAGCGCGAGCCGGTCGGCGTGGTCGGTGGCATCACGCCTTGGAACGGGCCCATGGTGACCTCCATCTGGAAGGTCGCGCCCGCGATCGCAACAGGCTGCACCATCGTGCTCAAGCCGTCCGAAGAAGCCTGCCTGTCGTCGCTACGACTGGGCGAACTGATGCTCGAAGCCGGGATCCCCGCCGGCGTGGTCAATATCGTTCCGGGAAAGGGAGATGCCGGTGCGGCGCTCGCAGCCCACCCCGGTGTCGACAAGATCGCTTTCACCGGGTCCACCGCTACCGGGCAGAACATCATCCGCGCCTCGGCGGCGAACGTGAAGCGGCTGTCGCTCGAGCTTGGTGGCAAGTCGCCGGATATCGTGTTCGCAGATGCAGACCTCGACGCCGCTGTGCCCGGGGCGGCGATGGCGGTCTTCGGCAATACCGGACAGGTCTGCTCTGCCGGCACGCGCCTCTTCGTCGAAGCCTCCGTGTACGACGAGTTCGTCGAACGCGTGGCCGCCTTTGGCCGATCCATCCGGGTCGGCGACAGCCTCGACCCTCAGACGCAGATGGGGCCCCTGGTCTCCGCCCGCCAACTGGAAAGGGTCGGCGGCTATTTTTCCGAAGGCGTACGCGAAGGAGCCACGCTGGTTACGGGAGGGGCGCGCATCGAAGACGGGGCACTGGCTCGTGGATTTTTCGTTTCGCCAACCGTGTTCTCTAACGTCAATGACGACATGCGCATAGCGCGTGAAGAGATCTTCGGCCCTGTCATCTCGGCGATCCGCTTCTCCGACGTTGACGATGTCATTCGACGCGGCAACCAGACGATGTTCGGGTTGGGCAGCGGCGTGTGGACACGGGATCTTGCCAAGGCGCACCGCGTTGCGAACGGCTTGCGCGCTGGCTCGGTGTGGGTGAACTGCTACCAGGCGATGGACGTGGGCATCCCCTTCGGGGGCTTCAAGCAGAGTGGCTATGGGCGGGAATCGGGTCGCGAGCACCTCGACGCATACCTCGAGACCAAGTCTGTCGTCATCAAGGTTGCGTAAGGCTCCGCCGTGCAGTTCGCAGCCAAACAACTGAACAAGGATGAAGAAGCATGAGGTTTCAAGGCAAAGTCGCACTGATCACGGGTGCAGGTTCCGGCTTCGGTGAAGTCATCGCGCGGAAGTTCGTCAGCGAGGGCGGCAGGGTCGTCATCGCTGAGATGAGCGCCGTCGCCGGCGATCGGGTTGCCAGCGATCTGGGCGCCGCTGCCCGTTTCGTACGCACCGACGTCACGGACGATACACAGTTTGAAGCAGCGATACGGACTGCCACGTCCAGCTTCGGGCGGCTTGACGTTCTGGTGAACAATGCCGGCGTCTCGCACGACCTGAAGCCCTTCGAGCAGATCTCCTGCGCCGAATTCGACCGCGTCTTCGCGGTCAACGTCCGCGCGATCATGCGCGGCTCGGCGTTGGCCATGCCCGCGCTGAAAGCCGCCGGCGGAGGCGCGGTGATCAATATCTGTTCAGTCGGTGGGGTCCGCATTCGACCCAACCTGGCTGCTTACAACGTGTCAAAGGCCGCAGCGATCGCGATGACCAAGGCACTGGCGCTGGAGATGGCCGCTCACAAGATTCGCGTGTGCGGGATCAATCCGACGCTCGCAGAAACCGGGCTCACCAACACCTTCGTCGGGGCGGAGTTTGACGACGCCAAGAAGCGCGCATTCGAATCAGGCGTGCCGCTCGGCCGTATGGCGACCGCCGACGATGTCGCGAATGCCGTGCTCTTCCTCGCCTCCGACGATGCCGGGATGACGACGGGCAGTTGCATCGACGTGGACGGTGGGCGCGGTCTCTAGAGAAGGCCTTTTGGCCGACAAATCCAGACCATGGGGCGCTGCCCGCATGAGCGCCACCGTTAAACCAAGCGAACCACGTGAAGTCCGGCGCATCGATGACGCCTTGCTAGTTTGAGTTCTAAACGCAGGAGACGAATATGACCTCGATATTCAAAATGATTGCAGCGTTGGGTTTGGTTGCGTTCCTTGCGCCAACCGCCTGGGCCGACACTTTCCCGGAGCGTGGCAAACCGATCACTTTGATCGTTCCCTTTCCGGCAGGCGGCAGCGCCGACTTCATGGGTCGCCTGCTCGCGGAGAAGCTGGGAAGCCTGTGGTCGACGCAGGTGGTGGTGATGAACAAGCCGGGCGCCGACACGATCATCGGAGTACAGGCGGTCGCGACCGCCAAGAACGACGGATACACCGTCGCCCTCGTGACAAACGATCTTGTCCTCAACCGGGTGCTGCGCGAGCCGCTGCCGTACGACAGCAAGAAGGACATCACTCCCGTCGGGTTGGTTGGAAGTGTCCCTTTCGTGCTTGTGTCCAATCCCTCTACCAAGATCAACAGCTTCAAGGAGCTCGTTGATGCTTCCAAGCGCAACCCAGGCTCGATGAACTACGGCACTTGCTGCAACATCGTGACCTTGCACGTTGAGCGCATCAAGGCGCAGTCGGGCCTGGCAGGCACCGCAGTGCCCTACAAGGGGAGCGCTCCGACGATCGCCGGCATTCTCGGTGGCGAGACAACGTACGTCCTCGAAACCACCGTAATCACGGAACCGCACATCAGGGCGGGGAAGCTTTCGGCCCTTGCTGTGACCACGCCCAAGCGATTGAGATCGTTGCCCGACGTGCCTACCCTGAGCGAGGTCGGACTTCCGAATGACATGGACATTGCAGCGTGGTACGGCCTCATTCTGCCCGGCGGGATGGCTGCCGATATCGTGGACAAGTACAACAATGCGCTGAAGGAGATCCTCTCGTCGGCCGATGCACAACAGAAGATCGAAGCCAGGAACGTCCAAGTGGGCTACTCAACCGCCGCAGCCATGGCGCGCGCGATGGAGGACGAATACAAGAAGCTGCAGGGCGTCATGAAAAGCGGAATCGTCATTAACAAGTGAGATTCCTGGGCGGCATCTTGCGAGCGGAGCCTGTCGCTTCTTGCCCGGTGCGCGCCAACCCTCCGCGCACAAACTTCACCCATACGAGGCGGGCGGGCGCCTCGGCCACATGACCCTCACGCGCCGGCGCTGCGGGCCTATCTCTTTCAATAGTTCTTCACGAGGCATGAGATGAAATTCCAAGGAAAGCGCATCATCGTTACCGCTGCGGCGTCCGGCATGGGTCGGGCAGGCTGCGAGCAATTCGCCCGCGAAGGCGGGACCGTGGTCGCGGTCGACATCGATCGCGATCGCTTGCAGTCCGTGGTAGACGGAATCAACGGCAGCGGCGGCAAGGCACTTGCCATCGTCGCCGACCTGCTGGAAGCCGACTCATGCCAGCGCATCATCCATGAGGGTGCGGAGTGGCTGGGTGGGCTGGACGTCCTCTGGAATCACGCCGGAATTCCGGCGGCGGCCGGGATCGAGGATCTGGATCTCGCCGAATATGCCAAGGCGATGGACCTCAACGTTCGCTCCGGCGCGCTGGCGACCGCCGCAGCGATCCCCTACATGCGCAAGGCTGGGGCCGGAGCCATTGTCTTCACGGCGTCGGTGGCCGGGCTCGTCGGCTTTCGCGTCAGCCCCATCTACTCGGCTGCCAAGTTCGGCGTGGTCGGGTTGGCAAAGGCTCTGGCACTGCGCTATGCACCCGAGCGCATCCGCGTGAATGTGGTCTGCCCTGGTGCGACTGATACGCCCATGCTGCCGCAGTTCTTCGGTCCCAATCAGGATCCCAAGGCAGCCGCGGAGGCGCAAGCCAGAGCGAAATCCCTGATTCCACTGGGACGGTATGGCCAGCCGGAGGAGATTGCACGCGCAGCCGTGTGGCTGGCATCGGACGATGCCTCCTTCATCACGGGTGTTGCCCTGCCGGTGGATGGTGGCTTCACAGCCGCGTAGTCGTTCCCGCTCCGCAGCGCTTCGGTCCACGCCGGCCTGCGCACTTCCCTCAGTTCACTTGCTGGAGACTAACATGCAAAATCGCCGCTCTTTTATTGCCGGCACAACCACGGCCCTTTGCGCAGCGGCAACTCCGCTTCGCTCGTTCGCACAGCCCTCCAGCAAGCCTCTGCGCATCATCGTGCCCTACCCACCGGGCGGCTCGACCGACGTGCTCGCCCGTCTGATCGCCAGCAAGCTCCAGGGCACCTATGCCGCTTCGGTGATCGTCGAGAACAAGACAGGCGCGGCGGGCCGTATCGCCATGGACTTCGTGAAGAACTCGGATCCGAACAGCGGAACCGTGTTGATCAACTCGTCCAGCAGCTTCAGCGTCTATCCCTATGTCTACAAGAAGCTGGGCTACTCGCCGTTGACCGATTTCACGCCGGTATCGACGCTGTGTGACTTCGAGTTCACCATTAACGCCGGCCCGGCAGTCCCGTCCGAAGTGAAGACCCTGCCGGAGCTGGTGCGCTGGGTGAAGGCCGACGCACCGAGCAGAGGCAAGATCGCCATCCCTGCCATCGGCACAATTCTTCACTTCACGGCAACCCGGGTCGCGCAAGCGACGGGCATGGAGCTCAGCTATGTCCCGTACCGCGGCGGGCCACCGGCAGTCGCCGATGTCCTGGGTGGTCACACTCCCCTGGGATTCATGCAGGTCGGCGACGTGGTGCAGCACGTCGACGGCGGCAAGCTGCGCATCTTCGGCATGAGCGGCGCGCAGCGCTCCCCCATTCTGCCCAACGTGCCGACCTTCAAGGAGATGGGGTTCGACGTCGAGGTCGCAGAGTGGTTCGGACTTCTCATGCCCGCCAAGGCTCCTCCCGGCGAGGTTGCGCAACTCAACGCGGCTGTTCGCGATGCACTGGCCTCGGCCGAGATCAAGGATGGCTTTCGCAAGATGAGCTTCAAGCCGCGCGGCGAGAGCCCTGCCGAGTTTGCTAAGCTGATTCGCAGTGACTACGAACAGTGGGGCCCAATCGTGAAGGCAACGGGCTTCACCGTCGAGGAATGACCGAGGAGCCAAATGGTAGACCTTCCTGTTGCGTGCAAGCAGGGTTGCTCCCTGGCGAAGCGCCACGTGTTCCAGCGAGCCTAAGACCGACCTGATGAAGGATCGCAGTCACCCGAGAGATGGCACGTGCGCCCGCAGTACCTTCGGCAACTATGGGCAGAGACCATTGCCGTTCGCGCAGCGCACTCGAGTCTCACCCGCAGCGTGAACAACCCATGAACTCGTCACCCTCCCTGCTTTTGAACTTCGCCCCTGACGTTTGGGGACCTGCGTTGCGTGAAGCGGCACCGGGTATGGACATTCGCACGTACCCAGACATCGGGAATCCGCTCGACATCGATTGCCTCGTCACGCACACGCTGCCGCAAGGGCTCGTCCAGAGCTTGCCGAACCTGAAGCTGTTGTACGCCGTGGGTGCCGGTGTGGACTATCTGCTCGCAGAAGCGCTGAAGCGGCCGGACATCCGGGTCGCTCGCATTGCCGACGAAGCGGTCTCTGGCGACGTTGCGTCGCTAGCCGTTGCTGCCACCTTGTCGTGGGTTCGACAGCTTATGCCTTATGTCGAGCAGGAGAAAACTTCCACATGGGCGCCGCTGCCTCACCGCTCATCGTCAGAAACGACTGTCGGGATACTCGGAATGGGGCGCATCGGTGGCACGACCGCGACCTCGCTCCATGCGCTCGGATTTCGGGTGTGTGGCTGGTCCCGCACAGGCAAGAACTTGCCTGGCGTGCAAGCTTTCTCCGGTCAAGCGGGCCTGAAAGCAATGTTGCCGCGGGCGCAGGTGCTCATCTGTACGCTGCCGCTCACCGACGAGACCGCCGGGATTGTTAGTGCTGACGTGCTGGCGTCTTTGCCACAAGGGGCCTACTTCGTGAACGTCGGCCGCGGCGCTCATGTCGACGAAGATGCATTGCTTGAGGCATTGAACGCCGACCGCTTGGCAGGGGCCTTCCTGGATGTGTTCAAGCACGAGCCGTTACCGCCGGCGCATCCGTTCTGGGTGCATCCTCGGGTCAGGGTCACACCGCATGTCGCTTCACGCACGCCGCCGCACCGCGTTGCGCCTCAGGTGATCGCGAACGTGCTGCGCCTTCGGGCCGGAGAGCCCTTGATGAACCTGGTTGATGCGGCCGCCGGCTACTGACCTGGAACGCATCCCACCACTCGGAGCCGACGGGTCCGGCGCGAACAGATCATCGTGCGCAGCGATACGCGCGGGTCTCGGCGCGGTTTCATGAGCCGAACTCGGTGAGGTCGTCGACCGGCATCATCTCGCTGCTGGCCCATGCCCAAGCGCCGAAATGGCCGGAGAGCGAGCCCGACTTGGCGCAGTCTCCTCGCCCGAGCCGGTAGCGCAGCGACCGCCCTCGCCGCGACACAGGCGGCGTACCAAGGGGGTTGCCTTCATGACCTACTTAACGTGGGCAGCCTCGAACGCCATGTGCGTCGACGCGCGCGCAACCGCACAGGCAGCATGGCTTCCGGGCGAGTGACCCTACCCTGCTCTGGGCGGCATCAGCGGGTCGACGAAAGCGCTAGTGTAGTGCGCCCGAATTA
>NZ_JAGGNU010000090.1:13792-25329 GCF_018614915.1 Variovorax paradoxus | reverse complement strand
TATTTACGTGTCACTGTACTAGGCGCAGCAAACCTGTGCGAAAGGCGTAGCCATTTGATGGCTGACCCGGCTTTCGCCATGCACCCATGAAAAACTTCACGAAGGCGCGTCCCTGAGTCTGCCCTATCGTGGTCGCAGAACCCGATGTCGCCGATATTCGCAGGGCCATGAATCCCCAGGACCCCTTCGACTCGCAGATGAACGGACGCCGCGAGCCCTTGGCGGCTTGGGAACGCGGCCTACGCCCGGCGAAATCCTCAAATCGAGTTCTCCTCCTGGCGTTTTTGCTGGCGGCCGCACTCGCAGGTCTCGCTGTATCGCAGGGATGGTTGACTTTGGCGCCCGGGTCTCGGACTGAAGTTCGCCAAGGTGCGCCCGGTCCCCGGACACAGGAAGCCACCGCTCCAGCGGCAGTGCCTCTTCCGCCGAACACGTCCGACTCGCGGCAAGGACCGGCGTCCCGCATCCAGCATGTCACGAGGTGCACAGCAAGCACGGGGCAGGCGACCTATTCCGACGGGCCTTGCCCTGCTGGTACACGCACCACGATCGTGGAAGTCCGGCCTGACATCAATTTGGCGGACGGCATGAGCTCTCGCGCTCGCGAGGCATCAATGCGGGAGAACAGGGTCGCCGCTCAGGAGCTTGTGGCCCAAGAGCGCCGGGTGGCGATGAATGCTGACCGCACAGTTTCCGAATGCAGCCAACTTGAATCGCTGATTGCCTCACTCGATGCAGCGGCTTGGCAGCCCCTCCCCGGTTTCGAGCAAGACAAGCTTCGGAGCGAACGCAAGCGGGCAAGAGACCGCCAGTTCGAGCTGCGTTGCGGCTGAGGGCGACGCGCTCAGGGCCTCATGCGTCATCATCGCCGGCCAACCACTGCCTGAAGCGGCTCAGCAGCGAAACCGGGCGTTCTTGCTTCGGGGCGCTAGCCAGATGCTTGCGGTAGAGCTCGCGCTGCATGGTCAGCGCTAGCCGGAGGGCAGCCAGGTTGCGCTCCGTGTACGCCCAAACGCCCTGGACAACGAAGTTTCCGGGGTTGCTCGAGTCGGGCTTTGGTTGAGCATGAACGTCCGCAGCACCGATGCTCCTTAGCAGTTCAACTCGTGCCGAAGCGACCATCATGCCGTCGCCGTATATCTCTATCTCCCGGGTCAACGCGAAGTGCACGTTCTGGATAGTCGGCAAGTGCTCAGCCATAAACATGGTGACCTCGACCAGCAAGAGCGGGCCGAAGTTGCGTGGCTCTGTTCTCAGAGATGGCGAAGGCAGAAAGCGACTGATGCGCACTTCCGACCTGTCGGGGCTTACCTCGACCGGCTCGACCCTGCCAAGGAACCGGCCCCGGTCATGGACGAACATGGGCTCGCCCAGCTCGTAGCTCGACAGGTCTGGGCCTGCGATGTGCAGTTTTTTAAAGGTCAAGGTTCATCGAGTCGTTTTCCAGTCGTTCTATGGCTGACTGTCTGATGAGGATGGCATAGTTCTTCTAGAGGACAGGCTTCCCCTCGTTCGGCGAACCCGGACAACCGCGCTTTCCTTCACGCTTGGACAAAAACGTTATAAAGCATAAGCACCGGCATCGGCCCGAAGGGTCAGGAGGGCTCAGTCAAGTCGCGGCGTAGCAGGCAAGAGCCACGACCAACGAGCCCACCATCGCAAGATGCACCCAGAGCAGGAGGTCGTCAGCGGTGCCGGCCACTACGCCCGCATGTTGCACGACTACCCAGAACTCAAGGGCCTTCAACTCGTCGCCGCGATCTGAGACGCGCGCGGCAGGACCTTTGATCATTTTTTTCCCAGATTGCTTTCGGGCAAAATTCACAGATTCCGTTGCAGCGGCAATCGCATGGCCGGCTCCGCTCATCAAGCGCGGTGTTCCGAGAACTACCAACTCAGGCCGGACGACCCACGCTACAAACAAGATATCGTTAACAACCACATGCTGGAGCAGAATGACCGTGCCAGGACGACTTGCGCTGTGCGTGAGCGAATTGGAAAAAGGAGAGTTTCACTATTCGCTGCTGGAAGCTGTCACGGTCCCAGGCGAACTGCTGTGCTTCCGGCCTCGGGAGACTGGCGAGACGGCGCACTCGACGCCGATGGGCGCCTGGTTCGAAGGGGTTGGAGTGGTGCGCAAGCTCGGCAAGACCGACTAAGACCCTTTCCGGGAGGACCGAGGGGTTTGAAGCGGACCATTGCGGGCGATTGGCGGGCGCTTCGCGTAGCGGCCCACGGTTGCTCGACGTCTTATCTCATCGGCCCCTGTGGAGGCGCCCTCACATGCTGATGAGCCAAGCGGCTATGACAGTCCGACCAGCGATCAGCTGCGATTGCAAGTCGGGGAGACTGCGGTGGAGCGTGTGATCCGTCCAGCGGGGGGAGCGCCAGGCATGGCCGCAGATTTGGAGCGCTTGGCGGCCGTCGTGCGGCACACCTCCAATCTGGTGGTGATCACCGACCAGGATCGAAAGATCCAGTGGGTCAACGATGCGTTCACCCGGTTCTACGGCTACACGCTGGCAGAGGCTCGCGAGCACACGCCATTGCAGCTTCTAGGCAGCGGCGTGACCGATCCCGAGGCTTACGCGGCCATGGATCGGGCCGCCGAGGCCGAGGTGAGCTGTCGCGTAGAAGTCGTCAATCGATCGAAGGACGGATCCCACCACGACATCGAGCTGGAGGTTCAGCCCTATCGCGACCCCGAAGGTCGGCTGATGGGTTTCATGCAGCTCGGCGTCGACGTCACAGAGAAGAAGCGGGCAGCCGCCCAGTTGCAAGCGGCTTTGAAGGAATTGAGTCGCGAGCGGGTTCGGCTCAAGGACGTTCTGGAAGGAACGCACGTCGGCACATGGGAGTGGGACATTCCCTCCTGCCTGCTCACTTGCGACGAGCGCTGGGCCTACATGATCGGCTACAGCGCCCAGGATGTTTCTCCGCTCACCATCCGGCGCTGGCGGCGCCATGTCCATCGCGCAGATCTGCGCCACGCGATCGCGGTCCTGAAGGCGCACTTTGCCCGCCGCACCGAGTACTACGAATGCGAACTGCGCCTGCGCCATCGCAACGGGGATTGGATCTGGGTTCTGCTGCGCGGCCGTGTCTCAGCCTGGACTGCGGCGGGCCGCCCAACCTCGATGGCCGGAACGCAAATGGATATCACCACGCGAAAGCGCGCCGAAGAGCAGTTGCGATCGAACAAGGCCTTCTTGAAGCGTGCGGAGCGCGTGTCGGGCGTCGGCGGCTGGGAAGTGGACCTGCGCACCGGCGTCCTGACCTGGTCGGACCAGACCTTCAGGATCTACGAGCTCGCACCGGGTGCACCGCAGCAGTCACGCGCCCTGCACCACTACTTCGCTGTTCCCGAGCAGGACCTGATCAACCGGACAGCCCGAGAGTGCATCGACCAACGCAAGCCGTGGGATCTGGAGCTGCCCATGACGACCGCCACTGGACGAAGCATCTGGGTTCGCTCGGTGGGTACTGTGGAGATGGAAGACGACCACGTTGTGAGACTGGTGGGCACGCTGCAGGACGTGACCGCGGCGCGTGCACTTCGCGAAGAACTGCGGCGCAATCACACGACGCTGCAAAGCATCGTGGACAACCTGCCGTGCGGACTTAGCGTGTTTGATGGCAATTTGGATCTGATCGCGTTCAACGAGCAGTTTCGCCTGCTCCTCGACCTGCCCCAAGCGCTTTTTGCCCGAGGGGCGATTCAGTTCGAAGACGTGGTTCGCGTCAATGCGGCGCGCGGTGAGTACGGGCCTGGTTCGGTCGACGACATCGTTGGCGAACTGGTGGAACGTGCGCGCCATCCAAAGCGCCTCTTGTTCGAGCGCGAGAGGCACGACGGAAAGCCGCTGGAGGTGCGCAGTGCGCCAATGCCCGGGGGCGGTTTCGTCACGACCTACATGGACATCTCTGAGCGCAAAAAGATCGAGCGAATGCAGCATGAGTTCATCTCGACGGTTTCGCACGAACTGCGCACGCCTCTGACGGCGATCTACGGATCTCTGCGCCTGCTGGATTCGCAAACAGTAGGACCGCTGGCCCCAGATGTGCAGGAGCTTGTTTCGGTCGCGCTCAGCAGCTGCGAACGCCTCGTGCGCCTGATCAGCGACGTGCTGGACGTGGAGCGCATCCAGGCCGGACTCATGCGCTATGCGTTCTCCAGGCAAGCGCTGGTGCCGCTGATCGACGAGGCCATCCGCTCCATGCAGGCCTATGCCGAGCCGTTGCGGGTCTCGCTCCTGTTCGAAAGTCGCGTGAATGACGCGTATGTGGACGCGGATCCCGACCGCATCACGCAGGTGCTGGTAAATCTCATTTCCAACGCGGTCAAGTTCTCCGCGCCCGATCATCCGGTTACTGTCGGCATGTCAGTCGTCGATGGATATGTCCGCGTCTGCGTGACCGATCGGGGCGTGGGGATTCCCGCGGAGTTTCGTCCTCGGATCTTCGAGCGCTTCGCCCAGGCCGACGGGTCGGATCGCCGCTTGCGGGGTGGCACCGGGCTCGGCCTGAACATCTGCAGGAGCATCGTCGAGGCGCATCGCGGCCGCATCGACTTCGTCAGCACTGTAGGCGTCGGCACGGAGTTCTTTTTTGAACTGCCTCGGATGCCCGCTCCTTGAGCGTCAGTTACGGACCCTTCCAATGGGCCTTGCGCCTCATGATTCCCCAGCCGCCCTTGTGCCTCAGGGCCCACCGGAGCAGTCCGATGAATCTCCAACTGGTATTGAGCTGGCGATAGCCGAAGTTCTCGAGGACGGCGACGAGGCCCAGCAGCGCGACCTGCCGGAGCTTTGGGTAGAGATGGAAGGACATCTCCTCGAGCAAGAGGCCCGATGCGGAAAGCAGGACGCCCAGGCCGATGGCAAGGAACATGAAGGTGGCGAATGCAACCCACGAAACCAGCCCCTGCGTGGCCGCGAAAAGAAGGAAGACGACGCCCGCCACCTCGATGAGAGGACCCAGCCATTCGAAGAGCACCATGAATGGAAAGGCGAGCCACCCAGGCGTTCCGCCGCGCGGACTGAACATCAGGCGCCAGTTGCCGGCAAGGCTTTCGCAAAGGCCTCGTTGCCATCGAATGCGTTGGTTTCGCAACGTGCCCAGGTCTTCTGGCGCCTCGGTCCAGCAAACAGGGTGGGGGACGAACTCCATCCGATAGGGCCGGCCGCGCTGGCGCAGCATCCGATGCATTCGCACCACGAGCTCCATGTCTTCGCCGATCGTGCGCGTTCGGTAGCCGCCGACTTCTAAGACGGTTTCGGTTCGAAACAGCCCGAAGGCCCCCGAAATGATCAGCATGGCGTTCAACTGCGACCACCCGAGCCGCCCGAACAGGAAGGCGCGCAGGTACTCCACGATCTGGCACAGCGCGAGGAAATTGCGCGGCAACCCGATGCGCGTCACGACACCGTCCTGCACCTCGCATCCGTTCAATACCCGCACGGTTCCTCCGCTGGCCACCATGGTCGGATCGCGCAAGAATGGTCTGACCACCCGCTGCAAGCTGTCCCTCTCGAGCACGGAGTCGGCGTCGACGCCGCAGAACAAGGGATGGCGCGCCGCATTGATGCCGGCATTGAGCGCATCCGCCTTGCCGCCGTTCGCCTTGTCGATGACGCGCAGATTCCGAAAGCGCGTGGAGCGATAGATCGCTCGAATGGGGGCGGTCTGGAGCCGCTTCCGATACGCCTCGGGAAATGGAACGAGCGAGAACTCCTGCATCAACACCTGCAGCGTCGCATCGCTCGAACCGTCATTGATGACGATGACCTCGAACTCGGAGTACGCCAACTGGAGCATGGAGCGCACCGAGGCCACGATGCTGGCCTGCTCATTGAACGCAGGCATCAAGACGCTGATCGCCGGCTCCAGCCCGGAATACAGCTGGGGCATGTCGTCCAGCAGCTTTGACTGATTGTCCCGGTTGAGCCGCACCAGGCTCAGAAAATTGAGCGCGATGTAGGCGCCGTTCATCAGAACGAAGTACCCAAAGACGAACCATGTGGCGAGTTCAACGATCAGCTGCTGGGTGATAGGAGGCCCCTTTCGGCAAAGACATGGTCGAGCACATCTCGACCGAAGGAATCTTCGGTGAGGCTCTTCAGTGTCGCGAGATCCTGGTGACCGGGAAACGCCAAGCCCACCAGTGCATGGGCGGCGCGGTAGCGGACCCACCACTCGCGATCTGTGAGCATTGCAGCGAGCCGTTGAACGTCCGATGGCCTGGCCATTCGAGCCAGGGCGTCGACAGCGTGCATCCTCACCCGCCACCGCGGATGCTCCAGATGCGCCAGCACGTCGGGTCGAAGCTCCGGCACATTCGTGACGCGCAGTGCAGCGGCAATGATGGTTGCTTCGCCTCGTGCCTCGAGCAGGAGCGCCAGCTCGGCGCGAGGCAACGGGACGCGCAGCGCTTCGATCAACTCGAGAGCGCGCAACTTCTGAGCCACCGGCAGGCCGACGATCCTCGGAACGAGCAGCGATGCGAAGGCCTCGCGCGCGTCGCCCAGCATCCGCGCCACGCGAGGCGCCTCCCAATCCGTGCGCATGAGCACGGCCGGCAGGAGTTGATGCGCTGCGAGCACGGGATCGATCTGAATCATTGCCTTGGCCGCGTTCAGCGACGCCACTGTGTCCGTCGCCTGTGCCACGAGCCCCAGAGCGGTCCAGGCGTGGGGATCGCGCAGATGACCCAGCGTCAGCATGGCCAGCAGGCGCTCGGCAAAGCTGCCCTCCCGAAGCAGACGGCGGGCGAAATCGCCGCAGCGCAGTTGACGCGCAATATCGTTCAAGCGCACGGTGGCATCACCGCGCAGGGACTCGTGCATGTAGTTCCACAGCTTGAGGAACGCGAGCTGGTCCTGAGGCCTAAGCGGCGGCAGCCGATAGGACTCCGGGCCCGCCAGGGCACCCATGAGCGCGGGTTGCCAGATCGACTTGAACGCCTGCTGGTCCCGTTCTCGCTGCTTCAGCCTGGCGCGCAATGCCACGATCAGCGCGGCGAGCAGCAGGTTGAGTCCCAGGGCAGTCGCACCCGCGAGCAAGCCGAACTCCACCAGCGGCTCAAAAGCTGTACTGGACACCGACTCGAACTCCGCTGCGGTTGTAAAAGTCGCCCTGGCGCGTGCGCTCCAGAGCGTACGTCAGCGCCCAAGCCGGATCGAACCAGTGGCGGCCAATCAAGGCGATGGTGCGGACATCGGCCAGCACCACGCGCTGTTCACCGATCGCTGTGGCCTCACGGCCGGTCGCGAGGATCAGGCCGACGGAGTTCTTGTTTCCGTAGTAGTAGCTGCCACGAAGTTCGAGGCTTTGCGCATAGGTTCCCAGCGCCCGGGTCGGCCGCCAGGCGACGGACCAACTGAAGGACGACACGTAGCGCTCGAGGCGGATAAGACCCTGATTGACGGTTGTGTTGTCGTACGCAGTGGTCTTGAAACCGCCATGCAGTAGCCAGGCGGGCGCGAACTCGTACTGAACCGAGGCGCCGAGCTCATGCCGGGGCAGAACGCGATGGGTGGGGCTGAAGCTGCCTTCCACCGAGGCGACGAGGCGCGGATCGAGCGGTGCCACGTAAGCGAGGCCGGCTGAGCTGTCCTCGAGGCCGAAGCGGTCCGTGCGCCTCAGGTTCATCGAAAGCACTTCGCGCGGACCGAAGGCTCGCGCGAGCCGAAACGATGTTTCGCGCCAGTCCGGCAGGTCCTTGTTCAAGGATTGATGCTCGGCGGCGATTTCGATCGAATCTGCACGATCGACCGGCTCTGCCCCAGCTGCAGCGAACGGCCCGATGAACAGAACGCCGGCGGCAATGCTCCGTCTCACGACGGGGCCCTTGCATACCGGCGAACCCGGGCCAGCAACTCGTTGGGAGCAAAGGGCTTCTGAACATAGTCACTGGCCCCTGCGTCCAGCGCTCTCACCACGTCCTGTTCCTGCGTCTTGGCCGTCAGCATGAGGATCGGCGTCGAGCGCCATGCCGCGCTGGCGCGAATCAGACGAATGAGCTCGAAACCGTCCACGAACGGCAGCATGACATCGAGCAAGGCAATGTGCGGCGGAGGCTGAGCCTCAATGAACTCCTTGGCCTGTCGGCCGTCTCGGGCCAGGGCGACTTGGTAGCCCTCCCGCTCCAGCATGAACTTCAACAGGTAAGCGATATTCTCATCGTCCTCCACAACAAGAACGGATGCCTGTTTCGTCGATTGAAGACTCATGGGACTCGATTGCCTGGAACAGCGCTTTTGAGTGGACGACGAGCTTCCGGTGTGGATCCTCCACTGAAGACACTCGGTCGCAGACCTCGAAGCAAAATGGAACGGTGCGCGCATCGCCGCGATGCTGCAGAGAGCGCGGCCACGATTGTGCCCTCAACCTGGCCACTGGAACCTTCAACGATCTCGAGCTGGATGCGGGGGTAGCGTGCCCGCAATTGCGTGAAGAGCCGTCCGACCATCGGATTCGTGATCGACGGCAGCGAGCCGATCGTGACCCGCCCGGCCGCCTCGCGTGCTTCACCATGGATCTCGAGTTCCAGCTGCTCGGCGTCCGACAGCAGGGCCTTGACCAGCGGGAAGATGCGCTGACCGACGTCGGACAGCGTCATACCGCGCCCGGTTCGGTTGAACAACCGCGCCTTGCACTCACGCTTGAGGGCGTTCTGCCAGTCCTCGTATGGAGCTCACTCACCTGGCGCCGCCGCTCGGCCAAGATCTTGTAGCTCGTCTCGGTCCGGGTGCCTGCGAGTCGCCGCAGCATGTCAAGGATGCGCTCGAAAGAGGCACGGCCGTCGCCGCGGGCCGTGCCAGTGAGAAAGTCGATGCTGTCCACGCGAACGATTCTCGAGGTCGGTCGCCCCTGGTTAGGAGCTTCAACGATCTGCGATGCGACATAGAGCAGCAGATCCTTGTCGAAGACCGTGGCCGCGCCGTCTGCGCCGGGCCGGATCGAAGCGGTCTTGTTCCTGCGGCGGTATTCGCGTGTGCTCAAGTCCTTCTGCTTCGCCAGGCTGAAGATGGGGATCTCCATGCTGGCCAGGTCGTCCTTGACCGGCCAGCTCCTGATGTCGCACGCGAAGAGATCGCCTTGCCCGAAGTCATCTTCCGCCGCCGGATCTTGCGAGCTCTCAGCACTGTCGTTCTTCGCCATGGGTCGGTGGTCCGATTGAGAATTTGCCGGAATGTCTGCGCTCGGGATCGCGCGGCGCGCTGTGTTTATAAGCCCCAGGCTCAACGTCCTCGTGGGTGCGAAACATGCGCACGATGAAGATCGTCGTCATCTGTAGATCTCCTTGCGATCGCCAACTTCGATCACAAGGATGCAAAGCACTTCGTCCTGAAGGTCACAGATCACTCTGCAATCACCAACTCGGTATCGCCAGAAGGCGCCGAGCAACGGGCCAGTCAGAGCCTTGCCGAACCCGCGCGGGTTCTCGTGGACCGCGACGCGTTCATCCATGAAATCCAGAATGCGTCGGGCTTTTTGCTTGTCGAGCTTGCGTAGCTGCTTAAGAGCCGTCTCGGTGTAGTTAATCGTCCAGGCCAACGTCTCGCCTCACGTCAGCCGCGGAATAGATCTTCTCGTCACCCTTGCGCACGCGCTCCATGGTTGAGGCTGCCAGGTAGTAGTCCTCAAGATCGCTGAGGCCGCTTGCCACAAGTTCTCGAAGGTAGTAAGCCTTGGTCCGACCGGTCTTGGCCGCAAGGGTATCCAAGCGCTGCTCCAGGCTGGGATCCAAACGAATCGAAGTTGCCATTGTGATCTCTTGAGTACGTGTATTCACTGTATCACATCATCGCATCACAGACAAGACTCCTGCTGCGCGTGATCAGTGGCACGTTCACGAAAGTCCAGTGGCGTTCCTCAGTACTGCCGCCAGTTCAAACTAAGCTGCAAAAAATTCAAGGTGTGGTGAAGACCGACACCCACCCGCTGAGCCCTAGGCCTTAGCCCAGGTATTGGCTACTGCAGCGCGGCGATGCGGGCCTTGTACTGCTTGATTCGGGCCTCGGGTTGCGACTGGATCTCGGGGTTGCCGTTGGCAATGAGCCAGCGGTTCGCCTTGATTTCGTCTTCGTACTCGGCGATGCGCTTGGCACGCTCCTCGGGACTGAGCTTCACCTTTGCCGAACGCGCGGACGCGGCTCGTGCGGGAGCACCCGTGCCGGGCGTGCACACGGTGCCATTGATTCCGACGAAGGTGAGGCCAGGGGCGGCCGCACGCCGTGCGTCGTTCCAGGCCTTGCTGCATGCGCCCTGATCGCGGAAGCTGCCGTTGATCGGCCGCTCGTGTCGGTTTTCACCACACCTTGAATTTTTTGCAGCTTAGTTTGAACTGGCGACCGTACAGGGGCGGCAGTGGCGATGAGCCCGCTATCGGCGGTTCGCCTCTGGCGGTCGCTCCTGACAGGCGGCCGGTGGCCCGCGCTCATGGCCATGGCCGTGGACGGTACCGATCATCGGAGCACCGAATGGTTAAGGTGGCAGAACGTCGACCCGCTTGGGTCCCGGATTTCCAGTGAAGGAGGGCGGCCAAGCGCCCGATCCCAACGCGCCCGCGCTGCGAAGTGCAACGCAACTCCACGCCTTGCGGCATCCCGAACTAGGCCGCTCCCAACCGAGACGGACCTTGGACCCTGTTCAGGCCTTTGCGGGGCCGCGGAACCCTGCGGGCGCAGCGGCAGCTCGTAGTCGTTTCGTCATGCGCGACGAGCGCTAGAACAGGCCTTCTGCCCCGTTCGTCCGAGGACGCGACGCTCATGTCTGCGCTTGTCGCCATCTCTACAGTAAGACTTCCAGGCAAGGCCCACCTGCCGCTTCGGTGAAGCGGTCTTCCGTGAAAAACAATCTGGAGATGCCACATGCGATCCTTTGCCATACTTGTGAGCCCCCTTGCGACCCTCGCATTGGTCCTTGCGTTCGGCTGGCCCGTGCTGCTCGCATGCGTTGCTCTTGCGCTGGGTACGCTTCTTCTCTCCACCAGCGGCGCCGAAGCCGGAGAGTTGCAAGCAGCCGGTCTGGTGGACGCACCGAACGCAGTGGCCGCCGACCTGTAGCGCCTCGGGGGTTCGACCTGTGGGCCGGTGCGTCAGGCAGGCCGCGCACCCCTACCCCCGACATTTGAAGACTCTGCATGGGATGGAGTCGGATGCGCGAATGCTGTCGCAAAAGAGGGGGCTTCTTCGGTCGAAATGTTGTCTGCGGCCAACGTGACAATTTCCCTTCAAGGGTAATGACATTTTCCCCTTCAGCGGATGACTTCCAATCACCTGCCGCCAGATGCTTTGCTGCCTAGGACGATGAGCATGAACATCCTGAACTGACGATCGGATCGCCCCTGAGAGCGGTGTGGTGCGCTCGTTGTTCTGGCCGCCGAAGCACGCTGCCCAAATAGCGTGCCGGCCCTTCGCTGCGCTTATGTATGGCACCAAAAATCCGCCGTTGCAGCAACCTCACTGATCACCTACCAGGACCGCCGCCGCCACCACCGGGACCGCCACCGCCACCACCGGGACCGCCGCCAC
>NZ_JAGGNU010000090.1:0-13704 GCF_018614915.1 Variovorax paradoxus | reverse complement strand
GGACCGCCGCCACCACCACCAGGACCGCCACCGCCACCACCAGGACCGCCACCACCGCCGGGACCGCCGCCACCGCCCGCGCCACCCGCGCCACCGGCACCACCCGCGCCGCCACCAGCGCCACCAGCGCCTGCACCAGCTGCACCGCTTCCACCCGCGCTTCCTGCTGCACCGCCACTACCAGCGCCAGCGCCACCTCCATCGCCGCCGGCAAAGAGCCAGTTAAGACTGCTGCCGGAGTTCTTGGTGTTTCTGGCGCCTGGCGCAGCCGTTCCAGCTACACGCGGGCCGCCGGATTGCGACGGTTGTGCCACTCGACCCGCAGGCCTGGGGTTCTGACAGACCGCCTCCCCATAGGGGTTGTAGCGGTCGCAGTGGCTCGGGAGCACAGAAGGCTGAGGCGCTGCGGCTTGGGCCTGCGTACCTGGAATTGCCCTGGCCCGCAATTCGTCGGCGTTCGGCCGCGCGCCAGTGACGACTGAAGGTTGGGCGAGCGCCGGGACGGGCTCGCCCCTGGTGTCTCCTCTGGCATCGGGCTTGGCAGGTTCGGCGAGCTTCGCTGGCTCGAGGGGCTTCAGTGCCTCGAGCACCTGGGGAAGCTCCCTGGCCTTCGCCGGCACAACCGCTCTGGCCGTCTCGACGGTCCTGGACGTGCTTGGCGTGCGCGCCGGTGCAGCACGCGCCGTCCTGGGCACTGCACGAGCAGCAGCCGTTGTCGTCTCCGCAGGTGCGGGCGCAGGATCGTCTTGCGCAAGAGGAGTTGCTGGTGTCTGTTGAGACGCGAGGGCATCCTGAACCTGCGGCGGAGCAGGCTCGTTCCTGGCTTCGGCCGTCGCTGGCGCAGCGGGTTCGCTCCTGGCTTCGGCCGTCGCTGGCGCAGCGGGTTCGCTCCTGGCTTCGGCTGTCGCTTGCGGGACAGGCTCGCTCTTGGGTTTGGCGGTCGCCGGCGCGGCAGGTTCGCTCCTGGCTTCGACCGTGGTCGGAGGAGCAAGCGCGGGCGCCGCAGTCGTTGCGGGCTGGCCCGTCGATGCACTCGGCGCTTGCCACAGGGCCGACGGCGCCTGGGAAAGCGGCAGGCTTTGCCCTGTCGAGCGGCCGAGATACCAAAGCACGAAAGCCGCATGCAACACTGCCAGCACGATGAGCAGCCACAAGATGGATACATCGACCCCTGCGGGTACAGGAATGCCCAGCACGCGCCGCGTGGTCCTGCCCATGCGCTTCGCACGTACCTGCGGCCATGCATCCAGCGTGCGCACCGAAGCCTGCTGCTTGTGCGCAGGCGTCTGACCTGCCTGCGCCGCTTCTCCGGTGTCGTCCGGCGAAAGCTTGCGGGCACAACCCCGGCAATACTGGGCGGTGTCCCTGTTGAGGGTCTGACACGCGCTGCAAACTCGCGTGAGCTGCTGCGGCGGGGTCGCAGGTTCCGGCGGCTGCCAGCCTGTCCAGTCGGGTTGTCGCGATTCTGTGTGGGATGGCGCGGCCTCCGCTTCGTGGACTGGCTCATTGGCGGCCGTGCTGATTGCGCGACTTGCCTCCGGCGCGCTGGTCGCCGCCTTGCTGGCGCCCGGCATCGCTTGGCGAGCTATGTCGTTCATGGCGGCCCAATCGGTTGTGACGCTAACCGAGAGGAACCAGCGCTGTCACGCCTGCCAGCGCATTGATCACGACGCAGAAGGCCGCCAGATCCCATGCCCAGCTGCGCTCTGGCGAGGCGAGCCGCCGCTTGGGCGGCAGCACCGTTTCGCGGGCGGTCCTTGCTGCATGGAACGCCGATAGCTTGTGCGAGCAGCTTTTGCAGAACCGTGCGGAGCCGAGATTGATGGTGCTGCAACCTTCGCAGATCTCCACCGAGCCTACGCCTGTGCTGGCCATCGCCAGTTCGATCAAATTGCCGAAGACAACATCCGAAGGATAGACCGTGCCACCCGCTGCCACTGAACCAGAGTTCACCGCTGCTCTCCTTCGAAAAAGACCGGCTAGCGCAGTCGGCGAGCGTGCCGCTGCTCGGCGATCGCCAGCCTGGCGAAGGTCAGGAGCTCTTCGTCCGTAGGCCCTGGTCCAACGCCAGCGACGTATTTCCCGAAGGCCGCAACGATGCGTGCCTGAACCGCTTGCCTCGCGTGCATTGCGGCAGTCCAGGCGCCGGCCGCTCCCATTCGGCGGCCTTTCGCCGTCGACGCTTTGGTACGTCGCGATCCGACGATCGAATGGCTGTTCCTCCAGGCAGCCGACCTCTTCTGGCGTGTGACAAACCTTGACATGCCTGCTCTCGCAATCCAGCTACTTACGTGGGAAATATTCACATTAGTAGGCCTCTTGTCTTATAGTTCGCAGTGCTTGGTTGTAAGACGGCGGCTGATGTCGCTGTCCAGTTGGTAACTTGGAGTTAACGACCGTGACATCTTCTGCACTGAGGGGCATCGAGTCGCCTAAAGCGCGCGTTCTGTACGAGATCCGGCTTTGCTGGTCCGACAAGGTATTTCCGGACCAGGCTCATTCCGGCGGCGGCCTCTGGATGCCGGACGTGCGGCACAACAGAGACAAGCTCGAGCACGCCGCCGCCGAGGGAAACAGGCTCTATGGGCACGAGTCGCACTGGATTGAAAAACGACAAGCGTGATCAAGGGACGGCGGGCCTGTAGGCACGTCCGGGCAGCAGGCAGAACGCCAACGGGCTGGGTGCTCGACGCCTTTGCGCGCGTGATGCGCCCCGTGATCCGGCTCGCTCGCCTTCGGTCTCAAGCACTCCCATCTCGAACTGGTTCTGCGCGAGCTTCTGATCAATGGAGCGCGCCCGGGGATGGCGCTTGCTCGACTTGCGTTGCCGCGCCACGAACCCTCGTTAGTGAGACGGCGGCCAGGGCGGGCAGGTGAGCCAAGGAGGCGTCACTGCCAATATTCCGCGGATCGGCCGTTTCCGGGACCACATCCGTCGAACCGCGACGTCATCCTCCTGCCTGGCGCGGCCCGAACATGATGATTGCCATCCCGATAAAGCAGACCGCCACGCCGATCCAGTCATTGGGCGATGGCGTGCCCAGAGCCACAGGATGGCGACGCCGATATAGACCCCGCCATAGGCGGCGTACACGCGGCCTGCGGCCGTCGGGTGTAGCGCCAGGAGCCACGCAAAGAGCTCCAGGCTCACCCGTCGCGGGCATGAGCAGCCAGACCGACTGCCCTGCTTCAGCCAGAGCTAAGGCAGGTAGCAGCCGATGATTTCCGCCAGCGCGGTTGCGATGAAAAGACCCAAGGTTTTGACAGCTTCCATGCCGGCCATTGTGCGCAACGGCAGTACGCATAAATCGCTTGCTCCTTAAGTTACTTGAGGTTCTAGCCTACGGGCTGGACCTTGGGTCCGTTTTGAAAGGAGCTATGGATGAAACCCTGGAAAGTTCTGTTGGGCCTCGGCGCGGTCTGTGCGGCGTGTTGTGCAATTCCGCTCGTGGCCGCCGCCGGCAGTATGGCCCTGTTCGGCTCAGCGCTGCTGGCGCGCCTGGAAGCCTTCGTGCCGGCAAGCGTGTTGCTTATGGGGGGCGGCGCTGCGGTGCTTGTCGCCGGGCTTTGGTGGCGGCGCAAGCGCCGCGTAAGTACCCAGGGGCGGTGCGGGTGCGCCGGTTCGTGCTCGAAGGAGGTAGGGCATGCAAGCAGCTGAGGCGGCACCCCTTGCGTGTACGTTGGACATTGGGGACATGGGAGACCGGCTGGCCGACATCCAGCGCGTGACCCGCCGACACCTGCGCTTCCATCGCCTGGAAGGCCTGACGCTTTACCTTGCCTACGACCGGGCGGCTGCAGATGAGGTGACTCGCCTCGCGAGCCTCGAGCGAGCGTGCTGTGCATTCTTGGAGTTCAATCTCAAGGTGCAGCCAGACGGGGTGGAGCTGGCCATCACCGCGCCAGAAGAAGCTTGCGACGGTGCCCAGTGGCTGTTTGCGAAGTTCATGCCGGAAGAGCGAGCCGCAACCCCCTCGCCAGGTGGCTGCGCATGCTGCCGGGCGTGATTTACGATGTCCGGCTTGGAGGTTCGACCATGAACGCGATGGTGTCGATTGGAGTGTTGGCGCAGCAAACCGGCTGCACGGTGCCGACTATCCGGTACTACGAGCAGATCGGTCTGCTGCCTGCCGGACCCCGCACGGAAGCGGGGCGCCGGCACTACGACAAAACCGCGATGCAGCGATTGACGTTCATCCGGCGTTGCAGGGATTTTGGCTTCTCCATCGAGCAGGTACGTGAGCTGGTCGGCTTGGCGGACGACTCCGAGCGACCCTGCACGGAGCTTCGGGACATCGCGTCGGTCCACTTGGCCGAGCTGCGGGTGAAGCTCTCGGAGTTGAAGGCACTTGAGCACAGCATGGCCGCCTTCGTGCACAGCTGCGAAACAGGATGCGCCGGCGGCGCCGTTCTTGATTGCACCATCCTCGACGAACTGGCTGCGCCGGCCACCCCGGAATCCAAAGCGCCTTCCCGGGCGGGCTGCTGCGCGCAGTGACGCCGGCTTGCTACGGCACGGGGCCTGGGACGCCTGTCCGCTGGAAGAGAGGGAAAATTCAATGATGGGTGCAAATCCCGCCGGGAAATTCAAACTGTGGTGCAAAGAGAGGTCAAGGTAGCTTGCTAGATCTCCGCGCAAGGTGTTGATGCGAAACCGTGTGTCGGGTTCGGTCTAAATTGCCCATCGACAGGCGCCTTGGGCCGATCGAGCTGCCGCTGACCGAGTTCATGGACAAGAGCACCCGCTGAACCTCAGCCTGGAAGGGGCTGACCTTCACAGGGCCCCGGTCCCGAGGGACTCGATGTAGTTGATGACGTCGTCCGCCCTGCCCTTGGAAACCAGGTGTTCAGCCGTGACGTATCGGAAAGGACTCAGCGGCTCGGTTCGGAACCAGCGCAGCGCCACCTGCATGTCGCCGCTCAGATCGACGGCCGCCCTCAGGACCCTCAATGCCTCCAGGAGGAAGGCCTGAAGAGCAGATGAAGATGGCGACACGCAGGGTGTTGCGGTGCACCCCGGCCTGCACCGCCAGTTGATTGACGCTCCTCCATGACCCGAGACTATCGAGTCGGTGAGATCACCGGATCGTGCTGAAGTCCTCGAAGGTGTGTGCAGTTCGGGCGGATCGACGGCTATGGATTCCTCGAGCATTCGACTGCTCCTGGCATAAGCCGCATTTGTCCGGATGCCACGGTGGCTGCAAGCACGGGATTTGCCGTGGCGGACACACGCCAGAAGTTTGCAATCACATACTTGTTAGCAGGCGCCACTGAACGAATCCGTTTACATGTTTGCCACGTCCTCGGCGGCCGGCGCAGGCTCCAGCAGCACCCCGGTCAGCGGGTTTCTCCGGCCAGGTGATCTGTGCTAGCCAGCGATGAAAGGTCGTGCCTGCGATGCGGCCCTGGCCGGTCCGTCGTGGCGCCACGCCCGCGCGATGGGTGCCGCAATCGCTGCCGGTCGATCGGCCTCGAAGCGCGCGCGCATCTCGGGCTGCATGCCTTCGGGCATTTCGAGCTAGAGCGCCTTGGCCTTCTGCATCCGCGCCGAACCCGTGTGCAGACTGGCTGGGCAGGCCGCGGCGGCGCACCGCGTCAGGGCCCTAGCGCGCGCCGAAGCCGTAGAGCTCGGCCGGATTGGCCACCAGCATCCGGCGCCGACCCGCCTCACTGCCCTCGCAGCAGCGCAGCGCCCAGTCGAGCAGGGCCGTGTCGGAGGGCTGCGGGCTGACGTTCGGATGCGGCCAGTTGCTGGCCCAGAGGCAGCGCTCGGGGAAGCGCGCGGCGAGAAAGCGCGCGAGCGGCGCGACATCGGCGTAGCCGGGTGGGCCGCTCTTCGAGGTCTCATAGGGTGCGGCCAGTTTGATCCAGAAGCTGCCGCCATCAAGCAGGCGGCACAGGGTCTGCACTGCCTGGCTCTCCAGCGTCACGGGTCCGAGGAATTTGCCGATATGGTCAATGACGCAGCGGCCTTGCAGGCGCGCCAGCATCGCTTCGTGCTGCGGCAGCTCGCGGCCGTCGAGCTGCAGGTCGATGTGCCAGCCCAGCGCAGCGATGCGCGCTGCCATCGCCTCGAGGCTGTCCCAGCCGAGCAGGCCGCCCGACAGCATCATGAAGCGTACGCCGCGCATGCCGGCCTGATGCAAGCGCTCGAGCTCGGCTTGCGGCGTGTCGGGTGGCACTACGGCAACGCCGCGCGCGCCGGCACCCAGCTGCTCGATGGCGTCGAGCGTGCAGCGGTTGTCGAAGCCGTAGCCGGTAGGCTGGACCACGACCACGCGTGCGAGGCCCAGCGCCTGCTGCACCGCGCGGTAGGCCGAGGCCGGCGCATGAGGCGGTCTGAAGGTGGCGGTGGGCGCCAGCGGCCAAGCGTCCTCGTAGATGTGGACGTGGCAATCGCAGGCGCCTTCGTACGCGGCAAGCATCGTCGTGGTCATGCCGCCAGCCTCCACCGGGCGAGCCGCGTGGCATGCGCCGGGTTGATGGCGCCGGGGGGCATCTCACCGCGCATCAGGGCGGCGATCTGCGACACGGTTTCCAGCGCCTGGTGCTCGATCGCCGGCAGCGTGAGGCCGCCGATGTGCGGCGTCGCGATGGTGCGCGGATGGCGCGCCAGCACGGGCGCGGGCATCTGGTCGGGCGCGCGGCCGACGTCGAGCGCGCAGCCGCCCAGGTGGCCGGACTCCAGCGCCGCGAGCAGGGCCTCATCGTCGACCAATTCGCCGCGCGCCGCATTGATGAAGAAGGCGCCCGGCTTCATCGCGGCGAAGGCCTGCGCGTTCATGAGGCGCTCGGTGTGCGCGTTGGCGGGCGCCAGGCAGACCACGAAGTCCGACTGCGCCAACAGAGCCGGCAGCGCGACCTGCTGCTCCACGGTGGCCTCCCCGACAAGCGGCTGCGGATCGCAGGCCAGCACGCGCATGCCGAAGGCCTGCGCCAGCTCGCCGAGATAGCGCCCGATCCGGCCGTAGCCGATCACTCCCAGCGTGGAGGCCCGTAGCTGCCGTCCCATCACCGGCACCGGCGCCTCGCCGCGACGATAAGCCTCAGCGTAGTGCCCAACCCCGCGCCCGAGGTCCACCATCGCGCCGACGATCCACTCCGCGACCGCCGGCACGAAGCCGGGGCTGGCCTGCGTCACCAGCACGCCATGCGCGCTCGCCGCGGCGACGTCGACGGTGCGGATGTCCACCGCGCAGCGCACGAAGGCGGCCAGCCGCGGCAGCGCGCGGAACAGCGCCTCGGGACCGGGCGTCTGCCGGTAGGCGATGAGCGCATCGCAGTCCTGCGCCGCGGCAATCAGCTCCGGCGTGGAGAGCTCGCGCGCCTCGGAGTTGAAGCGCACCTCGGCGACGGCCTCGAGCGCGCGGGTGGCACGCTCGCCGAAATAGGGGCCGAGCTTGTCCTTCGGATGGGTGACGAAAACGGTAGTCATGGAACGGTCTTCTCGGGTTTTTCTTTTCCGGCGCGGCGCGCGCGCGCCGAAGCTGCGGTGGGCGGCGGCGCCACGGATTCGCGCTCGACCAGGCGCAGCGCCGCGAAGACCTGCTCGTATTCCGGATCGCCCGCCTCGTCGGCGCTGCGCATCACGCGCTCCACCATAGCATGCGCCATCTCGCGCACCGGCAATTGCACCGTGGTAAGCGCCGGGTTGGACAGGGCGGCGAGGAACAGGCCGTCGATGCCCACCACAGAGACGTCCTGCGGCACGCGCAGGCCGGCCTCGCGCAAGCCGGCCATCAGCCCGAGCGCCATCAGGTCATTGAGCGCGACGATGCCGGTGGGGCGCACTGCGCGCTGCGCGATCTGCAGCGCGGTCGCGCGGCCGACCTCGGCGATCACCGAGTCGCCGTATTCGTCGAGCGGGCCGCCATCGAGCACCTGCGCCTGCGCACGCAGCCCCGCCGCCTCGGCGGCGGCGTGGAAGCCGTCGATCTTGGCGCTGCGGCTCATGGTCATGCCGGCCACGGTGGCGAAGGCCAGGCGCCGGTGGCCGCGCCCGATCAGGTGCTCGGTCGCCAGGCGCGCGGCCAGGAAGTTGTCGGGCATCACGTGGCCCACCTTGGAGCGCTTGCCCGGCGTCGCGCCGCGGTCGTAGCTCACGACCGCCATACCGTGCTCGACGGCCGATTCGAAGTGGCGCTCGTCGGCCAGCGAGGAGATCACGATCACGCGCCGCACGCCGTGCGCCAGCAGGTCCTCGAAGAAGGCGCTCTCCTTCTCGCGGTCGCGGTAGGTGCTGCCGATCAGCAGGCGAAAGCCGAAGCGCTCCTGCGCGAAGCTCTCGATCTCGCGCCCGATGTAGCCGTACATCGGGTTGGCCATGGAGGGCACCAGCAGCCCCAGGAGCGGCGTCTGCCCGGTCTTGAGCTGCTGGGCCAGCTTGCTCGGGCGGAACTGCAGCGCCCGGATGGCGGCTTCCACGCGCGCCAGCGTCTCGGCGCGCATGCGGTCGGTGCGGCCGTTGAGCACGTTGGACACGGTGCTCACCGACACGGCAGCGTGGCGGGCGACATCCTGGATGGTGGTCATTTGTCTTGGTTGTTCCCGGCTACAGACCGAGCCGATTCGGGAGCCACAGCGAGAACGCAGGAACGAGCACCAGCACGATCAGCGTCACCAGCAGCACCGCCAGGTATTTCATCATGGGGCGGGCCACGTCGCGCACCTGGGTGCCGGTGATGGCGCAGGTGGCGAACAGGCCCAGGCCGATGGGCGGCGCGAACAGGCCCAGCCCCATCGCGATGACCATCACGGTGCCGAAGTGCAGCGGATGGATGCCCAGCTGCTGCGCGATCGGCGTCAACAGCGGGCCGAAGATGATGAGCGCCGGCGCGCCTTCCAGCACCGCGCCGAAGACCACCATGATCGCCACCGCGAGCAGGATGAACATCACGCTGCCGTAGTGCTGTGCGAAGGCAATCATCGCGGCCGACACCAGCTGCGGGATCTGCTCGATGGTCAGCGCGAACGACACGCTGGAGGCCGCCGCGACGATGAACAGGATGCTGCCCGCCATGGACGCCGAGCGCACGAACAGGCGCCCCATGGCCTTCACGCTGAGCTCGCGGAAGGCCAGGCTGCCCACCACCAGCGCGTAGACCACCGCGAAGGCCGAGACCTCGGTCGAGGTGGCGACGCCGGAGGTCACGCCCTTGCCGATCATTGCGACCATGACGAGCGCGACCAGCGCGCCGCCCAGCAGCTTCAAAAGCGGCGTGCGGCGAGGGAAGGCTTCGTCCGGATCGATCCTGCGTCCAACGATCACCGCCAGCACGCCCAGCGCCAGCGCCATCACCGCCGCCGGCACCAGCCCCGCCATGAACAGCCCGGCGATCGAGATGTTGGCGACGAAACCCATGATGATCATGTTGATGCAGGGCGGGATGGTCTCGGCCATCACCGCCGTGCAGGCCAGCAGCCCCGCGGCCTCGTTCGGGTCCTGCCGCGTGCGGCGCACCGCCGGCATCACGATGCCGCCGACCGCGGCGATGTCGGCCAGCTTGGAGCCCGAGACGCCCGAGAAGAAGGCGGTGGCCGTGATGCTGATGAGACCGAGGCCGCCGCGCACCCGGCCGAAGATGCGCAGCAGCAGCTCGATCAGCCGCGCCGACATGCCGTTCGATTCCATCAGCAGGCCGGCCAGCACGAAGAAGGGGATGGCCAGCAGCACGAAATGGTCGGTGCCGGCCATGACCTGCTGCGAGTAGACGAGCATGGGCAGCGAGGGATCGGACAGGAAGTACAGGAGCGCCGAGAAGGCCAGCACGAAGCCGATCGGCACGCCCAGCACGAGCCCGCCGACGAAGCCCAGTGCCAACAGCAGGCCGCTGGGAACGACGTGCGAAGGCACGAGCGCATTCCAGAGCGCGACCGCCGCCGCCACCGCCAGGCAGCCGAAGAAGGTGCCGAGCACCACGCGCCGAGGCCCGGCGAGCGCGTGGATCAGGCCGAACAGCGTCATGAAGGCGCTGCCGATCACCACCGGGAACACGTAGAGCCACTGCGGCAGGCCGATCGAAGTGGTCTGCTCCCAGGTGTCCACCAGCAGCAGCAGCGACGAGAGGCAGAGGCTGGCCGACACGCCGGCGATGATCCAGTGGCTCACCTGCATCAGTGCCGGCTGCCAGTGCCCGGGCAGCATCTGGCGGAACAGGTCAATGCCCACGTGCTGGCTGCGCGCGAGCACCGTGGCGGCGCCGAGGAACACCAGCACGATCATCAGCGCCCGGGCGATCTCCTCGGCCCAGTCCACCGGGTCGTGCAGGAAGTAGCGGAACACCACCGAGAGGAAGACCACGACCACGTCGAGCGCCAGCACGGCGCCCGACAGGTATTCGATCCAACGGTTCAACGCGTCGACGCGCGGTCCGGCGGCCGCTTCCTCCTGAAGGCCGTGCGGCCCAGCGGCCGGCGCGATGACGGCGGCCATGGGCTCAGACCCGCGCCGCGTTCACCGCGGCGAACAGCGGCGCGGTCGCCGGATACTGCTTCGCGAACTCGGCCCAGAGCTTCGCCTCCATGTCCTTGCGCACGGCCGCGCGATCGGCCGCCGCCATCGGGAAGAAGCCCATGCCCTTGCGCTGCAGCTCTTCGATCGCGGCCTTGCCCTTCTCGCTCGCGATCGCGCGCTGCTGCACGGTGGCGTCGGCCACCGCCTTCTGGAAGGCCGGGCGCAGGCTGGGCGGGATCTTGTCCATGCCGCGCTTGCCGATCACCACCACCATCGGGCTGAACAGATGCTCGGTGAGCCAGCAGGACTTGACCACCTCGTTGAGCTTGCTGGCCAGCACCGTGGCCGCGTCGTGCTCGAAGCCGTCGACCACGCCGGTCTGCGCCGCCATGTAGAGCTCGCCGAAAGGGATGGGCGTGGGGATCGCGCCCATCAGCTTGAAGGTCTCGATGAAGGCCGGCGTGGGCAGCACGCGCAGCTTGACGCCCTTGACCTCGGCCAGCGACTTGACCGGCGCCTTGGTGTAGACGCTGCGCGCCCCGAAATGCGAGGCCCAGGTCAGGATGGTGATGCCCGAGCGCTTCTGTAGCAGCTCTGTGAGTGTCGCACCGGCGGGGCCCTCCAGGGCCTTGGTGGCGTGGGCATAGCTGTCGAACAGGTAGCCCAGGTCGAGCATGCCGATCTCGGGCGACACGGTGGCGAAGATGGAGGAGCCGGTCACCATCATGTCGACCGAGCCGACCTTGACCTGCTGCACCACGTCGGCTTCCTTGCCCAGTTGGTTGTTCGGGAAGTAGTCGATGCGGATCGCATCGCCCACTGCGGCCTTGAGGTTGGCCTGCAGGCGCTGACTCCACACGTAGTGCGCGGCGTTGTCGTCCGCCAGCATCGAGGAGGAGAAGCGCAGCGCAATCGGCGATTGCGCGCGGACGAAGGCGGGAGCGACGGCAAGGGCGGCTAGCGGCGCGGCGCAGCCTGCTTGCACGAGTCGGCGGCGAGAGATCGAAACCATGTTGTGTCTCCTGTGAGTTGCAAGGGCGCACAGCGTTTGTGTATCGGTTTACTGTACCGATTTAGTGTATCGATACACAAGCCGCCTGCACCTCGGGTTTTCCCGCAAGGTCGGGCTGCCCTACCCCCACGAGCTTCAGCCGACGCTTCGCCTGGACTGACAGTTTCCCGAGCATGTCCGCGGCTATCTCCCTGGGTATTGGCTGGGAGAAGTTGATTAATGAGCGGTGTTGACCGATTCGCATTGAAAGGCGCACGGAGCGCTGCGCCAGCGCG
Source organism: Variovorax paradoxus (assembly GCF_018614915.1). Lineage (GTDB taxonomy): Bacteria > Pseudomonadota > Gammaproteobacteria > Burkholderiales > Burkholderiaceae_C > Variovorax > Variovorax paradoxus_K. Next base: position 1,964 of record NZ_JAGGNU010000090.1, on the reverse strand, counting down.
TTGTCTCGACCGTGCCCACGCATGGCAAATCAGTCTTTAAGAATTGCCTAAGCGTCCGGGCCGATATTGAGTTCTTGTCCGAGCTCGAGCCGTGCCAGGGCAGCAAGCACGAACACCTGTTCGATGACGCTCGAACCATCGTCGAGGCGATGTGCGCGATGGACAAGCGGTGCCTGGAGTAGCGCACTGCATTGATTCGCTGCTCCATGGCTCGCGAAGGAGACTTCAGATGAGAACCCTCATCCACCTGGGCGCGCTCACGGGCCCTCTGGGGCACGTCCATGAGGTGTGCCCTCGGAGGCGGTGTTCGTATGGCCGGCCGGAACGGGCGAGGCCCGTTAGTGACGGCTTGAGGCAAGGGTGCCGCGGGATTGCGCACGATGGGCACGCTCAGAGGATTCATCCGCGAGATCGATGCCGGAGCCGTGCCGGACGCGACGCGGCGCAAGCTGTTGCGGGCGGCTACCGGCGTCGTAGGAGGCGCCGGCCTGCTGGCCGCCGCCTATCCATTCGTCGCCAGCCTGGAACCCTCCGAACGGGCGAAGGCCCTGGGCGGCCCAGTGCAGGTCGACGTCTCCATGCTGGTGCCGGGCGAGCTGCGCACCGTGGGCTGGCGCGGCAAACCAGTCTGGCTGATGCGCCGAAGCGAAGAGATGGTGCGCGCGCTGCGCCAGCCCGACCCGGAGCTGGCGGACCCTCTGTCCAGGCGATCCGATCAACCCGTATCCTGCGCCAATCCGACGCGTTCCAAGCGCCCGGAGTTCTTCGTCGCGGTGGGCGTATGCACCCACCTGGGCTGCACGCCAATCCTGCGCCTCGACGACGTGGCGCTGAATGCCGAACTTCATGCCCCGGGGGGATTCGTGTGCCCCTGTCACGGATCGCGCTACGACCTGGCGGGCCGCGTCGTGAAGAACGTGCCGGCGCCGACCAACCTGGAGATCCCCGACTATCTGTTCACGGGGGCGTCGACGCTGCGGATTGGTTGAACGAACAGCGAGCAACGACTTGGAACCGGGCCATGTCCATACGGTGGTGGATCAGGACGGCGCAGCTGCAAGCGATGAGGCGGTGACGCTGCTGCGATGCAACTGGTCGGCTGCGTGGGCACGCATACGCAATTCGTGGTCGTTCAATCGTGCGCAGTGCACCGGGCTCATGATGGCCGCGGCGCGCAGGCCAGTGGGTAGCGATCCGGCGAACGGTCAGTTCGACCATCTGTGATTCGAAGGTCGGGCATCGTCGCAGTCCACACGATCGGATCGCGTCACGGAAGTGCCGTGATGGTGTTTGCACTGCCATGGAAGGTGGGTGCCGCGGATCATGGGCTCTTCAGGTGGGACGTCTTCGGCGTGGCTCATGCGTGCGAGAACGCAACATCTCCAATCCGCGCGCCTCTTCCGCCTCGCGCAGGCTCTTGGCTGCGCGCGCGGCGCAGAACATCACATACGACTGCTCAATGTTGAGTGCCCAGTCGTCCAAGGCTGCCGCTTCGGCCATGCTCTGGGCGTCAGTTCCTTGTCGCGGCGCAACCGGGCAGGAAGGCACGTCATACCGGCGCAGTTGGACGGCGACACTCATCTTGTCCGGCTGAACGACATCCATGATGGCCGGTGGTGAGGAGTCGGAGGCGGCGTAGCCGCCGTAGACGACGAGCCACCGGCGGCGCCGGGTGGGCGGGGTTCACGATGGCGGGTTCAGGTCTCAAGAAGAGGTCGGCCCCGTGTCAGGTCCCCGAATCACCGATCAGCAGGTACGCCTCTATATGAACACCCGCAAGAAGAAGTCCCAGGAGTTGGCTGCAGCCAAGGCCGGCATCAGCGAGCGTAGCGCGCGACGCATCGAGAGCGCGGCGACGCTGCCTTCTCAGAACCCTCGGCGCTACTGGCGCTCGCGAGCCGATCCGTTTGTTCAGGTCTGGGACCCCGAGGTGGTGCCGCTGCTCACGGCTGCACCCAAGCTGA
>NZ_JAGGNU010000089.1 GCF_018614915.1 Variovorax paradoxus | reverse complement strand
CCAGGACATGGTGAAGAAGATCACGAAGCTGGTGCCGGACTACATGGTGATGGGCGAGCGCGGCATGGCCGACATGACCGAGATGGAGATGCCGCTGCCCGACAACACCGCGCCGATGATGGGCGGCGAAGGCCCTTTCGGCTCGGTCGAGATGGGCGGCATGTTCAGCGTCGTCAAGGTGCGCAAGGAACAAAAGCCCGGCGACTACGCCAATCCCGGCTGGTTCAAGCACCCGCAAGGCACGGTGGCCTACGAGTTCGACGGGCAGCTGCCCGAGGCGCCGCGAGCCCGCGGCGCCGGCGCGGCTGCCATGCCCGCGCGAAACAAGCCGGCCCGGAACATCGAAGTGCAGATTCGCAAACCCACGGGCCACAGCGGCCACTAGCAGGAGTATTTCCATGGTTCTCAGAAGCCTCGTGACTATCGGTGCGCTAGCACTGTCGGTGAGCGCTCCGGCACAGCATGGACCGTATGCAGGCGAGCAGCAACGCGCCATCAAGTCCTTGTCCGAGAAAGACATTGCCGACCTGCAGGCAGGCCAGGGCATGGGCCTGGCCAAGGCTGCCGAACTCAACGGCTACCCAGGGCCCGCCCATGTACTGGAGCACGCCGACGCGCTGCAGCTCACCGCCGTGCAGCGCGAACAACCAAAGAGCTTTTCGATTTGCACAAGGCCACTGCGCGCGAGCTGGGGCGGCAGTTGGTGGAGGCGGAGCGAGCGCTGGACGTGGCGTTTGCGAGCAAACGCATCGGCCCATCGAGCCTGACAACCATGACCGAAGAGATCGGCCAGCGCGCAGCGAAATTGCGCGAAGAGCACCTACGCACGCATCTGGCGCAGGTAGCCATTTTGGACGCTGCGCAGATCCAACGCTACGCGCAACTGCGTGGCTATGCGTTGCCGAGCGGGACCGACGCGCCTTCGGCAGAGGCCGTGCACCCCAAACCAGCCGGGCGCCATTCCGGCCACTGACCCTCCCTTCCAACCCCTTCCTTTCTCAAGGACAACATGAAATCCAATCCCAGAAACATCGCCATGGCCGCACTCGTTGCTTTGGCAGCAAGCGGCGCATTCGCAGCTGGAAACCATGCAGGTGGCCATGGCCACGGTGAGGCCATCGGCAAGCCCGGCGTCGCCGCGAAGGCGACGCGCACTGTGAACGTCGACATGACCGACGGCATGCGCTTCAAGCCTTCAAGCATCGACGTGAAGCAAGGCGAGACCGTGCGCTTCGTCGTCACCAATTCCGGAAAGCTCAAGCACGAGCTGGTGCTCGGCACCGAGAAGGAGCTGAAGGAGCACTACGAAGTCATGAAGAAAAACCCGGAGATGGAACACGCCGATCCGAACATGGTGACCCTCGCTGGCGGCGAGACCGGCGAGATCGTCTGGCAGTTCACCAAAGCCGGCAAGGTGGACTTCGCCTGCCTGCAACCGGGTCACTACGACGCCGGCATGAAAGGCGCCGTGAATGTATCCAAGGCCGTCAAAAAGTAGGCAAGCGGGTCTTCCCTGCGGAGCTCTCGCCAGGCCCGTTCGCAGACCTTCCGATTTTCTTAGTCAGGAATTCACATGATCAACATTCGATACGCACTCATCGCTTCAGTTGCCGCGCTCGCCTTCTCCTCCATCACGACCGCCCAGACCAGCGGCGCCACAGCGCCCGCGGCAAGCGGCGCCCCCGCCACAATCGCCACCGAACTCGCCGAGGGCGAGGTCCGCAAGGTGGACAAGGACAGCAAGAAGCTCACTCTCAAGCACGGTCCGCTCAAGAACCTCGACATGCCAGCTATGACGATGGTCTTCCAGGTGAAGGAGGAAGCAATGCTCGACAAGGTCCAGGCTGGCGACAAGGTCCGCTTTCAGGCCGAAAAGATCGACGGCAGGTTCACCGTCACCAGGCTCGAAGCAGCGCGTTAGCCCGGCATCTGCGCAAGACCACCGAGAAGGAGGTTGCAATGACGACACATGGGAGCGCTGCGCAGATCATGCGCGAGCTTCTGGAGGGACCGGTCACTCGATCCGCGTTGGTGCGATGGCGGCGGCAACAGTTTCTTGCCAAGGATGGATTCGGCTTCTACTTCGGGTTGTTCGACAGCTTTGCAGCTGCCCGCGCATGGCTGCCTCCGAATCCGGAATTCAACAACGATGCGCTGGCTACCGAATATGTCGAGGTTCGGACCCAGCAGGTATTCGCCTATGACTATCCGGTGATGTGGTGGCTCGATCGCGCGTTTCGTCATGGGGCCCGGAGCGTGCTGGACATCGGCGGCTCGGTCGGTGTCCATTACCACGCCTATCGGCTCTACATCGACATGCCTCCTGAGGTGACTTGGCGGGTCGTCGAAGTTCCCGCAATCGTCTCAATCGGCCGCAGGCTCGCTGCCGAACGTGGAGCTGCCGAACTGTTCTTCACCGACGACCTGGGAGAAGCCCTGACCAGCGCCGGCGCTGAGGTCTGGATCTCCGCGGGCGCTCTTCAGTACATGGAAGATGCGCGACCGGGCGATCTGCTCAAGCGGAGCAAGGAGATGCCCATGCACCTGTTGCTCAACAAGCTGCCTCTCTACGAAGGCGATGACTTCGTGACCACCCAGAACATCGGCGAAGGGTGCTTCGCGCCCATGCATGTGTTCAACCGAGATCGGTTGATTCGCGCTGTCGAGGCGCTGGGCTACACCTTGCGGGATCGATGGCCAGTCCACGAGAGATCCCTGTACCTGCCGGGCTACCCGGAACGCTCATTTCCGTCCTTCACAGGGCTGTACTTCGCGGCGGAGCCGTGATCAGCATGGCCCTTCCTCAATCACGGCCAATCGGGCATAGCGCTGCGTTCCACGGAGCGCTGTTCAGTGCGGCCGCTCGCAGATCTGCATCGCGAGGCAGGATAGCCAACCAACCCCGCCCGAGTTCCGGCGCATCCCAAGGAGCTCGAAATGCCACATGAAAGGTACACCGACTGCATCGAGGCTTGCAGCGAATGCGCGGTCGCGTGCAATCACTGTGCTGCCTCGTGCCTGAAGCACAACGACGTGAAGATGATGGCCCGCTGCATCGCACTGGACTTGGATTGTGCGGCGATCTGCCAACTCGCCACGGCTGCGATGGCCAGGGGCAGCGAATACGCGACAGCGATTGCAGGCTCTGCGCGGACATCTGTCAAGCCTGTGGTGACGAATGCGCAATGCACAAGGCGCAGCACTGTCAGGACTGCGCGGCGGCATGCCGCAGGTGCGCCGAAGCGTGCTTGAGGCTGGCGAATAGATAGTTGCTCCGAGGCACAAATCCGGGACGTGGAATTTGGAAATGACAACCACAAATCAAGGAGCCCGTGATCTTCTGGTTCACGAACTTCCAAGAATCATGAGCTCCGCGACCCTCGATGAGAGCCATCCATCGATGAAGATCCTGCTGGTAGGCAACTATGGACCGGACAACCAGACCAGCATGCGAACTTTCCTGCGCGCCCTCGAGCGCGAGCTGCCTAACCTGGGTTGCGAATTGCGCGTCATCACTCCGCCCCAGCGGGTGCAGCGCGTGCCGCCCACTTCTCGCTTGTGGAAGTGGCTTGGCTACTTAGACAAGTTCATTCTCTTCATCCCCAACCTTGCTCTGCACCCGAGTGAGACCGCCTGGGCAGAAAAAAACCCCGGAAACCTAGGCTTGACGCGGGTTTGCGGGGTTTTTTGAAGCTTCCTGAGACAGCTTGGAATTTGTCACTGGAGGAGAGGGAGGGATTCGAACCCTCGGTCCGTTCGCACGGACGCCTGATTTCGAGTCAGGTACATTCGACCACTCTGCCACCTCTCCGGTGTCTGTCGAGCCCGCGATTCTAGCAGAGGCTTTTGGCGTTTTTCATCCGGCCCGCAATACGCTGAGGCCGCCCAGGTAGGGCCGCAGGGCCGCCGGCACGGTGATCGAGCCGTCCGCGTTCTGGTGGTTTTCCAGCACCGCGACCAGCGTGCGGCCGACCGCCAGGCCCGAGCCGTTGAGGGTGTGCACCAGCTCGTTCTTGCCCTGTGCGTTCTTGAAGCGGGCCTGCAGGCGGCGGGCCTGGAAGGCCTCGCAGTTCGAGACCGAGCTGATCTCGCGATACGTGTTCTGCGCCGGCAGCCAGACCTCGAGGTCATAGGTCTTGGTCGAGCCGAAGCCCATGTCGCCGCTGCACAGCAGCACCACCCGGTAGGGCAGCTCCAGCGCCTGCAGCACGACCTCGGCGTGGCCGGTCATGGCCTCCAGCGCTTCGTAGCTTTTTTCGGGATGCGTGATCTGCACCATCTCGACCTTGTCGAACTGGTGCTGGCGGATCATGCCGCGCGTGTCGCGGCCCGCGCTGCCGGCCTCGGAGCGGAAGCAGGGCGTGTGCGCCGTGAGCTTGATCGGCAACTGGACCTCGGCCACGATCTCGTCGCGCATGAAGTTCGTGAGCGGCACCTCGCTGGTCGGAATGAGATAGAGCGCCGAATGATCGGGCGCCGGCTCGCCGTCCTGCCCGCCCTTCTTGGCGGCGAACAGGTCGCCTTCGAACTTGGGCAACTGGCCGGTGCCGCGCAGCGTCTCGGCATTGACGATGTAAGGCACGTAGCACTCGGTGTAGCCGTGCTGCTCGGTCTGGATGTCGAGCATGAACTGCGCAAGCGCGCGGTGCAGGCGCGCGAGGGGCCCCTTCATTACGGTGAAGCGCGAACCCGCGAGCTTGACGCCCATCTCGAAGTCCAGCCCCAGCGGCGCACCGAGGTCCACGTGGTCCCTGGCTTCGAAACCGAGCGCGGGCGCATCGGCGCCGCTGCCGCCCTGCGGGCTCCAGCGCCGGACCTCGACGTTCGCCGTTTCGTCATCGCCGACCGGCACGCTCGCATGCGGCAGGTTGGGCACCGCGAGCAGCAGGGCCTGGAGTTCGGGCTGGATGGCTTCGAGCCGCACGGCCGACGACTCCTGTTCGGCCTTGAGTGCATTGACCTCGGTCATCAGCGCATCGACCGATTCGCCCTTGGCTTTCAGCGGTCCGATCTGCTTGTTGAGCGCGTTGCGGCGCGCCTGCAGTTCCTCGGTGCGGGTCTGCAGGGTCTTGCGCTCGGCCTCGAGTGCGCTGAAGCTGGCCACGTCCAGGAAAGTCTGGTTTTTCTTGCGGGTTTCGAGGCGGGCAACGACCGAGGCGAGGTCCTTGCGTAACAAAGTGATATCGAGCATCCGGTGATTTTAGGTGGGCGGTAGCATCGCCCTCGTCACACAACCAACCAAGGAGATTGATCGATGGAAGCTTATTTGTCCTTCAACGGAGACGCGGCCGAGGCGCTGGCCTTCTACGCCAAGAGCCTGGGCGGCAAGATCCTCTTCAGCATGACTTTTGGAGAAAGCCCGATGGGCGCCGAAACGCCGGCCGACCACAAGGGCAAGATCATGCATGCCACCCTCGAGGCGCGCGGCAAGCAGATCATGGCCTCCGACATGCCACCCGGCATGCCCTTCGAAGGCTACAAGGGCTTTTCGCTCTCGGTCCAGGCCAAGGACTTGAAGGAAGGCGAAGCCCTCTTCAAGGCGCTGTCGGAAGGCGGGAAGGTCACCATGCCCTACGCCGCCACTTTCTGGTCGCCCGGTTTCGGCATGCTGGAGGACAAGTTCGGCGTGCCGTGGATGGTCAATGTCGCCCAGCAACCGGCCTGATCAAACAAGGGTCGACGGATCCACGTTCGCGCCGCAGACGATCAGGCAGATCTTCTCGCCTTCGCGCGGCGCGTAGGCGCCGGTCCGCAGCGCGGCCAGCGGCAAGGCGGCCGCCGGCTCCACGGCCAGCTTGAGCTCCTTCCAGAGCCACAGCTGCGCCGCACGAATCGCGTCGTCGGGCAGGAGCAGCGCATGGCGCACATGGCGCTGCGTGATGTCCCAGGCGATCGCGCCGATGCGCCTGGCGCCGAGCGAATCGGCCGCGACGCCGCCCACCTCCACATCGACCGGCTCGCCCGCTTCGCGCGCGCGGTAAAGGGTTGGCGCGCGCTCGGGCTCGAGCGCCACCACGCGGCTGCGCTGCTCGAACCAGGCCGCGAGCCCGCCGATCAACCCGCCGCCGCCCACGCTGACGAGCACGGCATCGGGCAGGCCGGCCTCGGCTTCGATCTCGCGGCCCAACGTGCCGGCGCCGGCCACCACCTCGGGCTGGTCGTAGGCATGGGTGAGCAGCGCACCGCTCTCGCGTTGCCGTTCGAGGCAAGCCGCCAGCGCATCGCCGTACACCTCGCCGCCCACCACCACCGTCGCGCCCAGGGCACGCAGGCGCGCGCGCTTGGCTTCGGGCGACACCGTGGGCAGGAACACCTCGCAATGCACGCCGAGCGCCTGCGCGGCTGCGGCGGTGGCAATGCCGGCATTGCCACCTGAGGCCACAATCGCGCCGCTTGGGGGAATCTCGTGGGCCAAGAGCCGGTTCATCATGCCGCGCGCCTTGAAGCTGCCGCTGGCCTGCAGGTGCTCGAGCTTGAGCCAGATCTCGACGCCCGGCACTGCCACGCCCAGCGCGCGGCCCGGCAGCTTCCACAGCGGCGTCTCGCGCAGGAAGTGCGGCGCACGCTCGTGCAGCCGGCGGGCGGCGGCGTCGATATCGCTGCGCCAGTCGATGCCTGCGGCGCCCGTCACGAGATGTGCCCCGGCGCGGGGATGTCGTCGAGCTTCAGACCCTTGGGCAGCGGGAACTTGAGTGTTTCCTCGATGCCGTCCATCTTGCGCACCGACACCGCGCCAAGCGCCTTGATGCGCTCGATCACCTCGCGCACCAGCACCTCGGGTGCCGAGGCGCCGGCCGTCAGGCCGACGCGGCTCTTGCCCTCGAACCATTCGGGCTTGAGCTCGGCGGCCGAATCGACCATGTAGCTTTCGGTGCCCAGGCGCTGCGCCAGCTCGCGCAGCCGGTTGCTGTTGGAACTGGTCGGGCTGCCGACCACGATCACCAGGTCGACCTGCGGGCTCAGCAGCTTCACCGCGTCCTGCCGGTTCTGGGTGGCATAGCAGATGTCCTGCTGCTTGGGCTCGCGCACGCGCGGAAAACGCGCGCGCACCGCGGCGGAAATTTCGGCCGCGTCGTCGACCGACAGCGTGGTCTGCGTGACGACGGCGAGCTTGTCGGTCTGCGCGGGCGACACATGCGCGACGTCCGCCACGTCTTCCACCAGGTGGATGCCGCTCGACAGTTGCCCCATCGTGCCCTCGACCTCGGGATGCCCCTTGTGGCCGATCATGATGAATTCGTAGCCTTCCTTGGCGAGCTTGGCGACCTCGACGTGCACCTTGGTCACCAGCGGGCAAGTGGCATCGAAGATCTCGAAGCCGCGCTCGCGCGCCTCGGCCTGCACCGCCTTGCTGACGCCGTGCGCGCTGAACACCAGCGTAGAGCCGGGCGGCACCTCGGCCAGATCCTCGATGAAGATCGCGCCCTTGGCCTTGAGCTCGTTGACCACGTAGGTGTTGTGCACGATCTCGTGGCGCACGTAGATCGGCGCACCGAACTTGGCGAGCGCGCGCTCGACGATCTCGATCGCGCGGTCGACGCCGGCGCAGAAGCCGCGCGGCTCGGCGAGGATGACCTCCTGCACGGCGCTCACAGCACGCCGATCAGCTTGACTTCGAAGGTCACGGGCTGACCTGCGAGCGGATGGTTGAAGTCGAAGCGCACCGCCGTCTCGTTCGACTCGATCACGGCGCCGGCGTAGCTGCCGGTGCCGTCGGGCGTGGGGAACTGCACCACGTCGCCGACCGCGTACTGCTCGTCGGGGTCGCCCATCCGGGCGAGCAGCTTGCGCGCCACCCACTGCTGCATCTCCGGGTTGCGCTCGCCGAAGGCGTCGCCGGCGGGCAGCTCGAAGGTGGCGTGCGTGCCCTCTTCCAGCCCCAGCAGGCGCTGCTCGACCGCGGGCGAGAGCTCGCCGGTGCCCAGCGACAGCGTGGCGGGCTTGTCGTTGAAGGTGTTGATGATGTCGCCCGCCGGCCCGGCCAGCCGGTAGTGCAGCGTGAGGAAGGCGCCGGGCGTGACGGTGGTGGTGGTGGAGGACAAGGTGGGGACCGCTTTAGACTGGGCCCGTATTTTAGGGAGGGGCCTTTGAGCCCGCATAAATCATGTCTTTCAAGGATATTCCCCTGGCGGCGCGACCGCGCGAAAAACTCCTGGCATTGGGGCCAGGCGCGCTGGCCGACGCCGAGCTGCTGGCGCTGCTGCTGCACACGGGCATACCCGGCAAGAACGTGTTGCAGCTCGCCCAAGAGCTGCTCGATGGCTTCGGTGGCCTCAACGGCCTGCTCCATGCCGGGCTCGACGACCTGAAGCGCATCAAGGGCATGGGCGGCAGCGCCAAGCGCAGCAAGCTGGCGGCGGTGCTCGAATTGGCGCGACGCGCGGTGGCCGAGCGCCTGAAGGAGCGTGAGCGCTTCGACTCGCCCGACGCGGTCAAGCACTACGTTCAACTGCAGTTGGCCGCACGGCCGCACGAGGTTTTTGCCGCGCTCTTTCTCGATGCACAGCACCGGCTGATCGCGCTGGAAGAACTTTTTCGCGGCACGCTGACACAGACCAGTGTCTACCCGCGCGAAGTCGTGACCCGCGCATTGCACCACCATGCGGCCGCCGTGATCCTGGCGCACAACCACCCGAGCGGCTGCGTCGAGCCCTCGCGTGCCGACGAAGCCATCACGCAGACGCTGAAGGCGGCGCTCGCGCTCGTCGACGTGCGGGTGCTCGACCACGTGATCGTCGCCCCGGGCGGTGCGCTGTCGATGGCCGAGCGCGGCCTGGTCTGAGCGCGCAACGACGAAGCCTTATCCTGATCTCCATGCCCCTCCCACCCAAAGCCATCAAGAGCCTCGCCGACCTGAAAGGCTTGCAGCACAAGCTGGCCGAACAGCGCGAGCACGAGGCCGCCGCAGCCGCCGCGCGCGCGGCCGCCGAGAAGAAGCGCCTGGCCGAACAGGACCTGTTCACGCGCGCCATCGGTGCCACGCAGCCGCTGCGCCGCAAGGCCGCCGTGCCGCTGGCGCCCGAGCCGCCGGCGCCGATCCCGGTGCAGCATCAATTGGACGAGGAGCGCGTGCTGCGCGAATCGCTGTCCGACGAGTTCGACGTCACGACCCTGCTCGACGCCGACGACGCGATGAGCTTCCGCCGCCCCGGCATCCACACCGACGTGACGCGCAAGCTGCGCGCGGGCGAATGGTCGATCCAGCGGCAGATCGACCTCCACGGCCTGCGCAGCGACGAAGCCCGCGAGGCGCTCGGCGCCTTCATCCGCGATGCATACAAGCAGGGCCTGCGCTGCGTGCGCGTGGTGCACGGCAAGGGACTGGGCTCGCCGGGCCGCCAGCCGGTGCTCAAGGCCAAGGTGCAGCGCTGGCTGATCCAGAAGAACGAGACCCTGGCCTTCGTGCAGGCCAAGCCGGCGGAAGGCGGGGCCGGCGCGCTGCTGGTGCTGCTGGCGCCTTCGCGGCGTTAGGGGAAGGTCTGCAAAACAGGCCCGAGCCTTGCATGATCATGATCCCATGATTGCCAAACGCGTAACTCCCGCGAATCAACTCGGCCTGAGCCTGAACCTGTCGACGACGACGATGGAAGAGGCGCTGCACGACGTGCCGCTTTACAGAGAGTTCGCCGGGCTGGGGGACGGCGTGAGCCGCGATCCGGAGATGCATCAGGCCAAGAAGGGTAACCAGTAATGGAATGGACGCCCCCACCCGTAACGGCATCAATGTGCCAAAGTGGAAGCGTTGATCAACCACTTGAACCGAGAGGGGCGCCCACCATGAAGATTACTACTGTTGGCATCGACCTGGCGAAGAAAGTGTTCCAGGTCCACGGAGTCGATGAGCGCGGAAAGGACATGCTGAAGAAGCAGCTCAAGCGAGAGCAAATGGCTACGTTCTTCGCAACCCTGCCGACCTGTCTAATCGGCATGGAGGCTTGCGGGAGCGCTCATCACTGGGCTCGCAAGTTGCAGTCGATGGGTCACACGGTACGACTGATCGCGCCGCAGTTCGTGAAGCCTTACGTCAAGACCAACAAGAACGATGTCGCCGACGCAGAGGCGATTTGCGAGGCCGTTGGTCGCCCGAACATGCGCTTCGTACCTTTGAAGAACGTTGAGCAACAAGCCGTGCTGGCTCTGCACCGTGTGCGTCAGGGATTCATCAAAGCACGCACGGCACAGGCCAATCAGATTCGTGGGTTGCTCGCGGAGTTCGGACTGATTGTTCCGCAGGGCATCGGCCACATCGCGGGCAGAGTCCCGGACCTCATCGAGGACGCCAGCAACGAACTACCTGGATCGTTTCGAATGCTTGTGGCCCGGTTGATCGATCATCTGAAGGTGCTACACACGCAGGTCTTGGACCTTGAGGCCCAGATCAAAGCATGGCACCGGGAGAACAAACTCAGCCGGAAGCTCGAGCAGATTCCGGGCATTGGGCCGGTCACGGCAAGTGCGCTGGTAGCGACCATCGGTGATGCGAAGAGCTTCGACAATGGAAGGCAGCTTGCGGCTTGGATGGGGCTGGTTCCACGACAGAACTCCACCGGCGGAAAGACCAAATTGTTGGGCATCAGCAAGCGCGGGGATACCTACCTTCGAACGCTTTTGATCCATGGCGCCCGTTCGGCAATTCTGGCCGCTCAGCGCAAAGCCCTGCAGGAGGACAGCTGGTTGGGTAAATTGCTGCAGCGACGAAATCCCAACGTTGCCGCGGTGGCGCTGGCCAACAAGAACGCCCGCGTTGTATGGGCCTTGCTTGCGCGCGACCGACAATATCGCAACGGGGATGCATCGACGGCGGTCGCTGCATGAGGCCCCGGGATAGCCGGTTGAAAACGACGAGAGCGTACGGGAGGAACTGAAACACCGATTGCTCAGGCGATCACGACATGATGGCGAGACAGGTCAGACCGTGGTTGGTCAAACCCGAGAAGTACCAAGCACCTTGAGTGCAAACCAGTGATGGGGAACCAACCAGCGCATTCCATCAGGGACCGCAGGCACACCTGCAAACGAAGTCCGGATGCATGGCTGCAATCGTTACCTTCGAACCGTCGTGAACTGAAAGCTTGGCAAACCGGGGGCGTCCATGCATGGTACTTCGGCAGGCCCACATCGGCGTGGATACCGCGTCGGGGCTGGTGCACACGGTGGTGGGCACGTCGGCCAATGTGAGCGACATCAACATAGCTGGCGCGCTGCTGCACGGCGAGGAACATGCAGCCTTCGGCGACTCGGCCTACCAAGGCGTGCACAAGCGGGCAGAGGCTGCGGGGCATCCCTAGTGGCTGGGGCGCGCGCCGGCTTCCCGCAGTCGACGTCTTAGTTCGTGGATTCGCATGCACTGCCTTGGGCGAAAGTCGACATGCGACAAATTGTGCACGGCAGACACCGCACATCACCTGGGCAACGCTGCAAATGCAAGGCTTGGGCGGTCTGCTGGTGTTCGAGCGCACGCTGTGCCATCTGCAAAACATGACCGACCTCCCCCGAAGCTCCCCTAGGCCCGGGACCAGACACGCGTTTCAATCAGGCGCGCCTTCACCGTGAAGCCGGATGATCAACGAGCGCAGCCACGCGTTCGCAGGGTCCTTGTTGTAGCGTCCATGCCAGAACAGGTTGATCGCGATCTCGGGGAGCTTGGCCGGGTGACGGACATACGACAAGCCGAACGGTTTCGCCAAGGCTTGCGCGAGCCGCTCCGGAACTGTGGCCACCAGGTCGGTGTCATGCAGGATGTGGCCCACTGCCACATAGTGCGGCACCGTCAGCACCACCTTGCGAGCCACTTTCTTGCGCCTCAGAAGCTCGTCCGCCTGGCCATGGCCGGTCCCCTCTGAAACCACGACCACGTGGTCGGCTGCAGAGAATTCATCCAAGGAGATCTCACGCCTGCCGAGCGCGTGGCCGCGCCGGAACATGCAGACGTAGTGCTGCTTGAAGAGTCGGCGCTGGAAGTAGCCGGCCTTGAGCTGCGGCAACAGTCCGATGGCCAGGCTCACGTGGCCTGCCTCCATCTCGTCCCGAAGGTTGACGGCGGTGTTTCGGACTGTGCTGAGCGAAACGCCGGGCGCGACACGCAACAACTCCTTCATCAGCTTCGGCAGGAAGTAGATCTCCCCGATGTCGGTCATCCCCACGGTGAATGAGCGGTTCGAGGTCGCAGGGTCGAACGACGCTTTCTCGTTAAGCGCCCCGTGGATGACCTGCAGGGCACGCGCCGTGGGCTCGGCGAGCTGCTCCGCGAAAGGCGTGGGCTCCATGCCCTTGGGCGTTCGCAGGAACAAGGCATCGCCGGTGAGCTTGCGCAGGCGCGCCAGCGCATTGCTCACCCCGGGTTGGGAAAGGCCGAGGCTGGTCGCAACCTTCGAGACCCGCCGGTCGACGAGCAGTTGATTGAAGACGACCAGCAGGTTGAGATCGATGTCCTTGAGCTCCATGGGCCTCCTTACATTCACGAAATCAATCTGAACTATTCCCCACATTCTATTGATCGATGACACGGGAATCGCGATCATTCGAGCACCCCACGACGTGCGATAGCACACACAGGAGACAAAACATGGATGACGCATCAGCAGTCTTCCCCGCGCAGATCCATTGGGAAGACAAGGGCACCAGCCGCATTCCCTTCATGGCCTATACGGAGGCCGATCAGCATCGCCGGGAACTCGAGCGCCTCTTCTACCGTGGGCACTGGTGCTACGTCGGGCTGGAGGCCGAGATCCCGAACGCCGGCGACTTCAAGCGCACGGTCGTCGGCGAGCGCTCGGTGATCATGGTGCGGGATGCGGACGGCACCATCAACGTCGTAGAGAACGTGTGCGCCCATCGCGGCATGCAGTTCTGCCGCGAGCGCCATGGAAACCGCAAGGACGGCGGCTTCACCTGCCCTTACCACCAGTGGAACTACACGCTCAAGGGCGACCTGCAGGGCGTGCCGTTCCGGCGCGGCGTCAAGCAGGACGGCAAGGTCAACGGCGGGATGCCGGCCGACTTCAAGCCGGCGGATCACGGCCTCAACAAGCTGAAGGTTGCGACGCGCGGCGGCGTGGTCTTCGCATCCTTCGATCCGGAGGTCGAATCGCTCGAGGACTTCATGGGCCCCGCGATCCTCGGGTACTTCGATCGCCTGTTCGACGGCCGCAAGCTGCGCATCCTCGGCTACAACCGCCAGCGCATCCCGGGCAACTGGAAGCTGATGCAGGAGAACATCAAGGACCCCTACCACCCGGGCCTGCTGCACACCTGGTTCGTCACCTTCGGGCTCTGGCGCGCGGACAACAAGTCGGAGCTGAAGATGGATCGGCACCACCGGCACGCGGCCATGATCTCGACCCGTGGGACGAGCGGCAAGGCCGACCAGGTCACGCAGGTCTCGAGCTTCAAGGAGAGCATGCAGCTCAACGACGACCGCTTCCTCGACATCGTGCCCGAGCCCTGGTGGGGTGGCCCGACCGCGGTGATGATGACGCTGTTCCCGAGCGTGATCTTCCAGCAGCAGGTCAACAGTGTCTCGACCCGGCACATCCAGCCCAGCGGCCCCGGGAACTTCGACTTCGTCTGGACGCACTTCGGCTTCGAGGACGACGACGAGGCCATGACGCAGCGGCGCCTGCGCCAGGCCAACCTGTTCGGCCCCGCGGGCTTCGTGTCGGCGGACGATGGTGAAGTGATCGAGCTTTCGCAGAAGGGCTTCGAGCAGAAGCCTTTCCATCGCACGCTGGCCGAACTGGGTGGACGCGAAGTCGGCGACACCGACCACATGGTCACCGAAACACTGATCCGGGGCATGTACGAGTACTGGCGCAAGGTCATGGAGGCCTGAGATGGACTTCCAGGACTACTTCGAGCTGAGCCAGCTCTACGCCAACTACGCCAGCGCGGTCAGCTCCGGTCAGTGGGAGCTCTGGCCGGAGTTCTTCACCGACGATTGCACCTACCGCCTGCAGCCGCGCGAGAACTTCGATCGGGGCTTCCCGCTTGCCACACTCTCGTTCGAGAGCAAGGGAATGCTCAAGGATCGGGTCTACGGCATCCGGGAGACGCTGTTCCACGACCCCTACTACCAGCGTCATGTCGTGGGAGCGCCGGTGGTACTGAAGTCCGAGCCCGGCCGCTACGAATGCGAGGCCAACTACGCGGTGTTCCGTACCAAGCTCTCCGAACTGTCCTCGGTCTTCAATGTCGGGCGGTACATCGATGTCGTCGTTCGTACCGAGCAGGGACTGAAGTTCGCCTCTCGCCTCGTCATCTACGACAGCGAGATGATCCCCAACTCCGTCATCTATCCGATCTGAGGGCCGCCATGAGTGATTTGCAATGGACTGATGCAGCACCCGTCGACGAGGTGCCGGCGGACGACGTCATCGCAGTGGTGGTCGATGGTCATGACGTTGCGCTGTACAGCGTTGAGGGTCAGATCTACGCGACTGACAACATCTGCACCCACGGGCACGCTCGCCTGTGCGAGGGCTTCCTGGAGGGACACGAGATCGAATGTCCCCTGCATCAAGGCAAGTTCGACGTGCGCAACGGACAACCCAGCTGTGCGCCGGTGACCGAAGCGATTCGGTCCTACCCGGTCAGGATCGAAGCCGGCCGCGTTTTTCTCGCACTGGACTGATCCGCTTTCCACCCTGGCAACGCCCGCGAGTGCCGCGGCGTGGCCGCCGCATGCCCACGCCGTGCAAGACGGCTCGATCCGCTATCAAAAAATTCAGGAGACATCGATGCGCCAAGTAGACGTCCATGCGCTTGCCGACAAAGCGCGCTTCAACCGCTTTCACGGCCTGGTGCTGTTCTGGAGCGCCCTCATCATCATCTTCGACGGCTACGACCTCGCGGTCGTCGGCATCGCGTTGCCCGCGATCATGCAAAGCATGAACGTCACCGCTGCGAACGCAGGCGTGATGGTGAGCTCCGCGCTGTTCGGCATGATGTTCGGCAACATCATCCTCGGAACGATTGCCGACCGGATCGGAAGGCGCTGGGCAGTCGTGATCTGTGTGGCGCTGTTCAGCGTGTTCACCGCTGCCGCAGGCCTGACGAATGATCCGGTGGTGTTCAGCATCTTTCGCTTCATCGCAGGCATCGGCATCGGCGGCGTGATGCCGAACGTCGTGGCCCAGATGACCGAGTACTCCCCACTGAAGATCCGCAGCATGATGGTCACGCTCATGTTCAGCGGCTACTCCGTCGGAGGCATGCTGGCAGCGCTGGTGGGCAAGGGCATGATCGAGAGCTGGGGTTGGCCGTCCGTCTTCATCGTCGCGGGCTTGCCTGTTCTCCTCATTCCGTTCATCTTTCGATCCTTCCCCGAATCGATGCCCTTCCTGATCAGAAAGGGACGCTTCGCCGACCTGCAAGAGATCGCTGCGCGTTTGGAACCGAGCTACAAGCCTCAGGCCGGCGACCGATTTGCCGTGCCTCGGGAGGACAGGGCAGACAGCGCGCCGATCCGACATCTTTTCCATGAAGGGCGTGGATTCAGCACCTTCATGTTCTGGCTGTCCTTCTTGATGTGCCTGTTCATGGTGTATGCGCTCAGTTCATGGCTCACCAAGCTGATGGCGAGCGCGGGCTACAGCCTCGGATCTGCCTTGACGTTCGTGCTGGTGCTGAACTTCGGCGCCATGATCGGCGCTATCGGCGGCGGATGGCTGTCCGACCGGTTCCCCATCAAGTACGTGCTGATCGGGATGTATGCGCTAGCTGCCGTTTCCATCACGCTGCTGGGCCAGCCGCTGCCCACGTCGGTGCTGTTCCTGATGGTCGGGCTCGCCGGTGCTTCGACCATCGGCACGCAGATCGTGAACCTGGCCTACGTCGGGCAGTTCTATCCGATGGCGGTGCGAAGTACGGGCATCGGCTGGGCCCTCGGCGTCGGACGCATCGGCGCGCTGGCCGCACCGATCGTCATCGGTACGCTGGTCGGGATGGCGCTCCCCCTGCAACAGAACTTCATCGCGATCGCCGTCCCAGCCGTGATTGCGGCAGTGGCGACCTTTCTCATCCATCACGGCCGCTCGGCATCGGCGCACCATGAGGGTGTCAACGCAACGATCCCTGACGCGGTACCCGCCAAATGAGCACCGAAACCATCGTCATCGTGGGCGCGGGCCAAGCCGGCGGCTGGGCCGCACAGACGCTGCGAAGCGAAGGCTTCAAGGGACGCATCGTCCTGGTCGGCGACGAGCCCCATCGTCCCTACGAGCGGCCGCCCTTGTCCAAGGCGGTGCTTGCGGGCGACGCGCATGCGGACACCACCTTCCTGGTGAAGCAGGAAGCCTTCGAGCAGCTCGACATCGACTGGCGGCCGAAGGTCAGCGCGACGCGCATCGACAAGTCGGCCAAGCTGCTTCACCTGACCCAGGGCGAGCCTGTCCATTACGACAAGCTGATCCTGTGCAACGGCGGCCGGGCGCGCCGCTTGAATGTTCCGGGCGTGGACCTGCCTGGCGTCCACACCCTGCGCAGCATCGAGGATGCGGCGGCGCTAGGCGCGGCCCTGTCGGCCGACAAGCACCTGCTCATCGTGGGCGGCGGCTGGATCGGGCTCGAAGTGGCCGCGACCGCGCGGAAGAAAGGCATGCAGGTGACCGTGGTCGAGGCCATGCCCCGCCTGTGCGAGCGCACCGTTCCGCCGGAGATTTCCGACTATCTGCTGCGGCTGCACCGCTCGCACGGCGTCGAGATCGTGCTCGGCGCAGGCGTCAGTCAGTTCGCCCGCACGGCGGAGGGCGCCTTGTCCACCACGCTCGGCGACGGCCGCGAGATCGCATGCGATGCGGTCCTTGTCGGCATCGGCCTGGTGGCCAACGACGAGCTCGCGCGCGAAGCCGGACTGGCGTGCGAGGGAGGTGTGCTGGTCGACTCGCAGTGCCGCTCGTCGGATGCGGACATCCTGGCTGCCGGCGACGTCGCGACATGGCATTGCGAATGGGCGGGGCGGCGGATGCGGCTCGAGTCCTGGCAGAACGCCCAGGAGCAAGGCATTGCCGCCGCCCGTGCCGCGCTCGGCATGGCGGTGAATCATCAGCCGCTGCCCTGGTTCTGGTCGGACCAGTACGACATCAACCTGCAGATCTTCGGCATGCCGGCGCCTTCGCATCAGGTGGTGGTGCGGGGTGATCCGCAGACCCACAGCTTCGTCGTCTTCTTCCTCGACGAAGACAAGATCGTCGCGGCACTGGGCCCCAATGCCGCGAAGGATCTGCGATTCGCACGACGCCTCATCGAACGCCGCACCGCCGTCGACCCGGATCGACTCGCGGATACCCAGGTGCCGCTCGCGAAGCTTTGAAACCACGCTGGAGATCATTGACCATGACCACGACTTACCTCTGGGCCCCGCCTCCCGTCCACTCGCTGCCGGTGCGCGGCAAGGCCGAGCGCCTGCCCGTCCACCGGCTTTTCTTCGTCGGCCGCAACTACCACGCGCATGCCGCCGAGATGGGCCGGCCGGTCGACAAGACGGTGGAGGTGCCGTTCTACTTCACCAAGAGTCCATCGACGCTGGTCGAGTCCGGCGCCACTGTGCCGTACCCGCCCGAGACCAAGAACTATCACCACGAAATGGAACTGGTGCTCGCGATCGGCACTCCCGGCTTCCGCGTCAGCCGCGCCGATGCTCCGAAGCTGATCTACGGCTACGCCTGCGGCCTGGACATGACACGGCGCGACCTGCAACTGGTGGCGCGCGACAAGGGCCGTCCCTGGGATCTGGGCAAGGACGTCGAGCAGTCCTCGGTGGTGTCGGAGATCGTGCCGATGCCAGGCACCGTGCTCGACCAGGGCGAGCTGGTGATGAGCGTCAATGGCCAGGAGCGCCAGAAGTCGGATCTGTCCAAACTGATCTGGAACATTCCCGAGCTCATCGAGGACCTGTCGAAGTTCTATCACCTGCAGCCCGGCGACCTGATCTTCACCGGCACGCCCGAAGGCGTGGGCCCGCTGCAGCCGGGCGACCGCATCGAAGGCCGGGTGGCCGGCGCCGGCGAGATCAGGCTCGCAATCGGCCCGGCCGAATGAAACGCCAACCAGCATGGCCCGGAGGCCGGCGCCAAGATTTCCGAAGAAGGCGAGGACGCTAAATGACTTCAAGTAGCGACGCTGCACCTCAGCGACGCGGCCAAAAGGTCCCGGCTGCCCAAATCGTCGATCTCGGCAAGATGGACGCAGAGCTCATGGTGCCGGGTCTGACGCGACGCTTTGCAGTGGGCCAGAACACGACCGTCACTCTGTTCGAATACAAAGCCGGTGGAATTGCCCGATGCACAGTCATGGCACTCGTGGCGCAAGCGTGGCGATCACCTGCTCGCGCTGATTGTTCATCACGGTTCGCTGTCGACCCCGCAGTTCACAGAGAGAAAGCGTCTCATGCGCAACACTGCCAGCTCGGGATCGGACGAGTCGGCGCGCCTGGGCGCCTGGGCGCCGGGGCGTTCCGAGCCAGCGATCAGGCTGCGCGTCACACAAGAGCTGCGGAAAAAGGGCGTCGTATGCTTCGTCGCCGGACATTACGGCTGCGGTCGCGCCACATGAGGCGCCCCATATGTGCCGCCTTGGTGCGCGCCAGAAGCTCCTTCGCGCACCCTTAGACGTAACTTGGCGGCGCTGAGTTGGGCGGCCCACACTTCCCCAGATCCCCATCTGCTACTCGTCTCGACGAGACTACGGAAAACTCAAGAGGGTTGCTAAAGAGCTATAACCGCTTAACTAACAAACTCTTGTCGACCATCCAGTCGGCGGTCTGGAAGAACGAGTCGCGCAGCCTCGCGCGCAAGGCTTCAGGCACGTCCGTTTCCCCCATCGCCTGGTCCATGCAGGCCAGCCACTGGTCCCGCTCCTTGATGCCGATCGAGTGGCCGCCGATGCTCTGCGGGAGATGCCGCGCGCGCAGCATCGGGTGGCCGAAGCGGTCGGTGTAGTGCTGCGGGCCGCCGAGCCAGCCGCAGAGGAACCAGAACAGGCGCTGGCGCGCGTTCTCGAGCGTCGTGCCGTGCACCGCGCGCAGCTGCGCATAGGCCGGCTCCAACTCCATCAGGTCGTAGAAGCGCTCCACCAGCGCGTGGACCTTGGCTTCGCCGCCGATCCATTCGAAGGGCGTGTCGAAGGGCGGCTTTTCATGAATCTGCATGTCGGCAGTATGCATATGTGAAAGAGCTATTTCTCGGCGCCGGCTTTTGTTGCTATCGTGCGGGCCGACTTTCACTGGAGATAACAACATGCGTACCCGTTTTGCCGCCACCGCCATCGCCGCTGCCGCCCTGCTCCTGGGCAGCGCCGTCCATGCCGACCAGCTGGCCGACATCAAGAAGAAGGGCCAGCTGGTCGTCGGCGTGCTCGGCACCGACGAACCCGCCACCTTCATCGACCCCAAAACGCGCGAGATCATCGGCTACGAGGTCGACCTGGTGAACGCGATCGCGAAGAAGATCGGCGTCAAGCCGGTGCTCAAGCAGATCGCCGTCGCGGCGCGCATCCCCGAGCTGCAGCAGGGCCATGTCGACCTGGTGGCCGCCGGCCTCACGCACAACAAGGAACGCGAGGCGCAGATCGACTTCTCGCTCACCACCTTCGTCACCGGCCAGAAGGCCATCGTCAAGAAGGACAGCGGCATCACCGAGGTGCCGCAGCTCTCGGGCAAGAAGGTGCTGACCATCCGCGGCGGCACGCAGGAGCCCAACATCAAGAAGGCCGTGCCGGGCGCCGAGGTCGTGACCTTCGACACCAGCCAGCAGGCCTTCCAGGCGCTGCAGCAAGGCAAGGGCGTGGGCTACGTCGACGACGAGGCCGCGCTGCTCAACAGCTACGCCAAGCTCGGCCCGCAGAAGGCCCAGTACGTGGTGCTCCCGCAGAACCTCAGCACCGAGGCGCTGGCCATCGGCATCAAGAAGGGCGAGACCGGCCTCAAGGCGGTGGTCGACGACACGCTGCGCGAGCTCGAGAAAGCGGGCGAGGCCGAGAAGATCTTCTTCAAGTGGTACGGGCCGAAGACCAAGTCGGGCTTCGACAAGCGCAGCTTCAAGATCGAGAGCGACAAGATCGACAGCTGAGTCTTGATCCGGGCAGGGCTTCGACAAGCTCAGCCCGAACGGCTGGCGGATGCGTAGGATGTGCCCCGCGCCCGCACGATGCGGGCGCCAACGCATCCGCCCATGCCCTTCGACTATTCCCTGCTCCTCGCCGGCAAGTACCACGACATGCTGATCGCGGGCCTGCTGCTGTCGCTGCAGCTCCTGGCCGCATCGCTGACGCTGGCGCTGCCGATCGCCCTGGTGGTGGCGCTGCTGCGCCTCGCGCCGGCCGCGCCGCTGCGCTGGCTGGGCTTCGCCTACGTCGAGTCGATCCGCAACATCCCGCTGCTCGCCCACATGCTCTTCTGGTACTTCGGCGCGCCCGAGCTCTTGCCCGAAGACATCAAGCAGCGCCTCTACGCCGGCCGCATCGAGGCGATGAGCGCGGTGGTGGCACTGGGCCTCTACACCGCCGCCTACATGGCCGAGGACATCCGCAGCGGCATCCGCGCGATCCCGCCGGTGCAGATGGAAGCCGGCCGCGCGCTCGGCTTCGGCTTTCTCGCGACCATGCGCCGCATCATCCTGCCGCAGGCGCTGCGCGTCACCATCCCGCCCCTGATCTCGCAGACGCTCAACCTCTGGAAAGGCACCAGCATCGCGACCGTGGTCGGCGTGGCCGAGCTCATGTACCAGGCCGGCCAGGTCGAGAGCGCCACCTTCCGCAGCGCCGAATCCTTCGCCTTCGCCACCGCGGCCTACCTCACGGTGTCGATGCTGATCACCGGCGCGGCCAGCTGGTACCAGCACCGCTTTCCGCCGAGGGCCGCATGATCGAGCTGGTCCAGACCTACTGGGTCTACTTCCTCATCGGCCAGTACCCGAACGGCCCGCTGGGCGGCCTCGCGCTCACCGTGCTGCTGGCCGCGGCGGGGCTGCTGCTCGCCCTGCCCTTCGGCCTGTTGCTGGGCATGGCGCGCGTCGCGCCGTGGCGCTGGCTGCGCTGGCCGGTGACCATCGTGGCCTTCGTGGTGCGCGGCACGCCGCTGCTCATGGTGGTGTTCTGGGCCTACTTCTTCCTGCCGAGCGTGACCGGCGTCAAGACCGACCAGTTCACCACCATGCTGATCGCGCTGGTGGTGTTCGACGGCATCTACATCGGCGAGATCGTCCGCGCCGGCATCCTGGGCGTGCCGCGCGGCCAGGTCGAGAGCGCGCGTTCGCTGGGCCTGGGCTACGGCCGCGCGATGCGCTTCGTGGTGCTGCCGCAGGCACTGCGCAGCATGCTGCCCTCGCTGGTGAACCAGTTCGTCTCGACCATCAAGGAGACCTCGCTCGGCTACATCATCGGCCTGGCGGAGGTGTCCTTCATCGCCTCCCAGATCAACACCCAGGTCTTCACCAAGCCGGTGCAGGTGTACCTCGTGCTCGGCCTCAGCTACTTCGTCATGTGCTTCGGCCTCTCGCGCTTCGCCTACTGGCTGGAGGCGCGTACCAGCCGTCGCACACTGGTGCGTTCCGCACCGAAAGCTCCCGCATGATCCAGTTCGAGAACGTCAACAAGTGGTATGGCGACTACCAGGCGCTGGTGGAGGTCAGCGAGACCATCGCCAAGGGCGAGGTCGTGGTGGTGTGCGGGCCCTCGGGCTCGGGCAAGTCGACGCTGATCCGCACCATCAACCGGCTGGAACCGATCCAGTCGGGCCGCATCACGGTCGACGGCCGAGACATCCATGCGCGCGGTATCGACCTCAATGACTTCCGCTCGCACATCGGCTTCGTGTTCCAGCAGTTCAACCTGTTCCCGCATCTCACGGCGCTGGACAACTGCACGCTGGCGCCGATCCAGCTGCGCGGGCTGTCGCGCGCCGAGGCCACCGAGCGCGCGATGGCGCTGCTCGATCGCGTCGGCCTGGCCCACAAGGCAGACGCCTTGCCCTCCGAGCTCTCGGGCGGCCAGCAGCAACGCGTGGCGATCGCGCGCGCTCTGGCGATGCAGCCGCCTTTGATGCTCTTCGACGAGCCCACCAGCGCGCTCGACCCCGAGATGGTCGGCGAGGTGCTGCTGGTGATGCGCGATCTCACGCGCGAAGGCATGACGATGGTCGTCGTGACGCACGAGATGGGCTTCGCGCGCGACGTGGCCGACCGCGTGCTCTTCATGGACGCCGGGCGCGTGCTCGAACGCGCCCCGCCCGACGACTTCTTCAACCGCCCGCAACACCCGCGCGCCCAGCAGTTTCTTGCCGACATCCGAACGCCCTTCGCGCATGCCGTTTGATACGCTGGACATCCCATGAATTCGCTGCCCCTGATCGACATCGCCCCGCTCGTTGCAGGAACGCCCGAACGCGCCGCAGTGGCCGCGCAGATCGGCGAGGCCTGCCGCGCGCATGGCTTCTTCTACGTCACGGGCCACGGCATCGAGCACGCACTCACGCAAGGGCTCGAAGACCTGAGCCGCCGCTTCTTCGCGCTCGACGCGGCCACCAAGATGCAATGGCGCATGGAGCTCGGCGGGCGCGCCTGGCGCGGCTACTTTCCGCTCGCGGGCGAGCTCACCTCGGGCCGGCCCGACTGGAAGGAAGGGCTGTACCTCGGCGCCGAGCTGCCGGACGACGACCCGCTGGTGCTGGCGCGCACGCCGGTGCACGGGCGCAACCTGTTCCCCGACCTGCCGGGCTTCAAGGCCGCCATCCTCGACTACATGGCCGCTGCCACGCGCCTCGGCCACACGCTGATGGAAGGCATCGCGCTGAGCCTGGGCCTGGATGCCTCGTACTTCGCCGAGCGCTACACCGCCGACCCGCTGATCCTGTTGCGCATCTTCAACTACCCGACGCAGCCGGTGCCTGCGGCGCTCGACGTGCAATGGGGCGTGGGCGAGCACACCGACTACGGCCTGCTCACGATCCTGCGGCAGGACGATATCGGCGGCCTGCAGGTGCGCACGGCCGACGGCTGGATCGACGCCACGCCGGTGCCCGATGCCTTCGTCATCAACATCGGCGACATGCTCGACCGCATGACCGGCGGCCTCTACCGCTCGACGCCGCACCGCGTGGTGCGCAACACCTCGGGGCGCGACCGGCTCTCGTTCCCGCTCTTCTTCGACCCCAACTTCCACGCCCGCGTGCGGCCCATCGAAGGCCTGCCGCGGCCCGCGGTGGTGGACGACAGCGCGACGCGCTGGGACCGCGCCAACGTGCATGCCTTCAACGGCATCTACGGCGACTACCTGCTCGACAAGGTGTCGAAGGTGTTTCCGCAGCTGCGCAGCCAGGTGCTGTAGCCGCTCAGATCTTCGCCAGTGCCTGCCGCAGGTCGGTGCGCAGGTCCTCCAGGTCTTCCACGCCCACCGACAGCCGCACCAGGGCGTCGCCGATGCCCAGGCGGGCGCGCGTCTCGGCCGGAATGGTGGCGTGGGTCATGATGGCCGGGTGCTCGATCAGGCTCTCGACGCCGCCCAGGCTCTCGGCCAGCGAGAAGATCCGCACCGCCTCGAGAAAGCGCCGCGTGCCGGCGAGGTCGCTGCGCAGCTCGATCGAGATCATGCCGCCGAAGCCTTCCATCTGGCGCCGCGCCAGCTCGTGCTGCGGATGCGAGGGCAGGCCCGGGTAGTGCACCCGCGCGACCTGCGGCTGCCGCTCGAGCCACTGCGCCAGCACCAGCGCGCTGCTGCAATGGCGCTCCATGCGCAGCGCCAGCGTCTTCACGCCGCGCAGCGTGAGAAAGCTGTCGAAGGGGCCGGCGATCGCGCCCACCGAGTTCTGCAGAAAGCCCAGGCGCTCGCGCAGTGGCGCGTGCCGCTCTTCCCGGCCGACGATGGCGATGCCGCCGATCACGTCCGAATGGCCGTTCAGGTACTTGGTGGTCGAATGCACCACGACGTCGAAGCCCAGCTCCAGCGGGCGCTGCACCCACGGGCTCGCGAAGGTGTTGTCGGCCACGCAGAGGATGTTGCGCTCGCGGCAGATGTCGGCGATGGCGCGCAGATCGGCCAGGCGCAGCAGCGGATTGGTCGGCGTCTCGACCCAGACCATGCGCGTGTCCGGCTGCAGCGCGGCGATGAGTTGGGCGGGATCGGTGAGGTCGATGAAGCTGAAGCGGTGCCCGGCGCTGCGCGCGCGCACGCGCTCGAACAGGCGGAAGGTGCCGCCGTAGACGTCGTCGCCCGAGACGATGTGCGAGTTCGCGTCGAGCAGCTCCAGCGTGGTCGAGATCGCAGCCAGCCCGGAGGCGAAGGCGAAGGCGGCCGAGCCGCCCTCGAGGTCGGCCAGGCAGCGCTCCAGCGCCCAGCGCGTGGGGTTGTGCGAGCGGCCGTAGTCCAGCCCCTTGTGCACGCCGGGACTCTGCTGCACGTAGGTCGAAGTCGCGTAGATGGGCGGCATGATCGCGCCCGTCGAGGGGTCGGGCGACTGGCCGGCGTGGATCACGCGGGTGGCGAAGCCATGCTTGTTGGTGTTGGATGGGTCCTGGCTCATTTCAGGCTTCTCCGAAGATGGTTCAACAGGTCGACCCGGGTGATGAGGCCGTGGAAGCCGGCCTCGTCCGCGATCATCGCCACCAGGCCGCGATCGAGCACGGCCTCGAGCTCGGCCAGGCTGGCGCCGGGCGCCAGCGTCTCGGGCACGTCGGTCATTGCGCTCTTCACGCTCGAACGGAAGCGGTCGGCATCGGCATGCACGGCCAGCAGCAGGTCGGACTCGTCGATCACGCCGGCCAGCTGCGCGCCTTCGAGCACCGGCAGCTGCGACACGTCGGCCAGGCGCATGCGCTGGAAGGCGGTGAGCAGGGTGTCCTCGGGGCCGACGCTGATCACGCTGCCGTCCTCGAAGCGGCGCGAGACCACGTCGCGCAGGTCGCCATGGCGCTTGCGCGCGAGCAGGCCCTGGTCGAGCATCCATTGGTCGTTGTAGACCTTCGAGAGATAGCGCGTGCCGGTGTCGCAGACGAAGCTCACCACGCGCAGCGGCTGCGTCTGCGCGCGGCAGAAGCGCAGCGCCGCAGCCAGCAGCGTGCCGGTGGAGGAGCCGCCCAGGATGCCCTCGGCACGCAGCAGCTCGCGCGCGCTGCCGAAGCTCTCCTCGTCGCTGATCGAATAGGCCTCCTTCACGCCCGACAGGTCGGCGATGCCGGGGATGAAGTCTTCGCCGATGCCCTCGACCGCCCACGAGCCGGCTTCGCCCACCGTGCCGCTTCGCGTGTACTCGGCGACCACCGAACCCACGGGGTCGGCCAGCACGAAGAAGAGCCCTGGCTGCACCTCACGGAAGTAGCGCGTCAGCCCGGTGACGGTGCCGCCCGAGCCGACGCCGACCACGATCGCGTCCACGTCATGGCCGCATTGCTGCCAGATCTCGGGGCCGGTGCTGGACTGGTGCGCGAGCGGGTTGTCGGGGTTGTTGAACTGGTCGGCGAAGAAGGCGCCGGGGATCTCCTTCGCGAGCCGCGCGGCGTAGTCCTGGTAGTACTCCGGATGCCCTTTGCCGACGTCAGAGCGCGTGGTGTGGACCTCGGCGCCGAGCGCCTTGAGATGCAGCACCTTCTCCGTCGACATCTTGTCGGGCACCACCAGCACCACGCGATAGCCCTTGGCGCCTGCGACCAGCGCCAGGCCGAGGCCGGTGTTGCCGGCCGTCGCCTCGACCACGGTGCCGCCGGGCTGCAGGCGGCCGTCGCGCTCGGCCGCATCGATCATCGCGAGGCCGACGCGGTCCTTGATGGAGCCGCCGGGGTTCTGCGACTCGAGCTTGAGGAACAGGGTGCACGGGCCGGTATCCAGCCGCGTGATCGGCACCAGCGGCGTGTTGCCGATCAAATCGAGGACTGCGGGGCGCGTGTCGGTCGTCATGCCCCGCTAGCCTACTCCGCTGCGCGCCGGAGCGTATCGACCACCGGCCGCCGCAGCACTTCGCGCAGACCCCACCAGCCGGCCGCGAGCGCCAGCACGGCGCCGGCCAGCGAGCCGGCGATCGGCACCAGCGGCGACGCGGTCCAGGTGAAATCGAACACGTAGCGCGCCAGGCCCCAGCCGATCAGCGATGCGACGATGCTCGCGAGGAAGCCGGCCAGGAGGCCCACGCCCACGAGCTCCGCGCGCTGCACCTGGCGCAGCAGGCTGGCGCGCGCGCCGACCGCACGCATCACCGCGAACTCGCGCGCGCGCTCCTCGCGCGTGGCCGTGACGGCCGCGAACAGCACGACCAGTCCGGCCGCAAGCGTGAAGCCGAACAGGAACTCCACCGCGCGGATCACCTGGTCGAGCACGCGCTGCACCTGGCCGATGGTGGCGCTCATGTCGACGTTGGTCACGTTGGGGTAGCTGCGCACCAGCGCGTTGTCGAAACCTTTCACCTCGGGTGCGCGGAACGCGCCCATGTAGGTGACGGGCACGTCGGGCAGCGCGTCCACGGTGTACATGACGAAGAAGTTGGCGTGCAGCGAACCCCAGTCGACCTTGCGCAGGGAGGTGATGCGCGCGTCGTTCTGCATGCCGCCGATGTCGAAGCGCAGGCTGTCGCCGAGCTTCATCCCCAGGGTCACGGCCAGCCCTTCCTCGACGCTCACCTCGCCCGCGGCGCTCGGCGTCCAGACGCCGGCGGTGACGAGGTTGTGCGGCGGCGCCGCGGCGCTGGTGCTCAAGTTGAACTCGCGGTCGACCAGCCGCTTCGCGCGGTCGTCCGCGTAGTTGTCGGGCGAGACCGACTTGCCGTTGATGGCGATGAGGCGCCCGCGGATCATCGGATACCAGTCGAACTTGCGCACGCCGCTGTCGCGCAGGGTCTTCTGGAAGCTGGCGCTCTGGTCGGGCATGACGTTGATCACGAAGCGGTTCGGCGCGTCGGGCGGCGTCGCCTTGCGCCAGCTCGCCACCAGGTCGGTGCGCAAGAGCACCAGCAGCACCAGCGCCAGCAGGCCCACGGCGAGCGCGCTCACCTGCACCACCGCGTAGACCGGCCGCGCCGAGATCTGGCGCGTGGCCAGCACCAGCCAGCGCGGCGCGGTCGATTCGTTGACGCTGCGACGCAGGAGCAGCACGGCGATCCAGCTCAGCAGCGCAAACACCGCCACCGCCGCGGCGAAGCCGCCGACCGCGATCAGCCCCAGCTTCAGGTCGCTGCTGGCCGCCACCAGCAAGGCGGCGAAGCCGGCCACGCCGATCGCGAGCACCGCGATCGAAGCCGGTTTCAGGTTGCCGACGTCGCGCCGGATCACGCGCAGCGGCGGCACGCGCGCAAGCTGCAGCACCGGCGGCAGCCCGAAGGCGAACAGCAGCGTGAGCCCCATGCCCAGGCCGAAGGCCACGGGCCAGAAGGTGGGCGCGGGCAGCGAAGTCTCGACCAGTCCCGCCAGCAGCAGCACGAAGACATAGTGCACGGCGTAGCCGATGGCCACCCCGAGCGCGCTGGCGGCGAGGCCGATGGTGGCGAACTCGAAGGCATAGGCCCGCGCGATGGTGCCCTGGCTCTGCCCCAGCACGCGCAGCATGGCGCAATCGTCCAGGTGGCTGGCCGCGAAGCCGCGCGCCGCCAGCGCCACCGCGACGGCCGATAGCAGCGCCGCCAGCAGCGCCACCAGGTTCAGGAACTTCTCGGCGCGGTCCAGCGTCTGGCGCATCTCGGGCCGGCCGCTTTCGAAGGAGTCGAGCCGCACGCCGCGCAGCTCGCCTGTCTTGATCGTCGCGTCGGCCCAGTCGCTGAAGGTCTTGACGGCGCGGTCTTCGCCGGCCACGGCGAAGCGGTAGCTGACGCGGCTGGCCGGCTGCACGAGGCCGGTGCGCGCCACGTCGGCCTGGTTGAGCATCACCCGCGGCGCGAAGCTCATGAAGCCGGCGCCGCGGTCGGGCTCGAGCGCGATCACGCGCGCGATGCGCAGGCCGCTGTCGCCCAGGAGCAGCGTGTCGCCCACCTTGAGCGCCAGCGATTCGAGCAGCGAGGCGTCGACCCAGGCTTCGCCCGGCGCCGGCACGTCGCGCGTCGGCTCGCCCGGCGCGCCGGCATCGGCGCTCACCAGCAGGCTGCCGCGCAGCGGGTAGCCGTCCTGCACTGCCTTGAGCGCGACCAGCTTGCTGGCCCCGCCCTGCTCTTCGCTCGCCCGCGCCATGGTCGGGAAGCCGTAGGTGCCGGCCGTCTGCAGCCCGAGGGCGCGTGCGCGCTCGACGAAGACGGCGGGCGTCGGGTTGTCGCTCGCCAGCACTGCGTCGCCGCCGATCAGCTGGCGCGCATCGCGCTGCAGCCCACCCTTGAGCCGGTCGGCGAAGAAGCCGACGGCGGTGAGCGCCGCCACGGCAAGCAGCACGGCCACGATGAGCAGGCGCAGCTCGCCCGCGCGCAAGTCGCGCCAGAGCGTGCGCCAGCCTAGGCGAAGGGAAGCGTTCATGGGCGAGACGATAGCCGAGGCGCAAGGCCCGGCCAAACCGAAGGGCTTAGGTGGCGCTCATGGCGCGGGCGCCCGCGAGCTCCGGCTGCAGCACAAGTCGCTCGGCGCCCGCATAGCAGATGAAGCGCTTGTTGGTGGCGCGGCCGATCGCGCACAGGCCGACGCGCTGCGCGACCTCGTGGCCCATCTGCGTGATGCCGCTGCGCGAGACGACGATCGCCACGCCCATCTGGGCCGACTTGATCACCATCTCGCTGGTGAGCCGGCCGGTGGTGTAGAACACGCGGCCGCCGGCGAGCAGCGAAGGCGCTTGCATCGCGATCCAGCCGGCGATGGTGTCGATCGCGTTGTGGCGCCCGACGTCCTCGACGAAGCACTGCATGTGCGCTTCGTCGCCCGGGCCTTCGCCCAGCGTGAACAGCGCGCAGCCGTGCACCGAGCCGGCCGACTTGTAGGTGCTCTCCTGGAGCCGGATGGCATTGACCAGCGCATAGAGCTGCGCCTGCCGCATGCGCGTTTCGGGCAGCTCGAGTTGGTCGATGCCGGCCATCAGCTCGCCGAACACGCTGCCCTGGCCGCAGCCGGTCGTCACCACCTTCTTGGCGGTGCGCTCCTCGATGCGGTCGATGCCGGCATGGGTCTTCACGGCCGCCGCGCCCACCTCCCAGTCGACCGTGATCGATTCGACGTCGGCCGCCGATTCGATGAGGCGCTGGTTCAGCAGGTAGCCCAGCACCAACAGCTCGGGCTGGGCGCCGAGCGTCATCAGCGTGACGAGTTCGCGCCGGTCCACGTAAACCGTCAGGTCGCGCTCGGCCGGGATCGAGACGAAGCCGCGCTCGCCATGCTCGTCAACGATCTCCACTTCGCGCGTGAGCTCGGCGCGGGCCGAAGTCAGGCGCGGAAGCGGCGATGCAGGCGTCACTGCTTGGGCGTGGGATTGACCGCCGCGGCAGGCTGGTTGGTGCTGGGCGGCGAACTGGCGTTGCCGGCAGGCGAATGAGCGCCCGCGGCTTCGATCGGCTTCTGCTCGGGCGGCGTGAAGGCGAAGGGGCCGGGGTCGGCGCAGGCCGGCGCGGCCGGTGCCGGCGGCAACTGCTTGCCGGCCGCCGCCGCGCCGGCGCGGTACTTGGCCGCCACCTTGTCCTGCGATTGGCACAGCTGGTAGGCGTCGACCTTGCCGGTCCATGCGGTCTTGGCCGCGGTCTCCGCAGCCTTGGCCTTGGCCTCGGGCGTGGAAGGCGGCGCCGGCAGCTTGGCGAACGCGGTGGAGGCCAGGCCCAAGGCCAGGCCGCAGACGATCAGCATCTTCTTCATGAGGGGCTTCCTTCGACCCGAACGGTCTTCGCGGGTGCAGCCGCCGAGGCTTCGGCGCTGCGCTGGGCGGGAATCTTGCCGGCGGCGATGTCGTCGTACCAGAGCTCGTGGTGTTCGCGGGCCCAGGTCTCGTCGACATAGCCGTGGCGCATGGCGCCGTATGCGCCTTTCATGCCCAGCGTGCCGATGAAGATGTGACCCATGATCATGGCCATCATGAGCAGCGTGGCCACCCCGTGGACCATGTGCGCGATCTGCATCTCGCCGCGCGTGTAGACGAAGCCCGGCAGCAGCTTGTCGAGGAACAGGCCGGAGCCGGCCACGATGCTGCCCAGCACCAGGATGCCGCCCCAGAACACCACCTTCTCGCCGGCGTTGAAGCGGTGCGACGGCACTTCCTTGCCGCCGAACAGGCCGCCGAAGCGGGCCAGCCACCGGAGGTCCGCCTTGCTCGGGAAGTTGTCGCGCACGAAGGTGACGAACATCAGGATCAGGGTGACGACGAACAGCGGGCCGACGAAGTTGTGCACGGTCTTGAGCGCATAGGTCAGCCAGCCGAACAGCGCGGAGCCGATCACCGGCAGCAGGAAGAACTGGCCGAAAGCCATCACCAGGCCCGAGACGGCCAGCGTGACGAAGGCGGTCGCGTTCGACCAGTGGGTGGCGCGCTCGAAGGGCGTGAAGCGCTCGATCTTGCGACCTGTCTCCGCGCCGTGCAGCCCGATCGGACCGCGCGTGAAATAGAAGATCGCGATCGCCAGCAGCACCACGAAGAGCAGCGCCGCGCCGTAGGGAATGATCCAGTCGTTGCGCACCTGGCGCCAGGCCTCGCCGGCGTTGGTGTAGCTCGAGCCCGGATATTGCACGAAGCGCTGGATCAGGTTGCCGGCCTCGGGCGCCTGCGCACGCGGCAGGCTGCTGTAGCCGGTCACGCCTTCGCCGACCTGGCGCCACATCGGCGCGTTGTTGCCCGGCTGCACCTTTGCGCGCTCGCCGTTGCTTTGATTCAGGTAGTTGGGGTCCGCGCTCGCCTCGGGCTTGACCTCGAAGATGTTCTGGCTTTTGATGCCGCCGGCCTGAGGCTGCTGCGGCGCCGGGGCGGCGGGCGGTTCGGCGACAGCACCGCCGGCGGTCGGATTCGGCGCCTGGGCCAGGGCCGGGCCCATGGCCAGCGCGGCCGTGAGGACCAGGGCCTTCAGAAGAGCCTTGTTCATGCAGCCTTCCTTCCGCTCAGTTGTCTCTGACGTAGTCGTTCTGGCCGTTCTGCGTTCGGGTCTTCAGCTGCTGCTGCCAGGCCTTCTGGTCGCCGACCTGCCATCCCGGCGCGGTGAATACCGTGCCCGCGTTCTGCTTCGGACCGGTGCCGCTCCAGGGCGCGGCATCGAGCTTGACGCCCTGGGCGTTGGTCTGCGGCTTCTCGCCGCAGGCCGCCAGCAGCATCGCGGCCGAGCCGAGCGCCAGCCATGCCAGTGCGCGCCTCATTTCGTGCCTCCATTGGTCGGCGTGCCGGCCTGCTTCGAACCGTAGGCCGTGCCCCAGCCCCAGACTTCGGCGCCCTTGCCGCGATGCAGCACGCGGGTGCGGAAGATGTCGGCCACCACGTCGCCGTCGCCGGCGAGCAGTGCCTTGGTCGAGCACATCTCGGCGCAGGCCGGAAGCTTGCCCTCGGCCAGGCGGTTGCGCCCGTACTTCTCGAACTCGGCCTCGGAGCCGTTGGCCTCGGGGCCGCCGGCGCAGAAGGTGCACTTGTCCATCTTGCCGCGCGCACCGAAGGTGCCTTGCGACGGGAACTGCGGCGCGCCGAAGGGGCAGGCGTAGGAGCAGTAGCCGCAGCCGATGCAGACGTCCTTGTCGTGCAGCACCACGCCCTCTTCGGTGCGGTAGAAGCACTGCACCGGGCACACCGCCATGCAGGGCGCATCGGAGCAATGCATGCAGGCCACCGAGATCGACTTCTCGCCCGGCACACCGTCGTTGAGCGTGACCACGCGGCGGCGGTTCACGCCCCACGGCACCTCGTTCTCGTTCTTGCAGGCCGTGACGCAGCCATTGCACTCGATGCAGCGCTCCGCGTCGCAGACAAATTTCATTCGTGCCATTGCGTGCTCCCTATGCTTTCTCGATATTGCAGACCGTGGTCTTGGTCTCTTGCATCATGGTGACGCTGTCGTAGCCGTAGGTGGTCGAGGTGTTGATCGCCTCGCCGCGCACCACCGGCGCCGCGCCCTTGGGGTAGTAGGCGAGCATGTCGGCACCCTGCCAGTGGCCGGAGAAGTGGAAGGGCATGAACACGGTGTCCGGCCCGACGCGCTCGGTCACCAGCGCCTGCACGTTGAGCTTGGCGCCGGTGGGCGTGTGCACCCAGGCGCGCTCGCCGTTGCGGATGTTCTTCTCGGCCGCCACCTTCGGATTGATCTCGATGAACATCTCCTGCTGCAGCTCGGCGAGCCAGGGATTGGAGCGGGTTTCCTCGCCGCCGCCCTCGTACTCGACCAGCCGGCCGGAGGTCATGATGAAGGGGAACTTCTCGGCCACCTTGTCGGCGATGTTCTTCTGCTGCACGCTCTTGTAGAGCGTGGGCAGGCGCCAGAAGGCCATCTTGTCGTCGTGCGTCGGGTACTTGGCCATCAGGTCCGGCCGCGTGCCGTAGAGCGGCTCGCGGTGCTGCGGGATGGCATCGGGGAAGTTCCACACCAGCGCGCGCGCCTTGGCGTTGCCGAAAGGATGGCAGCCGTGGTTCTTCATGGCCACGCGGATGATGCCGCCCGAGCTGTCGGTCTTCCAGTTCTTGCCCTCGGCCTTGGCCTTCTCCGCCGCGGTGAGCTCGTCCCACCAGCCGAGCTTCTTGAGCAGCAGGTGGTCGAATTCCGGATAGCCGGTGGTGATCTCGGCGCCCAGCGAATGCGAGCCGTCCTCGGCCAGCAGGTTCTTGCCGTTGCGCTCGACGCCGAAGTTCGCGCGGAAGTTGCCGCCGCCGTCCATCACGTGGCGCGTGGTGTCGTAGAGGTTGGCGCTGCCCGGGTGCTTGAGCTCCGGCGTGCCGTAGCAGGGCCACGGCAGGCCGAAGTAGTCGCCCGCGAGGTCGTAGCCGTTGATCTTGTCCTTGCCCGACTTGGCGCGCAGCGTGCGCACGTCGAAGGCGCCCATGTTGCGCATGTGGGCCTGCAGCCGCTCCGGGCTCTGGCCGGTGTAGCCGATGGTCCAGCAGGACTTGTTGATCTCGCGCAGGATGTCGTCGGGGATGGGCTCGTCCATGCCCTTGACCTTCTGCATCTTGTAGTTCTTGCTGAGCTCCTTGCCGAAGCCGAGACGGTCGGCGAACTGCTGCATGATCATGTGGTCGCTGCGGCTTTCCCACAGCGGCTCGATCACCTTCTCGCGCCATTGCAGCGAGCGGTTCGAGGCGGTGACGGAGCCGCTGGTCTCGAACTGCGTGCAGGCCGGCAGCAGGTAGACCGCGCGATTGGCGTTCTGGTCTTCGGGACGACCCGGCATCGCAGCCATCGCCGCGGTCGCCGAGGGGTACGGATCGACCACCACCAGCAGGTCCAGCTTGTCCATGGCCCGCTTCATCTCGAGGCCGCGGGTCTGCGAGTTGGGCGCGTGGCCCCAGTAGAAGACGCCGCGCAGGTTCGAGTCCTGGTCGATCAGCTCGTTCTTCTCGAGCACGCCGTCGATCCAGCGCGAGACCGTGAGGCCCGGCTTGGCCATCATCGCGGGCGAAGCGAAGCGGCTCTTGATCCACTCGTAGTCCACGCCCCAGGCGGCTGCGAAATGCTTCCACGAGCCTTCGGCCAGGCCGTAGTAGCCGGGCAGCGAGTCGGGATTGGGCCCGACGTCGGTGGCGCCCTGCACGTTGTCGTGGCCGCGGAAAATGTTGGTGCCGCCGCCCGACTTGCCCACGTTGCCCAGCGCCAGCTGCAGGATGCAGGAAGCGCGCACGATCGCGTTGCCGATAGTGTGCTGGGTTTGGCCCATGCACCAGACGATGGTGCCGGGCCGGTTCTCGTTGAGCCAGGTCGCGACCTTCAGCACCTGGGCTTCCTTGACGCCGCAGACTTCCTCGACCTTGTCCGGCGTCCACTTGGCCATCACGTCGGCGCGCACTTCCTCCATGCCGAAGACGCGGTCGTTGATGTACTTCTTGTCTTCCCAGCCGTTCTTGAAGATGTGATGCAGGATGCCGAAGAGGAAGGCGATGTCCGAGCCCGAACGGATTCGCACGTACTCGTCGGCCTTGGCCGCGGTGCGCGTGAAGCGCGGATCGACCACGATCATCTTGCAGCCGTTTTCCTTGGCATGCAGCATGTGCAGCATGCTCACCGGGTGGGCCTCGGCCGCGTTCGAGCCGATGTAGAGCGCAACCTTGGAATTGCGCATGTCGTTGTACGAATTCGTCATGGCGCCGTAGCCCCATGTGTTCGCGACGCCGGCCACCGTGGTCGAGTGACAGATGCGCGCCTGGTGGTCGCAGTTGTTGCTGCCGAAGAAGCTCACGAACTTGCGCATCAGGTAGGCCTGCTCGTTGCTGTGCTTGCTGGAACCGATCCAGTAGATCGAATCGGGGCCGCTGGCCTTGGTCAGCTCCTTGAGCCTGGCGGTGATCTCGTCGAGCGCGGTGTCCCAGCTGATGCGTTCGTACTTGCCGTTCACCAGCTTCATCGGGTAGCGCAGCCGGTACTCGCCATGACCATGCTCGCGCAGCGCTGCGCCCTTGGCGCAATGCGCGCCCAGGTTGAGCGGCGAATCGAACACCGGCTCCTGCCGCACCCAGACGCCGTTCTCGACCACCGCATCCGATGCGCAGCCGACCGAGCAGTGCGAGCAGACCGTGCGCTTGATCTCGATCTTGCCGGCGCCGACCGCGGTCGGCTTGCCGTCCCCGGCGGCCTCGGCCTTGCGCATCAGCGCGAGCTGGCCGGCGGCCAGGCCCACGCCGACGCCCAGCCCCGAGCGCCGCAGGAAGGCGCGCCGATCCATGGTGGGCAACGCATGGGCGAGGCCGCGCCGCAGGCTGTGGACGAAGGGCGAGGAGGAGGAAGAGGAAGAATGAGAGGAGGCACTGTCATGCGCAGTGCCGGTCGCTTTCCGGGTCAACAACATGGTGGGTTTCGTCCTCAGGCCGAAGTGGTCTTGTAGTAATGCTTGACGTGCTCGCT
The DNA here is from genome assembly GCF_018614915.1 of Variovorax paradoxus. GTDB lineage: Bacteria > Pseudomonadota > Gammaproteobacteria > Burkholderiales > Burkholderiaceae_C > Variovorax > Variovorax paradoxus_K. The sequence goes on along the minus strand of NZ_JAGGNU010000089.1, from coordinate 23,965 downwards.
CAGGGTGTAGCCGCCGCCCTTCTCGGGCATGGGCTTGGGAGCGGCGGTGGCCGCGGCGGCAGGCTCCGGCGCGACCTTGGGCAGCACCGTGGCGGCTGCTGCGGCTGCGCCGACGGTGGCGGCGCCGAAAAAGAACCCTCGACGGGACGCCGGCTTGGGCCCGGCGGATTGGCTGTCCTGCATATACAACTCCAGGAGTGGCTGGCTAAACGAGATATGAAACCAGTTACATATATTTGGATACTAGTCGAGACCCTGATATTTCGAAAATCAATGGCCCTCGGAACTAGGTCAGCATGTCGAAACCCTGGGCTTCGACTTCCGTGAAGGCGCGCGTCAGCACCGCCAGCGCCGCATAGAAATTCGCCTTCGGATGCTGCGCCACCGCATCGCACATGGCCGGCAGCCAGGACTGCACGTGGGTCGAGAAGAAGGCCTGCTGCTGCGTCAGATTGGCGACCGCAACGTCCTCGCCTGCGATCAGGTAGCGCATGACCTCGAACAGGCAGGCGATGTGGTCCTCGGTCTCGGAAACCGCCTCTTCGCGCGCCAGGCCGAGCCGGTCGAGGTCAGTGCGCAGGTGGGCCAGCGCCTTGTCGTTGAGAAAGCCGCTCAGGTAGTGCGAGCCGAACAGGTAGATCTCGGGCTTGCCGATGCCGCCGAAGAGCGCGTCGTACTCGTTCTTCGCCGCGGCGGAGTCGATGCCGCGCGCCACGCCCACGAGCTGCCGCCAGGGCTCCTCGAGAAAGGCGCCCGCGGCCGGCGCCTCGGTCGGCGCGACCTGGAAGGCATCCAGCAGTTCGGCATCGGGCGCCGCATACCAGAGCCGCGCGAGCAAGCCGTAGAGCTCGGCGCGTGCCAGCTCCTCGTCGAGCGCGGAAGAAACGGGAGGGCTCTCTCTCATAGCTGCGTGATCTTCATTTCGTTCTGCGCGCTGTACAGGTCGATGACCCGGCAGTCGCTGCACATCTTCAGGCGTTCGAGCGCCTCGCCCTGGAACATCGCATGGCCGGCCAGCTTGCCGAGCATGGCCTCGATCGCCTTCTGCGTGCCGAAGGGCTTGCCGCAGCGGATGCAGCTCCACGGCTTCGCTTCATTGAGCACCACCGGCTGCTTGCGCTCGGCCGCGACCAGGAGCCGCGGCACCAGCGAGATCGCGTCTTCGGGGCAGGTGCTCGCGCAGAGACCGCACTGCACGCAGTTCTTCTCGACGAAGCGCAGCTGCGGCGCGTTGGGGTTGTCCTGCAGCGCGCTGGCCGGGCAGGCGCTGACGCAGGCCAGGCACATCGTGCACTTGTTCTTGTCGACCTCGATGGCACCGAAGGGCGAGCCGGCCGGCAGCGGAATCGCGAGCGGCGCTTCGGGCGCTGCCTTCAGCGCGGGCGCGGCATCGATCAGGTGGTCGAGCGCGAGCTCGAGCGTGCTGCGCTTTTCGGCGCCGACCGCGAAGCGCGCTGCCGTGGCGGGCCGCTGCTGGCGCGTATCGCGCAGCGCAGCGAGCGCCGCATCCAGATCTGCCGGCGAGGCCGCCTCGATCAGCCGGAAGTGCGTGCCGGTGTAGCCCAGCCCCAGCAGCAGCGCCTGCGCGATCGCCATCTGCTCGCGCAGCGCATCGAGGTAGGCCGGCGCCTCTTCGCCGGTCGCGAGCACGGCCACCTGCGACGCGCCGAAGGCGACCGCGCTGAGCCACAGGTCGATGCCGGTGCTCGCGGCATGCCAGAGGCCGACCGGGATGACGTTCGCGGGCACGCCCTGCGCGCGGCCGAGCTGCGCCTCGCGCCCGAGGCGCTCGACCAGCGCCTGCCCGCCTTCCTGGCTGTGAAGCAGCAGCACCGCATCGCGCCCGCCGGCGCCGGCGTAGGTGGAAAGCAGCGTGCGCAGCTTCAGGCCCTGGTCGGGCGCGCGCGGATAGGTGTAGCCGAGCGCGCCGGTCGGGCAGACGGTGGTGCAGGCGCCGCAGCCGACGCAGAGGTTCGGGTTGACGACGATGCGCTGGCGCTCCTTGTCGCTCGTCACCGCGTGCGCGGAGCAGACCTCGATGCAGGCATTGCAGCCCACCACTTCGTTGCGGCTGTGGGCGCAGAGCTTCTGCTTGTAGTCGAAGAACTTCGGCTTCTCGAATTCGCCGACCAGCTCGCGCAGGCGCAGCAGCGTCGCGAGCCCCTCTGCATGCGCCAGGCCGCTGTGCAGGTAGAAGTAGCCCTGCGGCGGCGCATGCCAGTCGATGAGCGGCGCGGCGCCGAGGTCGAGCACCAGGTCGAAGGCGCCGTCGAATTGCGCGGGCGCACGGCTGAAATCGATCGCGCCGGCCACCGTGCAGGCGCGCTCGCAGTCGCGGTGCGACGTGCACTTGGCGTTGTCGATCTGGTAGTCGAAGCCGATGGCCTGCTCCGGGCAGACGGCGAGGCAGGCGTTGCAGCGCGTGCAGAGGTCGAGGTCGATCGCGTTGTCGCGCGTCCATTGCAGCTTGAAGGCGCCGAGCCAGCCTGCGAGCGAATCGATGCGGCCGGCGATCACCGGCCAGCGGCGCTCCTGCGCGCCGCCGAGGGCGCCGGGGCCGCGCGAAAAGATCGTGACATCCAGCGTGTCGCCCATCAGAGCGGCCGCCTTCTCCGCCTCGTCGAGCGCACCGACGATCAGCAAGCGGCCCTGGCTTGCATAGCTGACCGTCGACACGGGATCAGGCTCGGGCAGGCTGGCGGCGGCGAGCAAGGCGGCGATCTTCGGCATCGCGCTCTTCGCGTCGCGGCTCCAGCCGCCGGTTTCGCGGATGTTGACGAAGCGGATCGGGGACACCGCATCCGGCGTCTGCTGCGCGAGCTCGCCGAACAGCCGCTTCTCCTGCGTGCAGGCCACCACCACCTCGTCGCCGGATTGGATGGCACGCTGGAAGGCCGGCGCCTCGCGGCGGCACAGCGCCGAATGAAGTGGCAGTGTCTCAGCCAGTGCGGTCCCGAGCGTCTTCGGCTCGAGGGGCATCGTCTTGTTGCAGTCGCAGATCAGCGTGGTGGTCATCGGTTTCTTGGCTGGCCGCTTGCGCATCGGCAAGCGGCGGGCTGGGAGCTTCCCCGGGATTCGTCGACTGTGCCACGTCCGGCAGCGCGTCGCCCTCAGGGTTTTTTTCCTCTTCCTCCTCGAACAGGTTCAGGAACTTCGCGCTCGCCATCTGGCGCAGCACGCTCTCGGGTATCGGCGTCGACTGGGAGTAGTCGTCGATGTAGGTGTCCAACCCATCCATCACGTTGAAATGCGGATCGGCGAACAGTTTCTTGAAGGCGGCGTTCTTGACCTCGGGCGCGACGTTCGTCGCGACGAAGGGCTTGAAGTCGGAATCGATGGTGAGCGCTTGTGCATCGGCCAGCGTCGGCGGCGGCGGACTTTCTCCTTCCCCCGCTGGGGGAAGGTTGGGATGGGGGCCAGGCGTTTCGACAAGCCCCACCGGTTCCACTGGCACGACCGCCACCGGCTCCGCTGGTGGCACCTCCCCCACCCGCACCTGCTGCTTGCGCCGCGACCAGCGATCGAAAAAACCCTCAGACATCGCCCGCTCCCCGGCCGCGCTTCTTCTCGGTCGTCACGCTGGCCGCATTGCCGAAGCGGTCGACCAGCGGCTTGAAGCTCTCCGGCCGCTTGCGGCGCTTGGGTTCGGCCACGTAGTGCTCGTCCACGTAGGCGCGCAGCCAATCGACCACTTCGGGCGGCGCCGGCACCTGCTCGACGGTTTCCTGCGCATCGAGCCAGCGGCCCGCCTCGTTGTAGCTCAGCGTCACCGTCAACGGCCGCGGGATCGGCTCCGGCGCGAGCGTCGCCGCTTCTTCCATGCGCCACATCACGAACCAGCAGGGCGCGGGTGTTGTTGCGTTGAGCTGGTAACCCTCTGCTTCATCGCGAAACAACTCGACCTTGAAGCCGGGGTGCAGCCAGGTCTGGGCGCCTTCGTCGTCGCGCAACAGGCGCGGCGCATCGCCGAAGCCGGGCTCGTCCGGGACCACCTCGTCGAGCACCCAGCGCCAGGGCTGCCAATGGCTCGAAGGGCCGTGGAGCCGCTCGCGCCGGATCACCACCGCCACGTCCAGCGAAGGGCGTGCGCCGTCGGATGAAGTTTCGGATGGGGCCATGCGGCGGACGATAGCCGATGCGCAAGCGGTGACGCGCAAAGGGGTTTTCACGCCCCTCGGCGAAAGAGGCGCCGGCTCGCGCGGATCAAAGACGAACCTTGCCGTCGTGCGTCAGCATCGACAGATCGACGTAGCTCGACGCCGCGTGCTTGCGGGCACTGAAGTCGATGTGGAAGCCGCCGAAGTCGGCGTTCTGGATCGACTCCAGGCCGGCCACCAGCGAATCGCGTGTGGGCGCGCGGCCGGCGCGGCGCAGGCCCTCGGCCAGCACCTTGGCGGCCACGTAGCCCTCCATGCTCGAATAGCTGGGCTTGACATCGGGGCCGGCCTTGCGCGTGGCATCCAGGTACTCGCGCGAGATCGGCGTGTTGGTCGAGAACGGCGAGGGCATCACCTGGCTGACCATGATGCCGCGGGCCTCCTTGCCGAGGTCCTCGCCCAGCGCCTCGGTGCCGACGAAGGAGACGTTGAAGAAGGTGCCGCCGTAGCCGGCCTTGCGCGCTTCGCGGATGAAGGCCGCGCAGGCCTTGTAGGCGCCGATCTGCACCACCGCGGTGGGGGCGGCGGCCGTGATGTCCTTCACCGCCTGCGCCACGTTCACCGAATTGCGCTCGACCTTGCCTACGGCCACAGGCTCGAGGGCAAGCGGCTTGAGCGCACGCTTCACGCCCTCCAGCCCGGCTTGGCCATAGGCATCGTTCTGGTGGAACACCGCGATCTTCCTCAGGCCCAGCGAGGTGAGCTGCTTCACGATCAGCGCGGTCTCGTCGTAGTAGGAGGCACGGACGTGGAACACCGTCTTGCGGAAGGGTTCGCGCAGCGCCTCGGCGCCGGTGAACGGGCCGAAGAACGGAATCTTCGCCGCGTCCACCAGCGGCATCGCGGCCAGGCAGGTGGGCGTGCCGACGTAGCCGAAGAGCGCGAAGACATCGTCCTTGATGAGCTTGTCGGTGTTCGCCTTGCAGCGCTCGGGCTCGTAGCCGTCGTCGAGCGTGCGCAGCTCGACCGTGCGGCCGTTGATGCCGCCCGCGGCGTTGAGCCCGTCGAAGAAGATGCGCGCGCCCTTGTTCATCTGGATGCCCAGCTGCTCGGCCGGGCCGCTGAATGCGGCCGATTGTCCGAGCACGATGCGTGCGGGTTGGGCCCAGGCCGGGAGTGCCAGCGCCGCGCTGGCGGCGGCAAGGCGCTGGATCGCGTGCCGGCGTTGAATGGGTTTTTCCATCAAGTAAGTGAGTCAGGCCTCATGTAACGAGTAGTCACTTACTGTAACGGAAAATCGAAGGTTCCAAGGGTTAACCCTAGATCGACCGGTAGGCGTCTCCGACGCCTCAGGCCGCGAGCGCCGCGATCTCCGCTGCTCTCAACGCGCCGCTGTAGATGCGAAGGTCCTGCATGCGCCCATTGAAGTAAGGATCGGCCGGGTACTGCGAGCGGCCGAGCCAGTTCTGCGTGGTGTCGCCGAGCTGGAAGGGCGCGAGCGCAATTGCGTTGTTGCTGCCGGCAGCCACGCCATCGACGTACAGCGTGCCGGTGGTGCCCGACAGCGTGACCGCCAGGTGCACCCAGCGGCCGGTGGGCAAGGCGCTCGGCGCCGCGATGCTCTGCTCGCCGTACCAGGTGGTGCCGGTCACGGTGAAGCGCATCGAGCCGCCGGCATCGCGCGGCAGCAGCGCGAGGTAGGCGATGTCGCTGGAGCCGAAGTCGAACACGCGTGTGTTGGTGACGGCGGCGTTCCAGTACACCCACACCGCGATCGTGAAGTCGACCAGGGGGGAGAGCACACCGGTGGGTAGCGCGAGGTGGCCGCTGCTGCCGTCGAGCGCCAGTGCGCGGCCGCCGCTGCGGCCTGCGCCCCAGCTGGCGCCGCCCTGCAGCGTGCCGCCTTGGCCGTTGCCGCTGCCGTCGGTGGCCGTGGTTCCGCTCGCCGCATCCAGCGGCAGTTGCGCGCGCAGCTCGCCGGGCAAGGCCACGCGCGCCACGTTGGAGACGCTGCTCTCGCCGCTTGCGCTCACCGCGGTGACGACGTAGTACCAGACGCCGTCGCCCGGCATGTCGGTGTAGGTGCGAGGGTCGGTGACGCTGGCGACGGTGGCGAAAGGCCCGTTCACCGAAGTGCCTCGCTTGACCTTGTAGCTCGTCGCGCTTGCGCTGCCCCACCACGACAGCAGCACCTGGCCGGCGGTGACGTAGGCCGTGAGGCCGCTCGGCGGCGTGCCCGCGGCTGCGGGATCGCGGCTGTAAGTCAGCGTGCCGAAGCTCGGCTGGTCGCCGCCCCATTCGCTGCGCTCGGGGCGTAGCTGGGCGGCGATGGTCGCCACCCAGGGCGCCGCAAGCCCCTTGCGATTGACGTAGTGGTTGTAAATCGACTCCCAGCACGGGCGCAGGTTGGGCTGCCCGGCCGTCGACACCACGGTGAAAGTCCCCTGCCTGTTGACATAGGTCGAGAACGGCGGCGAGTAGTACTGGCCGTTGCCGTCCTGCAGGTTCGACATGGCCACGTACTCGGCGGCGGCGAGGAAGCGGTTGTTGCCGTAGCCGTACAGATCCTCGCCCTGGCTCCAGGCCATTTCGCACAGCAGGCCGGTCAGCGCCATGCCGAGCGTGGAGTGTCCCTGGTCCCGGCCGCTTTCCTGCCATTGCCCCAGGTAACCGGGGTGAAGCACGTAGACGTTGTGTGCCGCCGCCCCGTTGCCGCGGCCGGTCTTGTAGTAGGCGATGGCCTCGTCATAGAGGTCGCTGCGATCGCAGAAGATGCCGATGGCCAGGATGGCGCAGATGTTGCACAGATCCCAGTTGGCCCAGTAGTTGGTGATGTTGGCGTCGTTGTGCCTGATCAGGAAACTGTGGCTGAGCGGATAGAACACCTCCAGCAGCAGTTTCTGGAAGCGCGCGACGCCTTCGGACGACCAGCCCGGATAGCTGCGCATCATCTCGGCCGCATTGGCCCATTGGTAGCCGTAGATGCCGGCGGCCAGGAAGCGGTCGGCGTTGCCGTTGAGTGCCGTCATCGTCGACGACCAGGCGTCGAGGTATTGCACCGCCAGGTCGGCGTACGCGGTGTTGCCGGAGACCTTCCAGCGCAGCGCGAACTGGTAGGCGCGCTCCATGTCCTCGACCATGGTGCGGTGGTTCTCGCCGTCGCCGCCGCGCACCACCGTTGCCAGCGGCACGGGCGCGCGGCCGAGCTGGGCACGGCTGCTGGAGGTGAGCGCGTTCCAGCCGTCGACCCAGGGTTGGGCGCCGGCCGCGATCTTGGTTCGCATGCGCTCGAAATCGGCCTCGGTGTGCAGCAGGCCGGGATGCGTGAACTTTCGCGCTTGCGAGGCCGAGGTAGAGGTCGAGTTGGTGACAGGCTCGGTCGCAGCGACTTCGGTGGACGTGGCCGTCGCAGTCGCCGCATTCTGTTGGGTGCTGCCGAGCGCGCCGGCGCTGCCGAACCCGCCGCTGCCGCCGTCTCCGCAGCCCGCGGCTCCGAGGGCTGCAAAGCTCACCGCACCCACGCAGAAGAGGCGGCGATCCAATGAAATGCTGTTGGCGTTTTCTGGCTGATCCACGTTTGACTTGGCGTTGTGATGTGCTGGATAAGTTACAGCCAGCAACATATATGCCAGTCAGCCGCGCCAAGGTCCTCGCGCAGGGCCGCGCCTGGCACGCGCGTCCGGGGCGCGACCTCCGGCGTCAGAAAGACGCCGAATACGCCAAAAATGTCACACCAGGATGCCGCTTCTCAGTGCGCAGTCGCAGCTTCCCCCGTTGCCACCGCCCCGGTTCCATAGCCCGCCGCCGCCACCGGCGTACCGCCGCGCAGCACCTTCACCGCGCAGTACTTGAACTCCGGGATCTTGCCCATCGGATCGAGCGCCGCATTGGTCATCAGGTTGGCCGCGGCCTCGTAGTAGGCGAAGGGCACGAACACCGCGCCGTTGGGCGTGCCGTCGTCGCGGCGCACGTGGATCGCCACCTCGCCGCGGCGCGATCGGATCGTGACCACGTCGCCCGCCTGAAGGCCCAGTGCCTCTAGGTCGCCCTGGTTCATCGAGGCCGTGGCCATCGGCTCCAGCGCATCGAGCACCGTGGCGCGGCGGGTCATGCTGCCGGTGTGCCAATGCTCCAGCTGGCGCCCGGTGATCAGCACGAAGGGGTACTCGGCATCGGGCCGCTCGGCGGCCGGGATGATGTCGGCCGGCACCAGCATCACGCGGCCGTCCGCGGTCGGGAAGTCGTCGATGAACACGGTGGGCTGGCCCGGGTCGTCGGCGCTCAGGCACGGATAGGTCACGCTCGATTCGCGCTGCAGCCGCTCCCAGGTGATGCCGCTGATCACGGCGTGCATGGCCTGGCGCATCTCTTCGTAGACCGCGGCGACGCCGGACTCCTCGCCCTCGTAGTTCCAGTCCAGGCCCTCCGCGCCGCCGGGCCGCCCCAAGGCGCGGACGGCCCCCTCGGGGGGCAGCGACGACACGAAGTGCGGAGCGTGGGGGCCCATGCGTTTTGCGATCTGCTGGATGATCCAGAGATCGGGCTTCGCATCGCCGGGCGCATCGAGCGCCTTCTTGCCGAGCTGCACCATGCGGTCTGTGTTGCTGACGGTGCCGGTCTTCTCGGGCCAGGCGGTGGCGGGCAGCACCACGTCGGCCAGCCAGGCGGTCTCGGTCATGAAGATGTCCTGCACCACCAGGTGTTCCAGGCTGGCGAGCGCATGGCGCGCATGGTTGAGGTCCGGGTCGCTCATCGCGGGGTTCTCGCCCATGATGTACATGCCGCGGATCTTGTGCGGATCGCTGTCCGGCGCCAGCGCCTTGTGCATGATCTCGACCACCGTGTAGCCCGGCTTCTCGTCGAGCGGCATGCCCCAGAAGTTCTCGAACCACGCGTGCACGCCCGGGTTGTCGACGCGCTGGTAGTTGGGGAACATCATCGGGATCAGGCCGGCGTCGCTCGCGCCCTGCACGTTGTTCTGGCCGCGCAGCGGATGCAGGCCCGAGCCGGGCTTGCCGATCTGGCCGGTGACGGTGACCAGTGCGATCAGGCAGCGCGCGTTGTCGGTGCCGTGCACGTGCTGGCTGATGCCCATGCCCCACAGCACCATCGCGCCCTTGGCGGTGGCGAAGGCGCGGGCCACTTCGCGCAGCGTTTCGGCCGGGATGCCGCAGATCGGCGCCATCGCCTCGGGGCTGTAGCCCTTGACGTTCTCGCGCAGCGCCTCGAAGTTGCTGGCGCGATCGCGGACGAAGGCCTCGTCGACCAGGCCCTCGTCGATGACCGCGTGGATCAGCGCATTGAGCATGGCGACGTCGGTGTCGGCCTTGAACTGCAGCGTGCGCCAGGCGTGCCGGCCGATGTCGGTGACGCGCGGATCCGCCAAGACGATCTTCGCGCCGCGCTTGGCGGCGTTCTTCATCCAGGTGGCGGCCACCGGATGGTTGGCGGTCGGGTTGGAGCCAATGACGAAGATCATCTCGGCGTGTTCGACGTCGTTGACCTGGTTGCTCACCGCGCCCGAACCCACGCCTTCGAGCAACGCGGCCACGCTGGAGGCATGGCACAGCCGCGTGCAGTGGTCGACGTTGTTGCTGCCGAAGCCGGTGCGCACCAGCTTCTGGAACAGGTAGGCCTCTTCGTTGCTGCCCTTGGCCGAGCCGAAGCCGGCCAGCGCCTTCTTGCCGTGCGTGTCGCGCAGGCCCTTGAGCTTGCCCGCGGTCAGCGCGAGCGCTTCTTCCCAGCTCGCTTCGCGGAAGGCGTCGTGCCAGTCGCCGGGCCGCGGGGCGTCGCTGAAATCCTTGGGCACGCCGGGCTTGCGGATCAGCGGCTTGGTGAGGCGCTGCGGATGGTGCGCGTAGTCGAAGCCGAAGCGGCCCTTGACGCAGAGCCGGCTGTGATTGGCCGGGCCGTCGCGGCCATCGACGCTGACGATCTTCTCGTCTTTCACGTTGTAGGTGATCAGGCAGCCCACGCCGCAGAAGGGGCAGACCGAGTCGACCTTGCGGTCGACCTGCTGCGAGCCGATGCGGGTCTTCGGCATCAAGGCGCCGGTCGGGCAGGCCTGCACGCATTCGCCGCAGGCCACGCAGGTGCTGTCGCCCATCGGGTCGTCGAGGTCGAACACGATCTTCGAGTTCTCGCCGCGCATCGCGTAGCCGATCACGTCGTTGACCTGTTCCTCGCGGCAGGCGCGCACGCAGCGGTTGCACTGGATGCAGGCATCGAGGTTGACCGCCATCGCGGGATGCGAGACGTCGGCCTTCGGCTGCTCGCGGCGCAGGGCCTTGAGTTCGGGACGGACCTCGATGCCGAGGCGCTCGGCCCAGTCGCTGAGCTCGCCGTGCTGGCCGGCGGGAGAGCCCTCGCCCCTGCCCTCTCCCAGGGCGAGAGGGGGCAAGTCATCGTTCCACTTGTAGCCCTTGTCCGGCATGTCGGACAGCAGCATCTCGACCACCATCTTCTGGCTCTTCAAGGCACGTTCGCTCGTCGCCTGTACCTCCATCCCCGCTGTCGCATTGCGGCAGCAGCTCGGCGCCAGCGTGCGCTCGCCCTTCACCTCGACCACGCAGGCGCGGCAGTTGCCGTCGGGGCGCAGGCCTTCCTTGTAGCAAAGGTGCGGGATGTCGACGCCATGGCGCTGCGCGGCCTGAAGAATAGTTTCGCCCTCGAAGGCGTGGACGGCGCGGCCATCGAGCTTGAACTCGATGGTTTGCGGCATCACCTCGGCAAGTCGTGCGGGAGCGTTCACGCGATCTCCTCGGGGAAGTACTTCTGAATGCAGAGGATCGGGTTGGGTGCAGCCTGCCCCAACCCGCAGATCGACGCATCGCCCATGACCTGCGCGAGGTCTTCCAGCGTCGCGTTGTCCCACACCGGCGCCTCCATCAGCGCCGCGGCCTTGGCCGTGCCGACGCGGCAGGGCGTGCACTGGCCGCAGCTCTCGTGCTCGAAGAAGCGCATCACGTTGCGGGCCGCGTCGCGGGCGCGGTCGTGCTGGCTCAGCACCATCACCGCGGCCGAGCCGATGAAGCAGCCGTGCGGCTGCAAGGTGTCGAAATCCAGCGGGATGTCGTTCATGCGCGCCGGCAGGATGCCGCCCGAAGCGCCGCCGGGCAGGTAGGCATGCAGCGTGTGGCCGTCCAGCATGCCGCCGCAGTATTCGTCGATCAGCTCCTGCACCGTGATGCCCGCCGGCGCCAGCTTGACGCCCGGGTTCTTGACGCGCCCGCTGACGCTGAAGCTGCGCAGGCCCTTGCGGCCATGGCGGCCGAAGCCGCTGAACCACTGCGGGCCGCGCTCGACGATGTCGCGCACCCAGTAGAGGGTCTCGAAGTTGTGCTCCAGCGTCGGCCGGCCGAACAGGCCGACCTGCGCGATGTAAGGCGGGCGCATGCGCGGTTCGCCGCGCTTGCCCTCGATGCTCTCGATCATCGCGGACTCCTCGCCGCAGATGTAGGCGCCGGCGCCGCGCCGGAGCTCGATGCGCGGCAGCGTGCAGGGCGGGTCGGCCTTGAGCCTGGCCAGCTCGGCCTCGAGCAGCGCGCGGCAGTCGTGGTATTCGTCGCGCAGGTAGATGTAACAGGTCTCGGTGCCCACCACTTGCGCCGCCACCAGCAGGCCTTCGAGAAAGCGGTGCGGATCGCGCTCGAGATAGGTGCGGTCCTTGAAGGTGCCGGGCTCGCCCTCGTCGATGTTCACCGCCATGAGCCGGGGCGCCGGCTGCTCGCGCACGATGCGCCACTTGCGCCCGGCCGGAAAGCCTGCGCCGCCGAGGCCGCGCAGGCCCGAGTCTTCCATCGCCTGGAGCACGGCGTCGGTGTCGTGCTCGCCGTTGACCAGCGCGGCCGCGAGCGCGTAGCCACCGTTTGCGCGGTAGGTGGCGTAGTCGGTGAAGGCGGGAATTTCCGCGATCCCCTCGGGCGGCGGCGAGACGCTTTTCTCGGCCAGCGCGGCGGGCACGAAGTTGAAGGTCTCGCGCGCCGCGGGCTGCGCGTCGAGCGCCTGCAGCACCTTGTCGGCCGTCGCCAGCGGCACGGCGCGCTGGTGCACCGCCACCGCGGGCGCCTGCTCGCAGCGGCCGATGCAGGGCGCAGCGATCACGCGCACGTCTTCGCGGCCCGCCGCGCCCAGCAGCGCAGGCAGCCGCGCGATCAGATCCTGCGCGCCGGCCAGCTCGCAAGCCAGGCCGTCGCACACGCGCACCGTGAGCCCGGGCGCCTGCTCGTCGCCGCGCAGCACTTCGAAGTGGTGATAGAAGGTCGCGACCTCGTAGACCTCGGCCATCGGAATGTTGGTGAGCGAGGCCAGCGCCACCAGGTGGCGGTCGTGCAGGCCGCCATAGGCATCGTTGAGCAGGTGCAGGTGCTCGATCAGCAGGTCGCGCCGGAAGCCGTCATCGGGCCGCGGGCCGATGAGGGCGCGCACATTCTCCAGCGCTTCGGTCTCGGGCTGGCGCCCCTTGAGCTTGCTCTTGCGGCGGATGCGCTCGCGCAGCTGGTCGGGGGTGGCGAGCGGAATCGCCTCGATCTTGTTCAGGGTGCCTGGGTGGTTCATTGCCTCGGCCGTCGGTGCGGACTGTCCTGCCTCGCGGGTGCTCGGCTTGGCTGACTGTGGCGCGCCTTGCGGCTTTCGGCAAATTGAATCCGCACATCGGGCGATTCAATAAAGAAATGATGGCTGCCGGGCTAGGGCCCCGCTGTGGGCCGCGATCTCCTGCTGCCAGGCCGGGCTCTGGATCAGCGCCAGCGCCGCATCGAGGGCGCGCGAGGGCCGCACGGCCGTCTGCGTCATGAAGCCGATCGGCGTGCGCACCTCCGGCGCCACCAGCGGCAGCGCCTCGAGCTGGCCGTGGCTGCGCACGGCATCGACCATGCCGCCGGGCATCACTGCGCAAACATTGCCGGTGCTCACGCAAAGCGCCAGCGTCAGCACCGAATTGGTCTCGATGGCCGGCTTCACCGAGACGCCGGCCGCGGCGAAGGCCTGGTCGATGATGGAGCGGTTGTGCATCTCGGGCGTCAAGAGGCACAGGGGCAGCTGCCCCGCTTCCGCCCACGAGATGGGCGCGCCGAACTGCAGCGCCGGGCTGTCGGCGCCCGCCGAGCGCCGCACCAGGAAGTAGTGTTCGATGCTCTGCGGCCAGGCCGTGAGCTTGACCTCGCGGGTGTTCATGCGCTCGGTGTAGCCAAGGGCGATGTCGAGCGAGAGGTTCTCCAGCCCGGTCTCGAGCTCGAGCGAGCTCATCGACAGCACGGTCGGCACGATGCCCGGATGGAGCGCCTGCAGCCGCCCCGCGAAACGCGCCAGCATCGGCATCGCCGTCGGCACCGCGGCCATGCGCAGGTTGCCGCGCGGATGCGCTTCCTCGCTCTTGAGCAGCTGCTGCAGCACCTCGTTCTCGTGCAGCATGCGGTGCGCCGCGGCCAGCACGGCCTCGCCTTCGTGCGTGAGCCCCGAATAGGTCCGCCCGCGCTTGACGATGACCACCCCGAACTCGGTCTCCAGGGCGCGCAGCGCGTTCGACAAGGCCGGCTGGGTGATGTGGCAGGCCTGCGCTGCGCGGCCGAAATGCCGATGCTCGTGCAGCGCCGTGAGATAGCGCATCGACGCGAGCAGGTTCATTCTTCAGGTGTCTTTGCTGACGGTGATGGTCGGGAACTTGGCCGAGAAATCCTTCGCCTTTTCGGCAATGCCGACCGCCACGCGACGCGCCACCGACTTGTAGATGCCGGCGACCTCGCCGTCCGGGTCGGCCACCACCGTCGGCTTGCCGCTGTCGGCCTGCAGGCGGATGTTGATGTCCAGCGGCAGCGCGCCGAGGTAGTCCATGTTGTATTGCGCCGCCATCTTCTTGCCGCCCTCGGCGCCGAAGATGTGCTCGACGTGGCCGCAGTTGGAGCACACGTGCACCGCCATGTTCTCGACGATGCCGAGGATCGGCACGCCCACCTTTTCGAACATCTTGATGCCCTTCTTGGCGTCGAGCAGCGCGATGTCCTGCGGCGTGGTCACGATCACCGCGCCGGTCATCGGCACGCGCTGCGAGAGCGTGAGCTGGATGTCGCCGGTGCCGGGCGGCATGTCGACGATCAGGTAGTCGAGCTCCTTCCAGTTGGTCTGGCGCAAGAGCTGCTCCAGCGCCTGCGTGGCCATCGGGCCGCGCCAGATCATGGCCTCGTCCTGATCGACCAGGAAGCCGATCGACATGACCTGCACGCCGTGGTTCTCCAGCGGCTCCATGGTCTTGCCGTCCTCGCTCTCGGGCCGGCGGTCGATGCCCAGCATCATCGGCTGGCTGGGCCCGTAGATGTCGGCATCGAGCAGGCCGACGCTGGCGCCCTCGGCCGCCAGCGCCAGCGCCAGGTTGGCCGCGGTGGTGCTCTTGCCCACGCCGCCCTTGCCCGAGGCCACGGCGATGATGTTCTTGACGTTGGGCATCAGCTGCACGCCGCGCTGCACGGCATGGCTGATGACCTTGGTCGCGATGTTGACCGAGACGTTCTCCACGCCGGCGACGCCCTTGGCCGCCGCCACCAGCGCCTTGCGCATCGCCGGGATCTGGCTCTTGGCCGGGTAGCCGAGCTCGATGTCGAAGGAGACCTCGCCCTCGTGGACCTGGAGGTTTTTCAGCGCCTTGGTGCTGACGAAATCCTTGCCCGTGTTGGGGTCGAGGACGGTCTTGAGCGCTTCGGTGAGCGCCGCCTGGGTAACTGCCATTGAGATAACTCCTGAATGGCAGATAGTCTAGTCCGCCGCAAGCGGCGGCCTCTTCAGAGCACGCGAAAACCGTGCGTGCCGTCGGACTCCAGCTGCGCGACCAGGCCGAATTCCCAATCCAGGTAGGCCTGCATCGCCTCCGGCGGTGCGTCGGTGCCTTCGTAGGGGCGGCGGTAGCGGCCGGCCGCAGGTGTCGCGGCCTTGGCCGGCGCCGGACCTCTGGCGCTGCGCGCCGATACGGGCTGTGCCGCAAGCACGTACACCTCCCACCCCATCTGTGCCAGCCACGACGCCGTCATCGGCGCCCGCACGCCATCGTCGTCGGCCAGCACGATGCGGGCGCCGCGCACCGGCACGTGGTGGTCGGTCTCCTGCACCAGTTGTCCGCCGGGCGCGCTCGCGAAACCGGGCAGGTGGCCGGCCTCGTATTCCTCGGGGGTTCGCACGTCGAAGCGGTAGAGCGTGCGGCCCGGCGCCTCGAGCGTGGCGAGCGCGTCGAGCTCGACGCGGCGCACGCCCGCGCGCCGCGCCACGTCTTCAGCCGACGCGCGCGCCGCTGCAAGGTTCGCCTCGCCCGCCTCGGGCCCCCGGCGCGCAGCGCCGTGGTCCAGCACCTGCCCCGCCAGCTTCCAGCCGATGGTGCCGTTGCGCAGCGCCGCCACCGGATTGGGAATGCCCGCATTCACCAGCGACTGGGTGCCGATGATGCTGCGGGTGCGGCCCGCGCAATTGACGATCACGCGCGTGGCCGGATCGGGCGCCAGCTCTCGCACGCGCAGCACCAGCTCGGCGCCGGGCACGCTGGTGGCGGTCGGGATGCTCATGGTCTGGTATTCGTCGAAGCGGCGCGCATCGAGCACCACCACGTCGGCCTTCGCATCGATCAGCGCCTTCACTTCCTCGGCCGCGAGCGAGGGCGTGTGGCGCTCGTGCTCGACCAGTTCGCCGAAGGCCTTGCTCGGCACGTTGACGTCACGGAACAGCTCGCCGCCGGCACTGCGCCAGCCATCGAGGCCGCCTTCGAGCAGATGCAGGCGCGTGTAGCCCAGTTCGGCCAGCCGCTTCACGGCAAGCGGCGCGAGATCCACGCCCTCGTGCTCGCCATAGACCACGATCAGCGTGTCGCGGCGCGGAATGCGGCGCCAGGCGTCGAGCTCGATGCGCGACAGCGGCAGGTTCGCGGCCCACAGCGGATGGGCCTGCGCAAAAGGATCTTCCTCGCGCACATCGAGCAAGGCGATCTCGTCGCCTGCCAGCAGGTGGGCGCGCACGGCGGCAAAGGAAAGCGTGGCGGTCATGGATGGCGAAGTTCGGGGGATCGGCCTGAGGCTCAGCCCTCGTTGGCGATGCCGAGCTCGGAGCAGATTCGCGCCGTCAGTGCCTTCAGCGCGACGACATCTGCCTCGAGCCGCGCCACGTTGAGCTTCAGCGCCGCCACTTCGCCGAGCGAAGCGTCGTCCCGGCCGCCCGCGCTGCGCGTCTCCGGCGTGCTCTCCGGCGGCTCGCCAGCGAGCAGGTGGGCCCAGCGGCTTTCGCGCGCACCGGGCAGGCGCGGCATCTTCACCACCAGCGCGCCGGCCGGCCGCTCGGCCAGTTCCTCGAGAAAGGCTTCGACCGAGGAGATGTCGGCGAAGTTGTGCATGCGCTCGGTGGCGATGCGCAGTTCGCCGGCGGTCTGCGGCCCGCGCAGCATCAGCACCGTCAGCAGGATGGCCGACTGCGAAGGCACGCGCAGCACCCGCTCGATGTTGTGCTCGTAGCGCGAGACACGCCCGCCGCTGGTCTCCATGACCAGGCTGTAGCCCTTGAGGCTGTCGAGCGCGGCCTGCACGTCGGTGTCCGAGGCCTCCATCAGCGGGTTGCGGCTGCTCTTCTGGTTGCAGCCGGCCACCAGCGCGTTCAGGGTCAGCGGATAGCTGTCGGGCACGGTGCGCTGCTTCTCGGCCAGGACGCCGAGCACGCGGGTTTCGATCAGGGAGAGGGTGGGGAGGGTCGGGGTCATGGCCGGGTCAACTGGCGGACGTGGGGCGCCGCTTGCGCGGGCCGGTGCGCGGCGGTTGAGGAGTGCGTTCGGGCTGCTCCGCCAGCCGGCCCGTGACGTACTTGTGAAGCACGCTGGCAATCAAGGTTTGATAGGGCATGCCCTCTTCGAGGGCCTTGACCTGGATGTCGTTCAAGTCTCCGGAGGACAGGCGGATATTGACGCGCCGATCCTTGATGGCCGTGGCACGAGCTGCCGCCTTGAATCTGGCGAGCTCGCTCCTGGTCGCAACCGACTTGAGCTTTCCCTTGTCGTAGGCGCTGGAAACTTCGCTTTCGTAGTCGTCAACGTTCTGCATCTGATTCACCTGGATTCAAGTAGTCGCGCGTCGCCTTCCGGCTCGGAATGACAGTCTTCAAGAAGAAATAGTCGTCCTCTTCGACAAACGGCACCAAATAGGCATAGCCGTCGTACGCCACAACGAGTACCCGCTGCTTCGGATACTTCGTCTGATTGGGGTGGGCCAGGATATCCAGCAGTCCGCCCGATTCGACGGCAACAACGATGCTCTCGAAAGAGACTCCTCGATCTGCCCTGAGCACGTCGTTTTTCTCCGGGCTCCACCGAAAAGACTTCATGCCGGGCATCCTAGCTCGCTGTGTGCCTTTTGTCACCACATAGTCTTGAAGGCCTCTGAGGCGGGATTGCGAAAACGTGGCTCAGCACCGCCTGAATCCATTAGCCGCCCCGGCCGCCTAAAATGCCCCTCCCGCCCTGCCGCCCGCCCCCCAGAAAGCGCCCTCGATGTCCCAGCGCAAGCTTTTCGTCACCACCGCCCTGCCGTATGCCAACGGCAAGTTCCACGTCGGCCACATCATGGAATACATCCAGGCCGACATCTGGGTGCGCTTCCAGCGCATGCAGGGCCACATGGTGCACTTCGTGGGCGCCGACGACGCGCATGGCGCGCCGATCATGATCGCGGCCGAGAAGGCCGGCAAGACGCCGCAGCAGTTCGTCGGCGAGATCGCCGCCGGCCGCAAGGAATACCTGGACGGCTTCCACATCCGCTTCGACAACTGGCACTCGACCGACAGCCCGGAGAACACCGAGCTGGCCCAGGGTATCTACAGGAAGCTCAAGGCGAACGGCATGATCGCCACGCGCACCATCGAGCAGTTCTACGATCCCGTCAAAGGCATGTTCCTGCCCGACCGCTACATCAAGGGCGAATGCCCGGTGTGCCACGCCAAGGACCAGTACGGCGACGCCTGCGAGGTGTGCAGCAGCGTCTATTCGCCGACCGAGCTGATCGCCCCCTATTCGACGCTGACCGGCGCGACGCCCGAGCTGCGCAGCTCCGAGCACTTCTTCTTCAAGCTCTCCGACCCGAAGGTGGTCGATTTCCTGAAGACGTGGACGCAGGACGGCAAGCTGCAGCCCGAGATGGCGAAGAAGGCCAGCGAGTGGTTCGAGGCCGGCATGGCGGACTGGGACATCTCGCGCGAGGCGCCCTACTTCGGCATCGAGATTCCCGATGCGCCGGGCAAGTACTTCTACGTCTGGCTCGACGCACCGGTGGGCTACCTCGCGAGCCTGAAGAACCATTTCGACAAGGGCCAGGCCGCAGCGCATTGGCACGAGCCTTCGCGCACCTCGCAGAGCTTCGACGAGTTCGTCGCCGACCCCGCTGTCGAGCAGGTGCACTTCATCGGCAAGGACATCGTCTACTTCCATACGCTCTTCTGGCCCGCGATGCTGCAGTTCAGCGGCCGCAAGACGCCGAGCCAGGTCAACGTGCACGGCTTCATCACCGTCTCGGGCGAGAAGATGAGCAAGAGCCGCGGCACCGGCATCGACCCGCTCAAGTACCTGTCGATCGGCATGAACCCCGAATGGCTGCGCTACTACATCGCGGCCAAGCTCAACGCCAAGGTGGAGGACGTCGACTTCAATCCCGACGACTTCATCGCGCGCGTGAACGCCGACCTGATCGGCAAGTACGTCAACATCGCGAGCCGCGCGGCCGGCTTCATCGCCAAGCGCTTCGGCGGCAAGCTGGGCGCGGTCACGGCCGACGGCGCGGCGCTGCTGGCCGCGTTGCAGGCCGCGTCGGCGCCGCTGGCCGCGCTCTACGACGGGCGCGACTACGCGCGGGCCCTGCGCGAGATCATGCTTTTGGCCGACAAGGTCAACGAGTACGTGGACCAGAACAAGCCCTGGGAGCTGGCCAAGCAGGAAGGCATGGAAGCACGCCTGCACGACGTGTGCACGACCTGCATCGAAGCCTTCCGCCTAATGACGGTCTACCTGAAGCCGGTGCTGCCCATGCTGGCAGCGCAGGTGGAGGCATTCCTCGACAGCGCGCCGCTGGTGTTCGCCGATGCCGGCCGGCTGCTCGGCGCCGGCCATGCGATCAGCGACTACAAGCACCTGATGCAGCGCGTCGACGCCAAGCAGCTCGACCAGCTCTTCGAGGCGCCCGAGGCGCCCACGGAAGCAGCCCCCGCCACCGCCCTGCCCGGCGGCGAAGGCATCGCCCCGACCATCACCATCGACGACTTCGCGAAGATCGATCTGCGCCTCGCGAAGATCGTGGCCTGCCAGAAGGTCGAGGGCTCGACCAAGCTGCTGCACCTGACGCTCGACGCCGGCGAGGGCAAGACCCGCAACGTGTTTTCCGGCATCGCCTCGGCCTACGAGCCCGAGCAGCTGGTCGGCAAGCTCACGGTGCTGGTCGCGAACCTGGCGCCGCGCAAGATGAAGTTCGGCATCTCCGAAGGCATGGTGCTGGCCGCCAGCCACGCCGACGAGAAGACGCAGCCCGGCATCTACGTGCTCGAGCCCTGGACTGGCGCGACGCCGGGCATGCGGGTACGCTAGCGCCGCCCATGAACCGCCTCTTCCTGCTTGCCGCCCTGACTGTGGCTCTTGGCCTGCCGCTTTCCGGCTGCGCGGTGGTCAGCGTCGCCAGCACGGCGGTGAGCGTGGGCGCCGGCGCGGTCGGCCTGGCGGCCGATGCGGCGATCGGCACCGCCCGCATCACGGGCAAGGCGGTGGGCGCCGCGGCCGATGCCGTGCTGCCCGACAGCGAAGAAAGCCGCTGAGCAAAAAGGCGCCTCCACAATAGCGCCATGGCCTCACCCCTGCAGTTCGCCCGCTTCCGCCCCCGACTGATCGACGCGCTGGCCGGCTACGACAGGGAACGCTTTCTCAAGGACCTCGGCGCCGGCGCCACGGTGGGCATCGTGGCCTTGCCGCTTGCGATGGCCTTCGCGATCGCTTCCGGGCTCAAACCCGAGGCCGGCATCTGGACCGCCATCATCGCCGGCTTCCTGATCTCGGCCCTGGGCGGCTCGGCGGTGCAGATCGGCGGGCCGGCCGGCGCCTTCATCGTGATCGTCTACGGCATCGTCGAGCGCTACGGCGTGGCGAACCTGCTGATCGCGACCGCCTGCGCGGGCGTGTTGCTGCTGCTGATGGGCCTGTTCCGGCTCGGCACCCTGATCCGCTACGTGCCGGTGTCGATCGTGATCGGCTTCACCAACGGCATCGCGGCGCTGATCCTGATCTCGCAGCTCAAGGATTGGCTCGGGCTCTCGATCGAGAAGATGCCCGCCGACATGTTCTCCCAGCTGCACACCCTGGCGACGAACCTCGGCAGCTTCAATCCCCATGCCTTCGGGCTCGGCCTGGCCTGCCTAGCCGGCCTGTTCGCCTGGCCGACGCTGCTGCACGACAAGACGCGCTTCGGCTACGCGGTGCACCTGGTGCTGGGCCGCATGGCCGACCTGCGCGCGGTGCGGGCCGGTTCCCGCATGCCTGGGCCGATCGTCGCGCTGGTCACGCTGACGCTGGTGTCGTGGGGCTTCAGCCTGCCGGTGGAGACCATCGGCACGCGCTTCGGCGGCATTCCCGAGGGCATGCCGGCCTTCGCACTGCCCGACTTCTCGTGGGAAACGGTGAAGCAGCTGGTGACGCCCACGCTCACCATCGCGCTGCTCGGCGCGATCGAATCGCTCTTGTGCGCGCGCGTGGCCGACCAGGCCAGCGGCCAGCCGCGCCACGACCCCAACCAGGAACTGATGGCGCAGGGCGTCGCCAACCTGGTCACGCCCTTCTTCGGCGGCATGCCGGCCACCGGCACCATCGCGCGCACCGTGACCAACGTGCGCGCCGGCGCGAGCTCGCCGGTCGCGGGCATCGTGCACGCGCTCACGCTGCTGGTGGTGGTGCTGGCGGCGGCACCGCTCGCGCAACACGTGCCGTTGGCGGTGCTGGCCGGCATCCTCGTCTTCGTGGCCTGGAACATGGGCGAGTGGCGCGAGTTCTCGCCCTACATGCTGCGCCGCTTCAGCCGCCACTACCGGCTCCTGATGCTGGGCACCTTCTTCCTCACGGTGGTGTTCGACCTCACGGTGGCGGTGCAGGTCGGCATCGTGCTGGCCTGCGCCTTGTTCATCCGGCGCATGAGCACGCTATTCAGCGTCGAGATGGTGTCGCTGCAGCCGCCGGTGCTGACCTTCAGGCTCTACGGCGCGCTGTTCTTCGGCGCCGCGGCCAAGCTGGACCCGACCGTGCAGGCCGTCGAACGCGCGCCGCGCGGGATGACGGTGGTGCTCGACGCGATGCAGCTGATCTCGCTCGACGCCACCGGCCTCGATGCGCTGCGCCAGCTGCACCGGGCCGTGCTGGCGCGCGACGGCGTGCTGCGCATCGAGTCGCTGCAGCCGCAGCCGCTCGAAGTGATGGTGCGCTCGGGCTTTGCGGACCAGCTCGCTTCGGGCGTGCCCGGCCAGGCCGGCCACTAGTTGGCCTCGGTGCTGCGGTCAGGCGACGAGCCGACGCGCACGACGCGCTGGTCGTCGTTGAGCGTGGCGACGAACACCATCGGCGAATTCGGCGGCTGGACCCAGCGCCATTCCCAGGCGGTTTCGTTCTTGAGCGGGTACGGCATGCGCCTGGCCGGCTTGCCCAGCAGCTTGCGCAGGTCCTCCATCGGCATGCCGGGCTGCACGCGGGCGAAGTTCTCGGGCGTGAGCACTTGGCGCAGCGCACTCATCTTGCCGTCGGCGCCGATGGTGATCATGTAGTTCTTCTGACCCTGCGGCTGGCGGTTGTATTCGAAGACACGGCCCGCCGGCGAATCCCAGACGTTCTCGGGCTGGCCGAAACGCGCCCGCACGTCGGCCTCGGTCGACACGCCCTCCTCCAGTTCGCTGATGCGCTGCGGATCGCAGCCGGCCAGGCAGAGCGCAGCGAGCAATGCCGGGGCCAGCCTGGCGGCGAGCCCCATCACTGGGCGAAGCAATGCAGGAGCCCTCCACCGCCCGTTCTCTTGAGTGCATCGATGCTGCAGCCCTGGCTGGCCGCGGCCGTCGAAACGAGATACAGCGAAGTTCGCCGCATGGGCACTCTCCTTGTGGTTGGTTGGAGCCGCCACGCTAGCGCATGGCGCCCCCTCCAACAATGAGGAATCCACCGGTGCGGAAAGTGGGGGGATCGAGCCCCGGTAAAATTCGCCACAAAGGTTCAAAGTCCATGTCCATCTTCGCCCGCCCCCACTACACCTCCGAGATCACGAACTTCATCAAGGAGATGAAGGAAAGGAAGCCGACGCTCGAAGCCGAACAGCGCGCCGGCCGCGCACTGCTGTGGGACAAGCACCTCGACCGCGACGCGCTCCAGGAGTACGGGCAGGCGAAGGTGCCGCAGCAGCCCTACGTCTACCAGACGCGCGTGAAGTAACAAGTGCCGATCCGGCCTGTAGCGCACTCCCGGGCCACCATGGCGGGCGACGATGCCCGCGCCGTGGAGGCCGAGGACGTCGTCGACGACGACGCGCCGCCGATCGCCGCGATGCCGGAGGTGATCGACCAGGTCGCGCTCGCCCGGCTCTACGGCGAGCCGCTGTTCGCGCTGCCGAACGACCTCTACATCCCGCCCGAGGCGCTGCAGGTCTTTCTCGAGGCCTTCGAAGGGCCGCTGGACCTGCTGCTCTACCTGATCCGCAAGCAGAACTTCAACATCCTCGACATCCCGATGGCGGGGCTCACGCGCCAGTACCTCAGCTACGTCGACGAAATTCGGCACACCAACCTGGAGCTGGCCGCCGAGTACCTGCTGATGGCCGCGATGCTGATCGAGATCAAGTCGCGCATGCTGCTGCCGCCGAAGAAGACGGCCGAGGGCGAGGAGGTCGAGGACCCGCGCGCTGAACTGGTTCGCCGCCTGCTCGAGTACGAGCAGGCCAAACTGCAGGCCGCCTCGATCAGCGCGATGCCGCAAGCCGGGCGCGATTTCTGGAAGGCGCAGGTCTACATCGAGCAGTCGCTCAAGCCGCGCTTTCCCGACATGAACGTGGTCGACCTGCGCGAGGCCTGGGCCGACATCCTGAAACGCGCCAAGCTCGTGCAGCACCACAAGATCTCGCGCGAGGAGCTCAGCGTGCGCGAGCACATGAGCATCGTGCTGCGCCACCTGCAGGGACGGCAGTTCGTCGAGTTCGAGAAGCTGTTCGACGTGACGCGCGGCGTGCCGGTGCTGATCGTCACCTTCATCGCGATGCTGGAGCTCGCGAAGGAGACGCTGATCGACATCACGCAGGCCGAGGCCTTCGCGCCGATCTACGTCCGCCTAGCCTACTCCCCGGCATGATGCTCTCCCCCAGGCTTGCCCACTTCGTGTGGCCGCCAACCCCCTCACCGGGGGCGATACCAGCGGCCCGGCAAAGCCGGTTCCGCGGTATTCCCCGAAGGGGCCTGGCTTCGCCGGCCTCAGTTTGACGACGGCTCGGATTGGCCGGCCAATGCACTGAACTCAACATGCAGGACTTCGACGTTCTCATCGTCGGCAGCGGGTTGGCCGGCCTCAGCGCCGCGCTGCACCTGGCGCCCACGCATCGCGTGGCGGTGCTTACCAAGCGCGCGCTGAACGACGGCTCCAGCCAATGGGCGCAAGGCGGGATCGCGGCGGTGCTGGGCGAGGGCGACAGCCTGCAGTCCCACGTGGACGACACGCTGCTCGCCGGCGGCGGCCTCTGCGACCTGGCCGCCACCCGCTTCGTGGTCGAGCACGCGCCGGAGGCGATCGCGTGGCTGCGCGGCCTCGGCGTGCCCTTCTCGCTCGAGAACGGCGAGCTGCACTTGACGCGCGAGGGCGGCCACAG
>NZ_JAGGNU010000008.1 GCF_018614915.1 Variovorax paradoxus | reverse complement strand
CTTCGATGTTCTCGTAGCTCATGCGGGTCTCCTTGGAACGAACAAAGGGGCGTATTACTGCGGGGCGAGCCAGCGCGTCAACTTGACCGGATCCTGCGTTGCGAGCCGCCAGGTCGTCACGCCGCTGGGCAAGGTGAGCGGCAGGCGCAGCAGGCGCCGGTCGCGTGCGATGAGCGCGGTGATCTTCTTCAACGGGCCGAGATACAGCGCCAGATCGTCCAGCTTGGCGAGCCGCCAGGCTTGCGCCTTGTGGCCCTTGGAGGCGCCGAGCTCGATGCCGATCCATTCGTCGTTGGCCGAGAAGCCGGCCTGCTCGGCCGCACCGCCTCGCAGCACCATCTTGATCTGCACGCTGCCGTTCGCTTCGGCCACGCGCAGGCCGAGTTCCTGCGCGCGCTGCGCCGGGTCCTCGAGCGCGGCCACCCCATGGCTGCGCAGCAAGTCGGCCAGCGGCAGCTCGCCGGCCGAATGAACCCAGCTCGCGAGCTCCTGGGCAAAGGAGCGCCCGCCGACGGCTTCGAGCGCGTCGGCGAATGCGGCTTCGTCGACCGGGCCGCCACCGCTCTTCTTCCACAGGAGCCGCATGACTTCATCGAGCGAGCCCTTGCCTTCGGCGCGCAGCGTGAGGTCGAAGCACAGGGCGACCAGTGCGCCCTTGGTGTAGTAGCTGATGGTGGTGTTGGCGGTCTGCTCGTCCTGCCGGTAGTACTTGACCCAGGCGTCGAAGCTCGCGTCGGCCACCGACTGCACGAGCCGACCCGGCGCCTGCAGCACCTGGTTGACGGTCTTGTTGACCAGGCGCAGATAGGCCGCGTCGTCGATGCGGCCGGCGCGGCGCAGCAGCAGGTCGTCGAAATAGCTGGTGAAGCCCTCGAACAGCCACAGGAGGTGGGTGTAGTTCTCCTGCCCGTAGTCGTAGCGCGCGAACTCGGCGGGCCGCAGGCGCTTCACGTTCCAGGTATGGAAGTACTCGTGGCTGATCAGTCCGAGCAGCGTGATGTAGCCCTCGGCCTGCTTCTTGGCGGCGAGCTGCGGCAGGTCGCGGCGGGTGCAGATCAGCGCCGTCGAGTGCCGGTGCTCGAGCCCGCCGTAGCCGTCGTCCACGGCGTTGAGCATGAAGACGTAGCGGTCGTGCGGTGGCTTCGGCCCGCCGCGCTTGCCGACCTTGTCGCCGTGCCAGAAGCGCATCTGCGTCTCGCAGATGGCGCGCGTGTCAGCGATCAGCCGTTCGCCGTCGAAGGAGGCGGGTGCGCCGGCGACGACGAAGCGGTGCGGCACGCCGCAGGCCTCGAACTCCGCGCTCCAGAACGCACCCATCTCGACCGGGCTGTCGGCCAGTTCGTCGTAGCCGTCGGCGAGATAGCTGCCGAAACCCTGGCGGTCGACCTTGGCGGGCTTGAGCGCCGTCGCGCACGACCAACGTTCGCCCTGGGGCAACAGCGGCGGCGCCAGCACCTCGAGGGCGTGCGGCGCATCGGTCTGGTCTTCGACGCGCAGGCACAGGCTGGTGCCGTTGAAAAAGCCACGGTCGCGATCGAGCCATGCAGTGCGCACCGAGTTGTCGTAAGCGCAGACCTGGTAGCGCAGCACCAGGGGCTTCCCCGGCGCGCAGTCGATTTGCCAGCTGTGCTTGTCGAGCTGCAGTGCCGCCAGCTTGCGCCGGCCCTGCACTGCCTGCAGCTTTTGCAGGTTCTTCGCGAACTCGCGCACCAGGTAGCTGCCCGGAATCCAGACCGGCAAGGCCACGCGCTGCTGCGCGGCGGGCCGCTCGATGGTCAGCGTGACGGCGAACAGGTGTGCGTTGCGGTCCGCGCATTCGACGCGGTAATGGATGGCCGGTGCCGCCATCAGTTGGCAGTGGCGAGTTGTTTCTCGACCTGCTCGGCCGGGATCGCGCCCGGCGCGCGCGTGCCATTGGCAAAGATCAGCGTCGGCGTGCCCGTGATGTTGTACTTCTGGCCGAACTCGCGGTTGCGGGTGAGCGCGGCGGTGTCGCACTCGGCCACCTCGGGCGCGACGCCGCGCACCATCCAGTCGCTCCAGGCCTTGGCCTTGTCCTTGGCGCACCAGATGTTGCGGGACTTCACGACCGAGTCCGGCCCGAGCACGGGGTAGAGGAAGAGATGGATCGTGACGTTGTCAACCTTGGTCAGGTCGCGCTCGAACTGCTTGCAGTAGCCGCAGTTCGGATCCTCGAACACGGCCAGCTTGCGCTTGCCGTTGCCGCGCACGATCTTGAAGGCGTCCTTCACCGGCAGCTTGTCGAAGGCGACCTCGCTGAGCTTCTCGACCCGCTCCTCGGTGAGGTTCCTGCGCGCCTTGACGTCGATCAGGTTGCCCTGCAGCAGATAGTTGCCCTGCTCGTCGGTGTAGTAGATTTCGAAGCCGTTGATGCGCACTTCGTAGAGGCCGGACATCGGCGACTTGGTGATCTCGTCGATCTTCGCGAACTGCGGAATGCGCGCGGCGAGATTCTGGCGAATCTCGGCTTCGCCGGCGTAGGCGCTCAGCGTGCAGCCGAGCGTCAATGCGGCGAGAAGGGCGGGAGCGAATTTCATGGTGGTGTGTCTTCCGGCGGAATTCAGTGCAGGCCCATGGCCTGCTTTGCGATCCAGTTCTTGACGAGCCGAGTGCGATCGAAGCCGCGCATGCCCCAGTTGCGAAGCGCGGGCAGCGGGTCTGCGCTGTGTGCGAAGAGTTGCTGCAGGCCATCGGTGGCCAGGCTCATCGAGAGCACGTCGGTGCGGCGGGCCCGTTCGTAACGGCGCAGCAGCCGGGCGTCGCCCACGCTGCGCCAGTAGTCGCGCTCCTTGATCACGTTCGCGAGCGCCGCGGCATCGGCCAGGCCCAGGTTCAGGCCCTGGCCTGCGAGCGGATGCACCGTGTGTGCAGCGTCGCCGGCCAGCGCCCAGGACCGGCCCTCGGCGAACTGCCCGGTCCAGCGGTCGGCGATGGCGCGCTGCAGCGGCCAGGCGGCGCGTTCGCTGACGAGCCTGAGGGCGCCGAGCGCGCCATGGCTGGCGTCGTGCAGTGCGGTGTTGAACGCCTCGGCTGTCTGCGCGAGCAGGGCCGGCGCGCGAAACTGGTCGACCGACCACACCAGCGCGAGCTGCCTGTCGCCCATCGGCAGCAGCGCGAACACCTCGCCCTTGTCGTTGAACCATTGGCGCGCGGCGCCGTCGTGCGGCTCCTCGGCCTGAAGCCGCGCGGCGATCGCGTGCTGCGGATAGCGCGTGACCTCGTAGTGCACACCCAGCGTGTCGCGCGTGGCGCTGATGCGGCCTTCGCAGACCACCGTCAGCGGCGCCGGCACGGCCTCGGCGACGATCTCGATGCGCGGCTGGAAGCGCACCGCATCGCTCAACTGCTGTTCCAGCGCCGGCACGTCGACGATCCAGGCCAGCGCCTCGACCTTCTGCCGCGCGGCATGGAACTGCACGCGGCCGCCTTCATCGCCATAGACCAGCATCTCGCGCACGGGCGTGGCATGCGCCGCATCCGGCCAGCCGCGCAGCGATTCGAGCAAAGACCTGGAAGCCGCATTGAGCGCATAGGCGCGCACGTCCTGTCCGGCGTGCGCTGCGGGCGGCACCACCAGCGCCACGCGCACGCGTTCGCGCGCCAGGAGCAGCGCCAGCGTGCGGCCGACGATGCCGGCGCCGCGAATGCAAACCTCGGGGGGAAGAGCCATCGGGGCATTGTAGGAGCCCACTCTTGCGGGCGGGCGTCGTGCGGGACAATCACCGGCTCCAGCCCCAAGGACTCCCAGTGACCGCCTCCGACTTCGATCTCCACGCCACCATCGCCCGCCTGTTCGTCTATCCGATCAAGTCCTGCGCCGGCGTCGAGCTGCCCGAGGCCCTGCTGACCGAAACCGGCCTGGAATTCGACCGTGCCTGGATGGTGGTGGATGAGAAGGGCGAGTTCGTGACGCAGCGCGAGCTGCCGCGCATGGCACTGATCCGGCCGCAGATGAAGTATTCCGAGATGGTGCTGCGCGCGCCGGGCATGCTGGCCCTGCACATCGCTTTCGACCGCGTCGAAAAGCCGGTGCACGTGCGCGTATGGAAGGACGAGGTGCCGGCCTACGACATGGGTGACATCGCCGCCCAGTGGTTCAGCGACTTCCTCTCGCAGCCGGGCCGCCCGCAGACGCTGCGCCTGGTGCGTTTCGATCCGGAATACCAGCGGCTGTCGAGCCTGAAATGGACCGACGGCGTCGAGGCACCCAATCAGTTCGCCGACGGCTACCCGCTGCTCGTGGCCAGCGAGGGGTCGCTGGCCGAACTCAACGCAAGGCTGGCCGCTGCGGGCCACGATGCGGTCGGCATCGAGCGCTTCCGGCCCAACCTCGTGCTCGCCGGCATCGAGGCACACGACGAGGACCGCGTCGACATGCTGCACATCGCGACCGGCGAAGGCGAGGCGCTATTGCGGCCGGTCAAGCCCTGTTCGCGCTGCCCGATTCCCGACATCGACCCGGCCACCGCAGAAAGCAGCCCCGAAGTGGGCGACATGCTGCGGACCTACCGCGCCGATCCGCGCGTCGATGGCGCGATCACCTTCGGCATGAACGCGATCGTGCTGAAAGGCGTGGAGCACATGCTGAAGCGCGGTCAGCCCGTGGGGGCAAACCTGCGCTTCGAATGAGCAGGGCACCGGGCGCCTAAAATCCCCGGTTCCCCAAAGCATTCTGAAAGCCCCGCCATGAGTCTCCAGTGCGGCATCGTCGGCCTGCCCAACGTCGGCAAGTCCACCCTCTTCAACGCGCTGACCAAGGCAGGCATCGCGGCCGAGAACTATCCCTTCTGCACCATCGAGCCGAATGTCGGCGTGGTCGAGGTGCCCGATCCGCGGCTCGCGCAGCTGGCCGAGATCGTGAAGCCCGAGCGCATCGTGCCGGCCATCGTCGAGTTCGTCGACATCGCCGGTCTGGTGGCCGGCGCCAGCAAGGGCGAGGGCCTGGGCAACCAGTTCCTCGCGCACATCCGCGAGACGGACGCGATCGTCAACGTGGTGCGCTGCTTCGAGGACGACAACGTGATCCACGTGGCGGGCAAGGTCGATCCCATCTCCGACATCGAGGTGATCCAGACCGAGCTCTGCCTGGCCGACCTGGCCACGGTCGAGAAGGCGCTGCATCGCCACACCAAGACCGCGCGCTCGGGCGACAAGGAAGCGATCAAGCTGGTGGCGCTGCTGGAGAAATGCCAGGCCGCGCTGAACGAGAACACGCCGGTGCGCGCGATCGAGTTCAACAAGGAAGACCGGCCCTTGATCAAGCAGTTCTCGCTGATCACCGCCAAGCCCGCGATGTTCGTCGGCAACGTGGCCGAGGACGGCTTCGAGAACAATCCTTTTCTCGACCGGCTGCGCGAATACGCTGCCCTGCAGAACGCGCCGGTGGTCGCCATCTGCGCCAAGATCGAGGCCGAACTGGCCGACATGGACGAGGAAGACAAGAAGATGTTCCTGGCCGAGATCGGTCAGGAAGAGCCGGGCCTCAACCGCCTGATCCGCGCGGCCTACACGCTGCTGGGCCTGCAGACCTACTTCACCGCCGGCGTGAAGGAAGTGCGCGCCTGGACTGTCCACGTCGGCGACACCGGCCCGCAGGCGGCCGGCGTGATCCACACCGATTTCGAGAAGGGCTACATCCGCGCCCAGACCATCGCCTTCAGCGACTTCCTCGCCTTCAAGGGCGAGCAGGGGGCGAAGGACGCAGGGAAGATGCGGGCGGAAGGCAAGGAGTACGTGGTGAAGGACGGGGACGTGATGAACTTCCTGTTCAGCTCCTGACCCGTTGGCAACTTCAGCTCGACATGATCACCGTCCACCACCTCAACAACTCCCGTTCGCAACGCGTGCTCTGGCTGCTCGAGGAACTCGAGCTGCCTTACGAGATCGTTCACTACCAGCGCGACCCGAAGACCATGCTCGCGCCGGCCAGCTTGCGTGCGGTGCATCCGCTGGGCAAGTCGCCGGTGGTGGTGACGGACGAGGGCCTCGCACTCGCCGAGTCAGGTGCCGTCATCGAGACCTTGATCGAGCGCTACGGCAATGGCCGCCTCGCGCCGGCGGCAGGCACGCCGGAAGCGCTGCGCTACCGCTACTGGCTGCACTACGCCGAAGGCTCGGCGATGCCGCCGCTGCTGCTCAAGCTGATGTTCGACCAGATCGAGAAGGCGAAGATGCCCTTCTTCGCCAAGCCGATCGCCAAGGCGATCGCAGGCAAGGCCAAGGCCGCCCTCATCATGCCCAACATCAAGAACCATCTGGAGTTCATGGAAGGCGAGCTCGGCAAGAGCGAATGGTTTGCCGGCCATGCGTTCTCGGGCGCCGACATCCAGATGAGCTTTCCGGTGGAGGCCGCAGTGGCGCGCGGCGGGCTCGGTGCGTCGCGGCCCAAGCTCATGGCCTATCTCGAACGCATCCACACGCGGCCTGCGTACCTGCGCGCGCTCGAGCGCGGCGGGCCCTACGGACTCCTGGCCTGATCGCGCGGCGTCTCAGTTCGGCCAGATGTGGAGGAGCGCTATCGTCATCGTGACGTAGCGCGCGAACTTGCCGATCGCCATGTAGATCACGCATGGCCAGAACGAAAGCCGCAGCCACCCCGCGACGGCGCAGAGCGGATCGCCGACGATCGGCAGCCAGCTCAGCAGACAGGCCTTGGGGCCCAGACGTTCAAGCCAGCCGAGCACGCGCAGGTGATGCTTGGAGTGCGAATACTTGTCGGCCACCTTGTGTGCGCCGTAGCCCATCCACCAGTCCACGATGCCGCCCAGCGTGTTGCCGAGCGTGGCGACGCAGACCGCCGGCCAGAACATTTCGGGATTGAGCTTGAGCAGTCCGAACAGCACCGGCTCGGAGCCGACCGGCAACAAGGTCGCCGACACGAAGGCGGCGACGAAGAGCGTGCTGAGCCCGAATTGCGGCAGCGCAAGAAGCGCAAAAAGAGAGTTGAGCCAGGCTTGCATGTGCGCCGGAGTATAGAAAGCCGCGGCATTATGCGGGGCCAGCGTATATGCCGTCTGCGTGAACGGCGAAACTCGATGAAAGTGCAAATGGTTTCAGCCGCTCTCGGTTCGCGCCGCTACAATCGTGCCTCATTTTTCAGCAGTCCGGCGCGCGCCACCTCCCTCCATGACCCTGCAGATCGGCAACATCGCGCTGGAAAACCGGCTGTTCGTTGCGCCTATGGCCGGCGTCACCGATCGGCCGTTCCGCATGCTGTGCCGCGAACTCGGCGCGGGGTACGCGGTGAGCGAGATGGTCACCTCGCGCAAGGAGCTGTGGGGTTCGCTCAAGACCTCGCGCCGCGCGAACCATGATGGAGAGCCGGGCCCCATTGCAGTGCAGATCGCGGGCACCGACGCCGCCATGATGGCCGAGGCCGCGCAATACAACATCGATCGCGGCGCCCAGATCATCGACATCAACATGGGATGTCCGGCCAAGAAGGTCTGCAACAAGTGGGCCGGTTCGGCGCTGATGCGCGACGAGCCGCTCGCGCTCGAGATCGTCGAGGCGGTGGTCCGTGCTGCGATGCCGCACGAGGTTCCGGTCACCCTCAAGATGCGCACCGGCTGGAGCGAAGACCAACGCAACGCGGTGGCGCTGGCGCGCCGTTTCGAAGGTGCCGGCGTGCAGATGCTCACGGTGCACGGCCGCACGCGCGAGCAGGGGTACAAGGGGCGGGCCGAGTACGACACCATTGCGGCCGTCAAGGCGGCGGTGCGCGTACCGGTGGTCGCCAACGGCGACATCCACTCGCCCGAAAAGGCGCGCGAGGTGTTTGCACTCACTGGCGCCGATGCCGTGATGGTGGGCCGCGCCGCGCAGGGACGGCCGTGGATCTTTCGCGAGATCGCGCACTTTCTCGCGAACGGCACGCAGCTCGCACCGCCGCTGGTGGCCGAGGTGCGCCGCCTCATGCTCGACCATCTGCAGCAGCACTACGCGCTCTACGGCGACTACAGCGGCGTCCGTACCGCGCGCAAACATATCGGCTGGTACGTTCGCGCCTTGCCCGGCGGCGAGGAATTCAGAGCCCGGATGAACGCCATCGAGGACTGCGACGCGCAGCTCGAGGCGGTGGCCGATTTTTTCGATGCGCTGGCGGCGCGGATGGACCGTATTCCGGTCTCCGACGGCGCGCTGGTGTCAACGGATGAGCAGGCAGCCGAAGTGCTTGCATGAGTTGAAGAACAGAAGAAGAGAAGAGGGCCATGAGCAAGAAACATATCGAAGACTGTGTACGCAACAGTCTGGACAGCTATTTCCGTGATCTGCGCGGCACCGAGCCGGATGGCATGTACGAGATGCTGGTGCGCGTCGTCGAAAAACCCCTGCTCGACGTCGTCATGACGCGAGCCGAAGGCAACCAGTCGAAGGCCGCGCAATGGCTGGGCCTCAATCGCAACACGCTTCGAAAAAAGCTGGTCGAACACAAACTCCTGAAGTAGCCCCTTGATGAATGCACTGATTTCCGTTTCCGACAAGACCGGCATCCTCGAATTCGCGCAGGCGCTCCATGCGCTGGGCATCCGCCTCCTCTCGACCGGCGGCACCGCGAAGCTGCTGGCCGATGCCGGCCTGCCGGTGACCGAAGTGGCCGAGCTCACCGGCTTTCCCGAGATGCTCGACGGCCGCGTCAAGACGCTGCATCCCAAGGTGCACGGCGGCCTGCTGGCGCGGCGCGAGCTGCCGGCCCACATGGCCGCGCTGAAGGCGCACGGCATCGACACCATCGATTTGCTGGTGGTCAACCTCTATCCCTTCGAAGCCAC
The DNA here is from genome assembly GCF_018614915.1 of Variovorax paradoxus. Lineage (GTDB taxonomy): Bacteria > Pseudomonadota > Gammaproteobacteria > Burkholderiales > Burkholderiaceae_C > Variovorax > Variovorax paradoxus_K. The sequence goes on along the minus strand of NZ_JAGGNU010000008.1, from coordinate 68,765 downwards.
GGTGGCCAAGCCCGGCTGCACTCTGGAGGACGCGATCGAGAACATCGACATCGGCGGACCGGCGATGGTGCGCAGCGCGGCCAAGAACTGGAAGGATGTCGGCGTGCTGACGGATGCGGCGCAGTACGGCACGGCGCTGGCGGAACTCAAGGCGAATGGCAAGCTCAGCGACAAGACCAGGTTCGTCTTCTCGGTCGCCGCCTTCAACCGCATCAGCCAGTACGACGGCGCGATCAGCGATTACCTCTCCGGCATGCAGGACGACGGCACGCATTCGCTCTTTCCGGCACAGAGCAACGGCCGTTTCGTCAAGCTGCAGGACCTGCGCTACGGCGAGAACCCGCACCAGCAGGCCGCGTTCTATCGCGACCTGTACCCGGCACCCGGTTCGCTGGTCACGGCAAAGCAGTTGCAGGGCAAGGAGCTCAGCTACAACAACATCGCCGATGCCGATGCGGCCTGGGAGTGCGTGAAGAGCTTCGACACGCCGGCCTGCGTGATCGTGAAGCACGCCAATCCCTGCGGCGTCGCGGTGGGCAAGGATGCCCTCGAAGCCTACGGCAAGGCCTTCAAGACCGATCCGACCTCGGCCTTCGGCGGCATCATCGCCTTCAACCGGCCAGTGGACCGCGCCGCAGCCGAAGCCGTGAGCAAGCAGTTCGTCGAGGTGCTGATGGCACCCGGCTTTGCACCGGACGCGCTCGAGGTCTTCAAGAGCAAGGTCAACGTGCGCATCCTCGAGATCGCGCTGCCGCCGGGCGGCAGGAGCGACTGGGACAACGGCCGCAACGCGGTCGACGTCAAGCGCATCGGCTCGGGCCTCTTGATGCAGACCGCCGACAACCGCGAACTGTCGGTGGACGAGCTCAAGGTGGTGAGCAAGAAGCAGCCGACGCCGCAGCAGCTGCAGGATCTTCTTTTCGCATGGAAGGTCGCGAAGTTCGTCAAGAGCAATGCGATCGTGTTCTGCGCCGACGGCATGACAATGGGCGTCGGCGCAGGCCAGATGAGCCGGCTCGATTCGGCGCGCATCGCCAGCATCAAGGCGCAGCACGCGGGGCTGTCGCTGCAAGGCACGGCGGTCGCGAGCGATGCCTTCTTTCCGTTCCGCGACGGCCTTGACGTGGTGGTCGATGCGGGTGCGAACTGCGTGATCCAGCCGGGGGGCTCGATGCGCGATCAGGAAGTGATCGATGCCGCGGACGAGCGCGGCGTGGTGATGGTGCTGTCGGGCGTGCGCCACTTCCGCCACTGAAACCCCGCTGCTGAAGCGGCGCCGGAGCCGGGCCGTTCGCTAGCGCTTTGCCGGCGAGCGCGGCCCGGCTTTTTTCTTGGCCGGTACTTCGTCGTTGGCCTCTGCCGCGCCCGCGAGCAGCGAGATGAAGAAGTCCAGCGTGCCGGCCATTGTCTTCGCGGTCGACTGGCGCGCCAGGCTCCATTCCGGAAAGTGCCCGTCCACCGCCATGCGCGCGAGGCCGTAGACCAGCGCGCGCGCGGCGATCTGCGCATGCGCGGCGTCGGCGCCCATCGCATGGCTGCCGTGCGCAAAGGCCTCGTCGAACAGCTTGCGCATCTGCGCACGGATCGTGTCGTTGTCGCTGCGCAGGCTCGCCGAGCTGTCGTAGTCGATCAATGAGCGTTCGCTGATCACCCGGAAGTGGGTCGGGTTGGTGCGCGCCCATTCGATGTAGGCATGGCCGATCGCGCCGAAGCGCACCAGCGGCGGCGCGTCGGCCGCTGCCGCCACCGCCTGTTCCACATGTGTGCGCAGCCGCTGCGTCGCCTGTTCCGCCACGGCGGTCAGCAGCGCGGTCTTGGTGGCGAAATGACGAAAGGGCGCGCCCGGCGACACGCCCGCGCGCTTGGCGGCTTCGCGCACGCTCAGCTTGTCGAGGCCGTCCTGTTCGATCAGCTCGACTGCCGACTGGATCAGGGCTTCGCGCAGGTTGCCGTGGTGGTAGGCGCCGCGCGTTTCGGGCGAGGGGGGCGACGAAGGAGAGCGGGTGGCCATGGTGAAGGAAGCGCCGGAACGCATTCGATGTAATCAATGCTTATTTTGCGCTAGACTGCGCCCGCTGCAATGTATGCGGTGATTACATTAAGCGATCCTTCCACTTTCCCTGCCCATCATTTCGACTGGAGTCCTTCATGCCCATCCGTTTTGTTTTTTTGTCCGCCGCAGCGCTCTGCGTCTCCGCCGCGCTGGCTCAAGAGCCGGCACCCACCCTGCAGATCGTCTGGCCCCCCGAGGGCGCGGTGGTGCAGCTCGGCGCCGACGCCGAACGCGCTATCGGCGTCGTGGTGCAAAGCAACTACAAGCTGCTCGCGGCCGGCCAATGCGGCGGCGACACGCGCTGCGGTCACATCCACATGAAGATCGATCCCGAGGGCGACACCTGCAACCTGCCGGGCCGTCCCTACAACAGCATGAACAGCGACTTCGGCGGCGAGCTGATCAAGGCGCGCTTCGGTCCATGCCCGTCGCCGACGGGTAGCCACGTGATCGGCATCCTGCTGGCCGACGACCACCACAGGCCGATCCTGGTGGACGGCAAGCCCGTCACGCGGCTCGTGAAGGTCACGACCCGCTAGGTGCAGCGGGCGGGCTTTGCCTGCCTATTCGTGCGTGCCGAAGCGGTACTTCAGCTGGAAGGTGATCGCACCGTACAGCCGGTTCCTGATCGTCGGGGTCATGGGCTAGGACGGCCTGAAGATCTGTCTTGCAGCTTCGATGGTGGCAGCGATGTCTTCGTCGCTGTGGGCGGCGCTCACGAAGCCTGCTTCGTAAAGTGCGGGGGCAATATACACACCGCGGTCGAGCAAGCCATGAAACAGCGCATTGAATTTTGCGTTGTCGGTCGTCATCACGGTGGCATAGTTTTGCGGCAGGTCCTTCATGAGGAAGAAGCCGAACATGCCGCCTTCGCTGTCGGCGTTGAAGGGCTGGCCCTCGGCTGCGGCGGCGGCCTTCAGGCCGTCGACGAGCGAGCGCGTCTTCTTCGACAGCGCTTCGTAGAAGCCGGGCTTGGCAATTTCCTTCAGCGTGGCAAGACCGCAGGCCGTGGCCACCGGATTGCCTGACAAGGTGCCGGCCTGGTACACCGGCCCGAGCGGCGCCAGCTGCTCCATGATCGCTCGCGGTCCGCCGAAGGCCGCGAGCGGCATGCCGCCGCCGATCACCTTGCCCAGCACCGTGAGGTCGGGCGTGATGCCCAGCACGCCCTGGGCGCCATGCAGGCCGACGCGGAAGCCCGTCATGACCTCGTCGAACACCAGCAGTGCGCCGTGCTGCGTGCAGAGCTCGCGGCAGCGCTGCGCGAAAGCAGCATTCGCACGCACGAAGTTCATGTTGCCTGCGATGGCCTCGATCATCAGGCATGCGATCTCCTTGCCATGCAAGGTGAAGGCTTCCTCGAGCTGCGCGAGGTTGTTGTATTCGAGGACCAGCGTGTGCTGCACCACCTCGGGCGGCACGCCGGCCGAGGTCGGGTTGCCGAAGGTCGCGAGGCCCGAGCCGGCCTTGACCAGCAGCGCGTCGGCGTGGCCGTGGTAGCAGCCTTCGAACTTGATGATGTACTTGCGTCCGGTCGCGCCGCGCGCCAGGCGCAAGGCACTCATCGCGGCCTCGGTGCCCGAGCTCACCAGGCGCACCATCTCCATCGAAGGCACCAGCGCGAGGATGGCTTCGGCCAGTTCGATCTCGCGCTCGGTCGGCGCGCCGAAGGAGAAGCCTTCGGTCACCGCACGCTGCACTGCCTCGACCACCGCGGGGTGGCCATGGCCCAGGATCATGGGGCCCCAGGAGCCGATGTAGTCGATGTAGCGCCGGCCGGCAGCGTCCCAGAAATAGGCGCCCTGCGCGCGTTGCACGAAGCGCGGCGTGCCGCCGACGGCGCGGAAGGCGCGCACGGGCGAGTTGACCCCGCCGGGAATCACGGCGCGGGCGCGCTCGAAGAGGGTGTCGTTCTGGTCGGTGGCGTTGGGCATCGGAATCAGTGGCGGGTATCGTGGGGAGGGAGGGCAAAGTCGCTGGGGGATGCGGAGTCGTCGTCGTCCTCGTCGTCTTCGGGCTGGGCCCAGAACAGGCGGTCTGGCAACACGTGGCCCATGCCGGGACGGAAGCCCGCATCGAGGCAGCGGTCCATGTAGCTGAGCGCCTCGGTGGTGGCCGCGACCAGGTCGGTGCCGCTGGCGAGCAGCGCGGCCAGAGCGGCCGAGAGCGTGTCGCCCGCGCCGGCGAACACGGCATCGAGGCGCTCGTACTTTTCGCTCGCGAGCACCGATTGCGGCGAGGCCAGCACGTTGTCGATGAACTGGTCTGGCAGGACCAGACCGGTCACCAACGTGTAGGGCACGCCGACCTCGCCGGCTGCCTTGGCAATGTCGCGCGGCGTGGGCGGGCGTTCGCCCGCCCAGTCGGGCAGAAGCCATCGCCACAGCGTGCTGTGATTGCCCACGAGCACGGTGGTCTGCGGCAGCACCAGTTCGCGAAATGCATCGAGATAAGCCTCGATCTGCGTGTCTTCCCACCACGAGAGGTTGGGCATGTAGGCGACCACGGGCACTTCGGGATAGTCGTTCGCGGTCTCGGCCACGGTGCTCAGGTTCTCCGGCGAGCCGACGAATCCGACCTTGATGAGCTGTACCTCCACGTCTTCGAGAATGGCGCGCGCCTGCTCGGCGACGGCCTCCTCGTCGAAGCTGAAGTGATCGAAAATTTCCGCCGTGTCGCGCGCGTAGGCACCGGTCACGACCGGCAGCATGTGGGCTCCGACCGAGGCCATGGCCAGGGCATCGCTGCCCAGGCCTCCGGCGCCGCTCGGATCACTTGCGTTGAAAACCAGCACGCACGGCGGATTCGGCTCGCTCTCGGCGGTTTCATCGCTCGGGGGGTCGGTAAGATCGCTCACTTTGCGGTCGTGCTCTGGTGGTAGTAGAAAAGTTGTCATACGCCACAGGGCTCACCAGATGGTGGCATATCTGAGACGCTTGTCACGGGTTTTGTTGATACGTTTGGATACGATCGTTGCATTCTATGAACAGGGACTTTAAGCTGCGATGAATACGAAAACCTGGATGTGCCTGATTTGCGGGTGGATCTACGACGAAGCGGTGGGAGTGCCAGAAGATGGTATTGCGGCCGGCACGGCATGGGCAGATGTTCCGATGAATTGGACCTGTCCTGAATGCGGGGCGCGCAAGGAAGACTTCGAAATGGTTGAAATCTGAAGCATGGCATAGGGCCGTGCTTCCTGCGTCCTTTGATCGGGCGTGCGGTCATCGAGGTGTCACTAGAGGAGCGTGCGAATGAGCGCGAATGGATCGGGTTACAAGGTGCTCGTCATCGACGACAGCAACACCATTCGGCGCAGTGCCGAGATCTTCCTCAAGCAGGGAGGCCATGAGGTCCTGCTGGCCGAAGACGGCTTCGATGCGCTGTCGAAGGTCAACGACCACAAGCCGCATCTGATCTTCTGCGACATCCTCATGCCGCGCCTCGACGGCTATCAGACCTGCGCCATCATCAAGCGCAACGCCCATTTTTCCAACGTCCCGGTCGTGATGCTCTCCTCCAAGGACGGCGTGTTCGACAAGGCGCGCGGCCGCATGGTCGGCTCGCAGGACTACCTCACCAAACCCTTCACCAAAGACCAACTGCTCCAGGCCGTGCAGCAGTTCGGCCTCGTTTCGCAGGAAGTGCAGTAAATGGCTATTCGCAAAGTGCTCGTGGTCGACGATTCCAAGACGGAATTGGTCTTCCTCACCGATCTTCTTCAGAAGAACGGCTTCTCGGTGAAGACCGCCGAGAACGCCGAAGACGCGATGCGTCGGCTCGAGGAAGAGCAGCCCGACCTGATCCTCATGGACATCGTGATGCCAGGCCAAAACGGCTTCCAGCTCACGCGTGCGATCGCCCGCAATCCGCAGTACGCATCGGTGCCGATCATCATGTGCACCAGCAAGAATCAGGAAACCGATCGCCTCTGGGGCATGCGCCAGGGCGCCCGCGACTACATCGTCAAGCCGGTCAATGCGGCCGAACTGATGGCAAAGATCAGCGCTCTCGCCTGATCGGGCAGCTTTTCGTACATGGCCAACCGCGACGCCCTCCGCGCTTTCCAGTCCCGGCTTGCCAGCCGCCTGCAGGCGGCGCGCACCTCGGGTGTTTCCGCCTCGTGGCTCGCCGTGGAGGCGGGCGAAGCGAAGTACCTGTTTCCGCTCGGGCACGCCGGCGAGATCTTTCCGTGGACTCCTCTGCAGCCCGTGCCATATACCGCGCCGTGGTTCCTGGGCGTTGCCAACTTGCGCGGGGGGCTGTACGGTATCGTGCAGCTTTCCACCTTTGCCTCGGGTGCGACTGCGGCGCCCCTGCCGAGCGAAACGGCGCGGGCCCAGTCTCGCTTCGTTGCACTCAATGAGATGCTCGAAGTCAATTGCGCCTTGCTGATCGACCGGCTGGTGGGTCTGCGCGGCGTCGAAGCCTTCATCGAATCGCAGGCCCCGGATGGCGACGCCCCGGCCTGGCTGGGACATTCATACACCGACGCCGCCGGCGGACGCTGGCAGGAAATCAACCTGCAGGCGCTATCCCAGCAACCTCAATTTTTGAGCATCGGCGCCTGAGCGGAACGCTTGGCACCGACCCCTACCTGAAGGACCGACCGTGAGCTCGATCGCCGACAAGTTCAAGAAATTTCTGCCCGCCGGTGGCGACAACGCCAGCCTGCGCGTCGACAGCGGCTCGACGCTGTCGCTCGACAGCCTCGAAACCGTGCAGCCGCCGGAAGAAAAAACGGTGCGCATCCGACGCGATTCGATGCCCGAGGCGGCGCCCGAGACGGCCGTCCTGGCCATGGACGCCGCCAATGACCAGGCGCCGGCCGGCAGGATCGACGAACCGGCGCAGGCCGAGGGCCAGGGCGCCGTGCCGCCGGGCCCGGCAGGCGCGGTGCGCTCGCTGCGCTCCAACCCGGCGCGCCAGCAGCGGGTGCTGGCGATCGTGCTTGCGACCGTGGTGCTGTTGCTGCTGCTTGTCGCCGGCTCCGCCATCCTGCGCGCCGAACGGCTGGCGCAACAGGTCGCTGCCACCGGCCAGTCGCTGATGCAGTCGCAGCGGCTCGCCAAGTCGGTGTCGCAGGCGCTGGTGGGCAACGTTCCTGCCTTCGCGGAAGTCAAGGACAGCTCGGACGACCTCACGCGCCGCGTCCAGGGTCTCGCGAACGGCGACGACGCGCTCAAGCTGGAGCGTGTGGGCAGCCAGTACGACGCCGAACTCGGCAAGATCACGCCGCTGGTCGAGCGTGCCGACAAGAGCGCCAAGGCCGTGCTGGCCCAGCAGCAGATCCTGACCCAGGTCGGTGCCGCGTTGCGCGACATCAATCGCCAGTCTTCCGACCTGCTCGAAATGACCGAGACCGTGGCCTCGCTCAAGATGCAGCAGAACGCCACCCTGCCTGAGATCTCGGCCGCCGGCCAACTGGTGATGCTGACGCAGCGCATCGGCAAGTCGGCCAACGAATTCCTCACGGTCGAAGGCGTGAGCCCCGACGCGGTGTTCCTGCTCGGCAAGGACCTGAACACCTTCCAGGAAGTCACGCGCGGCCTGCTCGAGGGCAACGCCCAGCAGCGCCTGCCCGGCTCGCGCGATCCGCAGACCCGCCAGCAGCTCGAAGCCATCCTGAAGACCTACGAACAGACGCGCACGCAAGCCGGCGCCATTCTGGGCAACTTGCAAGGCCTGGTCGCTGCGCGCGAAGCGCAGGCCGCCATCCTGGCCGACAGCGAGCCGCTGCGTACCTCGCTCGGCGATCTGCAGGACAAGCTCTCCGCCCGCACCGGCCTCGGCGCCGGCACGGTGGTGATGCTGTTCGTGCTGTCGCTGGCCGCGCTGGCACTGGCCGGCGCCATCGGCTTCGTGCAGGTGCGCGAAGGCCGCGAACGCGCGCTGGCCGCCGAACGCGAGCGTCTCGCCGCCGAGCGGGCGAGCGAAGACGCGGGCCGCGTCAATGCCGCCAACCAGGCAGCCATCTTGCGGCTCATGAACGAACTGCAGACGGTGGCCGAAGGCGATCTGACGCAGGAAGCGACGGTGACCGAAGACATCACCGGCGCCATCGCCGACTCGGTGAACTACACGGTGGAAGAACTCCGCCTGCTGGTGGGCAACGTGCAGAACACGGCCACGCGCGTGGCGCAGACCACCTCGCAGGTGGAAAACACGTCGACCGAACTGCTCGCTGCCTCGACCGAGCAGCTGCGCGAGATCCGCGAAACCGGCCAGTCGGTGCTCACCATGGCCGAGCGAATCAACGGCGTGTCCTCCCAGGCGCAGGAATCGGCCACGGTGGCGCGCCAGTCGCTGCAAGCCGCTTCGTCGGGCCTGCAGGCAGTGCAGAACGCGATCGGCGGCATGAACTCGATCCGCGACCAGATCCAGGAAACCTCCAAGCGCATCAAGCGCCTGGGCGAATCCTCGCAGGAGATCGGCGAAATCACCGAACTGATCTCGGACATTACCGAACAGACCAACGTGCTGGCGCTGAACGCCGCCATTCAGGCCGCATCGGCCGGTGAAGCCGGCCGCGGCTTCTCGGTGGTGGCGGAGGAAGTGCAGCGACTGGCCGAACGCTCGGCAGACGCCACGCGCCAGATCTCGGCGCTGGTGAAGGCCATTCAGACCGACACGCAGGATGCGGTCGGCGCCATGGAGCGCTCCACGCAAGGTGTGGTCGAAGGGGCCAAGCTCTCCGACAACGCCGGTACCGCGCTGTCCGAGATCGACCGCGTGTCGCGCCGCCTCGCCGAGCTGATCGAGCAGATTTCGCAGTCCGCTTCCCGCGAGGCCGATTCGGCCAACGTCGTGGCGGCCAACATCCAGCACATCTTCGCCGTGACCGAGCAGACAGGCGAAGGCACGCGCACCACCGCCCAGCAGGTTCGCGAACTCTCGCACATGGCCGAGGAATTGCGCCAGTCGGTGTCGCGCTTCAAGATTGTCTGAACGCCGAGCGCCGAACGTGTCGATTCAAAGCCCTGCCACCGCCCCAGCAGCCGGCAACGCGCCGGCCACCGAAGATCTCGGGCCGCTGGCCTGGGTACTCGGAGAAATCCAGAAGTCGCTCGACACCGTCAGCAAGACGCTGCGGCGCTTCGCGCGCGAGGCTGGCAGCGCCCCGGAAGCCGATGTCGCTCCGCTGCGCATGGCGCGCCAGCAATTGCACCAAGCCGTCGGCGCGCTGCAGATGGTGGGCCATCCGGCACCGGCGCTGGTGCTCGGCGCCATGGAGTTCGCGGTCCAGAGCTTCATCACCGAGCCCGCCCGCTGTACCGAGGCCGCCGTCCACAAGATCGACCGGGCGGGCTTCGCCGCCACCGATTTCCTCAATGCCCTGTTGGCCGGCAAGACCGTGTCGTCGGTGGCGCTGTTCCCGCAGTACCGTGACGTGCTGGAACTGGTCGGCAACGAACGCGTTCATCCGGCCGACCTGTGGAGCATGAGCTGGCGCTGGGTCGAGATCAAGCCGGCGCCGACGCAGGCCGCGCTGGTGTATGACCCGGCCGTCCGCTCCAAGCTCGATCGCGAAGTGCTCAAGATCGTCAAGAGCGGCGACGACCATGCCGCGCGGCGCCTGCAGGCCCTGTGCCTGGGCCTGGGACGCGGCGCCTCGGTACCGCGCGTCGCCAGTTTCTGGACGCTTGCCGCCGGCTTCTTCGAAGCGCTGGCGCTGGCGCTGATTCCGTCCGACGCCCACGTGAAACGCGCGGCCTCGCGCGTGCTGCTGCAATACGCCACCCTGGCGCGCGGTGACAACACCGTATCGGACCGCCTGGGCCAGGACCTGCTGTTCTTCTGTGCCCAGGCCGTGCCCGGCGCGCGCGACGAAGCCGCGACGCTGCGCGCGGTGCGCGTCGCCTGGGGCGTGGCCAACGAGCAGAAGGTCGACTACGTGATCGAGCAGTTCGGCCGCTTCGACCCGCTGGTGCTCGCGCAGGCGCGCAAGCGCATCGAGGCCGCCAAGGAAATGTGGTCGGCGCTCTCGGGTGGCGATGTCTCGCGCACGCGGCAGGTGGCCGACACCTTTGCCCAGCTCGGCGAATCGCTGCAGAAGCTGCATCCGCCGAGCCTGCCGATGGTGCAGGCATTGAACAACGCGGTCGACGCCTCGCTCAAATCGGCCCAGGCCCCCACCACGGAGCTGGCGATGGAAGTCGCCACCTCGGTCCTCTATCTCGAAGCCGCTTTCGAAGATCTCGATCCTCATGACCGGCAACTGACGGCCCGCACGGTGCAACTGGCCGGCCGCATCGAACGCGTGCGCGAAGGCGGCCGTTCGGAGCCGCTCGAGCCGTGGATGGAAGAGCTGTACCGCCGCGTGAGCGACCGCCAGACCATGGGCACTGTGGTCGGCGAGCTGCGCAGCCATCTGAGCGAACTCGAGAAGTCGCTCGACCAGTTCTTCCGCCGACCGACCGACAAGGCCGTGCTGCGCACGGTACCGAGCCAGTTGCTGCAGATGCGCGGCGTGTTCTCGGTGCTGGGTCTCGACCAGGCCGCGCAGACCGTTCAACGCATGCGCGACAACGTCGACCACCTGCTGGCCGAGGAAGCCTCCGCCGCCGACACGCAAGATTTCGATTCGCTCGGCAACAACCTCGGCGCGCTGGGTTTCCTGATCGACATGCTCGGCTACCAGCCGGCGCTGGCCAAGCGACTCTTCGTGTTCGACAGCGAAGCCGGCGAACTCAAGCCGCTGATGGGCCGCCAGGCCACCGACACGGCCGTGCCGGAAGCAACGGCGCCGGTTTCCTTCGCATCTGCTTCGGGTCCCGTCTCGGTCACCGACACCGTTCTGAGCGTCGAGGAAGTCGATGCCCAGATCGCGGCCAAGCTGGCCGCGCTGGCCGCGCCGGTTCGCAAGACAACGTCGCCGATCGAGGAATTCAGCCGCGCCACCGCGAGCTGGACCGCCAAGATCACCGGGCCGGCGCCGCTGGCGGGCTTGCCCGACACCGAAGTGACGGAGCTCGAGGAAGACGACCTCCAGAACATCTTCCTCGACGAAGCCCGCGAGGTGCTGCACAACGGGCTGGCCGCCGTGTCCGCGCTCGGCACGCAGCCGGACGACAACGGCGAGCTGACCGTGCTGCGGCGCGCCTTCCACACGCTCAAGGGCAGCTCGCGCATGGTCGGGCTGATGGACTTCGGCGAAGCCGCATGGTCCTTCGAGCAGGTTCTCAACACCTGGCTGGCCGACCAGCGTCCTGCCACGCCCGAACTGCTCAGCGGCACGCGCCGCGCACTGACGGATTTTGCGAAGTGGGTCGAAGCGATCGCCGCCAGCGAGCCGCACGGCTGGCAATCCGCACCCTTCCGCAGCATGGCGGAGGCGCTGCGCACCGGAGAACCGCTGGCGGCGCCGACGCGCATCGCCGATGCCGACGCCCTGGTCGCTGCGGCGCGCCACATCGCAGCCGAAGAAACGATGGCCGAGGCCAAGGCCGTGCCCGAAGCGCAGTCCGAACCGCTGCCCGAACCGCTGCCCTTGCCGGAACTGTCCGAAATCGAGCTCGACCTCGATTTGGCGCCGATGGCCTTCGAGGCGCCGGGCGACGACACAGCGGCAGCAACGCCGGTGCCACCATTGGCCACCACCGCCTCCGACGATTTCGCTTCGACCGATTTCCTCGATTTCGAAGCCACCCCAACTCCGCCGCCGGAAGAGCCCTTGCCGCCGGCCGAACTCGAGGAAATCGATTTCCTCGAAACTGCGCACGTCTCGATCGAGCCCGCGCTGGCCTTGCCCGCCGAGCCAGTCCTCGAGGTGCCTGCTCCGATTCCTGCCCCGGTGGCGGAGCCCGAGCCGGTGCAGGCGCTGCACATCGAGCCCGAAGCCGAAGCCCCGGTGATCCCCGAGGAGCCGGCGGAAGAACAGCCGCAAGCACAAGCCGAGCCTGAGCTCGAGCCGGTCCTGGCCAGCCCGGCGGAGCCCGAAGCTGCGTCCGAGCATCCGCCCACCCCGAGTGCCGACGACCAGGTGAAGGTGATCGGTCCGCTGTGCATCGGCATCGCGCTTTACAACGTCTATCTCAACGAAGCCGACGAATGGTCGCGCCAGCTGGCCACCGAGGTTGGCGAGTGGGCGCTCGAATCGCACGAACGCGTATCGGACTCGACCATCGGGCTCGCCCATTCGCTCGCCGGCAGTTCTGCGACCGTGGGCTTCCAGGGCCTGTCGGACATGGCGCGTTCTTTCGAAGCGGCGCTGCAGCATCTGCACATGCAGGGCCGCGGCACGCCGGCACAAGGTGCCGTGCTGGTGGCGGCGGCCGAGGAATTGCGGCGTCTGCTGCACCAGTTCGCCGCCGGCTTCCTGCATGAGCCGGCCGAAGAAACGATGCGGGCGCTGCGCGAGGTCGCCGCATCGCTGATGCCCATCGACATGGGTGAAGCGGCGATCGGGTCCGCGGCCTCGTTGCGTTTCGCGGTGGCCGACGTGGCCCTCGACGATTCGGAGGACGCCATCGACGCCACGGACGTGGTCGACGTCGACCTGTTCCCGATCTTCGAGGAAGAGGCCGCCGAACTGCTGCCGCAGCTCGGTGCCGCATTGCGCGAGTGGTCGCAGCATCCCGACGATCCGGCGCCTCGCGCCTCCACGCTGCGCACCTTGCACACGCTCAAGGGCAGCGCGCGGCTGGCCGGCGCGATGCGCTTGGGCGAGCGCGCCCATCGCATGGAATCCGAGATCGAAGCGATCAGCGCCGGCGGCGCCGACCGCCAGGCGATCGAGCACCTGCTCACCCGTTTCGACACGCTGCAGGCCACCTTCGACGGGCTGCGCGCCGCAGACGACGCGATCCAGACCGAACTGGTGCAGCGCGTGGTCGCCGGAGTTCCGGTCGCTCCCACGGCGGAAGCGGCAGAAGCGACAGTCGACACCTCGGAGCCGGCGACGGATACGGCAGAACCCGCACCCGTTGCCGATGCGAATGTGCAACGCCGCGCCGTGGCGCTGCCTTCGCCTTCCGCGCTGATGCCGCTGCGCACGGTGTCGAGCCAGGCCGTGCGCATCCGCACCCACCTGCTCGACCGCCTGGTGGCACAGGCCGGCGAGGTCATCATCACCCGCTCGCGGCTCGAGGCCGAGTTGGCCCAGCTGCGCGCCTCGCTCGGCGACCTGACCGGCAACCTGGACCGCCTGCGCCAGCAGCTGCGCGACATCGAGGTCCAGGCCGAAAGCCAGATGCAGTCGCGCTTGGCGCAGGCCAAGGACTCGCAGCAAGGCTTCGACCCGCTCGAGTTCGACCGCTTCACGCGCGTGCAGGAACTCACGCGCATGATGGCCGAATCGGTCAACGACGTCGCGACCGTGCAGCGCACGCTCCAGAAGACCGTGCAGGCCACCGAAGACGACCTCAGCGCGCAGGCGCGCCAGACGCGCGAACTCCAGCGCGGCCTGCTGCGCACGCGCATGGTCGAGTTCGAGGGCATTTCCGAACGCCTGTACCGCGTGGTGCGGCAGGCGTCCAAGGACACCGGCAAGCAGGTGCGCCTGGACATCGTCGGCGGCTCGATCGAGATGGACCGCGGCGTGCTGGATCGCATGACGCCCGCCTTCGAGCACCTGCTGCGCAACTGCGTCGCGCACGGCATCGAGGATCCGGCGGTACGCGACAAGGCCGGCAAGGAGGCCAGCGGCCTGGTGGTCATCGAACTGCACCACGAAGGCAACGACGTCTCGGTGAGCTTCCGCGACGATGGCGCAGGCCTCAACCACAAGCGCATCGCAGAGCGCGCGCTGTCCCTGGGGCTGATCGCCGCGGGCCAGCAGCTCAGCGACGACGAGGCGGCCGAACTGATTTTCCAGCCCGGCTTCTCGACCGCCGAGCAGGTCTCGGAACTGGCCGGCCGCGGCATCGGCATGGACGTGGTGCGGGCGCAGGTCGCCGCGCTCGGCGGCCGCATCGAAACGCAGAGCAAGCCCGGCGAGGGCACCAGCTTCAAGCTCGTGCTGCCGCTGACCACCGCCGTGACGCACGTGGTGATGCTGCGGGCCGGCGCCACCTCGATGGGCGTGCCGTCCAACCTGGTGGAAATCGTGCAGCGCGCCAGCGGCTCCGATCTCGAAACCGCCTACCTCCATCAGCGCTACGCCTTTGCCGGCGAGCAGGTGCCGTTCTTCTGGGCCGGCGCGCTGCTGCAGTCCTCCGCTCGCAGCGAGCGCGCACCGGGCAAGACCAACACCATCGTCGTCGTGCGAAGCGCGGCCCAGCGTGTCGCACTGCACGTGGACGAAGTGCTGGGCAACCAGGAAGTCGTGGTCAAGAACCTCGGGCCGCAGCTCTCGCGGCTGCCCGGCATGGCCGGCATCTCGGTGCTGGCCTCGGGCGCGGTGGCGATGATCTACAACCCCGTCGCGCTGGCCGCGGTGCATGGCGAGAAGGCGCGCCAGCTCCAGGCCGCGGCCACGCCGGCCGCGTCGTCGCAGGGTGCACGCATCGCGGACGCGATGGCGGTCCAGACCGCACCCCAGATCCCGCTGGTGCTGGTGGTCGACGACTCGATCACGGTGCGGCGCGTGACGCAGCGCCTGCTGCAGCGCGAGGGCTACCGCGTCATGCTGGCGGCCGACGGCCTGCAGGCACTGGAGCGGCTGCAGCAGGAGCGGCCGGCCGTGGTGCTGTCCGACATCGAGATGCCGCGCATGGACGGCTTCGACCTCGCGCGCAACATCCGCGCCGACGCGTCGCTGGCCGGCCTGCCGATCATCATGATCACCTCGCGCATCGCCGAGAAGCACCGCGACCATGCGCGCACGCTGGGCGTGAACCACTACCTCGGCAAGCCCTATTCCGAAGACGAGCTGCTGCGGCTGGTGCGTGCCTACACCAGCGCAGAAGCGCCGGTGGCGATGGCAGCCTGAGGGCGGCGCAGGGCCTCAGGCCCTGCGCTTTTTTCCGTCGAAGGCCTGTCGCACCACCCCGTAGCGCTGCAGCGTCCGCTCGCGCGCCTCGGCGTGGTCGACGATCGGCTTCGGGTAGTCCTCGCCCAGCGCCACGCCGGCTGCTTCCAGCTCCAGCGGCGAGGCCGTCCAGGGCGCGTGGATCGCCGCATCGGGCAGCTTCGCGAGCTGCGGCAGGTAGCGGCGGATGAACTTGCCTTCGGGGTCGAAGCGCTCGCTCTGCGTCACCGGGTTGAAGATGCGGAAGTAGGGCTGGGCGTCGCAGCCGCTGCCGCTCGCCCACTGCCAGCCGCCGTTGTTGGACGACAGCTCGAAGTCGTTGAGGTGCAGCGCGAAGTAGCGCTCGCCGCGCCGCCAGTCCAGCCCCAGGTCCTTGCACAGGAAGCTCGCCACCACCATGCGCAGTCGGTTGTGCATGTAGCCGCTCTGGTTGATCTGCGCCATGGCGGCGTCGACCAGCGGGTAGCCGGTCTGGCCCTTGCACCAGGCGTCGAAGAGCAGGTCGGCGTGCTTGCCGTGGTGCCACTGGATCTTGTCGTACTCCGGCCGGAAGCTCTTCGACTCGCCGCTCGCGGCCACCTGCGGATGGTGGGCGAGGATCTGGAAATAGAAGTCGCGCCAGATCAGCTCGCCGAGCCAGCTCGCCGCGCCGGCGTTGCCTTGCAGCGAAAGCTGGTGCGCGGCGCCCGCGAGCTGCCGGATCGAGACCGTGCCGAAGCGCAGGTGGACGCCGAGATAGCTGGGGCCGCGCACGGCGGGGTAGTCGCGCGCCGCGTCGTAGCGGTCGATGCGCTGGAAGAAGTCGCCGAACAGTGCGGCGGCACCCTGGCTGCCGGTCGGGATCTCGAGCGCCGAAAGATTGCTGGGCTCGAAGCCGATCTCGGCCAGCGCCGGCACCGGCGCGCGGAATTTCTCGGGCGCGGGGGCCAGCGCGTCGGTGTATCCGCGCACTGGGTAGGGCTTGAGATAGAAAGCGTCGACCTTGGCGAGCCAGGCGCGCTTGTAGGGCGTGAACACGGTGTGGGGCTGGCCGGTCTGGGTCAGCAGCTCGTCGCGCTCGAAGACGGCCTGGTCCTTGTGAGTGTGGAAGGCGATGCCGGCATTGGCGAGCGCGCCGAAGACCTTGGCGTCGCGCGCGAGGGCGTCGGGCTCGTCGTCGCGGTTGGCGAACACGGCCTGCACGCCCAACGCGCGCGCCAGCGGCGCGACCTCGTCCGCGGCCACCGCATGGCGCACGATCAGCCCGCCGCCCAGCGCGCGCAGCTCGGAATCGAGCTCGACCAGCGACTCGCGGATGAATTCCACCCGCCGGTCCACGCGCGGCAGGGCATCGAGGATCGCGCGGTCGAAGACGAACAGGCAGATCACCTGGCGGCAAGAGCGCAGCGCGTGGTAGAGCGCCGCGTTGTCGTCCACGCGCAGGTCGCGTCGAAACCACATCAGGCCCTTCGGATAGATCTTGTCGACGGCCAGTAAAATCGGCGGCATGGCCTTCGATTCTGCCCCGATGAACCTCACGCATCACTTCCTGATCGCGATGCCGGGTCTGGAGGACAAGGCCTTCAGCCGCAGCGTGGTCTACCTCTGCGAGCACAGCGAGCGCGGCGCGCTCGGCCTGGTGATCAACAAGCCCAGCGACATCAACCTCAAGGTGTTGTTCGAGAAGATCGAACTCCACCTCTCGCGCCCCGAGCTCGGCAGCGCGCCCGTGTTCCAGGGCGGTCCGGTGCAGACCGAGCGCGGCTTCGTGCTGCACGAGCCGGTGTTCTCCGACGCCGAGAAGCCCAACGAATCCGTCTACGCCTCGACCATGACCATTCCGGGCGGGCTCGAGATGACGACCTCCAAGGACGTGCTGGAGGCCCTGGCCACCGGTTCCGGTCCGCGCAAGGTGCTGGTGTCGCTCGGCTACGCGGCCTGGGGCGAGGGCCAGCTCGAATCCGAGCTGGCCGAGAACAGCTGGCTCACGGTGGGCGCCGATCCGGCCGTGATCTTCGACACGCCGATCGAGCAGCGCTACGACAAGGCGCTGTCGCTGCTGGGCCTCGAGGCCTGGACGCTGTCGCCGGACGCGGGGCACGCATGAGCGCAGCGCCGGGCCGCTCCAAGCAAGCTCGCGCCCCCGCGGCGCGCAGCAAGGACATGAAGTGCCGAGCCCGGGGACTCAAGTGAGGGGTCCGGCGATGCCCGACAGCGCAGTCCCTCCCGCTCCCGTTCCCTCCCATTTCCAAAGCTTCCTGGCCTTCGACTACGGCCAGAAGCGCACCGGCGTCGCGAGCGGCAACCGGCTGCTCAGGAGCGCCACGCCGCAGCCCACCATCAAGGCCGAGGGCGATGCGCGCTTCGTGCAGGTGGAGGCCCGCATCCGCGAATGGCAGCCGGACGCGCTGGTGGTGGGCGTTCCTTACCACCCCGACGGCGCCCCGCACGACAACACACGGGCCGCCCAGCGCTTCGCCCGGCAGCTCAAGGGCCGCTTCGGGCTGCCCGTCTACGAGGTCGACGAGCGCTACAGCACGACCGAAGCGCTGGCCTCGGGCGCGCGCGATGCCGATGCGGCGTCGGCCTGCATCATTCTTGAACAGTTCCTGAGGAGCCTTCCGTGAACTCCATTCCCGACGCCGAGGCGCTCTACGTCGAGCTGCTCTCCGGCGTGAAATCGCTGATGCGCGCCGACACCCGCCTGGTCGGCATCACCTCCGGCGGTGCCTGGCTGGTCGAGCGGCTGCAAAAAGACCTCGGTCTTCCCGGCGCGCCGGGCACCATTTCGTCGGCGATGCACCGCGACGACTTCGCACGCCGCGGCCTGGCCGCGAGCGCGCAGACCCATCTGCCCTTCGACGTGAACGGCGCCGACGTGCTCCTGCTCGACGACGTGCTCTACACCGGCCGCACCTTGCGCGCGGTGCTCAACGAGCTGTTCGATTTCGGCCGGCCGGGCTGCGTGCGGCTCGCGGTGCTGGTCGATCGCGGCGGGCGGGAGCTGCCGGTGGCGGCGGACTTCGCCGCGGCGCGGGTCGAGTTGCCGGCCGCGCAGTCGCTCGCGCTCGCCCGCGACGACAAGGGCGCATTCAGCTTCCAGGTGGAGGAAAGTCACTGATGCTCTATAAGCGCAACCCCCAGCTCAACAAGAACGGCGAGCTGATCCACCTGCTCTCGATCGAGGGCCTGCCGAAGGACATCGTCACCCACATCCTCGACACCGCGGCCAACTTCACCAGCGTGAGCGACCGCGAGGTCAAGAAGGTGCCCCTTCTGCGCGGCAAGAGCGTGTTCAATCTCTTCTTCGAGAACTCGACCCGCACCCGCACCACCTTCGAGATCGCGGCCAAGCGCCTGTCGGCGGACGTGATCAACCTCGACATCGCGCGCTCGTCGGCGACCAAGGGCGAGTCGCTGCTCGACACCATCGCCAACCTGAGCGCGATGGCGGCCGACCTGTTCGTGGTGCGGCACAGCGAATCGGGCGCGCCCTACCTGATCGCGCAGCACGTCGCGCCGCACGTGCACGTGGTGAATGCCGGCGACGGCCGCCATGCGCACCCGACGCAGGGGCTGCTCGACATGTACACGATCCGCCACTACAAGAAGGACTTTGCCAACCTCACGGTGGCGATCGTCGGCGACGTGCTGCATTCGCGCGTGGCGCGCTCCGACATCCATGGCCTCACCACGCTGGGCTGCGCCGAGGTGCGCGTGGTCGGCCCCAAGACGCTGGTGCCGGGCGACATGGCGCAGATGGGCGTGCGCGTGTGCCACACCCTCGAGGAAGGCATCAAGGACTGCGACGTCATCATCATGCTGCGGCTGCAGAACGAGCGCATGAGCGGCGCGCTGCTGCCGTCGTCGCAGGAATTCTTCAAGACCTACGGGCTCACGCCCGAGAAGCTGCAGCTCGCCAAGCCGGATGCGATCGTGATGCATCCGGGGCCGATCAACCGCGGCGTCGAGATCGACTCGGCCGTGGTCGACGGCCGCCAGAGCGTGATCCTGCCGCAGGTGACCTTCGGCATCGCGGTGCGCATGGCGGTGATGAGCATCGTCGCGGGAAACGAAGCCTGAGCCATAGAGAACAAGCATGAGAATTCAGATCACCAACGGACGCATCATCGATCCGGCTTCGGGCGTCGATCAGTTGGCCGATGTGGCCATTGCCGACGGCAAGGTGCTCGCCATCGGCAGCGCACCCGCCGGCTTCCGCGCCGACCGCACGCTCGACGCGAAGGGCTGCCTGGTCGTGCCCGGCCTGGTGGACCTGGCCGCGCGGCTGCGCGAGCCCGGCTACGAGCACGAAGGCATGCTCGAAAGCGAGATGGCCGCGGCCGTGGCCGGCGGCGTCACCAGCCTGGTCTGCCCGCCCGACACCGATCCGGTGCTCGACGAGCCGGGCCTGGTCGAGATGCTCAAGTTCCGGGCCGAGAAGATGCAGCGTGCGCGCCTGTTCCCGCTCGGCGCGCTCACGCGCGGCTTGGCGGGCGAGGTGCTCACCGAGATGGCCGAGCTCACCGAGGCCGGCTGCGTCGGCTTCGGCCAGGCGGACGTCCCGCTGGGCAACACGCAGGTGCTGCAGCGAGCGCTGCAGTACGCCAGCACCTTCGGCTACACGGTGTGGCTCCGGCCGCAGGAGCGCGACCTGGGCAAAGGCGTGGCCGCCAGCGGCCCGCTCGCCACCCGGCTCGGCCTGTCGGGCGTACCGGTCGCGGCAGAGACGATCGCGATCTTCACCATCGTCGAGCTCATGCGCAGCACCGGCGCGCGCGTGCATCTGTGCCGCCTGTCGAGCGCGGCCGGCGTGGCCCTGGTGCGCGCCGCCAAGGCCGAGGGCCTGCCGCTCAGCTGCGACCTCAGCATCAACTCGCTGCACCTGGCCGATACCGACATCGGCTACTTCGACAGCCGCGCGCGGCTCAATCCGCCGCTGCGCCAGCAGCGCGACCGCGATGCGCTCTCGGCGGCGCTGGCCGACGGCACCATCGACGCGCTGGTGTCCGACCACACGCCGGTGGAAGCCGACGCCAAGACCCTGCCTTTCGCCGAAAGCGAGCCGGGCGCCACCGGCCTCGAGCTGCTGCTGCCGCTGGCCCTGCAATGGGGCGAGCAAAGCGGTGCCGGCCTGGCGCGCGCGATCGAAGTCGTGAGCGCCGCGCCCGCACGGCTGATCGGCGCCGAAGAAGCGGGCCGGCTGTCGCCGGGCCTGGCCGCCGATCTCTGCGTCGTCGATCCTGCGCTCGAATGGGAGGTGCGGCCCGAGGCGCTGCGCAGCCAGGGCAAGCACACGCCCTTCGGCGGCTATGCGCTGCGCGGGCAGGTCCGCTTCACGCTGGTGGGTGGTCGGCTGGTGCACGGTTGAACGCGAAGAACACCGCGTGATGCAGGCCCTGTCCGCCTCCTTGAAGCTGGCGCGCGTGACTGCGCACCTGTGCGTTGGCTGGTGGACCATCCGCATGAAGTTTTCGCAGCTGTCGCAGGCAGAGCGCGAACTGCGCGTCCAGCAGTGGGCGGATCGTCTGCTGATCTTGATGGGCATCCGCCTCGTGGTGCAGGGCACGCCGCCTGCGCACGGACCGGTGCTGGTGGTGAGCAACCACCTGTCGTGGCTCGATATCGTCACCATCCATGCGGCGCGCCACGTGCGTTTCGTCTCCAGGTCGAACGTGCGGCATTGGCCGCTGATCGGCACGTTGTCGACCGGCGCGGGCTCGCTCTACATCGAGCGCGAGCGGCGCCGCGACACGCTGCGCGTGGTGCATCACATGACCGAGGCGCTGTGCAACGGCGACCTGATCGCGGTGTTTCCCGAGGGCACGACCAGCAACGGCACACTGTTGCCCTTTCACGCCAACCTGTTGCAGGCCGCCATTTCTTCAGGTGCCCCGGTGCAACCGACCGCGCTGCGCTTCGCAGTCGCTGCCAGCGGCGAAACCACCCACGCGCCGCGCTATGTCGATGACGATAACTTGGTCACCTCAGTCTGGAACACGTTGAAGGCGCCCCCGCTGCTCGCGATCGTGCGCTTCGGCGAACTCCAGCACTCGGCGGGGCGCGACCGCCGCGCCTGGGCCCGCTCGTTGCGCGCCGACGTCGAGGCGCTACACCGCGCGACGCACTGAGAGCAGCTCCGTCAGCCAAAAAAACAGCGCCCCGAAGGACGCTGTAGAACGGCGCCGGGGGCGCCGGGAGGAGGAAAGGGTTCGCCGCTCGGGCAGGAGGCTCGAAGGAAAGAGCCTGATACGCATGGATGCAAGGAGCTTAGGCGTCCGTTTCGGCCTTCCCTGCCGGAGAAGGCAATGCGAACGCGTGGGCGTCTGCCTACAGGGAGCGCATTCAGGCCAGCCCGGCCGGCCGCGGCAGCAAGCCGAGGAAGTGATCGAGCATCTGGAAGTGGTCGTCCAGGAACTGCTCCTCGCGCGCGCAAAGCTCGCCGACAGGCACCCATTCGGCGGCGGCGGCGTCGTCGTCCGCACGCACGTTGGGCAGCGCGCGATCGCCCAGGTCGAAGAAATGTCCGTGCGTGATCGTGCGGCCGCGTTGGCTGCGATCGGGGCGGTCGAAGACCTCGGTGCTGGCAAGGCAGGCGAGCAGCGCGGCAGGCGGAAGATCGAGGTGCGTTTCTTCCTCGAGTTCGCGCAGCGCCGACTGCAGCGTGGTCTCGCGCGGTTCGAGAAAGCCGCCCGGCACGGCGGTCAACCCCTTGCCGGGCGCATGGCCGCGGCGAATCAGCAGCACCCGGTCGCGGCACTTCACGACGCAGTCGACGGTGACCAGCACCACCGGGTAGGGCGCCACGGACCACGATTCGTCGTGTTGCCGCAGCAGCTCCCACTCGTGCGCGAGCGGGGCGAAAAGAGGTCCCGCCATCCATTCGCGCAGGTAGGCGAGGGTGCTCGCCGGCACCGCACGGGCCAGCGTCTGCGGCGTGTCCTTGGCATTACCGAAGATTGCATCGCGCACCGCGTTCGCGCCGGCGGTGTGAACGCGCTCCGCCGCTTGCAGCGTCCAGCCTTCGAAGCCATGGAGATAGTCGCGCGTGGCGTCTTTGACGTGGCCGATCAGCACGGTCGGCGAGGATGGCGCGTCCCGCGCGGAGAGCGCCGCATCGATCGCCTGCCGCAGCTCGGCGAACCAGCGTTCCTCGTCGAAGTGATCGCGCATCGGCACGACCAACACGCGCTGCCGGTCGGCTTCGGCCAATGAGAGGCGGATCATTTCCGCGCGCTCCTGCCAGCTGAAAGGATTTTTCGGCGAGCGCGCCTGAAAGGCCGAGCCGATCACCACCGCCACGCGCGGCGCCGCGTCGAGTGCCTTCCGCAGCAGAACCTGGTGGCCGTTGTGAAAGGGCTGGAAGCGGCCGATGAGGACGGCGAGTTGGTGCGTTGCGGCGGGGGGTGTGGTCATGGACGAATTCTGGCACCCGCGTCTGCAACAGGCTCGCTCTGGCGGTGGGAAGTGCCGCTTTCGCAGGCACAGCATGGCGGTGCCCGACTGGTAACGGTTTGCAGCGATGCGCGCGTGCTTTTCCACAGCTTTGTCCACCGCCGCGGTGGAGAACCTGCCATTCGCGATTCGACGTTCTTGCAGTGCCACCGCCACAAAGTTGTACACATTTGTATTACCTGTGGCGAACGGCACACGGCTCGGAGCGCCACGAGTTGGGAGCAATTTGGGAGAAGCGCTGGCACGGCCCTCGCGGCGAGTGGCGAAGTACTTGGCCGGCCTGCGCGCTGCGCTTTGTCTGACACGCTTCCAGGCGGAATTCCCCATGATCTTTGGTTCAGTTCGGAGGGCGCCATGGATCCAGCGGATGCAATGCGGAAGCGCTTTGGGCGATTCTTCGCCTGGACCTTCGTTGTCGCGACGGTTCTGATGGTCGGCTTGTTCTGGGTCGAGGCACGTGTCCCGCAGGCCCCGACGCCCCGTTCGGCGCCCGCACCGGTTTCGCTTGCGAGTGCCGGCAGCAGCTTCGACATTCATGAGGCGCTGCTTCTGGCGACGGCGGCGGCATTGATCGCTGCACTTGCATCGCTGCTGGCGCTCGGCATCGGCTTGCCGCTGGCCCGGTTCAAGGCCCGAAGAGAGCGCATGCGCGCCGAAGTGAACGCCGCCCTGAAGCTGCAGGAAAACATCAATCGATTGGCTGCCAGGCGCAATGCGGTCTGGTCCAAAGGCATCGACTTCCAGGCTGCCGTGATGCCGCCCCCGTCGGGCGACACGGAAGGCGGCCGCCTCGCCCGCCTTGCGGGGTATCGCCGGCAGGCCGGCGTGGGTCGAAGGATCGCGCCAGATACCTAGAGAAACCTAGAGAAGACCGGCCCTGCGCGATTCAGACCTTGTCGTGGTGCCCTCGACAGGAATCGAACCTGTATCTGAGTCTTAGGAGGACCCCGTTCTATCCATTGAACTACGAGGACGAAAGGCGACCGCGACTTTACCAGTTCGTCTTTTCTCAGTCGTACTTCACGGTATAGATCAGGTCGATCCCGCTCTGCTGGCCGGCCTGGCCGCGCAGCGTCAGGCGGCGGGTGAGGTCGTAGAAGATGAACAGCGAGCCGAGCGTGCCCGCGAGGCTGCGCTCGTAGGTGAGATAGAAGTCCTTGGAGATGCGCTTGCCCACGGTGACGGCGGATTCGCGCAGGTCGCCGCCGCTGCCCGGGCCCTTGAAACCGATCTCGTCGAGGCCGAAGCGGCTCGCGAGCCCGCCGCCGGATCCGCCCTTGCCGAGGCCGCCCAGCAGGGCCAGCGCGGCCTGCTGCAACAGCAGCGATTCGCCGCCGCTGGTGGCCGAGGCCCGGCCCAGCACCACCCACGAGAGCGTCTCCGCATCCGACAGCGTCGGCTCTGAATACAGGCGCACGCGCGGCGACTGCGCGCTGCCGGTGATCTGGACGCCGGCACGCTGCGAGATGTTGGGTCGGATTGCAAGGACATTGAGCGCCGGGTTGTCGAAGGGGCCGTTGAAGCGCGCCACGCCGGTTTCCACGTCGAGCTGCTGGCCGTAGGCGCGGTACTGGCCCTTGACGGTCTTGACTTCGCCCGTGATGCGCGGCGGCGCATTCAACACGGTGCTGCGGATGTCGAGCTCGCCTTCCAGCCGCGTGGTGAGGCCGCGGCCCTGCACGGCGAAGTCCTTGCCGAGATCGAAGTTGACCGCGATATCGGGTGGCCTGGCGGTCTGCGCCTTGGCCACCTGCGCCTCGTCGCGCGCCGCCTGGCGCTGGGCGGCTTCGGCGGCCTCGCGCTGCCGGGCGGCCGAACGCACCACCACGTCGCTGCCGAGGCCGGGCGCGCTCTCGTCGGGCAGGATGATGACGGCGCGATCGGTCTTCAGGTCGCCGCGCACAGTGAACTGGCCGCCATCGAGCCGCGCCTGCAGATTGCCCGAGAGCGTGATCTGGCGGTCGGTGCGCACCAGCACGCGCAGCGCGCGCAGCTGGGCCTGCACGGCCATGCGGATGCCGGTGCCGGCGGCGGGGGCTGCGCCCCAGCTGAGCTCGCCGCGGGCCGACAGCGTGCCGCCGTCGCCCGCCGCCTCGCTGGCCGCGGTGCTGAGGTTGCCGCTCTGGCCCGGGATGCGCACGGTGCTGCCGGCGCCGCCCTTGAGCGCGAATTCGGTGATCTCGATGCGCTCACCCGAGAGCGTGGCGCGCAGGCGGCCGTCGCGGAGATCCAGCCCCTCGACCAGCGCGCGCAGCGCGAGCTTGTCGGCAGCGAGCGTGCCGTTCCAGCGCGGCAGCGAGCGATTGCCCGAAAGCGTGGCGTCGGCCTCGAGCGTGCCGGCAACGCGCCAGCCCGGCGGCGCCAGCATCGACCAGACGCCGAGATTGGGCAGGCGCGCGGTCACGCGGCCGGCCAGCGGCGCATCCGGTGCCCACTGCCAGCCGCCTGCGCGCTGCAGCACGCGCGTGCTGGCTTCGGCGTCGATCCGGCCGGCGCGTTCGCTGTCCCACGCGAGGCCGGCGCGCACCGTGTCGCCCTCGGCATCGAGCCGCAGCTCGGCCTGGCGCAGGCCGGCCGGCGTGCTCGGGCCCTCGCCGGCCACGTTCATGCTGCGTTCGCTCGCGCTGCCGGTGCCGCGGCTGGTGATGCGCGTGACCAGCGCGGCCTCGCCGGCTTGCACGCGGATGTCGCCGCTTTGCCGTACGAGCCGGGCGCGGGCGCGCAACGCGTCGCCGGCGTCGATGTCCCAGTCGCCGTTGAACAGCAGGTCGCCGCTGATGCCGGCCTCGGCCAGCGCCTCACCGCCGCCTAGCGCCTGGGCCCAGGCCATCGGCAAGCCCAGCAGCCGCCCCTTCGATAGCAGGCGGAACGCGCGGTTGGCTGCCCCGCCGCTGTGGCTGTAGCGCAAGGGCTCCCAATCGATGCGCACGGTGCCCGGCGCCGGGCCGCTCAAGGTGGCGGCCGCGGCGGAGGCCTCCACCTCGAGGCGGTCGGGATTGCCGGCGCGCAGCGTGGCGCTGACGGCGCGGCTCAGCTCCACGGTCCACGCGCCGGTGTTGGCGGCGGCGCTGTCCTGCATCTGCAGGCGCAGGCTCGCAACCGCAGCGCGCCATTGCCTGGCACGCTCCAGGCCGCCGCTGGCACGCGTGTCGAGCGTGAACGTCCGCGTGCCGGTGCGGGCCTCGCCCTTCAGCGCCAGCGTGGCTTGCGCCAGGCTGCCGGCAAGCTCGGCGCGCAGCTCGCGCAGCAGCACGGTGGTGGCGGCGCCGTTGGCGGGCTGCGCGAGCCGCAGGTCCAGGCGCGGCGCGGAGAGCGTGGCCTGCAAGGTCGGCTCCCGGCTGCCGCGCGGCGCCGGTTCGCTCGCGTTCTGCAGCCGCCGCTGCACGGCCTGCCAGCCGCCTTGCCAGCCGGCGTCGAGGCGCGCATTGCCTTGGGCGCCGATGCCCGCGAACACGTCCGAAAGCCCGGGCAGGTGCTCGATCCAGGCTTGCAGCACCGCAGCGTCGTCGACCTGGGCCTTGATCTCGCCGCCGCCGCTGGCCGGGGCGATGCGGCCCTGCACCTGCGCGCCGCCGCCCGGCATCGCGAGCTTCAGATCGCCGCTCGCGGCCTGCTCGGCGACGCGCACTTGCAGCTTGCCCTCGATGCTGGCGTTCGACGCCTCGATGCGCAGCGTGCGCAGGTCGAGCACTTGCGCCTGCCATTGGCCGCGCGCCACCGCACGGTCGAGGCGCAGGCCTTCGAGCGCCTTGCCGCCCGCGCCGCCTGCGGCCTGCAGCGCGAGGTCGAACACCAGCGCCTCGCCGCGCTGCTCGGCGTTCACGCTGCCGCTCACCGCGGCGCCGGCCAGCTCGGTGTGCAAGGCGCCGGGGCGCACGCCGCGCACCCTGGCGCGCGCCTGCCACGGCGCGGGCGCAGGACTCCATCCGCCCTCGGCCTCGATGCGGCCGCCGCCGGCGCGCACGGTGGCCTGCGGCAGCGTCCACGTCGTGCCGTCGAAGCTGGCACGTGCCTCGAGCTGTTCGACCGGCAGCTTGCCGCTGTCCCAGGGGCCGGGCTCGGCGTTGCGGATGTCGACGCTGGCCTGCCAGACCGTGCCGGCACCAGTGCTGGCGGCGGGGCCGGCCTCGACCGTGCCGCTCAATTGCGTGGCCGGGGCCTCGGGCCACAGGCGGGCCAGGTCGAGGTTTTGCAGGTCGGCCTTGGCATCGATCACGGGCTGGGGCCGCCAGGGTGCGATGTGGGCGTCGAGCTGCGCCTGCATCGGCGCGGCCGTGCTGTCTTCGGCCGGCTTCAGTTGCGCCGCCACCGCCAGCCGCGCCTCGGCCCCGGCGAGCGTGCCCTTCGCGCTGGCCTGGGCCAGCACGTCGATGCCTCGGTTCTCGGCCAGCGGCGCGCGCACCCGGCCGTCGAGCGCGGCATCGATCGCCATCGGCGCCGGGCCCTGCAGCTTGACGCGGGCGCTGTAGTGGCCGTCGGCGATGTCGACACCGCTCACCTCGAGCTGGTGCTCGGCGCCGGCGTAGCGGTAGCTGCCGGCCAGCATGGCCGCCTGCAGTGCCGGCGGACCGGCCCAGCGCAGTTCGTCGATGCGGAAAGGCAGCTCGACCTCGACCGGCAGCACGACCTGCTCCAGGGGTTCGAGGGGCTTGTCCTCGATCGGACCGCGGCGCTCGATGAGCACCTGCACGGCATGCACCTCGCCGAGCTGCACCTTGCGCTTCAGCAGCGGCGCCAGCTGCCAGCCGATCTGCGCGTCGTGCACTTCCACCGCGAGGCTCTCGCTCTGCCAGCGCAGCCAGCCGATGCGCCCGCCGGCGCGCAGCGAGCCCGTGACATCGCGGCTTTCCAGCGTCTGGCCGGCGGGCAGGTAGCGTGCGGCGCGCGCGAGCGCGAAGGCCAGCGATTCGTTCGAACCTAGCCACCACCAGGCGCCGGCCGTGAGCACACCCACCAGCACGACCAGGCCGGCGAGGCTCCAGGCCAGTGCGCGCAGCGCGCGCCGGCCGAGCGAAGGCTTCGGCGGCGGGGCGGGGGACTCGGTCTGTTGCTGCATCTTAAAAAGTGAAACCCAGGCGCAGATGCAGCCTGAAGCGCTTGGTGTCCACGCCATAGGCCAGGTCGGCCTGCACCGGCCCCACCGGGCTGCGCCAGCGCGCGCCCACGCCGACGCCGACCTTGGCCTTGAGCTCGCCGGGCTTGTCCGCCACCGCGCCGGCATCGACGAAGACCGTGCTTTCCCACTCGGTCATCCGGCCGCGGTAGACAAAAGGGCGCTGCCATTCGACGCTGGTCACCGCCAGGTAGCGGCCGGCAACGATCTGGCCGTCGGCGCGCACGGTGCCGATCTGGCGGTAGCTGTAGCCGCGCACCGTGGTGTCGCCGCCGGTCAGGTACATGAGCGTGGAGGGAATCTGCGCGCTGTCCTTGGCCACCACGGCGCCGGCTTCGGCGCGCAGCTGGATACGGCCGCTGCGAGCCTGAGTGCCGTCGTCGCTCGACACGGTGCCGAGCGGCACGATGCCGAGCCAGCGCGCGTAGGTGCGCGTGAAAGGCAGGCGCTCGCCGGTCAGCGTATAGCCCAGGCCGAGTTCCAGCGCCAGGGCGTGGCCGCGCGTTGGGGCGCCCGCGTCGTCGAAGTAGCGGCCGGTCCAGCCCCAGTTGACGCTCAGCGCCGAAGCCGACGGCGGTGCATTGAAGCCGCGGTTCTGCGCGTAGTCGTACTGCAGGAAGTAGTTGTAGTCGATGTGGTCGCTGGACTTGCCCAGGCCGCCGCGCAGCCGGCCGCTGTCGACCTTGTAGCTGCCCGAGACTTCGTTCTTGAGCAGGCCCGAGCCGAACCAGCGCCAGCCCTTGTCGTCGGGAATGGCGTTCCACTCGGTGCCCAGAGATTTGGTTTCGCGGTCCACCGACAGTTTGGAGACGGCACGCCAGCCAAGCAGCGGCATGCGATTGTGGATGTGGTCGACCGACAGCCGCGGCCCGCTGTCGGTGGTGAAGCCGGCGCCGAGCACCACCTTCTGCAGCGGCGCCTCGCGCAGCTGGGCGATCACCGGCGCCCACAGCGGATTGGTGCCCTCGGTGTCGAGCGTGAGGAAGACGGAGTCGTAGTAGCCGCTGCTCGCGAGGCGTTGCTGCGCATCGAGCAGCTTCTGCTGGTCGTAGTCGGAGCCGGTGGGCACGCGCGCGATGCGTCGCGTGCCGTCGGCGTCGTAGCGCTCGCTGCCGCGCACGTCCAGCGGACCGAAGCGGTAGGCCGGGCCGGACTGGTAGTTGAGGCTGAGCCCGGCCTCGCCGCGGTCGGCATCGATATCGGCGCGGCTCGTCGCGATGCTGCCGGTGGGAAAGCGCTTGGCCGTCAGGTTGCGCAGCGTGGCGGCCTTGGCGTTGTCCCAGGCCTGCTGGGTGAAGGGCTGGCCTGCACGCAGCGGCCAGCCGGTGCGGATCGCAGTGCGCTGGGCCTCGGCCGCCGGGTCGTTCTCGATCGGCCCGCTGAAGCCGATCTGCACGTTGGCCACACGCGTGAGTTCGCCGGGCTCGACCGTGATCGTCACCTCGCGCGGCGCCTTGGCCTCGGGCGTCTCGTGCAGTTCGAGCGTGAGCGTGGGCGTGAAGTAGCCGAGGGTGCCGAGCAGTTCGCGCGCGTTCTCTTCGGCGGCCACCATCAGGCGCGAAAGTTCGGCTGCGCCCAGGTCGTCGAGCAGGCGGTAGCGCTGGATTTCGAGATGGCGCACGAGATAGTCGCGCACCGTGTCGGGCGCCTTCACCTCCACGGTGAACGCTTCGCGCTGCGCTGCCGGCTTGTCGCTCGTCACCGGGCGGGCGGCAGTCTCCGCCTCCGCCGGGTCGCTCTTCGGCAGCAGGCTGCAACCTTGCAACAGAAGGATGCCTGCACAAAAGAACGCCGGCATCCACGCCGGCGCGAGAGAGCGAACCACCCTGAGCATGCGGCCATTTTGACAGCATGCGCAGAGCGGCTCCCCGACTTGCGGGAGCCTCCGGGCCGCTCGTCAGGCGCGCCCGCTGACCTTTCGCGCCAGCAGCCAGACCGCGGGCGGCGTCCACATGCGCGCGAGCGCCTTGATGCGGTCGACGCGGCGCGTCTTCATGAAGACCGAGGCCGATTCGTCGCCGTGCTGCTTGCCGGCGATCGGGCTGGTGTAGTAGTAGGCGGCGACCGAGCGGCGCGGCCGGCCGTCCGGTGCCTGCAACGGCCGGGTGTGGCCGTGGTAGCTCGCGGGGCCATGCGGCAAGATGATGGTGCGGCCGAACTCGGGCTGCACGGTGGTGACGCAGCGGTCCTGCTTCTTGTCCCAGAGCTCGAGCCCCGAGCCCCAGGCCGGGTCCCATCCCTTGTTGAGGTAAGTGATGAAGACCATTTCGTTCTTCAGCCCGAGGTGGCGGTGGCGGTTGAAGTCGCGGTGCACGGCGAAGGTCGCGCCGGTCCTGCTTTCGTGCAGCCCGCCGCCGAACAGCTTGGGATCGGGCAGCAGGTAGTCGACGCCGCTGATCGACGACAGCCAGTCGATGAACCAGCCGGAATGGATGATGTCGAAATACAGCTGCGAGGCCGGGCCCAGCGCCACGCCGAGCACCGAGCGGCGGGTCGATTCGTAGGCCGACCTGAGCTCGCTCCAACTGCTGGCCGGCAGCATGTCGAACTCTTCTGCGACGAGCTCCAGCAAGGCCGGATGGAAGATGTTTTCCAGCACCAGGTGCGGAAAGGGCGATCCCGCGATGAGCTGCAGGCGGAGGCGCTCGCGCGCTTCGGGCGCGAAAAGGGAGCGGTCGACGAGTTCGGCATGCGGCAGGCGCACGCCGCGGATGCTGATGAAATCGCCGGGCGGCTGGAACCGCGCTTTCGGCAACGCGTCGGCCAGGGGCTGCTCGAGGACCCGCGAATCCAGCGGAAAAGAAAGTACGGCGGACATGGCACACCTCCTGCGGGATCCAGCGTCAACGAAACGTCTTATTTGAATCCTTAGGTGTTAAATGTAACCTTAGGTCTCAACGCTGTGACAACTTTTTTACACACTTTGCTGCCCACCAGACGACCATGTCGCCCGGGCGCGAGGCCTATTTGGACAGCAGTCGCATCGCCTCTTCGAGGCCCATGAGTGTCAGCGGATACATGCGGTGCGAAACGAGTTGTTGCATGACGGCAATGCTTTGCCGGTACTGCCAGACGCCCTGGGGCTCCGGATTGATCCAGGCGAACTTCGGGAAGGCGTGGGTCAGGCGCTGGATCCATTCGGCGCCGGCTTCCTCGTTGTTGTATTCGACGCTGCCGCCGGGCTGCAGGATCTCGTACGGGCTCATGGTCGCGTCGCCGACGAAGACCAGCTTGTAGTCCTTGTTGTACTTGCGGATGATGTCCAAGGTCGCGAACTTCTCCGAGAAGCGGCGCCGGTTGTTCTTCCACATGAAGTCGTAGACGCAGTTGTGGAAGTAGTAGAACTCGAGGTGCTTGAACTCGGTCTTGACGGCCGAGAACAGCTCCTCGACACGCTGGATGTGCTCGTCCATCGTGCCGCCCACGTCCATCAGGAGCAGCACCTTGACGTTGTTGTGGCGCTCGGGCCGCATCTTGATGTCGAGGTAGCCGGCGTTGGCCGCGGTCGAGCGAATGGTGTCGTCGAGGTCCAGCTCGTCCTCATGGCCTTCGCGCGCGAACTTGCGCAGCCGCCTGAGCGCGATCTTGATATTGCGCGTGCCGAGCTCCTGGCTGTCGTCGTAGTCCTTGTAGGCGCGCTGGTCCCACACCTTGACCGCGCTCTTGTTCTTGCCCGCGCCGCCGATGCGGATGCCCTGCGGGTTGTAGCCGCCGTGGCCGAAGGGCGAGGTGCCGCCGGTGCCGATCCATTTGCTGCCGCCCTCGTGCCGCCCCTTTTGTTCCTCGAAGCGCTTCTTGAGCGTTTCCATGAGCTCGTCCCAGCCCATCTTCTCGATCTTGGCTTTCTCCTCGGCCGTGAATTCGCGTTCCAGCGTCTTGCGCAGCCAGTCGAGCGGCACTTCCTTGGTGAAATCGGTGACCAGGTCGACGCCCTTGAAGTAGGCGGCGAAGGCGCGGTCGAACTTGTCGTAGTGCTTCTCGTCCTTCACCAGCGCGGTGCGCGACAGGTAGTAGAAGTCGTCGAGGCCGAAGGCGTCATCGGAGTTCGGACCGACCACGTCGGCCTGCAGCGCTTCGAGCAGGGTCAGGTATTCCTTGACCGAAACCGGCAGCTTGGCCGAGCGCAGCGTGTAGAAGAAGTCGATCAGCATCGCGCATCACTCCTTGGGTTCGGAACGCGGCTTGTCCAGCAGGTAGAGCAGCTGGGCCCTGACCTCGGGCCACTCGCCCGACCGCAAGCTGTACATCACCGTATCGCGGATGGTGCCGTCGCGGCGTAGGGCATGGCCGCGAATCACGCCGTCCTTGCGTGCACCGAGGCGTTCGATGGCGCGCTGCGATGCGTGGTTGAAATTGTCCGTGCGCCAGCCGACCACGTGGCAGCCGAGGGTGTCGAAGGCGTGCGTCATCATCAGCAGCTTGCAGGTGGTGTTGACGTGCGTGCGCTGGCAGCGCGCGGCGTACCAGGTGTAGCCGATCTCGACGCGCTTCACCGCGGGCAGGATGTCGTGGAAGCTGGTGGAGCCGAGCACCGTGCCGCTGGACTCGTCGGTCACGGCGAAAGCGAAGCGGTGGCCGGCCTCGCGTCCCGCAAGCGCCGTCTCGATGTAGCCGCGCGTGTCCTGCGGCTCGGGCACGGAGGTGACGCGCAGCTTCCACAGCTCGCCGTCGGCCGCGGCTGCGCGCAAGCCTTCTTCGTGGAGCAGTGCAAGCGGCACCAGCGCGATGCCGCGCGACCTGAGCGTGACGGGCTCGACGAAGGCCATGGGTCAGTACCTCGTCGGGCCGTACTTGCGGATATACCAGGCGCGCGCCAACTGCACACCGCCGCCACCGCCGAGGCCGATCAACAGGATGCCGAAGATCACGCTGTTGCTGTAGCCGCCGGCCCCAAAAGCGTCGAAGCCCAGTGCCAGGCCGAGCCATCGGCCCAGGAGCGCGCCAACCACGAACAGCACTGCCTGTGCCACGCCGAGCAGCAGCAACTGGCGCATTGGTGCACCCTTGGCGCTTTGCGCCGTCCCGCCAGGCGGGAGCGAGCCCGTCTTCGGGCGGCCGGGCGGCGGGCTCACGGGATGGCGCTTTTCGCTCATCGGTTGTGGCGCTGCATGAAGACGAGCTTCTCGAACAGCGTCACGTCCTGCTCGTTCTTGAGCAGCGCGCCCACCAGGGGCGGCACCGCGACCTTGTCGTCCTTGCTCTGCAGCGCTTCGAGCGGGATGTCCTCGGCCACCAGCAGCTTGAGCCAGTCGAGCAGCTCGGAGGTCGAGGGCTTCTTCTTCAGGCCGGGCAGGTTGCGCACGTCGTAGAAGGTCTTCATGGCCGAGGCCAGCAGCGTCTGCTTGAGGCCGGGGAAGTGCACCGCGACGATGCTCTTCATCGTGTCTGCGTCGGGGAACTTGATGTAGTGGAAGAAGCAGCGGCGCAGGAAGGCGTCGGGCAGCTCCTTCTCGTTGTTGGAGGTGATGAAGACCACCGGCCGGTGCTTGGCGCGGACCAGCTCCCGCGTCTCGTAGCAATAGAACTCCATGCGGTCGATTTCGCGCAACAGGTCGTTCGGGAATTCGATGTCGGCCTTGTCGATCTCGTCGATCAAGAGCGCCACCGGTTCGTCGGCGGTGAAGGCCTGCCACAGCACGCCCTTGACGATGTAGTTGTGGATGTCCTTCACGCGCTCGTCGCCCAGTTGCGAGTCGCGCAGCCGGCTCACGGCGTCGTATTCGTAGAGGCCCTGCTGTGCCTTGGTGGTCGACTTGATGTGCCACTGGAGCAGCGGCAGGTCGAGCGCCTGTGCCACCTCTTCCGCGAGCATCGTCTTGCCGGTGCCCGGCTCGCCCTTGACCAGCAGCGGCCGCTTGAGCGTGATGGCGGCGTTGACCGCGAGCATCAGATCCTGTGTGGCGACGTAGTTGTCGGAGCCCGTGAATTTCATGGATGGGGTGGAGCAGGGTGGATGAAACGACACATCATTCATCTGCGCTGCGCAACGCCCGAGTGCCTCACGCCCGGGGCCTCGAAGAGCCCCCGCATATAATCAAAAGTTGATCTGAAATCTGTATCCCCACGAGATTGTGCGCGCAAAATGAACAAGTTGTTGACCACGATGTTTGCCCTCGCTGTCGCTTGCGTGACGGTCTCGGCCCAAGCCCAGCAGGTCACGGGCAATGCTGAAAACGGCTCGAAGAAGGTGGCGATGTGCGTGGGTTGCCACGGGATCATCGGCTACCAGGCCAGCTTCCCCGAGATCCACAAGGTCCCGATGATCGCGGGGCAAAGCGCCACCTACATCGCCTCGGCCCTCACGGCCTACAAGGGCGGCGACCGCAAGCACCCGACCATGCGTGCCATCGCCGACACCCTGACCGAGCAGGACATCGTCGACCTCGCCGCCTACTACAGCCAGCTCGGCGTGGAAGAGGGCGACGCACCGCCGCCCACCGCCGCCAAGCAGCCGAGCGAGCGCGTGCAGGCCCTCATCTCGCGCGACAAGGACAACGCCTGCACCAAGTGCCACGGCGTCAACTTCAACACGCCGAACGACGGCACGGTCGCCAAGCTCGCGGGCCAGCATGCCGACTACCTCTACGTCGCACTCAAGTCCTACAAAACCGACAAGAACCAGCAGATCGGCCGCTCCAACGGCGTGATGAGCGGCCAGGCCAAGAAGTTCAGCAATGCCGAGCTCAAGGAACTGGCCAGCTACATCAGCTCGCTGCCCGGCGAAGTCAAGACGGTGCCCGAGTCGCGCATCCATCGCGCCAAGTAAGAGGCGAAGCCCACAAGTACAAAGCCCGCTTTCAGCGGGCTTTGTTTTTTTCCGATGCTGGGCTTTGTTTTTGCCTTCTATATATCGAAGAACACCGTCTCGCTCGGCCCCTGCATGTGGATGTCGAAGCGATAGGTCACCGCGCCGCCCGTCTCGCTGCGCTCTGCGACGAGCGTCTTGCGTCGTTCGGCCGGCACGCTCGCCAGCACCGCGTCGTCTGCGTTGGCCTTGGCTTCGTCGCTGAAGTAGATGCGCGTGAAGGCATGCAGCAGCATGCCGCGCATCAGCACGATCACGTTGACGTGCGGCGCTTCGCCCGCCGCCTCGGCGCCCGG
This sequence comes from Variovorax paradoxus, assembly GCF_018614915.1. Taxonomy (GTDB): domain Bacteria; phylum Pseudomonadota; class Gammaproteobacteria; order Burkholderiales; family Burkholderiaceae_C; genus Variovorax; species Variovorax paradoxus_K. Next base: position 34,154 of record NZ_JAGGNU010000008.1, on the reverse strand, counting down.
CTTGACGGTGTGGAACACGAAGCGGTTCTGCGCATCGGTGCCCGTGCCGGCGCGGCCGAAGGCGCGGAAGCCGATGGCCTGTGCGTCCTCGACCGAGCGCGGATAGGCGCCGGTGCCGTCGACCTGGCTGATCTCGACCAGCGCGTCGTTGATGGGCTTGCCCTCCCCGTCGATCACCCGGCCTTCGATCCTGATGCGCTCGCCGCGCGCGCCGTCGAGCGCGAGCACCGCGTCGAAGGGTTGGTCGAAGTCGTAGCCGTACTGCGTGGCCGTGAGGCCGTAGGCGAAGTAGGGGCCGACCGTCTGCGAAGGGGTCTGGCCGAAATTGGTTTCGAGTGCGCTCATCATGACTTGGTGTCTCCTTGTTCAGTTGCGTTGCCGCGGGTCGTGCTGGCCGCGACGCACGAAGCTATGCACGGGGGTCGAGGAACACTGCGGAACCGGCTTTGCCGGGCCGCTGGTGTTGCCCCCGGTGAGGGGGTTGGCGGACCACACGAAGTGGGGGAGCCTGGGGGTGAGCCTCATTTCATCGATTTTCGAAGGGCGTTTCGTCGGCGCCGCGCAGCACGATGTCGAACACGTAGCCGAGCGCGTAGCCCTCCTCCGTGACGTCCATGCTGAAGTCCGACACCAGGCGGTTGCGCACCTTCTCGGGCGTGCCGGTGATCATCGGGTCGTACTGCAACAGCGGGTCGCCCGGGAAGTACATCTGCGTCACGAGGCGGCTCGCGAAGTGCTCGCCGAACAGCGACAGGTGGATGTGCTGCGGCCGCCAGGCGTTGGGATGGTTGCCCCAGGGATAGGCGCCCGGCTTGATGGTGAGGAAGCGGTAGCGGCCCTCGTTGTCGGTCAGGCAGCGGCCGGCGCCGAGGAAGTTGGGGTCGAGCGGCGCATCGTGCTGGTCGACCTTGTGCACGTAGCGGCCGGCCGCGTTGGCCTGCCACAGCTCGACCAGCGTGTTGCGCACCGGGCGGCGGCGCTCGTCGAGCACCTGGCCGGTGAGGATCATGCGCTCGCCCAGCGGCTCGCCGTTCCTGCGCGCGTTGCGCGTCAGGTCGTGGTCGAACTCGCCGATGCTGCCGTGGCCGTAGACCGGCTGGCGCAGTTCGCCGAGCGAGGCCTTGAGCGGAATCAGCGGCTGCTGCGGGCCGCGCTTGGCGGTCGATTTGTAGCCGGAGTAGATGTAGGAGGGATGGCTGGGCCAGTCGCGGGGCGTGAGTGTGCTCATGGGCTTGTCTCAGAATCGTGGGATGGGCTTCACTGTATTCATGCGATTTGATGATGTAAATTGACGTTTTCGCGATTTTGCATAAGCAACGGTAATTGAATGGCCGCCAGCTCCGAAGCCTTCGTTCGCGGCGTCCAACTGCGCCATCTGCGCTGCCTGGTGGCGGTCGCGCAGGAGCGCCATCTCGCGCGGGCGGCCGAGCGCCTGGCGCTGAGCCAGCCGGCGGTATCGAAGACCCTGGCCGAGCTCGAAGCGCTGGCCGGCGCTCGGCTGGTCGAGCGCGGCAGCGCCGGCCGGCGCGGCATCCAGGGTTTCACCGTGGCCGGCGAACAGCTTCTGGCGCATGCGCTGCGCGTGCTGGAAGCGTTCGATGCCACCGCCCAGGCGGTGATGCCGGCCTCGGGCACGCGCCCGCAGCGCCTGCGCATCGGCGCCCTGCCGAGCGTCGCGCCCTCCTTGCTGCCTTCTGCATTGGCGGCGCTGCGCGAGCGGCTGCCTACGCTGCAGGTACAGGTGCAGACCGGTGCCAACGCCCCGCTGCTCGATGCCCTGCGCGCCGGCGAGCTCGACCTGGTGGCCGGCCGCATGAGCGACCCGCAGCTGATGGCCGGGCTCACCTTCGAGTTGCTCTACACCGAGCCGCTGGCCTTGATCGCGCGGCCCGGCCATCCACTGGCGGGCGGTGCGCCTTCGGTGCAGCAGGTGCTGCAGCACCCGCTCGTGATCTATGGCGAGGGCACCATTCCTCGCCACCACACGGAGAGCTTTCTCTCCGGACTGGGCCTGCGCCTGCCCGAGCATGTGACGCAAACGCTCGACCTCTCGGTGGCACGCGCACTGCTGGTCCGCTCCGATGCCATCTGGTTCACGCCCATCGGCGCCGCGCGCGACGACCTGCAGCGCGGCCACCTGGTGCAGCTGCCGATCGACACCGCAGGCACCGACGAGCCGGTCGGACTGCTGCTGCGCAGCGATGCCGAACCGTCGACCGCGCGGCAGCTGCTGGTTTCGCTGCTGCGCGACAGCGTGCGGGCTCAGTCCCGCGTGGCGCGGCGCTGAACGCAGGCCACGTAGGCCTCGCCGTCGGGCGGGCGGCCGGCGCGCTGGCTCTCCCACATCATCCGACCCAGGCATTCCATCGCCTCGTGGTGCGCATCGAGCAGCGAGTCGCGGCGCGCCGCCAGCAGCTCCACCGCCTGGCGGATGCCGCGCGGCTGGTCGATCGAGCACTGCTCGCTGATCGACAGGTGCATCGAGAGATGGAGAAAGGGGTTCTCGCGCCCGTCCTTGGCGTCGTAGACGCGCGCCACCGCCGCGTCGGCGTCGGCCAGGTCGGCGTGGTATTCGGGGTGTTCGTCGATCCAGCGGCTGGCGATGAGCTCCAGCGCTTCCATCGGCAGGCCCTGGCGGCTCTTGGCGAAGACGTCGCAGAAGAAGCGACGCACTTCCTCTTGGGAGGGATTGAACATGCGCCGAGGTTAGCAGCAGCACGCGGCACGCGGCGCCGCTACATTCCAAAGCCATGGACCGCCTGGAAAACATAGAGACATTCGTGCGCGTGGCGCAGACCCAGAGCTTCGCCGAGGCTGCCAGGCAGCTGCGCGTGGCCAAGTCGGTGGTCACCAGCCGCGTGAAGCAGCTCGAAGAGCACGTGGGCGCGCCGCTCTTCCATCGCAGCACGCGGGTGGTGCGGCTCAGCGACGTCGGCCAGGCCTTCCTGCGCGACTGCACGGAGCTCGTCGGGCGCGCCAACGACGTCATCGACCAGATGCGCGGCGCGCGCGCCGGCCCCACGGGCACGCTGCGCATCCATGCGCTGACCGGCTTCGTGCTCGGCCACCTGGCCTCGGTGCTGCGCGCCTTCCAGGCGGACTACCCGGACATCCATCTCGAGCTGATCGTGAGCGATGCGGTGGTCGACCCGGTCAAGGCGGGCGTGGACTGCGCATTGCAGATATTCCCGGCCGCTTCCACCGAGCTGGTCTCGCGTCCGCTCTTCCCGGTGCGGCGCGTGTTCTGCGCCACGCCCGAGTACCTGCGCACGCACGGCGCGCCGCAGACGCCGCGCGAGCTGCACAAGCACACGCTGGGCCTCTACTCGGGCTACCCGACGCGCGACCGCTGGACCTTCCACCACGCGGGCGAGCAGGTGACGATCTACATGAACGCCGCGCTCCTGACCAACAGCGTGCACCTGCTGCGCGAGTACGCGCTCGAGCACGCCGGCATCGTCTGCCTGCCGACGCTGGTGGCCGGCAATGCGATCCTGCGCGGCGATCTGCAGATCGTGCTGCCGGAGCACCAGCTGTCCTCGTTCTCGCTCAGCGCGGTGTATGCGGGCACCTCGCGCAATGCCTTCAAGCTCAAGCTCTTCATCGAGCACATCACCGCGGCCTTCACGCGCGTGCCGCCGTGGGACGCGGCGATGATCGAGCGCGGATTGCTGCCGGAAACGCTGATCGCGGACGTGTGATGACCCGCCGCCGTTCCCGGGTAAACCCTCGCGATTGACCGGATACGCCGAACAATGCGGCCCGCATTTGAGGCCTACCCGAAGCGCTCCTCGTTTCCTAGAGTTCAGGCATCGCAGCCAACGCTGCATCGCCGACCCCAGGAGACAACCCATGACAGCCACGGCCTACCAGACCCGCTTCGGGTCCCTCAAGCATTTCGACAAGGGCCACGTCGAGCCGATCGCCGACGACGTGCGCCACTACGCCTTCTCCAACTGCTTCGACATCGCGAACAGAAGCAAGCCCTACGAGAAGGTCGTGTTCGGCCAGAACCAGATCTACGTGCTCGAGACCCTGCGCGCCGAAGGCGCATCGACCTGGTACACCTGCGCGCATGACGAGTTCGCGCTCGTGATGGATGGCGAGATCGAGATCCACCTGGTCAAGCTCGACGCCGCCCAGACCGTGGCCGACGAAGAGAAGAACGGTGCCGTGCTCGTGAAGGGCGAACCCAAGGGACAGAAGATGGGCTGGATGAAGCTCTCGCGCGGCCACCAGGGCCTCTTGCCCAAGAACACCGCCTACCAGTTCCGCGCACCGGGCGAGCCCGGCGTGATCGTGCTGCAGACCTGCAAGGGCGAGCTCTCGGTAGAGAAGTGGGCAGACATCTGCCAGACACATTGACCTCCCCCAGGTTGGCTCACTTCGTGTAGCCGCCCACCCCCTCGCCGGGGGCAACGCCAGCGGCCCGGCAAAGCCGGTTCCGCGGCGTTCCCCGCGAAGACCGGGGCGCAATCGAACTTTCAGGAGACTTTTCATGAACGCACCCGCTGAACTCGCCAAGGTCATCGCGTCGCAGCCCGACGCCGCGCTCGGCTACAAGGACTTCTCGCTCGGCAGCTTCGGCTTCCGGCGCGACGAGTATTTCGTCCACATCACGTGGAAGACCAGGGACGGCCGGCCGATGAGCCACACCATGGACGCCGGCAACTACCTGCGCGCACTGATGCGCGACGTGGCCTGGGGCTTCTTCTACGGCTGGGTCAATTTCGACGACGTGATCGGCACCGTCAACCACTACCAGTCGGTCGACCTCTACGCCGGCAGCTTCAACGGCACGATGAAGGAAGCCGGCATCGACCTCTTGGAGAACTTCCCGACCGCGCAGATCCGCGCCACCTTCGAGGCCATGCTCGACGACTGGACCAACGAGAGCTTCGACCCCTTCAGCGCGCCGCAGGAAACCGGCTCGCCCTACGGCCGCAAGAAGGGCAACAACACCGCCAAGATCACCCGCGCTCGCGAGCTCGCCAAGCGCTGCGTGGGCCTGAAGGACGATCTCCGGCTGCGCAGCGACGACACCGGCGCACCGGTCAACCGCGCCTTCGCCGACGTGCCGCAGGGGGAGCCCGAGCTGCATCCCGAGGCGGGCTTCGAGAACGAGGTGCATGCCTTCAACCTCTTCGGCTTCCTGAGCCGCTCGCAGGTGACGTGGAACCCGAGCTTCACCTCGGTCGTCAAGCACAGCTTCATGTGCCCGACCACCGAGGAGCACATCCTGCCGATCATCCACGGCAACGACCGCGTCGAGTGGTTCTTCCAGATGACCGACGAGATCCACTGGGACTGCGGCGACAAGAACACCGGCAAGCCGATGGCGCGCGTGATCATGAAGGCCGGCGACATGGCCGCCATGCCCGCCTACTGCCGCCACCAGGGCTTCAGCCCCAAGCGCTCGATGCTGCTGGTGTGGGAGAACGGCTCGCCGAGCCTGGTCTACGAGATCCAGAAGGGCGAGAGCCCCGAAATCCCGGTTAGTTTTTAGGCGATAGCGCGCCGCTCGCGCGGCGCGTCCTTCTGTGTGTGAGGAGAACGAAATGGCAGACCGCATCCGGTCCGATGCCGGCGCAGCTTCGCGCCGGCGGTTCATGCAGCAGGCAGGCGCGGGCTCGGCGGCTGTGGCCGCGGCAACGCTCGGCCTCGCGCCGCAGGAGGCCGACGCTGCCGCACAAGCCTTCGACGGCAGCTACGACGTCGTGGTCTGCGGCAGCGGTTGCGGCGGCCTGGCTTCGGCGCTCTTCGCGCGCTGGCAGGGCAACGGTGCGGTGATCCTCGAGAAGGCCGGCAGCATCGGCGGCACCACCTCCAAGGCGGCGTTCTGGTACTGGGTGCCGAACAACGAGGCCATGAAGAAGGCCGGCATCGCCGACCCCAAGCCCGACTTCCTGAAGTACGTGGCGCGGCTCAGCAATCCGCAGGGCTACGACGCGGCGCACCCGCGCTTCGGCCTGACGCCCTGGGAGTACGAGATGTGCTCGGCCTTCTACGACAGCGCCTCGCCCGCGGCCGAACTGCTGGCCGCCAAGGGCGCGCTGCCCTACCGCCACGTAGCCGACGTGCCCGACTACTTCGCCGAGCTGCCGGAGGACAAGGCCCCCAAGGGCCGCGTGCTGGTGCCGAAGGACGCGATCCCGAGCATGTCCGACGGCGGCCTGGTCGCGGTGCGCACCATGTCGACCAAGGCGCGGGCCGAGGGCATCCCGATCCGCACCGGCATGCGCGTGACCAAGATCCTGCAGGACAAGTCCGGCCGCGTGATCGGTGTCGAAGCCAGGGACGAGCTCGACGCGACGGTGCGCCTGCGCGCCAGGAAGGCCGTGATCTTCGCGACCGGCGGCTTCACGCACAACGCCGAGTTGCGCAAGAACTTCCTGAACGGCCCGATCTACGGCGGCTGCGCGGCGCCCAGCAACGAAGGCGACTTCGTGCCGATGGCCGGCGCGCTCGGCGCCCAGCTGCGCAACATGAACTACGCCTGGACCTGTCCGATCCCGCTGGAGAAGGCGATCGCGAAGGACGGCTCGATCTCGGGCATGTTCTCGGTGGCCGGCGACTCGATGCTCTTCGTCAACAAGTACGGCCGGCGCAACGTCAACGAGAAGCTGCAGTACAACGAGCTGGCCCAGACCTTCTTCGAATGGGACGGCGCCAGGGCCGAGTACCCGAACCTGGTGCGCATCGCCGTGTGGGACCAGCGCTCGCAGCAGCATTCGGCCAGCGCCGAGTACGGCCGGCTGATCGTGCCGTCCGGCACCGACGACCGCCACGTGATCAAGGGCGCCACGCTCGCCGAGCTGGCGCACGCCATCGACGAGCGCATGGCCAAGTACGCGGGCGTCACCGGCGGCGCGAAGCTGGCGCCCGATTTCCTGCCCAACCTGCAGGCCGCCATCGCGCGCTTCAACCAGTTCGCGAAGACCGGCAAGGACCTCGATTTCCAGCGCGGCGAGCGCATCGTCGAGCAGCTCTTCAACGGCGACGTGAAGCAGGAGCCCGGCCGCAGCAACCCGACGATGTGGCCGCTGGCCGACGCGGGCCCGTACTACGCGGCACTGGTCGTCGCCGGCACCCTCGACACCAAGGGCGGGCCCAAGACCGACACCCACGGCCGCGTGCTCGATGCCGCCGACAAGCCGATCCCCGGCCTCTACGGCGTCGGCAACTGTGTGGCCTCGGCTCGGGCCGTGCCTACTGGGCCGGCGGCGCGACGCTGGGGCCGATCATCGCCTTCGCCTACCGCGCGGCGAACGCGGCGCATGCCGAAGGCCGGAGCGCCGCATGAAGACCTGGCTCGTTCTCTCGTTCGCACTGGCCGCGAGCCTGGCCCAGGCGCAATCGCCGGGCCAGCGCCTGGCGCAAACGAGCTGCACCCAGTGCCACAGCTTCGGCAAGGGCGAGCCGCACGGCGTCGGCCCCAACCTGCACGGCCTGCTCGGCAGGCAGGCCGCGAGCAACCCGGGCTTCACTTTCTCGAAGCAATACGTCGACGCGATGAAGGGCAGGACCTGGGATCGCGCGCTGCTCGACAAGTGGCTCACCGACGCCCAGGCGGTCGCGCCGGGCAACACGATGGTCTATTTCCAGGACGACCCGAAGAAGCGCGCCGCGCTCATCGAGTACATGCAATCACTCAAGTGAAATAAGGAGACACACCATGGCCCTCACACGTCAAACCATGACCGACGAGCAGCGCAAGTCGGTGGCGCTCGAATACCTCAAGGCCTACGACAACGGCGGCGTCACTTCCACCGGCGGCTCGATCCTCGACCTGTTCGCGGACGACGCCCAGGTCTACTTTCCCAAATGGGGCCTGGCCAACGGCAAGGACGAGATCGGCAAGCTCTTCGGCGAAGTCGGCAGCCGCGGCAAATCGATTCGCCACGACTACGCCGGCTTCAACTGGATCTTCTCGGGCACCGACCTCTTCGCCTGCGAAGGCACGAGCCACGGCGAGCATGCCGACGGCCCCTGGCGCGCCGGCGTGCCCGAGTGGGGCGCGGGCCGCTGGTGCGACGTGTTCGAGGTGCGCGACTGGCTGATCCAGCGTTGCTTCATCTATCTCGACCCCGACTACGCGGGCAAGGACACAGCACGCTACCCCTGGTTGAAGACATGAAGATCGAAGACATCCAGCAGGCCGCGGGCCTGAAGACCCCGATTCGCCACCAGCTCTTTATCGACGGCCGCTTCGTCGATGCCGAGTCGGGCGAGACGCTGCCCACGCTGAACCCGCACGACAACTCCACCATTGCCGAGGTGGCGCTGGCCGGACGTGCCGACGTCGACAAGGCCGTGGCCGCGGCGAAGCGTGCCTTTCCCTCCTGGAGCCGCATGGCGGCGGCCGACCGCGGGCACATCCTGCTCAGGCTCGCGGACCTGATCGAGGCCAACGCCGAAGAGCTCGCGCGGCTGGAGTCGCTGGACACCGGCCACCCGGTGCGCGATTCGCGCAAGCTCGACGTGCCGCGCACCGCGGCCTGCTTTCGCTACTTCGGCGGCATGGCCGACAAGTTCCAGGGCGAGACCATTCCGGTCGAGGCCGGCTTCCTCAACTACACGCTGCGCGAGCCGGTCGGCATCGTCGGCCAGGTGGTGCCGTGGAACTTCCCGCTGATGTTCACGAGCTGGAAGATGGCGCCAGCGCTCGCCGCCGGCAACTGCATCGTGATGAAGCCGGCCGAGATCACGCCTCTCTCCTCGCTCAAGATCGTCGAGCTCATGGCCGAGGCCGGCATGCCCGCAGGCGTGGTCAACATGCTGCCGGGGCTCGGCAGCGTGGCGGGCCAGTACATCGCCGAGCATCCGGAGATCGCGAAGATCGCCTTCACCGGCAGCACCGCGACCGGGCGGCGCATCGTGCAGGCCAGCGCGGGCAACCTGAAGAAGGTGCAGCTCGAGCTCGGCGGCAAGGGGCCCAACATCGTGTTCGAGGACGCCTTCCTGCCGGCCGCCGTCAACGGCAGCGCCTGGGCCATCTTCCACAACCAGGGGCAGGCCTGCATCGCGGGCTCGCGCCTGCTGCTGCACGAGAAGATCGCCGACGCATTCCTCGAGCAGTTCGTTCCGCTGGCGCGGTCGATCCGGCTCGGCAACCCGCTCGACGACGCCACCGAGATGGGCCCGCTCACCAGCGCGCAGCACCGCGAACGCGTGCTGAACTACGTCGAGGTCGCGAAAGGCGAGGGCGGCGAGGTGCTCGCCGGCGGCGGCTCGCCCGGCGGCGAACTCGCCAAGGGCTGCTACGTCGAGCCGACGGTGGTGCGCGCGCAGTCGTACCGCGACCGCGTGGCGCAGGAGGAAGTGTTCGGCCCCTTCGTCACCGTGCTCACCTTCAAGGACGACGCCGAGGCGATGCAGATCGCCAACAGTACCGACTACGGCCTCGGCAGCGGCCTGTGGACCCGCGACCTGCAGCGCGCCCACCAGGTCGCGCGCGACCTGCACGCGGGCATGGTCTGGATCAACAGCTACAAGCGCGTGAACCCGGGCTCGCCCTTCGGCGGAGTCGGCCAGAGCGGCTACGGCCGCGAGATGGGCTTCGACGCGATGCGCGAATACACGCAGGTCAAGAGCGTGTGGGTCAACGTCGACGCGCAGATTCCCCCGCACTTCGTGCGCTGAACAGGCAGCACATGCGCAACTTCATCCACACCAGCCAGCCGCAGCGCGTGGTCTTCGGCGCCGGAACGCTTGCGCACCTGGCGCGCGAGATCGATGCGCTGGGCGCGCGCCGCGCGCTGGTGCTCTGCACGCCCGAGCAGCGCGCACAGGCCCAGCGCGTGGCCGACATGCTGGGCGCCCAGGCCGCCGGCATCTTCGACCGCGCAGTCATGCACGTGCCGATCGAGACCGCGCGCGAAGCCCGCGAGACCGCGCGCCGCCTCAACGCCGACTGCGCCGTGGCCATCGGCGGCGGCTCCACCACCGGCCTGGGCAAGGCCATCGCGCTCGATTCCGGTCTGCCGATCCTCGCCATTCCCACTACCTACGCCGGCAGCGAGATGACGCCGATCTACGGCCTGACCGAAGGCGGGCTGAAGAAGACAGGCAAGGATGCGCGCGTGCTGCCGCGCACCGTGATCTACGACCCCGAGCTTTCGCGGAGCCTGCCCGTCGGGCTCAGTGTCACCAGCGGCATCAACGCGATCGCGCACGCAGCCGAGGGGCTGTACGCGCAGGACAGCAACCCGGTGATGGACCTGATGGCGGAGGAAGGCATTGCCGCGCTCGCGCGCGCGCTGCCCGCGATCCGCCGCAGCCCCGACGACATCGACGCGCGCTCCGACGCGCTCTACGGCGCCTGGCTGTGCGGCAGCGTGCTGGGCAACGTGGGCATGGCGCTGCACCACAAGCTGTGCCACACGTTGGGCGGCAGTTTCAACCTGCCGCATGCGGAGGTGCACACGGTGGTGCTGCCGCATGCGATTTCCTACAACGCGCAAGCCGCGCCGCGGGCGATGCAGCGCATCGCCCGCGCGCTGGGCTGCGAGGATGCGGCACTCGGCCTCTTCGAGCTGGCGCGCGCCAACGGCGCGCCGACCAGCCTGCGCGAGATCGGGATGCCGGGCGCCGAGCTCGACCGCGCCGCGGACATAGCGGCGGCCAACCCGTACTGGAACCCGCGCCCGATCGAGCGCGATGCCATTCGCGCGCTGCTGCAGCGCGCCTTCGACGGCGATCCGCCGCAATGAAAACGAAAGAAGAGAAGGAGACAGCCATGGCATTCAATCGCAGACAGTTCACGCAGGCCGCAGCCGCCCTGGCCGCCGGCGGCACCGTGCCGCGGGTGTTCGCCGCCGACACGCTGAAGATCGGCTACGTGTCGCCGCAGACCGGGCCGCTCGCGCCCTTCGGCGAGGCCGACAAGTGGGTCATCGAGCAGATGAAGACGGCCTTCAAGGACGGTATCGGCGTCGGCGGCAGGAAGTACGCGGTGCAGATCGTGCTGAAGGACAGCCAGTCCAATCCCAACCGCGCCGGCGAGGTCGCCAACGACCTGATCCTCAAGGACAAGGTGGCGCTGGTGCTCACCGCCGGCACGCCCGAAACTGCGAATCCGGTGTGCGACGCCTGTGAGCTCAACGAGGTGCCCTGCGTCTCCAGCGTGGTGCCGTGGCAGCCCTGGTTCTTCGGCCGCAAGGGCGATCCGGCCAAGGGCTTTGCCTGGACCTACCACCTGTTCTGGGGGCTGGAAGACGTCATCGCCAACTTCACCAACGGCTGGAAGACGCTGGCCACCAACAAGAAGGTGGGCGGGCTCTTCCCCAACGACGGCGACGGCAATGCCTGGGGCGACAAGGAGCTCGGCTTCCCGAAGCCGCTTTCGCAGATGGGCTTCACGCTCACCGACCCGGGCCGCTTCCAGAACGGCACGCAGGACTTCAGCGCGCAGATCGCGGCCTTCAAGCGCGACAACGTCGAGATCGTGACCGGCGTGGTGATTCCGCCCGATGCCAAGACCTTCCTCACGCAGGCACGGCAGCAGGGCTTCAAGCCCAAGGTCATTACGCTGGGCAAGGCGCTGCTGTTCCCGGGCGCGATCGAAGCGCTGGGCGACCTGGGCTACGGCCTGTCCACCGAGGTGTGGTGGAGCCCATCGCATCCCTTCACTTCGAGCCTGACGAAGCAGAGCGCCAAGTCGCTGGCGGAGGCCTACGAGGCGGGCGCGAAGAAGCAGTGGACGCAGCCGATCGGCTTCGCGCATGCCTTGTTCGAGGTCGCGTCCAACGCGCTGTCGCGCGCGAAGTCGGTGAAAGCCTCCGACGTGCGCGATGCGGTCGCCGCCACCTCGCTCGACACGGTGGTCGGCCCGGTGAAGTGGGGCGGCCAGGGGCCGTTCAAGAACGTCAGCAAGACGCCGCTGGTGCTGGGCCAATGGAACAAGGGCCAGAAGTACAAGGTCGAGCTCGCCATCGTCAACAACGAGGCCGCGAAGAGCATCCCCGCCGGCGGCACGCTGAAGGCCCTATGACGCTGCTCGCGCTGCACGGCGTCCGCAAGTCCTACGGCGCGCTCAAGGTCACCGACGGCATCACGCTCGCGGTGGCCGAGGGCGAGACGCTGGGCATCCTCGGCCCGAACGGCGCGGGCAAGACCACGCTGTTCAACCTGATCTCGGGCGACGTGCGGGTCGACGCCGGGCGCGTCGAGTACGAGGGGCGCGACGTCACCCGGCTCAAGCCGCACCAGCGCTGCCACGCCGGCATCGGCCGCAGCTACCAGGTGCCGCAGCCCTTCGGCAACATGAGCGTGTTCGAGAACCTGGTCACGGCCGCCTGCTTCGGCGCCGGCCAGAGCGAGCGCGAGGCCTGGCAGACGGCGCACGAGGTGCTGGCCGAGACCGGGCTGATGGCCCGTGCCAACCAGCCTGCCGGCGGCCTCACCCTGCTCGACCGCAAGCGCCTCGAACTCGCGCGCGCGCTCGCTACGCGGCCCAGGCTGCTCTTGCTCGACGAGATCGCGGGCGGGTTGACCGACCCCGAGGCCAGGCAGCTGGTGCAGGAGCTTCAGCAGATCAAGGCGCGCGGCGTGACCATGATCTGGATCGAGCACGTGGTGCATGCGCTGCTCTCGCTGGCCGACCGGCTGTTCGTCATCAACTTCGGGCAGAAGCTGGCGGAAGGCGAGCCGAGAGCGGTGATGAGCGATCCGGAGGTGCGGCGGGTGTACATGGGGATGGAAGCATGAAGTCGTTGCTCGCGGCCCAGGGCCTGACAGCCTTCTACGGCGATGCGCAAGCCCTCTTCGGCATCGACTTCGCGCTCGCGCAGGGCGAGCTGGTCGCGGTCATCGGCGCCAACGGCGCTGGAAAATCCACGCTGCTCAAGTGCCTGACAGGCCTGGTGCGCGCGCCGCGCGCGGCGGTGCAGTTCAAGGGCGATGGCATCGGGGGGCTCGCACCGGGCGAGATCGTGAAGCGCGGGCTCGCGATGGTGCCGGAGGGGCGGCGCCTGTTCGCCAGCCTCAGCGTGGAAGAGAACCTGCTGATCGGCGGCCATACCGGCCGCAAGGGGCCATGGAACCTGCAGCGCCTGTACGCGCTGTTCCCCATCCTCGCCGAGAAGCGGCAGCAGCCCGGCACCTCGCTCTCGGGTGGCCAGCAGCAGATGGTGGCGCTGGGCCGCGCGCTGATGAGCAATCCCGAGCTGCTGTTGTGCGACGAGCTCTCGCTCGGCCTGGCGCCGATCGTGATCCGCGAGATCTACGCTGCCATGCCGGCCATCACCGGCGAGGGCATGACAGTGGTGATCGTCGAGCAGGACGTGAGCATGGCGCAGCGCGTGTCGCAGCGCATCTACTGCCTGCAGGAAGGGCGCGTGTCGCTTTCGGGGCGCTCGGATGCGCTCACGCGCGAGCAGATCTCGCAGGCCTATTTCGGACTTTGAGCGAGGACACATCCCGTGCTTGAAACCCTGCTCCAGGGCATCCTCCTCGGCGGCCTCTACACCTTGTTCGCGCTGGGGCAGTCGCTGATGTTCGGCGTCATGCGGCTCACCAACACGGCGCAGGGCGACTTCATCATCCTCGGCGCCTTCGCGGTGATCGCCGGCATCGCGCTCGCCGGCGGCGCGCCCTTCGCTGTCGCGCTCGCGGTGCTGCCGCTCGCCTTCGGCTTCGGCTACGCGCTGCAGCGCTACGTGCTCAACGGCACGCTGGGCAAGGACCCGCTGCCCTCGCTGGTCGTGACCTTCGGGCTCTCGATCGTGATCCAGAACCTGCTACTGGAACTGTTCTCGGCCGACCCGCGCTCGATCGAGACCGGCGGCCTCAGCACGCAGGGCCTGGCGATCGGCGACTCGCTCTCGCTGGGCGTGCTGCCGCTGGTGATCCTCGCGGTCGCCGTTACCGCGACAGCGGGGCTGCAGTGGCTGTTCGCGAGCACCGCGCTCGGCCGCTCCTTCCGTGCCGTCTCCGACGACCGCGAGATCGCCGAGCTCATGGGCCTCGACGCGAAGAAGGTCTACGCCTTCGCCACCGCGATCGCCTTCGTGCTGATCGCGGTGGCCGGCGCGCTGCAGGGCATGCGCACCACGGTGTCGCCTTCCGACGGCCCGCTGTTGCTGCTGTTCGCCTTCGAGGCCGTGATCATCGGCGGCATGGGTTCCTTCTGGGGCACGCTGGCGGGCGCGATGATCCTCGGCATCACGCAGCAGATCGGCTTCAGGCTCGACCCGGGCTGGGGCATCTGGGTCGGGCACATCGTCTTCCTGCTGGTGCTGGTGTTCAGGCCGCAAGGGCTTTTCCCCAGGACGCGAGGCTGATGCCATGACCAGGAACCCGGTTCTCGCGGCCCCGAACCCGGCCTTCGACGTCGTGCGCGGCACCGCCGCGAGCCGCTCCGCGCTGGCGGTTGCGGCGGTGCTGATCGTGCTCGCAGCCAGCCTGCCCTTCTGGGGCGAATCGAGCTGGATGCGCGAGTTCGTCGAGATCGCCTGCTACCTCATCTTCGCGATGATGTGGAACCTGCTCGCGGGCTACGGCGGCATGGTCAGCATCGGGCAGCAGGCCTTCTTCGGCTTCGGCGGCTACGTGATGCTGATGCTGGGCAACTTCGCCGGCGTCAATCCCTTCATCGCCATTCCGCTCGGTGCGCTGGCCGCGGGTGCCATCGCGGTGCCGGTGTCCTTCGTCGCCTTCCGCCTCTCGGGCGGCTACTTCGCGATCGGCACCTGGGTGATCGCCGAGGTGTTCCGCCTGAGCTTCGCCAATGTGTCGGCCGTGGGCGGCGGCTCGGGCACCACGCTCACCGCGCTGCGCGGCATCGAGCGCGCCACGCGCGAGAGCGTGACCTACTGGATGGCGCTGGCCTGCGTGGTGGCGGCGATCGCACTGGTCTATTTGTTCCTGCGCAGCAAGCGCGGCCTGGCGCTGCTCGCGATCCGCGACAACGAGGTGGCCGCCGAGTCGCAGGGCATTCCGGTCACGCGCATGAAGCTCGCGGTGTACGTGGTGGCGGCCTTCGGCGCGGGGCTGGCGGGCGCGCTCTATTTCGTCGGCAACCTGCGCATCAGCCCCGACGCCGCCTTCAGCGTGAACTGGACCGCGTTCGCGATCTTCATGGTGGTGATCGGCGGCATCGGCCGCATCGAGGGGCCGCTGGTGGGCGCGCTGATCTTCTGGGCGCTCAACAAGTTCCTCAGCGACTACGGCACCTGGTACCTGCTGGGCCTGGGCATGCTGGCGATCGTGGTCACGATCTTCTTCAAGCAGGGACTCTGGGGCTATGCGCAGCAGCGCTGGGGGTGGTCGCTGTTTCCGACGCAGCGGCGGCTGGTGGGAAAATGAAATTCATCTATTCAAATATCTATTCATAAATCGATTCATACCTGGCAAAATGCGAAGGAGACATTCCAGATAGATCTATTCACATGACCGACCTGACGGAGCGCGTACGACGAGCATTGCAAGCCGCCGGTGCAGCCCGCAGCGCCGAGCTGCAGCAGGTCTGCAATGCCAGCCAGGCCTCGATCTCGCGGGCGCTCGCGCCGCTGCTTGCGGCCGGCGAAGTGCTCAAGGTCGGACGTGCGAGAAACCAGGCGTACGTGATGCCTCGTCGCGTGGACGGTGCGAGCACCACCGGTACCGTCCCCATCATGAAGGTGGATGCCAAGGGCAAGGTCTTCGAGTTCGGCACCTTGATACCGGTTGTCAGAGGCAGGTGCTGGGTGGAGGAATTCGAAGCGCC
The DNA here is from genome assembly GCF_018614915.1 of Variovorax paradoxus. Lineage (GTDB taxonomy): Bacteria > Pseudomonadota > Gammaproteobacteria > Burkholderiales > Burkholderiaceae_C > Variovorax > Variovorax paradoxus_K. The sequence goes on along the minus strand of NZ_JAGGNU010000008.1, from coordinate 18,448 downwards.
CGAGGCCCGGCTGCACGACGGGCTTCCGTGGTTCCTGGCCGACATGCGACCGCAGGGATTTCTCGGGCGTGCGTTCGCGCACGCCCGAAAGGACTTGCGCCTGGCCGACAACCCCGACCACTGGACCGACGACGATGTCCTGAAGGCGCTGTGCCAGGCCGGTGAGGACCTGCCGGGAAACCTGATCCTCGGTGCGAAGTCCTTCGAGCGCTTGATGCATGCCGGCCCTGGCGACCGCGTTCCTCCCGAGCGATATGCCGAGTTGGCGGAGGCTGCGATGCACGGCGCACTGCCCGGCTCCTCCGCCGGGGGCGAGCATCCCAAGTTCTGCACTGTTCGAGATGACGGCCAACCGGTGATCGTGAAGTTTTCGCCCTCCGGCAACTCCGCGCCGGAAAGGCGCTGGGCCGATCTTCTGTTGTGCGAGCACCTGGCGCTGGCGTTGCTGGACGAGACCGGTGTGCCGGCGGCGAAGACGCGGATCTTCATGGACGGCGGTCGTACCTTGCTCGAGGTCGAGCGCTTCGACCGCACCCCGCGCGGGCGCATCGGCATGGTCTCGCTGCTGGCCTTCGACAACGAGTACATCGGCCAGATCGACAACTGGGCTGCTTCCGCGGAGCGCATGAGCACGCGCGGCTTGATGCGCCCGGACGATGCCCACCGGCTTCGCTTGCTGGAGGCGTACGGTCAACTGATCGGCAATACCGACCGGCACTACGGGAACATCTCGCTGCTCATCGATGCGTCAGGCAACTGGGCGCTGGCGCCGGCCTACGACACCTTGCCGATGGTCTATGCGCCGGTGGCAGGCGAGCTCGTGTCGCGCGACGAATTCGATCCGGGCAAGCTGGCGCCCACGGCGGACACGCTGCGGGTGTGGGACGAGGCCCTGCAGCTCGCGATTTCGTTCTGGCGCAGCGTGACACGAGAGAAGCGGATTTCCAGTGCCTTCCGCGAAACGGCCAAGCGCCATGCGCGCAGCCTGGAGGCCTCCGCCGGCGCGCAACCGCCGGCGGCGGAGGAGCCGGTCTTTCAGCGGGCCCGGCCGAGCTGAGGCCAATCGATCGACCTGATCGCGGCCTCCACGGCGCTGTCGGTCTGATGCACGTGTTGCAGCAGCGCTTGCCCGGCGACGGTCGGCCTGGGCGCCCTGCTCGGGCCGTAGATGGCCGCGCGCTTCGCGCAGCTGGACCGCGCGCGGCGGCTCAATGCGTGACCCGCCCCCGCATCGCCGCCGGATGCCCGGCCAGCCCGAATGACTTGCCGGTGTTGACCAGCGTGTCGCCGTCGACGCGCAGGATCGTGATGTCCTGGTCGATGAAGTTGCCGATGTAGAGGTACTTGCCGTCGGCGCTGAACACCGCGCCCTCGGGCAGGCCGCGCACCTCGATCTCGTTGGTGCGCGTGACCTTCCTGCCGTCGATGCGCAGGCCCACCACCGAGCCGTTGCGGTTGTAGAAGTAGGCGTTCTTCGCCGAGTTGCTGCCGCGCAGCAGCACCGCCACGGCGAACTTGCCGGTCGGGCTCACGGCCAGGCCTTCGGGGCCGTCGCCGACCACCACCTTGTCGATCACGCGCGGCGGGCTGGCCTCGAGATCGATCACGCTCACGGTGTCGATCTGGCCGTCGGAAGCGCCGGAGTTGCCGTTGTCGGCCGTGAGCGCGAGCTTGCCGTCGGGCGTCACGTCGATGTTGTAGGGCCAGAGGCCGGCGGCGAAATCGAGCTTGTTGTACGTGACCTTCTCGCCCTCCACCTCGAGCATCGCGACCTTGTGGTTCGGGAACTTGGTGGCCAGCGCGCGCCGGCCGTCGGGCGTGAAGCGCACGTGCGACACCGACTCGCCCATGGCCACGGTGTCGATCAGCGTGAGCTTCTGGCCCGCGATGCGCAGCACGCTGACCGAGTTGTCGGCCCGGTTGGCCACCAGCGCCAAGGTGCCCGCCCGGTTGATCGACAGGCCCGAGGGCTGCCTGCCGATGGCGAGCGTGTCGATCAGCTTCGGCGGCGTGGCGGCAAGGTCGATCACGAACAGCCGGTTGTCCGGCACCTGGCGGCGCACGCCGTTCTCCTCGACCACGTTGAGCGAGTTGGCGACCAGTGCGAGCTTCTCGTCGGCCGTGATCGCGAGGTTGGTCGGCGGCCCGGCGATGGTGTTGTCCAGCGGCAGGGTGAGGACGTTGCGCGGTGCGAGCGGGTCGGTGCCGATGTCGATCACCTGCACGCTGTCGCGGCCATGGGCGGCCAGCACGACGGCGCCGGCGTCGGTCCACGACTGCTTCTCGTCGTTGGCGACCAGCAGGAGCTGGCGCTGCCCGGCCGTGGGTGCCATGCCGGTGCAGCCCGAAAGCACGACGAGGGCAGCCAGTGCGAATGCACAGGAAGTACGAGGGTGAAGGCGCATGGTGTTGTCTCCGTTGGTGTTGTTGTCGGCGAGGGGCCGCCTCTCAGGGGGCGAGCCCGCGCACGGCCCAGGCCCGCGCGCTCAGCACGATGGCACCATCGGGCCCACTTGGCAATGCCGCGCGGAGGCGTTCGCGCAAGTCCGACCGGTCCGCTTCGCTCAAGGACATTGCATAGCCGGGTGCAGGTCCTTGTCCGCCGAGGAAGGGCGACCAGTAGTCGTCGAAGTCGCGAAAGGGCGTCGCGATATCGAGCGGCCGCACGTCCACGGCATCCAGTCCCGCCCCGATGAACAGCGCTTCGAGCGGTGCCGGCTGGCACAGCGGAAAGCGCAGTCCCTCGTCGAGCTCCGCCGCCGCTGGATTCAGTGCGACGGCAGCGTCCCAGAAGTGGCGCATGAGCTCCATCTTGCCGGCGTAGTCCCACACGTATGCCGCCACTGTGCCTCCGGGGCGCACGGCGCGGGCCATGCCGGCGACGGCGAGCCCCGGATCCGGCACGAAGTTCAGCACCAGCGCGGCGACGGCCGCGTCGAAGCGCCCCGGTGCCGCCGCCAGGCCTTGCGCGTCGCCGATCTCGAAGGAGGCGCGCGGATCCGTGATGTGGCCGCGCGCGTGGTCGATGAAGCCGGCCGAGGGATCGATGCCGAGCACCGAAGCCGGCTCGGCCTGATCGAGGATGGTCTTCGTCAATGCGCCGGTGCCGCAGCCGAGGTCGAGCCATGCCGATTGCGGTGGTACGCGCAGCCAGTCCAGCAGTTCCTTCGCGACCTGCCGGCTCCAGCGCCCCACGTAGGGCTCGTAGAGATCACCGGCTGCCCATGTGTCTGTTCGATCTGCCATGTGCTGCTCCTTCGGGTCTTCTCGGCATGGTCGTGGCCTCGATGCATTCCGCAGATGCTGGCCGTTGCCGGTGATGACTTTCGTCACTAGCGAGCGCTTTGGCAAGTCGATAGCCTCTGCGAACGGACAACCGTATGACGGTTTGGAGCTTGGGTTTGTCGAAACCGCTCCGCTACAGCAACGTGATCGGCAAGTTGGGCGCCAACCTCCAGACCAAGGAAGCCAGCGCGCTGCTGACCTTGATCGACAACCGCTCGGGCGTGCAGGTGGCGGCGGCCGAAGGCAGCGCCTCCAAGACCGACTTTGGGGGCTTCGGCAAGCTGATGGGTTCCAGCGGCGCTGGCAATCTCGGTGGGTACACCAATACGCCGCAAGGCAAGGTGATTGCGGCGGCCTTCATGGACTCGTTCAACCAGATGGTGCGTTCGCTGCGCGACTACAAGGCGCAGACGGTGCGTGGCCAGGGCCTCGGCGGCGGTGGCCGCCTCAGCGTGGATGGTGGTGCGGCGCCTTCGCAGACTTCGGCACCGTCTGCGGGCAACCGTGGCAAGAAGTAGGGATTGAACTTCGGGCGCATGGCCCGTCTACTTCGTCAGTAGGAACCGGCGAATCCCCGGCCGTGGCGTTTTGCACGAATCGGGACGATCCATTGCGGCATCCGGCCGAAGTGTGAAATCCATCGCTTCCGCCGTGAGCCTCGAGCGCATCCAATGGAATCCTGGTCTTCAACAAGGGGCCGCCATGCTCTCCAGCCTGCTGAATTCGTCCCGCCGCGCCTGGCACCGGATCTCGCCCGGGCGCCGACGACAGGCTGTCGTGGCGCAGGCGCACGGCCAGACCATGCTGCTCGATTGCCAATGCCGCGCGGGCTGGTGGTCGGGCGTGGTGAAGATCCGCGAGGCCTCGGAAGACCGCGTGGTGCATGTCTGCATCGAGCTGCGGGCCACGGCCGAAGACGCGCTGGACGATGCCGAGCACGACGCCCAGCGCCTGGCGCTGATGTTCGCGCAGTAGGAAGACCTCATGACGCCAGACACCATCGAATTGATCGTGGACGAGCCGGTCGCCGGCCACTTCTACTGGATCCTGCAGAAGCATGCCGAGCTGGACGGCAAGCCGGTGGCCATCGAGTGCGCGCAAGGCCCGATGCCCAGCTACAGCGCCGCGATGGCGGCCGGCATCGCCGCGCTGCAGCGGCGCGCCGACAGCCGCGGCGAGGGCAGCGCCTGCCCGATCGTCACCGTGTTCGTCGATCCGCGCGACGCGCTCCGGAACGAGACGCGGCGCTGACATTGCGGCCTCACGCGCGAAGCAGCTTGCCGTTGAGCGCGATGCGCAGCGTGCGCACCGTGAGCACGGCCAGCGCCACGGTCAGCACCCCGAGCAGCAGCACGGCCAGCACCCAGAGCGGCCCGTTGGCCCGGAGCTCGGCGTACTTGAGCGCCGCGTTGACCAGCGCCGCCATCGGAAAGCTGATCGCCCACCAGGCCGGCGAGAACTTGACGCTCGGACGGAACACTTTAGGCGCGACCACCGCGAACATGAAGAGCGCGAAATAGAAGAGCAGGGCCGCGAAGCGGTCGACGCCGCCGGTGAGGTGGGTGTAGGCGAGAAAACCCACGGCAAAGGGCGCGACCAGGATCATCAGCGAAGGCGTCATGCCCGGCGACATCGGCTCCTGGTGCACCAGCCGGCCGACGATCAGCGTGAAGAGCACCAGCGCCAGCACCGCGCCGACGGCACCGGCAAGGAGGTTGATCTCGCCCGCCCAGGCCATCGGCATCTGCCCGCCCGTCACGACGATGTCGAGCGTCGCGACACCCGGGATCAGCCAGGCCGGCACCGCGTGCCGCGCATCGACGCGCCCCGCGAGCAGCCGGGATACGACGACGAAGCCGAGCACGAAGGTCGCGAGTGTGCTCGCGGTCCACAGCGCCTGCGCAATGGGCGCGCTGTAAGGCGCGATCACGGCCGACAGCAGCAGGACCGAAATGACGATGGTGCCGAAGAAATTGCCGGCGATCGGGTGCTGGAACTCGGCCTGCACGGCCTGCGGATGCATTGCGAACTTGGCGAGGTAGCCGAGCCCGACGAGCATGAACACCGCCAGCGCGAAAGCGCCGATGGCTTCGCCGACGAAGGCCGGCACGCCCAGGCTGCCGTGCGCCAGCCGCCAGGCCAGTGCGAGCCCGGCAAGGCCCATCACCGAGGCGAAGAGGTTGACCGGCAGGTTTCGTATCGACGCCCCGGCGGGCGGGTGGACGGCCGCAATGGCGGAGTCCAGAGACGTGCTTTGCATGGAAGGTTCCTTGGCTGAATTTGTCTTCATAGATATTTTCGGCCACACTGCCGCGGCCGTTCGCGCCGTGCTGCGGCCTTTTCTGCCAATCAAGGAGCCTTCACTGCCATGCGTGTCGCGATCCTCGCTTTCCCCGGTGTGCAACTGCTCGACGTCGCGGGCCCTGCTGACGTCTTCGCCGAGGCCGCGCGCCAGCTCGGCCGCCCGCGTGCCTACCAGGTACAGGTGATCGGCACCGAGGAAGGCCTGCTCAAGGCCGGCAACGGCCTCAGGCTGGCCGCCGACGCCACCTTCGCCACGCACCGCGGCCCGATCGACACTTTGCTGGTGGCCGGCAGCCACCGCATCGACGAGGCGGCCGGCGATCCACGCCTGCACGAGTGGTTGCGGCGCCGGGTGCGTACCGTGCGGCGCTACGGCTCGGTATGCACCGGCGCCTTCGTGCTCGCGGCGGCAGGGCTGCTGGACGGCAAGCGCGTGGCGACGCACTGGAATTCCACCGCGCGCCTCGCGGCCGCGTATCCGCAGGCCTCGGTCGAGGCCGACGCGATCTACGTGAAGGACGGCAAGCTCTTCACCTCGGCCGGCGTCACGGCCGGCATGGACCTGGCGCTCGCGATGGTGGAAGAGGACCATGGCCGCGAACTCGCGCTGCGCGTGGCGCGCGAGCTGGTGATGTTCCTCAAGCGTCCGGGCGGCCAGAGCCAGTTCAGCGCCCACCTGGCGGCCCAGACCGCCGAGCGCTCGAGCGTGCGCCAGCTGCAGGACCACGTGCTCTCGCACCTGAAGGGCGATCTCTCCGTGCCCGCGCTGGCCGCCCGCGCCGGCATGAGCGAGCGCAGCTTTGCGCGCGTGTTCCGCAGCGAGACGGGCACCACGCCAGCGGAGTTCGTCGAGAACGCGCGCATCGATGCGGCGCGCCGCCTGGTGGAGGAATCCGATCTGCCCGCGAAGCGCCTGGCCGACCAAGTGGGCTATGCGAACGTGGACGCCTTCCGGCGCGCCTTCGGCCGGCGGCTGGGCGTGAGCCCCGGCGAATACCGCCGGCGTTTCGCGCGCTGAGGCGCGGCGCGCTCAGCGCAGCATCGCCGACATCGCCGAGCAGCAGTTGAGCATGCGCACCGCGGCCTCGACCGAGGGCGCGGCAAAGCGCAGCTCGGTCGCGGCGACGCGCTCGAACTCCGGCCACTGGCAGAACAGGTCGGCCATTGCGGGCGCCTGGGTGCGCAGCGTGACCGAAAGCGGCTTTGGCATCACCAGCGCGCGCGCGCCGTCGCGCGCCGCAAGGGCCGCCTCCACGCCGGCGCGGATCGCCGCACACGATTGCGCCGGCGACAGCGAGACCCCGCTGGTCTGGCCGGTCGCGCGCTTGGTCTGCACGAAGGTGGCATGCGGGAACAGCGCGCGGTTCTCGGTGATGAAGACGTCGTCGCCGCTGGCCATCAGCACGGGGACGCCGTATTCGCCCGCCAGCGCGCCGTAGAGCGCGGCTTCGCCCACGGGCTGGCCGTCGATCTCGATGCCGGCGAAGGCGAAGCTGTTGATGGTGTGCGCGAGGATGCCCCGGCCCTGGGCGCGCGAGTGGTAGCCCACCATGCACACGCCGTCCGCGCCGAGCTCGACGCCGCTCACCATGCCCAGGTAACGCGGCTTGCCCTGGATCACCTGGGCGCGCGCATCGAGCAGATCGGGCGGCATGTTGCGGAAGTCGCCATGCGAATCGTTGACCCAGACCTCGCTTGCGCCGCCGTCGAAGGCGCCGGCGATGGCGGCGTTCGCCTCCTCGGTCATGAGCCGGCGCGCGCGCTCGTACTCGGGATTGCCGGCACGCACCTGCTGGGAGTGGAAGACGCCGGCCACGCCTTCGATGTCGACGGAGATCAGGATTTTCATGAGGGAGATGTTTCGCGCAGCAGCGCACTCAGCGCCGGCCGCATGTGGCCGGCGCGGCCGGTGACGGGTTGCGCATGGCATAGCGCATGCAGGATGGCTTGCTCGGTGCCGTCGGCCGCGGCCTGGAACAGGCCGTCGAGCTGGCCGTCGTGCAGGAGCGCGACCGCCGGCATCGGTTCTTCGCGCCGCTGCGGCAGGGTGTAGGCGGTCGAGAAGGCGAGCGCGATGTCGCCGCTGCCGTGGCCGAAGACCGAGCCGGCGCGCGCCAGGCCGGCGCCGGCGCGCAGTGCCAGGCGGCGCAGCTGGCGCGCGTCGAGCGGCGCGTCGGTGGCGAGCAGCATGATGATCGAGCCTTTCTCGGCATCGGCAGGCTGCGTCGCCAGCTGGCGGCCGACCGGCCGGCCATCGATGCGCAAGTTGGCGAGCAGCCCGAAGTTGGCAAGCACCAGCGCGCCGACGGTATGCGGCCCGGCGCGGCGCGACGCGCTGCCGATGCCGCCCTTGAGCGAGAAGCAGGACATGCCGCGCCCGGCCCCGACCGAGCCCTGCGCCACCTCCTCGCCGGCCGCAGCGAAGGCCTGCAGGTAGTGATGCTCGCCGACGGCCATGCGCTGGATGTCGTTGAGGAAGCCGTCGTTGCACTCGAAGACCAGCGGGTTCACGGTCGGCAGGCTGCGCCCGCATTCGGGGTTGGCGGCCACGCACTGGCGGATCTGCGCCGCCGCCACCGCCGGCACCGAGAAGGTGTTGGTCAGCGCGATCGGCGTCTCCAGCACGCCGAGCTCCTCGACCTGCACCAGGCCGACGCTCTTGCCGAAGCCGTTGAGCACCGCGAAGCCGGCCGGCACGCGCTGCAGGTACGGGTCGCCGGCGTGCGGGCGGACGACGGTCACGCCGGTCTGCACATCGCCGTCGTCCAGCGTGGCATGGCCGACCGTGACGCCGGCGACATCGGTGATGGCGTCGCGGCTGCCGGAGGGCAGGGTGCCGATGCGCGGGATCATGGCTAGAGCCGGTCTATCTTGGGGTCCAGCGCGTCGCGCAGTCCGTCACCGAGCAGGTTGAAGGCCAGCACCGTGAAGAAGATCGCGAGCGAGGGGAACAGCGCCACGTGCGGCGCGTTGACCATGTCGGCGCGCGCCTCGTTGAGCATCGCGCCCCATTCGGGCATCGGCGGCTGCGCGCCCATGCCGAGGAAGCTGAGGCTCGCGGCGGTGATGATCGAGGTGCCCAGGCGCATCGTGAAGTAGACGACGATGGACGAGATCGTGCCCGGCAGGATGTGGCGCAGCAGGATGGTTCGGTCGCTGGCGCCGATGCTGCGCGTGGCCTCGATGTAGGTCATGTTCTTCAGCACCAGCGTGTTGCCCCGCACCAGCCGCGCGAAGGCCGGCACGCTGAACACCGAGACCGCGACCACCACATTGGTCATGCTGCTGCCCAGGATGGCGACCACGCCCAGCGCCAGCAGGATGCCGGGGAAGGCGAACAGCACGTCGGAGATGCGCATCACGATGCGGTCCCACCAGCCGCCGTAGTAGCCGGCCAGCAGGCCCAGCGCGGTGCCGACGATGGCGCCGATCACGACCGAGAAGAAGCCGGCCGCGAGCGAGATGCGCGCGCCCATCAGGATGCGGCTGAAGATGTCGCGCCCGAGCGGGTCGACGCCGAACCAGTGCGCGGCCGAGGGGCCGGTATTGATCTTGTCGTAGTCGAAGAAGTTCTCGGCGTCGTAGGGCACGATCCACGGCGCGACGGCCGCGACCAGCACCAGCAGCAGCACGAACACCAGCGCACCCAGCGCCACGTGCTGCATGCGGAACTTGCGCCAGAACTCGGTCCACGGCGTGCGCACCCGGCCCTCGGCGGCGAGCGCCGCAGCCGGCGTCTCACTTGTAGCGGATGGTGGGGTTGATATAGCCATAGAGCACGTCGACGACGAGATTGATCAGGATGAATTCGAGCGAGAACAGGAGCACCAGCGTCTGGATGATCGGGTAGTCGCGCATGTCGACCGCGTCGACCAGGAGGCGCCCGAGGCCCGGCCAGTTGAACACCGCCTCGACCACGATCGAGCCGCCCAGCAGGAAGCCGAACTGCAGGCCCATCATCGTGACCACCGGGATCAGCGCATTGCGCAGGCAGTGCTTGAGGATGACCCACTTCTCCGACACGCCCTTGGCGCGCGCGGTGCGCACGAAATCCTCCTGGATCACCTCGATGAACGAAGCCCGCGTGAAGCGCGCCATAACCGCGGCCACCGCCGCGCCGAGCGTGATCGACGGCAGAATGTAGTGCCGCCACGAGTCGGCCCCCACCGTCGGCAGCCAGCCGAGCTGGACCGAGAAGACCTGCATCAAGAGCATGCCGAGCGCGAAGGCCGGAAACGAGATGCCCGAGACCGCGAGCGTCATGCCCAGGCGGTCGGGCCACTGGTTGCGGAACACCGCCGAGCTCACGCCGATGCCCATCCCGATCAGCACGGCCCACGCCATGCTGGTGATCGTGAGCAGCAGCGTCGGCATGAAGCGCTCGGCGATCTCGGTGGACACCGGCCGCTTCGAACGCAGCGAATGGCCGAAGTCGCCCTGCAGCATGTTCGTGAAGAAATTCAGGAACTGCTGCGGCAGCGGCTTGTCGAGGCCGAGGTCCGCGCGCACCAGCGCCACGGTCTCCGGGCTGGCATCCGGCCCGGCCGCGAGCCGCGCCGGATCGCCGGGCAGCATGTGCACGAACAGGAAGACCAGCACTGCGACGATGAACAGCGTTGGCAGCAGACCCAGCAGGCGCTTGAATACATACTGGGTCATGAGCTTGCCGTGTGCAGGATCACTTGAGTTCCACTTCGTCGAAGTTGAAGCTGCCGTCCGGGATCACGTAGAAGCCGACCAGGTTGCGCGCACGCACCGACAGCAGCTGCTCGGTCACCAGGAAGGCCCAGGGCGCGTCCTTCCAGATGCGCTGCTGCGCGTCGGCGTAGATCTTGGCCTTGGCAGCCGGGTCGGTGGTCACCAGCGCCTTCTTGATGTCGGCATCGACCTCGGGGTTGTTGTAGTAGGCGGTGTTGAAGAGCTTGGGCGGGAAGGATTCGGACGCCAGCAGCGGGCGCATCGCCCAGTCGGCCTCGCCGGTCGACGAGGACCAGCCCACGTAGTACATGCGCACCGGCGCGGTGGCCGGGTCCTGCGCGCTCTCGACGCGCTCGACCCGCTGGCCGGCCTCGAGTGCCAGCACCTGCACCTTGATGCCGACCTGGGCCAGCTGCTGCTGCACGAACTGGATGACCTTTTGCGCGGTCGTGTAGTTGTAGGCCGACCAGAGCGTGCTCTCGAAGCCGTTCGGGTAGCCGGCTTCCTTCAGCAGCTCGCGCGCCTTGGCCGGGTTGTAGGGCCACGGACCGAGCTTGGATGCGCCGTCGATGCCCTTGGGCAGCACGCCTTCGGCCGGAATGGCATAGCCGGAGAACGCCACCTTGACCAAGGCTTCCTTGTTGATCGCGTAGTTGATGGCCTCGCGTACCTTCGGGTTGTCGAAGGGTTTGTGCTGCGTGTTCATCGAGATGTAGCGATGAATGATCGAGGGCGAGCTGTTCACCTCGAGGCTGGGCTTGTTCTGCAGCGCCGTGGCCGCCTCCGGCGGCATCGGGAACGCGAAGTGGGCCTCGTTGGTCTGCATCACCGCGGCGCGCGTGTTGTTGTCCACCACGGGGCGCCAGGTGATGCTGTCGATCTTCGGGTAGCCCTTCTTCCAGTAGCCGTCGAACTTGGCGACCTTCAGGTAGTCGGTGGCCTTCCACTCGACGAACTTGAAGGGCCCGGTGCCAACCGGGTTCTGCGCGATGCCCTTGTTGCCGTACTTGGCGAGCGCGGCCGGCGAGATGATCACGCCCGACGGGTGCGCGAGCGTGTTGATGAAGGGCGAGAAGGGCTCGCTGAGCGTGAAGCGCACCGTGGTCGCGTCGACCGCCTCGGTCTTGGCGATGTTCTTGTAGAGGTTGTAGCGCTTGAGCTTGTTGTCCGGGTTGGTCACGCGGTCGAATGTGACCTTCACCGCCTCGGCGTTGAAGGGCGTGCCGTCGTGGAACTGCACGCCGGTGCGCAGCTTGACGGTGTAGACCAGCCCGTCCTTGCTGACGGTGTGGCCCGTGGCCAGCACCGGCACCATCTTCATGTCCTTGTCGAAGCCGTAGAGGCCCTGGTAGAAGGACTTGGCGACGGCCTGCGACAGCGTGTCGTTGGCGTCGTATGGGTCGGTGGTCGTGAAGCCGGACTGCACCGCGACGACGATGTCCTTGGCGGCGTGCGCCGTGAGCGCGAAGCCGGCCAGGCCGGCGAAGCTCAGCGCGGCGGCGATGCGGGTGAGACGTTGCTTGTTCATGCGGGGACTCCTTTGAAGTGATCAGTCGATCGGGTGTTGCGCGACGAAGTGGCCGGGGCCCACCTCGACGAGTGGCTTGATGTCGGGCGCGTAGCCCACCGGGTGCACGGGGCTGGGAATCTCGCCCTGCAGCAGCGGCCGGGCGCGGTTGCGGCGCGCCGGATCGGCGACCGGCACCGCGGCCATCAGCTTGCGGGTGTAGGCGTGCTGCGGGTTCTCGAAGATTGCGCGCCGCGGGCCGATCTCGACGATCTGGCCCAGGTACATCACCGCCACGCGGTGGCTGATGCGCTCGACCACCGCCATGTCGTGGGAGATGAACAGGAAGGCGATGCCCAGCTCGCGCTGCAGGTCGAGCATGAGGTTGACGATCTGCGCCTGGATCGAGACGTCCAGCGCCGACACCGACTCGTCGGCCACCACCACCTTGGGATTGAGCGCGAGCGCGCGCGCGATCGCGATGCGCTGGCGCTGGCCGCCGGAGAACTCGTGCGGGTAGCGCTGCGCGTAGTCGGCCGGCAGGCCGACCTTCTCGAGCAGCCAGCGCACGCGCCGCTGCGCCTCGGCGCCGCTCGCGATCTTGTGCACCAAGAGCGGCTCCATGATCGAGAAGCCGACGGTGAGCCGCGGGTCGAGCGAAGCGAAAGGGTCCTGGAAGATGAACTGGATGTCGCGCCGCAGCGCCTGCAGCTCGCCGGTGGGCAGCGCCAGCACGTTGCGGCCGCTGAACTCGATCGCGCCGCCCTGGCTCTCGACCAGGCGCAGCAGCGAGCGCCCGGTGGTGGACTTGCCGCAGCCCGACTCGCCGACCAGCGCCAGCGTCTCGCCGGCACGCAGATCGAAACTGATCTGCTCCACGGCGTGCACCACGCGCGTCACGCGGCTGAACAGGCCGCTCTTCAACTCGAAGCGAGTCACCAGGTCCTTCACGCGCAGGATCGGCGGCGTGTCGCGGCGCACGGTGTCCTGCGGGCTCGCATCTGCCACGCTCACGCGGGCGCCGGCGGCATCGACCTGCAGCAGCTCGAAGCGCCGGGGCAGCTCGGTGCCGTGCATCGCGCCGAGGTGCGGCACGGCCGACAGCAGCGCGCGCGTGTAGGCATGCTGTGGCGCCGCGAAGAGCTGCTCGGACGGGCCGGCCTCGACCTTGTCGCCCTGGTACATCACCAGCACGCGGTCGGCCACCTCGGCGACCACGCCCATGTCGTGGGTGATGAAGACCACGCCCATCTGCATCTCGGTCTGCACGTCGCGGATGAGATGGAGGATCTGCGCCTGGATCGTGACGTCGAGCGCGGTGGTCGGCTCGTCGGCGATCAAGAGCGAGGGCCGGCACGACAGCGCCATCGCGATCATCACGCGCTGGCGCATGCCGCCGGAGAGCTGGTGCGGGTAGCGCGCGAGCACGCTGCGCGCTTCGGGAATGCGCACCAGCTCCAGCATGCGCAGCGCCTCTGCGGCCGCTGCGGCGCGGTCCTTGCCCTGGTGGATCGCGATCGCCTCGGCGATCTGGTCGCCGGCCGTGAACACCGGGTTCAGCGATGTCATCGGCTCCTGGAAGATCATCGCGATGTCGGCGCCGCGGATGCCGCGCATCGTGGCGTCGGAGGCCTGCGCCAGGTCGAGCACGCGGCCGTTGCGGCGCCGGAAGGCGATGCGGCCGTCCACGATGCGGCCGCCGCCGTATTCGACCAGCCGCATCAGCGACAGCGAGGTCACGGACTTGCCCGAGCCCGACTCGCCGACGATGGCCAGGGTCTCGCCGCGGTCGACGTGGAAGGACAGCTTGCGCACCGCGTCCACGGTGCGCTCGGAGCTCGCGAAGCGCACCGTGAGCGCGTCGACGGCGAGCACGCGCTGGCCGGGCAGCTCGAGCGCGGCGGCCGTTGCGGTGGGTGCGGACAGGACGGCAGACATGGCGGCGTTCATCGATGGATGGCCGTGTGCGGCGGCTCGGCGCCGCGCGCATGGGCGCGGTACATGCCCTCGGTGTTGAAGGGCAGGCACACGTTGCCGGCCCGGTCGATGGCGATCAGGCCGCCGCTGCCGCCGATGGCGGGCACGGCCTGCATGATCACGGCGTTCGCGGCCTGCGCCAGCGACTGGCCGGCATAGCGCATGCGCGCGCAGACATCGTAGGCGGCGGCCGTGCGGATGAACATCTCGCCGCTGCCGGTGCAGGACACGGCGGCACGCTTGTCGTCGGCATAGGTGCCGGCGCCGATCAGCGGCGAGTCGCCGATGCGGCCGGCGCGCTTGTTGGTCATGCCGCCGGTGGAGGTCGCGGCCGCCAGGTGGCCGCCGCGGTCGAGCGCGACGGCGCCGACGGTACCGAACTTGTTCGTCTCGTCCAGCGGTGCGGCGGCGAGCGCCGCGCCGTCGTGGTCGAGCGCGATGCGGCCTTCGCCGCGCACGCGCCGCAGCTGCTCGCGGCGTGCCTCGGTGGAGAAGTACGAGGGTTCGACCAGCTCCAGCCCGCGCTCGCGCGCGAAGTCCTCGGCGCCGGCGCCGGCCAGGAGCACGTGCACGCCGTCCTCCATCACCGCGCGCGCCGCGCGCACCGGATGGCGGATGCGGCTGACGCCGGCGATGGCGCCGGCGCGCAGCTCGGCGCCGTCCATCACGGCGGCGTCGAGCTCGTGCGTCTCGGCGCCGGTGAAGACGGCGCCGTGGCCGGCGTTGAACAGCGGGCAGTCCTCCAGCATCTCGACCGCCAGGCACACCGCGTCGAGCGCGCTGGCGCCCCGCTGCAGCAGCGCCTGGCCGGCGAGCGTGATGCTACGCAGCGCGTCGTGGTAGGCCTGTGCGGCGCCGGCGTCGAGCGCGGCGGCGCTGACGGTGCCCGCGCCGCCGTGGATGGCAATGACCGGCGTCGTTCTCATCGTGTCTTCTTCTTTCTGCCCGGCGCGCGCAGCGCCGGTACCTGTCTGTTTTTTTCGGCGTTGGCGGCCCGCAGCTCCTGCGCGCCGTGCAGCCAGGGCATCACCGAGTGCACGACCTTGCTCGCGGCCTGGAACGCGCCCGGGGCGCGCAGGGCCACGGCGCTGGTCAGCGCCTCGATCAGCGCCAGCACGCTGGTCTCGCAGTTGGGACGGTAGCGGGTCTCGGTCTGCGCGTAGAGCACCACGTCGGCCAGCGGTGCCAGCGGCGAGCTCGGCCGGTCGGTCAAGGCCAGCACGCCCACCTCGTGGCTGCGCGCGATGCCGGTCAGCGCCAGGGTGTCGGTCAGGTAGCGCGGAAAGGTCAGCGCCACCAGCAGGTCGCGCGGGCCGCCGCGCGACAGCGCACGCGCGCCGTGCGTGACGCCGCTGACCGAGGGCAGCAGGCGCACGTCGGCGCAGTAAGAGTCCAGGCCATGCTGCAGCAGTCCGGCCAGCCAGGCGCTGGCGCCGAAGCCGACGATGTAGATGGTGCGCGCGGCCAGGATGCGCGCCACCGCCGCCTCGCAGGAGGCCGGGTCCAGCGCGTGGCGCGTGGCTTCGATGTTGCGCTGGCTTTCCTCCAGCGCGGCGGCGAACACCTCGGCCACCGTCGACGGTCGCGCGAGGTTGCCGCGCAGCCGCTCCACCGGTGCCAGCAGGGGCTCGAAGCCGCGGACCAGCTCGGCGCGGAAGTTCGCATAGCCGTCGAATCCCAGCGCCCGCGCGAAGCGGTTGGCGGTGGCCACCGACACGCCGGCCGCCGTCGCCAGCTCGTCGATCGGCAGCGTCGCAACCTGCAGCGGGCGCTCCAGCACGTAGTCGGCCACCTGCCGGTGCGAGCGCGTCAGCTGCGGCAAGGCCTGCGCGATGCGCTGCGCCACAGTGGTTGCGGGAGAGGCAAGCATTCGGTTTCGGGCTCGCCCCGTCAGGGTGCGAATGATGTAAAAAAAATTACAAGCTGGTGCGGAAAAAGAAAATTTTCGATCATTGGCTCTTGTTTAGCAAGTCACGGGCCTGGGTCGTGTTCGTATAAATAAAAGGTGTCAGAAGAAAATTCGAGGTGTCAGGTTTGCGCGACTGGCGAACGCGCGCGTCGCCCTCGGCCCACCGGTCTCGCGCGAAGGAGAGGGGGGTCGGTGGAACCACGATGCCCGAGAGCGGACCTTGAGTCGCATTCCACGCACTTGCACTTCGCGTTGGAACATTTACCGGGCTATGGGGGGAGGCGCTTGCGCGTGTGGTTGCGCCGACGCCCCGTCATTCGGGGATGCCGGCCGCGCGCAGTTGCTCGACCCAAACCGCGTCGTCCGCTTCGAATCTGAAGCGCTTCGGCTGCGTCAGGCGCCGTATGGACGTTCTCGGGTCAAGCTCGAGCAGGCGCCGAACCGCCGCCTGCGCCTCGTCGGGTTGACCGAGTCGCGCCATTGCAACAGCAATCATCATGAAGCATATCGGCAGGCCCGGAGCCCGTTCGGCGCACTCGCGGGCCAGAGGCAGCGCCCTGTCGTGCTCCCCGAGCATGTTGTGTGCACGGGCCATCAGGCCGAAGACGATCGGCGGCGAGAACGGGTCGAGCCGCCGCGACCGCTCGAAAGCTTCGATCGATGCCTTGTGGTCGCCGACCTTGCCCAGCGCATCGCCGTAGTTGCGGAAGGTATCGGCGTCGTTCGGGTTCAGGGCAATGGCGTGGCGTAGCGAAGCCAGGCTCGCGTCGTATTGCTGCAGCCAAAGTTGCGCATATCCCAGCGCCCCATGCGCGAGAGAAAAATCGGGATCCAGCGCCACCGCCTTGAGCGCTGCCTGGTGAGCGTCTGCTAGCACTGGCGCCGAGAACTGCCTGTCGTCGTAAGGGACGATGTAGAACCTGAGAAGGACACGCGCAAGCAGTTCCCAAGCAGGCGCGTAGTCAGGGTCGATCGCCGTGGCTTGCTGCAGCAGCGTGTGTGCATCTATCGCCCCTTGGCGGCTGAAAGCGATGAAGCCTTGCCGGGCCCTGAGGACCAACTCGTATGCCTCCAGCGTCTTGGGATGGCGCGTCCGGATGCGTTCTACCGTGAGGTGACGAGCATGGCCGACGAGCTTGGACACCACTTGGTCGGCCACCTCGTCCTGGAGCTCAAACACCGAACCCAGCGGACGGTCGTACCGTTCGGCCCAGCGGGTGGCGCCTGAGCCAGTATCCAGCAGCTGCACGTTGATGCGCACGCGGCCTTCGTCCCGCCCGACGCTGCCCTTGATGACGAAGGCAGCCCCCAGCTCGCTGCCCACCTTGGTGATGTCGACGTCATCGCGGTATCGGAAGCTGGAGTTGCGCGCGATCACCGTCACGTCGCGGAAGCGCGAGATAGCGGTGATGACGTCCTCGGCCAAGCCGTCGCTGAAGTGCCGGTCGTTCGTTGGACCGATGCTCGCGAACGGCAGGACGGCGATTGTCAGGCGTTGCGGATTCGATCGGTCGGTGTGCCATATGAAGGCCCAAACCGAGAGCGCGGCGACCATGACCAGGGCCAAGGCCCAGCCGACGGCGCGTGCGCCCGGACGGCGGCGGTTGCCATGCGCGGCCGGCGGCGGCGCCGCGGCGTCGACGCCGACGTCGGCCACGAACACATAGCCGCGGCGCGGTACGGTCTTGATGAAGCGCTGGCCGTCGTCGCAGAGCACCTTTCGCACGTCGCTGATGCATTGGACGAGTGAATCGTCAGTGACGACGACGTGCGGCCACACAACGCGAGCCAGTTCGTCCTTCGACACGAGGCGGCCGGCGTTCTCGACCAGCTGGCGCAGCACTTCGAACGATTTCGGGCGCAACTCGACGTCCACGCCATCGGCCCGGAGGCGACCCCGTGCCCTGTCCAGCGTAAACCGATCGAAGCGCAGAACCTGGTTGGAATCCATCCCTATTCGTCGCTGTGCCGCCGAAAGGGCATTTTCGTCCGATTTCAGGCCGATTTCGTCCGACTTTCAGGACAAGACCGACGCCTAGGACGAATCTCAACCTGCACCCCGTCCCACTGGTGTTCCAGGAGGAAAGACCATGAGCTTCATTCACAGAGCGGGCATAGCGATCCTCGTTGCGCTGGCCCCATCGTGGGCCGTCGGCCAAGCCGACGAGAGCCGGCTGAAGACCATGACGGTCGATGAGCTGAAGAGCCTGTATCTGGCCTGCGACAGGGCTGCAATGCGCGGTCTGCTCAGTCCGGCAGGAATCGCCCAGTGCTCCATCGTCTACGAGGAACTGAAGCGGCAGGCATTCGACGGCGACTTCGAGAAGCTTCTCGCTTGGTCGAGGTTACATCCGGGCGTGCGAAACACAGCGCGATAAGTGGCTCTGTTCGGCGCGCCAGGCGGTACTGGCACACGGGCCGCATAGCAGTCGCCGGCCAGCATCCGCTCGTGGCCGGCCGGGTGAGTTGCGGCTGACCGCTGTCGACCCTGGACCACCGACCGGAACGGGCTCGAAGCGGTCTTACGATTCGTTCCACAGCAGCCATTCGGTCGCGGCTAGGTACAATACTCGTCACTTAAGGATTTGGATCGCGTCATTGAAGATGACCGACGCCAGGGGCTTGGTGTGACGTCGTCGAAGTGGCCAGTTGCTCATCTTTCGTTTGACGCCGCGCTGATTGCGCCGGCCGCGGCGCCGGGCGACTCGCTCCTGCAAGATCTCCTCGAGCACACGCTCATGGAACGCTTTCCTCTGCACAGGGGGGAA
>NZ_JAGGNU010000088.1 GCF_018614915.1 Variovorax paradoxus | reverse complement strand
GCCAGGTGCCCCTATACAAATTGTCCGGCGCTCCGGCGTGCGGCCATGGTCGCCAACAAACCCATCAGGCAGCTTTTCTCCGTAAACGAACAGTATTGAGTCAGGACCGGTTACCCATCAGCTCTCGAAAGACATTCGGCGCACGATTGAGGTCGCGGCCTTCGCGATGACGCTTGGCCCGATGGACTAGAGCGGTCTGATCCGCGAGGCACGCGTCATGCAAAGGCTTCGCCCAGCCAATCCGAATGTCCAAAGGTGATGCAAAGGCACTGATCACTTCCTGCGGCAGCTGCGCGAGCCAGAGCGCCTTCTTCACGACCGTGAGCTCCAACCCCAGCGCTTGCGCCAGCCCTCGTGTGGATGCAAAGAGTCCTCCATCCAAGGCTCTCATGAACATCGAGCCTTGCTCGAACGGCGATAAGTTTCCGTGCGTTCTGTTCTCAATGTTCAGCTCGATGAACAGTTCCCTGTCGGAGACTTGCGTAATGACCGCGGCGACTGGGATTCCCAATTCCGCACATGCCCGGTGACGCAGGTGCCCGAAGACGATTTCAAAGTCGATCCTACGGTCCACTGGCGCACTTGACGGCGGCGCGGGTTCAGCCGCAATCGGTCTCACCTTGATCGGCTGGACGTTGATGCCTGCCAACTCAATGCTGGTCTTGAGCTGCTGGAAGTGACGCGTGCAATATGAAGATTCATGGCGACACGCCCATCTCGATGGACCTATCGCCCGCGCATCGAGGCGACGAGCGGGATCGGCGCCGACGAAGCGCGAATGCTCCGCCTCCAGTGCCTGGAGCTGCTTGAGATTTTCCGAATCGTGACGCATCCACCGCAGAAGAGCGCTGGGTACCGTCTTGGGAAGCGTCTCGGGCGCAACCCTGTCTTCTGCCGATGCCGGACCGCTTTCGAATGCACTCGGTGGGCCGGGTTGACCGTCAGAGGAGGTGTTTTCGTCTGAGGCATGTGCGGCCGACTTGCCCCTCTCTACAAACTGTCGCATTGCCATTAATGCCTCCTGGTCTGTGCGGCCCGGACCTCCAGGCCCGGACTCGATCCATCTTTGTCGCGGGTCGGTTGCGGGATTCGGCTCCACCGGTCACCCTCCCCCCGGTCTTCGCCGCAGCGACCCTGCTCCAGCTTCCGCTGGGCGACGGAAGCCGCAAAGGCCATCCGATCGGGTCTGTCAGCGCGATTAATGATACATAAACACCGTATCTATATCAACCGCCTGCTTAAACGCCGTGGCTATTTTCGCGACAAAAATCCAACATTCGCGCCATGAGGACAAAAATGAGTGACGAAGAGGCGTACTACGCCTCTTTGTTTGGTGCTGCGGTGCGGCTGGAACGCAAGGCCAGGGGGTTCGCCCAAGAGAAGTTCGCCGACCACATTGGCATGGACCGCACGACGATGGGCGCGATCGAGCGAGGCGAGCGAAACCTGGCACTCGCCAACATCATGCGCATCCTCGAAGGCCTCAGGATGCAGCCATGCGACTTCTTCAAGCACGTGCCGCTGCGCAACGAGGTCGAAACCGGCGACCCGCAGCTACGACCCATTTGAAGGGGGCGCTGATCAAGATTTGCCCTGATTTTGAGAAGCGAGATGTGGCAGGCGGTCGCTCGCCAGCGCTTGCGACCCGCCGGTCCGTTCTGATGCCGCACCGTTCGCCGGGTTGCGGGTGGAGGCGAAGAGCAGGAACTCCGGGCTGCTGCCGGTTCATCTCACTTCACATGGCTCTGCGACCGGCAGGTCCCCCAATGCGCGAGACGTTTGGTCGCGGTAAGCGCCAGTTATCGCCCGGACGGCCTCGCGTCTGCTGTACCAACTCTGCTAGTGCAAAGGGCCTTCCACCGATAGCTGTCGCCCACGAGTGTGGACATGGCCACGCTTAAAACGCCTCAGTTTTCCGCACACCCTATGGACATCTGAAAATCACCAAAAATTGAGGCTTGGCGCGGACTTACCTCTATGTCCATGACCGCCTATTCGCGGGTGGTTCGACGGCCTGCGCCACGATTCGGGGGACCCGATCGTCTGGGGCGAGAAGGCGCTGGCCCACTACCAGAAGCTGCGCATCGATGCGCATACGAAGCGGCTCGTGTTCTCGGACGGGCTGGACGTACCGACCGCCCTGCGAATCCACCAGACCTTCGCGGACCGCACGCAGCTGGGCTTCGGCATCGGAACGAATCTCACGAACGAAGTGGGCCTCACGCCCCTGAACATCGTGATGAAGCTCACCGGCGCCAACGCTCAGCCGGTGGCCAAGCTCTCCGATTCGCCCGGCAAGACGCTGTGCGAGGACATGACCTTCCTCGCGTACCTGCGCCAGGTCTTCAATGTCAAGGCGGACTGAGGAGAAACGGCCCATGCTCAGGATCCAAGTGGCCCAGATCAATCCGACCGTGGGCGATCTGCAGGGAAACGTCCAGCTGATGATCGACGCCGCGCGCGCGGCGGGCGCGGCAAAGGCTCAGTTCGTGGTTTTTCCCGAACTATCGCTGACCGGCTACTACCCGGGCGACCTGCTCGAGGACGAGGCCTTCCTGGCCAAGGTGGAGGCGGCATTCGGCGAGCTGCTGCGGGCCAGCCGCCAGGTGCCGGGGCTGCACTGGGTCGTGGGGCTGCCCGTGCGCCGCGCCGGCCCCGGCAAGCGCCTGCACAACGCGCTGCGCGTCATCCGGGCCGGCGAGCTCGTGCTCGAATATGCCAAGCAGCTTCTTCCCACCTACGACATCTTCGATGAGCGCAGGCACTTCGAGCCGGGCGCGGACGCAGCGCGCGTGCTCCAGGTGGACGGCACGCGGGTGGGTTTCCTCATCTGCGAGGACGGCTGGAACGATGCCGGCGCCGACTACCCGGTGAACCCCTTCGCGCGCTTGCGGGATGCGGCGCCCGAGTTGGTGATCTCGATCAACGCAAGCCCCTCGAGCCTCGGCAAACGCGAGCAGCGCCAGCGGATCTTCTCGGCCGCCGCCGGCCGGAACCGGCTGCCCTTGCTGTACGTAAACCAGGTGGGTGGGCAGGACCAGCTCGTCTTCGACGGCGCTTCGTTCGCCGTGGAGACGAGCGGGCAGGTAGCATGGGAGGCACCGCGCTTCGAGAGCGCCTGCGTCACCCTCGGCTTCGAGGGCGGGCGCTTTCTGTTGGGGAACGAGCCACCGCCCCCCGCGCCTTCGGATGACCTGCCGACCGTGGAGTTCTACCGGCGCCAGATCGTACTGGGCATGCGTGACTACGCCCGCCGCTGCGGCTTCCGCCAAGCCGTGGTGGGCTCCTCCGGCGGGATCGACTCTGCGCTGACCCTCGCCCTGGCCGTCGAGGCGCTCGGGGCGAGCCAGGTGGCCGCGATCACCATGCCTTCGCGCTTCTCGTCGACGGGTTCTGTGCAGGATTCGGAGCAGTTGTGCCGCAACCTAGGCGTCGAACTGGTCCAGCTTCCGATCCAGGCGCCGGTGGCCGCCTTCGAGCAGAGCTTCCGCGCATCGCTCGGACACCCGCTCGGCGGCGTCGCCCTGGAAAACTTGCAGGCGCGCGGGCGCGGCACGATGCTGATGGCGTTCTCCAATGCCTTCGGGCACCTGCTCCTGACCACAGGCAACAAGTCCGAGATCTCGGTCGGTTACTGCACCCTGTACGGCGACACCAACGGCGGTCTCGGGCCCATCGGGGACCTGTACAAGACCGAGGTCTTCGCGTTGTCGCGGCACCTGAACGAAGCCGCGGGCCGGGAGCTCATCCCTGCGGCGATTCTGGACAAGCCACCCTCGGCCGAGCTGGCGCCCGGGCAGCAAGACAGCGACAGCCTGCCGCCCTACGAGGTCCTGGACAACATCCTGAAGCTGCATATCGAAGGCCCTCGGCTTCCAGCCCCGGAGCGGGAAGCGGCAGCCGCATTCGTGCGGGAGTTCGGCGCCACTGCGCAGGGCGCGGCGGAGGTGCTGCGCATCCACGCGATGGTGGCGCGCAACGAGTACAAGCGCCGGCAGGCGGCCCCCATCCTGCGCGTGCGCGGCAGGGCCTTCGGCTGCGGCCGCCAGATGCCGATCGCGGCGGTGTACCCCTGAGGACGAACGCATGAACGAACAATTCGACCTCGCAGTCTGCATCGGCCGCTTCCAGCTGTTCCACGACGGCCAGGCCGCGCTGATCCGCCGCGGGCTGGAGATCGCGCCCTTGTGCATCGTCGTCATTGGCTCCGCCCACCAGGCTCGCTCTCTCAGGAATCCGTTCACATGGGAGGAGCGTGCCGAGATGATCCGGATCTCCCTGCCCGAGGCCGATCGTGCCCGCGTGCAGTTCATGCCGGTGCGCGACTACTTCTCGCAGGAGCGATGGGCGGCTGCGGTGCGAGATTGCGTCGCTGCTGCCCCCGGCCGGCGCGGAGCAAGGCTGGTGGACGTGGGCCGCCAGGGCGACCTCCACGCCAAAGACCTGCGCGCGGCGCTGTTCACTGGGCAAAGCGTCAAGAACTCCCTGGCCGCGATCGCCGGCCAGGTGCCGCCCACGACCTTGGACTTCCTCGAGGCGTGGACGCATCTGCCGTACTTCGCCGCGCTGCGCGCCGAATGGCAGGCGCTGGCGGCCGAGCAGTCGCTTTGGGCCGGCTCGCCTTTTCCGCCCGCCTTCGTGACGGTCGATGCCGTCGTGCACATGGCCGGTCACGTGCTGCTGATCCGCCGGGGTCGAGCTCCCGGAAAGGGCCGGCTGGCACTGCCTGGCGGCTTTCTGGAGCAGCGCGAGACGGTATACCAGTCTGCCGTGCGGGAACTTGAGGAGGAAACCGGCTTCCGGCTGCTGCCGTCCACCATGAGGGCAGCCCTGCGTGAGGTGCGGGTGTTCGACCATCCTGATCGCAGTCAGCGGGGTCGGGTGATCACGCATGCGCACTACTTCGCCCTCGGTGACGGCCCGCTTCCCGAGGTGCGCGGCAGCGATGACGCCAGCGAAGCCATGTGGGTGCCTCAATCGGAGCTCGCCGGCATGGAGACGCAGTTCCACGACGACCACTTTTATATTCTCGACGTCTTCATGCGCGAGCGTCCGGTCCCGCCCGATGGTGGTCGCTGCTAAGCGGCACACCTGAGGCCGAAATCCTTGGCTTCACCACACAAGATCGGTGTCGCCCTCGTTCGCACACTCGCCGCCGAGAAGAAAAAAGAGAAAGACGTTAAGAGCGTGAGGCGCTTGCGACGCCGTAACCGCCAGACCACAATTTGACGAAGCGCGTAGAAGACGCACCCTACCGGCTCAGATCGCTCCTTGACAGGTGAGGGCAATGTAGATACATTGATATCTACATCAACTGAAGCGCGGAAGGGAGTCGCCATGCAGCAGTCCACCGCAAAACTATTCGCCACTGGCGGCAGCCAAGCCGTGCGCTTGCCCGCCGAATTCCGCTTCGAGGACACCACCGAGGTCTACATCCGCCGCGACGAAAGCACCGGTGACGTCATCCTGTCCACGCGCTCGCCCGTGGACTGGGGCGCATTCATGCAGCTTCGCGAGCAGCTGGGCCCGGTGCCCGAAGACTTCCTGGCTGACCGCGGGCAGGGCACGCAGCAGCGCGATCCCTTTGAGGGTTGGAAGGAATGACGCTGTACATGCTAGACACCAACGCGGCGAGCGAAGCGGTGCGCGGGCATCCCGCGTTCGATGCACGCCTGGAGGCGCTGCCGGCGGGGCAATGGTGCATTTCGGCGGTGACCTGCTCGGAGATCCGCTTCGGCGTGGCCAAGAAGCCCGAGGCCGTGCGGCTGCATCGCATCGTCGACGAATTCCTGCGCATCGCGCCGATCCTGCCCTGGGACGCCACGGCCGCGAACCGGCACGGCGAACTGCGAGCAGATCTGCAGGCGCGCGGCCTGCCGATCGGGGACTTTGACGAAATGATCGCGGCGCACGCGCTGACGATCGGCGCCGTGGTAGTCACGGACAACATCCGGCACTTCTCTCGGGTTCCAGGCCTCGTCCTCGAGAACTGGCTGCGGCCCGCGTCCGATCACTGACGACACATAGGAGCTGAGCATAAATTACCACCGGCTTACCAGATCGAAGTGCCTGGCCTGGATGACTGCAGTCGCAGCGGCTGACTACGACAAGGGAATCGCTGCCGGACTCTCTCTCCCATGCCTGGCTGAGTGAACCGCAGGACGTCGGGCGGGCAGCTGCCGCGCTTGCAAGCGGTGTCTTCGCGTTCAGCACCAGCGACGCTATCCACGTCGATGGCGGCCCGGCAGTCCGCCTTTGGGGCGATCGCCAGGCGCGTCGTCCTCTTGCTCGTTTTCTTGTGTCGCCGGCGTGCGCGCCAATCGGGTGGTCGCCGCCGAGCGGCTCCGACAGCCGCGCTTGGGCGCGCGTGCTATCCACCGACATCAATATCCGGCAGGGTGGGACCGTCTCCCCCTCCAGCAATGGACGCCTCACCGGCTTCCAGGCGGGCACCGACTTGCTCGCTGCGTCCAACTGGCACGCGGGCATCTACGTCGGCCAACTCGGCGGTGATGCACGCGTGCACGGGTTCGCCAGCGGCGTTCAGAACCTGGACGTCGGGCGCAATGACCTGCGCAGCCAGTACTTGGGGGTATACGGTACCTACACTGCAGACAGCGGCTTCTACGCCGATGCGGTGGTGCAGTCAGGGCTTCACCGCTACACGGCAGCGCCGCTGCTTGGTCGCGGCATCGACGGCAGGGGCAACAGCATCTCCAGTTCGATCGAGGTGGGCCAGACCTTTCGGTTCGGCACCGGCGGCTGAAGCATCGAGCCACAGCTTCAGTTGATCCACCAGCACATGGACATGGACGCCGCCGTCATCCCCGGCGCGATTGCCCGGCCGCAGGCGGACAGTGGCTGGATCGGCCGCGCGGGCCTCAGTGTGAGAAGTGAGATCAACACTGGAGCGGGCACACTGCAACCATACGGCCGCGTCAACGTCTACAAGACGTCGAGCGGGGCACACGTGGCGCGCTTCGTCAATGGCGGGACTACGACCGCCATCGTGGCGCCGACCGGTGGCACGA
Source organism: Variovorax paradoxus (assembly GCF_018614915.1). Lineage (GTDB taxonomy): Bacteria > Pseudomonadota > Gammaproteobacteria > Burkholderiales > Burkholderiaceae_C > Variovorax > Variovorax paradoxus_K. The sequence goes on along the minus strand of NZ_JAGGNU010000088.1, from coordinate 8,126 downwards.
GCACCGAACTCGCAGGTGGTTTCACATTGACGTTGAGCAAGTCCACAAGCCTCTATGGCGAAATCGGTAGGCTCTGGGCCAACGGCGGCAACGCCAAGGTCGCAAGCTCGGCCAGCGGTGCCCTCGGCATGCGAATGAAGTGGTGAGTGGCGCAGCCGCCGTTGATCTCTTGAACTAGGAGGCCGCCGCGAGCGGCAGCTCGTGGCCGCACTCTGTCGACGCCCCGGCTTCCAGGTAGAGCACCGTTGCTAGGCCCCGCGTGGGCGCGTGGGAGCCGACGCAGTGCAAGAAAACTCCACCTTCGCCGCCTCCGCGAATCCGAGGCCAAACGACTCAGGTACCCGCACACACCGGGCCGCGCCTAGGCCGCCTGCCAATACCCACCAAATAGCTATTTGTAGGTTTACCCGTCGGACGGGTACTCGCCCGCGTTCGGAAGACGGCCCATATCCATGTTCTGGGAGGGATGCTCCCGAAACGGAGCGCGCGAGCTCGGACGAGCTTCTATTCCTGCCGCTCACGCTCGCAACCCCGAATGTCCGAGATCAGTCTTGAGCCGGCCTCGTGCACTACGCCAATCCTCGAGTGCCCTAGCGCCTACTGCATCGGGGCTGCTGCTGAGAGCAGCAAGCCCAACGGCGCTGCGGCAGCCGAGGACTGCTGTGCTCCAGCAAACCATGGGGTCAGGAGATCTGGATTCAGGCCCTCTTAGCCTTTTTCGCTGGTCGATCCATCGCCTGAAAAAAACTCGAGGGCTGCATGCCCAGGGCGGCAATGATTTTGAGAATGTTGATCAGTGCTAAGTTGTGCTCACCGCGCTCGATACCACCCCCCTGTAGCTGCGGTCGATTCCACAGGCGTCGCCGAATGCCTCCTGCGAATAGCCGCGCTCCTTGCGGTATCGACGAACACTTTCACCAAAAAGTACCAGTTCCGGCGCCTTCTTCTTGCCGGAATTGATTGCATCGACCATGCATGAATAGCCAGCTTTGCTCGCATAAATCTCAATTCGGGCCAGGAGCGGACACGCAGGCGCAGCTCTCAATGCGTGCGCAGTGACCTGCTGTCGGTCAACAATCGCCAACGGTCGGAGAACTTTCCACAGCGCGGGTGTAAACCGACCGCCCATCACATCGCATCGCGCGTGCGCTGCCATCGTTATTCGCGATGCCGGTCGCATGCGCTGATCTCTACACTTCGTCCTCAAAGAAGGAGACATGGCGATGAAAAGATGGCTCAGCGGCTCGGTTGCCGTGACGGCGCTCGCCGCGCTGCTCGGCTGCGCCGGGCCGGCACTGGAGGTGGCCGAGGTCGGCAGCTTCCACGTCGGCGGGCGCTCCGTGACCCTTGCGGGCCTGCCCGAGAAAGAACTCGTGTTCACGCCGGGCGCGCCACCTCTCAAGCTCAACCCGAACGGCGACTTCGAGGTCGAGTCGCTCTATGCGCACTACACCCGACTGGCCCATCCGAAGGCGAAGGTGCCGCTGCTGCTGTGGCACGGCGGCGGCCTCGCCGGTACGACCTTCGAGACCAAACCCGACGGCAATCCGGGCTGGGAGATGTTCTTCCTGCGTGCCGGCTACGACGTGTACGTGAGCGACGCGGTCGAGCGGGGCCGCGCGTCGTGGGCGCGCTATCCGGAAATCTTCAAGAGCGAGCCCTTCTTCCGCCCGAAGAAGGAGGCCTGGGAGCTGTTCCGGATCGGAGACACCGATTCGTATGCGAGCGACCCGGCGCAGCGCAAGGCGCTGCCCAACGCGCAGTTCCCGATCGCCGCCTTCGATCAGTTCGCGAAGCAATCGATTCCTCGCTGGGGCACCAACGATGCCGCGACCCAGGCCGCCTACGACGCCTACGTCGAGAAGGTCTGCCCCTGCGTGATCGTGGTCCACAGCCAGGGCGGCAATTTCGCCTTCAACTCGGCCGCGAAGTACCCCGACAAGGTGAAGGCGCTGGTGGCGGTGGAGACCTCCGGGTCGCCCAATCCCGACACCTTCGACTACTCGCGCGTCAAGGGCGTGCCGATGCTCTGGGTCTGGGGCGACAACCTCGGGAAATTCCCGTTCTGGGGACGCATCACAGCGCAGCAGGACAAGTTCCGCAACAACCTGGTCCAGGCCGGTGGCACCGGCGACCGCATCGTATTGCCGGAGACCGGCATCTACGGCAACTCGCACATGCTGATGATGGATCGCAACTCCGACCAGGTCGCCACGCTGATCGACCGGTGGCTCGCCCGCCAGGGCCTGAAGAAATAAGGCAGTGCCTCTGTGCTGCTGAAGGGAAGGTGCTCGATGTGCGCACCGAGTACCGACTGGGGAGGGTGCTGAAGGGGGTTGCGCTGCCCGATGATTGAGTTGAAGACCATTGCAGAAGCACTCGACACGACGGTTGGCGCCTTGCTGGACGGGGTTCCCCTTCCCGGTTGGAGTTGCTGCGCCTCGTGGAAGCGTCGGCTTGCAGAGCTTCCACGCGTGACGGAGTTGCGAGCAGCAACCAGTAGCCGAAAGTCTTCGATGGTGGGTCCCCCGCGGTGGCTCTATCCTTCTTCCAGGTCACATGGAATTGATTGGCCTTGGCTTTACCCAGCTGATGAGCCTCCGCTGCTGAGGCCGCTGTGTCACGATGCCACGATTGTCAAGCGCGGCTCTGCTCTCGATGGGCATGCACCTCGCCCGGCCCTGCGTGGTCGGCTTCGTACGCCTCCCCACTGGGCACCCGACTAACTACCGCCGGCACAGCGGCTTTCGGCCTACGGCTCAGTAGGCACGCGCCTACGAGAGGAACGCACTCATACGAAGCCCGATTTGCCGCCAGTTGCATCAAGATGCCTTCCCAGTATCCAGTCCGGCAGCAAACACAATGGGGCACGAGCATGAGAATTGATGTAGACCGAAGCGCAACGCAAGCCAGAGTTCCACAGCCCGACGGCGAGGCTTGGACTGCGCTCATCGACGAGTACGAACTCGCCTTGCGCTCGGTTGAGCGTGACTACCCGATGCTTAATCCTGATCGCGTTGAGTTCAGGGAGGACGTGATGCTTCACGTCTACGAAATGATGAAGCTGCTCGTGAAGCAAGGCAACCCGCCCGCTCTTGCCGTTCAGTTGGCTGCGGTCCAGAGGTTTGGCAATTGATTCTTGAACGGCTCTTGCGGCATCTCCTACCGGAAGCAACGCAAGACCCATGGTGAGCACATCCGCCGAAGCTCCCGTCTATTGCGGCGAAGTCCAGCGGACGGTGCATGCCGGCTGGAGAGCGAAGGCGCGGTGAAAGAGGCCGGCGCCCCAAATATAAAGTCGCCCTGACGGCGCAAGGTGTGCGTCAGGATGTCCGGCGGGGCGAAGTCCGCAGTTGGCGAAAACTCAATCCTGAACTCGCTGGCCGAGCTCACCAATACTGACAAAGTCCGACCCTCGCTCAGAGGCTTCTCTTCGCCGTTCGGATTTCCTGCTGAGTGAGTGAACCACTGATGCATAGCCCGGCAGCTAGCTCGTGGATGGGACGTGGCGCGGGCCGGTCGGCGGTCGCTTGGTCCAATCACTGAATCCGACAAACCACGTTCCCCGAGCGCCCGTCGAACCGGGCGCGAAAGTGTCCTCAGGCGTTGAGGAAGCAACGAGACGTCGCCATCATCCGCATGTTCTTCGTCGAATTGATCGACGGCGTGTGCAACAGACGCATGTCCATCAGGAAAACGTCGCCAGCTCGCCCGGACATCTCGACGATGGTGTGGCCCCGGTGCTGGCGGTACCGGCGGCGGTGGTGCGGGTGGTGCCGGCGGTGGTGGCGGTGGTGGCCCCGGCGGTGGTGGCCCCGGCGGTGGTGCCCCGGTGGTCGTGGCCCCGGTGGTGCTGGTGGTGCCGGTGTCGGCGCTGGTGTCGGCGCTGGTGGTGCTAGGGCCGGCGTCGGTGCTGGTGTCGGCGCCGGAGCGGGGCCCGGTAGGTTACGAATGAGAGCGCCTGTTCCGCGACTTACGACGTCAGCCGTGGTCTGAGATGAACAGAGTGCGCTGCTCGAGGATGGAAGACCTATTCGCGCACCAAGCTCATTTCGGAAGCGGCATTTGGATGGTCGAGCATAGGAGAATCCATCCGTCAAGAGCCTGCCCCTGCTTCGGCCGCAAGCGTAAGTACGCTCAGGCGCGAAGTGGCGCTCAGGCGATTCGCCCGAACCAGAGCAGCGACAGCATTGCCGCCGTCATCGCAACCAGTGCAGAGATCAGCGCCAGCGCACCGGTGAGCTCGGTTTCTCGCGTCTGCACCTGCACGCGAGAGCGGAGGTTTTCGTAGACGCTGCGCAGCTTCTCGGCCGTGCCGGCATGGTGGTAGTCGCCGCCGGTCATCCGCGCCACTTCGCGAAGGGTCGGTTCGTCCAGCTTCATGTAGATGGCCAGGCCATCCGGCATTGAAGCGTCGCCCTCCACCGTCCCCAGCCCCACTACGTAGATGCGGACACCGAGATCTGCGGCCATCTTCGCCGCGGCCAGCGTATCCACGCCGGTGGTTCGACGGCCATCGCTCAGCAGGATGATCGCGGCGGACTCGTACGAGCCCGGCGACACAGGCGTGAAAGGCTTGGGCGGCGGCTTCGCCTTGTCGTCCAGGCTGCGGCCCTGCGGCTTGCTGCCGAAAGTCATGTCGCCGAGATCGATCCCGTGATCCGGAAACAGCTCCGCCAGGCACAGCACGATGGCATTGCCCACGGCCGTGCCCATCTGCATCTGCAAGCCGTCGATGCCCGCGATCGCGGACGCGCGGTCCAGCGTCGCGCGCTGGGTGACCTGACTGCTGCCGGCGAAGGTGACGAGCCCGACTTCGATCTCCTTGGGCAGGTCCCGCAGGAACAGCTTGGCCGCTTCCTGCGCGGCCACCATCCGGGTCGGCTTGACGTCGGTGACCCGCATGCTGAGCGATACGTCCATAGCCAGCATGATCGTTGACCGTGCCCAGGGCAGCGGCACCCGCGCCACGGGACGCGCCGCGGCGATCAGCAACCCCGAGCAGGCCAGAAGGAGCAGCGTGGGCGGGAGGTGCCGTCGCCATTGGCGGGCGGCCGCCGCCTCGCGCACGATGCCCAGGCTGCTGTAGCGCAAGGCCGCCTTGCCCGGGCGGTTCAGGAGCCAGACATACGCCGCCGGCAGCAGTGCAAGCGCCAGCAGGAACCACAGGTACTCGGGCCAGAGAAAGAACATGGGTGTGCGGTTCCCGTGCGACTCGGCAGCCGGAACCCAACGCCGGCATGGAGGCGCAGAGTTCTGCGCAGTGCAGCACCATCGTGCCTGCGATGGGTTCGTTTCGCAACCGCCAAGTGCTGCAGGACGGCACAGGAGCAGGCAAAGGCAGATTCGGCCAGCACCGGCCGTTCGCTGATGCGCCAGAATCCGCCGAGGAGCAGACGGTGGGGCGGCTCAGAACATGACCATGAAGGGAGACCGCGTGGTCTCCAATCGAAGAAACACCGACGCCGATGCAGCACGATGACCAACGACGACACGTATTACGATGAGCTTCTACCTGCAGAGAGCGGGTGGATCGCAGAACGTTCGGCATCGGAACCGGCGCTCATCGACGCCGCCCTTCTTTCGCAAGTCTCCAATTATTGGAGGAAGGTTGCGCGAGTTGTCGGGGTGGCGATGCTGTGGATGCCAAACCGCCCGATCGGCGTGCGTGATGTCTTCTTCGCTGCGCGGGTTGCATTGCTCGTGGAGGCCGGCCACCTTGAGTGCCAGGGCGACCCTCGACGCATGCGCTCCAGCGAGGTGCGGCTGAAGTCGTCGCGCTGACGGCAGAATGCAGGCCACGAGCTGCCATTCGCACCGGACGCCCATGGCAACTCTCGGATTCTTCCTCGCAACAGTCTTCCTCGGATGCCTGAGCTACGACGCTTACTTTAGGCATTCGGCAAGCTATGCCGAGGATGCTTCCCTCAACGCGTTCGCCTGGTATCGGCGCAGCCGGGTAGCCAAGTCAGACTTCTCGTTGGCTTTCCCGCGGTCGGCGCGGTCGATGTCGTCGCCCGTGCCTTTGCAGAGCAGACTCGTCAAGACACAGGCACCACGATCATCGTGGACAACGTCCGGTCGCCAGATCAGTATTGATGCGGTGATGGCAGCACCTCCAGATGGTCAAACGCTTGCATTGATGCCGGCCAGCATTCTCGAGCTGGTGCCGATGACCTTCCCGAGCGCAAAGTACGATGCCGCTCGTCCTACTCCGCAGCGCGGACGCTCAGTCGGGCAGCTGCTGCAGTTCGGCAAGCGTCGCCCGGAGCTTGCCAAGCGCCTTGACTGCCGCAGCGAACTCGCCGACTTCCACCCCCTGGTCATTCAGGGCCTGGAGCACGAAGCGCTCGAACGCTTCCCCGAGCTCACCTTCGAGCAGCTGGTGGTCTTCGAGGATGACGTTGCCGATCAGCAGGATTTCGGCGAGCGCCCGGACAGGTCGACGGTGCGCGCGCTCGAACTCGGCCCGCAGAGCGTTGATCTCGTCGCTAGTGGCTGGCATGGGCGCAGTTTGCCGCAGTACTCGGCTTGGCGCACGCCTCCAAAGCGTCGCAGGGAACACCAATCCGCTGAAGGTGCGGATAACACGACGGCGGCTTGCCTGGTTGGTTCTCGTGTCTGGCAGCGCTTGGAGCATCTGGGCCATCGGTTACCGGTATCACCTCGCCATGGACCCGCCCTGACTGGCGCTGGCGGGCCGCTCCCGGATGATGGCTCCCGGCCGCCTGTCCGTATGCAGTCCTTTGAAGGACGGGTGCCGGATGCGTCTGCGGTCCATTCTGTGAACACCACCTCGGCAATCAGCTTCGGCTCGACCCAGTGCGAGCGGCGATCGTTGTCGGTGGGCTGCTTGAACGGCCGGTCCAAAGTGGCCAGCGCCTGCATGCGCTTGAGCAGGTCTCGCAGCATCTGCTCGTTGAAGCCGGTGTCGACCTTGCCGGCATAGATGAGCTCGCCGGCCTCATCGTAGTAGCCGACCAGCAGCCCGCCAAAGCCCGAACGTGAGCCCTGCGGGTCCGTATAGCCGCAGATCACGAACTCCTGCCGCTGGCTGCACTTCAGCTTGATCCAGTCTGGCGAGCGACGCGAGGAATAGCGGCTCGCCTTGCGCTTGCCGATGATGCCCTCGAGGCCGAGCTCGCAGGCGGAGGCGACTATGTCCTGTGGTGGCGCGTGGAATGCCTCGCTGAAGCGGATCGGCGCTGGCGGCTTGGCAAGGATCGTCTGCAGCAGGGCTTTGCGCTCGACCAGCGGCACGGCGCGAAGATCGAAGCCGTCATAGAACGGCAGGTCGAAGAGAAAGAACAGGATGCCCTGCGTGCGCGAATTGTCGAAGGCGTTCTGCAAGGCGTTGAAGTCCGCGAGCCCGCGTTCGTTCAGCATCACCACGTCGCCAGCCAGCCAGCCGGGCCTCAGCGTCATGCCCTCGATCGCGCGCACCAGGTGCGGCATCTTCGAGCTCCAGTCGAGGCCGTTGCGGCTGATCAGGCGCACGCCCGTGGCATCGATGCGCGCCAGCATGCGGTAGCCGTCGAACTTGACCTCGAAGAGCCACTCGTCCGGGCGTCCGGGCGCGGCGGCGGCTTGTCGACGAGCGTGGCGAGTACCGGCGAGAGCTTCGCCGGCATGTCGGCTTTGACGGCCTCCGGCGGCATTGCGGGTGAGGTGCTGCGGAGCTTGGCCATGCGAGTGACGGTAGCCCGCCGGCGCGCCTGCGGCAATGCGAAGAAGCCGACGCGCGCACAGGGACCGCACCTACATTCCCCGCGCCTGTGGCTGACAACAAGACGAAGGTGGGCGGCCAGGACCGCAAGCGGATCAACGGTCCGGGGTGACGCCGAGCGCCGTCGCCCAGTCTCTGAGTTCGTAGTCTTCGTTGCCCCTCGGACGTGGTCACCGAGGGCGGTTGCGACTACGGGGGCGCCGCCGCGCCCTGCAGATGCAATCGCGCCGCGGTCTACAAGTTCGACCTGGTGTATGCGTCCGCGGATGATGAGCCAGCCATAACCGCACTCCTGCATTGAGGCCAGCGGCGACCTGCCACAACGGAGCGGACGCCCGGCTGATGGACGCCGACCTATGTGGAGAGATCCTAGCCCCTCTACTTTCACTTGAGCTCCGTA
>NZ_JAGGNU010000087.1 GCF_018614915.1 Variovorax paradoxus | reverse complement strand
TTCGCTCAGCAACACACGGGTGCCCCCATGAACCGCTCATTGATAGGCTGATCAAAAAAGGCTTGCCAAAAGAGTCCCCATAGAAGTCTTTCCAGCGAGGCTTGAGCATGGAGCCCAGCGCGAAATTCATGAGGAACGAGCCTAGTCCGAATGTCTGCAACCGAAGATGCGTGAGCGCAGCTAATGGCCGGTCAAGTCCCCTAACGACCCGCTCCTTCGGCGTCAGCGGGCTTCTTTGCGCTACTCGGAAGCTTGCATCTAGTGATCTCCGTCGCTCCGATCGATTCGTGTTCTCCTCCTCGCTTGACGCAGTCGGCTCGCGTTGTCTTTATTACGTATCGGGATAAGAGCCTCACACCGCCGCTGGATCCTACCGGCATCATCTCAGAGACTTGCGTTATGGAGCAGGTGGCCCTAACACAGATTTGTTCACCTTTGCATTGCATGTCGCTCATGCATGAACCGCTTTCAGCAGCGGCTTCTTGCGCGAGCACAATCAGGAGGGCGGCGACGTAATGCTCGTAGCTGGACATTTTGGCTCCTTCGAATTTGGGCAGGCATTTGCCAAAGCATTGGCGGATCGGAAGCGGGATATCGACAATGAGCTGCTGCCGATGCATAGCATCACGCACATGAAGGTGGCGCTGATCAAGGTGCGGCGCCATCCTTCTATAGGGTAAGAAGCGAAGGCGCAGGCCATGGCTAGGATCCCCAGAGCGAGAGATCCGCCAGCGAGTATTTCTCCTTCTTGGCGCAGGTGAAGAAAGCGCCCAATTAAGAATTCGCCTTTTTCGTGTATTTGGAGGAGTTCGTCGATTAAAGTGTTCCGCTGGAGCCAGCCCAAGCGTACAAAGATGGCTTCGGCGGCCGCGTTGGTTAGTAGCCCTACAACATAAGCCAGTGATGCGATGGGCAACGCCACAACGATCGCCCAAGCCGTGGATTTAGAAACGAACTCTATTGCAAGAAAGAGATTGGTTGCGAAGACGCCCGCAAGCAACAGAAGACTAGTGAGGGCGAGGCCACCCACTGCAATCGCGCCGGAAAAGCCTTGGATGCCCTGCCAGGGAATTTGCATTGTAGGAGTACCTTACTGATCTGCCACTTGGATGCCCTCCCCATGCTGGATCGAACCGGAGCTCTCCGCTACATATTGGCCGTCTGAGATGTAACCGGGCATTTCGGAGAGCCACATGACTACATGACTGCCAAGAAGGACCAACACTCCATGATTGCATCAAGCGGCTTGGCGTTGCTCCAAACGTCCGGTTAAGTGCGGCTTTTCTCCCGATTCCGATGGCGGCTGCTGGCCAACTGTAGCCATTCCCCGGGTCACGGCACCGGGTTGCCCCGACGACGTCTCGGGTCGTGGCGCTCGCCCCGGCACCGGTTTGAGTCCGGTGCTCAGGTCGAGGCTCGTACGGTCGCCGTTGTCGGGGCGGTGCTTGCGTGACAGCAATCTGGGAATTGGCACTTGGAAGTGCTTTAAGGCCAGGGGTGAAACGAGGGTTAAGTCGCTGTCACGCCTGAGGAAAGTGCGAGCCAGAAAGGCCTAAAAAGTGGCACTTGGGGTGTTGTTGCTCAGGGGTCACCCTGGAAGGTGTTGAAGTGCTGAGAAGTTGAGGTTTTTTCTGAAAGTGTGCTTTTAGATTGGCACTTTTTGAAAATGAAAATTCCTCTTTATGCTCAGTGGAAGTTGTTTTGAATCAATGGGTTAGGGTGACTTGACCCTTGGCCTTATGAGACAGTCTGAGTGCCACTTTTTGGAGGCTTGAGGGGTCAAATCCAGGCGATGAGCTTGGTTTCGACCCTGCGCAGGAGCCTTCCCATCGACGTTGTCGGGGCAGGCCTGGCCGGTGCCGGGTGGAAGGCCTCGCGGTAGCGATCGCGGCACGACAGCGTGCTGATCGGCTTGCCGGGCAGCTTGATCTGGACCGGCTTCGGGTGCGTCGGCGTATAGCGAACGCGATCGGCGGGCACCGGGATGTTGAGCGGCGATGGGCCGAGGGTGATGTACAGGGCGGCGGCGCGTTCACGCATGTGTCGTTCTCCGTTTGCTTTTCGATGCCAGCTCAGCCTTGAGCCGGTCTCTGTAGTCCTGCACCCAGCCGGGTGCTCCGATGTGTCCTGGCGGGTCGAACGTCGCGTCAGGCGACTCCCTGTCCACGCCCAGTTGCCAGCGCAGGTCGAGGTTCTCGGCCAGCAGCGACTCAGCGCGCCGCGCGGCTTCGGTGACCTCCCGGTGCAGCCGACGGCACTCGGCCTCCAGCTGCGTCTTTGTCTTGGCCATGGCTCCGCCTCCACCTACGTTGGTAGGCACTAACAAGTGCGTTTGGAATTGGCCGCAGCCTGGGCCCTCGCCCGCTGCGCGGGCTCGGACCCGACAACGTCGGCGCCTCAGCCCAAGATCCCCGACAACGACCCCGACAACGACAACCTGGCCGCCGCTGCGCGCCGGCCAGCGCCCCCGTCAACGACTCAGTCGAGAACGTGAATCGAGTTCAAGTCCAGAGTCGATCCACATCGCCATCGACGTTGACGGGGCGGTAGCGATGGATCCACTTCGCTGCGACGCGCTCGGCCATGTGCTGGGCGTGGGCCTCGGCCAGGTAGAGCTCGTCCTCCAGGCACTGGACCCGGTTGCAGGCGACGAAGTAGTCGTGGTCGCCGGTGTGGCACTCGTCATGGTCGTAGTTGTCGAGCCGCTCCTGGGCACAGGCCAGATCAAGGCGAATGACGTTGACGGGGCGGTGGTCCATTTCGTTGTCCTATATCGAACCCTGCTCGATAGACATCAGCAGGGCTTCATGCGTCATCCTGACCGTGCCTGCGGCACGGGTCAGCTCGTAAACGATGGTCCCGGCACCTCCACTTCCGGAGTCCTGCCAGCCGCCACCCTGCCAAGGGCTCGCCCCGCGAACCCTGATCTTGTAGGTGCGACCGCCGATGCTCAGCAATCCCACCCTCAATGCCTTCGCGAGGAAGGCGCTTCGGTCGCGTTCCCTGTCGTAGTCGGCCGGGCAGTGCCAGGCCTCCCCGTCAACGACGCCGCCGTGGTCGCCGGCCACTTCACGCAGCAGGCCGACACGCGCCGCCATGAAGCGCCGCTTCTCGTCGGCGGCCATCCGCCCGAGCCTGTAGACGACCCGGCTGTCAGCTGCGACCCAGACGCGACGCATCACGTCGAAAGCCTCGAAGCGGCTGCTCAAGTCAGCCACCCCGGCATCGTTCTGAGGCGATGTAGCCATGCTGCCGACCAGGCGCACGAAGCCGCGCCGGTCGACCACCTCGAAGCCGCTGCGCGGCCCGCCGTTCGGGCTGGCCGATTTGGCTTTGCCGTAGGCTGTGAGTAATCGGGGCATCCTCGTTCTCCAGGTTGGCGACGTTCTCGACTGAGCGCGCGGCCTGCGCCCAGTCGAGAACCCCGACAGGGTTCTCGGGTTGGCTCTGTCTTGTAAGACAGAGCCGGGTTCGTTTCGCTCACTCGGCCGCCGTGAGCTCGATTTCGGGAACGTCCATCATCAGGATGGCCAGCGCGGCGCGGTCCTGCGTTCCGAAGATGCGCGCGGCCTGTTCGGCGATCTCGCGCAGGGTCTCGATTTCCGCCTTCAGCTGCGCGGCTTCATCGGCCATGATGGCTTTGTCCTCGTCGCTGCCTTCGTCGGCGCCTTCGTTGCTGCCTTCGGGCGCCGGCTCGTGGCGCTCCGACGCTTGCTGAATGAGCGCGTTGAGCTCGTCGGTCCACTTCGTTGCGGTCTGAGCGTTCACGCCGTGCGCCGTGCATGCGGTGGCCAGCTTGGTCACTGCATCGACGTTGCGCTCTGCGCTCAACACCCCGTCAACGATGACGCTTTCGGCAAGGGCAGACAGCGCAGCATCGCCGGACGCCTTCGCTTCTGCGACGCTGCCCCAGTAGGGCAGGGTCTCGGCCGCACCGTAGGCAGCGTGCATCTTGACCACCGCGCCGCGGATGGTGGAAAGGTTGGAGACGCGCCCGCCGGACGCCTCGATGGTCGCCTTCAGGGGACCGCACACTGCCTCGATGGCAGCCTTGCAGACAACGCGCAGGACGGCAGTCGTCACGCTGCCCTTGATCGCGTCCGCCGTGCCTGCAAGGCGCTTCAGCGTGGCGCTTGCGTTGCCTGCCTCGATGGCAATGGTTTCGAGCGTTGCGGCTTCGAGACGTGCCTTTGCATCGGCAATGGTCTTTTGCGACGGCGCGGTGGCGGCCGGTGCGGTGGTTTTGTTTGCTGCGGTCATAATGTCATTTCCTTTGCTTTGCTTGCATGCTCTGTCTTGCAAGACAGAGAAAGAACGTTGTCAATACGACAGGCAAAGCTCCGCCCTTGGGCCATGACAATGGCTTTGAGGGTGCGCACGCATAGGCACGGTATGCGCCTAGGGCCAGGACACTGCAATCAGTCTGTCTGTGCCTCTATTATCTGAGGATTTTGTACTCTGTGCAAGCCATAGAGAGCTAAATTGCTTTGTCTGTGCATGTGTAGCACCAGCACAACAACAATAAAAACATTGTCTGTGCCGTTGACGGGTACACTTTTTTGTGATACCGGGCCCGCTGCCGGGCTCCAGGCCTCTTCAAAATGCGCGAAATTTTCTGAAACTTTTGCACAGTCGTGGTGCATGTGGTCGCTGCCTACGCGACTAGCACAGAAAATGTCTTCTTTACGCATCGAAACCTTTACACCTACTGCACAGTCGGGTATAGTTTGCACATATTAGCGAGCAGAGGGAAGAAAGATCTCATGAAAGAACTAAACACTTACGTCGACGCCGTCATTGTCAATGGCAAAAGCATCAAAAGTCAGGCTGAAGCGGCAAAAGTTAACGTTTCGACGCTTCGGCGTTTGGTGTTGAAGGATCCTCGCTACGAGGATGCCCGCAAGGCCGGTAAGATCAGCTCCAAGGATTACAGCCCACCAGAAGAACTACGCAAATCGGAATTGGTAATTGCCGTCACAACGGGTCAATTGACAATTCCGCAGGCGATGGAAAAATTCGGGCTGCAAGAATCCGCTGTGCGCAATAGGATTAAGAAAGCGTATCCCGATTTCTTTTCCAAGCGCAATTGGACAATTACCCCCACGCAGGAAATTCATGTCGCTACAGTCGCACCCCCCGCCGGTCCCGTTGTCACGCAGGGGGTGCTCCCTGTGATCACCTGGGAGCAGGCGCGCGAATGGACGCCGGAGCAGGGCGCGCTACAGACCGACGAGTCGACGCAGTGGATGGCCTCGCCCGTGGCGAGCAGCCAGCACAGCTACATTCTTCCGATCGAGGACAACGCGATGACGGCACCGCCCGGCGCGCCGCGCTCGTTCCCGGTTGGCTCGAAGATCTTCGTCGACTGCGCCGAGCGCGCGCCGGCGGAGGGTGACCGGGTGTTGGCCCGCGTCAAGACCAGCGGCGAGCTCGTGTTCCGCGTCTTCCACAATGTCGGTGGCGTCGAGTGGCTCGAGCCGCTGAACCCGATGCACCTGCCGATCCGCGACGAGTTCAAGGTCATCGGCCACGTGTTCGGCAAATGGGAGGACGCATGACGGGGAGGGCGCTCGGCGCCCTTTTCCTCGTCCTGCTGACGGGCTGCGCGCCGCCGCTGCTCATCAAGACCAAGAGCGAGATCCGCAAGAGCGACCTGCAGGTGAGCCAGGCGGCCGCCTGCGGCGACTACCAGCAGATCGCGCGCTACTGGGACGAGCACGCGACCAAGATGGCAGTGGACGGGCAGGGCGCGTCGCACCTGACGCTGATCCCGGAGGACCGCCGGGCCGAGATCACGGTCGGTAAGGGCCCGTATTTCGCTCTGATGGACCTCAAGGACGCGGGCGGCAGCCGCACGACCTTGACCAGCTACGTGGCCGGGCCGTACTTTGTCGAGCCGCTGAAGGGCTGGGAGCGCCAGATCCAGCAGGCCTACCCCTGCAAAGGGCCTGCTTGACCGCCCGCAGAGCCCGCCGGCCAGGCCGAAAACGGCCTGATCCGGCCCAAAACCGCCGGAGAATTGACAAAAACGCGCCACTTTGGCGCGTTTTTCCTTGGGAATCGGCCAAATCCAGCCGATTTACCCCGGGATTGACCGTTTGCGGGGCGGCGCCCTAGTTTCGGGGCCAACAACAAGAAGCCACACGAAGTGGACTTTCATGGCCGCCCTTCCCGCACTCCCTCCGGCTTCGGCCGGAGGCTCTTCTCGCACCGCAGCGCCCACCCATAGCCTCCAGGTCAACCTGGTCGGCATGCCGGTGGAGGAACTGCTTGAGCTGCGCTCGCAGATCGACGAGAAGCTGCCCGTCAAGGACCTGGCCGACGTCGACCTGAACCGCGAGCTGGTGCTGCAGATGCTGCAGACGCAGCGCCTGCAGTCGGACGTGCTGAAGGACGAGAACACGCCTGCCAACCAGCGCGCGCAGGTGGCCAATGCCGTCGCCGCGATCATCGCGCAGCTCGCGCGCGTGCAGAGCGAGGTCTACACCAGCGAGCGCATGAAGCGGATCGAGGGCTACCTCATCGAGTCGCTGCAGCAGCTGCCGCCCGTGGCGCAGTCCAAGTTCCTGGAGCTGTACGAGGCTGGCGAAGGCAAGGCGCTGGCGTGAGCGACGAGATCTGGAAACGCCACGTGCAGCGCATCCGGATGGCGACATCCGGGAAGCTGACGCGCAAGGACCTGGCCAAGTGGGTAGAGACCGAGACCTACATCAACGGCAAGAAGTACAGCTTCAAGGACCACGAGTTCCAGGAGCGGATCCTCAGCGACGAGTCGCAGGTGGTGGTGATCCGCAAGTGCTCGCAGGTGGGCCTATCGGAGACCTCGCTGCGCATGGCGCTCGGCCTGGTCTCGATCATGACCAACCTGAGCCTGATCTACGTCTTCCCGACGGCGACCTTCGCGAAGCTGTACGTCAAGACCCGGCTTGACCCGATCATCAACGGCAGCCCGTTCCTTCGCAGCGCCGTGCGCAACAGCGACGGCGCGGACTCGGCCGAGGTGAAGCAGCTGGGCTCCGGCGGCTTCCTCTATTTCCGCGGCGCCTCGAGCGACACCGCGGCGATCTCGGTGGCGGCGGACGCCATCATCTTCGACGAGTACGACTTCGCGAACCAGGACATCGCGGGCCAGTTCCAGTCGCGCTTGACCCACTCGCCGCACAAGCTGCGCACCTACCTGTCGACGCCGAGCGTGCCGGGCGGCCCGATCGACGTGGCCTTCCGAGACTCGCGCCGGCACTGGAACTTCGTCAAGTGCCATCACTGCGGCCACCGCTTCTGCCCGGACTACCTGCAGCACGTCAAGATTCCAGGCTACGACGACGATCTGAGCAAGGTCACCAAGGCCAAGCTCGCGCACATCCGCTACCAGGAGGCGGTGCTGCTGTGCCCGCACTGCCACAAGGTGCCCAGCCTGCAGCCCGAGCACCGCGAGTGGGTGGTGGAGAACTCGCTGGAGCGGCACCTGGCCGCCGGCTACCAGGTGCAGCCCTTCGACGCGCCGAACATCATCGACATTCCGTACCTGGTGCAGGCGAGCACGGGCTACGCGCGCTGGGCGGACTTCGTGAACTTCAACCTTGGCCTGCCGGCCGAGGACGCCGACTCGGGCATCACGCCGGAGGACGTCGACAACGCGATGATCGAGATGGACTCGTCGCCCTTCACGACGCACGTCATCGGCGGGGACATGGGCCTGATCTGCCGCCTGTTCGTGGCCGGCATCACGTCGAAGGAAGAGCTGGTGATCGTGCACACCGAGCAGATCCCGATCGGCGACTTCCGCCGGCGCTACGCCGAGCTCGCGCGCCAGTACCGCGTCACCTCGAAGGTGCTTGACGCGCAGCCCTACGTCGAGACGCTGCTGAACCTGCAGCAGACCGACCGCAACCTGTTCGCCGCCTACTTCGTCACGCGCAAGGGCATCGCCATCTACGACACGGTGTCGCGCGAGGAGAACGAGAAAGAGGGCAAGACGGCGCTGCGCCAGATCTCGGTCAACAAGCACGCCGCCCTTGACATGCTGCTGGACGACCTGCGCGCGGGCAAGATCCTGATCAAGAAGACCGCGGACGCGCCGGACATCAAGTCGCAGCTGACGGCATCGAAGCGTTCGAAGAAGGTGACCGAGGACGGCCAGATCTCGCTCTGGAACAAGCCGTCCAACGGCGACGACCACTTCCACTACGCGCTGCTCTACACCTGGCTGGCGGCGCAGATCCGCGTGGCCGCGTCGCGCGGCTTCGGCATGGCGCCGATGGTGGGCACCTTCAAGCTGAAGCCGCCGGCTCCGAAGAAGCAGGGCACCGGGATGGGCTAGGCGATCACTTTTTCTGCAGCTCGAGGTAGAGGTCGCTCGCGCCGTTGAGGACTGTCTTCAAGGGGTTGGCTCTGCAATAGTTGTCCATCCAAAGGTAGGCCTGCTCTGCGGAACCCAGCTTGTTAAGCGGGTCGTACCTTATCTTGTCGTCTGCCGTCATCAAGTTGACCCCGGTAAGGACTCCCAGCAGCCAACCCCTCGCCTGCGGCCGTTGGAACCACTCCCCACAGTCATAGGCGCCAAAGGTCGTAAGCGAATTTGCCGGCCCGCTGAAAATGCAGACCGTCGCCAGTACGGCGATCGCCGCAATTTTCATGAGTCTTTCCCTCCATCATTTTCGGATCTCGAACGAAGTCTGATGTTACGGCAGCCAATCTACCCGGGGATAGATTTCCCGGCGGCAGACCTCCAGTCTGCCGGCCATGCTTTTCGGCCTCAACAAAATCGTCTCCGGAGTGTTCGGCGCGCGCCGCGCGCAGCCGACCCCCGAGCGCGCCGAGCCCACGCTGGAGAAGCAGGGCGCCGGGCAGCTCGCGCCGATTGTCGAGCCGAAGGTCCCGACCAAGCCGCAGGCGCAGCAGAGCTTCTCGAAGCGCTCGAAGACGTCCAACGGCGACCAGCGCCTGACGGCGACCGACCGGCGCACCGCGAACCTTGACCTGCTCACGCTGCGCAACGGCACCAACACCAAGTCGACCATCCGCGACCTGGCGCAGGTCTCGCCCGACCTGTCAGCCAGCGTGTGGGCCTACCAGCGCATGGTGGTCACGCGCAACTTCACCGCGGTCGCGCGCAACCAGGACGGCACTCCGAACCCGGAAGCAACGGCGGCGGTGCAGCAGGTCCTCGCGCGCTTCAACTACCTGACCGACTACGTCGACGGCTTCAGCGGCGTGTCCTCGATCCACGCGGTGGCCGAGTCGCTCACCAAGGAGCTGCGCCTGTACGGCTCGTGCTCGCTCGAGCTCGTGCTCGACAAGGCCCGGCTGCCGAACCGCCTGGTGCCGGTGTCCACGACGCAGATCGAGTTCATGGAGGACAACACCGGCTACACCTACCCGGTGCAGAAGGCGACGGCCGGCGACATCGCGCTGGACATCCCGACGTTCTTCTACGAGGCGCTCGATCAGGACCTGCTCAGCGCCTACTCGGACTCGCCGATGGAGGCCGCGCTGCAGGCCGTGCTTGCCGACACCGAGTTCACGAACGACGTGCGCCGCACGATCAAGCGCGCGCTGCACCCGCGCCTCGACGCCTCGATCGACTACGAGAAATTCCGCGACTCGATGCCGCCCGAGACCTCCGGCGACGCCGAGAAGATGGAGGCGTACACCAACAGCTTCATCCAGGGCGTGGCTGACACCGTCAACGGCCTCGAGCCGGACGACGCGCTGGTGCACTTCGACTCGGTCGAGTTCGACTACCTGAACAACGGCAACGTCACTCTGAACAAGGAGTACGAGGTCCTGCAGGCGATGATCAACGCCAAGATGGCCACGGGCGCGAAGGCGCCGCCCGCCGTGCTTGGCCACGGCTCCGGCTCGCAGAACGTCGCCTCGACCGAGTCTGCGCTCTTCGCTCGCTACTGCGAGGGCGTGCAGCAGAAGGTCAACTCGGTCATCTCGCGCGCGCTCACGCTGGGCACCCGCCTGCTGGGCCACGACGTCTACGTCGTCTTCGGCTTCGACCGCGTGGATCTTCGCCCCGACAGCGAGCTCGAGGCCTTCCGCGCCATGAAGCAGAGCCGCGTGCTCGAGCAGCTCTCGATCGGCCTGATCTCCGACGAGGAGGCCGCGATCGCGCTGACCGGCCAGCTGCCGCCGGCCGGCGCGCCGAAGCTCAGCGGCACCTTCTTCAAGGCCGGCGCGGCAGACCCGAACGCGGCGCCCGAGAGCACGACCGGCGCGCTCAAACAGAGCCTGACGTCGGACGCGCCGAAGAACAACAAGGGCAAGGAGCCCGACAACTCCACCAACAAGGGGCCCGCCGTGAAGCGGGTGAAGTGATCATGGACATTTTCGATCTGAAGCTCTGGGCCGGCACCGAGGAATCGCTCGCCGCGTACCTGCTGCAGCTGCGCAAGCTGGCGATGGACGCCACGTTCACCGAGATCATGGCCAATGGTGGCCAACGCCCGCAGCAGGGCGCCTACGCCCCGCATGGCCAGGCCGCCGAGGATCTTCCGCGTCTGCTGCGCGTCGCTGATGGCGTGGCCACGATCCGCATCGCCGGACCGCTGAACAACAGCTCGAGCTGGATCAACGAATACCTCGGCTTCACCGGCTACCCGGAGATCCGCCAGGCGCTTGTCCACGCGGCCAACGACCAGTCGATCAAGTCCATCGTGCTCGACATCGCCTCGGGCGGCGGCGCCGTCTCGGGCATGTTCGACACGGCCGACCTGATCGCGAGCATCGACAAGAAGCTCAAGCCCGTCACGGCATTCAGCGACAGCATGATCATGTCGGCCGCCTACGCGCTTGGCTCCAGCGCGCGCCACATCACCATCTCCAAGTCGGCCGAGGCCGGGTCGGTCGGTGTGCTCATGGTGCACCAGGAGATGAGCGAGATGATGAAGAAGGTCGGCATCACGCCCACCGTCATCCGCGCCGGCAAGTACAAGGCGCTCGGCAATCCGTACGAGCCGCTCTCGGAGCTTGCCAAGGAAGAGATGCAGGCCTCGGTCGACCACAGCTACGGCCTCTTCGTGCAGCACGTGGCCGACCACCGCGGCGTCACCTACCAAGTGGCCGACACCAAGCTCGCGCAGGGCCGTGTGTTCCCTGGCGAACGCGCCCGCGAAGTCGGCCTCGTCGACGCGATCGGCACCTTCGACTCCGTGATCGGCAAGGCCGAAAAGGTCAAGCCGAAAGAAAACATTAGGGGTGGGATTGCCAACGAAATGAAGCCTTCCCAGTATGGCGCGCATCCAGAAGGAACCACCTTGAAAAACGCACTCACCGAAGCCCAGATCGCTGCACTCGCCCTCGGCGCACCCGCAGCTGAAGGCGCCGGCGCACCTGCCGCCGACGCCAATGCCGGCGCGCCAGCCGCCGCTGCCGCCGCTCCCGCCGCACCTGCTGCTGCTGCTGCTGCCGCTCCCGCCGCTGGTGCCGAAGGCGCTGGTGCAGCTGCTCCCGCTGCCGTGGAACCGGCCGCCGCTGCCGCTCCGTCGAGCGACGCGGTGGTCACCTACCTGCAGGGCCAACTGGCCACGGCCCAGACGCAGATCACCGACCTAACGATCCAGGCACGCGATGCGAAGGCCGCGAGCGAGGCGCTCGCCACCTCGCATACCGCGATGCGCGAGATCACGGTCGCATCGGTCGACTACCTGCGAGTCGCTCTCGGCCATCCGGCCGGCGGCGCCGGCGCGATGACCGACACCGAGCTGCTCGCCGCGCACACCACGCTGCGCACGCAGTTCGAAGGCAAGTTCAAGGCGGGTGGCGTCGCTGCGGTCTCCGCGGTGCAGCCGTCCGACAAGGAGGGCAGCGCTGCTTCGGTGGACCCGTTGCGCGCGGCTCGTATCGCAGCCACCCGCCACAAATAAGGAGAAAAACCCATGGCGAAGTTCCAACTCAACGAGCTCATCCGTCCGTACGACACGAACGACACCGTTCGTATCGCGGACGGCGCCGGCGCGGCCAACCCGCTTGCCGACGCAGACGTCAACAAGTTCGTCAAGATGAAGGGCGACAGCCAGTACGGCCTCTGCGCCGCGGGCGACGAGATCGAAGGCTTCCTGGTCACGGCCGATGACGCCGGCGGCGCGCTGTACGACGGCTTCAAACTGGGCACCATCCAGAAGGAAGGCCGCAAGCTGGTCACGCTGGACGGCCTGCAAGCCACCCCCGGCACCGGCGTCGTCGCAGTCGGCGACTACGTCGTGGCCGGCACTGTGACCGCCCGCGGCACCAAGCTGCCCGGCGCTCCGAAGGTCTGCAAGGCCACCAACGCGAAGGACACCCTGTCGTTCCTGTGGCGAGTCGTGTCGCTGAAGGGCACCACGGCTGTCGGCCAACTGGCCGTCATCGAGCGCGTCTGATCAACAACCCACAGAACAAGGAGAAAAAAGTGGGCAAAGAACTCGTTTACGTCGACGCAGCTGGCAAGAACCAAGCGATCGACATCGGACTGGACACCTACAAGGCTGCGGCCGACAAGGGTCAGTCCGTCCCCCAGTACTTGGCGTCGGCCTACCCGACCAACGCCGAGAAGTTCGGCACCGCTTTCGAGCAGCTGTGCGAGCAGACCGGCATCTTCGTCAAGGGCAGCAAGGACTTCGGCATCCGCCCCTCGACCGTGGGCGAAGTGCTGAACCCCAAGCAGGACGCTGCCGCCATCACCAAGGAAGGCGTGCCGGCTTCGCGCATCCTGTTCCCCGCCGTGATCCTGGGCGTGATCGAGGACAAGCTGGCCACCGACCTGAAGACCTCGGTCACCGGTCTGGAGCAGATGATCGCTGTGGACGACAGCATCAACAGCGACAAGTTCGAGCGCCCGGTGCTGAACTTCAGCAACCCGGAAGCCGCTCGCAGCGCGCCGGTCGGCCAGCTGGCCCTGCCGCAGTCCATGCTGACGATCACCGCGTCGGACGTGGCGCGCAAGATCCCCAGCTGGGCAATCGGCATGGAGATCTCCGAGCAGGCCCAGCGCTCCACCACGCTTGACCTGGTCGGCCTGGCAGTGGGTCGCCAAGCAGCGGTCGAGTCGAACGAGAAGGCCTACGCCTACATCCTGTCGTTCCTGAACGGCGACAGCGACTACGCAATCGCGGCCCTGTCCTCGATCGCCGGCAAGGTTGTGGCTGCCAGCACGCTCGACGCGGCTGCCACCGGCGGCAAGCTGACCCAGACCGCCTGGATCAAGTGGCTGGCTCGCAACGCCCACAAGCGCACGATCAGCCTCGTGGTGACCGACCTAGCCGGCGCGATGGCGATCGAAGGCCGCGAAGGCAAGCCGACCAACCAGAACGACAACCCCAACAGCCCGCGCATCGACACCCTGATGCAGGTGATCAACCCGAGCTGGACGTCGACCGTCAAGGTGTTCCTGACGAACGACCCGAACTGGCCGGCCGGCACGATCATGGGCATGGACACCCGCTACGCGGTGCACCGTGTGAAGTCGCTGACGGCCGAGTACAGCGCGATCGAGCAGTTCGTGCTCAAGCGCTCGACCGCCATGCGGGTCGACAAGGGCGAGCTCCTGTATCGCCTGTTCGATGAGGCGTTCGAGGTCCTGACGCTCACCTAAGCAGCTCAGACCCAACAGTAGGGCGCCGGTCGGTTCGCTGGCCGGCGCCTTTCTCCATCCAGAAAGAAGGATTCCCGCAATGTCCAAGAATCGCCAGACCCTCAGCATCCAACCAGCCGCCGCGCCTGCCGCCGCATCTGCGCCCGTCGAATCGAGCGCGCCCGAAGGCGCCAACGAACAAGCCACTGCTTCCGCAGCGGCAAATCAGGGCGACCAGCCCGAAGTACCCGCAGCCGATGTCATTGCCCAAGCGACAGCCTGGGAGATCGGCGATGTTGTCGAGCTCGTGTCCGTTCACGGCCCGCTCCAACACCTGCACACCGGCGAACTGTTTGGAGCTGCCCCGGTGCCTGCCGAGATCGACGCTTTCCTCGCCCTCCAGCTGAACGCTGGCAAGCTGGCCATCGTGCCCAGCGAGTCCTGATCCTTTGCGGGAGCTTTTGGCATGGCACTGACGCCTTACTGTGAAAACGCAGAGGTCCGCGCAACCCTTGGGGTGAACGCGGTCGAACTCTCGGAGTCCGTTCTGAACCTGCCGATCTACCAGATCGGTCTGTTGCGCGAGCTGAACAAGGTCGCGCCGTCTTTGCCTGCCCTTTTTTCCACGATCACCGCGAAGCCCGTGGAGCAGCGCACGGAGCCCGAGAAGGCAGTCCTTGACGCCACGAAGCTCTTCAGCGCCTATGCCAGCGCGCGCCAGGTCGGCGTTTCTCTGGCCAGCCTCATGCCCAAAGACGTGGGCGACGGGAAGGCTTCGGTCTCCCGCTTTGCAGACGCACCCTACAAGGAAACGCTCGCGCGGATCGAGACCATGTATCTCGCCTCGCGCGCGAGCCTCATCGCATCGCTCGCGGAGCTGACGCAGACGCCGGCTGCCGCCCCGGCGACCCCGCTTGCCTTCATCGCGGCCGCGCGGTCCTACGACCCGGTCACGGGGTAAGCCGCCATGATGAGCCTGGCCGCCGCCTCCGCCTACTTCGACCGGACGGAGGTCTTCGACGCCTACTCCGGAGAGTTGCTGTTCCTTGCTCAGATCGATCCGTACGACGACAGCAAGCGCGACGCGATGGTGGCCTACCGCCGCGTGCTTTCCGTCGCGCCTGGCGTTGTCATCCCGACCCACCGCTGCATCCACGTCTTCGGCGCGGTCTACGCCGTCGCAGGTGAGCCGTCGATCGACGGCCTTAACGAGGCCCACCGCGTCAAGTACGTGCTGCAGACGGCCGATGGACAGCTCAGCGTGGGCACGATTACGCAGTTCCTCGACAGCGACCCCGCCGCCACCGTCTACGCCTTCGCGTCGTGGGCCAAGGACGCCAAGCAGGAGGAAGAGTCCTCGGACGTGGCCAACGTCTTCGAGGTCATCCTGCCGCTCGGCACCGAAGTCAAGCCGAAGCAGGTGCTCTGGCGAGCAGGCATTGCCTACATCGCGACCTCCGTGCGCCGGCTGCCGTCGGACTTCGTGGGCGTCACCGCGGTGCGCCTTGACCAGGTCGAGCCGCTCGAGGCCACGATCCAGAGCCGCACCTTCAACCCCGCCACCGGCGGCTACACGCTTGGCGCCGCGGCCTATCCCTACGCGCTTCGCGTGCGCTGGCAGAGCTTGTTCAGCTACGACGCGCAGCTCGAGGCGCGCCACCAGGAGGGTGACTTCACGCTCGCCCTGCCCGATGAGACCGTGGTCGACACGTCGTCGAAGATCACCTTCAGCGACATGAACCTGCGCGTGCTCGCCGTGAACCCGCTCGAGGGCGGCATCGCCGTGCACGTCCGGAGGGCCTGACCCGTGGGCATGGTGAAGAACCGCGCCAAGGTCGCGCTCGACATCCAGATGGCCATCACGCGCCTCGAGGAGGCGCCGATCGCGCTGTACCGCCAGGTCGTCTGGCAGATCTTCGAGCGCATCGTGATGCAGACCCCGCAGTACTCGGGCCGCGCCGTCGCGAACTGGAACCTGGGCATCAACTCGCCGGACATGTCCTTCGACCCGGGCATGGGCGACGACCTCGAGCTCACTGGATCGGGCTACGTCAACAACAAGGTCGCGCGCGAGCGCGGCGACATGAAGTGGGCCTCGGAAGCGCTTGACCGCGCGAAGTACGTACTGCGCCGCATCCGGCGCGGCGACAAGGTCTTCATCACCAACGCGACGCGCGGCGACACCGACGATGGCCAGTCGAGCGCCGCTTATCTCGCGGATCTGCAGAGGCCGGGCTACTGGGCGAAGAAGCTGCGCGCTCAGAACCAGCCGTACGAGACCGCCATGGAGAGCGCGGTGCTGATCTCCGAGGGTCTGCTCGATGCCGGAACGATGCCGATCGGCGGGCTCAACTCGAACATCTAGGAACGACATGGCCACCCAACAATTCCGAAGCGACGCCCAGGCCGCACTCGAAGTCTGGCGCCTTGCCAACTTCCCGCAGATCGAGGCCTTCTACGAGAACGGGCCCGAAATCGACGAGGCCAAGG
This sequence comes from Variovorax paradoxus, assembly GCF_018614915.1. Taxonomy (GTDB): domain Bacteria; phylum Pseudomonadota; class Gammaproteobacteria; order Burkholderiales; family Burkholderiaceae_C; genus Variovorax; species Variovorax paradoxus_K. The sequence goes on along the minus strand of NZ_JAGGNU010000087.1, from coordinate 930 downwards.
TCGGCGAGATCTGGATCGACTGCGCTATCCGCTGGTACGGCGCCAAGCTCGTGGCCATGGGCGAGCGACCGCGCGGCCGTCACACCGGCGTGCTCTCGGTGAACGTCTACTACCGGGAGGGCGAGGGCACCACGTTGCCCGACCAGGTGCTCGACTCCGTCAAGGAGCTGATGCGCTCGCGGCGCCTCGGCGCCGCGGTGCTGTACATGCCGCAGCGCCAGATCCCGACCGAGGTCGACGGCTGGTACAAAAGTGGCCTCCTGACCCCGTTCACGTTGGACGATGCGTGATGTACCGGGGGATTCACTTCCTGCGTTGACGCTTCTAGTCTGTGCGACCCAGGAAAGCGGGTCATGACAATAACAAGAAGAATCACCGCAGAGCGGGTCAGAGAGCTATTCGACTATGAGGCCGACACCGGGCTGTTTAGACACAGGACCGACTGCAACTCGCAGGTCGAGGTCGGCGAAGTGGCTGGGGGCAAGGACTCGGAGGAGGGGTACTGGAGGCTGCGCGTCGACGGACTAACGGTCCTTGCTCACCGTGTGGCATGGCTCTGGGTCACAGGAGAGTGGCCGGACGATCGTATTGACCATAAGAACGGGGTCCGGCACGACAACCGATTCAGCAATCTTCGCGCATGCTCTGCGCTGGAGAACGCACGCAATGTGAAGGTTAGGGCGAACTCCAGCACTGGAGTGGCCGGGGTCACCTGGGAGTCCAAGTACTGCCGCTGGAAGGCCCACATCAAGGTGAGCGGAAAGTGCATCACCCTCGGGCGATTCAAGGCACTACTCGACGCTGTGTCGGCCCGAAGGGGCGCAGAGATCCGCCTCTTCGGCGATTTTTCTGCAGCAATGTCGAGGTGATCTACCGGGGGATTCCGTTTTGGGAATCCCCCGCCTAGTCTCAATACTGTTCGGTTATGGC
>NZ_JAGGNU010000086.1 GCF_018614915.1 Variovorax paradoxus | reverse complement strand
ATTTACGGGATGTCGTACTAGTAGCCCGGATGCCAGCGCAGCCACCAGCGCTCCAGCCCGCGGGCGAACACGTCGGCCAGCTTGCCGAGCAGCGCATAGAGCAGGATGCCCACCAGCACGATGTCGGTCTGCAGGAACTCGCGCGCATTCATCGTGAGGTAGCCGATGCCGGCCTGCGCTGAAATAGTCTCGGCCACGATCAGGATCACCCACATGAGGCCGAGCGAGAAGCGCAGGCCCACCAGAATGGAAGACAGCGCACCGGGCAGGATCACTTCCTTGTAGAGCTGCCAGCGCGACAGCCCGTAAGTGCGGCCCATCTCGATCAGCTGCGGGTCCACGTTGCGGATGCCGTGGAAGGTGTTGAGGTAGATCGGAAAGAACACCGACACCGAGATCAGGAACAGCTTGGCCGCCTCGTCGATGCCGAACCAGAGGATCACCAGCGGAATGAGCGCCAGCGCCGGGATGTTGCGCACCATCTGGATGGTGGAATCGAGCAGGGTCTCGAAGAACTTGACCGAACCGGTCAGCAGGCCCAGCGCAAGGCCGAGCCCGCCGCCGATGGCCAGGCCCGACAAGGCCCGGCCGGCGCTCACCTTCACGTGGGTCCACAGCTCGCCCGAGACGGCCAGCGTCCACGCGGCCTTGAGCACGTCGATCGGCGCCGGCAGCACGCGCGTGGACAGCCAGCCGAGCGACGAGGCGATCTGCCACGCGACGATCAGTCCCACGGGCACGAGCCAGGGCACGAGGCGCTTGGCGACGCCGAGCCCGAAGGCTCGGGCCGACCACCCCAGCGAAGGCGCCGCGACCGGCAGGGGCTGCACTCGTTCAGTCATGAAGAAAGTCCTTTGCCTTGATCAGCTTTGCGAAACGAGGCGCGAAGGCGCATCGAGATTGGCCACGACCTCGCCGAAGGGACCGGTCAGCGTCCCGCCCGGCAAGCCCGGGCGCCGCTTGCGCGGCAAAAGCGGGAACACCAGCTCGGCGAAGCGGTACGACTCTTCGAGGTGCGGATAGCCCGAGAGAATGAAGTTGTCGAGGCCGAGTGCCGCGTACTCCTCGATGCGCGCCGCCACCGTCTTCGCATCGCCCACCAGCGCCGTGCCGGCGCCGCCGCGCACCAGGCCCACGCCGGCCCAGAGATTGGGCGAGATCTCGAGCTCGGCCCGGGTGCGACCGAACGCCGCCCGGCCGCCCGAAGGCGTGAGCGCCCCCTCGGGGGGCAGCGAGGACACGCCAGTGCCGAGCGTGGGGGCCCTTTTCGCGCCGCCGGTGTGCAGCGCGGCCATGCGGCGCTGGCCTTCGGAATCCATGCGCGCGAAGGCGGCCTGGGCGCGGATCACGGTGGCGTCGTCGACGCGGCTGATCAGTTCTTCGGCAGCCTGCCACGCCGCCTCCTCGGTCTCGCGCACGATGACATGCAAGCGGATGCCGAACTTCACCGTGCGGCCCCCGCCGCCGCCGCCGGGCCGCCCCAAGGCGGCGGCCGCCCCCTCGGGGGGCAGCGAGGACACGGAGTGCCGAGCGTGGGGGTCAACATGCTTCGCGGCACGTTCTCGAACGTCAGCGATCTTCTTCGCAACCTCGGCCGGCGGCTCGCCCCAGGTCAGGTAGGTGTCGACCTGCTCGGCCGCGAGCTCGTGCGCAGCAGCCGAGGAGCCGCCGAACCACACCGGCGGATAGGGCTTCTGCGTCGGCGGGTACAAGAGCTTGGCGCCCTTCACGCTCAGGTGCTTGCCTTCGTAGTCGAAGCTCCGGCCTTCATGACTGCGCGCGATGATCTCGCGCCAGATGCGGATGAACTCGGCCGACTGCTCGTAGCGCGATGCATGGTCGAGGAAGACGCCGTCGCCCTCGAGCTCGGCCTGGTCGCCGCCGGTCACCAGGTTCACGAGCACGCGCCCGCCCGAGAGCCGGTCGAAGGTCGCGGCCATGCGCGCGGCCAGGCTGGGCTGGTGCAGCCCGGGCCGCACCGCGACCAGGAACTTGAGTTGCCGGGTCGCGCCGATCAGGCTGGCCGCGATCACCCACGGGTCTTCGCACGAGCGGCCGGTCGGGATCAGAACGCCCTCGTAGCCGAGCTGGTCGGCAGCGCCGGCAACTTGCTGCAGGTAGGCCAGGTCGACGGGGCGCGCCCCCTCCGTGCTGCCGAGATAGCGGCTGTCGCCGTGGGTGGGAAGAAACCAGAAAACATTCATCGCACGGATCTCCTCAAGGACGGGCTGCGGCAATGCGCGCAGCGGGTCGCCAGACGATCTGCGCCACATCCACGGGCCGTGGAATGAGCGCCAGCTTGTGAAACGCGTCGGCGACGCGCTGTTGGTCGGCCACCATCGAAGGTTCGATGGGAGCGACCGGCGAAGGCGGGCGGCGTTTCAGGAACAGGCTCACGACGCCGGCGTCAAGGCCGCTGAAGTCCGCGATCAGCTTGATGGCAGCCGCACGTTCCTGCTGCACCAGGCGATCGGCGCGCGTGAGTTCGTCGAACAACGCCGCGATCGCGTCCGGGTGCTGATTCGCGAACGAACGCGAGGCCAGGTAGAACGAGTTGTTGCCCGACAGCCCGCGGCCGGTGCTGAGCGCACGCGGCTGAATCGCGAGTTCGGTGGCCGCGTAGAACGGGTCCCAGATTGCCCATGCATCGACGCTGCCGCGCTCGAAAGCAGCGCGCGCGTCGGCCGGCGCAAGGTAGACCGGCTGGATGTCGCTCCACTGCAGCCCCGCCTTCTCGACCGCCCGCACCAGCAGGTAGTGCGCGCTCGATCCCTTCTGCAGCGCCACCTTCCGGCCCTTGAGATCGGCCAGGGTCTTCAACGGTGAATCCTTCGGCACCAGCACGGCCGAGCTTTCCGGCTTCGACGGCTCGGCGCCGACGTAGACCAGGTCCTTGCCCGCGGCCTGCGCGAACACCGGCGGCGAATCGCCGGTGAGTCCGAACTCCAGGCTGCCGGCCGAAAGCGCTTCGAGCAGTTGCGGGCCGGCGGGAAATTCGATCCAGGCGATCTTCGCATTCGGAAAGCGCTTCTCGAGCCAACCCGATTGCTTGACGATCACCAGGTTGGCGGCGGCCTTCTGATAGCCGATGCGCAATTGCTGGAAGGGCTGCGGCGTCGCCGCGCCGGCGGGCTGCGCCAACGCGATCGGCGCGCCCAGGCCCCAGCTGCCTGCAGTGACCAGCAGCAGCTGAAGCAGCTGGCGCCGGACCGGGATCGCCTGCGCGAAGGCGGTGGATGCGGGCGTCGCGATCGCTGCCGCGGCGCCTTGAAGCAGTCGGCGCGTCGAAGAATGCAATGTCATGGTGATGCTTCCGATGTCAAGGCTGCGCGAGCACGACCGCGTCGCTGACCTTGATGGGCTTGGGAATCAGCTTGAGCTCGAAGAAGGTGTCGGCAATCTTTTGCTGCTCGCCGGCGACCTCCCGGGTGATCGGCTTCACGTTGAATTCGTAGCGGCGCAGTGCGAGTTCGACCACATCGACCGGCAGGCCTTGCAGGGGCGCGATGATTTCCGTCGCCTGGCTCAGGTTCTTCTTGAGCCAGATGCCCTGCTCCACCGAGTCTTCGAACAGCGCCTGGATCACCTTCGGGTTCTTTGCCGCGAACTCGCGTTCGCCGAGGTAGTACAGATGGTTGTTCACCACGCCGGGCGTTCCGTCGGCGAGCACGCGCGCACCGGTGGCCTTCTCGGCCGCGGCCTGGAACGGGTCCCAGATCGCCCAGGCGTCGACGTTCCTGCTCTCGAAGGCGGCGCGCCCGTCGGCCGGCGCCAGGTAGACCGGCTGGATGTCGCTGAACTTGAGACCGTGCTTCTCCAGCTGCCTGACCAGCAGGTAGTGCACGTTGCTGCCCTTGTTGAGCGCGACCTTCTTGCCCTTGAGCTCGGCCACCGACCTGATCGGCGAATCCTTCGTGACCAGGATGGCCTCGGCACGCGGCGCCGCCGGGTCGTAGCCGATGTAGACGAACTTCGCGCCCGCGGCCTGCGCGAAGATCGGCGGCGCCTCCCCGACATGGCCGACATCGACCGCGCCGACGTTCAGCCCTTCGAGCAGCTGCGGGCCGGCCGGAAACTCGACCCACTTCACGCTGAAGCCCAGCGGCGCGAGCCGCTTCTCGAGCGTGCCCTGTGCCTTCTGCAGCACGAACAGGCTGGCGGATTTCTGATAGCCGATGCGCAGCTCGCCCTTGCCTTGCGCATGCGCGGAGGTGGCGGTGATGAAGCCGACGATCAGCGCAATGGCGGCGACCACCACCACGCTGATGGAGAGCTCGATCAGCCCACGCCACAGCGGACGCGGGGGTGCATCGAGGGCAATGTCTTCGGTGCTGACTGGGTTCATGGCAAATGTTTTTCAGGCGTGAGTTGTCCCACGCCGCGCACTGGCGGCGAAGAAAATGAGGTCGACGAATTTGGGAGGTGCAGGCGCTGCGCGCCGGCCTCAGACGCTACATCGCACGCGCGAGAAGGGCACCGGCTCGAAGCCACTGGTAGCGGGCAGCTTGAGCCCTTCGCTGGCCAGGGTGTCCACCGCGTCATCGAGACGCTGCGCGAGCTCCTGTTGCAGCTGGTAGGCGCCCTCGGGCTGCAGCGTGACCTGGCCGTCGGTCGCATAGACGCCGGGCAGGATGTGCCGCGCGGCGAGCGACTGCAGCACGGGCCGCAATGCGTAGTCGAGCGCGAGCATGTGGTGCGGACTGCCGCCGGTGGCCAGCGGCAACACCGTCTTGCCCTTGAGCGCCGACTGCGGCAGCAGGTCCAGGAAGACCTTGAGCACGCCGCTGTAGGCGGCCTTGTAGACCGGCGTCGCGATCACGATCGCGTCGGCGCGCTGCACCTGCTCGACCGCCTGCTGCACGGACGGATGCGAGGCCTCGCCGAGCAGCAGCGCATGGGCCGCGAGCTCGCGGATCGCCAGCCGCTGGGCCGGCACGTCGCGCAGCGCGAGCCGCGCGGCCACCGCGTCGAGCAGCACGGCCGAGCGCGAAGGTGCCGACGGGCTGCCGGCAATCAGGAGAACGGACATCGGGGTGACTTCGCCTTGCTGTTCCGATTACTTCTGCTTGGCGGTGTAGATCTGGTCGAAGGACCCGCCATCGGCGAAGTGCTCCTTGTCGGCCCTCGCCCAGCCGCCGAAAGCCTGGTCGATGGTGAACAGCGTGAGCTTGGGGAACTGCTTGTCGTACTTGGCCTTGGCCTTGTCGGAGGTGGGGCGGTAGTAGTTGCGGCCGGCGATGTCCTGGCCTTCGTCGGAGTACAGGTACTTGAGGTATTCCTCGGCCACGGCGCGCGTGCCCTTCTTGTCGACCACCTTGTCGACCACCGTCACCGTGGGCTCGGCCAGGATGCTGACCGAGGGCACGACGATGTCGAACTTCTCGGGCCCGAATTCCTTCAGCGCCAGGAAGGCCTCGTTCTCCCAGGCCAGCAGCACGTCGCCGACGCCGCGCTGCACGAAGGTGATGCTCGAGCCGCGCGCGCCGGTGTCGAGCACCGGCACGTTCTTGTAGAGATTGCCGACGAATTCCTTGGCCTTGGCGTCGCCGCCGTACTTGCGCTTGGCGAATTCCCATGCGGCCAGGTAGTTCCAGCGTGCGCCGCCGGAGGTCTTGGGGTTGGGGGTGATCACCTGCACGCCGGGCTTGACCAGATCGTCCCAGTCCTTCAGGCCCTTGGGATTGCCCTTCTTCACGAGGAAGACGATGGTCGAGGTGTACGGCGCCGAGTTCTGCGGCAGGCGCTTCTGCCAATCGGCCTTGACCAGGCCGCCGTGCTTGACCAGCGCGTCGGTGTCGCCGGCCAGGGCCAGCGTGGCAACGTCGGCGTCGATACCGTCGATGATCGAGCGCGCCTGCTTGCCGGAGCCGCCGTGCGATTGCTTGATCGTCACGTCCTGGCCCGTCTTGCGCTTCCAGTAGGCGGCGAACGCCTTGTTGTAGTCGACGTAGAGCTCGCGCGTCGGGTCATAGGAGACATTGAGCAAGGTCACGCTTTGCGCGAACGACGGCAATGCCGTCATGGCGATGCCGGCTGCAGCGGCGGCGCCGAGGTAAAGCTTGATAAAGTCGCGGCGAAGGCTCATGGTCTTGTGCTCAGCAGGGCATAACAGTGAAGCCGCGAATTCTGAAGAGCGCCTAAAGAAACTGGAACGACCGAGTTCTCAGTTCTAAATAGCGAAATCAACTAAGCAACCCACAAAGGCATCCAAAATGGCACGCATGGTCCAGTGCATCAAGCTCGGCAAAGAGGCCGAAGGGCTCGACTTTCCGCCCTACCCCGGTGAACTCGGCAAGCGCCTGTGGGAGAACGTCAGCAAGGAAGCCTGGGCCGCCTGGCTCAAGCAGCAGACCATGCTGGTCAACGAAAACCGGCTGAATCTGGCCGATGCCCGCGCCCGCCAATACCTCGCACGCCAGATGGAAAAGCACTTCTTCGGCGAAGGCGCGGACGTCGCGCAAGGCTACGTCCCTCCTACCAACTGACCTCAGTATCTTCGCGCCAGCCGCGACGCGTGACCGGTCGGCAAAGCCTGGCTCCTTCGGGGAACACCGCGGAACCGGCTTTGCCGGGCCGCTGGTGTTGCCCCCGGAGAGGGGGTGGGCGGCCACACGAAGTGGGCCAACCTGGGGGTGATCTCAGATGACCGAATCGGTCGATTGGCGTGCCGACGACGTACCGCACAGCCCGCGCTTCGGCGACATCTACCACTCCGAAACCGGCGCACTGGCGCAGGCCCGGCATGTCTTCCTCGCGGGCTGCGGCCTGCCGCAGGCATGGGCCGGGCAGCCGCAATGGCGGATTCTCGAAACCGGCTTCGGGCTCGGCCTCTCGTTTCTGACAGCCTGGCAAGCCTGGCGGGCCGATCCACAGCGCCCGCGCCTGCTGCACTTCGCTTCGATCGAAGCTCACCCGGTATCGCGCGAGGACCTGCTGCGCGCCGCTGCCGCGTACCCCGAGCTCGCGCCGCTGGCCGCCGAGCTGGGCGCGCAGTGGTGGGGCCTGCTGCCGGGCTTCCATCGGCTCGGCTTCGACCAAGGCCGCGTGCTGCTCACGCTGTGCATCGGCGATGTGCAGCCGATGCTGCGCACGCAGCAGCACTTCGAGGCCGACAGCATCTTTCTCGACGGCTTCAGCCCCGAGCGCAATCCGCAGATGTGGTCGCCCGAAACGCTCAAGGCCGTGGCGCGCTTCGCACGGCGCGGCACCCGCGTCGCGAGCTGGACCGTCGCGCGGCCGGTGCGCGACGCGCTCGCGCAGTTCGGCTTCCAGGTGCGCAAGGCACCCGGCCTGCCGCCCAAGCGCGATGCCCTGCAAGGCGTGTTCGATCCGCCATGGCAGATCCGGCGCCGCGCGCCGGCGGCGGCGCCCATCGCGGTGCCGGGCCGTTGCGCGGTGATCGGCGCGGGCCTGGCCGGCGC
>NZ_JAGGNU010000085.1 GCF_018614915.1 Variovorax paradoxus | reverse complement strand
GGTCTGTTGCTTCATGCGGGGAGCGATGCAGACAACGTGCCAAGGGTGAACTTAATCAGCGTTGCCCTAAGACGCTCGCGCTGCGCTAGGCACACAACTCGGCCGAGTTGTTACATGATTAGCTAACTAAATTACGAGTCGTAATTGAGAAGAATCAGCTGCGTTTAATACTAAGGGATGCACTTAGGCGTGACCAATTGAGTTGGAATGTTTCACTTGTAGTGAATAGTTCGTTTGCCGACGCTCTGGCGCAAGCGACTTGACGCAGTCTGGCGCGACCAACTCTTCCTTCGTTTGGCGAGATGCCCACCCGCCAAGGCAGAACCGTCTGATAGTTTAGGAACCATTTACCTACTTACAAGAGTTACCGACACGCTGCTTCACCTTTCTTTAGGTTGGTCACAGTTTGTCGCCAACGCTCACGAGACAGAGGAGGCCACCATGTCACACGGATCTGTCATTCTGTGCATGGGCACGCGCCCAGAGATCATCAAGATGGCTCCGGTGCACAGGGCCCTTCGATCCGTCGACCTGCCGACGCTGGTGCTTCATACGGGCCAGCACGACGAAATGGCTTGGCCGCTGTACGAGTTTTTCGGCATGCGTCCCGATCACGCGCTGAGCCTCGAGCGGAAATCGGATTCGCTCGCACACCTGACGGCGCTGCTCACCGAGCAGTCGCATCGGGTCCTGGCAGAGACTCGCCCTGCGGCGGTGCTCGTGCAGGGCGACACGACGAGTGCCATGGTCGGTTCACTGGCGAGCTTCTACCTGAAGATTCCCGTCGGTCATGTCGAAGCCGGCCTCCGAACGTTCAGCAACTACGATCCTTTCCCCGAAGAAAAAAACCGCCAACTGATCGGGCGCCTCGCCCGTTGGCACTTCCCGCCAACCAGCATCGCCAGCGACAACCTGCGTCGCGAAGGCGTCGCGCCCGAGTGGATTCACCAGACGGGCAACACGATAGTCGACGCCACACACTGGGGCCTCGCGTACCTCAGGACCCTGCCTGGCAGCGGCGCCTGCATCCTGCCGCCGGAGCTCAGCACACTGCCGGACGCGGTTGGGCGCAAGCGCATTGTGCTGGTGACCGCGCATCGGCGTGAGAACTGGGGGGCCGGCATCGAGTCGATTGCACGGGGGGTGCGGCAATTGCTGGAGTCGCAGCCCGACCTGGTTGTCGTCTGGCCCGTGCATTCCAACCCGCGCGTGAAGGACAGCGTGCAACGCGCTTTTCACGGCCTGATCTGTCACGATGGGTCGCAGCTGGTGCTCGCCGAGCCGCTCAACTACCCGGCCTTGCTGTGGGTCATGTCGCGCGCCTGGCTCATCCTCTCCGACTCCGGCGGCATTCAGGAAGAATCAGTGTCCGCGGGCGTGCCGATCCTCGTGCTGCGTGACACGACGGAGCGACCCGAGCTGATCTCCGCCGGCGCCGGCAAGCTGGTGGGCACGAACGCCGACAACCTGTGCCGCGAGGTCGTCGCGCTCCTGCACGATCAGCCCGCATATGACCGCATGAGTCGGGCGAAAAACCCCTTCGGTGACGGCCATGCCGCACAGCGCATCGCCATCATCCTGTGGCGCGCGTTGGCGTCTACGCATCGCGCGCAGACACTAGAGCCGCAATCAAGCGAACCCGTGGTCTGAGCGCTAGAGCGAGGCCATGCCATGGACTGGGTCGATGTCATCGCGGCGGCGCTGCTCGCGCTGAAGCTGCTGTTCATCTTCGTCAGCCTGGTCTTCCTTGTCTGCGGGCTGGACGACCTGTTCGTGGACCTGTGCTACTACGGCCTCACGCTGTACCGCCGCTGGTTCCTGCTGCCGATGCATCGACCGCCGACCGAGCAGCAGCTTCAGGAAAAGCCCGAACAGCCGATCGCCATCATGCTGCCCGCATGGGACGAGTCGGCAGTCATTCGCCCGATGCTGCAGCGCCTGCTCAAGACTCTGAACTATGGCAACTACCAGGTCTTTGTCGGCACCTATCCGAACGACACTGCCACGCATCTGGAAGTGGAAAAGGTGCGCCAAACATCCGACCGCGTGCAGCGCATCTGTACGCCCGCCGATGGTCCTACCTGCAAGGCTGATTGCCTGAACTGGATCTACCAGGGCATTCGCCGCTACGAGAAGGATCATGACATCCGCTTTGAGATCTTCGTGATGCAGGATTGCGAGGACGTGATCCACACGCTGGCATACAAGATGTTCAACCATCTGATCCCGCGCAACGACATGGTGCAGCTCCCGGTATTCTCGCTCGCCCGCAAGTGGCACGAGTTCACCGGCGGCCACTATCTCGACGAGTTCGCGCAGCTGCACTACAAGGATCTGGTCGTGCGCGAGTTGCTCGACCACAGCATTCCAGCGGCCGGCGTGGGCTGCGCATTCAGCCGCCGAGCCTTCCAGGCCGCCGCCGCAAGCAATCGCAACGAGTTGTTCAATATCGATTCGCTCACCGAGGACTACGACTTCGGCTTCCGCATGAAGGCGCTCGGCATGAAGCAGGTCTTCGTCAAGTACAGCGTCGTTCGCGAGCTCGCGCGCCGGCATTGGCTGTCGGGCAGAGCACGCGCCGTGCAGATGCGGGACTACGTATCTGTGCGCGAATACTTCCCGTCGACATTCGGGTCCGCCGTGCGCCAGAAGGGACGCTGGGTGGTCGGCATAACCTTGCAAGGGTGGAGCAGCCTGCGCTGGCGCGGAGGACTTTCCACCAAGTACATGCTGTACCGCGACCGCCGCGCGCTGATCACGAACTTTTGCAACGTGCTGGCCTATCTGGTGGTCTTGGGCGTCGTTTCCTTGTGGGCGGTCAATGCGCTCTTTCCGCAATCCCTTCACTACCCGCCTGTGCTCGAAAAAGGCACCTGGATGTGGAACCTCACGCTCGCGAACGCCGGGCTGCTGGCATGGCGCGTCTTCCATCGCGCCTTCTGCGTGCAGCGCCTGTACGGCTGGACCCAGGCTTTCCTGTCCATTCCGCGCATGGTTTGGGGCAACTTCATCAACTTCGCCGCGACCGGCCGCGCGGTCCGGCTGTACGTGCGCTTTCTGCGCACCGGCAAGTTGATCGCCTGGGACAAGACCACCCACGTATTTCCCTCCGAGGAAGAGTTGCCGGACGCCAACCCTTTGGTGAGCAGCCCGCTGTACGGGCGCGCCCCCGTGACGGCAGATCTTCTCGGTCGCGCACCGGCGCTCCAGCGTGATGTGCTCGTTGCCCGGATAAACATCCCTGCGCACAAGGAACTCGATCCGGTTCTCAGCGCACAGCAAGGTATCGCTTCCACCCTCCAGCACTCATGAAGGAGACATCGATGAACCGACTATCACTAGCGGCTACGGCCGTCGCCCTTGCCTTGACGGCAGCATCGACCGCGGCGGCGGCCGCGGAACTGCCGGATCCGCCGGATCAGGCCAACCCGGAGGCTACGGATGCCCGGGCGGCTGCGCCCGCGACTGCGATGCAACCAGACCGCGGTCAGCCGGAAAGAAGCGTGGTGGCACCTCCCAAACCACAGGTCGAGACGATCGTACAGCCCGGCGAAACGAAGATACACAAGCATGAACGCGTCAGCGACGTGCTGAAAGCCCGCGAGCGCGCGGGTGGTACCGGCCGCGTGGTGGCCGAGTGAGCCGACATCGCAGCACCGAATATCCAAAAACCTTGGAGCTCAAAATGAGAAACACAGGTTGGTTCACGCGCATCGCATGCGCACTCGTCCTTGCGATCGGCCTCACCGCTGGCGCACAGGCGCAGACGACACCCATACGCGCCCTCGTGCTCTACGACCAGGCTGCAAGCGGTCCCTACACCAAGCTCGGAATGGCCTACGCCATCATGCTGCGCAACCTGATCGGCCACTGGAACACGACCGTCGACATGGAGCCGATACAGGGCTACGCCGCCGGCAAGGTCGAGCAGTACAACGTCATTTTCTACATCGGCTCGCACTACGACCTGCCGATCCCTCCTGCCTTCCTGGCAGATGCCTACAACACGACGAAGACCGTCGTCTGGTTCAAGTACAACCTGTGGCAACTGGCGTGGAATCCGAGCTACGCGGGTTTCAACGCAAAGTATGGCTTCATGTTCTCGAGCTTGCGCGGCATGGATGCCGCACCGACATCGACCAATCCGAATCCGGGCTTCTTCGACACAGTCACCTACAAGACGCGGCTCCTCTCGAAGTACTACGCCTACGACGCCGCGACGGGGGCCATCAATGCCGACCCCGACGTGGGGGTCACGCAGATTCTCGATCCGACGAAGGCACAGCAACTCGTGCCGATCAGCAATGCGCGCACCAACGAGGTGATTCCCTACGTCGTGCGAGGCGGCAACTTCTGGTATTTCGCCGACCTGCCGTTCTCGTACATCGGCCCGCGTGACCGCTACCTCGTCATCTGCGACATCCTGCACGACATTCTCGGCGTGGTCACGCCGACCCAGCAGCGCGCGCTCGTGCGGCTCGAAGATGTCAGCGCACTCGTCAACCGGAACACCATGACGATCCTGTCGAACTACCTCAGGTCGAAGTCGATTCCCTTCGGCATCGCGACCATTCCCTTCTACACCGATCCGCTGGGCGTCTACAACGGGGGCGTCCCGCAAACCATCCGGATGAGGCAGGCGACGGCACTGCGCAATTCGTTGAACTACGCGCTGCAGAACGGCGGAAAGATCGTGTTGCACGGCTACACGCACCAGTACAGCAACATCCGCAATCCGCACACTGCAGTCAGCGGCGACGATTACGAGTTTTGGGACATCGTCAATAACCGCGTACTGCCTGGAGACTCTGTGGCCTGGGCGCTCGGACGAATGAACTCGGGAATCAACGAGTTGGCCCTCAACGGCTACACCGCATTCGCATGGGAGCCGCCGCACTACCAGATGTCGCCCAACGCCTACCAAGCCGCCGCGCAGCGGTTCCCGACCACGTGGCAGCGCGCGGTCTACTACACAGCCACCGTGCCGAACCTGAGCCCAACGGCCGCAAACCGGGACTTCGCCGTGGGCCAGTTCTTCCCCTACGTCATCAGGAAGGACTACTACAACCAGCGCATCCTGCCGGAGAACCTGGGCAACATCGAGTACGACATCCGCGACATCGACCCAACGTCGAACTTCAACTACACATGGCAGGACCTGAAGCTCAACGCCGAGAACGCGAAAGTCGTGCGTGACGGGTTTGCGTCGTTCTTCTTCCATCCGTTCTGGCTTGAGCCGGAGCTGAACAAACCGGGCTTCCAGGATTTCCAGTCGATCATCAATGCGATCGAGGCCCTCGGCTACCAGTGGGTAGACCCCAGCACACTGTGAATCGAAGGCACCAGCCAGTCTGCATGGAGGTCCCACATGAAGAAGACGCTTGGAGCCCGGACTCCCTCACGCCGCACCGTAGTCGCAGCAGGCTGCCTGGTCTATCTTTCGCTCGGCGCTCCTGCGCTGGGCGCGGCGGACGCAGTGGCTTCCGCCTCGGTTGCGTCGCCTAACGCGCAGGGCTTCGTTCATCGCGAATTCGATCGCTTTCGCGCCCATGCGCGGTTCGATCGCGCCTTTCGCCTGCTTGAGGCCAATCAACTGGCCGATGCGGCTCGCGAATTCAGCGATGGGCTCGCGCTCGATCCGGATCACGTCGATGCACGCCTGGGCTATGCCCAGTTGCTCGCCAAGCGTGGCGCTTACGCGGCGTCGGTGGTCGAGTTGGACGGAGTGCTGAAGCGCGCCGACGCCTTGCTGTCGGCCCTGCAATTGCGGGCCCAGATGCACGTGGCGGCCGGCGACCTTCGCGCCGCCATCGCCGACCAGCATGCCGTTGCCAGGCACTCGGCGGCCACTGCGGCCGAACGTCGATTTGCCCTCGAGTCGGCAGCCGATCTGTACCTTCGGATCGGGCAATACGATCAGGCACTGGGCGCGCTCGATCGGCTCCCCGCGGGTCGCAGCGACACGCAGACGCTGGTGCGCCGCGCACTGGTCTACGAGAAGATGCAGCGTTACAACGACGCCGAAGAGGCCTACCGGACGGCGGCATCGCGCACCGACGATCCTGCCCGCCGCGCGCAATGGGCCGAGGCAGCGCGCGTGGCTGCGACCTTGGCCGCACATCGCCACGTTCAAGCCGTGTCGGTGGCGTTGAACCTGAGCCTGATCCATGTCACGAGCAGCCAACCGACCAGCTCACCAGCTTCGAACCCCGTCAAGAGCGATCCAGCGCTGATGCTTGCAGCAATCCAGCCGCCGGCGCGTGTCGCCAAGCAGCCCGCCGCCACCGCGCAACCGCGGCTGCTGGCGCGGCGGGATCCCCTCCCGCAGGATAGGTTGCGCCTTGCCCATCTCGCTGCGCGCGGCGGCCGCACCAAGGAGGCGATCGGCTTGTTGAATGAGTTGTCGGCTTCGACGCTGCCGCGTGCCACGCGAATTGCCGCGCTTCGGCAGCTGGCAGCGCTTCATACTGAACGGGGTTCCCATGCGCAGGCGCGTAGCGCGTACGAGCGCCTGGTCGAACTCGACCCCGACGATCCCGCAGGCCTAGCCTCGCTGGCGCGGGCGCACCTTGAATTGGGCGAGCACGCCGCAGCCGTGCAGGCGGCGCAGCGCAGCCTGGCGCTGCGTGAAAGCGTCGCCTCTATTCGGCTGCTCGCGTTTGCGCAAGCGCAGGCAGGCGGTTGGAGTGCGGCGGCAAACACCTACGAAATGCTTCTCGCACATCCCGTACTGCGCGCGCAAGAACGCCTCGAGGCGCTGGGCCAGTTGGCCTACGCGCTGGACCAGCTCAAACGTTACCGGGAGTCTGCCGAGGCCCTGGAACGCGCTCTTGCAGTGCCGGGCGGCAACACGATGGCGCTGCATGAGCGCCTGGCGCACGCACGCTGGCAAGCGGGGGACATGGAAGGGGTCGCCGCCGCTCACCGGCGCGCACTCGACGTGAAAACGGCGACGGAGGATGAGCGGCATTCGGTGTGGAGTCGCCTCGGCGCAGTGCAGCAGACCCTCGGCCGCACCGATGAGGCGATCGCAACCTATCGCTCGCTGCTTGCCCACTATCCCGATGACACGCAGGCGCGGCTCGCCCTTGGCACCCTGCTGCGGAGCCAAGGCAGCTGGCAGGAAGCCGAGCCGCACTTGGTTGTGGCCCTCGAGCACCGCACCGAGGCCACCGCCGCACTCGAGCTGGCACGCGGGCTGAAGGCGAACAGCCGCGCTTCAGAGGCGACCGACGTGCTGCTGCGTGCTGCCGATGCGGATGTGGATGCGGCGCCGAAGCTGCGCAAACAGATCGTCGATGAACTGGGCTATTTGCATGAGTCGACTGCTGACCTGAAGCGCGCAGCCGCTGCTTGGGCTGACTCGCTCAAGATCGAAAATGATCCGCGCATTGCCCTGGCGCTCGCCAGCGTCCAACTGCGCGCCGGTCAGCGCGAGGCCGCGCGCGGCACGCTCGATGAGCTTGCCGCCATGGAGCTTCCGGACGCCACGCAGGTCGCGCGGCTGGACATGGTGTGGCAGCTCGAGAGCGCTGACGGCCATCACGCACTGGCACGCGACGCGGCCGAGCAGGTGCTGGCGCTGCAACCGTCTGCGCTGCGGCGATACCACGCGGCGCTGTCCGAACGCGAGCTCGGGCACTTGCCACAGGCCATTGCGCATCTCGAGCGAGTGGTGGCCGAAGATCCGCAGACGGAGTACCTGGACGCATTGGCCTACACCTACCGTGCTGCCGGCTCGTACACAGAAGCTGCGCGCACCTTCGAGACATTGTTGCAACGTGATCCGGAGCGCAGCGCCCTTTATGCGGACCTTGCCTACACGTACATGCGGGTGAGTGACAACGACCGAGCCCTGGAATGGTTCAAGCGGGCCATCGACAAGCGGCGTGAACGCATCTCGACGATAAGGCTTGCCCAGGCGCCAGGTGGCGCCCCCATGCCCGCCGTCGAACCACCGCGTGAAGACGAGGACATTCGTGCGATGCGAGACGAGGTGCGCAAGCTCTCGGAGACCTGGAGTCTGAACGCTTACCAGTCGGTGCGGACAAGCCGCGGCGACCGCCCCAGCACTGTGTCAGGCAATGACTCGTCCGGCCTGATTCCTTCCCAAGGCGGCGTGGAGTTCTCGTGGCGCCCGCCCGTCATCGGACTGCGCGACGAGCGCACGCTGGACGTCTTCGCGCGCATGCTGTGGTCCAACGAGCCCCGCTCACTCAAGATCCAAAGCGCCAGCAGGCAGGCGGGCATCGGCGTGCGTTTCAAGCCATTGCGCGAACATTCGCTGTACTTCACGGTTGAACGGCTGATCAAGATCGGCGACAACGCGCAAGACGACTGGCTCATGCGCGCGTCATACGGTTGGGTCGATGGCTATCAGATGCGCGTCGATCAGAACGCCTGGAACTACACCTCGCTGTTCGCCGATGTGGGAGTGTTCACCGATCGTGCGCACACACGCGCGATCTACCTTGAAGCGCGCCAAGGGCGCAGTTTTCGCATCAGCGATCGATGGATCCTGACGCCTCATCTCGTGGCCAACACCCGCCGCCAGTCGCCAGACCCGGGCCGCGTCAACTACTCCGAGGCGGGCGCGGGCGTCTCCGCGCGCTATTTATTCAACGAGTCCGAATACGCTACGCCGCGTTCGAGCGTTGAGTTCCTGCTGCAATATAAAAAGGGCTTCGCGGCGGCCAAAAGCGGCTGGCAGCTCGCAACCATCGTGAGGTACTGATGCAATCCTCGATGGTGCGCAGGTCGTCATGGACGATGAAATCGCTTGCGTTTGTCATGGCGGCATCGGGATTGCTCTCAGGCTGCGCGTCGACTGAGCCGCGGACGGGGGCACGCCTGAGCGGCACGGTGATTCAATTCAAGCCAGCCCACAATCTGTGGGTGCGAAGCGACTGGGCGAAGCTCTTTCGATCGTTGCGTGCCCTGGGAATGACGCAGATCGTCGTGCAGTGGACGGTGTCAGGCAAGGCAGCGTACTACCCATCGCGGCAATTCCGTTCCGGCCCGATGCCACCATTGGGCGCGCTCCTCGATCTTGCCGAAGAGTCCGGAATGCGAGTGCTCATCGGGCTCGCCCACGAACCAAATTACTGGGCACAGATCGGCGAGGATCCAGCACAGGTGGAACGCCATTTTCGCGATCTGCGCTCGCGATCGCTGCAGGCTGCACGCGAACTCGCGCCGCTCGTCGCTCGTCGCAAGACCTTCGAGGGTTGGTATCTCAGCGAGGAAATCGATGATCTGAACTGGCGTGATCCGGCGCGCCGCGCGGTCCTCACGACCCATTTGAGAGCGCTCACATCGGAGCTTCGCACTGTGGACGCGCGCGCACGCATTGCAATCTCCGGCTTCGCCAACGCAGGCACTGATCTGGCGTCGTTGGAGGCCCTCTGGGCCAGTTTGCTAGGCGACGCCCCGGAACTTGGCATCGTGCTGTTTCAAGATGGTGTGGGCGTTGGCAAGTTGTCGCTCGACGAGCTTGCTCCGGTCCTGGGTGCCGTCAAGCGCGCCGCGGATGGTCGTGCACGCGAACTGCGGGTCGTCGTCGAAGTGTTTCGCCAGACCGCCGGCGCGCCTATCGATCAGCAGCACTTTGCTGCCGAGCCCGCATCGCTCAATCGCATCCGCCGCCAAATGGCGATCGCGAGCGGCTTTTCATCAAGCCTGCTCGCATTCAGCGTGCCGGACTACATGCGTGCCGAAGGCCCGCCGCCCATGGCGCAACTGTTCGAGCAGTATCGGCGCGAATGTGTCAGTTCCGATTGCTGAAGTAGAAACTCCGAGTCACTGACTGAAGATATGCGGACCACGAACATGTCCTTGATCGACGTTCCCAAGAGCACCGCAACCTGTGCACTCGCCAGTTCCGGTTGCTGGTCGTCAGGTCCCCCTGTCTTGCTTGGGGCCACGATCGACATCGATGGTCTGGCGGCGATCACGCCATGCCGACGCCTGGACGAGGCATGGAGGAGCGGGCGGACAGAAAGGGAATTTGTGCTTCAAGCTTTTGAGGCGAGCGATGGATGCCATCTGCCTCTCGACCCGCTCATCGAGGGTGAGCCCGATGCGAGACATCTACCAAAGGAAGAAAAATGACCTTCAAACGAAAGTACTTCGGCACTGACGGCATCCGCGGCACCGTGGGCCGGCCGCCCATCACACCCGACTTCATGCTGCGCCTGGCGCACGCGGTTGGCCGAGTGCTCAAGATGAGCGAGGCGAGGCCCACCGTTCTCATCGGCAAAGACACCCGCATCTCCGGCTACATGCTCGAATCCGCGCTGCAGTCCGGATTCAGCTCGGCGGGGGTGGACGTGGTGCTGCTCGGGCCTTTGCCCACGCCCGGCGTGGCCTACCTGACGCGGGCACAGCGTGCAAGTCTGGGTGTGGTGATCAGCGCGAGCCACAACGCCTTCCCCGACAATGGCCTCAAGTTCTTCAGCGCGCAGGGCACCAAGCTCAGCGATGAGTGGGAGGAAGCGGTCGAGGCCGCGTTGGCCGACTCCCCCACTTGCGTCGATTCGGCGGCGCTTGGCCGTGCCCGTCGACTTGACGATGCCGCGGGCCGGTACATCGAGTTCTGCAAGAGCACCTTCCCCCATGACCTGAGTCTGCGCGGGCTCCGGCTGGTGGTCGATGCTGCCCACGGTGCGGCCTACCAGGTCGCGCCTGCCGTCTTCCACGAACTGGGCGCGGAAGTAAGCTGCATCGGAGTGGAGCCCGATGGACTGAACATCAATCAAGATGTTGGCGCCACCCATCCCGAGGCGCTGGCCGCTGCCGTGAAGGAGCGGGGTGCCGACTACGGTATTGCGCTGGACGGAGATGCCGACCGGGTGCAGATCGTCGATGGCTCGGGTCGCCTCTTCAATGGCGACGAGTTGCTCTGGCTGATGGCGGCCGACCGCATGGCGCGCGGCGACACCCCCGCTGGCGTGGTCGGCACCCTGATGACCAACATGGCGGTGGAAGTGGCCTTGCGCGGCGCCGGCATCGCGTTCGTGCGTTCCAAGGTCGGCGACCGATACGTTCTAGAAGAACTGGAACGACGCGGCTGGCTGCTGGGCGGCGAGGGCTGCGGCCACCTGCTGGCGCTGGACAAGCAGACCACCGGCGATGGCCTGGTAAGCGCACTGCAGACGCTGCAGGCGTGCGTGCGGCGCGGCCGAACGATAGCCAGGCTGCTCGACGGCGTAGCGCTCTTTCCGCAGACGCTGATCAACGTGCAACTGGCCGACGGGCAGGACTGGATGTCCAACGGCAGGTTGTTCGATGAAAGAGCCCGGGTGGAAGCTGAACTCAATGGCGCCGGGCGTGTGGTGATTCGGGCCAGTGGGACGGAGCCATTGCTGCGCGTGATGGTGGAGGCGCGCGACGCTGGGCAAGCGGAGGCTTGTGCCAGGCGCATTGCAGCAACCGTGCAGACGCCCGCGCTCTTGGTCCGACATTCCACACGGGCCGACGAAAACTCCTGTGAACTAGTGTCTCCGCATGGGGGCAACTCCTCGCCGGCCGTGCTCGCAGACATGAAAATTCTTTTGACTCTTCCCGCACAATCGTGAAGCTCCTTCGATTCAATCTGTAGGAGCTTCCCATGTGTGGCATCGTCGGCGCCGTTTCCGCCCGCAACATCGTTCCCGTGCTCGTGCAGGGGCTGCAGCGCCTCGAATACCGCGGCTACGACTCCTGCGGCGTGGCCGTGCATGCGCAAGGCCTGCAGCGCGCCCGCACCACCGCGCGCGTGGCCGACCTGCTGGCCCAGGTGCGCGACGACCGCATCGAGGGCACGACCGGCATCGCTCACACGCGCTGGGCCACCCATGGCGCGCCGGCGGTGCACAACG
>NZ_JAGGNU010000084.1 GCF_018614915.1 Variovorax paradoxus | reverse complement strand
GGTGAGCTTGCCTTGGCGCTGCGCCTTGACCCAGTTGAACAAGGTCTGCTCGACCACGCCCAACGTGCGCGCCGCCGCAGCGATGCTCTGGCCGCCCTCGACCAGCCGCACCGCCTCCTGCTTGAACTCCAGCGTGTAGCGCGCTCTTGCTGTCTTCGTCATTTCCGTTCTCCTTGCTTGCATTGAAACACTCAGCAAGGGGTACGTTTTTCGGGGGCAAGGTCAGTGGTCGCCAGCCACCAGATACAGATAGGGCCTCAACGCCTCCCATGCCGTTTCGTCGAGAATTTTGTACCGGGCTCGGAGGAATGGTCCGCCGGCGTGCAGGCCTTTGGAGATGTCGCGCTTCCAGCGTCTGTCGCCAAGGCTGCTGATGCGGATGACGGGCGTTGCCGCCAAGAATATCTGTCGAGCGTCGTCGACTGCAGATGAGGTCATGAGGAGCCTAACCCGCCGGAGGTAGCGGCGATGCCAAGTGGTAGCACCTTTTTAGGGCGTGCGGCGTCGGCGACCGCCGCATTGGCATATTCCATTTGCCTCTTCGCTTTGCTCATATCGAACGAAGCGAACAAGATTGCCTCCTGCGGTCATCGACGTTGGTCGCTTGAGTCATTTCTGCGGTGTAACTGCCTCTATTTCGGGCAAACGTAGAAGAAAGCACGTCTTGTAAGCTTCGACTGGATATAAGAGGATTCCTACCACCCAATCGCTACATTGGTTGTGGAGAATCCAAATGCTTACTCTGTTCACCCCCCGGGATCACCAGCGCGCGCAAAGGAGGCCGTGGTGATTGCTTCCCCCGTACGCACTGGCTTTGAGTTGCTCTTCCGTTCTCTCATTTCCGCCCGTTGTGCCTACGTCTTTCCGTGCGGCGCGGTCGGTCATGTCGACATGGACTCACTCTCCGAGCGCGCACGCAACAACTATCTGTATGCGCGAGCGGTCACCGGAATGGAAGTCGAATGGCCTGACGTCCGGCCAACGACGTCGCACTGGACGCGGTTCGTGCTTGCGCGAAATGATCGACATCCGCATGGAAGCAGTTGGCCGCCGCCGAGATCCAAACTCAAATCAGCATCCCGATGCGAAAGGCACCTTGTACGCACCACTCGCCCCATCAGAAGAAGAAACCCGAACGGGACTCGCCATGATCTACAAGACTTCCGCTCATGTGTCTCATCACGTCCCGGCCGGCGGCCAGGCAGACCCGGATGTCACTGCGCTCAAGGATTGGAACCGCCTGCTGATGGCAGTGATTGCAAAGCTGCGATCGAGCGTCGGGGAACCATGTGATGAAAACTTTACTGCCCGGACCAAGGCGGCACGCCAGATCCAGGGGGTCGTACTAGGCTGCGCAATGGACCTTGATTTGCTGCATGCCGCCCTGAGTGCGGAGAGCGCGCGGCGGCGCAGGTTCGAAGCGGGAATCGCGGAGGCGAACACAGCCCTGATGACGTGGTAGCCGCCGAAGAAGCGCCTTCCCACCATAATTTCGGGGTGATCGCTTCGCGCTGCGTCAAACCAGCTTCAGCCGTCTTGATCGCCGGCGGATCGATGCACACGCGCGAGTTCCTGTTGGTGTGGCCGAAGAACTTCAGGGAAGTACCTCCTGAGGGCCCCATCAAGAATCGGCGTCGCCCCTTCCGTGAGCCATTTCGCGACCATCCAGACCACCGCGTCGAACATCAAGGGGGCATCCTGCGTCCGAAAAGATAGGAACGCACGATCTCCTTGGCCAATTGGGCTGGGGTTGTCATGAGTTCCTCTTTCGCCTGTTGGCGAAAGGGCGAAACGATAGTGCCGGGCCTGGCGACCGGTCTGTGCGTTGCCGCACGCTGCGCAACCCCGGTAGCTCCGGTTCTTGTCCGCAGGACTATCGGCGCATCAGGGCCTCGGCCAGCTTGCGCAACGGAGCCCATGCCAGATAGGCCCGCAGAATGCGGACCCGCGCAACCGCAGCAGCGCATCGCCGCCGGGCCACGGACATCAAGGCCTCGGAGATAGCGACAGTGGCCTCATCACCTTGCAGCGCCCGTATCCGCCACGATAGGGCTAGCCCATTCAGGTCGTCAATGCGCAGGCGGGCGAGATGGAGATCGCCGTCTTCCATCAATGCTAGGAGGCTTGCAGCGCCACGGAGTCCGAGACGTCGCGCGTCTCAAATGCTTCGATCCAGTTCCGCACACGGATCGCCAACGCCTCTTCAGCTCTTTCAGCCTCGACGGCTACACCCGCCATAACAATGTGGCAGAGGCACTGCCTGTCACGAAAGACTTGCGCGTGATAGCTGTGGCCGCCCTCGAAGACGGCCCCTACGTGCACCTGCGTCGTCCAACCAGACGGAGGTGGGACGAGGCTCGAGTCGGCAACAGGTTCAAAGGAGATCATGGCATCGCTCCAGGCGTCAAAGACGCGCCAGGAAAGGCTAGCCCCGATGTCGCTTTTTCTCTGTTCGGTAGCGAACGTGGACCGAACGCGCCCGGGCCGTGCACTGTGTAGGTGCGCTCCATCAACTTCTGGGCGGCAACTCGCCTGCTGCCAGTCGCACCAGCAACGGCGCCATTTGCTCGAGCCTGAGGCAATAGTCGGGATGGTCTCCGCGGATCACACTCAACGGCATGTCAGCGTCAACCGCCTCGTCGGGGTCCTGGACCACACAGACACCGCCCGCTGCTTCGATCACGGTGGATCCGCGCGTTCCATCGTGGGAGCCGCCGGTCAGGACGACGCCGATTACACGCTTGCCGTACACCGCAGCGGCCGTCGCGAACAGCCCGTCCACAGAGGGCCCGGCATCGGAGCGTGCCCCGCAGGCCTCCAGCGCAATGATTCCCGGCTGCGCAAGGCGCCAGCACGATGCGCCCCCGAAGGACGGAAGCGCCGTGTGTTGCATAGCCGACCGGCAGCTGCGAGTAGTTGCCGAGTATTTGCAGCATCGACGACGCCGGCTGAGAGGCGATGTCCAGGGCGATGAGGATCGCGGCCTCGAACTCGCGCGGCAGCCCGCTGGCGACCTTGCAGAGCGCGATCAAGCCACCCAGCGCAGCGCCGAACACGATGACGTCGCGTGGTTCGCGCTTGAGCAGTTCCCCGGCGGGAGTCGCCGAATGCGGCCATGACTCAACAGGAGGCTCGTCGGGAGCCATGTGGGTCCATGGCCTCCGCGATCAAGGCAATCCGGTATCGCCCCTGATCGCGGGCCACTCGCAGGTTCGAGAGCGGGATGTCGAAAAGCAAGCTGCGAAGAGCGGCGACGAGTTCGCTTGCCCCTGCCGTCTTCTCGATGTAGATGTCGGCGCCGGCCTCGATGCAATCGTCCGCCGCGTCAGCGGCAGGCGACGCCGAATAGACCGCCAGGGGCACGTTGGGAAAGTGCCGCTTGACCGTGTGAACCCCGGAGCAACCCGTCGCGTCGGGCAGGTTCAGGTCCAGGAGGATCAGGCCGGCTGGTCCCGTCGCAACCACGCTCGGCATGAGTTCGGACAAGCATCCGAGTTCCACGACGTTCCAGTGGGGGTGCAGTCTGCGCAGCACCATGGCGATGGCGTCGCGCATCATGGGGTGATCATCAACGACATAGATGCTCATGGTGGCGCGTGCAGAGGAGGCTGTGCCGCGATGCTCAAGCCCATCTCACCCATTGCGGGCGCGGGACCGCAAACTTGTACGGCTTTGGTCCCCAGCTCTGTTGGAACGCCATCACCGGTCCGGCCTGACTGTCGATGTCATCGCGCAGCGTTTGATCCAGTGCGGGCACGATTCCGCCTGTCAGCCGCTTGTCGGCCATCCATACGGCCGCGGCGAGCATGAATTCATCCATCGACCTCCCGTTGAGGTATGCACGCACGAGGACTTGGGCTGCAACATTGGAAGTGGTCATAGGGCTTTCCCCGCTCGAAGCGAGAGCCCAACCATATCGCGGGCACTCTGGGAACTCTGTGCGGCGGCGAACAGAGCGTCAAAAGAACTTGGGAGAAGCTGGATTGCCGACAGGTCGGCCTCAATCTACTCGAGCAGATCCGCGTACCCCTTGCGGTCAGCGGCGTAGCAGCCGCATGCCGCCGCTTCGAGTCCGGCGCGGTCGAGCACCGTGAGATCACCCCGCGTGTATTCGATCAGGCCGCCTTGCTGCAGCACGCCCGCTGCCGCGGTGATGCCGACGCGGCGCACGCCCAGCATGTAGGCCAGGAATTCATGCGTCATCCGGAAACTGTCGGAATGTGCGCGGTCCTGGCTCATGAGCAGCCAGCGCGCGAGCCGTGGACCGATTTCGTGGAAGCGAAGGCATGCCGCCGATGTGGTCAGCTGGGCCATCAGGACGCACACGTAGCGGTCCAGCACGCGCTGAAAGGCTTCGCTGGTTGCCAGTTCCGTCTGGAAGGCCTTGCTGCTGATGCGCCATGCCGAGCCCGGCCCTTGCACCACAGCCCGCAGCGGCGCGGTCAGCACGCCCAGTGCGACATGCGCACCGACCATGCCTTCCCTGCCGACCATTCCGACTTCCAGATAAGCACTGCCGTCGATCGCTGCGACCAGCGAAATGAAGCCGTCGACGGGGAAGTAGACGTAGGGAGTCGACTCGCCGGGTACGGATAGCACGTCGGCGAGGACGAGCTGCACTTCTTCGCAGCTCGAAAGAAACTTCAGACGATCACTGCGCGGCAGCAGCTTGATCAGGTGATTCTGGACAGTGGCCATATCGGCCTCCCATTTTGCTCGCACCTCCGAACGACGGAGGCGAACAGGAGCAGAACGCTGGGGCCGAATACCGTTTCGAGTGGATGCAGGGAGTATGCGCTTCATGCGCTACCCTGCGGCTTATTTCCCCGGCTCGTCGGGAAGCAGGCGGTCGTACTCTTTCTTCACCACCGCGTAGCACTCGCAAGAGCGTTTCTCCAGGCGCTCGCGGTCAAGCACCGAGATACGCCCACGGGCGTAGCGAATCAGACCCGCCGCTTGCAACTGCTGCGCTGCCTCTGTCACTCCTTCTCGGCGGACCCCCAACATGTTGGAGATCAGTTCCTGGGTCATCACAAGCTCGTCGCCAGTCAGGCGATCCAGGCTGAGCAGAAGCCAGCGACACAGTTGCTGGTCCAGAGAGTGGTGGCGATTGCACACCGCCGTCTGCGACATTTGGGTGATGAGCGCCTGGGTGTACCTTAGCAAAAGGTGCAGCACGGCGCCGGCTCGATTGAACTCCACTTTTAGGGCATCTGCGCTGAGCCGGAACCCCTTGCCGGCGCTTTGCACTACTGCGCGGTTTGGCGTGGATTCGCCGCCCATGAAAAGCGAGATCCCAACGATGCCCTCCTTGCCGACGACGGCGATCTCGGCCGAAGCGCCGTTCTCCAGGACGTACAGCAGCGAGACGATGGCGGTGGTCGGGAAGTACACGTGACTGAGCGTCGCACCAGACTCGTACAGGACATGGCCGAGCGGCAGATCCACATGTTCCAGTTGAGGCAACCAGCGCTGCAGCTCGGTATCGGGCAGCGCCGCGAGCAGACGATTTGCTCCGGCATCAAGGACTGCGACCATCTCGGACTCCACACCATTCGGGCGCCGGGGATCACGAAGAGGATGCCACTACGACGACGCAATTAGTATAGGTTTTGGGTGCATCGTCTGTGCGCTAGCGAACACAGTACGACCCATCACTTCGTGGTTCCGGCAGGGCAGGCGATGCACGCGACAGCGGCCGGGGGACGGTGGATCTTCGGCAAGACCTGCGGCCACCAGCAGGCTGGTCGCTGCAAGGGTTGCAAGAATGAAGGCGAATGCCTTCAGCGTTCGGGTCTGCTTCGAGATCATGGCGATCAACTCCTGCCTGTGGATGAATGTACAAGTCAGCGAAGCATCAGCACCGGCAGTTCTGAACGGGTCAGCACGTGCTGTGTCTCGCTCCCGAGCAACAGTCGCTTGATGCCCTTGCGGCCGTGCGATGCCATGACGATCAAGTCGCTCCTGTGCTTCTTCGCGGCCGCGATCACTGCATCCGCCACGAGATCCGAGTTGATGGCTGCCGTCTTGATCCTGACGCCAGCGGCCTTGGCCACCGAACTGACTTCGTCCAGCGTGCCCTGAGCCGACTCGGCCCATTGCCGCTCCATCCGCGCGACCTCGTCGTGCGAGAACACCATCGCGCCGTCGAAGTAGTTCTTCGGGTAGAGGGGAACGACCGTGAGCGCCACCAGATCGGCATCGTTCTGCGCCGCAAGGGCGATGGCGCTCGTCACTGCTTTCTTCGAGAGGGCGGAGCCGTCGGTGGCGACGAGGATGCGTTTGAACATGGTTTTGTGCTCCCTTAGATGGATGCCACGAGCGTAGATGTCTGGCCTGGCCCCGGGGTTGATCCAGATCAAGCTCGCGATGCGGGTGCGCCCATAGCCTTGCGTCATGCAAGCTGCGCTCCCTTTCGGCCTGACTGGCCGCCTCGACCCGGCAACGGACGACCGTGCGGCACGTGCGGGCTGGTCGTTGCTGGACGATCCGGCCGAATGGTCGTCGTTCGGCTGCGCGCTCGACGGCGACACGGCCGCGGGCCGCTGGGAATCGCAGGTCGTGGTGGAGGGCATGCACTGCGCCGCTTGCGCCTTCACGGTCGAGGCGGCGCTGGCACAAGTGCCGGGCGTGCTGAAGGTCGAAGTCAATGCCGCCAGCCGGCGCGCACGCATCGTCTGGTCGTCCGCCGTCGTGAAGCCGTCGCGCTGGTTCGAGGCCTCCGCCGCCGCCGGCTACCGGCTCGTGCCGGCGGGCGACACTTTCATGCGCGCGCGGCGCTCGCGCGAGGCGAAGCTGGCGCTGTGGCGCTGGCTGGTGGCGGGCTTCTGCATGATGCAGGTGATGATGTACGCCTACCCCGCGTACATCGCCCAGCCGGGTGACATGACGCCCGACGCCGCGCAGCTGCTGCGCTGGGCCTCCTGGGTTCTCACCATGCCGGTTATGCTGTTCTCGTGCGGGCCATTTTTCCGCAGCGCGCTGCGCGACCTGCGCCTGCGCCGCATCGGCATGGACCTGCCGGTCGCGCTCGGCATCGCGATCACCTTCGTGGTCAGCACCGCGGCCACCTTCGGCTCCGAGGGGCCGTTGGGCGGCGAGGTGTATTTCGATTCGCTCACGATGTTCGTGTTCTTCCTGCTCACCGGCCGCTGGCTGGAGACGCGCCTGCGCGACCGCACCGCCGGCGCGCTCGAGGCGCTGATGAACCGGCTGCCCGACAGCGTGGAGCGCCTCGGCACCGACGGCACGTTCACGCGCGTCGCCGTGCGGCGGCTCGCGCTCGGCGATGTCGTGCGCGTGCTGCCGGGTGAGGCCTTTCCGGCGGACGGCATCGTGATCGTCGGCGACACCACGGCCGACGGCTCTGGTGCGAATTTCTTGCGCAGCCGAACGACGTCGTGAGTACGTTGCGTCGGTCAGGCCGAAAGCACCGCGTTCCAGATCGCGGGCGCGGCTTGGCCTTCAAGGCGCAGCCGACGAAGATTGAACTGGCCCTTGCGGATTCGGTGCAGCAACTCCACGCCGGCGATCGTCACTGCCGCTTGGTCGAAGACCTTGAAGCCGAGCATGGGCTTGGTGCGCGACTTCACGTTCCGATGGTCCTGCTCTATTCGGTTGTTCAGGTACTTCGACGATCGCAGCCGCGTGTCCTTCCATCCGGGGTTCTGCGCAGGCAGCTCGCGCACCGCGCGGTGCGAGGCGGCGTATCCGTCCAGCGTGATGCTCACCGGTGGTCGCCCTTGAGTCTTCAGCGCCTTGCGAAAGAATGCTTTGGCCGCCTTCACATCACGATTGGTGCTCAGGCGGAAGTCCACAGTCTGCCCGTCGCGATCGACAGCCCGGTACAGATAGGTCCACCTGCCGCGGATTTTCACGTACGTCTCATCGACTCGCCATGATCGACCGGCCTTGCGAGCGAATCGGTTCCAGCGCTTTTCGAACTCGGGTACGAAGCGCTGCACCCATCGCATGATGGTCGTGTGGGCCAAGGCCAGACCGCGCTCGGCCATCATTTCGACCAGGTCACGCAGACTCAGCTTGAACCGCAGGTACCAGCGAACGCACAGGACGATGATCTCTCGCTCGAAGTGCCGCCCTTTGAACAGGTCGTCCATGCTTTGCAGCCGCTGCGCCATCGATCCGCCTTCAGTTCAAAGGCCGCAGCCTACCGGAGGCGCGATTTGCACCAGAACCGGGACCAGGACCTTCATTGGAATGGCTCCATGGATGACGGATCGGGCAATGTGGCCATCGCCGCCGCATGCTCATGCGGATACGATCTGTAATATGCACTACTGTATTACATTGCCGTGCGAACCGAGTTTGGACTGGAACGTTCAGGCACCGAATGATAGGGAAGTGCTGAAATGTCGTAGTTTCTCCTCGGCCCGCCGGCAACGCCCCCAGCCCGCAGTGGACCGAGTTGCCGCTCTTTCAAGTGTCGGGACGGCCAAGTCGAGCGCCCAGGCGCACGTGCGGGCCAGAGCCGAACGACAGCGAGTTGCCGTCGTCGCGCGCCACTTTCTGCATCGGGTTGTCGTAGCGCAGTAATAAACGCAAAACCGCACGCGTATAGCGCTTCGACATCCGCAACCGCTCAGCGCCGGCGCGTTGGGGGCAACGGTGCGGGCGATGGATGCGCGCGGCATCTCGACGGGAATGGAGGCATTGGGTCGCCATCTGGAGCATATCGAGTCCCTCCGTTTCTTATGTCAGCCACCGCTTTCTCCGACGGTAGTGCTTCACGGCGTGGTAGTCCTTCTGATGACCTTGCGCGCCGCCAAGGTAGAACTCCTGCACGTCCGGATTGCTGCTCAAGGACTCGGCGTTACCGGTCATGACGACGCGCCCATTCTCGATCAGGTAGGCGCGCTGCGCGATGCCGAGCGCCGCAACGGCGTTCTGCTCCACCAGCAGTACCGACAAGCCGGCGTCCGCGTTGATGCGTCGCACGATATCGAAGATCTCGTCGACCAGCAGGGGCGCAAGACCAAGACTGGGCTCGTCGAGCATCAGGAGGCGTGGCTCGGTCATCATGGCGCGGCCGATGGCCAGCATCTGCTGCTCACCGCCGGAGAGGTAGCCCGCGGGCGAACCCGCCCGCCGCGCCAGGCGCGGAAACCAGGCCATCACCTTGTCCATCAGTTCGCGGACGTGGCCGCGGTCGCGGTGCATCGACGTTGCGGCGAGCAGGTTCTCGGCTGGCGTCAGGTGTTCGAAAATGCGTCGGCCTTCCAGCACGTGAACGATGCCGCGTCGCACGCGCTCGGGCGCGCCCAGACCCAGCAGATCGGCACCATCGAAGGTAATGGTGCCGCCGCTCACCTTGCCGCGCTCGGCGCTCAGGACACCGCTGATCGCCTTCAGCACAGTGCTCTTGCCCGCGCCGTTGGCGCCGAGCAGCGCGACCAGTCCACCTGCCTCGATGTCGATGGACACACCCTTGACCGCCAGCGACACGCTGTCGTACACCACCTCGATGTTGTTGATGGCGAGAAGAGTCATGTTCCCGTCTTTTTGAACTCCGCCGACGACGCACGGATGAGTTCCCATACCGCATCCTGGTCGCTCGCGAGCCAGTCGCTCTTGGGCACCCAGCGCGTGCCGTCCCACTGCGCGATGCGGCCCATGCCGCCACCCTGGTGGTCGATCTTGCTCGTGGTCAGCGGCGGGATCAGGCCATCGGCCGTAAAGTTCTTGATGCTGCGAAGGCCCTCGTTGAGCGCTTCGGCCGTTACGGCCGTTCCCTTGGTGATCTCCAGCGCCCGTCGCACGCCCTCGACCATCACGGCGCCGGCCATCACGCCGATGTTGTAGTAGGCTGTACCAACCAGTTCCTTGGCGCCCGCGCCCTTGCCCTTGTGGACGACCTCGCGCAGGATGTCCTGGATCACCTTGGGCTCGCGGCCCGCCGCTGCGCCTTCGTACTTGAGTACACCCTTGGCCTGATCGGGCCCGACCACCTTCATGTCCGACTCCGACAGCCACACGACCGACGCGATACGGTCGGGCGCGATGCCGTTGCGAAGCGCCTCTTTCACCGAGACGGTCTGGCCGACGCCACCGCCCCAGATCAACGTCCAGTCCGGCTTGGCGCGGCGCAATTGCGTCCACACGGCCGACTGCTCGTTGCCGGGCGGCGCATAGGAGTAGGGCAGCAGTTCGAAGCCGCGCCGCTTGGCCAGTGCCTGCAGCAGCGGCAGGGGCTCGCGGCCAAAGGGCGTGTCGATGTGGACGAACGCGATCTTCTTGCCCTTCAGGTCCTTGTCCTGACGGGCCATGTACTCGATCAGGATCGCCGCCTGCGACCAGTAGCTGGCGGACAGCGGCAGCACGTAAGGAAACACTGTGCCATCCCCCGCGTCGCTGCGGCCCGAGAAGGTGGTCACCAGGTTGATCTTGTCCTGCAGCGCGCGCGTGACCAATGCCCGACTGACCGGCGTGGAGAGCGGGTCGATCAACACCACGCCGTTGCGCTTGAAGCGTTCGTAGGCCTCGATGCCGCGTTGCGGCGCATTGCCCGTGTCGACGATGTCAGCAACGATCTTCCAGCCATTCACGCCGCCGCGTTCGTTGACGAGGGAGAAGTAGTCGCGTTGGCCCTGGCTGTATTCGGCCGTGACGAAGGTATAGACCACCGTGAAGTCCTGCGCCATGCCGAACTTGACGACTTTTTCCTGTGCATGGGCTTGCGGCGCAAAGGGGAGAGTGCCGATGAGTGCGGTCGCCGCGCCGGCCGCCACGAACTGTCGTCTGTCTACCGTCATGATGTCTATCTCCTGCTGCTGTGGTTCGCCCGTTCCGGATGGCCACCGTCCAGGCGGGCGCCCTGGCGACGGCTGGTGATGAAACGCCTGTGCGAAAAACTCAATGGCGCCGCGTGTGGCGGAAGGGCCAGACCAGCAGACTCTTGCGCACGTTGTCGTAAATCTTGGCCAGGCCGAGCGGCTCGAACAGCAGAAAGCCGACGATCATTGCGCCGTAGAGGATTAGCGGTGCATGGGTCAGCAGGTCGCTGCCGATTGCGCCGCCATAGTGGTGCGAGAACATGCCCAGCAAATGGTGGATCAGCGGCGGCGCCAGCAGGATCAGGGCCGCGCCGAAGTAGCAGCCCAGCACGCTGCCCAGTCCGCCGACGATGACGGTGGCCAGCAACTGGATCGAGAGTTCGATGTGGAACTGCTCCGGCGAGACGGCCTTGTAGTAGCAGAAGGCATAGAGAGCGCCGACCATCCCGCCGATGAACGAGCTGACCCAGAAGGCCAGCAGCTTGTATCGGAAGGCGCTCACGCCGAGGATCTCGGCGGCGTAGTCCTTCTCGCGAATGGCCGCCAGCGCGCGGCCGAAGCTGGTGCGCTTGATGTTGAGCATCCAGATCGTCAGCACCGCACAGACACCCAGCGCGACGAAGTACAGACCCGCATCCGACGTGACCGGCATACCCAGCAGCTTCAGCACAGGCACCTGCAGCGAAGCTTGCGAGCCTCCGCTGATCGCTGGCACGTGCACGATGACAAAGTCGGTCAAGTACTGCAGCGCCAGGGTAGAAACTGCGAGGTACAGCCCTTTCACGCGCAGTGCGGCGGCGCCGAACACCGCGCCAATCAATGCCGCCAGCGTGCCGCCCAACAGCAGTGCCAGCTCGAACGGCAGTCCGCCGCGGGTCATGTGCACGGTGCCGTAGGCGCCGATAGCCATCACGGCGCCGTAGCCCAGGTGCACCTGACCCGCACCGCCCATCAGAAGGTTCAGGCCCAGCGCCGCGCTGGTCCACAGCAGCAGGGGCATCAGGTAGGAGTTGAGGTAAAGCGAGCTCAGCATCCAGGGCGCTGTGAAGAACAGCGCCGCGATGATGGCGAGCAATGTCCGGTCGGCCCGCAGCGGCCAGAGCCTGCGGGTTTGAAGGTAGTTGACGTGGCGAATGCCGGCGGCACGGTAGAACATGTGATCAGACCCGTTCGATGTGTTCGCTGCCGAACAACCCGTGCGGGCGCACGAGCACTGTCAACAGGATGAAGACCGAAGCCACGATGTCGCGCGTGCCTCCGCCCACGAGCGGGTCCAGTACGCCGGCTGCGATGCTTTCCGCAATGCCGATGACGAGGCCGGCAACCAGCACGCCGCGCACGCTGTCGAGCCCGCCGAGGATCGCAATGGCGAGCGCCTTGAGCAGAAGCAGCGACAGGGTCCAGTCCACGCCCTGCACCGAGCCCCAGAGGATGCCGGCAGCACCTGCCGAGACGCCCGCCAAGCCCCACGCGACGGCGATCACGTGTTCGACCCGGATGCCGACTGTCCAAGCTGCGATCTTGTCGTCCGACACGGCGCGCATGCGCACACCCAAGGGTGAATTGAAGAAGGCCATGGCGCCGAAGATCAGCACCAGCGCAATCACGCCGCCGGTCAGGTAGGCACGATTGACCAGGATGTCGCCCAGCAGCACGGGCGCCTGCGAAATGTCGAGGTCCAGCCGTTTCACCGTCGAGCCCAGCAGGCCCGGCACCAGGCCGCGCAGAAAGATCTCCAGACCGAGCGTGAGCATGATGACCATCACGACGGGCTGCCCGATCATGCGGCGCAACAGGAAACGTTCGACTAGCACGCCTGCGAAGAACAGCACCACGAGCGACAGCAGCGCTGCTGCCCACATCGGTACGCCGAGCGCCGTCGTGATCAACAGGCAGGCATAGCCACCAGTCATTGCGAAGGCGCCCTGCGCCAGGTTGGCGTAGCCGGAAGCCTTGTAGACCAGAACGATGCCCAGCGCCACCAGCGCATACATCAGGCCCACCAGTGCGCCGTTGATCGCGAGTTCCGCGTACAGCAGGATGTCCATCAGTCGATCCTCGTCAGTTGCAGTGTGCGACGCATGCTGCCGGTCTGGCCGTTCTCGTAGGTGATGGCGGTGTTGAAATCCACCGACTCCGCAGAGGCGTACAGCGCCTCGATCACCACCGCGTACCGTTCCTCGACGGTCGCGCGGCGCAGCTTGCGGGTGCGCGTGATCTCGCCGTCATCGGCATCGAAGTCCTTGGGCAAGTTGACGAAACGGCGCAGCGCCAATTCGGGTTTGAGCACCCGATTGACGCGCTCGAGCACCCCCGCGATCAGCGCGACGACATCCGGGTGCTGAGACAGGTCGGCATAGGAGGTGTAGGGCAGGGCACGTTCCTCGGCCCAGTGGCCGACCGCCTCGAAGTCGATGCACACGAGCGCGCCGAGCCGTTCACGGCCTGCGCCGACCACCGCCGCGTTGCGGATGTATGGGCTGAACTTGAGCCGGTTCTCGATGTAGTTCGGCACGAAGCGTTCGCCGGCGGCGGTGTGCATGACCTCGCTGACGCGGCCCAGCACGACCAGTTGGCCATCGGGTTCCACGTAGCCCGCATCGCCCGTCGCAAGCCAGCCGTCCTGCAGCGCTTCGGCCGTCGCTTCCGGGTTTTCGTAATAGCCGCCGAAAACCGAGGCCGAGCGAACGAAGATCTCACCGCGATCGTCGATGCGAATTTCGACGTTGGGCATCGGCCGGCCGACGGTGTGCAGCTTGAGGTCGCCGTCGTCTTGCGCGGCCGTGAGTGCGGCGGTTTCGGTCTGGCCGTAGAACTGCCGCAGGTTGATGCCCAGCGCGCGAAAGGTCAGAAAGGTGTCCTCCCCGAGCGCTTCACCGCCTGTGTAGGCGCGCCTGGCGCGCGACAGCCCCAGGATGTCGCGGATCGGGGCGAACACCAGCCATTCGCCCAACTGGCGCGTGAGGCGCTCACCGACCTTCGGAGCGTGCCCGTCCAGCCGGCGCCGTTCGACCTCGATGGCTCGCCCCATGAACCATTCGTAGAGAAAGCGCTTGAGGCGCGTCGATTCGGCCATGCCGACCTGTAGGCGCGTGAGCATGTGGTCCCAGGCACGCGGCGCCGCCAGGTACATCGTAGGTGCGACCTCGCGCAGGTCGTGCAGCACGGTTTCCTGGCGCTCGGGAATGTGGATGGTGAAAGCCAGCACCAGCCCGCCGCCGAGCGTGAAGACAAAGTCGCCGACCCACGCCATCGGCAGATAGGCGTAGTGGTCTTCGTGCGGTTGGAAGTAGCCCGCTGCCGCGGCGTTGCGCACGCCACCGATGATGTTAGCCTGGGTCAGTGGGATGCCCTTGGGCTGGCCCGTGGTGCCCGAGGAATGCAGCAGCACGGCGATGTCCTGCGCCCCGGCCTCGGCCATCAGTGTGTCGATGAGCCCGGGTGCTTCCGCGAGCCGCGCGCGGCCGCTTTCGAGCAACGTCGCCAGCGACGTCAGCCCCGGCTCGTCGCAGGTGCGCAGGCCACGTGGGTCGTGGTAGATGATGGCGCGTGGCTGCCCGCCGCTTTGCTTTCGCAGTTCCAGCAGCTTGTCGACCTGCTCCTGGTCTTCGACGATGGCCACCTCGGGGCGCCCCAGCTTGCTGTAGTGCACCAGTTCCGCGGGAGGCACGTCGGGGTAGATCGGCGCCGGAAAGGCGCGCAGGGCCATGGTGGCGAGCATGGCCTGGTACAGGCGCAGGCGGTTGTCGCCGATCACCATCACCGCGTGGCCCGGTCGCACGCCGGCCTGTTGCAGTCCGGCTGCCAGGGCGATGACGTCGCTGAGGACGGCTGTCCAGTCGTGCTCGACCCAGATGCCCCGGTCACGCTCGCGCACCGCAATGCGCGCGGGGTGCGCGAGCACGTTGCGGGCGATGGCCGCGATCAGTGTCGAAGGATCGCCCGTCTGGCCGCCTTGCCAGCGGTCACAGGCGGCGGCGACGCGCGCTCGCAGGTCCGCGGTGATGCTCGGGCTCATGCAATCGCTCCCGCGCGCTGCGCTGCACGATGACCCAGATACGCCTCGACCACGGCCGGTGACGAGATCGCCTCGCGCGCCGGCCCCTGCGCGATGGACTCCCCATAGCTCAGCACCAGCACCTGGTCGCACAGCGAGGTGACCACGTCCATGTGGTGCTCGATCATCAGGATCGAAACGCCGCGCTCATCGCGCGCATCGAGGATGTAGCGCGCGAGGTATTCCTTTTCTTCCTGGTTCATGCCGGCCATCGGCTCGTCGAGGATCAGGAACTTCGGTTCCGAGGCGAGCGCGCGTGCCAGCTCCACGCTCTTTTGCAGTCCCGGCGGGATCGATTCGATCGGTTCGTCCCGAATGTCCTGCAACTGCATGAAGTCGATGATTTCCTCGACCACGCGCCGATGTGCAGTTTCCTCGCGTGCGGCCCAGACCCAATAGCACAGCGAGGCCAGCGCGCTGGGGCGCATGTGCACGTGCCGCCCCAGCAGGATGTTGTCCAGAACCGTCATGCCTTTGAATAGCGCGAGGTTCTGGAAGGTGCGGGCCACCGCTTGCTGCGCGATGCGGTAGGGCTTCGTTCCGGTGATGTCCTGCCCGAACAGGCGCACGCGGCCCGCCTGCGGCGGATAGAAGCCCGTGATGACGTTGACCATCGTCGTCTTGCCGCTGCCGTTGGGGCCAACGAGTCCGAAGATCTCGCGCTGGCGCACTGCGAAGCTCACGCCCTTGAGCGCCTTCAGGCCGCCGAACGACCGCTCGATGCCCTCGCATTCAAGGACCACAGGGTTCCCAGATTCCGATGCGCGCACGTTGTCTCCGTTGCATGGCAGCCATATCGGGCTGCGAGATTGAGTCGGGCTCTTTTTCTGGCATTCGCGCTTTCTGAAGCGCCTTGACGGTGTTTTCAGTTTCTGTTTTGAGTCTAGATCAAAAAAGATGATGATCTCTTGAGGGCAAACACTAGGTTTTCCTTGGACGCCAAAAGAAAATGGCCGCCAGCATTACCGCTGGCGGCCATTGAGCGCGGGTCAGAAATGCGTCAGCGGTGCTTGCGCGGCGCCGCTTTGCCGCCAGCAACGATGGCTTCGAGGCGCGCGAGCCGCGACTCCACATCGCCGGCGCGCGAGGCCTGCGCCGGCTGTAGCCCGCGCAGCATGAGGTCGGTGTAGCGGTCGGCCACGAGGTCCACGTTGGCGCGCTGCGTGCCAAAAAGCACTGGCCACATCAGATGCTCCAGTCCGCCGTAGAGCATGGAGCGCACGGACTCGATGTCGACCGATGCGTCGATCTCTCCTTCGCGCGCGGCATCCTCGAGCGCCAACCGCACGAAGTGCGTGTAGCGCACCTGCAACTCGTGCAGGCCGGAACTGGTGTACTCGGGGCCGGTTCGAACTTCGTGCAGCACCAGTTTGGCAAGGCCTGGGGTCTCGACGTAGACGCGCACATGTCGCCAGACGATGAAGCGAAGCCGTGCGCGCAAGCCTTGCAGACGGGCATAGCCATCGCTCACGTCCTGGATCAGAGGCTCGTACATCTCGCGCAGCACGGCGTGCAACAGGTCCCGCTTGGTCGGGAAGTAACTGAACACGAGACCTTCGACGATGCCGACGCGGCTTGCGATCTCGCTGACGGCCGTGCCCTGAAAGCCCCGCTCGAGAAACACCTCGCGCGCGGCGACCAGGATCTCTGTGGCACGCCGCTGGCGGCGTTCGGACAGCGGCGCCGACGCGCCTTCTTCAATGCTCTTTGAGGTATTCGCGCTCTTGTGTGGAGCTCGCTGGGTGTTGGTGTTCATGGGGACGGGATGGCGCCGGTTGTCTTCGTGTCAAGCTTACTATGCGCCGCAATCCGCAGCTTCAGCTCGCCGACATTTCGAGCGTCTGAAGCGCCTGGGTGAGATGCGGCTTGTCGACCATGTGGCCATCGATGCTGAGCGTGCCCGCTTCGGGTTGCGCGGCGAAGGCGTCCGCGATACGCCGAGCGTGCGCCAGCTCGGTCTCGCTAGGCGAGTAGGCCATGTTGATCGTCGCCACCTGGTCGGGATGAATCGCGATGCGCCCGCGGAAGCCCCGCCGGCGCGAGGAGCGGCAGGCGGCCTCAAGGCCGGCGATGTCGCGGAAGTCGATGTGCAGCGTATCGATCGCAGGCACGCCGGCCGCCGCAGCTGCGCACAGGCAGAGCGAATTGGCCCAGGTGTACAGCGGCGAATTCTCTCCATTTGCCTCGCAGTTGGAGACCGCACCGACGGCCGCCGAGAGGTCCTCGGCGCCCCAGGTGACCCCTGCCAGGCGCGGTTGCGGCGCATTGAAAGTCTGCATGGCGAGCACCGCCTGCGGCGTTTCGGTGGCGACCGGCATGATGCGCAGGGCGCCCGGCGTGATGCCGGCGCGCACCTCGAGCGCATCGAGGCAATGACCGAGGTGCACGATATCCGCGGCAGAACGGATCTTCGGCAGCATGACGCCGGCCAGCCCAGGCGCGACGACCGCCGCCAGGTCATCCAGCGCCATAGCCGTGTCCAGCGGATTGATGCGCACGAAGAGCCGTGAGGTGAGTGCGCTTGCCTGGTCGCGAATGAAGTTGGCTGCCATGACGCGCGCGCCGGCCTTGCGCGATTCGGCCACCGAGTCCTCGAGATCGAGGATCAGCACGTCGGCCATGCTCTGCAGGGACTTCTCCAGCTTGCGTTCGCTGTCGGCCGGAACGAACAACATTGAGCGCAGCTTGAGGCTGCTCATGCGGGCTTCCTCAGCATCAGCGCTTGGCGCGTACAGGTGCAGACTTCCTCGTCGCGCTGATTGAAGCCCTGGTGCAGGAAGGTCACGATGCCCGCGTTCGGGCGTGACTTGCTCTCGCGCAACTCCTTGACCGTGGTGCGCGAATGAATGGTGTCGCCTGGAAACACCGGGAAGGGAAAGCGGGTGTCGGTCATGCCCAGGTTCGCCACCGTCGTGCCCAGTGTGGTTTCCTGCACCGACAGGCCGATCACCAATCCGAGCGTGAAGATGCTGTTGACCAGCGGGCGGCCGAACTCCGTACCCTTGCAGTATTCGGCGTCGATGTGGATCGCCGCCGGATTGCAAGTGGCATTGCTGAACCACATGTTGTCGGCTTCGGTGATGGTGCGGCGTATCTCGTGCTCGAACGCCTGTCCGGGACTGAACTCTTCGAACCAGTGGCCTGCCATGGCTTCTATCCTTGAAATTGCGGGATCTATTGCGGCGTGGTCCGCGGACGCTGCGAGAAGCTGCGGATGCGATCGTGCAGCGCGTCGGTGCCCGCACAGCGGAGAAACCATTCCTTCTCGCTGCGCATGCGCGCTGCCAGCGCCGACAGGGTGTCGCCTTGGATGAGCGCCTTGGTGCCGACCACGGCCATGCGGGGTAGCGCGGCAAGGCGTCGCGCCGCCGAAAGGGCGGCGGCATCAAGGTCCTCGTCATCGACCAGCTCGTTCGCGATGCCGAGTCGATGGGCCTGCCCGGCATCCAGCGGCGCCGGAGAAAGGCAGATTTCGAGTGCTCGATGAGCCCCGACTCTGGCGACCAGCGAACGCGTGAAGCCGGTGTCCGGCGAAGTACCGAGCTGGGGATACGCGACCACGAAGCGCGCCGCGCGCGACGCGATCACGCTGTCGCAGGCCAGCGCAAGCGAAAAACCGCCGCCCGCGGCCACGCCTTGCACGCAGGCAATCACCGGCACCGGCAGGGCGACCAATGCCAGCACCGCAGCATGCGCGTGGTCGATCAGTTCTCCGAGGTAAACGGGGAGATCGTCGAGGCGCGCCTGCATCTGTCCGATGTCGGCGCCCACGCAGAAGGCGGGCCCCTCTGCGCGCAACAGCACGGCGTGCAGCGCTTCATCGTTCGCCAATGCCTCGCAGGCGTCCAGCAGGCCGCCACAGAAAGTGCCGTCGATCACGTTGGGGCCTGCCTTGCGGCGCATCGTCAGCACCGCCACGGCTGCTTCGGGCCGCGTGAGATGAACCGGGACTTCGTCTTCGGACATCGTCGGCTTCAGATGCGAAACACGCCGTAGCTCGGCGGCGCGATGGGCTGATTCAGCGCGGCCGAGATCGCAATCCCAAGCGCATTGCGCGTGTCGACGGGGTCGAGGATCCCGTCGTCCCAGATCTTCGAGGTGGAATAGAGCGCGCTCGACTGGCGACGGAAGTCCTCGAGCACCGGGTCCCGGATGGCTGCGATTTCCTCTGCGCTCAGCTCGGCGCCCGTGCGTGCGAGCTGGCGCAGCTTCACGTCGGCCAGCACGTTGGCGGCCTGCTCGGCGCCCATCACCGAGATCTGGCTTTGCGGCCACATGAATAGAAAGCGCGGATCGAAAGCGCGGCCCGACATGCCGTAGTTGCCGGCGCCGAAAGAGCCGTTGCAGATCACTGTGAATTTCGGCACTTCGGAGCCCGCCACGGCCATGATCATCTTGGCGCCGTCCTTGGTGATGCCGCGGCGCTCGTAGTCCTTGCCGACCATGAAGCCCGTGATGTTCTGCAGGAAGATCAGCGGCGTGCGGTTCTGGTTGCAGAGTTCGATGAAGTGCGTGCCTTTCTGCGCACTCTCGTTGAACAGCACGCCATTGTTGGCGAGGATGCCAACCTTGTAGCCCCACAGGTTGGCGAATCCGCAGACGAGCGTGGGCGCGTAGGCGGGCTGGTACTCGTGGAAGCGGCTACCGTCCACCATGCGCGCGATGATCTCGCGCATGTCGAACTGCACCTTGATGTCCCGCGGGATGATGCCGTAGAGCTCCTGCGGGTCGTAGAGCGGTGCTTCGGGTTCCTGCCACTGTACGTCGGCCTTGACCGGGCGCTTCCACTGCGCGACCACATCGCGCGCGATGGCAATGGCTTCGTATTCGTTGCTCGCCGGGTAGTCGGCCGTGCCCGAGATACGCGTGTGTACGTCGCAGCCGCCGAGTTCGTCGGCGCTGACTTCCTCGCCCGTAGCGGCCTTCACCAACGGCGGGCCGCCGAGGAAAATGGCGCCATTGCCGCGCACGATCACGCTGTAGTCCGAAAGCGCGGGCACGTAGGCGCCACCCGCCGTGCAGTGGCCCAGCACGATCGAGACTTGCGGCACGCCCATCTTCGAGAGGATGGACTGATTGCGGAAGATCCGGCCCGCGTTGTGTCGGTCGGGGAACAGCTCAGCCTGCAGCGGCAAGAATCCACCGGCGCTGTCGCACAGGTGGACCATCGGCAGGCGGTTCTCCACCGCGATGTCGGTGGCGCGCACGATCTTCTTGACCGAGAGCGGGTACCAGGCGCCGCCCTTGATGCTTGCGTCCGAGGCGTTCACCATCACCTCGCGGCCGCTGACAATGCCGACGCCGGTGACCACGCCTGCGCCCGGTACTTCGCCGTCATAGTCTGCGTTGGCGGCTAGCGTGGAGAGCTCCAGGAACGGCGTACCAGGGTCCAGGAGCTGCGCAATGCGTTCGCGCACGAAGAGCTTGTTCTGTCTTGCGAGCCGCTCCATGTCGCGCTCCGGGCGGACGTGTCGCACGTTGGCTTGCTGCTGTCGCAGCACTTCGACGAGTCCGAGGTTGTGCTGGCGGTTGGCCAGGAAGTCGGCCGAGCGGGTGTTGAGTACCGAATCGATGCGTTTCATGGCGCCGGGGTTCCTAGCTCCAGCGTGACCAGCGGAGCGTCGCGTTCAAAGGTCTGACCGAGGCCCACATGTAGAGCCTGGACGATGCCATCGCAGCTGGCGTTGATCGTCGTTTCCATCTTCATGCTTTCGATCACAAGCAGCGCCTGCCCGCGCTGCACGGCATCGCCGGGCTGAACGGACACGGCGATCACCGAGCCGGGCATGGGCGCGCGCGAGACGGCTTCGCCTTCGTCGATCGACTGGTCGGCAAAGCGCGCGAGGCTGTGCGAGTAGCGCAGAAGGTAGGTGTCGCCGTCGAGGTGGACATGGATGTCGTCGCCGCGCCGTGCGAGAAATACGCGATGGCTGTTGTCATGCAGGATCAGCTCGTGCGCGTGGTCACCGCGCGGCGAGAGCACGACGGCCAGGCTCAGATCGCCGATCTGCAACCGGTAGGTGGTTCCCGCGCGGGCGAGCCAGACTTCGCGGTCGACGCCGAGCACCGTGAATGCATGGGCCATCAGTTTCTCCAGGCGCCGATGGCGGCGTGCATGGTCGGCACGGCGTCGGCGGCATCGCGCACCGGCCGCGAGCTCAGTGCCGCAACGGCCAGCAGCTTGTGCAGCGTGGCAGTCTCGAGCGCGGGTTCGGCCGCGACTTCGGGATGGGCGTCGAGGAAGCCCGTATGGATTTCGCCGGCGCCGAAGGCGGGATGCGAGAGCAGCCGGCGCAGGAAGCCGATGTTGGTCTTGCAGCCAAGCACCACGTAATCGCGCAATGCCTCCTTCGCTCGCTCGATCGTTGCGTCGCGCGTCGGACCCGAGACGACCAACTTGGCCAGCATCGGGTCGAAGGAGGCCGTGACGTCCTGTCCGGTAGCGATGCCGGAATCGATGCGCACGCCGGGTCCTTCGGGCTCGCGCAGCGCGAGGATTGGGCCGGTGGTCGGCAGGTAGCCGGCGGCCGGGTCCTCGGCGTAGACGCGAAATTCGATCGCGTGACCCTGCGGCTGCAAATCATCCTGGCGGAAACCCAGTAATTCGCCGGCTGCCACGCGCAATTGCTGCTCGACCAGGTCGATGCGCAGCAGTTCTTCCGTCACGGGGTGCTCGACCTGAAGCCGGGTGTTCATCTCGAGGAAGTAGAAGACGCCATCGCCGTAGATGAACTCCACGGTGCCGGCGTTGCTGTATTTCGCGCTGCGCGCGATGCCGGCCGCCGTCGCGCAGATGTCGCGGCGCAGCTCGGGCGTCAGTGCGGGCGAGGGCGTTTCCTCGACGATTTTCTGAAAGCGCCGCTGCACTGAGCATTCGCGTTCGAAGAGATGGACCACGTTGCCGTGGCTGTCGCCCAGCACCTGCACCTCGATGTGGCGCGGGTTCTCGACAAAGCGTTCGACATAGAGGCGTCCGTCGCCGAAGTAGCGCTGGCCCTCGCTGCGGGCGCGTTCGATCTCCCGCGCCAGCAGCGCCGGGTCGCGCACGATGCGCATGCCCTTGCCGCCGCCGCCGGCGGCTGGCTTGATAAGCAGCGGAAAATCCACCTCGAGGGCGCGTTCGTTGAAGGTGGCTGGATCGTCGTCCTCGATGGCTGAGGGCGCCACCGGGAAGCCGCTCCTCGCCACGAAGGCGCGCGCCGTGACCTTGTCGCCCATCAGGTCGATCACGTCGGGCGACGGCCCCACGAAAACCAGCCCGGCGGCCTTGCACGCCCGCGCAAAGCCGGCGTTCTCGGAAAGAAATCCGTAGCCGGGGTGGATGGCGCCGGCGCCCGACTGGCGCGCGGTCTCGATGATCTGCGACCCGTCCAAGTAGGCGGCGACGGGCGTCGCGCCGTGGATCTCTACAGCCGCATCCG
Source organism: Variovorax paradoxus (assembly GCF_018614915.1). Classification (GTDB taxonomy): domain Bacteria; phylum Pseudomonadota; class Gammaproteobacteria; order Burkholderiales; family Burkholderiaceae_C; genus Variovorax; species Variovorax paradoxus_K. Next base: position 21,966 of record NZ_JAGGNU010000084.1, on the reverse strand, counting down.
CATGCCGTACCGCTAGCGAGGCGGCATCGGCCGCGTGGTGGACCACCACCGCCCTAAGCCCCAACCGCTGCACCGTGCGCACGATGCGCATCGCGATCTCGCCCCGGTTGGCGATCAGTACCGAATCAAACGGCCATTTGTTTTGCACTTGCTCTCCATGTTGCCGAGTCTTGAACCCGTTGGACATCATTATTGAGTGCAACTCATTTTGCCAAATGATGGTTTTCCCCGATAGGGGAATACAAGAGTGCTGGTAACTTAATGAGGCGTACTCAATTAAATTCGTTTCGCATCGCAAGTGCGCAAACAAGGCACCGTCTTCGGCTGCCGCACGCCTGGAGTTTTGATGTCCGAGAGTGATTTGTTCACAGCCCAACGCCCGACCGCACAGGTCTTCAGCGGCCTGTCCGATGACGAGATGGAGATGCTGTCGCAGGCCGACAGGTTTGCGAAGGCCGAGCTCTACCCGCTGTCGCAGCGCATGGACGACGAGGAATGGTGGCCTCCCTCGATCCTGCCGAAGATCGGTGCCAACGGCTATTGCGGCATCACCGCGCCCGAATCGCTGGGCGGCGCAGGACTGGATCTGTTCACCAGCGGCCTCGTGCTCCAGGCGTTCGCGCGCTGGAACCACGCGCTGGCCCTGAGCTGGGTGGCGCACGAGAACCTGTGCCTGCACAACGTCTTGCGCAACGCCAGCGAAGAGCAGAAGGCCCGCTATGTGCCTGGCATGTGCCGCGGTGAACTGCTCGGCGCTCTCGGCCTGACCGAGCCGGGTGCAGGCTCCGATGCACTGGGCGCGATGCGCACGACGGCCGTGCGCGACGGCGATCACTATGTGCTCAACGGCACCAAGGTCTACATCACGAACGGACCGGTCGCCGACGTGCTGCTGGTCTATGCGAAGACCGACAAGGACCTGGGGTCGCGGGGCATCTCCGCCTTCCTTGTCGACAAGGAGGCGCCGGGCTTTCGCGTTGCGCAGAAGCTCGTGAAGATGGGTTTTCGCGGCAGCCAGACCGGTGAACTGGTGTTCGACAACTGTCGCGTGCCGGTGGCCAACCGCATTGGCGAGGAGAACACCGGCGTCAAGGTCGTGATGAGCGGGTTGGACCTGGAGCGCTCGATGATCGCGCCGCTGTGCTTGGGCATCGCCGAGCGCGCGCTGGAGTTGAGCATCGAGTACGCGCGCACTCGCCGGCAGTTCGGCCAGCCTATCTCCAGTTTCCAGATGATCCAGGACAAGATTGCCACGATGTATGTCGGCGTGGAGTCGATGCGCTTGTTCACGTACCAGACCTTGCGGGCAGTGAGTGCGCTGCACGATGGCGATGCGGGTCGCGGCGAAATCCACAAGCTGACGGCGGCGTCAGTGATGTTCGCCGCCAACACCATGAACACGGTGCTCGACGAAGCCGTGCAGATCCACGGCGGGGCGGGCTACATCTGGGAGTCGGAAATCAACCGCCTCTACCGCTCGATCAAGCTGCTGGAGATCGGCGCCGGCACGACCGAAGTGCGCAAGCTGATCATCGCTGGCGAACTTCTGCGGAGCTGAAGACATGCCCGAGAACACGTCTTCGCCGCCGGCTTCGATCGAAGCTGCGTTGTGGGCCGAGACGACGGTCTATCACGCGAGTCTGTTCGATGGGAAAACGGTGCTCGTCTCGGGTGGCGGCACCGGCATCGGTCGCGCGATCGCGTTGCTGTTCGCCCGGCTGGGTGCGCAGGTCGTCATCTGTGGGCGCACCCAGGACAAGCTCGACCGTGTCGCCGCGTTTGCGAAGGAGAAGGGCGCGCGCATCCTGCCGATCGTTGCCAACGTGCGCGACCCCGAGCAGGTGCAGGCGCTGTTCGCGCACATCACGGCGGAATGCGGCACGCTTTCGGTGGTAGTCAACAACGCTGGCGGCCAGTTCCCGCAGCCTGCCATTGACTTCTCGGCCAAGGGTTGGGGCGCGGTGATCGACACCAACCTCAATGGCACCTGGCACATGATGCAGGCCGCCGCGCGCCACTGGCGTGATGCCGGCGCGCCGGGCGTACTGGTGAACCTGGTGGCGGTGGTGGACCCGGGCATCCCTGGCATCGCGCATTCGATGGCGGCGCGTGCCGGCGTGATCGCCGCCACGCGCACCGTCGCGGTGGAGTGGGCGCCGCTGAACATTCGTGTCAACTGCATCGCACCAGGTCTCACAGCCAGCGAAGGTTTGGAGGTCTACCCGCAGGAGGCACGTCGCCAGTTTCATCGCGCCAACCCGATGCGGCGGCCGGGCAGCCTGCGCGAGATCGCGGAATCGGCGGTCTTCCTGGCCAGCCCCGCGGCCAGCTTCATGACCGGCGAAGTCATGACGGTTGACGGCGGCGGTCGTCTCTGGGGGGATCTCTGGACCATCGAGCGGCCGGACTATTTTTCCGACGAAGGACACACTCATGCCTGAACGCAAAGTCATCATCACCTGTGCAGTCACGGGGTCGATCCACACGCCCTCGATGTCGCCGCACCTGCCGGTGACTGCCGAGGAAATCGCCGAGGCGGCCATCGGAGCGGCCGAGGCTGGTGCCGCCATCGTCCATCTGCACGCCCGCAACCCCGTCGATGGCCGGCCCGACCAGTCTCCCGAGGCCTTCGAGCCCTTCCTGCGCGAGATCAAACGGAGGTCCAACGTCGTGGTCAACCTGACTACCGGCGGTTCGCCGTTCATGTCGGTCGAAGAGCGCATCCGCCCAGCAGCCGTCTGGAAACCCGAGGTCGCCAGCCTGAACATGGGCTCCATGAACTTCGGCCTCTTTCCGATGCTGAGCCGCTTCAAGGAGTTCAAGCACGCGTGGGAGCCCGAAATGCTGGAAAACTCGCGCGACCTCGTTTTTCGCAACTCCTTCAAGGACATCGCCTACGCGCTGCGCACTCTCAACAAAACCGGCACGCGCTACGAGTTCGAGTGCTACGACACCAGCCACCTCTACAACCTGCACCACTTCTGGCAGGAGGGCTTGGTCCAGGGCCCATTGTTCATCCAGACCGTGTTCGGCCTTCTCGGCGGCATCGGCGCGCACCCGGAAGATGTTCAGCACATGAAGCGTACGGCGGATCGGCTCTTCGGCGACAACTACCGCTGGTCGGTGCTGGGGGCCGGCCGCAGCCAGATGCCGCTGGCGGCCATCGCTGCGGCGCAGGGCGGCAACGTCCGAGTGGGTCTGGAGGACTCGCTGTGGGCGGGCAAGGGCCGGTTGGCCGAATCGAACGCGTTGCAGGTGCGCCAGGCGCGGGCCCTCGTCGAGGGGCTGGGCCTAGAGATCGCCCTCCCCGACGAAGCAAGGGAAATCCTGGAGCTTAAGGGCGCCGACAAGGTTGCCTTCTGAATTCGATCAATCGAGGACATGAAATGAAGCAAGTACTGGTCGCAGGGGTAGGCATGATCCCCTTCAAGAAGCCGGGCGACAGCCTGCCGTACCACGAGATGGGCGCGCAAGCCGCGCGCCAGGCGCTGGAAGACGCGGGCATTGGCTACGAGGACGTGCAGCAGGCTTACGCCGGCTTCGTCTATGGCGACTCGACCAGTGGCCAGCGCGCGCTGTACGAGGTTGGCATGAGTGGCATCCCGGTCATCAACGTCAACAACAACTGCTCGACCGGTTCCACGGCACTGTTCCTGGCACGCCAGGCCGTGGCCAGTGGCGCAGTTGATTGCGCCATCGCGGTCGGCTTCGAGCAGATGCAACCCGGCGCGCTAGCCATGCACTGGCAGGACCGGCCCAACGCCTTCGAGAATTTCGATGCGCTGTGCGACGAACTGACCGACGGGGTGAAGCTGCCGCTCGCGTTGCGTTATTTCGGCGGCGCGGGCCGGGAGCACATGCAGAGGTACGGCACGAAGTTGGGGACTTTCGCGAAGATCCGCGCCAAGGCCAGCCGCCACGCGGGTAACAATCCGCTCGCCCTGTTTCGCAAGGAAGTCACGGCCGAGGAAGTGCTGTCTTCTCCCGTGCTGTGGGACGGGGTGCTCACACGGTTGATGGCCTGCCCGCCGACCTGCGGTGGCGCAGCGGCCATCCTCATGTCAAAGGAGTTCGCAGCGCGCAAAGGCCTCTCCCCTCGCGTGCAGATCCTCGGCCAGGCAATGACCACCGACCGCAACAACAGCTTCGACACGCGCTCGATGATCGATCTCGTGGGCTTCCATCTCAGCGAAGACGCTGCGGCCAAGGTCTATGCCGAAGCTGGCATCGGCCCGAAGGATGTGGACGTGTGCGAACTGCACGATTGCTTCGCGCAGAACGAACTCTTGAGCTATGAGGCACTGGGCTTTTGCCCGGTCGGCGAGGCTGAACGCTTCGTAGAGGAGGGCCGCAACACCTATGGGCGTGACGTCGTGGTGAATCCGTCCGGAGGTTTGCTGTCCAAGGGCCATCCGCTGGGCGCCACGGGGCTGGCGCAGTGCTACGAACTCACGCGCCAGTTGCGCGGCTCTGCAGAGGGTACGCAGGTGGCAGGCGCGCGCATCGCGCTGCAGCACAACCTGGGGCTGGGCGGCGCGGCCGTCGTCACGGCCTACGGGCAGGTGTAGGGAGTTACGCATGCTGGACAAGACGCAAATCGGCAAATCGCTGCGCCGCGTAACGCGCAACGTGGAGGCGGGTCAACTGCGTTTCTTCCTCGACGTCATCGGCGACAAAGAGAAGGCTTTCAGGGCCAAACAGGCCGGCACGCCGCTGCAGGTGCCACCCACTTACTTCTTCTGCCTGGAGATGATGGACGACCCGGACCCGCTGGACTGGCTCAAGGGCCTGGGCGTGAACCTGCTGCACATCCTGCACGGCCAGCAGCGCTTCGATTACCACGCATCCGCTTTCGCGGGCGACGAACTGACGTTCGAGGCCTCCATTCAGGACATCCAGGAGAAGAAGGGCGGCGCGCTGCAGTTCGTCCTGAAGAAAACCGAAGTGACGAACCAGCACGGCACGCGCATCGCTACGGCTTCGTCCACCGTGATCTATCGCGATCCCGTCTACGCGAAAGGCCAATGAGATGAGCACTACCACCACATTCGTTTTCGAAGTCGGCACCGTCCTGCCTCCGCTCGTGATCGAACCGCTGACTCGCGCCAAACTGGCCTTGTATGCCGGTGCGTCGGGCGACCACGTGCCGCTGCACATCGACACCGATGCCGCTCGCAAGGCAGGCGCGCCCGACGTCTTCGGACACGGCATGCTCAGTGCCGCCTGGCTGGGCCGGTTCTTGACGAACTGGGTCGAACAGGATCGCATCCGCAGCATCGAACTGCGCTTCACAGGCATCTTTCAACTCTATAACGAAGCCCATTGCACCGGCCGCGTGGTCGAGCAGATCACCCTGGACGATGGCGCGCCCGCCGCACGCGTCGAACTCCAGCTACAGAATCAGTACGGCGAATCCAAGGTCGTGGGTGAAGCCGTCATCGCCATCGGGAGCCGCCCATGAGGGCGTCGACTTCGACCGCGCACCGGTCCGACGCAGCGGGTGCTGCCGCGATGTTCGATACCGAGAGGTTGTACAACCGTAGAGCTGATAAGCGGTGGGATAGGGTGTGTGTCGGCGACATCACCGAGCGGATGACCTGGAGCCGCCCCGACGACGTGGCGATCGTGGGATGGGAAGGGGCCTACTCGTCACCTGAATTCGCCAGCCTGACGTGGCGCAAGGCCGACGAACTCGCAAACCGGGTCGCAAACATGCTTCTGGACCACGGCCTGCGGCGCGGCGACCGGCTGATGCTTGCCTGCGAGAACTCCGTGGAGGCCTATGTCGCGAAGCTCGGCGCGGCGAAGGTCGGCGTCGTGGCGGCCTCCTTGAATCCGGCATTCGCACCGGATGTGGTCCGGTATCTCGCGCTGCATCTTTCGCCGTCCTTCGTGATCGTGGATGGAGGGACGCGACCGGAGGTCGTCGAGGCCCTCGAGGGCGCAGGCGCGCCTGTAAACGTCACGATACGCATCGATGGTGAGGTGTTTGCCGGGTCTGCCGATTTCGTGGCTGAAGTGGCGCGACATTCATCAGTCGAGCCGGTGGCGACGGTGCATGGCGACGACATCTGGGAGATTCTCTTCACGTCGGGAACTACCGCGATGCCCAAGGCGGTGATGTTGTCCCACACCTATGCCTACCTGGCTGCGCACGGGTTCGCGCTGTCTTTCACTCGAGGCGTCGACATCGAGTCGCACGTCACGCTCGTCGCCTTCCTGCCTGTGGTCTATCACATCGGCGACCAGATCCTGTCGCTGCCAGCCCTGGTAGCCGGCGGCAAGCTGGTCATCGGGCGTCGTTCGGACGCACAGGGGACTGCACAGGCCGTCATCGCACACCGCGCTACCGCCGTCTGGGGTGGCTCGCCGCAGTCGGTCAAGCAGATCAGCGTCGAGCTCGAAGCGCTCGCGCCCGCAGAAAAGACGCTGAGCGTCATCGTGTACGGCTGGGGCGCGGTCGAGCCGCCGGTGCTGGCCCGGCTGGAGTCTGTGGCGCGCTCGGGCTTTCAACTCGTGGGAATCTTCGGGCAGACCGAGTCGATCAGCTGTCACCGCTTTTGGCCGGTCGTCCAGCGCGAGAAATTCGAGTCCGCCGGCAGCACGGTCAACTACGTCGGTGTGCCCAGCCCCCTGCTGGCGTCGACCGTATTCGATGTGGACGGCAACGATCTGGTTTTGCAGGGCGTGACCGGGGTTGCGGGTGAGGCGGTGTACCGCTCGCCTGTGACCATGGCCGGCTACTACCGCGACCCCGAAGCCACAGCTCAGGCCTTCGCCGGAGGCTGGCTCCATTCCGGCGACAGCTGCCTGGTCGGCGAGGACGGCATGCGCACCATGGTCGACCGCTACAAGGACATCATTAAGTCAGGCGGCGAGAACGTCTCCAGCCTGCGCGTGGAGGCACGCCTGCATGCCCATCCCGCCGTGCTGAAGGCAGCGGTAGTGGGCCTGGCGCACGCGCGATGGGGCGAAGCTGTGACCGCCTTCGTCGTCCCGCGCACCCCTGACTTGACGGGGGACGAACTGCTGGTCTGGGCCGGTGCAGGCCTGGCTGGATTCGAGTCGCCCAAGCGCGTGGTCTTCGTCGAGGCGCTGCCGGAAACGGTGGGCGGCAAGGTCATGAAGTACAGGTTGCGCACGCAATGGGCTGACCTGTACGCCGAGCGCGCTTCGTCTTCCTCTTTCATTCAAAACGCATGACGGGGATCTGCCCCCGTCACCACCGGAGCACTGCATGACAACCCGAAATCTCACAGGAAAAGTCGCCCTGGTCAGCGGCTCGGGCCGGGGCATCGGCCGCGCCCTGGCGCTCAAGCTCGCGGCCGAGGGTGCACGCGTGGTCGTCAACGACCTGGACCGCGACGTGGCCGAGCAGGCCGCGAAAGACATCCAGGCCGCCGGCGGCGAGGCCGTGGCCTGCTGGGGCAACGTCACCGCGCCCGACTTCGCCGACCGCTTCATCAAGACCGCAGTCGATACCTACCAAGGACTCGACGTCATTGTCAACAACGCGGGCTATACCTGGGACAACGTGATCCAGAAGATGACAGACGAGCAGTGGTACGCCATGCTTGACTGCCACCTGACGGCACCGTTTCGCATCCTGCGTGCCGCGCAACCGGTGCTGCGCTCGCTGGTCAAGGCCGACCAGGAGGCCGGCGTGGTGAACTACCGCAAGGTGGTCAATATCTCTTCCATTGCCGGGCTCGGTGGCAACGCGGGTCAGGCCAACTACGCGGCCGCCAAGGCCGGCGTCACGGGGTTGACCAAGGCGCTCTCCAAGGAATGGGGTCGGCTGAATGTCAACGTGAACACGGTGGCTTTCGGCCTGATCCACACGCGCCTGACCGAGGCCACGGCCGACGCCGACGCGCAGATCAGCGTGGAAGGCCGCGACATCAAGGTTGGCGTGAATCCCGGCCTGATGAAGGCGATGGAAGTGCAGATCCCGCTGGGCCGCGGTGGTACGCCTGAAGAAGCCGCGGGTGCGATTTATCTCTTCTGCACACCCGAGTCCAACTACATCTCCGGCCAGACCATCGTCTGCGGCGGTGGTTTCACGCTCGCCTGAGCAAGACGACATGAGCTGTACCTCGCAAGCCACGGGCAACGTGATCGACGTGCGCGATGTCACGCTGCGATTCGGTGGTGTGACCGCGCTGGAGAAGCTCACCATCGAGGTGCGCGCCGATGAGCTCGTCGCGCTGATCGGGCCCAATGGCGCCGGGAAGAGTTCCTTCCTCAACGTGCTTTCTGGTTTCTACCGGCCGCAGGTCGGCAGCATCCATTACAAGGGCCAAGACATCGGCGGATGGCCGGTGCACCGCGTGGCGGTGTCAGGCATGGCGCGCACCTTTCAGGGTACGCACTTGCTGGGGCGCATGAGCGTGATCGACAACATCATGGTTGGCCGCTTCGCACACATGAAAACCAGCCTGCTGCAGGCCTTCACGTACTTTCCGTTCACGCATCGTGAGGAGGTGCACCACCGAGAGAAGGCCGAGGAGATCATTGATTTCCTCGAAATCGAGCACATCCGCCACCAGCCTGTCGGCACGCTGGGCTATGGTATGCGCAAGCGCGTGGACCTCGGGCGTGCGCTGGCCACCGATCCGCAGGTGCTCTTGCTCGACGAGCCGATGGCCGGCATGAACGCCGAAGAGAAGGAGGATCTTGCGCGTTTCATCCTCGATGTGCGCGAGTTCAAGAAGATCCCGGTGGTTCTGGTCGAGCACGACATGGGCGTGGTAATGGACATCGCCGACCGCGTGGTCGTTCTGAACTTCGGCCGCAAGATCGCGCAGGGCACGCCCGATGAGGTGCAGAACAACCCGGAAGTGATTTCCGCTTATCTGGGAGCCAAGGCATGAAGCCGCAAACCGTCCCCCAATGGCTGCTCTACAACAGCCGCGAACGCGCCCCGCTCGTCGGTCACCGCTACAAGCAGCGCGGAATCTGGCGCGAATACACCTGGCGGCAGATCTACGAGAAGGTGCGCGGCGCGGCCTTCGGCCTGTTGGCGCAGGGCATCGAGCGTGGTCAGACCGTGATGGTTATCGGCGAGAACCGGCCCGAGATCTACTGGGTCGAATGGGCAGCGATGGCCATCGGCGCGAAAACGGTGACGCTGTACCCGGACTCCTCCGAAGACGAGCTGCGCTACGTGGCCGACGACGCGGAGGTGGTCGCCATCTTCGCAGAGGACCAGGAACAGGTCGACAAGTCGCTCACCGCCTTGCCGCACTGCCCGCTGATCCGGGCGATCTTTTATTGCGAGCCCGGTGGCCTGTGGGACTACCGGCAGCCTAATCTCAGGAGCCTGGAGACGCTGGTCGAAGGCGGCCTGTCGCTCGCGCGCGAATCCCCGCAGCGCATCGACCAGGAGATCGAGCGCGGCCAGACCGACGACATCGCACTGCTGGCCTACACCTCTGGCACGACCGGAAGTCCCAAAGGCGTGATCACGACGCACCGTGCGCTGCTCGACTGCGCCGAGCGGCTGCGGCGCGCACTGGAGATCCAGCCGCACAGCGAGTACCTCTCGTACATCCCGCTTTCGTGGGTGCCCGAGCAGTGGTTCGGCGTCACGCTGGGCATGTCGCTGCCGATGCGCGTGAACTTCGCCGAGCGGCCCGACCAGGTGCCGGAGGCGATCCGCGAACTGGCGGTCGACGTGATCGTGCTCGGGCCGCGCCAATGGGAGAACCTCGCCTCAGGCGTGTTCAGCCGCATGATCGATGCCGGCTGGTTGCGGCGCAAGATGGTCGAGTGGGCCCTGGCCGCCGGCAAGAAGGTGAACCTTGCCCGCATCGAGGGCGGCACATCGACGCTGTCGGCGCGGCTGGCCAACGTCGTTGCTGAGTGGAGCGTGTTGCGCGGCCTGCGCGACCAGTTGGGGTTGAAGCGCGTGAAGGTCGCGATCACGGGCGGTGCGGCGATGTCGCCCGACGTGGTGCGCCTTTTCGCGGGCATGGGCATTGCGCTGCGCAACATCTACGCCTGCAGCGAGTTCGGCATCGTGTCGGCCCACACCGGCGTGCAGTACGACCCTGAGACCATCGGCCTCCCGTTGACCGAGGCCACCGAGTGGGGCGAGGCGCTGCAGTGGCGCATCTCCGACGCCGGCGAACTGCAGTTGCGCGGTGGCGTCGGCTTCACCGGATACTGGAAGCGACCCGATAAGACGGCCGAGAAGTATGACGGCGAGTGGTACCGCTCGGGCGATGCCGTGGGCCGCTCGCCCGCCTCGGAGCTCATCTACTACGATCGCGTGGAGCACATGAGCGAGCTGCGCTCCGGCGCGAAATACCCCAAGCAGTTCATCGAGGTCCGGCTGCGCTTCTCTCCCTACATCAAGGAGGTGTTGGTCATCGGCAGCCAGCAGCATGACTTCGTGGTGGCGCTGGTGAACATCGACTACGTGGTGTTCGCGCGCTGGGCCGAGCAGCGCAACATCGGCTTCACCACCTTCACCGATCTGTCGCAGCGCCCGGAGATCGTCGAGCAGGTTGCGGCCGAAATCCGCGCCGTCAATGACAAGCTGGAACCCGCGGCCCGTGTGATGCGCTTCGCGAACCTGCCCAAGGAACTCGATGCAGACGAGGGCGAGCTCACGCGCACGCGCAAGCTCAAGCGCGAGTTCATCGAGGAGCGCTACCGCGATGTGGTCGATGCGCTGTATGCGAACCAGACCGAGCTCGACGTGTCGATTCCCGTGCGCTATCAGGATGGCCGCAGCGGCACGCTGCGCGCCGCGATGCGGCTCGGCACTGCCACCCGGCCGACTTCGGGCGCATCTGCCCGGCCACCTTCTCCCATCCTCTCCGCCCGTGAAGCCCAGGAGGTGCTCTGATGGAATTCCTGAACTACGTGATCAACGGCGTGTTGATCGGCCAGCTCTACGCGCTGCTGGCGCTCGGCTTTGTCGTGATCTACCGGGCCAGCAAGGTCTTCAATTTCGCGCAGGGCGAACTGATGCTGGTCGGCGCCTTCACGGTATGGACGTTGGTGATGGCCAGCGGGCTGCCGGCCGCGATCGCGGTCCCGCTCGCCTTCGTCTGTTCGCTGGCCTATGGCGTCATCATCGAGCGCTTGTTCTTCTCCCGGCTGATTGGCGAGTCGGTGTTCTCGATGGTGATGGTCACCATTGGCCTGGTAATTCTGATCCGCGGCCTGATCCTCGTGATCTGGGGTCCGATGGACCGGCAGTTCCCGGCGCTGCTGCCGCCCGCTCCGATCATCTTGGGCGAACTGATCCTGCCGACCTCACTGGCCATCGGCGCGGCGTTCACGGTGGCGCTGGCGGCGGCGCTGTGGTGGTTCTTCAATCGCTCGCGCTTTGGCCTCACGCTCACGGCAGTGGCGGAAGACCCGGCAACCGCGATCTCGATGGGTATTTCCGTCAAGCGCGCCACCACGCTCGCCTGGATGATGGGCGCGGCGATCTCCACACTGGGCGCCATCGTCTATCTCAACGGTCGCTCGCTCACGCTGGTGTCGGCCGAGATCGGGCTGGCGGCGTTGCCGGTGGCGTTGTTTGCAGGGCTCGAGTCGATCTTCGGGCTGCTGCTTGCCGGCGCAGTCATGGGCGTGCTGCAGTCGTTGGTCAGCGCCTATGTGGACCCTGTGATCGGCGGTTCGGCCTCGACCATCGTGCCCTACGTTTTCATGCTGTTCATGCTGTTCGTTCGCCCCACAGGGTTGTTCGGATGGCGCGCGATCGAAAGGGTCTGAGATGGATGCATCCGGTGTCTACTTCACCAGCTACGGTCGCGACCGTTCGCTGATCCGCACGCGCCCGCAATGGGCGGCGCTGGTGCTCTTTGTCATCGTCCTGCTGGCGTTGCCCTGGGTGGCGCCTGAGCGCTGGGTCAGCATGGGCTACACGATCTTCATCACCGCGGTGGCGGTGATCGGCCTGCAGATCTGCACCGGCTATGCCGGGCAGATCAACCTGGGGCAGTCGGCATTCATGGGCGTCGGCGCCTACGCCTGTGCAATCGCGGTGTCGCACTGGTCCTTTCCAGTGCCGTTGGCGTTGATCTTCGGCGGCGTGGCGGCGGCGGTGTTCGGATCGCTGTTCGGGTTGTCCGCGGCACGCATCAAGGGCTTCTACCTGGCGCTGACGACCATCGCCGCACAGGCGCTGTTCCACTTCTTCGCGCTCAACCTGCCGCGCGACTGGTTAGGCGGGCCTGGCGGCGTGCACATGGAGGGTGCGACCGCCTTCGGCATCAACCTGGCGAACGACACGGCGATCTACTACTTCTCTTTCATCGTGCTGGTGATCATGACCTTCGGCGCCTTCGGCATCGTGCGCTCGCGGCACGGCCGTGCCTTCGAGGCGGTGCGCGACGACGATGTGGCGGCCGGCATGATGGGCATCGACGTGATGATGGCGAAGATGCGCGCATTCCTCGTCGGCGCCTTCTACGCCGGTATCGCGGGCGGGTTGTGGGCCATCGCGCTACGGCACGTCTCGGTCGAGCAGTTCACCCTGTTCAGCTCGATCTGGCTGATCTCCATGATGATCGTCGGAGGGCTGGGTTCCATCGTCGGCGCTCTGGTCGGCACCGTGTTGATCCAGCTCACGCGAGAAGCTGTCGCGAGCCTCGGAGCGTCGCTGTCGCAAGCTTTTCCGATCGTCGGCCAGGACATTGTTTTCGCAAGCATGAACGTGCTGCTCGGCACGGTCGTCATTCTGTTCCTGCTTTTCGAGCCCAAGGGCCTGATGCACCGCGTCAACACGGCCAAGCAGGCCTGGCGGCGCTGGCCCTTCCCTTATTGATTCGCTCTGCATCCCGACCGCGCGAAGACAGCTTTCTAGAAACCAACTGGAGACACACCATGAGATTCACCGCACCCATCCGGTATGCCGCCGTCCTGGCGTTGCTCGGGCTCGCGCTGTCGACGCCGACCCAGGCGCAGACCACCTACGTCGTGCCTTCGTTGTCTGACTTTTCAGGACCGTTCTCGACCGTGATGCCGTCCATCGGCGGTGGACGAGAGGCGGTCGTCAAATGGTGGAATGCCGAGGTCGGTGCCAAGCAGGGCATCGTGCTGCAGCTGAAAGCTTACGACACGCGCTTCGAGACTGCACAAACGGCCAGCCTGTGGCCCGGCATCCTGGCCGAGAAGCCGCTGGTCGGCTTCTCGCTGGCCGGCCCGGACACGGCCGCGCTGCAGCAGCGCCTGCCGAACGACAAGGTCGTGATGTTCAGCGCCTCGGCCAGCAACGGCTTCGCCTGGCGGCCCAACCAGTGGATCCTGTCGCTGCGGCCGACCTTCGCGCACGAGTTCGTCGGCTTCGTCGACTGGTTCCACAAGACCAAAGGCGAAGGCAAGCGTCCCGTGAAGGTGGCGATGGTGACCTCGGAATGGTCCCCGAGCTACGTCGATGTCGCCAAGGGCATGATCGCTTTTGCAAAGGCCAATCCGAAGGTGGTCGAGCTCGTCGAGGTCGTCTACGCGGAAGCGCAGCCAGCCGATCTGACGCTGCAGATGCGACGGGTGACCAACGCGGGCGCCGAAGTCATCCTCGCACCGGCGTCGATCCAGCAGGCGATCGCGATCAAGCGCGCGCTGGCCGCGTTGAACAAGAAGGTGCCGGTGGCATTTGCGATGCACAACGCTCCGACCTTCATCGCGAAGCCGATGGGCGGTATCCAGACGCTTGAGGGTGACTACGAAACGCAAGGCGGCGCGCTGTCCACCGACGACGACACCGAGGTCAAGCGCTTCTACGACATGCTGACTGCCAAGTACGGCCTGAAGGCGCCTTGGAACGGCGTCACCATTGGTGGCATCGCGCAGTCGCTGCTGCTGGTGCGCGCCGTCGAGGCGGCGGCGAAGAAGCACGGCCCCGACAAGCTGACCGGCGAGTTGATTCACACCACGCTGCTCGAGACGACCTTCACGAGTGCGAGCCTGCAAGGGTATGCGAGCGATATCAAGTACGACATTTCCGCGCCATTCCCGGCCACCAACATCAAGGTGAACATCGGGACCGTGAAGGACGGCAAACTGGTGCCCGCCGTGCTCGGCTACGCGGTGCCGAAGATGGACCTCTGGTGACAGCATGACGGAATCCGAGGTTTTGGAACGGCCGGCGACCCAGCGCGCGTCGGATCCGCCGCGCGGCGAGCTGCTGGCGATAGAGAACCTGGAAGTTCTCTACGCCAAGGTCATTCTCGCGCTCAAAGGCGTGAACCTGAGGGTGGAGGAGGGGCGCTGCACCGTGCTGCTCGGGCCGAACGGCGCCGGAAAGAGCACGACCCTTAAGGCCATCTCGGGCATTCTGTCGATCGACGATGGCGCCGTGTCGGCGGGCAGCATCAGCTTCGGCGGCAAGCTCATCACCGGACTCGCCGCACTGGACACGGTGGCGCGCGGACTGATTCACGTGGTCGAAGGCCGCAAGGTTCTGCGCCACCTGAACGTGGAACAGAACCTTGTGATCGGCGGCCATCTCTTGCCCGGCATGGCGAGCGTGCGCGAGCAGCTGGAGCTCGTCTACGCAACGATTCCGCGGCTCGCCGAGCTGCGCGACCGCACTTCCGGCTACCTCTCGGGCGGCGAGCAGCAGCAGTTGCTGATCGGACGCGCGCTGATGGGGAAGCCCAGGCTGATGCTCATCGACGAACCCTCGCTCGGCCTTGCACCGAAGATGATCGAGGAAATCTTCACGCTCCTCGCCAAGCTCAAGACGCAGGGGTTGTCGCTGCTCATCGTCGAGCAGAACGCGCAGGCGGCGCTGGCGTTGGCCGATCATGGCTACGTGATGGAAGGCGGGCGCGTGGTACTCGAAGCGCCCGCCGAACAGTTGCGTGCGAACGAGGACATCCGCGAGTTCTATCTAGGCGTCAGCGGCGCGGGTGAGCGAAAAAATTACCGGGCCACAAAGCACTACCGGCGTCGCAAGCGCTGGCTCGGCTGACGAACTGTCTCTTCATTCACGGAATCACTCATGAGCGAACCTGTCACCCTGCGCCGCGAAGGCGCCATCGCGCACCTGCGCTTCAACCGTCCCGGGCAACTCAATGCGGTTAACGTGCCGACCGCACGCGCCTTCCTCGCGTGTTGTCAGGAGATCGCCGCCACGCCGGACATCCGCGCCGTGGTGCTGGGCGGAGAGGGCGATGCCTTTGGCGTCGGCGGTGACCTGAACGAACTGGGTGGCGCGGACGCGGCCGCGGCGGTGCCGGGGCTGATCGGGCCGGTGCACGAGGCCGCCAAGCTCATAGGTGCGTTGGACGTGCCCTTTATCGCGCGCCTACACGGCGTCGTGGCCGGCGGAAGCCTGAGCCTGGCCATGTCCTGCGATCTCGCGATCGCGGCCGAGGGCACGAAGTTCAATCTGGCCTACGTGAACATCGGCGCGACATGCGATGGCTCGGCCACGTGGTCGCTGCCGCGCGTCGCGGGCTTGCGCAACGCCATGGCGATCGCGCTGCTGGGCGAGACCTTCGACGCGGCCGAGGCTCTCCGGTACGGAATGCTCAACAAGGTCGTGCCGCTGGCGGAGCTTGATGCCAATGTGGACACGGTGGCGCAGCGCTTGGCGGCGGGCCCCACGCTGGCGATCGGTCGCATGAAGCGCCTCATGCGCGCCTCGCTGCAAAACGATCTGCCCACTCAACTGGATCTGGAGCAGGCGGAGTTCGTCGCCAATGCGCGCACCGAGGACTTCAAGGGCGCGGTGGCGGCGTTCCTGGGGAAGCAGAAGCCAGTGTTCAGCGGCCGTTGAAGCGCGAGGCGCGTCGGACTGCGCCTCCGACGGCGCTGTCTCATTCGAAAAGCTTCCGAACAGCCTTTCGATCCACCGCCCCGTCTGGCTGCTTTGGCAGCGCATCCACGAACACCACGAAGCGCGGTCGCTTGTAGCGGGCGATGCGGCTGGCGACGAAGTCCGAGATTTCTTCCTGTGTCGGCGGCGATGCGCCGGGGTGGGCGACACACACAGCCTTGATCGACTCACCCCATTGCGCGTCTGCGACACCGATCACGGCCACTTCGGCGACGCCGACGTGTTCGCGGATCGCGGCCTCTACCTCCGAAGGGTAGACGTTCTCGCCGCCCGTCTTGATAAGTTCCTTGATCGCGAGTCGGCCCGCGTACCAGAGCCGGCCCTGTGTATCCAACCGCCCGCTGTCTCCCGTATGCAGCCAACCGCCACGCAGCAGTCGAGCGTTGTCCTCTGGACGCTCCCAATAGCCCAGGCAGGTGCAAGGCCCGCGCACGATGATCTCGCCCGTCTCGCCCAGCGGCAGCAGGCGCCCGTCCTCGCCCTCGATGGCGATCGAGCTGAGCGCCAGCGGGAAACCGGCCGCTCCTGGTGCGTCGCGAAAACGCCCGAGCGTGGCCAGCCCGGCCACTTCGGTCTGGCCGTAGCCAGCCCAGAAGATGGCACCGGGGCAGGTGGCCTCGAAGCGGCGGATCGTTTCAGGCGAATCCAGGCCGCACACGTGGCGCAGACTCGCCAGCCGCGCAGGGGCATCGCTGCCGGCGCCAAGCAGGCTGTCGAGCATGGGCGCGAATTCGCCGAGCACGGTGGCCTGGTGGCGCTGCGCCAGCGCAGCGGCCTCCTCAGGGTCGAACTGCCGCGTCAGCACGCTGGCGCCGCCGGCCAGCTGAACGGCCAGCGTGAGCGAGATCGCGGTCGAATGAAACAGCGGCAGGCAGCCCAGATGCACGTCGTCGGCGCCGAGTTGCCAGGCGACCTGGAGCTGGATGGCGTTGGCGATCAGGTTGGCATGAGAGAGCGCTGCGGCCTTGGGGCGGCCGTCCGTCCAGGCGGTGTGCACCAGCAGCAGCGGCGCGTCGGTGGACACCGGCGCCTGCGCCGACGGGTCATCGCAGGAGGACAGATCGGCGTAGAGGTCGTCGAGGCACTGGAAGCCGTCGCGCCGACTGCCGACCGTGAGCGGTTCCAGGTCCACCCCGTTGCGCGCGAGCGCCAGGTCCAGCAGGGGCCAGAATTCGTCCTCGACCACGATCGCCTTGGGGGTGTCGTTCTCAAGTACCGCCAGCACCTCGGCTGGGGAGAGGCGCCAGTTGATCGCTGAGACGATCGCGCCCAGCAGCGCTGCGGCGCCGAACAGCTCGACGTATTCGATGCGGTTCTTCGACAGGATCGCGATGCGTTCGCCCGCAGCGATACCCAGGCGCCGCAGGCCCGCGGCCAGCTGTTGCACGCGCTCCAGGTGCGCACGGTGCGTGACGGCCTGCGCGTCCTGCCGGAACGCAATGCTGTCGCCGTGCACCGTCGCGTTGCGCTGCAACAGGTCGCCGAGCGTGTAGTCGGTGGCGCGGGACATCAGATCTTCCTTGCCTGTGCTTCGGCCAGCCGACCGGTGGCTTCGAGCACCGGTTTCACGCTTTCCAGTGCGCCGCCGCCGTCGCAGGGGATCACCGTGCCCGAGATGTAGCTGCCATAGGGCGAGGCCAGAAACAGCGCCAGGTTGGCGATGTCATCGAGCGTGCCGAGCCGCTGCAATGGAACCATGTTCGTCGCCTGCTCGCGTTCTGCATCGCTCTGTGCCATGAGGCGCTTGACGCCTTCGGTGCCGTCGATCGGGCCCGGCGAGATCGCGTTGATCCGGATGCCGTCCGCACCCCATTCGAGCGCCAGCACACGCGTCAACTGGTCGACCCCAGCCTTGGCCGCACAAGCGTGCGACTGGTAGCGCATCGGGATCGTCGATTGCGGCGCCGTGATGTTGATAACCGTCGCTCCGGGCTTGCGCAGGTGCTCGTGCGCCTGCCGCATGACGTGGAAGGTACCGAGCAGGTCGATGTCGATCACAGCCTTGAAACCGTTGGAGGACATGTTCTTCGCTTGCGCGAAGAAATTGCCGGCCGCGCCCGAGACGAGCACGTCTACCGGACCGTACACAGTCACCGATTCCGCCAGCGCACGGCCGACCGAATCGAAGTCGCGCACGTCGGCACAGGCGCCGTGCACGCCGTTCCCGTGCACGCGGAGCTTCTCGGTGGCGGCAGCCACGTTCTCCTCACGCCGACTGACCACTGTGACATTGGCGCCCTGGGCAGCGAAGGCCTCGGCGATGCCGAAGTTGATGCCGGTCGTGCCTCCGAAGACGACGACGTGCCGGTTCTTGAAATCGAGGTCGATATGCATGATTTCCTTCAAGAGATCATTGCCAGAGCGCGCACTTGCTTTCGCTTCTTCGGGTGAAGACCTGCTCGCCGGGAAGTCGCTTGATGAGCTTGGCGTAGTCCCAGGGCTCTTTGGACTCGGCCGGTGCCTTCACCTGCATCAGGTACATGTCGTGCACGAAGCGACCGTCGGGCCGGATCGTGCCCTTGGCGTAGAAGTCGTCGATCGGCGTGTTCTTGAGCTTGGCCATCACCGCGTCGGCATCGGTAGAGCCCGCGGCTTCCACCGCCTTCAGGTAAGTCATGGTGGCCGAATAGTCGGCGGCCTGCAGGTCGGTCGGCATGCGCTGGGTTCTGGTGAAGAACTTCCTGCCGAAGGCGCGGCTCTTCGCGTCGAGATTCCAGTCCCAGCTCGTGGTGAAGAGCAAGCCCTCGGTGTTCTTGAGTCCGAGGCTGTGGAAGTCGCTCAGAAAGACCAGCAATGCCGCCATCTTCATCGAGCGGTTGATTCCGAACTCACGCGCCGCCTTGATGGCGTTGTGCGCGTCGACGCCTGCAGTGGCGAGTCCGAGAATCTGCGCCTTGGAGTTCTGCGCCTGCAGCAGGAAGGATGAAAAGTCCGCCGCGTTGAGCGGATGGCGCACCGCGCCGAGCACGGTGCCGCCGCTGTCCTTCACGACCTTGGTGGTGTCACCTTCCAGTGAATGACCGAACACGTAGTCCACTGTCAGGAAGTACCAGCTCTTGCCGCCGGCTTCGACCACCGCGCTGCCGGTGCCGCGCGCCAGCGCCACCGTGTCGAATGCGTAGTGCACGGTATACGGCGTGCACTGCTCGTTGGTCAGCGCGGGCGTGCCGGCGCCGATGTTGAAGTACACGCGCTTCTTGTCGCGCGCGAGGTTGGCTAGCGCCAATCCCACCCCCGAGTTGGAACCGCCGAAGATCGCATGGAGTCCGGCCGTGTCGACCCATTGGCGCGCTTTCGACGCAGCGATGTCGGCCTTGTTCTGGTGGTCGCTGGCCAAGAGCTCGACCGGACGACCGAGCACCTTGCCGCCGAAGTCGTCGATCGCCATCTGAATCGCCAACGCACCGTTCTTGCCGTCGATGTCGGCAAACACGCTGGACATGTCGGTCAGGAAGCCGATCTTGACTTTCTCTGGCGGCTGCGCCCGCACCGTCGAGGCGGGCAGTGCGGCAGCGCAAAGGAGGGCGAGGGCGTGCAGGGGTGTGGGCTTCATGCGGATCTCCGGAGAGCGGCGAATGCCATCGATCAGGTGGAACACGCGCTCAAGAGTTATGGCAAACGCGGGACCGGTGAAGCCTGCATTCAATCGAACAGTGAGGTGCGTTTGGAATAGGTTTAACCCTAACTCAAATAAATCTTCATGGATCTAGCAAACAGGACCAAATGACAAAGTGGTCATGGCATCATAAAGTCAAATTGAGTCACAATCAAAATAAGGATTGACATTGACGTAGCATGACCTGCAAGATGCACGCGATGACAGGTCATGAGTGGCCCAGAGCCGTCGGCCGTACCCCGACAACGGACGGTTCGGCTCGGCTCGGCGCCACGCAATTGAGTCTGGAGACAAAGCGTGATACCCATCCAAGAAGATTCGACCATCGGCAAGACCTTCTTCCGCGCGGCACAGGTTCATGCCAGCCGTGCGTTCCTTGCTGTGCCGGCGAACCCGCTGCGCGCCTACCACCCCAAGGGCTTTGAGATCAGCTACGGCGAGTCGATCGACATGGTGCGTGAGCTCATGGACGTCTACGCAAGGGGTGGCTACGGGCTGGGCCATCGCATCGGCCTTTTACTGGAGAACCGGCCCGAACACCTGCTGCACAAACTCGCGATGAATGCGCTGGGCGTCTGTTGCGTCCCGCTGAACCCTGACCACCGCGCACGTGAATTGGCCTACGTGGTCGAACATGCCCGGCTCGATGCCGTCCTCGTCGTCGAAGCACTCCAGTCGCAACTGACGGCCGCCTTGGTCGAAAGTGGCGTGCAGCCGGCCGTCGTGCTTTTCGAGCGCTTCGGCGCGGGGATGCCGCGCGCGGCGCAGCCCGCCGTCTCAACCACACCAGCGCCAGACACGTCGGCCAGCGTGCTCTACACCTCGGGCACCACCGGCCGGCCCAAGGGCTGCCTGCTGTCGCATCGTTATGAGCTTTCTGTGGGTGCGTGGTATGCGACGCGTGATGGCCTCTGTACCTTCGAGGAAGGGCGTGAGCGGCTATACAACCCGTTGCCGCTGTTCCACATCAACGCCTCGGTCTATTCCTTCTATTGCCTCATTCTGACCGGCAACTGCCAGGTGCAGACCGACCGTTTTCAGACTTCGCGCTTCTGGACCGAGGTGCGCGAATCCCGCGCCACGGTGCTCCACTACTTGGGCGTGATGGTGCCGATGCTGCTGGGACAGCCACCCGCGTCGCAAGACCGCGCGCACCGCGTGCGCTTCGCCATTGGCGCGGGCGTGGAGCCGCAGCTGCATGCGTTGTTCGAGGCGCGTTTCGGCTTTCCGCTGGTTGAAATTTGGGGGATGACCGAGATGGTGCGCGCCCTGGTCGACAACCATTCGCCGCGCCAAGTGGGCACCCGCGCCTTCGGCCGCGCACAGCCCGGCGTGGAGGTGCGGGTCGTCGACGATGCCGATAGCGATGTGCCCGACGGCACTGAAGGTGAGATGGTGCTGCGACATTCTGCGACCACGCCGCGCCAAGACTTCTTCAGCGGCTACCTCGACGACGAGGCCGCCACCGAAAGCGCCTGGCGCGGCGGCTGGTTCCACACAGGCGACATCGTGACCCGAGCGGTCGATGGCATGTTGCATTTTGTCGATCGGCGCAAGAACATCATCCGCCGCTCCGGGGAGAACATCGCCGCGGCGGAGGTCGAAGCGCTGCTGCAGACCCATCCGGCGGTCGAGCAGGTGGCGGTGCTCGCGGTCCCCGACGAGATACGGGAGGAAGAGGTGCTGGCTTGCGTCGTGCTGCGCCCGGGCGCAGCGCGGGATAGGGCTGCGATCGCTCGCACGCTCTTCGATTTCTGTCATGCCGGCATGGCGTACTACAAAGCGCCGGGCTGGCTGTGGATCACCGACCGGATTCCGACCACCGCCACCCAGAAGATCCAAAAGCACCAGATCTTCGCGCAGGGCATCGACCCCCGCACGCAGGCCGGGATGATCGACCTGCGCGAGCTCAAGAAACGCAGTACGTCGGCCCGCTGAACGGGCGATGCACGGAAACAAGAAGGACACCCGATGGGCTGGCACTACGAAGATTTCGAACCGGGCCGCATAGTCCGCACACCGCGCCGCACCATCACGGAGGCAGACGTAGTTGCCTTCGCCGGGCTCAGCGGCGACTTCAACCCGTTGCACACCGACGAGCCGTTCGCGCGTGAGGCGGGTTTCGATGGGCGGATCGCGCACGGTCCGATGATCCTGGGCATGGCGCTGGGCTTGGGCGCGCGCGCTGGGTTGTTCGACGGGACGGTGCTCGGCATGCTGGGTGTGCAATGGTCCTTTCACGCGCCGGTGCGTGCCGGCGACACGCTTGGCGCGGCCATCGCAGTGCTGGCCGCGCGCGCCACGCGCAAGCAGGACCGCGGCATCGTGGACCTGCGCTTCGAACTGAACAATGAACACGACGTTCTGGTGCAGAGTGGGCAGTGCCAGATTATGTTTCGCCGCCGGGAACCCACGAACCAATCGTGATCGTGACGCGGCCTCCGCGGAGGCGAGCTGCCGCAATCACATTTCATTGTCGCTTCGGCCCCAGCCCCGAGGCGTTCTGTCCAGGAGAAACCAATGAGCTACGAGAACATCGAAG
>NZ_JAGGNU010000083.1 GCF_018614915.1 Variovorax paradoxus | reverse complement strand
AGCCTGCCGTTGCCACGCGAGGCGGCGCTTCTCCCCGCTCAAGCAGACAGCCCCGCGCCGGCCAACGATGCCGCGCGCGTGCAGGCCGCCTATCGCCGCGGCGAAGCGCCGGCGGCCACACCGGAGGCCGCCGCTCTGCCGCGCGCCGAGGACGCGACGCCGCGCCATGCCGCGGCCGCGGGCGTCCAGGCGCTGCCGACCGGTGAAGTGATCCATCCGCAAGCCGCGACCGTGGTGCACCAGCAGCTCGACCTGCTGGCCACCGCCGTGTTCCGCTGGAGCGGACAGGCCTGGCCCGGCGTGCCGATTGCGTGGTCGATCGAGGAAGAGGGCGCCGACCCGCACGGCAGCGCCATGCCGGACGAAGACAACCCGCGACGCTGGAGCACCACCGTCTCGTTCAACCTGCCGCGGCTGGGTGCCGTGGATCTTCGCCTCAGCCTCACGGCTTCGATGGTGCAGGCGCGCCTGGCGGCGAACGAGGCGAGCACCCTGGCGCGCCTGCGCAGCGACAGCGGCCGGCTGGTGCAGCGCTTCGAGGCCGCGGGCCTGCGGCTGCAGGACTTGCAGATCACCGCGATGAGCGCGTCATGAGCGAGCCCGCAGATCCCCGCCAAAGCGCAGTGGCCCTGTCCTATCTGGACAAGAGCCGGGCCCCGATCGTCGTCGCCAAGGGCTACGGCGTGACTGCCGAATCGATCATGCGCGAGGCGCGGGCGAACGGCCTGTACGTGCATGCCTCGCCGGCGCTGAACAAGCTCCTGATGCAGGTCGACCTGGACCAGCAGATTCCGCCGCAGCTGTACCTGGCGGTGGCCGAAGTGATGGCCTGGATCCATGGGCTGGAGGAAGCCGGCACGGCGCCGGAGAAGGACGTAAGCCAGCCAAATTAATACTTTTTATTAATTCGTTTTCATTGACATATTTCCGCCTTGAAAAATTAGTACTTTTTTCTTCCTGAATTAGACGGCTTCGACAGTTATACGAATGAATGACTTTGGTCTACGAAATAAATCACACAAGGTAGCGCGGCGCATAGCGGGCACACATCGAAGCGTAATTTATTTCTCATTTTTCGATACATATAGTTCACATAGTTACATTTGTAAATAACTCTGGATAGACTGAAGCCTTGATTGAACGGAGTGCAAAAGTGGAACCGGAAAACATGAAGAACGCAGCCAACGGCGAGATTTCGAAGGAAATCGGCGACATCAACCTCGCCTACATGTTGCTGGCTCAGAAGCTCGTGAAACAGGACCGCGCAGCCGCGATGTTCAGGCTCGGCGTGAGCCGCGAACTGGCCGACATGCTGGCCACCATGTCGCTCGCCCAGATCCTCAAGCTGGCCGCTTCGAACTTCCTTTTGTGCAGCTTTCGTCTGGACGACCATCCCTCGATGGCGGCCGTGGTCGGCGAGGGCAAGGACACCACCCTGCAGCAGGCGCACATGTCGATCCTGATGTCGGCGCGGCGGCTCCAGATGCTCGAGGCCGCGTGAGCATGAGTACCAAAAGCGTACTGGGAGAGGTGCGCCAGGTCCAGCTCGCGATCGAGCTGATCGGGCTCGGCGCGCGCCTCCAGTTCCTCGAGGCCGAGGTGGGCCTGAGCCGCGAGCGCCTGATCCGGCTCTACAAGGAGCTCAAGGGGGTTTCGCCGCCAAAAGGCTTGCTGCCTTTTTCCACGGACTGGTACATGACCTGGCTGGCCAATATCCATTCGTCGATGTTTTACAACATGTATCAATTCATGTTGACGCATGCACACGAGAACGGCTTGCAGGCACTGATCAAAAGCTACCGGCTTTATCTGGACCAAATTGAATCGCAAGGCGGCGAAATTGTGCTGGATTTCACGCGCGCCTACACGATGGTCCGCTTTTTCGACAGCGACATGCTTCAGCTCAGCGCCTGCTGCCGGTGCGGCGGCAAGTTCGTGGCGCACGCGCACGACAGCAAGAGCGGCTACGTGTGCGTCCTGTGCCGTCCGCCCTCGCGGGCCGGCAAGGCGCGCGGTTCCAAGCGTGCCGGCGAAAGCCAGGAAGCGCCCTCGGCGCCGGAAAGCGCCGCCTTCGCGGTGGAGTCGATGCTGGGGAGCAGCGGCATCCATTGAAGAGGCTCTCGACGGTTTTTTATTCATGCCTCGAAGGGCAATAGGGGAAGCGCGTGCTCGTTCTGGTTGGTTATCTGGTGGTCATCGGGGCCGTGTTCGGCGGTTATGCCCTGATGGGCGGGCACTTCGGCGTCCTGTTCCAGCCGGTGGAGCTGCTGATGATCGGC
The DNA here is from genome assembly GCF_018614915.1 of Variovorax paradoxus. Taxonomy (GTDB): domain Bacteria; phylum Pseudomonadota; class Gammaproteobacteria; order Burkholderiales; family Burkholderiaceae_C; genus Variovorax; species Variovorax paradoxus_K. Next base: position 30,648 of record NZ_JAGGNU010000083.1, on the reverse strand, counting down.
GGCGCCGCGGTGGGCGCCTTCGTGGCGGGCAACAAGGGCAAGACCATCAAGGCCACGCTCAAGGAGCTGCCCCTGCTGCTGCGCTCGTCGAAGCACAACCGCCAGCTCTACATGGCCCTGCTGGCGCTGCTCTACGAGCTGCTGGCCAAGGCGCGCAAGGAAGGGATGATGAAGCTGGAGACCGACGTCGAAGACCCGGCCCAGAGCCCGATCTTCATGCGCTATCCGACCATCCTGGCCGACGCCGGAATCATGGAGTTTCTCTGCGACTACCTGCGGCTGGTGATCAGCGGCAACACCGACGCCTTCGAGATCGAGGCGCTGATGGACCACGAGATCGAGACCATCAAGCATGAGGCCGAGATGCCCGTGCACAGCCTGACGCGGGTGAGCGACGCGCTGCCGGCGCTGGGCATCGTGGCCGCCGTGATGGGCGTGGTCCACGCCCTGGGCTCGGCCGACCTGCCGCCGTCCGAGATGGGCGCGCTGATCGCGCATGCCATGGTCGGCACTTTCCTCGGCGTGCTGCTGGCCTACGGCTTCGTCTCGCCGCTCGCATCGCTGATCGAACAGAAGGTGTCGGACGGCATGAAGCTGTACCAGTGCGCCAAGGTGACCCTGCTTGCCAGCCTCAACGGCTATGCGCCGCAGCTGGCCGTGGAGTTCGGCCGCAAGGTGCTGTTCTCCACCGAGCGCCCCTCCTTCACCGAGCTGGACAGCCACGTCCGCGAAGTCAAGGCCCGGTGATGTTGTTCTCCCCCAGGCTCCCCCACTTCGTGTGGTCCGCCAACCCCCTCTCCGGGGGCAACACCAGCGGCCCGGCAAAGCCGCATCCGCGGTGTTCCCCGAACGGGCCTGGCTTCGCCGGCCGCGGGCGTGGGACGCGAAGCGTGATGGAGCACTGAGATGGCGAGGGCAGGAACATGAGCGCGGACAGGCGCATCGTCGTCAGGCGCGTCGCCGCGGGCGGCGGCAATGGGCACGGCGGTGGCGGCTGGAAGATCGCCTATGCCGACTTCATGACCGCCATGATGGCCTTCTTCCTCGTGATGTGGCTGCTCTCCAATTCCACGCCGAAGCAGCGCGAGGGCATCGCGGAGCACTTCCGCATGCCGCTGAAGGTGGCCATCAACGGCGGCGAGAAGAGCAGCACCAGCGCCAGCGTGATTCCGGGCGGCGGCAGCGATCCGAGCGCGAATCTCGACGGCGAGATGCGGCGCGTCGATGCCGACGCCGAGGACGAAGCCGATGCGGACCGACTGGCGAGCATGAAGAAGCGGCTCGACGAGCTGATCGAGAACAGCCCGGTCTTCAAGCAGTTCCGCTCGCAGATCCTGATCGACATCACGACCGAGGGCCTGCGCCTGCAGATCGTGGACAACGAGAACCGTCCCATGTTCGACCTGGCCAGCGCGCGGCTGGTGCCGCACATGCGCGCCATCCTGCGCGAGATCGGACCGGCGCTCAACGAGCTGCCGAACAGGATCACGCTGTCGGGCCACACCGATGCGATCGTCTACACCAACGGCGACCGCTCCTACGGCAACTGGGAGCTGTCGGCCGACCGGGCCAACGCCTCGCGGCGCGAACTCGTGATGGGCGGCATGGCCGAAGCGAAGGTGCTGCGCGTCGTCGGCCTGGCCGACAGCATGCACCTGGACCGGGCCGACCCGCGCAACCCGATCAACCGGCGCATCAGCATCATCGTGCTCAACCATCGCACGCAGCAGCAGATCGAGCGCGAGAACAGCAGCGACGGCGGCGCCGCGCGGGCCGGCAAGCTGCCGGTGCGCAGCATCCCGGTCGACAACGTCAAGGTGACGGCCTACAAGCCGCCGGCACCCGCACACCCCTAGCAAAGAAGCCACGATGGACCTCAGTCAGTTTACCCAGGCCTTTTTCGTCGAAGCCATCGAGCTTTTGGCGGAGATGGAGCAATTGCTCCTCGAGCTCGACGTCGAGTCGCCCGACAGCGAACAGCTCAACGCCATCTTCCGCGCGGCGCATTCGATCAAGGGCGGCGCGGCGACTTTCGGCTTCAGCGCGTTGACCGACACGACGCACCTGCTGGAGACCCTCCTGGACCGGGCACGCCATGGCCAGCTGAGCCTCAGCGGTCCGATGATCGATGCCTTTTTGGAAACGAAGGACGCCTTGCAAGAACAACTCACTGCCTACCAGGCGGGCAAAGAGCCTGAACCCGCGATGGTCGCGCACATCTGCGCGGTGCTTCAACAACTGGCGCGCGAGAACGGCGACGGCGAGGCCGCTTCGGCCCCGGCGCGGTCCGCGCCTGCGCCTGCGCCCGCGCCGGTGGCCGCCGCGCCGGCGGCTGACCCTGCCGCAGCGGACGGCGCGCTGCGCATCCGCTTCGCGCGGCTTTCCGACAGCGAGTGCGACCTGCTCACCGAGGAACTGGGCAACCTCGGCCGCGTGCTCTCGCGCACGCGCAGCAACGACCAGCTGACCGTGATGCTCGAAACCACCTGCTCGCCCGACGACATCATCGCGGTGTGCTGCTTCGTCATCGACGAATCGCAGATCGAGATCTCGCGCGAGACGGTGCAGCCGGACCTCGCGCCGGTGGCCGCCGAGCCGGAGGCGCCCGCAGCAGCGGCGAGCCATGCCGTCGCGGCGCCGAGATCGGCGAGCGCGGCCGTGGCGCCGCCGGCTGCGGCCGCGGCCGCAGCGAATGCCAAGGAGTCCAGCTCGATCCGCGTCGACGTGGAGAAGGTCGACCAGCTCATCAACCTGGTGGGCGAACTGGTGATCACCCAGTCGATGCTGACGCAGGCCGCCACCATGCTCGACCCGGCGGCCTACGAGCGCTTCCTCAGCGGCCTGGGCCACCTCGAGCGCAATGCGCGCGACCTGCAGGAGTCCGTCATGTCCATCCGCATGATGCCGATGGACTACGTGTTCAGCCGCTTCCCGCGCGTGATCCGCGACGTCAGCGCCAAGCTCGGCAAGCAGGTCCGGCTCGACACCTACGGCAAGGAGACCGAGCTCGACAAGGGCTTGATCGAACGCATCGTGGACCCGCTCACGCACCTGGTGCGCAACAGCCTGGACCACGGCATCGAAACGCCCGAGCTGCGCCTCGCCAAGGGCAAGGACGCCACCGGGCAGCTGCTGCTGTCGGCCCAGCACCATGGCGGCAACATCGTGATCGAGGTGAGCGACGACGGCGCCGGCCTGAACCGCGAGAAGATCCTCGCCAAGGCGATGCAGCAGGGCCTGGCCGTGAGCGACGCGATGCCCGACGACGAGGTCTGGCAGCTGATCTTCGCGCCCGGCTTCTCGACCGCGGAGCAGGTCACCGACATCTCCGGGCGCGGCGTGGGCATGGACGTGGTCAAGCGCAACATCCAGGAAATGGGGGGGCACGTGGAGATCAGCTCGCGCGACGGCCGTGGAACCACCACCCGCATCGTGCTGCCGCTGACCCTGGCCATCCTGAACGGCATGTCGGTCAAGGTCGGCGAGGAGGCCTACATCCTGCCGCTCTCCTACGTGATCGAGTCGCTGCAGCCGCTGCCGGAGCACCTGCATTCGATCACCGCCGACGGCCACGTCATCAAGGTGCGCGGCGAGTACCTGCCGCTGATCGAGCTGCACCGCGTGTTCGACGTCGCCGGCGCGCAGACCCGGCCGACGGAGGGCATCCTGGTGATCGTGCAGGCCGACGACGCGCGCTTCGCGCTCCTGGTCGACGAGCTGCTCGGACAGCACCAGGTCGTGGTCAAGAACCTGGAGACCAACTACCGCAAGGTGCCGGGCATCTCGGCGGCGACGATCCTGGGCGACGGCAGCGTGGCATTCATCATCGACGTCGGCGCCATGCCGCGCATCCAGCGTGCGCAGGCAGCGAGCGCTGCCGCGCTGGCCGGCGCCTCCAGGCTCGACGCCGCGGCTGCCGCGATCGCCGCCTGAGGCAAGAGACAGACGGAGACACACGCATGCGCTTCGATTTTTTCCGACGCCACGATTCCGGTAACGCCGCGGCCGGCGACGGATCGAAGGCCGCCGACTCCGCAGCGCAGCCGCCGGCCGCGGCCGCGGCCGAGCGCAGCGCCGATGGCTATGTGACCTACGCCTTGCTGGTCGATGTGCAGAAGCGCGTCGCGGGCTACCGGCTCGCATGGCAACCGGAGGCGCCGCACAACGCGGCGAGCACGGCCGAGCTGTTCAAGGCCCTCGTGAGCTGCGTGGGCAGGCACCTCAATGCGCCGAAGACCGGATGGCGACTCGGGCACACCGTGCTGTTCTTCGACGTGACGGCCGAGACGCTGGCAGCCAGCGAGCTGCAGGCGCTGCCGCCGGACAACGTGGTGTTGTGCCTGGGGATGGACGCGCTCATGGACGACGACGTGCGGCCCATCCTGCTGTTCCTGCGCGAGCAGGGCTTCCGCTTCATGCTGCTCGGGGCCGAGGAACTGCCGGAAGACGCCGAGCTGCGCGCGCTCGTCACCCACTTCGACGCCGGTGACGGCCATCCTGACCGGGTGGCGAAGCTGCGGCGCGAGGAGCAGCCGGGCCAGCCGCCGCTGCACCTGATCGCCACCCGCCTGGCCGCATGGCACGACTTCGAGACCTGCGCGGCGCGCCGCGTGGACGTGTTCGTCGACGGCGCCGGCGTGCAGCCGGAGAGGGAGCCGGAGACCGACCGGACGCTGCAGCCCGAGTCGATGCTGATCGTGCGGCTGATGCAGATGATCCAGCGCAACGAAGACCTGCGCGAGATCGAGGCGGCCCTCAAGCACGACGCCGCGCTGACCTACCGGCTGCTGCGCCACATCAACTCGCCGGCCATCGGCGTGGGCGTGGAGATCCATTCGCTGCGCCATGCGGTGACGATGCTCGGCTACTCGCCGCTGTTCCGCTGGCTCTCGCTGCTGCTGGCCACGAGCAATGCCAAGGCCAGTCCGCCCTTCCTGATGAAGAAGGCGATCATTCGCGGCCGCTTCGTCGAGCTGATGGGGCAGGGCATGCTGCCGTCCGGCGAGTCCGACAACCTGTTCGTGGTCGGCATGTTCTCGCTGATCGACCAGCTGCTCGGCGTCACCATGCAGGAAGTGCTGCGCAAGGTGCAGCTGAGCGAATCGGTGCAGCAGGCGATCCTCGCGCGCGAGGGCATGTACGGCCCCTTCCTCGCGCTCGCCGAAAGCTGCGAAGCGGACGGCAGCCAGGCCGCGCGCCTGTCGGAGGCGCTGTTCATGAGCGTCGAGCAGGTGAATGCGGCGCACCTCGCCGCCCTGGTATGGGCGCAAGACGTCAGCCCTGCCGAGGCAAGTTATTGATGCTCTCCCCCATGCTTGCCCACTTCGTGTGGCCGCCAACCCTCTCACCGGGGGCAACACCAGCGGCCCGGCGAAGCCGGTTCGGCGGTGTTCCCCGAACGGGCCTGGCTTCGCCGGCCGCGCGGCGCCGGTCCATGCGATGCAGCGGTAACGAGATGCAGGACTTTTGCACCCTTGATCGGGCCATTGGAAAAGGTGAGCGCTGTGTACATTGAAAAGCATGTACCGGCGCTGACTGTGAACTCCGAATTCCTCTTTACCGACAACGATTTCTCCAGGATACGGACGCTGATCCATCGTCGCGCCGGCATCGCATTGGGCGAGCAGAAGCGCCAGATGGTCTACAGCCGGCTCTCGCGCCGCCTGCGCGAGCTCGGGCTGCCCGAGTTCTCGAGCTACCTGGAAATGCTGGAAGCCAGCCGCGACGGCGAGGAGTGGCAAGCCTTCATCAATTCGCTGACCACCAACCTCACGTCCTTCTTCCGCGAGGCCCACCATTTCCCGGTGCTCGCCGACCTGGCGCGCAAGGCGAAGCAGCCGGTCACCGTCTGGTGCGCGGCCGCTTCCACCGGCGAGGAACCCTATTCGATCGCCATCACGCTGATGGAGGCGCTCGGCGAGCGCGCGAGCACCGCCCGCGTGATCGCCACCGACATCGACACCGCGGTGCTGGCCAAGGCCTCGGCCGGGGTCTTCACGCTGGAGCAGGTCAACCGCCTGTCCACCGAGCGGCTGCGGCGCTTCTTCAACAAGGGCACGGGCAGCAATGCCGGCAAGGTGCGCGTGCGGCCCGAGGTGGCCGCGATGGTGAAGTTCTCGCGGCTCAACCTGCTCGATCCCTCGTGGTCGGTGAAGGAGCCGGTGGACGCGATCTTCTGCCGCAACGTGATGATCTATTTCGACAAGCCGACGCAGAAGAAGGTGCTCGACCGCTTCGCGCCGCTGCTCAAGCCCGAGGGCCGGCTGTTCGCCGGGCATTCGGAGAACGCGTCGCTTGTTCACCAGGGCTTCAAGTCGGTCGGGCAGACGGTGTACGAGCTCGGCAAGGTGTATTCATGAGCGCCGCGGTGCCCGGCTCGGTGGCGAGCCATCACTACTTCGATCGCGACCTGGATTGCATGGCGGTCAAGCTGCTGCCTTCCGAGTACTACGTGACCACCACCGACACCGCGTTGACCACGGTGCTGGGCTCCTGCGTGGCGGCCTGCCTGGTGGACCTGGAGGCCGGCGTCGCCGGCATGAACCACTTCATGCTGCCGGAAGACGGCGAGCCCCGCACGCGCGGCCAGGTCGAGTCGATGCGCTACGGCGCCTATGCGATGGACGTGCTGGTCGGCGAACTGCTGCGCGCGGGCGCGCGCCGCGATCGCCTGCAGGCCAAGGTCTTCGGCGGCGCGGCGGTGCTCGCCAACATGACCACGCTCAACATCGGCGACCGCAATGCCGACTTCGTGCTGCGCTACCTGAAGACCGAAGGCATCGTCATCGCCGCGCAGGACCTGCGCGGCCAGCACGCGCGCCGGGTGTGCCTGTTGCCGCAGAGCGGCAAGGCCGTGGTGCGCAAGCTGCGCACACAGCTCGACGTGCAGTCGATCCAGCGGGAGGAGGGCGAGTTGCTGCGCCGCCTTTCGGCCGCCAACAACAAGAGGAGCTCAGTCGAATGAGCGGCAAAAAAATCAAGGTGCTCTGCGTCGACGATTCGGCGCTGATCCGCAGCGTGATGACCGAGGTCATCAACAGCCAGAGCGACATGAGCGTGGTCGGCACCGCGGCAGACCCGCTGGTGGCGCGCGACCTCATCAAGCAGACCAACCCCGACGTGCTCACGCTGGACGTCGAGATGCCGCGCATGGACGGGCTGGAGTTCCTCGAGAAGCTCATGCGCCTGAGGCCCATGCCGGTGGTCATGGTGTCCTCGTTGACCGAGCGCGGCTCCGAGATCGCGCTGCGCGCGCTGGAGCTGGGCGCGATCGATTTCGTCACCAAGCCGAAGCTCGGCGTGCGCGACGGCCTGCTCAACTACACCGAGCTCATCACCGGCAAGATCCGCACGGCCGCCAGCGCGCGCCTGCTGCCGAGCCGCCACGCCAGCGCGCAGCGGCCCGCGGCGGAGCAGGCGCAGGAGCCGATGCTGCGCAGCCCGCTCCTGTCCACCGAGAAGCTCATCATCATCGGCGCCTCGACCGGGGGGACGGAAGCGATCCGCGAGGTGCTGCAGCCGCTGCCGCCGGATTCGCCCGCGGTGCTGATTGCCCAGCACATGCCGCCCGGCTTCACGCGCTCCTTCGCGCAGCGGCTGGACGGCCTGTGCCGCATCCATGTGAAGGAGGCCGAGCACGGCGAGCGCGTGCTGCCGGGCTACGCGTACATCGCACCGGGCGGCTGGCACCTGTCGCTCGCGCGCAGCGGCGCCAACTACGTGGCGCACCTCGACCAGGAGCCGCCGGTCAACCGGCATCGGCCCTCGATCGACGTGCTCTTCGATTCGGCCGCGAAGCACGCGGGCAAGAACGCGATCGGAATGATCCTCACCGGCATGGGCAAGGACGGCGCCGAAGGCCTGCTGCGCATGAAGCAGGCAGGCGCCCACACGCTGGCGCAGGACGAGGCGAGCTGCGTGGTCTACGGCATGCCGCGCGAGGCGGTCCTGCTGGGCGCGGTGGACGAGGTGTCGCCGTTGAGCGAGATCAGCCGCCGCGTGCTTGCGCACCTGCGCACCTTCGGCGAGCGCACGAACCGGGTTTGAACTTTTGCCTTTGGATCTTTTGAACTGTCAGCTGGAGAAATCGTGATCGATAAGAGCATCAAAATTTTGGTCGTGGACGACTTCCCGACCATGCGCCGCATCGTGCGCAACCTGTTGAAGGAGCTGGAGTTCCTCAACGTCGACGAGGCCGAGGACGGCGCGGCCGGCATCGAGAAGCTGCGCGGTGGCAATTTCGGCTTCGTGGTCTCGGACTGGAACATGCCCAACATGGACGGCCTGACCATGCTGCAGACCATCCGCGCCGATCCGGAGCTGGCCAAGCTGCCGGTGCTGATGGTCACGGCCGAGGCCAAGAAGGAAAACATCATCGCGGCCGCGCAGGCCGGCGCCAACGGCTACGTGGTCAAGCCTTTCACGGCGGCGACGCTGGAAGAGAAGCTGACCAAGATTTTCGAGAAGATCCAGAAAGAGAGCGCCTGACATGACGCCGAACGCGCTCGATGCCGCGGGGCATAGCAACACCCACGAAGAGCTGCTGGGGCGAATCGGCCATCTGACGCGCCAGCTGCGCGAGGGCCTGCGCGAGCTGGGCCTGGACAAGCAGGTCGCCCGGGCCGCGCAGGCCATCCCCGATGCGCGCGACCGCCTCAACTACGTCGCCAGCATGACCGAGCGGGCGGCGCACCGGGCGCTCAATGCGATCGAGCTCGCGCAGCCGCTGCAGGAAGAGCTGTCCGACCGGGCCAAGGGCCTGACCAAGCGCTGGGACCAGTGGTTCGAGAACCCGATCGAGCTGGACCATGCGCGCGAACTCGTGATGGACACGCGCGGCTACCTGCAGCACGTGCCGAGCCAGGCCAGCGCGATCAACTCGCAGCTGATGGAGATCATGATGGCGCAGGACTTCCAGGACCTGACCGGCCAGGTCATCAAGAAGATGATGGAAGTGGTGAACGACGTCGAGACGCAGCTCCTGCAGGTGCTGATCGACAACACGCCGATGGAGAAGCGCCACGAGCCTGCCGCCAGCGCCCAGGGCAACCTGCTCAACGGCCCGCAGATCAACGCCGCCAACCCGGAGGCGGTGACCGACCAGGCGCAGGTCGACGATTTGCTGGAAAGCCTGGGTTTCTAACGCCCGAGTTGGAGGGCAATCCGGGCCTTGATCGAACGATTGTTCCAAGGCGCCGAATCCAATAATTCAGCCATGAGCTGAGGTCTTCGCCGATGCTCTTTCGGAGCATGAATGGCTGAAGAAAGCGATCTCGAGAAAACGGAACCTGCCTCGCCGCGGCGCCTGGAAAAGGCGCGCGAAGAAGGCAACGTGGCCCGTTCGCGCGAGCTGGTTACCTTCGTGCTGCTCGCCACCGCCGTCGCCGGCCTGTGGATCACGGCGGAGTCGGTCGGCAACACCCTGCGCGGCGGGCTGCGCCACGGCCTGCACTTCGATCGCGCGGCGGCCTTCGATCCCTCCTACATGCTGGCCCAGGGCGGGCTGATCGCGATGCAGGCGCTGGTCGCGATGGCGCCGCTGGCCGGCATGGTCGTGCTCGCCGCGCTGGTGGCGCCGCTGATGCTGGGCGGTTGGCTGTTCTCGGCCAAGGCCATCGGCCCCAAGTTCGACAAGCTCGATCCGATCGCCGGCATCAAGCGGCTGTTCTCCACGCAATCGCTGGCCGAGCTGCTGAAGGCGCTGGCCAAGTCGCTCTTGATCGGCGGCGTGGCCTGGCTGGTGATCATGGACAACATGGACGAGGTCGCGGCGCTGATGGCGCAGTCGGAGCGCGCGGCGCTGCCGCAGATGATCGTGCTGGTGGGGCGCAACTGTGCGCTGATCACCGCCACGCTGCTGCTCATCGCCCTGGTCGACGTGCCCTTCCAGCTCTGGAGCTACTACCGCAAGCTGCGCATGTCGCGCGAAGACCTGCGCCAGGAGCACAAGGAAAGCGAAGGCGATCCGCACATCAAGGCGCAGATCCGCCGCCAGCAGCAGCAGATGGCGCGCCGCCGGATGATGTCCGAGGTGCCCAAGGCCGACATCGTGGTCACCAACCCGACGCACTTCGCGGTGGCGCTCAAGTACGTCGACAACGACATGCGCGCGCCGCGCGTGGTGGCCAAGGGCGTCGATGCCGTGGCCGAGCGCATCCGCGAGATCGCGCGCGAGAACAAGGTCGCGATCCTGGAGGCGCCGCCGCTCACGCGCGCGCTCTACAAGCACACCCGGCTGGGCGACGAGATCCCGACCGGCCTCTACACGGCCGTCGCCGAAGTGCTGGCCTGGGTCTACCAGCTCAAGCGCTGGAAGAGCGAGGGCGGCGAAGCGCCGCGCACGCCGGCCGACCTGCCGATTCCCGAAGAACTCGAATACACCGTGAAAGCTGCATGAACGCCCTCGCAAGCCTGATGCGCCAGCCGGCGCAGCTCTTCTCGGGCAGCCAGTGGAAGGGACTGGCCGGCCCGATCCTCATCATCATGATCCTGAGCATGATGGTGCTGCCGCTACCGCCCTTCCTGCTGGACCTGCTGTTCACCTTCAACATCGCGATGTCGGTGATGGTGCTGCTGGTGAGCATGTACACCATGAAGGCGCTGGACTTCGCCGCCTTCCCGGCCGTGCTGCTGTTCTCCACGCTGCTGCGGCTGTCGCTCAACGTGGCCTCCACCCGCGTGGTGCTGATGCAGGGCCACACCGGGACCGACGCGGCGGGCAAGGTGATCGAGGCCTTCGGCCACTTCCTGGTGGGCGGCAATTTCGCGGTCGGCGTGATGGTGTTCATCATCCTGGTGCTGATCAACTTCATGGTGATCACCAAGGGCGCGGGCCGCATCGCCGAGGTCGGCGCGCGCTTCATGCTCGACGCCATGCCGGGCAAGCAGATGGCGATCGATGCCGACCTCAACGCCGGCCTGATCGGCGAGGACGTGGCGCGCAAGCGCCGCACCGAGGTGGCGCAGGAAGCCGACTTCTACGGCTCGATGGACGGCGCCAGCAAGTTCGTGCGCGGCGATGCCGTGGCCGGCCTGCTCATCATGGTCATCAACATCATCGGCGGCCTGGTGGTCGGCATGGTGCAGCACGGGCTCGATTTCTCCACCGCCGGCAAGACCTACACGCTGCTGGCCATCGGCGACGGCCTGGTGGCGCAGATCCCGGCGCTGGTGATCTCGACCGCGGCCGGCGTGATCGTCTCGCGCGTGACCACCGACGAAGACGTGGGCCGCCAGCTCACCGGCCAGCTCTTCTCCAACCCGCAGGTCATGTTCCTGACCGCCGGCATCATCGGCCTGATGGGCCTGATCCCCGGCATGCCGAACCTGGCCTTCCTGCTGATCGCGGGCAGCCTGGTGTGGCTGGGCCGCAAGGTGCTGCTGAAGAAGCCGCAGCAGGCCGCCCTGCAGGCTGCCGCCGCGGCGCAGGCGGCTGCTGCGATGCCGGCGGCCGAGTCGGCCGAGGCCACCTGGGACGACGTCGCGCTGGTCGACCCGCTCGGCATGGAAGTCGGCTACCGCCTGATCCCGCTGGTGGACCAGTCGCAGAACGGCGAGCTGCTGGGCCGCATCAAGAGCATCCGCAAGAAGATCGCGCAGGAGATCGGCTTCCTGGTGCCGGTGGTGCACATCCGCGACAACCTCGAGATCCAGCCCAACACCTACATCATCAGCCTGAAGGGCGTGGAGATCGGCCGCGGCGAGGCCTTTCCCACCCAGTGGATGGCGATCAACCCGGGGCAGGTCACGGGCACGCTGCCCGGCACGCCGACGCAGGACCCGGCCTTCGGCCTGCCCGCGGTGTGGATCGACGCCGGCCAGCGCCAGCAGGCGCAGGTCTACGGCTACACGGTGGTCGATGCCTGCACGGTGATGGCCACCCACCTCAATCACCTGATCCAGACCCATGCGGCCGAGCTGCTGGGCCGCCAGGAAGTGCAGCAGCTGCTGGACCAGGTGGGCAAGACCGCGCCCAAGCTGACCGAGGACCTGGTGCCCAAGGTGCTGTCGCTGAGCACGCTGCACAAGGTGCTGCAGAACCTGCTGGAAGAAGAGGTGCCGATCCGCGACATGCGCACCATCCTCGACGTGATGGCCGAGCATGCGCCGACCGTCAAGGACGCCACCGAGCTGACCACGCTGACCCGCCTGGCGCTGGGCCGCGCGATCGTGCAGCAGCTGTTCCCGGGCGATGCCGAGATGCAGGTGATCGGCCTGGACAGCACGCTCGACGGCGTGCTGCAGCAGGCCCTGGCCAGCAACAGCGGCATCGAGCCCGGCCTGGCCGACAGCCTGCTCACGCAGGCCCAGGCCGCCATCGTGCGCCAGGAGCAGATGGGCCTGGCGCCGGTGCTGGTCGTGCAGCACGCGCTGCGCGTGCTGCTCTCGCGCTTCCTGCGGCGCAGCCTGCCGCAGCTCAAGGTGCTCTCGCACGCCGAGATTCCTGATTCCCGCCACATCAAGATCACCGCCACCATCGGAGGAAGAGTTTGAACATCATCACGGACGTGCGCACCACCGCACGCAAGTTCATCGCCACTACCAGCCGCGAAGCGCTGCGGCTGGCGCGCGAAGCGCTCGGGTCGGAGGCGATGGTGCTGACCAACCGCGTGCTGGCCGACGGCGTCGAGATCGTCGCCATGGCGCCCGGCGAAGTGGAGCAGGTGCTGGAGCAGGCCGCGCCCGAGGCGCCGGTCGCGGACCTTGCAGCGGCTGCACCTGTTGCATCCATCGCACCCGTCGCACCTGAAGCGCCCGCGATGCGCGAGCAGCCCGCAGCCCCGATCGCCCCCGTGCCCCAGCCCGCACCCGCACCCGCACCCGCACCCGCACCCGCCGCCCACACCGACAGCGTGCTGAGCGAACTGCATTCGATGCGCGGCATGATCGAGGAGCAGCTCGCCAGCGTGGTCTGGAACGACAAGCAGCGCCGCGACCCGATGCGCGGCCGGCTCCTGCGCACCCTTCTCGGCGCCGGCTTCAGCGCACGGCTTTCGAAGGCGATGCTGGAGCATCTGCCGGCCAACCAGAGCTACGCGCAGGGCATGGCCTTCGTGCGCTCGGAGCTGATCCGCACGCTGCCGGTGCTCGAGAACGAAGACGCGCTGCTGGCGCAGGGCGGCGTCTATGCGCTGATGGGCCCCACCGGCGTCGGCAAGACCACCACCACCGCCAAGCTCGCGGCGCGCTGCGTGATGCGCTTCGGCGCCGACAAGCTGGCGCTGGTGACCACCGACAGCTACCGCATTGGCGCCTACGAGCAGCTGCGCATCTACGGCCAGATCCTCAACGTGCCGGTCTATGCGGTGACGGACGCGGCCGACCTGCACCTGGTGCTGGAAGACCTGCGCGACAAGCACATGGTGCTGATCGACACCGTCGGCATGAGCCAGCGCGACCGTGCCGTGTCCGACCAGATCGCGATGCTGTGCAGCAGCCACCGGCCGGTGAAGCGGCTGCTGCTGCTCAACGCCGCCAGCCATGGCGACACGCTCAACGAAGTGGTGCACGCCTATCGCCACGGCGACGCCAGCAGCGGCAGCGCGCTGGCCGGCTGCATCTTCACCAAGGTCGACGAGGCCACCCATCCGGGCGCGCTGATCGACACCGTGATCCGGCATCGCCTGCCGGTGCACTACGTCTCCAGCGGCCAGAAGGTGCCGGAGAACCTGATGCCGGCCGAGCGCGCGCAACTGGTGGACAGCGTGTTCCAGGCCAGGAGCCCGAGCGCGCTCTTCGTGCCCGGCGAAAGCGATCTGCAGGACAAGCCCGCGAGCGCCGACGCCGCCGCCGAGGTGGTGCAGGCGCAGGCCGAGACCGACCGGCTGCGCATGCAGTACCAGCGGCTGATCCAGGCCATGGCCCACGATGCGCAGGAAGTCGCGGCCGCCGCCTCGGCGCTGGCCGGCGCGCAGATCGGCTTCGAGCAGGCGCGCGAACTCTGGCGCCAGGCCGCCGACGAGGAGGTGCTGCACAAGGCCGTGCTGCAGTCGCTCATGGCGCATGCGAAGAGCGAGATCGCCACCGGCTGCGACACCCACGTGCTGGCGCTCTCCGGCCAGGTCGGCTTGAAGTCGAACGAAGGCGGCGACGCCTACGAGTGCCAGGGCAGCCTGCTCCTGTCCGACCGCAGCGGCCTGCCGCTGGCCGCGCCGAACCAGTGGCTCTCGACGGCGTCGCGGCGCGGCGCCGCCGAGGCGGCGCGCAAGCCCGGCATGCGCCAGGTCCAGTGGCTGCGCCAGCAGGCGCTGGGCAAGACGATGGTGCACGTGTTGCCCAGGCTGCCCGCGAGCGAGTTCATGCGCCAGTCGCAGGCCGAGGGCCAACGCTGGCTGGCGCGCGCGCCGGGCGCCACGGCGGTGAGCGATCCGGTCTCCGGCAAGGCCGCCACCCTGGCGCGCCTGTCCTTCGTGTTCGGCGAGGCGCGGCCCGTGCGCTTCAAGGGCAAGGCGGCGCTGCAGTCCGAGGCGCATGCCGAAGTGCTGCTGCGCGGCGAGGCCGAGCTGCCCGCGCTGCGCTGCGTCGCGACGCGCGTGACCGACGCCAAGACCCGCAAGATCCTGGCGCAGGGCTATGCGCTGTCGAACGTGGACGCGGCGGTCACGGTGCGGCAGCTCGCGCAGTGGCAGGCCTGGGCCGCCGAGGCCGAGCCCTGCTTCCGGCTGATCCGCCAGGGCCTGCAGCTGGTCGGCGGCATGGGCGAGCTCGGCGATCCGCACATGATGAAGCGGCTCCTGGTCGCGGGCCAGGTGACCACCACCGTCTGGCGCCTGCTGCATGCGCAAGGGGAGTGGGCCGATCGCTCCCGCGCGCTGCTGAGCCAGTTGACCGGCCGGCCGGCCCGGCCCGACCGCGCCGCCACCGGCAACGCGCTCTACGTCGGCGTGGGCAAGCTCTTCCTGCTGCTGGAGGCACTGGGCACGTGAGCAAGATGGTTGCCGATCAAGCCGACGGCCTCAGGCGCCTCTTGGCACACACGCCGACGCGCGTCGTCGCCGTGGCCGGCATGGAACCCGAACTGGGCGCCACCACGGCGGCGATGAACCTGGGCGCGGCCCTGGTGCAGCAAGGCAAGGACGTGCTGCTGCTCGACGAGCACGCAGCGGCGGCCGGTTCCGCGGCCGCCGTCTGGTCGCTCGAGCCGCCCGGCACGCTGTCCGACGTGGTCTGCCGGCGATTGACCTGCGAAGGCGCCGCCGCGCGTGCGAGCTGCGGCGTCAGCGTGCTGCCGGCGCTGTCCGGCATCCAGCCCGAGGAGGCGGACCTGCGCCGGCTCTGGCAGGGCGACGTGATCCTGGTCGATGCCGCGTTCGACGGCGCCGGGCGGCTGTCGAGCCTGGCGCAGATGGCCGACGAGCTGGTGCTGGTGCTCCAGCCCCATGCGGCCTCCGTCACCTCCGCCTATTCCGGCATCAAGCGGCTGCACTACGCGCATGCGCTGAAGCAGCTGCGCTTCCTGGTCAACGGCGTCGCCGACCCCGAGGCGGCGCAACTGATCATGAACAACCTGGTCCAGACCGGCAGCCGCTACCTCGCGGTGTCGCTGCAGCCGGCCGGCTGGGTGCGCACCGATCCGCACCTGCGCGATGCCAGGCGCCTGAACCGCACCGTGGTCGAGGCCTATCCGGCCAGCCCGGCGGCGGTGGACTTCCGGCGCATCGCGGCCGACATGGGGCAATGGCCCTGGCGCGCCGGCGCCGGCCTGGCCGTGCTTCCCGCGCGCGAGACGCGCAGCCAGTACATCGCCGCGGGCTCCTGAGGCCGCGGCAACTTGCAGAAGAACGAAAAAGGACGGCCGTGTACACCGCACAGGGAACCATTGAAAAGTCCCATCTGCTCAAGCAGCACCAGCCGATGGTGCGCCGCATCGCGCTCCAGATGATCGCCAAGCTGCCCGCCAGCGTCGAGCTCGACGACCTGATCCAGGCCGGCATGATCGGCCTCCTGGACGCATCGACCCGCTACGAGGACAACCGCGGCGCGCAGTTCGAGACCTTTGCCAGCCAGCGCATCCGCGGTGCCATGCTCGACGAGCTGCGCGCCAACGACTGGGGCTCGCGCGGCCTGCGCCAGTCGGCCCGCAAGGTGGAGGCGGCGATCCAGGCGCTCGAGCACCGGCTGGGCCGCGCACCGGCCGAAGGCGAGATTGCCAAGGAACTGAAGATGAGCCTGGAGGCCTACCAGGCCCAGCTGCAGGAAATTCAGGGCTGCCAGCTGCTCTACGTCGAGGACTTCACGCAGGGCGAATCCGACAGCCCTTTCCTGGACCAGAACGCGCGCGGCGCGCGCAGCGAGCGGGCCAGCGACGACCCGCTGGAGCAACTGCTCGAAAGCGGCTTCCGCCACCAGCTGGTGGACGCCATCGGCGCGCTGCCCGAACGCGACCAGCTGCTGCTCAACCTCTACTACGAGGAAGAGCTCAACCTGCGCGAGATCGGCGCCATCCTCGAGGTGAGCCAGTCGCGCGTGTGCCAGCTCCACAGCCAGGCCATCACGCGGCTGCGGGCGGCGCTGAAGGAAATCCTCTGAGGCCTCTTCGGCGCTGGCTCGCCGCGCTGCGCCCCGCCCGGTGGAACAGCATGCGGGTTCAGTGCCCCACGGACACCCCGCCCTTGCGCGTCTGCGTCTGGTTGCTGCCGCCGACCTGGCTTTCGCGGTCGTGCCGGCTCTCGGGCGTGCGCTTCGGTTCGTTCCTTTGTGTCACCGGCTGATGGCCGCCCTTGTTGTGTTCGGTGTGGCCCTTGCGGTCGTTCTGCGAATTCGACATCTTGGCTCCTTGCGTCTGCTGAACATGAATCCCATGTAGCGCCATGCGGACGGCGCATTCATTCAACCAGCGCCGGCCTCGCGTGTAGGAAAACTTCGCAAGCATCATGGCAATGGTTGATCTCCGCCGCGCAATCGCCCACATTGCCTCCCATGGACACGCTCATCAGCGCGCTTCCCGGTTCCGAGACGCTGCCCGGAGGCCAGGCCGCGCTCGGCGAGGGGCTGGAGGGCACGGTGGTCGTCCTCACCGCGGACCACCACGCCTACGCCAGCGAGCATGAGCGCGCGACCCGCGCGCAGATCGCCTGGCGGCTCGCGCGGCTCAAGAAATCCAGCTTCCAGGGCGAGTACGACAACTCCCGCAGCTATGCCGCGCCGGTCTACTTCGTCCCGAGCGACACGCTGGTCGGCGACGAGCTGATCGGGACGCTGGGCATCGTCGGCCATCACGGGCTGTTCGGCGGCGTGGTGCCGTATCCCTTCGTGCTCACCAAGGCGATCTCGCATCCGCTCGTCGATGCCCAAGCCGCCGCGCCCGAGGGCTGGAAGCCCGGCTTCGCGCAGCGGGTGGCGAGATCGGTGCTCGAGGGCTTCTCGGTGTTCGACCGCGGCGACGCCGATCGCGCCGGCCGGCGCCTCCTCGAGCGCGGCGCGGTGCGCGTCAAGCCGGTGCGGGCGACCGGCGGCCGCGGCCAGCAGGTCGCGCGCGACCGGCACGCGCTGACGCGCTGCCTCGACGACATGGACGCCGCGGAGATCGCCACCCATGGCCTGGTGCTGGAGGAAAACCTCGAGCAGCCGGTCACCTTCAGCATCGGCCAGGTGCACGTGGGCCGGATGATCGCGAGCTACTACGGCTGGCAGCGGCTGACCGCCGACAACCACGGCAACCAGGTCTACGGCGGCTCCGACCTCGTGGTGGCGCAGGGCGACTTCGATACGCTGCTCGCATTGAGCTTCCCGGACGAGATCCGGTTGGCGGTCGAGCAGGCGCGCATCTTCCATCGCGCCGTCGAAGCCTGCTTCCCCGGCTTCTTCGCCTCGCGCATCAACTACGACGTGGTGCAGGGCACCAACAGCGCCGGCCGGTGGTGCTCGGGCGTGCTCGAGCAATCGTGGCGGCTCGGCGGCGCGAGCGGCGCGGAGATCGCGGCGCTCGAGATCTTCGAAGAGCAGCCCGAGCGCGCCGTGGTCAATGCCTCCTGCTTCGAGGTCTACGGCGAGGGCGTGGTGCCGCCGCCGAACGCAACCGTGTATTTCAGCGGTATCGATGCGAACACCGGCCCGCTCACGAAGTACACCGTGGCCGAGCCCTGATGCCCACCCGCCATGCCCTTATCGACATCCCGGTCGACGGCGTGCACATCGCCGGAACCCTCATCGCACCGTCCACCGTGGTGCCGGGCGTGCTGCTGGTGCACGGCTGGGACGGCGGCCAGCAGCAGGACGTCACGCGCGCGCACGAGCTCGCGGCGCTGGGCTGCATCTGCCTGACCTTCGACCTGCGCGGCCATGCGCGGCACCTGGCGCAGCGCGAAGCCGTCACGCGCGAGGACAACCTGCGCGACGTGCTGGCCGCCTACGACGTGCTGGTCGGCCATCCGGCCGTGGACCCGAGCGCGATCGCGGTGGTGGGCGCCAGCTACGGTGGCTACCTGGCCGCGGTGCTGAGCTCGCTGCGCCCGGTGCGCTGGCTGGCGCTGCGCGTGCCGGCCATCTACCGCGACGAGAACTGGGAGCACCCGAAGCGCCGCCTCAACGGCGACGACCTGACGCTGTACCGCCAGACCGCCATCGAGCCGGAGAAGAACCGCGCGCTCGCCGCCTGCGAGGACTTCATCGGCGACGTGCTGATCGTCGAGTCGGAGCACGACGTGATCGTGCCGCACCAGGTGATCGAGAACTATCTGGCCGCCTTCAGGCACGTGCGCTCGATGACCTACCACGTGCAGAAGGGCGCGGACCACGCGATGTCGAAGCGGGTCTGGCGGCAGGAGTACACGCAGATCCTGCTGGCGTGGATGAACGACGTGCGGCGCTCGGCCAAGAACGAAGAGAAGGCCCTACCACCGCAGCAGACGAAGCGCTATGAGTCATGGGTCGAACCCTAGCGATCCTTGTTAGAAGGAAGTGCAAAAAATCACGCCGTTTGTAGTGCTTGCGACTTCAGAAACTGCCCTCGGATGCCGAAATGTCATGCAGGTGCAATCATATAACAGCGAGCAAGAATGTCCAAACTCATCGTCCTCGCCAGACACGGCAGCGTCAGGCAGTTCAACATCGGCGGATCCACCACGACCATCGGCCGTGACCAGGGCTGCGACGTACAGATCGACGGCCTCGGCGTCAGCCGGCGCCACGCCACCATCCACTGGACCGGCGACCGCTTCGTGCTGACCGACATGGCGAGCTTCAACGGCACTTTTGTCAACCGGCACCGCGTCTACGAGCATGCATTGAAGAACGGCGACGCGATCATGATGGGCGAATGCCAGCTGCGCTTTCTCTACACCTCGAAGGCGCTGCCGCGCGCCGACGCGCTGCGCCTGGTGACGCAGTCCGAGGACCTGCTCGACATCGACGCCGTGCGCGAGAAGAACGACTGGGCGACCTTCTTCCGCCGCGATGGCAGCCTGCCGGCCAGGCTGCGCTGAGGCGAGGACTCGCGCGCCCGCAGGCCGCTGCTGATTCAATTGCCGTCGTCCTGGAAGTCGATGCTTCGGTGCGTACCGTCGCAGAAGGGCTTGTTCTTCGATCCGCCGCACCGACAGAGGGCGAAGCGCTCGCGGGAGGCGCCTTCGCTCCAGTTCTCGGTGTCGAGATCGAAGCCCTGAACCATATAGGGGCCGTTTCGTGCGATACGAATGCTCGGGGGATTCACCTCACCGGATTCGGGTTGGGCGGCGTCCCCGCAGTCCGCGACCCTGCAAGGCGTGCGCTCCGGACGCGGGTCGTCCGAAAACCCGATCCGAATATGGGAGCCGTCGCAAAACGGCTTCTTGAGCGACGCGCCGCAGCGACACAACGCGACGCCGTTCCACCCCTGGAGCCGCTCTCCCTTTGAGTTCGTCAGATCATCGACGGTGACCAGATAGGGTCCGTTGCGCGACAGCCTTATGCGAGGTCTTTGCTTGGCCGGAGGGGATGGACCCACGACCGTGCGCGAGGAGAGCGCGACAGGTTCCTGCTTCATCTTGCAACTCCTTTCAGCCAAGGATTACATCGATTTCTAGCCCCAGAGCGCCACCAGCTTGATGCCACCCAGCACGATCAGCACCACGCCAAGCGCTGCGGCCAGGCGGTCCCCGCGAGGCAGCAATTTCTCGAGCGCGACGGCGATCGACAGCGCGGCGACCCAGGCGAGGTTCATGACCCCGCCGACGAACAGCAAGGCCATCAGCGCCCAACAACAGCCGACGCAGAACAGCCCGTGCCGTGTTCCCATGACGAAAGCACCATGGACGCCGGGGCGCCATTCTCCGAGCAGGAAGCCCAGCGGCGTTGCGCAGCGCGAAAGACACATGCGCTTGAGGCGCGAGAACTGGTAGATGCCGGCGATCAGCAGCAAGGCCCCGGTCAGCAGCGACGAGGTGCTGAGGATCATCGGGTCGACCCAGCCCAGGAACTGGAGCGCCCACTGCGCGGCTGCGGCAGCTGCGCTGAAGACGAACCAGACTGTCAGATAGGCGGCGACGAAGCTGTGCGCCCGCGCCATGTCCCCGCTGGGTCTGCTCATGTTGACGAAGGTCAGGACCATCGGCATGGCCGAGGGCAGCATCATCGCGGCCATCATGACCGCCCACATGAGCCAGATGGCGAGCACGTTGGACGCGGTCCAGCGCGACGAGGCCGGCATGGTCAGTTGCGCAAGGGGATGGCCCATGTCGACCGCCATCCAGGCCAGCAATGCCCAGGCCGACAGGGCAAGCGCGAGGATGCCGATCGACCAGGCCGGCTGCCGACCGATGAGGGCAACAGTGCCTTGCGACGGCTTGTCTGCCGAATCGTGCCCCTTCTGTGCCATCGATGGCCCTCCTGCGCGCGCAACGGATCAGCGCGCGTGGCTTCGGTCTGCTAGTCGATCCAACACCTGCTGCGAACGATCCGCGCCTTGCGGCGGCCTGTCAACCGGCAGCTTGCGGGCACCCGGCGATCGGCATACGATCTTTTTTTGGTGCCTGAAGGGCGCCTTCTGCCGGGAGAATCCTGATGGCCAACTGGCATGTAGACGGCGAGTACATGGAGACATGCAACTGCGCCCTTCTTTGTCCCTGCATCACCTCCAACCTCGCGGCGCGGCCGACCGAGGGCGATTGCAAGGCAGCGGTCGCGATGCGCATCGACAAGGGCGAGAAGGACGGCATCCCACTCGACGGCCTTTCCTTCATCGTGCTGATGCACTCGCCGGGCGCGATGGGTGACGGCAACATCACCGTCGGACTGATCGTCGACGACCGCGCTTCGGACCCGCAGGCCGATGCGATTGCAGCCATCGCGACAGGAGCGGCCGGTGGCCCGATGGCCGCGCTCGCGCCGCTCGTCGGCCGCGTCGCAGGCGTCGAGCGGCGGCCGATTCATTTCGAGATCAACGGCCTGAAGCGCGCGGTGCGCGCCGGCGATCTGGTCGACCAGGCCTGCGAGGGCCTCGCAAGTGCGGTGGCGCCAGACCAGGCCATCGGCGTGGACAACACGGCCCACCCGGTGAACAGTCGGCTGTCGCTCGCCAAGGCCACGCGCAGCAGCATGCACGCGTTCGGCATCGAATGGGACGATTCGACCGGCACCCGCAACGGTCATTTCGCGCCGTTCTCCTGGGTCGGGTAGTCGGCTCCCGGCCTGCGCGCCGATACCGCTCAGGAGCGCGGGCAGAAGGCCCCGGCCTCGGCCCAGGCCTTGATCAGCGCGCCGAACTCCTTCTGCGTGCCCGGCGCCGGCGTGCGCCCCGCGCCCGGGTTCCAGCCCCAGCCAACCAAGGTGTCTTCGGCCATGTGGTGCACCAGCTTGGCCATGTCCATGTTGTCGTTGCGCGACTTGTCCTTGATCTGCTCGCAGATCTGCCCCAGCGTGCGGCCCTGCCAGGCCATCGAGGCCGGCGCCAGGTGCCACGTGGGGTGACCCGGCATGCGCGCGTTGTCGTAGTTGGCGGCCTGGTGGCAGGTGGCGCAGCGCATCGCGGCGGCGCCGGAGCCGTCGGCCCCGCGCACCACCCAGGGCTGGTGCGGGTTCAGCGCGTTGGTCTGCGTCGGTCGGTCGCCCGCGGGGTGGCAGTTGAGGCAGCGCGGGCTGTTGATGACCTTGCCGGCCTCGGTGAAGAGGGCGATGGCGCGCTCTTGCTTGTCGGCGATCTTGTCGAACTCGGACACGGGCTTGAGCGTGTTGTTGCTGGCTTGCTGCTGCTGCGCGGCCGCGATGCCGCAGAAGGCGAGCAGGGCGGCCAGAAAAAACCTCTTCGTCTTCATCGTCGTCTTCATCACGCGGCCTCCCGGACCATCGGCAACTGCCTCGGCCGTTCGCCGCCCGTGAGCCGCGCCAGCGCATTGGCCACCGCCGGCCCGATCGGCGGCACGCCGGGCTCGCCGACGCCGGTGGGCTTCTCGGTCGATTCGACGATCTTCACTTCGATCGCCGGCATCTCGTGGATGCGCAGCGACCGGTAGGTGTCGAAGTTGCGCTGCACGCGGCGCCCGCCCTCGAGCCGGATCTCGCCGTAGAGGATGTGGCCCAGCCCGAAGCCGATGCCGCCTTCCATCTGCGCACGCACGATGTCGGGGTTGACCACGCGGCCGCAGTCGACCGCGCACCACACCTTGTGCACGCGCGGCTCGCCGTTCTCGCCCATCGACACTTCAGCGATGTGGGCCACGTAGGTACCGAATGACTTGACGATCGACACGCCCCGCGAGCGCCCGCTGCCCGCGGCCGGGCCGGACCACTTGGCGATGTCGGCCACCGCGCGCAGCGTGGTCTTGAAGCGCGGGTCGTCGCCGAAGAGGGCGATGCGGCCTTCGACCGGGTCCTGGCCCGCGGCCTGCAGCAGCTCGTCGACGAAGCACTCGACCGCGTAGCCGGTGTGCGTCGAGCCGACCGAGCGCCAGGACAGCGTGGGCACGCCGACCTTCTGGATGTGCAGGTCGCAGCGGAAGTTCTCGATCTTGTAGGGGATCTCGTTCGCGCCTTCGACCATGGTGGCGTCGATGCCGTTCTTGAACAGCATCGGCTCGAACACCGTGCCCTGGATGAAGGACTGGCCGACGATGGTGTCGGACCACGCCACCACTTTGCCGCCGCGCAACCCGCCACGCATGCGGTGCACGAAGAGCGGCCGATAGCGCCCGCCCTGCACGTCGTCGTCGCGCGTCCACATCAGCTTGACGGGACGCGCGGGGCCGATGGCCTTGGCCACCTGCGCCAGCTCGGTCGCGAAGTCGGAGGCCATCTCGCCGCGGCGGCCGAAGCTGCCGCCGGCCAGCATGGTCTCGAGCGCCACCTGCTCGGGCTTGAGTCCCAGCACGCCGGCGATGGCCCCCTGGTCGAGCGTCTGGATCTGACTGCCGAAGCGCGCCGTCGCGCCCTGGTCGTTGAAGCGCAGGAAGCCGTCGAGCGGCTCCATCGGCGAATGCGCCAGGTAGGGGAAGGCGTACTCGGCTTCGATCACCTTGTCGGCCGAGGCGAAGCCGGTGTCGAGGTTGCCGTGCGCGTCGGCCACGGCGCCCGGCGAGCGGGCCGCTGCGCGGTACTCGGCGAGGATCTGCTCGCTGCCGCGCTTTTCGGCGCCGGATTCGTCCCATGTGATGCGCAGCTTCTCGCGCCCCTTGATCGCGGGCCAGGTGCTCTCGGCATAGACGGCCACGCCGGTCGGCACCTGCTTGACCTCGACCACACCCTTGACCGCCAGCGCCTCGATCGCATCGAAGGACGCCACCTTGGCGCCGAAGAGCGGCGCATGCGCGACCACCACCGTGAGCATCTTCGGCTCGTGGATGTCGATGGTGAACTGCGCCGTGCCGTTGGTCTTGGCCGGCACGTCGAGCTTGCGCACCGCGCCCTCGCGCCCGATCAGGCGGAACTCGGACGGGTCCTTCAGCTTCACCTCGGCGGGCGCCGGCAGGCGCGAGGCCGCGACCGCGAAATCGCCGAAGCGGCCTTGCTTGCCCGAGGCCGCGTGGCGCAGCACGCCGCGCTCGACCGTGATCTCTTTCGCGGGCACCTTCCAGCGCTCGGCCGCGGCCTGCACCAGCAATGCGCGCGCGGTGGCGCCGGCCTGGCGCAGCTGGTCGAAGGAATTGGCGACGGCCGTCGATCCGCCCGTGCCCTGCACCGGGCCGAAGGCCAGGTTGTTGTAGAGCTTGGCATCGGCCGGCGCGTGCTCGGCGCGCATCTGCGACCAGTCGGCATCCATCTCCTCGGCCACGATCGTGGCGAGGCCGGTGAAGGGCCCCTGGCCGAACTCGATATGCTTGATGAGCACCGTGACCGTGCTGTCGGGCGCGACGCGGATGAAGGCGTTGGGCGCGAAGACGCCTTGTGCCGCTTTGGCCTTGGCCTTGGTGGCGGCCAGCGCATTGCCGGCGAAAGGCGCGACGTAGGCGCCGATGACGAGGCCGGCGGCGCCCTTGAGCACCGTGCGGCGTGAAGGCTGAAGCGGCTTGGTGGTTTCCATCGCTCAGGCCTCCAGCGTGCGCGCCGCGTCGTGGATGGCGGCGCGGATGCGGTCGTAGGTCGCGCAGCGGCAGATGTTGCCGTTCATCGCGAGATCGATGTCGCGGTCGGTCGGCTTCTTGATCTGCTTCAGCAGCGCGACCGCGCTCATGATCTGCCCCGACTGGCAGTAGCCGCACTGCGGCACGTCGCGCGCGACCCAGGCGGCCTGCACCGCCTTCGCCTCGCGGCCCGTGAGCCCTTCGATCGTCGTGATGGCCCGCTTGCCCACCGCGGCGATCGGGATCGAGCAGGAGCGCAGCGGCTGCCCTTCCATGTAGACCGTGCATGCACCGCATTGGGCGATGCCGCAGCCGAACTTGGTGCCCGTGAGCTTGAGCTCGTCGCGCAAGGCCCACAAGAGCGGCGTGTCGCTGTCGACATCGACGCGCCGCTCCTTGCCGTTCACTTTGATGACGTAAATCATTGGCTTCCCCTCAGGGTGGCTGAATGGAAAAAGCGCCGCGTGGGGCGCTTGAGGTGAACTACGACTGCGCGGCCAATGTAGCGCGATCGCCCGGCCGGCGATAGAGGCTGTCATCTTGTTCCCTCTCCCTCCGGGAGAGGGCTAGGGTGAGAGCACCGCCCTCAATCCGCCTCCGCATCCTCCAGCGTAGAAAACAGCACCGGAAAGATGTCCCTCGTCGAGAGCGACCCCTCCGCGTCCTTCTCCGCCACGATGAGCTGCTGCGCCTCCGGCAGCCCTGCCGGAATCACCATCTTCCCGCCGGGTTTCAATTGGTAAATGAGCGCCGGCGGAATCAGCTCCGGTGCCGCCGTGACGATCACCTTGTCGAAGGGCGCGTGCTCGGGCCAGCCATGGCTGCCGTTGCCGATCTTGATCTTGACGTTGGCATAGCCCAGCCGCGCCAGCCGGGCGCGTGCCTGCTTGGCCAGCTCTTCGATCAGCTCGATGGTGTAGACCTGTTGCGCGAGCTCCGCCAGGATCGCCGACTGGTAGCCCAGCCCGGTGCCGATCTCCAGCACCGTGTCGGTGGGTTGCACGTCGAGCTGATCGGTCATCACCGCGACGATGAAGGGCTGCGAGATCGTCTTGCCGAAGCCGATCGGCAGGGGTGTGTCGATGTACGCGTAGGGCCGCAGCTCGATCGGCACGAACTCATGGCGCGGCACCTTGGCCAGGGCGTCCATCACGCGCCGGCTCAACGCCGACTTGCGCAGGTACGAGGTCGAGAAGATCGTCTTGGCGGCGATCTCCGCGAGCAGGTGCTGCTGCAGGGCCGTGAAGTCCGGGTCGCTCATGGTGACTGCTGAGGAAGCAGGACAGGGAGGGGAACGATCCTACGATTTGGAGGGGAAAGCAAGGGGTGAAACCGAGCAGGAACGCCCTCGTTCCTTCGGGTTTTGTTCCCTCTCCCTCCGGGAGAGGGCTAGGGTGAGGGCAAGCGCCCCGTCAGCGCACCAAGGCGCTCCGTACGCAGCCGCAGCCCTAGTCCCACGCCGGAAGCTTCTCCAAAGCATCGTTGGGCCGGTCGGCCACGTCCACACCCGTGATGCCGTTCCCGCCCGGCAGGAGCTTGACGTCGCAAACGATCTCCCAGGCATGGTTTTCAGTGCGCCGCACGGCGCAAAGCTCTTCGCCGGCAGCCAGGAGGTTGACGCATTCGCCGACGCTGACGCGCTGTGCCGGGCCAAGGGTGAATTCCGTCGATCCGAACTCCTCGTCCACAACCGGGTGAAGCGCGACAAGATCCATCTTCCCGCCCCCGTAGTGAACAGCGGTAATTGCATATTGGGCCATGGCGACCTCCGTTGGTGGAGAGCCCGAGTATGGCTCTGCGGGGGATTTGGTGTTGGGTTGGCTGCTGGGGTTGGGGCTGGGGAAGCGCCCCGTCTTGTCCCCTCACCCTCCGGGTGAGGCTAGGTGAGGGCAGGGTCCCGTTCAGCGCAGGCATGTGCTGCCGGAGAGGGATGAAGTCCGGCGCGCTCAGGGGGGCTAAAGGCAGGACTGGGCTTGAACGCGCCTGCGATCTGCCGGAAAAATCAAGGCCCGAGCTGAGGTCTTGTTCCCTCCCCCTCTGGGGGAGGGCTAGGGTGGGGGCAGCAGCGTTCGCACCGCCATGCGACATGCTTCGTCACCCGACTTCGCCTGCCTGCAAGTGCTACTCAAAAAGTCTGTAGACGCAAAGCAGGCACGGTGTGACCCTCGCCGTCCACAGAACGACGAGGGAAGGGGGATGAACGATGCCTGCTGCAGGGAAGGGGTGCGCGCGCCAGCGCTTCGGTTTTGCGATGGGCTGATGCGCCATGCCCCTCGCGCTGCTCCGCCGCATCGCCCACGAATGCCTTCCGCTCGTGCTCACGAGCGATGAGGACGTCGAGGCCGCCAGCATCCTCGTGCTCGCAGGCCATGTGAAAGCCGCGATGCAGGTGGTCTTCGATCCGCGGGGTGGGGGCCCTCAGCCGGGGATGGTGGTGACGGAGGTCACTCGTCTGGGGTGGCGGATGTTGGAGACGTTTCCCGAAGGATAGGGTCGAAACGACGGACTTCGACTTCGCAATGCCGCAGGGATGTGCCCCCACTATGGATTCAGCACAGCTGCCACCTACTTAGGCGAGCCAAGTAACCCCGGCAGAACGCGACACTCAGTGCCGGTGGCTGCTTGCGCGCGCGCGGCGGTAGTGTTCGCCGAGCACGTCGCGGCCCCAGTCACGCTCGAAGTCGCGCCACACATTGTGGATGTGGTTGCCGCCCGAGTTGTCCCATTCGATCAGGAAGCGCGCGCCCTGGATGCGCCAGTAGTGCGGCTGGTCGCGTTCGGTAGCGCCGGCCCATCCAAAGCGGATGCCGTCCAGGCCGCCCGCGCGCACGCGTTCCAGTCGCTGCTGCGCCAAGGACGATTCGGCTACAACGGCCAGCGACTCGACGATGCGCAGCAGCAAGGCCTGCTGCGCTGCGTCCATGGCGCTGAAGGCCACACCCACGGGTGCCAATGGGTCCAGCTGGGCGGCATTGCGCGTGACGATGTCACCAAACGGCCGGGCACTGAAGATGGCCTGCTGGCGCTGCGCCGGCGAGAGTGCGGCCAGCAGTGCAAAGGCGCGGTCTTCCTCCTCGCCCAGCGCGCGCTGGCCTTTGCGCGGGCCCTTGTTTGCGATGTCGCGCGGCACCTGCGCCGGATTGGCACCCAGGAACTGCGGCAGCGTGGCCGCTACCTGGCCGTCGGCCAGCGTGAAGTGAAGCGAGAGATGGTGCCCTTCGATGCGCCAGCCCCAGGGCGAAGTGGAGTCCGGGGTGCCAAAGAACGCGATGGCGTAGTTCTCCGGATCGCGCGAGAGGCCGAAGGTTTCGATCTCGCGCAGCGCGATCTCCAGGGCGATGATGGCCTGCACCTTGACCAGCCCCGGCGCTGACAAGGCCGCCGCCAGCAACTGCTGCGCTGCCTGGCGCTGTGCATTCTCCATGGCCTTGAACGCGATGCCGGGTCGGCTCCGCGGCGTGTAGTTCCAATCGCCACGCGCCTCCAGCGTGAATGGGCGCAGCAGCTCCGGCCGCTGCCCAGCCGGCGTCGCCTCCAGCAGCACCCGCGCCGCGGCCGTCATCGCCTGCGCCGCGCGGCTGGTGTCGGCCGCGGCCGCGGCAAGCGGCACGGCGGCGAGCAAGGTCCAGTAGGTCATCCAGGCGGAGAGTGCGCGCAGCGACATGGTTGGCTTTTCTACGTGAGATGGCTGCCAATGAACAGGTGCAAGAATGCCTCAGTTGGAGTGGCGAGTCGAGTTGGGTGTCATAGCACTTGCGACTCACGCGGCACAAGGGCGGGCGCGGTGGTGAGGATCCGATATGCAGCGATGGACTAAACCGCTCTACAAGGACTCCCCCTCCCGTCAAGGCATGTGCTGCATTTTGCGTTGGCTGGCTTTCTGATCGTTCCAAGGCGGACGGGCCGAATGAAGCTGCAATGGCGACAGAGAACAGACTGCACATCTACAACCGGTCTTGTTGCACCTGTCGGTGCGGACCCAGATACGAACCGCTCAGCCAGGCTCCATTCGCGGTACGGGGTTGGCACGGTTGCCGCCGCATACGGTTTATCGAGTTCACCAGCTGCCGGTCTGACCTGTCAAATGCATCTTCGCGAGCACGTCTTGGGTGGTATGAATCGGACTTCGTTCTAGGGCTGATCGACTGTGGCGGCGACGCTCAGGCGACGGGCACTGTGGGAGGGATTTGCTGGACTGACTGCTTTGTTCTCGGCTTCACGCTGACGTGATTGGGGTCAAAGCCGTTTTCTCGTGTCATCACAGCCCACAAGATGCGGGCATTCTTGTTGGCCATGGCTATGCACGCCTTCTGCCAACCGATGCGTGCCGTCAATTGCGCAAGCCATCGCGAGTTCGGATCGTCGCGCTTGTCGGCAGTCATCACGGCGGACTTGGCGCCTTGAATCAGCAATGTGCGCAAGTAGTCGTCGCCCCGTTTTGTGATGCGTCCAAGCCGGATAGCGCCACCACTAGAGTGCTGACGCGGCACGATGCCAAGCCAGGCACCGAACTGATGGCCACTCTTGAATTGCTTGAAGTCGCCGACGCCAGCAGTCAAGCCTGATGCACAGAGTTCGCCGATTCCGATGACCTTTGCCGCACGCTGGGCGGCTGGGTTGGAGCGCACGTGCTGACCAACCTGCCTGTCGCACCAGCGCATGTGCTCATCGAGCTCCCGCCAATGCTCAAACGCTCGCTGAATAACCAGGCGCGCAGTCGGGCTGAGTTCGTTGCTCGCGTCCTCGATCACGTCTGCCAGCACGGCTCGCAATACCTTGGGGCTCTTGCCAAACACAAGGCCGAACTCCGTCAGCACGCCACGAATCTGGTTGATGCATGCGGTGCGCTCTTCCTTCAAGCCCTCGCGCACGCGGTGTAGGCTCATCACGCCCTGTTGCTCACAAGTCTTGATCGGCACGAAGCGCATGCTGGGCCGCGACGCCGCCTCACAGATCGCCGCGGCGTCGGCAGCATCGTTCTTGCCGCCCCTGCCTTCCATGCGGTAGGGGGTGACGAAGTTGGCTGCGATCAGCCGGGCGTCCAAGCCTAGCGCGCAAAGCTTGCGAGCCCAGTGATGCGCGCTCGAACATGCTTCCATCGCCACCAGGCAACCCACGGGCAGGCGTTCGCACCAAGCGAAGAATTGTTCGCGCCTGAAGGTTCGCACCAACACGAGCCTCCCTGCGGCATCAACTGCGTGGACCTGAATCACTTGCTTGGCCAGGTCGACACCTGCTCGCGCTATCGTTGCTCGTGCTTCGTTCATGGGGCTCTCCTGTTGGGCTTCGATTGATGATCGCAAGCTCAATCGTGGCGGTTCAGCACCACTGGTGGAAGGAGGGAGGAGTCCCTTCGTATTCGCGGTAGGCGCTTCGCGCACCCCATGGATACGTCGTGACCCGGTGCCGCCACCGTTGGCGGCGAGGCAATCCCGCCTCGCCATCAACGGAGCAGCCACCATGGACACGATCACTTCGGGGGTCACCCCACTGCGTCAACGCATGCTCGAGGACATGCGCATGCGCAAACTGGAGCGCCGAACGCAGGACGCTTACATCCGCGCCGTGCGCAGGTTCGCCGCCTACCTGCACCGCTCGCCTGACTCGGCCACCGTGCAGGACCTGCGCAACTTCCAGCTGCACCTGGTCGACACCGGCACCTCGCCCATGACGCTCAACGCCACGTTGACGGGGCTGCGCTTCTTCTTCGACGTCACCGTAGGTCACGAAGAGATCATGGCCAAGATCCAACCGGTGAAGCTCCCTCGCAGCCTGCCGGTGGTGCTCAGCCCGCAGGAGGTCTCGCGGCTCATCGCGGCAGCGAGCAACGTCAAGCATCAGGTGGCGCTATCGATCGCCTACGGCGCGGGTCTTCGGGCCAGTGAAGTCGTGAACCTGAAGGTCACCGACGTGGACAGCCAGCGCATGACCCTGCGGGTGGAGCAAGGCAAGGGCCACAAGGACCGCTACGCCATGCTCAGCCCGGTGCTGCTGCAGCGCCTTCGCGCCTGGTGGCGCATTGCTCACGCCCAGGGCCGGATGCTGCCCGGCGGTTGGCTGTTCCCGGGCATGAACCCGACCGATGCGCTCAGCACTCGCCAGCTCAACCGCGCCGTGCACGACGCAGCAGATGCTGCCGGTATCGACAAGCGCGTTTCGATGCACACGCTGCGCCACTATC
>NZ_JAGGNU010000082.1 GCF_018614915.1 Variovorax paradoxus | reverse complement strand
TAAGTGAAGAGTATTGGGGCTAGGGTGAGGGCACCGAGCGTTCGAGGCAGATGCAACCGTCGAACACCACAAAGCCCGGCATGCCGGGCGCGCCTCCATGGAGCCACAACCCCCTTAGTGCCCTTACTTCGTCCCCAACAACTCCCTCGCCTCCAACAGCACCAGCTCGTTGTCATCCGCCTTGTTCGGCTCGCGGCTGCTGGAGAAGGGCAGGTTGTTGTCGTTGCCCACCACGATGTGCGTGGCATCCACCACGTCCACGTTCTCGATGGTGAAGAAGGGGAAGCTCAGCACGCCCTCGACCGTGGGCTTGCGCGCCAGTTTCTGCGGGTCGGCGATCTGCAGCAGGTCGATGTAGCCGATCTTGCGCACCGGCTGGCCCACGTTGGCATCGCTCATCTCGATCTTGTAGATGCGCTTGAACTTCGCGATGTCGTGAAAGCAGTCGGCGCGCTTCTGGCCTTCGGGGCAGGCCTTGTCGGCCGTGCCTTCGCCGTTGTCGCGCTCGATGACCAGGCCGGTGGTCGCATCGATCATGTTGAAGTCGCCGATCGCATGGCCGTTGGCTTCGAGCGGGTACTTCCAGTGGCGGCCGGTCCACTTCTCGCCTGCCACGTCGAACTCGAGCACGCGCAGCGCCTCCTTGCCGTCGACGCGCTCGTAGTCCTTGGTCTCGGCATTCCAGACCGGGCCTTCGAGCAGGGCGTAGAGCTTGCTGCCGTCCTTGGATGCAGCCATGCCCTCGAAACCCTTGGATCGCTTGATCCGGAAGTCGACCGTGCCGCCGGGAGCGCCCGGGGTTGTCACGGCCGGATGATCGGGTGAGCGCACCATCCTGCCGTCGACCTGGGTCTCGAACACCGCCAGCACCTTGCCATTCAGATCGGCCTTGATCAGGTAGGGGCCGAACTCCTCGCCGATCCACAGCGCGCCGCCTGCGAACTGGAAGCTCTCGGGATCGAAATCGGAACCCGTCAGGTAGCGCTGCTTGCTGCCTTCATGGACGATGCGGAAGGGCACCTTCTTGTCCGGGTCGTGCAGGAACACGGTGCCGGTGCGGTTGAACTTGCCGCTCTTGAAGTCCACCTTGTAGTGGTTGAGATAGAGCATGAAGTCCGGCGAGTTGGCCTTGGCGCCGGCGCCGTTGTCCGTGAGGATCCAGAAGCTGCCGTCGTCCATCTTCTTGATGCCCGAGTGGCCCTGCATCGGCTGTCCCCTGAAGGGCAGCGAGACGCCGGTGCCGCGCCCGGCCGATTTGCCCTCGATGCCGCCCAGCACCTCGACCCGCTTGCCGGTGGTGAACTTGCCGCTCACCTGCAGGTCGGCCGGCGCGTCCTTCGGCGCGGCGATGAAGCTTTGCGCCGGCAGCAGTGCATGGCCGGCGAGCGTGGCGGGGAAGGCGGTCTGTGCTGCAGCGTGGCCGCAGGCGATTGCAGCGGCAAGGGCGATGGAGCAAGGGAAAGCGAAGCGCATGATGATCCGGGAGGCTTGGGATAAAGCCCTGCACCATGCCGGCGCCCGGTGACGCCGCCGTGACACCGCTACTTCGCGCCGCTGTTCAGGGCTGGTACTGGTAGAGCCAGGTCTCGGTCAGGGTCTGGTCGCCGGTCTTCAGGTAGAGGCGCATGTCGACCGGCTCGATGCCGTCGGCCGTGAAGTCGAACTGCGCGCGCCAGTGGCCGGGCACGCCGTTCGGCACCGCTTCCGAGAAGATGTAGGAGAACTTGCCGCGCGACGCCGTGAGCACGAGCTCGGGCTTGACGCCGAAGGGGATGGCCTCCAGCGGCTTGCCGATGAATTCGACCATGAACTTGCGCACGCCCTGCGGCCGCACCGTGCCCGGTTGCCCGCCGCGTCCGAGCCGCGTCGCCACGCAGCGCGCGAGCGGCGAGGGGAAGGGCTCCTGGTCGGTCCAGTGCAGCCGGTACTTGAGGTTGTAGCTGGAGCCCGCCGCGGCCGGCGCCTTGGGCACCCAGCAGGCGAGGATGTTGTCGTGGATCTCGTCGTCGGTCGGTATCTCCACCAACTGCACCGAGCCTTCGCCCCAGTCGCCCAGCGGCTCGACCCAGAGGCTCGGGCGCTTCTCGTAGAACACGCCGTCCTGGTAATGGTCGAACGCGCGGTCGCGCTGCAAGAGACCGAAGCCGCGCGGGCGCGTATCGCCGAAGGCGGAGGCGCGCGTCTGCGTGGGGTTGTTGAGCGGCCGCCAGATGCGCTCGCCGGCGCCGTTCCAGATTGCGAGGCCGTCGGAGTCGTGGACCTCAGGCCGCCAGTCGATACCGGTGGGCTTGCTTTCCGAGTACCAGTACATCGAGGTCAGCGGCACCAACCCGAGGCGGCCGACGTCGCGGCGCAGGAAGAGGCGCGACTCGATGTCCATCAGCACCGCCTTGCCGCGCTGCATCACGAACTTGTAGGCGCCGGTGATGCTCGGGCCTTCGAGCAGCGCATAGACCGTCATCGTGTTCGCATCCTGCGTGGCCGGTGGCTCGAAATAGAAGCGCGTGAAGTTCGGAAACTCCTCGGGCCGATCGGGCATGGCCGCATCGAGCGCGACCCCGCGCGCCGAAAGCCCGTACTGGTAGAGCTCGCCGATGGCGCGGAAATAGGAGGCGCCGAGGAAGGCGACCCAGTCGTTGGTCTCCCAGGGCAGCTTCTTCTGGTCGCCCAGGCGGCTTTCCTGCAGGCGGAAACCCGCGAATCCGGCACCGTCGGGCAGCTTGCGCGCGGGGCTGTCGTCCGGCATCGAGAAGTACGCGCTGTCGTAGACGATTTCGCGCGCGAAGCCGTCGCCGCTAGCGGCCTCGGTCACGTACATGTGGACCGGTGTCTGGAAGTAGCGGCCGAGGTGGAAGAAGGTGACCGGGAAGGGGCCCGGCCCGTCGCGGAACAGCGCGTTGTCGGGGTTGAACTTGATCTTGCCATGGGCGTCGTAGTCGATGCGCTGGAGCACGTCGGCGGGCAGCGAGGTGTCTGCCACATGGGGCTTCGCGGCCAGCGACTTCGCGTGGGTAACAAGACGTTCGAAAGAGAAAGGCCGGGGTTGGGTGAGCTTGATTCCACCGGCTGCAACGGCATCTAGGGGGAATCCGAGAGCGGCGAGCGCCATGGAGGCGCCACCGGCGGTGAGGAGTGAGCGGCGATCGATCATTGGCCGAAATGGTAACGAGGGCCGATGCCTGGGCCCGTAGGCCAAGGCCGGAAATGGCTGGGCGAGGGCCGAATTCAAAAGCAAGAGCCGGAGTGCGGATGCAGACCCCGATCCCTAGAGTGGATGCATCGATCAACGACACTTCGAGAGGATTCAAAGTGAACATGAGCAACCCCAACGAAATCCGCGCCCTCGCCACCGTGAGCGATCCGCGCTGGGCGGCAGTGGCGGCGCGCGATCCGGCCGCCGACGGCTCCTTCTTCTACTCGGTCAGGACCACCGGCGTGTACTGCCGGCCCTCCTGCGGCGCGCGCGCGGCGCGGCCCGAGAACATCGACTTCCACGCCACGGCCGCCGACGCGGAACGCGCGGGCTTTCGGCCCTGCAGGCGCTGCAAGCCCGACCAGCCCGCGCGCGCCGAACAGCAGGCGGCCCAGGTGGCCGAGCTGTGCCGCTTCATCGAGCGCGCCGAAGAGGCGCCCACGCTCGACCAGCTTGCCGAGCGCGCGGGCCTCAGCAGCTACCACCTGCACCGCGTCTTCAAGGAGGTCACGGGCCTCACGCCGAAGGCCTACGCCGCCGCCCATCGCGCGAAGCGCGTGCGGGAGGAGCTCGCGCGCAGCGACACGGTGACGGACGCGATCTACGACGCCGGCTACAACTCCAACGGACGCTTCTATGAAAGCTCGAACGAGCTGCTCGGCATGACGCCGACCGCGTGGCGCGCCGGCGGTGCCAACACCGACATCCGCTTTGCGATCGGCGAATGCGCACTCGGTGCGATCCTGGTCGCGCAAAGCGGGCGCGGTGTCTGCGCGATCGCGCTGGGCGACGATCCCGATGCGCTAGCACGCGAGCTGCAGGACCGCTTTCCGCAGGCCCGGCTGATCGGCGGTGATGCGAGCTTCGAGGAGCTGGTGGCCAAGGTGGTGGGCTTCGTCGAAGCGCCGGGCCTGGGGCTGGACCTGCCGCTGGACGTGCGCGGCACGGCCTTCCAGCAGCGCGTGTGGCAGGCGCTGCGCGAGATCCGGCCGGGCACGACCGCGAGCTACGCCGAGATCGCCGAGCGCATCGGCAGCCCGAAGTCGGTGCGTGCCGTGGCGCAGGCCTGCGGCGCCAATGCGCTGGCGGTGGCGATCCCGTGCCATCGCGTGGTGCGCAGCGACGGCAGCCTCTCGGGCTATCGCTGGGGCGTGGAGCGCAAGAGCGCCTTGCTCGAACGGGAGGCGGGCGCCGCATGATCGATTGGGACCGGTTGGGGCACGAGCTCGATGCCGAGGGCAGCGCCGTCATCGAGAAGCTGTTGACGCGACAGGAGTGCGAATCGCTCGCGGCGCTGTATCCGCTCGACCCGCTGTTCCGCAGCCGCGTGGTGATGGAAAGGCATGGCTTCGGACGCGGCGAGTACAAGTACTTCGACTATCCCTTGCCTGAGCGCCTCGCTGGTTTGCGCGAGGAGGTCTACGCGCGGCTCGCGCCGATCGCCAACCAATGGAACCAGGCCATGGGCATCGAGGTGCGCTATCCGCCGCGGCATGCCGACTTCATCGCGCGCTGCCATGCGGCGGGCCAGACGCGGCCCACGCCCTTGCTGCTGCAGTACGGCGCCGACGACTACAACTGCCTGCACCAGGATCTCTACGGCGAGCACGTGTTTCCGCTGCAGCTGGTGATCCTGCTGTCTGAGCCCGAGCGCGATTTCACCGGTGGCGAGTTCGTGATGACCGAGCAGCGCCCGCGCATGCAGTCGCGCCCGATGGTGCTGCCGCTCGGCCAAGGCGATGCGGCTGTGATCGCGGTGCACCATCGGCCGGTGCAGGGCACGCGCGGCGTGTATCGCGTCAACCTGAGGCATGGCGTGAGCCGGGTGCGTTCGGGCCAGCGCCACACCGCCGGCATCATCTTCCACGACGCTCAATGACACCCGACCTGTTCGAAGCCGCCGTCGAATCGCTGGGCCCCGGCGCGGTGTGGCTGCGTGCGTTTGCAGAGCCGCACCAAGCCGAGCTGCTGGCCGGCGTGCACGAGGTCACGGCCCAGGCGCCGCTGCGCCACATGGAAACGCCTGGCGGCTTCCGCATGTCGGTCGCGATGAGCAACTGCGGCACCTTGGGATGGGTCACCGACCGCACGGGCTATCGCTACGACACGCGCGACCCCGAGAGCGGCAGGCCCTGGCCGCGCATGCCGGTGGCTTTTTCGCGGCTCGCGGCCGAGGCGGCCGCCGCAGCCGGCTTCGAGGGCTTCGTGCCCGATGCCTGCCTGGTCAACCGCTACGAAGCCGGCACGCGCCTTTCATTGCACCAGGACCGCAACGAGCGCGACCTGCGCTGGCCCATCGTCTCGGTGTCGCTGGGCATGCCGGCCGTGTTCCTGTGGGGCGGACCGAAGCGAGCGGACAAGGCACGCCGCGTGCCGCTCGCGCATGGCGACGTGGTCGTGTGGGGCGGGCCTGCGCGGCTGCACTACCACGGCGTGCTGCCTTTGAAGGAGGAGGCGCATCCGCTCCTGGGCACCTGCCGCATCAACCTGACTTTTCGCAAAGCAGGTTAGCGCGGCTCTGAAGAAGGCTCCCACGAATCCGGCGTGGTCGCCACCAGCGACCTGAGATCGGACCACGGCCTGGCACCCGGCACCGTCGTGCCGCCCGTGATGGCCACCTTCGCGAAAGCCACCATGCGCTCGCGCAGATGGCGCAGGTCGCTTTCGGGCCAGGTCTCGATCGAATGCGGCCCGCGGGCCACCACGATCTCTTTCGCGCCGCGGATGCGGTCGTAGGCGGCGATCGTGCCTTCGACGCTCTCGGCGCGGTCCCAC
The DNA here is from genome assembly GCF_018614915.1 of Variovorax paradoxus. Classification (GTDB taxonomy): domain Bacteria; phylum Pseudomonadota; class Gammaproteobacteria; order Burkholderiales; family Burkholderiaceae_C; genus Variovorax; species Variovorax paradoxus_K. Next base: position 49,476 of record NZ_JAGGNU010000082.1, on the reverse strand, counting down.
AGGCCCTTGCCGAAGAAGGCGGCGGGCCACTTGTCCATGCCCGCGAGCGTGGCCGAGCTCGGATAGAAGACGATGCGGTGCTCGGCGGCCATGCCACCCGCAAAGAGATTGCGGTCGGCCAGGTCGGGCGACGCCGGCAGGTAGCCGGCACCGCTCGCGAAGGACGCGAGCAGGATCGCGCCCTTGATGTTCCTCAAGCCCTTCGGCGGCGCGCAGGTCACGCGCGGCATGTCGTAGCTGCACGACTCGACGAAGTTCTTGGTCATGGCCCAGGCGGTGGACATCGATCCGCGCGAGTTGCCGCCGAGCAGGATCGGAATCTGCGTCGCCTTCATGCCCGCGAGCAGCCGTCCGCCGGCCGCTGCGCCTTCGAGCAACTGCCCTGTGGGCGTCAGCATCCGCATGCCGCGTCCGCTCTCGAGCTGTTCGAGCACGCGGAACACGTCCTCGCCCTGTTCGAGCGTGTGGGTGTCGCTGAAGCCGCCCGACAGGCCTTCGCCGCGGCGGTCGTAGCTCAGAACATCGAAGCCCGCTGCATTCAGCGCATGCAGGTTCTCGCGCCACCAGCGCATGCCCATGGTCTCGGTCGTCGCGTTGGGGAAGGCAATGCCCACTGCGTTGCCGGTGGCTGCATCGACGCGGTAGGACTTCTCGTCCGGATGCTGGATCGCCGTGAGCTGCCCGCCGCCGCCGCTGGCCATGATCACCAGCGCGCGCAGCTTGCCACCCTTGCCGTCGTCCACGCCGCTGCCCTCGAGGTACCAGCCGCGCAGCTTGATGGTGTCGTGCATCTTCAGGTCGATGCGCTCGAAGCTGTCGCGCGGCGCGCTGAACTCGACCGTGTAGGTGCGCGGCTCGGCCTCGGCGATCGACTCGTTGTAAGGCGCCTTGGCGAAGAAGGCGGGGCGCCGGATCTGCCGCAGGTCGACCTCGCCGTCGGGATCGATCCTGCCCGAGGGATCGACCACGCCGGTCGAGCGTGTCGCACGCTCCTTGTTGGGCGGCAGCCAGCGCTGCATCTGCGCATCGATGCGCCGGAAGCAGGCGGCATCAGTCTTGCAGGCGCTCCAGCGCGCCTTGAGCTTGGCGTCGGTGAACTCTTCGACGTAGAAGTCGCGGCCTGCGTAGTCCCTCGGCGGGCGGTGAGCGCTCGCCAGGAGCGGAACGCAGACCGTGCCCAGGCGGTAGCCGGGCAGCTCGGCGTTGCGGTCGGTGCCGACGCGCGCCCTGCAGTCGGTGGGCGGCGCTGCGGCGCGGGCCTCGTGCGGCGGCGGTGCGCTGCCGCAGCCGGCCAAGGTGGCGATGGCGACGGTGGCGGCCAGGATGCAGCCGACGGCGCGCGAAGTGTTCGTCATGGTCCGGCTTTTTGCACCAGAGGCGCACGCGGCGCAAGGGTTCGCGTCTCGCCGATCGCCATCACGAAGAACGCGTCCTCGGGCATTCCCCGTGCCTCGCGCAGCGCGGCCAGTTGCCGTGGCGGTTCGTCCAGCGACTCGTCGGTCAGTTCGAAAGTGCCCCAGTGCACGCCGAGCGAGCGCTTGGCACCGAGGTCCTGGTGGATCTGCAGCGCTTCCTCGACATTCACATGCTGCGCACTCATGAACCAGCGCGGCTCGTAGGCGCCGATGGGCAGCAGGGCGATGTCGAAGCCGCCGCCCTGTTCGGGCGTCTGCCGGCGCTCGAAGTGCCGGCGGATGTCGCTGAAGTCGCGCGAGTAGCCGGTGTCGCCGGCGAAGAGCAGGTGGCAGTCCGCGGCGAGAACCGCAAAGCCGCCCCACAAAGTGGCCAGCGCGTCCCGCGGACCGCGCGAAGACCAGTGCTGCGCGGGAACCAGCGTCAGCTCGGCATCGCCGCGCGGCGTCGCGACGCGGTGGCTGTCCCACCAGTCCAGCTCCACCGCATTCCGGATGCCGCGCGCGGCGAACCAGCTCTTCAGGCCCAGCGGCACGATGAAGAGCGGCGCGCCGCCCGGCTGCCGGGCGAGCGCCGTCACCGATGCGGCGTCGAGATGGTCGTAGTGGTTGTGCGACACCAGCACCAGGTCGATGTGCGGCAACGCGGCCAACGCGATGCCCGGCGCCACATGGCGCCGCGGACCCGCGAACTGCACGGGCGATGCGCGCTCGGAGAACATCGGGTCGGTCAGCATCGTGAGACCACCGAGCTGCGCCATCACGGTCGAGTGGCCGATCCAGGTGAGGGCGGGCGCCATCTGCGCGCCGGCGCCTGCATTGAGGCGCAGCCATGCCAGGTCGGGCGCGACCGTCGGCGTCGGCACGAGCGGTGGCTTGGGCAGGCCGGCACGCGCGGCCTCGCGGCGCCATCGCAAGAGCTCCGCGAGGCTCTTCGGCTGGTAGTCGATGTAGTTGTTCTGAAAGCCGCGCGGGCGGTGGTGGGAAGGCATCGCCGGATTCTGTGCGCCTTCGCTTAGGGGCCTGTTAACAGGCCTAGCCTGCGATGAGCTTCTGGACCAGCTCCGCCGTTGTCGCCGCCGCGTACTTGCGCATCAGCCGCGCGCGGTGGATCTCGACCGTGCGATGGCTGATGCCGAGCGCCTTGCCGATCTCCTTCGAGGTAGAGCCCTGCATCACCTGCGCCGCCACCTCGCGCTCGCGCGGCGTGAGCTCGGCCTTCACCGAGCGCCGCGAGCCCAAGTCTTCGAAGGTCCAGATGCCGGCCTCGTGCGGTGCGGCGCGGTTGAGGGCCTGGCCGCTCACGTGGCACCAGAAGGTCTCGCCGGCAAAGGCGCCGTGCAGGCCGCCCAGCCGCTTCATCATGCGGTTGTCGGCATAGCGCCCGCTGGCGTTGAGGATCGGCTCCATGCGCTTGCCGATGCGCTCGAATTCGGCGACGCTCGGGTAGAGCACCTGGAAGGACTGGCCGACCAGCGCGTCGCGCGTGGCACCGAACATCTCGCACAGGCGCGCGTTGCAGTCGACGATGATGCGGTGGCGCGAGAGCACCATGCCCACCGGCGCCTGCTCGAAGGCGAGCCGGTAGTCGATGGCGTCCAGAAGCTTGTCGGGTGTCTCCATTACGAAATACTACGTATGCCTGTACGTAGTATCGTCTCAGGCGTTTCATCAACCATTGCTCAGCGAGGATCCATGGCGAACAAGATCTATCCCTCCGCCGACGCAGCGCTCAAGGGCGTCGTCGCCGACGGCCAGACGCTCGCGGTCGGCGGCTTCGGCCTTTGCGGCATTCCCGAGGCGCTGATCGACGCGCTGCATGACTCGGGCGTGAAGAACCTGACCTGCATTTCGAACAACGCCGGGGTCGACGGCTTCGGCCTGGGCAAGCTGCTCGGCACGCGCCAGATCAAGAAAATGATCGCGAGCTATGTCGGCGAGAACAAGGAGTTCGAGCGCCAGTACCTGGCCGGCGAACTCGAGCTCGAGTTCACGCCCCAGGGCACGCTGGCCGAGAAGCTGCGCGCCGGCGGTGCCGGCATCCCGGCCTTCTTCACCAAGACCGGTGTCGGCACCATGGTCGCCGAAGGCAAGGAACTGCGCGAGTTCGACGGCGAGACCTACGTAATGGAACGCTCGCTGGTGCCCGACGTGGCGCTGGTCAAGGCCGACGTGGCCGACAAGTCGGGCAACCTGCGCTTCCGCCTCACCGCGCGCAACTTCAATCCGGCCGCCGCGATGGCCGGTAAGATCTGCATCGTCGAGGTCGAGAAGATCGTCGAGGTCGGCGAACTCGCGCCGGACGACATCCACCTGCCGGGCATCTATGTGCATCGCATCGTGCTCAACAGCAAGCCCGAGAAGCGGATCGAGAAGCGCACCGTGAGCGCTGCTGCGCCGGTCGACGCGGCCGCTGCCAAGGTCGAGGCCCAGGCTGCGATTGCGCAGGCCGCGGTGGGCAGCGAAGTGCCAGATCCCGTCAAGAACAACGTGAAAGGAGCCTGAGATGCCTTGGACCCAGGACCAGATGGCGGCACGCGCCGCGCAAGAACTCGAAGACGGCTTCTACGTCAACCTCGGCATCGGCATCCCGACCTTGGTCGCCAACTTCGTCGGCGACAAGGAGGTCTGGCTGCAGAGCGAGAACGGCATGCTCGGCATCGGCCCGTTTCCGACCGAGGACCAGGTCGACGCCGACCTGATCAACGCCGGCAAGCAGACCGTGACCACGCTGCCCGGCTCGGCCATCTTCGGCAGCCACGACAGCTTCGCGATGATCCGCGGCGGCAAGATCAACCTGTCGATCCTCGGCGCCATGCAGGTGAGCGCCAAGGGCGACCTGGCCAACTGGATGATCCCGGGCAAGATGGTCAAGGGCATGGGCGGTGCCATGGACCTGGTGGCCGGCGTCAAGCGCGTGATCGTGCTGATGGAACACATCGCGAAGAAGAAGGACGGCACCGAGGACCTCAAGATCCTCGAGCAGTGCACCCTGCCGCTGACCGGCGTGGGCGTGGTCGACCGCATCATCACCGACCTGGCGGTGATGGACGTGACGCCCGAGGGCCTCAAGGTGGTCGAGCTCGCCGAGGGCGTGACTTTCGAGGCGCTGCAGGCCAAGACCGGCGTCAAGCTGCTGCACTGAAGGGCCGCGGCGGCGCATCGCATGAATCCCGGCAGCGCGTTGCAGGCGCTCTGGCGGCTGGCGGGCCTGCCCGCCGAGGGCCTGGCCTTCGCACAACTGAGCGGTGCCGAACCGGTGCTGCCTTCGTCCTTCGCCATCGGCACGGCCGCGCAGGCCAGCATCGCCGCCGCCGCGCTCGCGGCCTGCGAACTGGGCCATCTGCGCGGCGCGCCGCGGCAGCAGGTCGCGGTCGACATGCTACATGCGGCTCTCGACTGCACCGCCTGGTTCAGCCTCGACGGCCGCGTGCCGCCGCAATGGGATCCCTTTTCGGGCCTCTACCGCTGCGCAGACGGCTGGGTGCGGGTGCACGCGAATTTCGCGCACCACCGGGACGGGGCGCTGCTTCTGCTGGGGCTCGATCCGGCCACCGCGCAACGCGCCGACGCCGAGGCGGCCCTGACGGCCTGGAAGGCGCTCGACTTCGAGACCGCGGCAGCAGAGGCGGGCCTTGTCGCCACCGCGCTGCGCCGCTTCGACGAATGGGATGCGACGCCGCAGGGCCGCGCCGTTGCCGCACAGCCCCTGTTCACCATCGAGCGTATCGGCGACGCGCCGCCGCTCTTGCTGCCGCCTCTGCGCGAGAGCGATCGACCGTTGACGGGCCTGCGCGTGCTCGAACTGACGCGCATCCTTGCCGGCCCGGTGGGCGGACGCGCACTCGCGGCCTACGGAGCCGACGTGATGCTCGTCAACTCGCCCCACCTGCCGAACATCGAGGCCATCGCCGACACCAGCCGCGGCAAGCTGTCGGCCCATGCGGATCTGCGGACCGGAGCAGGGCGCGATGCGCTGTCGGGCCTGCTCGCCGAGGCGCATGTGCTCGTCCAGGGCTATCGGCCCGGTGGGCTGGCAGTACTGGGTTTCGGCCCCGACGACGCGGCGAAACGGCGGCCCGGCATCGTCTACGTCTCACTGTCGGCCTATGGCACGCAGGGCCCGTGGGCAGACCGGCGCGGCTTCGATTCGCTGGTGCAGACCGCCATGGGCTTCAATCACGCCGAGGGCGAGGCGGCCGGCGACGGCAAGCCCAGGGCCCTGCCGATGCAGATTCTGGACGAGGCGACCGGCTATCTGATCGCGCTGGGCGCGGCGGCGGCTGTGCGGCGCCAGCAAGAGGAGGGCGGGAGCTGGCATGTGCAACTCTCCCTGGCGCAAACCGGGCAGTGGCTGCGCGGGCTGGGGCGGGTGCCCGGCGGGCTCGCCGCTGTCCGCCATGACATCGAACCCTGGCTTGAAAGCGCGCCCTCGGGATTCGGCGAGCTGCGGGGAGTGCGTCACAGCGCCAGGCTGATGCGCACGCCGGTGCTCGGGATGCGCCCTTCGATGCCGCCGGGCAGCCACGAGCCGGCATGGCCCTGAGCGGCTGCGCGCGGGCAGCTCGTCAAAGGCTGCCCAGGAACGCCACCAGCATCGAGAGACCGAAACTCGTCACGATCATCATGAGGCCGAACGTGAGCGTCTGGGCGCGCCATGAAAGCCTGAGCCAGGTGCGGCGCAAGCGTCTGCGGACCGCGTAGAGGATGCCGGACGCTTCACGGGGCGCGGTGTTGTCTTGATGGAACGGGAAGTTGTCTTCCTTTGTCAATGCGGCGGTGATAGAAATCATGGCAATCTCCAGGCAAATGGCGCGGGTTGCCGGATGGGATATCCGTTCTTGCGCATGGAGGAAGTATTCGCGGCGACGGCAAAAGCCACATCGCCCGGAGGAGCCAATCAGTCGACTGGCGATGGGCCAACGGCTGCAGGCGCAGGCTGGGCCAGGAAGGTGACGACCAGTTGCATCGATTCGGCGCCGATGTTGATCACCTCGCATTCGGCGCCTGCGGGCAGCATCAGGCTGCATGGTGCGTGAAAGCGCTGCGGCGCGCCGTCGACGTGGAGGTTGCCGTGGCCCGCCAGCACCATCACGACGCGCTCGATGCCGTGCGGCATCAGTTCCGCGCGTGCATTGGCTTCGAGCATCTCGACCCAGACTTCGACCGATATGGCCCCCAGTTGCCGGCTGGCGGCGGCAAAGCGTTGCCGGCCGGCGCCGTACAGGCGGGGCAGGGTGGAGTGGTCGATGACGTGCATGATGACTGGGAGCTTGTTGTGGTTATTCGTGCGGCGGCGACGGCCGAGGCCTCCAGTGTTCCGTGCCAGCTTGCACCTGCCTAGTGCGTCGGGGAGCCAATTTCGGGCCAACGGCGCGCCGGTCGGGGTCCCGGTGTCCGCGCTGGCGATACAAATTTGCGACATGGCATGGTGCGCGGTCTTATAGTCCGGCCAAGCCTCGAACCGAGGCCGCCTTCCGGGTGCGCCAGCGGCAGGGCCGACAGCAAGTTCCGATGACTTTTGCCCGAACCAAGATCCAGCCGCCGCGCTTCCGTGTCGGCCTGATCGAGCGTGGCGAACTGGAGCGCAAGCTCGGCGCGGCATTGCTCGGCCGCCGCCTGGTCCTGCTGATGGCGTCGGCCGGCTACGGCAAGACGGCCGCCCTGTCGCGCCAGCTTTCCCTGTTGCCCGCAGGCTGCGCGACCGCCTGGGTCACGGCGGACGAGCAGGACGACTTGGAGCGCTTTCTGGCCTGCCTGACCGCCGCGCTGGAGCCGCACGACCCGCCCTGGCGGGTGGCGCCCGAAGCGCTGGCGGGGGCCATGCTGCAGGAGAGCGGGCTACGCCCGGTGGTCAGCGAATTCGTCAATACCTTGGACGCGATGCCGGTCGAGCATGGCGTCATCGCCCTGGACGACGTGCACAGCGTCGCGGACACCCGCGTGTTCGACTTTCTCGAAGAATTGGTGGAAGGTCTGCCGCAGCATTGGACGCTGGCCATGGCGACGCGAACCGCGCCGCCATTTTCCGTGGCGCGTCTGCGTGGCCAGCGCGAGCTGGCCGAATTCGGGCAGGCCGACTTGGGTTTCAGCCGGGACGAAGTCCAGCGTCTGTGCGAACCTCTGAGGCTGGACGACGGCGCGGAAGTGGCGAGACAACTGCACGAGCGCACCCAGGGCTGGGCCGCCGGGATCTGCCTAAGCTTGAGCACGGCGGCCGGGCCGGCGGCCGCATCCGACAGTCGGCTGAGCCAGCGGCACCTGTTCGACTACCTTGCGAGCGAGGTATTCGAGGAGATGAGCGCAGAGCTGCGCGAGTTCCTGATGCGCTGCTCCGTGCTGCCGGAGCTGACGGCGAGCCGCTGCGCCACGGTCAGTGGCAATCCGCGTGCGGCCGATCTGCTGGACGAGATCGAGCGGCGCGGCTTGTTCGTCTCGGTGCTCGACAGCGAGGAGCTCACGCTGCGGCTGCACGACCTGTTCCGTGACTTTCTGGAAGACCGGCTGCGGCGCGAACATGGCGACGAACTGCCGACCTTGCTGCAACTTGCCGCGCGGGGCGAAGCCGACACGGTGCGCAAGGTGAACCTGCTGCTGCGCGCAGGCGCCTGGGAAGAAGCCGAACAGGCGCTGGCCCGGGCGACGGCCTACATGCTGGCGAAGGGAGACGGATCGCAGGTGCTTCGCCTCATCGAGCAGTTTCCGGCCGATGCACGAAGTCGTTCGCCGCAATTGGCCTATCTGCGCGGACTCTGTGCATGGTTGGTGCTCCAATTCAGTTCCATGTGCGAGGAAATGAGTCGCGCGGCGATCGGGTTCGAACGAAAAGGCGAGCTGCAGGCTGCGCAGCGGGCACGCGCGGCCGAAGCGGTGGGCGCGATCGCCTTCAAGAATCAGGCGCGAGGCCGCATGCTGCTGGCGACGATCGGCGATCTCCCCGTCGACCTGGAAACAAGGTTGGCCATGGAGTTCGCCGCACTTTGGGACACGATGATCAACGGCCCGGCGGAGTCGCCCGGTCAACATCTGAACCAGTTGGGCCTCCTTCTGGAGAAAGCGCCGCCAGCCCTATGGCACCAGTGTTTTCCATGGATGGAAATGATGATGGGTCGGCGTGGCATTCGCGCCCCGGCGCAGCGAATCATCTTCGCCGCTTCGATCGTTGCCGCGGACCACAATTTTGGCCGGCTGCAATCAGTGATTCGTGTTGCCGAAGTGTCGTTGTCGCTGTGGCAGGGCCGTTTCGGCGAGCTGGAGTCCGGGTTGCAGCAGTTGGAGGCCGACGAGCACTGGCTGGGAGGCCGCGTCAAGAGGCATCCCAATCCTTGGGTACTCAGATCGCTGTGCGCTGCGATGCGAGGCGATCGCGAAACCATCCGGGCCGCAGCCGAAGAGAAGAATGATTTTTTTCCTCCGCTCTATAGGAAAGTCCTCGCTGCGAAAGGCATTTGCAACGCCGCGGTGGGCGAGTGGGATGCTGTCGTCAGGGTGCTCGGCGTTTGGGAAGACGATGCGGCGATGCATGGATCCTTCTGGAAGCCGTTCAAAGAGGTGTTGCAGGCCAGACTGGCGCTGAGCCAGCAGAGGAACGAGGAAGCCGCCTTGCTGCTGCGCGAATCGGTCAAGACATCCAGCGACGTCGACCGCTTCGGCCTCGACGGCATGGTGCGCGTCCACCTCGCGATCGCGACGCATCGCCTGGGATCGCCGGCCGCCGCATGGCAGGCCGTGGCACCGCTCGTCGACGGGATGCGCGACTCGGAAGAAATCGGCAGCGTGCTGATTTGCGGATTGAGTTCGCTGAAGGAACTGGCCAACGCCCCGTGGGGTGCACATGCATCCGCTGAAGGGGTGGCCGAGTTGCAGCGCTGGGCTCAGCTTTCGCGGGAGGCGCAGGTGGGGGAAAGGCCCGCAGCGCTCCATCCGGCGGCAACCCAAGCCACGGCATCGTCCCCGTTGAGCACGCGCGAACTTGAAGTGCTGGCCTGCATCGCAACGGGCGAGAGCAACAAGCTGATCGCCCGTGCGCTCGACCTGAGCCCGCACACCGTCAAGCGCCACGTGGCGCGCATCCTCGACCGCCTGGACCTGGACTCGCGCGGCGAGGCGGCGGCCTGGTATCACAGGCACATGCCGGCCGAAATCCGCGCTCCCTGACGCCGCTTCATGGAGACTTGAGCGAAATCCACTTGAAGCGCATGTAGTTGCTAGGCAACTGCACCACCTCGGCCACACGGTCGCTGAAGGCCCAGGCGAGCGCTTGTTGATGCAAGGGGATATGGCCGACGTCTTCCTGGTGGATCCGGAAGGCTTCGCGGATCATCTCGTTGCGCTGCTTCGAGTCGACTTCAGCGGCGATCCTGCGCGTCAGCTCGTCGATCCTGGGATTGCTGTAGCCACCCCCGTTCGTTCGACCGCGGAAGCTTCCGTCCGGCGTGGCCATGGTGGCTTCCATCACGATCTGGGCGTCCATCGCGCCCGGTGCAAAGCCCCACAGATAGAAGCTGAGGTCGCGCCGCAGCAGTCGCGGCTGAAAAATGCTCTTGGTTTCCGTTCGCAGGCTGACATCGATGCCGACGCGGGCCAACTGGGCCGCCACCGCCTGGCAGATGGCCGCGTCGTTGACGTAGCGGTCGTTCGGGCACTGCATGCCGACTTCGAAGCCCTTCGGGTAGCCGGCCTCGGCCAGCAGTCTCCTGGCGGCTGCCGGATCGTGCGGCAGGCGGGCGTTCATGTCGGGCTGGAAGCCGCGGATGCCTGGCGCGACCATCAGGCCCGCGGGAACCGCGGCATTGCGCATGACCTGCGACCTGATCGTCTCTACGTCGATGGCCTGGTAGACCGCCTGCCGCACCCGACGGTCCTTGAAGGGGTTCCTGCCCTTGACGTTGCTGAACAGCAGCTCGTCGCGCTTCTGGTCCATCCCGAGGAAGATGGTGCGCAGCTCCGGGCCCTGCAGCACGGTGAAGCCGCCCGCGGCCTTGATGCGGTCGATCTGCTGCAGCGGCACCGGCTCCATCAGGTCGATCGCACCCGAAAGCAGCGCCGCGATGCGCGATGCGTCGTGCGGGAGCGGCGTGAAAACCACCTCGTCGAGATTGCTTTCGAGCAAATCCCAGTAATTGGTATTGCGCGCAAGCACCGTGCGGAACGCCGGCTGCCGCTCCTTCAGCCGAAACGGACCGGTGCCGTTGGTTCGGAAGCGGGAGCTGTTCTCGATGCCGCGCCGAAGGTCGGCCGGCTTCAGTGCCTTGTTTTCCTCGCACCATCGCTTGCTCACGATGAAAACGACCGTGACTTCGTCCGGCAGGATGGGCCGCGGCTCGTGCGTTTCGATCTCGATGGCGGCTTCGGCGACCTTGCGGACCTGTTTGATCGCCGTGTTGCGCAGGTCCGCGCCAGGGTCGTTGGCGCGCTCGAAACTGAAGACGGCGTCCTCGGCCGTGAACGGCGAGCCGTCGTGGAACCTCACGCCCTTGCGCAGCTGAAAGCGCCAGACGGTCGGCGTCACCTGCTCCCACGCGGTCGCCAGTGCCGGCGCCAAGGCCATTTGCTTGTCGCGGGTGACCAGGGTTTCGTAGATGTTGGAGAGAAGGCTCATCTGCAGCCCTTCGCTCGACGAATGCGGGTCCATCGAGAGCGCGTCGCCGAGGTTCGCGACGCGCAGGGTCAGGGCCGTGGCGGACGAGCAAAGGAGGGCAAGGGCGCTGCCCATCCAGAGGGTCTTGAATCGCACGCGGCGCCTCCTGCTGGTCTCGGTTCGGGGGGCCATTTTCCGACCTGACCATCCCATGCGTCCAGCGACTTTGTGAGGGCGGCCAACCGACCTATAGTGCCTTTGCCGAGGCGCCGATTCGCGGCAGCTCAGCTCGGTCGCCAGCACGGCGAGAGAAATCGAGGTCTCATGATCTTCGCGCGAACCAAAATCCAGTCGCCGCGCTTGCGCGAGCGGCACACTGCACCGCCCTGACGCGAATGACTTTTGCACGACCGAAGATCCGGCTCCCCCAATTCAGGATGGGTTTGATCGAGCGTGAGGCACTCGATCGAAAGCTCGGTGCCGCGTTGCTGGAACAACGCCTGGTCCTGCTGCTTGCGCCGGCGGGCTACGGCAAGACGGCTGCCTTGTCGCGACAGCTGATGCGACTGCCCGGGGGTTGCGCAGTGGCCTGGGTGACCGTCGACGAGCATGACGATCTGCCTCGCCTGTTGGCCTGCCTGGCAGAAGCGCTGGAGCCCTACGATCTGCCCTGGCGGGTGGCGCCCGATGCGCTTTCGAGACTCAGCTCGCACGAGCACGGCGTGCGCGCGGCGGTGGACGAGCTGGTGAACGCGCTGGGCGCGACGCCTGTCTCGCATGGCGTGATCGCACTGGACGACCTGCACTGCGTCGTGGATGCGCGCCTGTTCGAATTCCTGGACTTGATGCTCGATCGGCTGCCGCAGAACTGGACCGTGGCGATCGCCACGCGCGTCAGGCCAACGCTCGCATTGGCAAAGCTTCGCGCGCGGCGGGAACTTTGGGAACTCGGCCAGGCCGAGTTGAGCTTTTCCCTCGAGGAAGTCCAGAGTCTTTCCAGGACAAGCGGCAATGAAATCGATGCCGCTGCGGCCAGCCGCCTGCTGGCCCGCACGCAAGGCTGGGCGGCCGGCCTGACATTGAGCCTGACCGAGACGGGCGCTTCGTCCAGGGCCGCGAGCGCCGAACGATGGAGCCGGCGCCATCTCTTCGACTACCTGACCAGCGAGGTCTTCGACCAGATGGCCCCCGAGCTGCGCGAGTTCCTCATGCGCTGCTCGGTGCTGCAGGAACTGACCGCCGCGCGGTGCATGGCCGTCAGCGGGAGCCCGCGCGCTGCAGAACTGCTGGACGAGCTCGAACGGCGCGCGATGTTCGTTTCGGTGCTGGATGGCGAGGAGTTCACGCTTCGCCTGCATGAGCTGTTTCGCGACTTTCTCGAAGAGCGGCTGCGGCGCGCTCACGCCGACGAGATCCCTGCGCTGCTGTGCCGCGCCGCGCAAGGGGAGAGCGATCCGGTGCGCAAGGTGAATCTGCTGCTGCGCGCCGGCGCCTGGAACGAAGCGGAGGAAGTCCTCGCCGGGCTCGTGTCGCTCATGCTGGCGAACGGCGACAACGCGCATGTCCTGCGCTTGATCGACCAGTTTCCCGACGAGGAGCGTGCCCGCTCGCCTCAGCTCGCGTACGCGGGCGGATTGTGCGCGTGGCACCAGTACGAGGATGCCGTCGTGCAGCAGACGATGCACCGCGCCGCGTGCGGCTTCGACGCGTTGGGCCGCTCTGCCGAGGCACAGCGCGCACGCGCCTTCGAGGCGCTCGCGCTGTTGTTCCTCGGCCGCATCGACGAGGCTCGGCAACTCTCCGCGACGGTGCGCAGCCGTGCCATGGATCTGGACGTCGCGGCGCTCAGTGAGCTGTTCGGCTACTGGGACACTGGCTACAGCGGCCCGCCGCTGGGGCCTGCCGAGCATCTTGGCCGCCTGGTCGATCTGCTGGAGGACGTTGCGCCGGCCGACCTCTGGTATCGCTGCGTTCCACGGGTGTACGTCCTTGTGGGCAGAGTGGGGCTCAACGCGCAATTGCGGCGCTTCGTGCAAGGCGCGCAGCGTGCGGCCGGCGACGAGAATGCGCTGCTGCAGGCGGCCGTCAGCCTGATCGACGCGTGGCTGCTGCTGTGGCGAGGCCGGATCGACGAGGCGGACCGCTGGCTGCGCCGCGTGCAGGACGACAGCAACTGGTTCGCGCTGCCCGACAGCCTGCGCATTCCGATGCTGCACCTGAAAGCCGCCTGCCATGGCATGCGGGGCGATCGGCAGGGCGTCTACGAGGCATGGCAGGCACTGCCCTCCCATGCACCCGTGTCGCGCCTTTCCGATGACGTCCTCATGCGATGCCTCTCGATCATCCTGGTGACGGCGATCATGCTGGAAGACGAGGAGGCGCTGCGGCGGGCGCTGACGACCCTGGAGGCGAACCGGGGCGTCGCCGAACGACCCCACCTGCAACCCTTGCGACGAGGCTGCAAGGCGCTTCTCGCCTACGGCGAAGGGCGGCTCGACGAGGTGCGTGCGCTGATGCTCCCGATCTTGCCGAGCTCGCCTGCGGTGGACCGGATGGGCATGGATTCCGGCATCCGGATTCTTCTCGCGAGGGTGGAATTGCGCGAGCAGCGGATGCCGCAAGCATGGGAGATGCTGCGGCCCGTGGTGGAGCGCATCTCGACCACGGGTGAAATCGGCGACATCCTCCCGCCTGGAGCCAGTGCCATCGCAGAACTCGCGCGCGCTTCATGGGGTTCCGCCGCACCGCCCCACGCGGTCGCCATGCTCAAGGAATGGGCGCAGTTCACACGCGAGCTTCGGGGCGATCGCAAGGCGGAACCGCGGGTGGCGCAACAGGAATCCAAAAGCCTGAGCGCGCGCGAACTGGAAGTGCTGGAACGGCTTGCGGCCGGCGAAAGCAACAAGCTGATCGCACGCGCGCTCGACCTCAGCCCGCATACCGTCAAGCGGCACGTGGCCCGGATTCTCGACAGGCTGGATCTGAGCTCGCGAGGGCAGGCCGCTGCCTGGTACAGGAGAAGTTTGTCGACCGGCAGTTCGGGCGAGGCCTGAGCTGCGGACGCTTTCAGCGCCCGATCTCCGGCGGCAGCAGCAGCTCGCGCTGCGCTTCCACCGTCTCGCGCAGGAAGTTCCAGGTGGCCTGCATGCGCGCGAGATGCCGAGTCTCCGCCGCCACCGACATCCAGAAGCTGCGCGTGAAGTTGGCAACGCCCGGCAGCACGCGGCGCAGCGAAGTGTCGCGCTCGGCGATGAAGGCCGGCAGCACCGCGATGCCGGCGCCCGCCGCGGCGGCCTGGTGCTGCGCGAGGATGCTGGTGCTGCGCAGCGCGAACGAATCGGGCCGGTACAGCTCGTCCAGATACTGCAGCTCCTTGCTGAAGAGCAGGTCGTCGACGTAGCTAATGAAGCTGTGGCCGCGCAGGTCCTCGCGCGAAGCGATGGCTGGGTGCGATGCCAGGTAGCGCTCGGACGCATAGAGGCGCAGCACGTAGTCGGTCAGCTTGGTCACCACCACCGGTCCGCGCGCCGGCCGTTCGAGCGAGATCACGATGTCGGCCTCGCGGCGCGAGAGGTGCACCAGCCGCGGCATCGCCAGCAGGTCGATCACCAGGCTCGGATGCGCCTGCGCGAAGAGTGCGAGCTGCGGCGCCAGCACCACGGTGCCGAAGCCCTCGGTGGCGCCAATGCGCACCAGCCCCGACAGGCCTTCGCGCGAAGCCGGCGCCGCGCTCTCGACCGCCAGGAACGCGCTCTCCATCGCCTCCACCTGCGGCTGCAGCCGACGGCCCGCTTCCGTCAGGCGATGGCCCCCGGCCTCGCGCGAGAAGAGGGCGGTGCCGACTTCCTTTTCCAGCGCCTGGATGCGGCGCGCCACCGTGGTGTGGTCGACCGCGAGGCGGCGTGCGGCGCTCACCAGCGTGCCGGTGCGTGCGAGCTCGAGAAAGAAGCGCAGGTTGTCCCAATCCATGCTTTGCAATTATGCAGATCGCGGGTGCGTATTTGTCTATTGCCATCGCAAAAGTGCAAAGCTAGCATCGCTTGCTGCACCCCCAATTCGGAGACAAATTCATGGACGCCACCACCACCGCCGCGACCCAGGTCGCTACCGTCAAGCTCTTGATCGGCGGCAAGTTCGTCGAGTCGAAAACCACCGAGTGGCGCGACATCGTCAACCCGGCCACGCAGGAAGTCCTGGCCCGCGTGCCCTTCGCGACCCAGGCCGAAGTCGATGCCGCCGTGGCCTCGGCCAAGGAGGCTTTCAAGACCTGGCGCAAGACGCCGATCGGCGCGCGCGCGCGCATCTTCCTCAAGTACCAGCAGCTCATCCGCGAGAACATGGCCGAGCTGGCCGCGATCCTCACGGCCGAGCAGGGCAAGACCCTGCCCGATGCCGAAGGCGACGTGTTCCGCGGTCTCGAAGTGGTCGAGCACGCCACCAACATCGGCAACCTGCAACTGGGCGAGCTGGCCAACAACGTGGCCAACGGTGTCGATACCTACACGCTGCTGCAGCCGCTGGGCGTGTGCGCGGGCATCACGCCCTTCAACTTCCCGGCCATGATCCCGCTGTGGATGTTCCCGATGGCCATCGTCACCGGCAACACCTTCGTGCTCAAGCCCTCCGAGCAGGACCCGATGGTCACGATGCGCCTGGCCGAGCTCGCGCTCGACGCCGGCATCCCGGCGGGCGTGCTCAACGTCGTGCACGGCGGCGAGGCGGTGGTCAACGCGATCTGCGACCACAAGGACATCAAGGCGATCTCCTTCGTCGGCTCGACCAAGGTCGGCACGCATGTCTACCACCGCGCCACGCAAACCGGCAAGCGCGTGCAATGCATGATGGGCGCGAAGAACCACGCCATCGTGATGCCCGACGCCAACAAGGAGCAGACGCTCAATGCGCTGGCCGGTGCGAGCTTCGGCGCCGCGGGGCAGCGCTGCATGGCGGTGTCGGTGGCCGTGCTGGTCGGCGAGGCGCAGAAGTGGGTCCCCGAGCTGGTCGCGAAGGCCAAGACGCTGAAGATCGGCGCCGGCACCGAGAAGGGCGTGGATGTCGGCCCGCTGGTGTCCTGCGCGGCCTACGAGCGTGTCAACGGCTTGATCGAACGCGGCGTGGCCGACGGCGCGACGCTCGCGCTCGACGGCCGCAAGCCCACCGTGCCCGGCTACGAGAAGGGCAACTTCGTCGGCCCGACCGTGTTCGCCGACGTCAAGCCCGGCATGACCATCTACGAGCAGGAAATCTTCGGCCCGGTGCTGTGCCTGGCCAATGCCGAGAGCATCGACGAGGCGATCGAGCTGATCAATGCCAACCCGAACGGCAACGGCACCGCGATCTTCACCCAGTCGGGCGCCGCGGCGCGCCGCTTCCAGGAAGACATCGACGTCGGCCAGGTCGGCATCAACGTGCCGATCCCGGTGCCGGTGCCGATGTTCTCCTTCACCGGCTCGCGCGGCTCGAAGCTCGGCGATCTCGGTCCCTACGGCAAGCAGGTCATCATGTTCTACACGCAGACCAAGACGGTGACGGAGCGTTGGTTCGACGATGACACCGCCCACGGGCTGAACACCACGATCAGCCTGAAATGAGGTTCACCCCCAGGTTGGCCCACTTCGTGTGGCCGCCCACCCCCTCACCGGGGGCAACACCAGCGGCCCGGCAAAGCCGGTTCCGCGGTGTTCCTGGAATGAGGCATGCGGTGTCCGGAACATAGACTCGGGTATGGACTTCGAACTTTCCGAAGAGCAACGGGCCTTTGCGCAGACCGCGCGCGAATTCGCGACCGCCGAGTTCGCGCCGCACGCCGCGCGGTGGGATGTCGAGGGCATCTTCCCCAAGGAGGCGATCGCGAAGGCCGGCGAGCTCGGCTTCTGCGGCCTCTATGCGCCCGAAAGCATCGAGGGCCTGGCGCTGCCGCGGCTCGATGCGACGCTGGTGTTCGAGGAGATGGCCGCGGTCGATCCGTCGACCACGGCCTTCATCACGATCCACAACATGGCGACCTGGATGCTCGGTACCTGGGGCGGGCCGGCCGTGCGCGAGCAATGGGGCGCCGAGCTCACGAGCGGGCGCAAGCTGGCCTCCTACTGCCTGACCGAAGCGGGTGCCGGCTCGGATGCCGGCGCGCTCAAGACACGCGCCGAACTGCAGGGCGCCGAGTACCTCATCAACGGCGGCAAGGCCTTCATCTCGGGCGCCGGTGCCACCGATGTGCTGGTGCTGATGGCGCGCACCGGCGGCGGCGGCGCGGGCGGCGTTTCGGCCTTCGCGCTGCCCGCCGATGCACCGGGCGTCAGCTACGGCAAGAAGGAGCACAAGATGGGCTGGAACAGCCAGCCCACGCGCACCATCAACTTCGACAACGTGCGCGTGCCGGCCACCCACCTGCTGGGCAGCGAAGGCGAGGGCTTCCGCATCGCGATGAAGGGGCTGGACGGCGGGCGCATCAACATCGCGACCTGCTCGGTCGGCGCGGCGCAGGGTGCGCTCGATGCCGCGCGCCGCTACCTGCACGAGCGCCAGCAGTTCGGCAAGCCGCTGGCGAGCTTCCAGGCGCTGCAGTTCAAGCTGGCCGACATGGCGACCGAACTGGTGGCGGCGCGCCAGATGGTGCGGCTGGCGGCGAGCAAGCTCGATGCCGGCCATGCCGACGCGAGCACCTATTGCGCGATGGCCAAGCGCTTCGCCACCGACGTCGGCTTCAATGTCTGCAACGAGGCGCTGCAACTGCACGGCGGCTACGGCTACCTGAGCGAATTCCCGCTGGAGCGGCTGGTGCGCGACACGCGCGTGCACCAGATCCTCGAAGGCACCAACGAGATCATGCGCGTCATCGTCGCGCGCAAATTGCTGGAAGGCGAGAGTGACATCCGATGAGCGATGACGTGGTCCTGTTCGACGAAATCCAGACGGCGGGCGGCCGGCGCTTCGGCGTGGCGACGCTCAACACGCCGGCTTCGCTCAACGCGCTTTCCGTGGCGATGGTGCGGCTGCTCACGCCGAAGCTGCGGGCATGGGCCGAGGATGCGGGCATCGCCGGCGTGCTGCTGCAGGCCGCAGGCGAGAAGGCCTTCTGTGCCGGCGGCGACCTGCGCCAGCTCTACCAGACGCTGCGCGAATGCGGGCCCGAACGCAACGTGTATGCCGAGCGCTTCTTCGCCGAGGAGTACGAGCTCGACTACCTGATCCACACCTTCCCCAAGCCGATCCTGTGCTGGGGCCACGGCATCGTGATGGGCGGCGGCATCGGGCTGATGGCGGGTGCTTCGCACCGCGTCGCCACGGCGCAGAGCCGCCTGGCGATGCCGGAGATCAGCATCGGCCTGTACCCCGATGTCGGCGGCAGCTGGTTCCTGCGCCGCATGCCGGGGCGCGTGGGCCTGTTCCTCGCGCTCACCGCGGCCAATCTCAACGCAGCCGACGCCATCTTCTGCGGGCTGGCCGACCTGCTGGTGCCGCACGAGCGCAAGGCGCAGGTGCTGGACGAGATCGCCGCCGGCACATGGAGCGGCGAATTGAAGGCCGACCGCGCCGCGCTCTCGCGCATCCTGCTGCGTGCGGGCGAAGGCGCGGCGCTGCCGCCTTCCAAGGTGCGCGAGCATTTCGACACCATCAACGCGCTGATGGCCGGCGATGACCTGGGCGATATCGCGCAGCGGCTGCTGGCATTGCAGAGCGAAGACCCATGGCTCCAGTCCGCCGCCAAGACATTCGCCAGGGGCGCACCGAGTTCGGCGGCGCTCAGCTTCGAACTCTGGCAGCGCGTGCACCGCATGTCGCTGGCCGAAGTCTTTCGGCTCGAATACTGGGCCTCGCTGGGCTTCTGCGCGCACAAGGACTTCGCCGAGGGCATCCGCGCCGTGCTGGTCGACAAGGACCGCAATCCGAAGTGGAGCCCGGCCACGCTCGAGGAAATCACGCCCGCTTTCATCGAGGACCATCTGCGCGCGCGCGGCGAAATGGCGCCGGAACTCGCATCGCTGGCCTGACCGCCATCGCACCTACAACGGAGACACACATGAAGATCGCATTCATCGGCCTGGGCAACATGGGCGGCCCGATGGCCCTGAACCTGCACAAGGCGGGCCACGTGCTCAGTGCCTGTGACCTCTCGGCCGAGGCCTGCAAGAAGCTCGGCGCCGATGGTGTGCCGATCGCCGGCTCGGCGGTCGAGACGCTCGCCGGCGCCGAGGTGGTGATCAGCATGCTGCCCGCGAGCCAGCACGTGGAATCGCTCTATCTCGGCAGCGACGGCCAGCCCGGGCTGATGGAGAAGATCAAGCCCGGCACGCTGGTGATCGACAGCAGCACCATCTCCGCCGCGAGCTCGCGCAAGGTAGCGGAGGCGGGCGCGAAGCGCGGCGTGGCCGTGATCGATGCGCCGGTCTCGGGCGGCACTGCCGGTGCCGTCGCAGGCACCCTGACCTTCATGGTCGGCGGCTCGGCGGCCGATCTCGAACGCGCGCGCCCGGTGCTGGAGAAGATGGGCGCCAACATTTTCCACGCTGGCGGTCCCGGCGCCGGCCAGACCGCCAAGATCTGCAACAACATGCTGCTCGGCATCCTGATGATCGGCACCTCCGAAGCCATCGCGCTCGGCGTCGCCAACGGGCTCGATCCCAAGGTGTTGTCGGAGATCATGCGGCGCAGCTCGGGCGGCAACTGGGCGCTCGAAAAATACAACCCGCTGCCGGGCGTGATGGAAAACGCGCCGGCCTCCAAGGGCTACGCCGGCGGCTTCGGCACCGACCTGATGCTGAAAGACCTCGGCCTCGCGCAGGAGAACGCCGCCGCGGTGCGTGCCGCCACGCCGCTCGGCGGCCTGGCGCGCAACCTGTATGCCGCGCACAGCCTGGCCGGGCACGGCGCGCTCGATTTCTCGAGCGTGATCAAGCTGGTGCAGAAGAAGTAGGGCGCCTCGACGACCCGTGCTGACGCAGCTTCGCAACGCCGGCGCCGGCGCGGCCGAGAAGTAGTCCACGCAAGCCGCCTATATGCTGCGCCGCCGCCGCCTCGGCGGTGTCGGCCGCCGCTTGGCCGCCTACCATTTCCGGATGCCGCGCTCCGTCCGCCGTCCATGAAGCAGCTCCACAGACTTTTCCGATCGGGCGTGGCTCGAGTCGCCTTCGCTGCGTGCCTCGGCGCCCTCGGCCTCGCCGCCGTCCTGTACCTGGTGCTGCGCGATGCGCCGCAGCCTCAGCAGCTCGGCGGTGCCGCGCAGCAGATGCGCGAGTCGCCGGCCGACTGGACCGGCACCGAGAAGGACGGCTCCGAGCTGCTGCACGACCTTCGCGCCGACGCGGTCCGCACCGTCGGCATCGCAGCCAACGCCATCCTCGTCTCGACCGAAAGCGATCGCTACTTCGTGGTCGACGGCCGCGGCTCTTTCGCCGCGCTGGTCGTCGGCGAAGCGGCGAAGGCCGGCCAGAAGAAGCCTTTTCAACTGGTCGTGCTGCCCGATACCACCGTGGGCGCACCCGCGGCCGACGACCGCACGCTCAGCACCGTGCGCGATCTGACGGGCGTGTTCATTCCCGTCTTCCTCGTCGCAGTGCTTCTGTACATGATGAGGGACAGCATCGGCGGCGGCGCCAAGCTGGTCGAGAAGCCGACCGGCCTGCGCTTCGACGATGTCATCGGCGCGGGCGAGGCCAAGAACGCGCTGCAGGACATCGTCGCCTACCTCAAGAACCCGAAACGCTTCCGTGCCCTCGGCGCACGACCGCCCTGCGGCGTGCTGATGCTCGGCGGCCCGGGGGTCGGAAAAACGCTGCTCGCCAAGGCCCTGGCCGGCGAATGCGACGCGCGCTTCATCGCCACCAACGGCAGCGAGTTCACATCCAAGTTCTACGGCGTCGGCGTTCAGAAGGTCAAGAAGCTCTTCGAGACCGCGCGCAAGAACGCGCCCTGCATCCTCTTCATCGACGAGATCGACGGCATCTCCAGGCGCAGCGCCGGCGGCTCGGGGCCGGCGGAGTCGGAGGGCAACCGCATCATCAACCAGCTCCTGGTCGAGATGGACGGCTTCGAGGCCAACGAGGGCGTCATCGTCGTCGGCGCCACCAACCTGGTCGACAACCTCGACGAAGCGCTGCTGCGCGAAGGCCGCTTCGACCGGCGCGTCAACGTCAAGCTGCCCGACGTGCGCGACCGCGCCGCGATCTTCAGGCTCTATGCCGCCAAGCTGCGCCTCGCCGGCGAAGTCGACTACGAGCGACTGGCGCGCCTGACCACCGGACTGTCGCCGGCCACCATCGCCCACATCGTCAACCACTCGGCCCTGGTGGCGGCACGCGCCGAGGCGGATGCGGTGGAGATGAAGCACCTGATGGAAGCCATCGAGACCACGCGCATCGGCGAGCTCAACGGTGCGCAGCGCGCGCTCAGCGAATGCGAGCGCCGCTGCATCGCGGTGCACGAGGCCGGCCATGCGCTCGCCTCCGTCGTGCTGGGCTATGGCAAGGTCGAGAAGGTGACCATCCTGCCGCGCGGCGGTGCGCTCGGCGTCACGCTCGTGACGCAGGACGAGGACATGACGCTGGTGCGCAAGAGCGACATGGAAAAACACATCCAGATGCTGCTGGGCGGCCGCAATGCCGAGCTGGCCGTGTTTGAGGAAGCCTCGAGCGGCGCCAGCCATGACCTGCAGCAGGCCTCGAAGCTGGCGCTGGACATGGTCGGGCGCTACGGCTTCGGCGCGGACGGTGCGCTGTTCAGCCTGGGCGCGCTGCCGGCGGAGCATGCCTCGCGGCAGGTCTCGGCCGCGGTACGCCAGGCCAGCGTGCTGCTCGAAGGGCTCAACCTCAAGTGCCAGCAGATCATGCGCACGCACCGCCGGGCGCTGGACGAGCTCACGGAAGAACTGCTCGCCCACGAGACGGTATCGGGCGAGCGCGTGCTGGAACTGGTTGGAGATCGCTGCCCTATGGCACTGGTCGCCTGAGCGTCCTCAGAGCAGCTCGATCCCCGGCAGGCTCTTGAAGCAGCTCTCGCGCGTGATGCGAACGAAATCCTCGAGCCAGGGCCGCGCCGAGGTGGCCGCGGTGCAGGCCATGTGCAGTTCGCCCGTGAGGCCCTTGCGTCCCACCGGCCGCGCGGTGACGTAGCCACGGTCCAGGTAGCCCTGCACGGCCCACAGCGGCAGCGCCGCGATGCCGCGGCCGCTGGCCACCAGTTGCAGCATGGCGACCGTCAGCTCGGTGGTGCGGCGCTGCGCGGGCTCGACGCCGGCCGGCGCCAGCACCTGGCGCACGATGTCGAGCATCTCGTCGGGCACCGGGTAGCTGATCAGCGTCTGGTCGGCGAAATGGCGGGCCGTGAGGTGCGTCTTCGCCGCGAGCGGATGCTCGTTGGCGAGCAGCGCCATGATCTCGAAGCGGAACAGGGGGTGGTAGTCGACTGTCTCGTCCGGGTCCTGCTCGGACACGATGGCCACCTCGGCGCGCTTCTGCAGCACCAGCGCGATCGGGTCGGGATGGAAGCCCGAGACGATGTCGAGCTCGATCTCGGGCCAGCGGTTGCGGAACGCATCCATCGCCGGCATCAGCCAGTCGAAGCAGGTGTGGCACTCGACCACGATGCGCAGCTGCCCGGCGCCGCCCTGCGCCAGGCGCGCCACGTCGCGCTCCGCTTCCTCGACCAGCGGCAGCGCGGCATCGGCAAGCTGCAGCAGCCGCAGGCCGGCGCCGCTGAACTGCGGCGGCACCGACTTGCGCTCGAACAGGGCCGAGCCATAGCGGTCCTCGAGCAGCTTGACCTGGTGCGACAGGGCCGACTGCGTGAGGTTGAGCAGCTGGGCGGCGCGCACCAGGCTGCCGGTGTCGCGCAACGCGACCAGGGTGCGCAGGTGGCGAATCTCCAGGACGGATTGGACCATGAACAAAATTCAAGTTGACGGGCAAAAGCTTTCGTTTGAATCATAGAGGAGAAACGCCGACCATCGGCGGATGACACGCATTCACACCCTTGGTTTTCCGCGCATGGGCGCGCAGCGCGAACTCAAGTTCGCCCTTGAACAGCATTGGCACGGCCATATCGACCGCGACGCGCTCGAGGCCGTCGCCCGCGAGCTGCGGGCGCGCCACTGGCAGGTGCAGCGCGATGCCGGGCTCGACTTCGTGACGGTCGGCGACTTCGCCTTCTACGACCACGTGGCCAACCACATCCAGCTCTTGGGCTGCGAGCCGCCGCGCTTCGACTTCCGGGGCGACGAGCCCGAGCTGTCGCGCTATTTCGCGATGGCGCGCGGCGTGGCCGACGAGGTGCATGAGCACGGCTGCACCCATGCCGACCACGGCACTTTCGCGCTCGAGATGACCAAGTGGTTCGACACCAACTACCACTACCTGGTGCCCGAGTTCTCGTCCGCCACGCGCTTCGGCCTGCAATCGGTCCGCCTGTTCGACGAGGTGGCGGAGGCGCAGAAGGCCGGCCATGCGGTCAAGGCCGTGCTGCTCGGGCCGCTGAGCTTCCTCTGGCTCGGCAAGGAGAAGGAGGCCGGCTTCGATCGCTTCAGCCTGCTCGACGCGATCCTGCCCGTGTACGAGCAGGTGCTCGCGCGCCTGAAGGCGCAGGGCGTGGAATGGGTGCAGATCGACGAGCCGATCCTCGGCCTCGACCTGCCCGACGCCTGGCGCCATGCTTTCGAGCGCAGCTACTGGCAGCTGGCGCGGCGCGCGCCCAAGCTGCTGCTCGCCACCTACTTCTCGCCGCTCTCGGACAATCTGCGACTGGCCTGCCAGCTGCCGGTGGCCGGGCTGCACGTCGATGCGGTGCGGGCGCCCGATGAGCTCACCGGCGTGGCCGACTGGCTGCCGGCGCACAAGGTGCTGTCGGTCGGCATCGTCGACGGCCGCAACATCTGGCGCGCCGATCCGGACGCCGCGCTCGCGCGGCTGCAGCCGGTGGCGGCCAAGCACGGCGGCGAGCTGTGGCTCGCGCCTTCGTGCTCGCTGCTGCACGTGCCATTCAGCCTGGCGGCGGAGAGCAAGCTGGATGCCGAGCTGAAGAGCTGGCTCGCCTTCGCCGTCGAGAAGCTGGCCGAGCTGCGGCTGTTGCGCGCGGTGCTCGACGGCCATGAAGCCGGCGTCGCGGATGAGCTGGCGGCCGCACGCGCCGCCGTGGCCGCTCGCCGCGCCAGCCCGCGCGTGCACCGCGCCGACGTCGCGTTGCGCCTGGCGCGCCGCGTGGTCGGCGACGACCGCCGCGGCTCGCCCTTTGCCGAACGTCAGGCCTTGCAGCGCGTGCGCTTCGCCTTGCCGGCGCTGCCGACCACCACCATCGGCTCCTTTCCGCAGACGGCCGAGATCCGCGCCGCGCGCGCCGCCTTCAAGCGCGGCGAGCTCGATGCCGCGGCCTACCGCGAGAAGATGCGCGCCGAGATCGCGCTCGCGGTGCAGAAGCAGGAGGAGCTGGACATCGACGTGCTGGTGCACGGAGAAGCGGAGCGCAACGACATGGTCGAGTACTTCGGCGAGCAGCTCGACGGCTTTGCGTTCACTGCCAAGGGCTGGGTGCAGTCCTATGGCTCGCGCTGCGTCAAGCCGCCCGTCATCTACGGCGACGTGGCGCGTCCCGCGCCGATGACGGTCGAGTGGACGGCCTACGCGCAGAGCCTCACCGCGCGTCCCATGAAGGGCATGCTGACCGGCCCGGTCACCATCCTGCAGTGGTCCTTCGTGCGCGACGACCAGCCGCGCAGCGTGACCACCGAGCAGATCGCCTGGGCCATCCGCGACGAGGTGGTCGACCTGGAGCGCGCCGACATCGGCATCATCCAGATCGACGAGCCGGCGATCCGCGAGGGCCTGCCGCTGCGCCGCGCCGGCTGGAAGGCCTACCTGGAAAGCGCCACGCGCGCCTTCCGCATCAGCGCCTCGGGCGTGGCCGACCGCACGCAGATCCACACCCACATGTGCTATTCGGAATTCAACGACATCCTGCCGGAGATCGCGGCGATGGATGCCGACGTGATCACCATCGAGACCAGCCGCTCCGACATGGAGCTGCTGCGTGGGTTCGGCGAGTTCGAGTACCCGAATGAGATCGGCCCCGGCGTCTACGACATTCACTCGCCGCGCGTGCCGGCGGTCGACGAGATGGTGCGCCTGATGCGCAAGGCGGCCGCCGTGGTGCCGCCGGCCAAGCTCTGGATCAACCCCGACTGCGGCCTGAAGACCCGCGGCTGGCCGGAGACCGAGGCGGCGCTGGTGAACATGGTGGCGGCGGCGAAGGTGCTGCGGGCGGAATTGGCGGAGGCCGGCCCTGCAATGGAATCGGAATTGACGATCGAGCGCTGAGAACACGGGCTGGCCGGAACGCGAAGGGCGCGAAGGTGTCGCAAAGGACGCGAAAGAAAACCAGATCCCTTCTGGTTGTCTTCGTGTCTGTGCGCACGGAAGGATATTTAGCTATCGGCCTGAACCGCGTGGACGCGCAACCGCTGCGTCGCCAACGGCATTGTTCATCGCGTTGATGCAGACGGGCGCCGCGGTGCGGCCGGCAAAGCGACCTTTGAGCGGCCTGGTGCCGATCTTGAATGGCACCATCTTGAAGCCGTCGCCATCAGCAACGAACTCAACTTTTGCGCCGACCCGCAGGCCGAGCGCGGCGCGCACCTTGGCCGGAAGCGTTATTCGTCCCTTGCTGGTCAGCGTGGCGATGGCCATGGTTGCTCCTGCGTTGAGTCAGGAATCATAGAGTTCTGGGGCTCGTGCCTTGCCTTGCGCGCGCTGATCTGTCCGGCCGCAGCTCCGCCACCGCATATGGCGCGAACCGGCTCTGGTTCTCGTTCACGTCGAGCGGCCGCCCGAGGAAGGGAAAGGCGCGCTGCGGGCAGGCGGCGCGCTCGCAGACCTTGCAGCCCATGCCGATCGGCGTGGGCACCTCGGGGTCGCGCAGGTCCAGGCCCTTGGCGTACACCAGTCGCGGCGCATGGCTGATGTCGCAGCCCAGGCCGATCGAGAAGGTCTTGCTCGGCGCACCCCAGCCGCCGTGTCCGCGCGAGACGGTGCGCGCGATCCAGAGGTAGGCGCGGCCGTCCGGCATGCGCGCGAGCTGCGGCAGGATGCGGCCCGGCTGCGCGAAGGCCTCGTACACGTTCCACAGTGGGCAGGTGCCGCCGGTCTTCGAGAAGTGGAAATGCGTGGCCGACTGGCGCTTGGAGATGTTGCCGGCGCGGTCGACACGCACGAAGAAGAAGGGCACGCCGCGTGCATCGGGCCGCTGCAGCGTGCTGAGCCGGTGGCAGATGGTCTCGAAGCCGACGCCGAAGCGGCGCGCCAGCTGGTCGATGTCGTAGCGCAGCGCCTCGGCCTCGGCCAGGAAGGTGCCGTAGGGCAGCAGCAGGGCGCCGGCGAAGTAGTTGGCCAGGCCGATGCGCGCCAGCGAACGCGCGGTATCGCCGGTGAAGCCTGCGCTGTCGACGAGCTGCTGCAGCACCTCGCCCATCTCGAGGAACGCGAGCTGCGTGGCCATCTGGAAGGCGTACTGCCCGGGTTCGAGATCGGGCGAGAGCCGCAGCACGCGCGTGGCGGGGTCGTAGCGCCGCTGGTCCTCGGGGCCGAAGCCCTCCATCGGCACCACGCGCACGCCGTGCTGCTCGAGCAGCCGCTGGGCCAGGCGATCGCCGGGATTGCCTTCGCGCAACCGCCATTGCGCGGCCAGTGCCTCGGCCGCATCGTCGAGCGGCGCGATGTGGTTCTGGTGGGCGAAGAAGAAGTCGCGCACCTCCTCGAAGGGCATGGGGCGCAGTTGCGCGAGCTCGTCGCGGCCGTCGCCCAGGGCGCCCGCGATCGCCTCGATGCGCTCCAGCGCCTCGCGCTGGCGCCGGTGCAGCGCGACCAGGCTGCGGCCGACCGCCGGCATCTGCGTGGCGAGCTCACGCAGCTCGGCCAGCGACACGGCCTCGCCGCCCGGGTTGTCGGCCAGGGCTTCGCGCATGCCCGCGATGAGCCGCGCCTCTTCATCGTCGGAGAAAGCCTGCACGTCCACGCCCAGCGTGGCGCTGATGCGCAGCAGCACCGCCACCGTGAGCGGCCGCTGGTTCTGCTCGATCTGGTTCAGGTAGCTGGGCGACAAGCCCAGCTGCTGCGCCAGCGCCACCTGGCTCAGCTTGCGCTCCTCGCGCAGGCGCCGCAGGCGCACACCCATGAAGGTCTTTTTCATCGTCTATGGATTCGCAAAATTCGCAAAATGAGGTTGCCGCATTCGCAATCATTCGCCATTTCAGTCCTTTATTATGCGGCGAATGTTGCGTAGATTGCGAACATGACGCCCTCTCGACCGGCTTCAAGCCGAAGAAGTCCGTGGCCCTCTCGGGCGTGACCGCCGGCAACACGGCGCTGTGCACCGTCGGCCGCAGCGGCAACGACCTGCACTACCGCGGCTACGACATCCTGGACATCGCCGAGGTCTGCGAGTTCGAGGAGATCGCGCACCTGCTGGTGCACGGCAAGCTGCCCACCGGCGCCGAGCTGCGCGCCTACAAGGCCAGGCTCAAGGCCTTGCGTGGGTTGCCGGCCAGCGTGAAGGAGGCGCTGGAGCAGCTGCCCGCGAGCGCGCATCCGATGGACGTGATGCGCACCGGCGTCTCGGCGCTCGGCTGCGTGCTGCCCGAGAAGGACGGGCACGGCACGCCCGGCGCACGCGACATCGCCGACCGGCTGATGGCCTCTCTCGGCTCGGTGCTGCTCTACTGGTACCACTGGGCGACGCAGGGCCGGCGCATCGAGATCGAGACCGACGACGACTCGATCGGCGCGCACTTCCTGCACCTGCTGCACGGCAGGGCGCCGCAGCCGAGCTGGGAGCGCGCGATGCACACCTCGCTCAATCTCTATGCCGAGCACGAGTTCAATGCCTCGACCTTCGCCGCGCGCGTGGTGGCAGGCACCGGCTCCGACGTGTACTCGGCCATCACCGGCGCCATCGGCGCACTGCGCGGCCCGAAGCACGGCGGCGCCAACGAGCTGGCCTTCGAAGTGCAGAAGCGCTACGACTCGCCCGACGAGGCCGAAGCCGACATCCGCCGCCGCGTCGAGGCCAGGGAAGTGGTGATCGGCTTCGGCCACCCGGTCTATACGGTGGCCGACCCGCGCAACGAGGTCATCAAGCGGGTCGCGAAGAAGCTGTCGCAGGAGGCAGGCTCGACCAAGATGTTCGACATCGCCGAGCGGCTCGAAACGGTGATGTGGGACGCCAAGAAGATGTTTCCCAATCTCGACTGGTTCAGCGCCGTGAGCTACCACATGATGGGCGTGCCCACCGCGATGTTCACGCCGCTGTTCGTGATCGCGCGCACCAGCGGCTGGGCCGCGCACATCATCGAGCAGCGCATCGACAACAAGATCATCCGCCCGAGCGCCAACTACACCGGCCCGGAAGACCTGCGCTTCGTGCCCATCGAAGAACGCGTTTGAAGAAGAAAGAGCCCATGTCCACACTCATCAGCAACATCCGCCCCCAGCCCGACCAGGTCCTGCTCGACATCGCCGACTACGTGCTCGAGTACCAGGTCACGAGCGAGCTCGCCTGCGAGACGGCGCGCCACTGCCTGATCGATACGCTGGGCTGCGGCCTCGAGGCGCTCGAGTACCCGGCCTGCACCAAGCTGCTCGGCCCGATCGTTCCCGGCACGGTGGTGCCGCACGGTGCCAAGGTGCCGGGCACGCCCTACCAGCTCGATCCGGTGCAGGCGGCCTTCAGCATCGGCACGATGATCCGCTGGCTCGACTTCAACGACACCTGGCTCGCGGCCGAATGGGGCCATCCGAGCGACAACCTGGGCGGCATCCTTGCCACGGCCGACTGGCTCGCCCGCAACGCGGTGGCCGCCGGCAAGAAGCCGTTGACGATGAAGGACGTGCTCACCGCCATGATCAAGGCGCACGAGATCCAGGGCTGCATCGCGCTGGAGAACAGCTTCAACCAGGTCGGGCTCGACCACGTGGTGCTGGTCAAGGTGGCGTCGACCGCGGTGGTGGCGCAGATGCTCGGCCTCTCGCGCGAGGAGATCGTCAACGCGGTCTCGCTGGCCTGGGTCGACGGCCAGTCGCTGCGCACCTACCGCCACGCACCCAACACCGGCAGCCGCAAGAGCTGGGCCGCCGGCGACGCCACCAGCCGCGCGGTGCGCCTGGCGCTGATCGCGAAGACCGGCGAGATGGGCTGCCCGAGCGTGCTCACGGCCAAGGGCTGGGGCTTCTACGACGTGCTCTTCCAGGGCCGGCCCTTCAAGTTCCAGCGGCCCTATGGCTCCTACGTGATGGAGCACGTGCTGTTCAAGATCAGTTTTCCGGCGGAGTTTCACAGCCAGACGGCGGTGGAGGCCGCGATGACGCTTAATGCGCGGCTCGGCCAGGCCGGCAGGACTGTGGACGACATCGAGCGCGTGACGATCCGCACCCACGAGGCCTGCATCCGCATCATCGACAAGAAGGGGCCGCTGAACAATCCGGCCGACCGCGACCACTGCATCCAGTACATGGTGGCGCTGCCGCTGATCTTCGGCCGACTCACCGCCGGCGACTACGAAGACGCGGTGGCGGCCGATCCGCGCATCGATGCGCTGCGCGAGAAGATCGTGTGCGTGGAAGACCCGCAGTTCACCCGCGACTACCACGACCCCGGCAAGCGCAGCATCGCGAATGCGCTCACGATCGCGTTCAAGGACGGCACGACGCTGGAGGAAGTGGCGGTCGAGTACCCCATCGGCCACAAGCGCCGCCGCAAGGAGGGCCTTCCGTTGCTGGAAGCCAAGTTCCGCGCCAATCTCGCGCGGCGCTTCCCGAAGAAGCAGCAGGACGCGATCCTCGCCGTCTCGCTGGACCCGCAGGCGCTCGAAGCGCTGCCGGTGCACGCGTACGTCGATCTCTACGCGATGTGAACGTGCTGGAGCAGCAGGAAGCCCGCCAGCAAGGCGGCGCCCATCCCCAGTACCAGCAGGCCCAGGCGCATCCGCAAGCCCGCGGTCTTCCGGCCGGGCGGCCGGTCGTCAAGCAGTGGCGCCCGGTTCGATATCGGCCAGCCATTCAGGCGCGGCCCCTTGCTCCATTCCATCACGGAGAAGCCGGTGGGCGCGAGGCGTCGCAGCGCGCTGGAGCAGGCCTCGCAGAACATCGCACCGCCGGGGTTGGGGGTTCTGCAGACATCGCAGACCACGGACATGGGGGAACTCCTCGGATTGAAACAAGGTTCCCCACTTTCCATGGCGACCGGCACATGTCTGTCGGCAGTTTCCTACGCGCGACGCAGGAAGTCCGGCGTTCTAGGGCCGCGACTTGACGGGCAGGCGCTGCGCCGGGTCGTAGAAAAAGGTCTCCTCGGCGATCCGTTCGCCCTCCCAGCGCTGGTAGGCGAGCTCTTCCATGTGCGTGGCGCTGCCGTCCTTCCATTCGAAATGGAAGATCCAGCGGATGACGACCTTGTCGCCGTTCACGAACACCGGCCGCACGCAGGTCGAGGAGATCGACGAGGCCTTGACCAGCATGGCGCGTTCGCGCGCCACGGCCGCGTCGCGGCCGACGCGCGGCGCTTCCTGGTTCTCCTGCAGCGAGGCGTTCGCGGTGTAGAACTCCTCGACGGCTTCGGCGTGCGCGTTCTCTTCGACGCGGGCGACGAAGCGTTCCAGTGTCTGGGCCGTGGGCATGGGCTTGTTCCTTTGAAGGCGGATTTCCGGGGGAGGGCTGCGTTCGACGGTACACGAGCTTCGTAGACTCGCTGCTTTTCCAGCGAATTCCTTCCCGACCCGGGAGCCATCCATGAAGCATTCCTCCTTGTCCATCCTGTCCCTTGGCCTGGCCCTCGCGCTCGGCCTGCCGGCCTGGGCCGACACCCTCAAGAAACCCGATCTCGATCGCCTGGCTGCCGCACCGCAGGCCAAGGCAGCGCCCGGCTTCCGCGCCTTCCTCGCGCAGGCGGCCAAGGCCGACCCCCGGCTCGAGCGCAGCGTGGCGGCCTACGAGAAGAAGGCGCCGCTGGCCGGCGACGACCTGGTCAACATCGGCCGGCTGCTCGGCCTCTACAACCGCCTGCACAACCAGCAGGCCGTGATCGCGAGCATCGAGGCCATGGTGGCGATTCCCACGGTGCGCATCGACCGCGTGCCGCCGCACGAGAACAAGGCGATCATCGAGTTCGGCCAGCTGGTCGAGAAGATGGCGGGTGAATTCGGCTTGCAGTACCGCAACGTGGACAACCGCATCTTCGAGGTCAGGCTGCCGGGCCGCGGGCCGGAGGAGTTCGGCATCCTCACCCATGCCGACGTGGTGCCCGCGGTACTGGAGGAATGGGTGCTGGACGACGGCACCCGGCTCGATCCCTTCAGGCTCACGCGCGTGGGCGACTATCTCTACGGCCGCGGCACCATCGACGACAAGGGCTCGATCGCGGCCGTGCTCTACGCAATGAAGGTGGTGAAGGAGAGCGGCCTGCCGCTGGACCGCACGATCCGCCTCATGATCGAGACCACCGAGGAAACCGGCGGCGACGCCATGAAGTACTACCGCGAGAAGACGCCGCTGCCCGAGTACAACATCGTGCTCGACAGCAAGTACCCGGCGGTGGTGGCGGAGAAGGGATCGGGCGGGCTCAAGGTCTTCTTTCCGGCCGAGGCATCCGACGGCAAGCGCACCGCCATCACGGCGATGGCCGGCGCGGCCGCCGCCAATGCGGTGCCGCAAAACGCCACCGCCACGCTCAGGGGCGGCGATCTCGCGCGGGCCGCATCGCAGCTGCAGGGCGCGAAGGCCGCCTTCATCCGGAAGTACGAAGGCCAGGGCGGCAAGTTCGGCATCGACATCGCGCAAGGCGCCGACAGCGTGGAGATCAAGGTTGTCGGCGTCTCGGCCCACGGCTCGCGGCCGGAGGAGGGCGTGAATCCGCTGCCGCGCCTCGCGCTCTTCCTGCAGGAGTCCGGTGTCGCGCTGGAAGACAACCACTACGCGAAGGCCGTCACCTACCTGAACGCGCTCTACGGCACCGACTACCTGGGCGAGAAGATGGGCGTCGGCTACAAGGACGACTTCATGGGGCCGCTCACCATCTCGCCCAACCTGGTCCGCGAGAAGGACGGCAAGCTGGAAGTCACGGCCAACGTGCGCATGCCGCGCGGCAGCACGCCCGAGAAGCTGAAGCAGGCGATCACGGCCCGCATCGACGGCTGGGCTGCGGCGAACCAGGCCAAGGTCGAGATCGACTACCAGCAGGGCGACTGGATGGCGCGCGACCCGAAGGGTGCGTGGCTTTCGACATTGCTCAACATCTTCGGCGACACCACCGGCCTGGAGGCCAGGCCGGTGCCCACGGCCGGCAGCACCACGGCCAAGCTGATGCCCAATGCGATCAACTTCGGGCCGGCCATGCCCGGCAAGAAGTACACCGCGCACAACGCCAAGGAGTTCAAGGAAGTCGTCGACCTCGATGCCGACATGCAGATGTTCACCGAGATGCTGGTGCGCATCGGCAACCTGAAGCAGATGCAGTGAGTGCGGGGAGGGGCCGGATGGAAGCCGCAGTTCGTGCCTATGTATGTCTCGCAACCGTTGGCTGGCCAGCTCGATCCGAGGCGATAAAACATAAGCCGGCGTGATGCTTGCACCCGGAAAGGGCCGCACGCCGGCGCAGGCACCGCCATGAAGCGCAGCGCGGCGCGCTCAGTGCGTCGATTCGGTGCGCAGCAAATGCATCCGGCTCTTCAGCGTCTCGAAGACCTGTCGCGTGACCGGGTTGACCACTGCGCACGTACAGGTGGTAAACCAGGTCGGGCAGGCGCGGCATGCCGTCGCCGAGGCCCAGGACCCGCAGGCCGGCATCGAGCTGCTCGACGCCGCGTGCCGTCACGCCGAGCCCGGCACGAAGTGCGGCCTTGATGCCGATCAGGCTGGAGGAGGTGTAGCGCGGCGTCCATGCCACGCCGGCCTGGTCGAGCGCCTCATGGCCGATGCGGCGGAAGATGCTCGGCCCGTCGGCCACGATCAGTGGTATCGGCTGGTCGCGCTGGTGGATGTAGCTGGCGCTGCACAGCCACACGGTCGGCGAGGTGCGCAACACCACGCCCTCCAACTCCGGGTCGGCGCGGTTGGAGATCGCCATGTCGAGTTCGCCGCGCTTGAGCGACGCCATGAGGAAGGGGCTGCGGCCGACATGGATGTCGAGCTGCAGCAGCGGCGAGGTGCGCGCCACCTCGGTCAGGAGGGGCGGCAGCATGGTGTCGGCCACGTCGTGCGGCGCGCCGATGCGCAGCATTCCCTCGAGCTGGCCCTGCGTGAGGCTGCGCATGGCCTCGTCGTTGATCGCCAGCATGTGGCGGGCATAGGTCAGCAGGCGCTGGCCATGCTCGGTCAGCCGCTTCTGCCGCCCGTGCTTCTCGAACAGCGGGTGCCCGATCTGCTCCTCCAGGCGCTGCATCTGCTGCGTGATGGCCGACTGCGTCCGACCCAGATGGACCGCGGCCGCAGCGAAGCTGTCATGCGAGACGATGGCTGCGAGCGAGCGCAGCAGCTCCAGATCCAGGGTGTGCATTCATTAATTTTATTGAAGTGTTCCGTGCCTGCCCTGCATTGTTCGAACGGGCGGTGGTCACTACATTGGTCGGCAGCAAGAACACCAGGAGCATCGACCATGAGCACCCCTTCCGAATTGCGCCACCAGGCCGTCGAATCGTCCATCCAGCATATGAAGCAGGCGATCGGCGATGGCGAACCCACGCGCGAGAAGCTGGCCTCGGTGCTGGAGTTGCTGAAGGAGCTGGCGGCATCGAAGGCGCTGTGGCAGGCCGATGACTTTCCGGCGCCGGAAGTCGGCGAGCACCAGGCGCGCTATCTGATCGCCGAAGATCCGGACCAGAGCTACGCGCTCTACCTCAACGTGATGCGGCCGGGCAAACGCATCGTGCCGCACAACCACACGACCTGGGCCTGCATCGCCGCGGTCGAGGGCACCGAGCACAACCGGGTCTACGAACGTCTCGACGACGGCGCCGTGCCCGGCGTCGCCAGGCTGCGCGAGACGGAATGCGTGGTGGTGGCGCCCAGCACCGGGATCGCGCTGATGCCCGAGGACATCCATTCGGTGGAGATCCAGGGCGACCAGGTCATCCGCCATCTGCACATGTACGGCCGCGCGCTGGAAACGCTGAACCAGCGCACCGGCTACGACCTGGAAGCCGGCACCTGCCAGACCATGGGCATCGGCGTGCAGACGCGCCGCTAGCCCGCGCCTGCCCCCTCCCTCCTTTCTCCCGATGCCGCGTGCCGGCCGCCATCGCGCGGCCGGGCGGGGGCGCCTGCGCCCGGCGGCATCCCTCCCAACTCCGTTTTTTCCCGCCATGACCACCAAGACCATCGATCCCCGTACCCTGAAAGCCTGGCTGCACGACGGCGGCGAGCTGGCGCTGCTCGACGTACGCGAACACGGCCAGTACGGCGAGGCGCACCTGTTCTATGCGATCCCGCTGCCCTACAGCCGGCTCGAGCTGGAGGCGCCGCGGCTGCTGCCGCGCCGCGGGGTCCGGGTCGTGGTGTACGACGCCGGCGACGCCAGTGCCGGTGACGTCGCCGACCGGGCCGCCGCGCGGCTCGCGGTGCTGGGCTACGGCGATGTGTCGGTGCTGCAGGGCGGGGCGCGTGCCTGGAAGGAGGCCGGCTTCGTCCTGTTCGCGGGGGTCAACCTGCCGTCCAAGACCTTCGGCGAGCTGGCCGAACAGGTCTACCACACGCCCCGCGTCAGCGCCGACCAGCTCGCGGCCATGCTGGCGCGCGACGAGCCGGTGGTGGTGCTCGACGGCCGGCCGGTGGCGGAGTTCCGCAAGATGAACATCCCCGGCGCGACCTGCTGCCCCAACGGCGAGCTGGCCTACCGGGTGCGCCGGCTGGTGCCGGATGCATCCACGCCCATCGTGATCAACTGCGCCGGGCGCACCCGCAGCATCATCGGCGCGCAGACGCTGATCAACCTCGGCCTGCCCAACCCGGTCTATGCGCTGGAGAACGGCACGCAAGGCTGGTTCCTGGCGGACCATGCGCTGGCGCACGGCGGCACCCGGCGCTATCCGGACGATTCCGGCAACCCCGGCCTGCTGGCGGCGGCGCAGGCGCTGGGCCGGCGCTTCGGCGTTCCCGTGGTCGACGCGGCGACGGTCCGGGACTGGGCCGCCGACCCGGGTCGCACCCTGTTCCTGTGCGACGTGCGCACGCCCGAGGAATTCGCGGCCGGCAGCCTGCCTGGTGCGCAACACACGCCCGGTGGCCAGCTGATGCAGGCCGGCGACCAGTACGTCGGCGTGCGCGGTGCGCGACTGGTGCTGTTCGACAACGACGGCGTGCGCGCGCCGACGGTCGCGAGCTGGCTGCGCCAGATGGGGCACGACGCCAGCGTGCTGGCCGATGGCCTGGCAAGCGGCCTGGCGCTGCCGCGCACGGACATGCCGGCGGCGCCCGCGTTGGCCACCCTCGACGCCGAGGCGCTGGCCGCACGCCTGGCGCGCGGCGAGGTGGCGCTGGTCGACCTGCGGCCGGGCATGCAGTTCCGCGCCGGTCGCATCGCGCAGGCGCGCTGGTCGATCCGGCCGCGCTTGGCGGCGCTGCTGGAGGACTTGGCACGGGAAGGCGAGACCCGCCAGATCGTGCTGATCGCCGACGAGCCCGCCGTGGCGGCCTGGGCCGCCGCGTCCGAATGGCCGGCCGGTCTTCTGCCGGCGCCGCTCTTGCTCGACGGCGGCATGGCCGCGTGGCGTGCCGCCGGCCTGCCGGTGCTTGCCAGCCCCGACCTGCCATCCGATACCGAGTGCATCGACTACCTGTTCTTCGTCCACGACCGGCACGACGGCAACAAGGAAGCGGCGCGCCGCTACCTGGCCTGGGAAACCGGCCTGGTGGCGCAACTCGATGCGCAGGAGCTGGCCGGCTTCCGGCTGCCCGACGCGCCGGCGCCGCGGCCCTAGCCCGGCACGCACCCGATCCATCCCCTTCGCTTCCGTTCGTCGTTTGTTCCTTTCACAGGAGTTCCCGCCATGCTGCTCGCCCTTCGTTCCCGCCGATTTGCCAGTCTTGTCGCCGCCGCCGTCTGCGTGGCCGTGTTCGCTCCGCGGCAGGCCGCGGCCGAACCGCTGCCGATGCGCAACGGCTTTCCCAGCCAGGTGATCAAGTTCATCTCGCCTTTTCCGCCCGGCGGCGGCAACGACGGCACCACGCGCTTCGTGACGACGCGGCTTCCCGAGGCGACCGGACAACCGGCCGTGGTTGACAACCGCGGCGGTGCCGGCGGCAACATCGGCGCCAAGGCGGTGGCCGACGCCAAGCCCGACGGCTACACGCTGCTGACGGCGCAGGTCTCGCTGATGGCGGTCAATCCGACGCTCTACGGCTCCGCCGGTTTCGATCCGCTGAAGGACTTCGTGCCGATCACCCAGATCAATGCCGCGCCCCTGGCCCTGGTGGTGCGTGCCGAATCGCCGTTCAAGACCTTCGCGGACCTGGCCGCGCGCACCAAGAGCCAACCCCGCACGGTGACCTACGCGTCGCCCGGCAACGGGACGCTGTCGCACCTGGTCGGCGTGGTGCTGCAGAAGGACAGCGGCATCGAGATGACGCACGTGCCCTACAAGGGCGCGGGCCCGGCGATCAACGACCTGCTCGGAGGGCAGGTGGACGTGCTGGTGACTTCGACCGCCTCGGTCGCGGGCATGCTGCAGAACGGCAAGATGCGCGCCCTGGCGGTCACCAGCCCGCGCCGCATCGGTGTCTTCGCGAAGGTGCCGACGCTGGAAGAACTGGGCTACCGCAACGCGCGCTTCGAGGACTGGTACGGCTTCTTCGCGCCCGCCGGCACGCCGCCGGAGCGGGTGGCCTACCTTCACGATGCGATCGTGCGCACGCTGCGCCTGCCCGAGGTCGCCCGGTTGATCACCGACGGCGGCAGCGAGGTCGTGGCCGACACGCCGGAGGCCTTCGCGGCCCAACTGCGCCAAGATATCGAGCGCTGGACGCGCGTCGTCAAGCTGTCCGGCGCCAAGATCGACTGACGCACGCATCTCCGGCCTCCCTTTCCCACATCGCCACGCTACGCCACGCCATGCCCACTCCGCATCCGACGCCGTCCGACCTGTCCCTGCAGACCCGCCTGGTGCACGCCGGCAAGGCCCCGGCCTTCGACGGCGGCACGGCGGTGAACCCGCCGCTGGTGCGCGCCAGCACCGTGCTGTTCGACAGCGTCGCGCAGCAGCGCGAGATGCGTGCGCGACGCGGCGACGAGCGGCTCTTCACCTACGGCGCGCGCGGCACGCCGACCACCTTCGCACTGGAGGACGCGGTCAGCGAACTCGAAGGCGCCTACCGCACGCGCCTGTTCCCGACCGGGTTGGCCGCCGTCGGCATGACGCTGCTTGCCTACCTGAAGCCGGGCGACCATGTGCTGATGTCCGAGAGCGTCTACGAACCGACGCGCCACCTCGTCCATTCCTTCCTGGCACCTTATGGGATCGGCTGCACCTTCTTCGCCGCCGACGGCAGCGGCGTGCAAGAGCGCATCACGCCGGCCACCCGCATGGTCTACGCCGAGTGCCCGGGATCGCTGGTCTACGAGATGTGCGACCTGCCGCGCCTGGCCGACATCGCCCATCGCCACGGCGCGCTGCTGGCGGCCGACAACACCTGGGGCTCGGGTTGCCAGTACCGGCCGCTGGCGCTGGGCGCCGACATCTCGGTCATGGCGGCCACCAAGTACCTGTCGGGCCATTCGGACGTGATGATGGGCAGCGTCGCCACCACGCGCGCAGCCTGGAAGCCGTTGGCCGAGCGCAGCGATGCCTTCGGCATGACCGTCAGCCCCGACGATGCCTGGCTGGTGCTGCGCGGCATGCGCACGCTCTCGGCAAGGCTCGCGATGCACGAGCGCAACGCGCTGCAGGTTGCCCACTGGCTGGCATCGCGGCCGGAGGTGGCCACCGTGTTCTGCCCGGCATTGCCCGCGCATCCGGGCCACGCGCTCTGGAAGCGCGACTGCCGCGGCACCAACGGACTGGTGTCCTTCGAGCTGCAGCCGGGCATCGACGCGGCGGCACCCGAGCGTCTGGTCGACAGCCTGTCGCTGTTCGGCATCGGCGCATCCTGGGGAGGCTACGAGAGCCTGGTCACGCTGGCCGACATGCGCAAGGCGCGCAGCGTCACGGATTGGACCGGGCGCGGCCAGGTGGTGCGCTTGCACATCGGCCTGGAGGAGCCGGCCGATCTGCTGGCGGATCTCGATCGCGGGTTCGCCGCGCTGGCTGCGGCGGCCTGACTGCGTTTGGCAGCGGCTCAGAAACCGAGCGTCGGATTGCGCCGGGCCACGTCGCGCCGCGTCTGCTCGCGCACCGCGCTGCAGTGCGGGTGGTCGTGGAACGCGGGCCTGGCGCATTGCGCCGCCTCGCAGCGTGCCGCGGCGATGAAGTTGAGGTGGGCGCAGCCCGGGCGCGGGTCGGCGCCGCCGTTGCGGGTCACCGTGGCCGGCTTGCGCAACAGCGGTGCCGGCGGCTCGACCAGCGACGGCGCGGTGGGCTGGTAGGCCGCGACGGGCGGCAGGGGCTCCGGCCGCACCGGGCCGGGCGCCACGATCGTCTCGGCCGGCCCGAGCGCCTCGACGGCTCTCACCGGTACGGTCGTCGCCAGGGGCACGCGGTCGAGCGGCGCCTGCGGGATGGCCGCAGCGCGCACCGAGGGCGCCGGCGCGGCGGCCACGGCCGCGGGCGGGCTGGCTGGCGGCTTGCGCGTCACATAGGCCACCCAGCCGGCGAAGCAGGCGGTGATCACGACCGACAGCACCGCGAAGCGGATCCAGAAGGCGCGTGTCTCGATCGGCAGCATGCCCGGCGTCGCGCCACCGGACGGTGCAGTGGCGTGCGCGAGGTGCAGCGGCTTCATGCCCTCGATGGCGGAAGGCCCGGTGGCGGCAAAGCCGGGCAACTTGGCTGCGCATCCCCGGCAGAACATGGCGTTGGCGCGGTTCTCGGTCTTGCAGGCGGCACAGACCACGGGCATGGGGGAACTCCTTCGAAAGCCGGAAAAGCAATCCCGAAGTCTGCACGCACGGCGGCCGGTGTCTGCCAGCCGGCTCCTACTTCGCGATGCCGGAGGGGCCGCGTCAGGCTTCCCGTTCCAGCCCCCGGGCGCGCAGCACGGCCTTCAGCCGGCGCACCTCGTGCTCCAGATCGAGGATCAGCGCTGCGGCATCGAGCCCGACGCCGAAGTCGCGCTCGAGCCGGCGGGCGTCGAGCGCGCACTGCAGGTCGGCGCTGTGGAAGCACCAGTCCTCCAGGCGCTCGGCCGGCGCGCGCACCTCGATGATGCCGACCTCGACCAGTTGAACGACCCATTCGACCTCGGCGCCGCAGGCGTGCGCCAGTTCGCGCGCGGCGAGCGGATGGGAGGCGCCCAGGGTTGCGGCAGTGAAGAAATCGGTGGCCATGTTCGTCACACTCCGAGATGGCGGCGCGGGTCGAAGGGCGCGGCCTGCGCCAGTTGCTCGTAAGCCTTGCGCGCGGTCTCGGTGTCGGCCGGCGGCAAGGCGATTTCCAGCAGCAGGTAGAGATGGCCGGGCGGCTGGCCCGGCAGGCCGCGTTCCTTGAGCCGCAGCTTGAGGCCGCTGCGTGCGGCGCGCGGCACGCTCACCTCGACCACGCCGCCGCCGGGCGTCGGCACGTTCACCTGGGCGCCGAGCGCGGCTTCGGTCGGCGTGACCGGCAGCGTCATGTAGAGGTCGCGGCCCTCGATGCGGTAGAGCTTGTGCGCTGCGATGCGCACCTCGAGATAGAGGTCGCCGGCGGGTTCGCCGCCATGGCCCGGCATGCCCTGGCCGGCGAGCCGGATGTACTGGCCCGGGTGCACGCCGGCGGGAATCTTCACGCTGAGCGTGCGCGTCTTCCACTCGACCCGGCCCTGGGCATCGATCTCCTGCGAGCGCAGCGTGATCTCGCGCTCGGCGCCGTGCAGCGCGTCTTCGAGCGCGATCTCGATGGCCGCATGGTGGTCCTCGCCGCGCGCGCGGTACTGGCGGCGTTCGGCGCCGCGCCGTTCGGCCGCGCCGAAGAGCGAGGAGAAGAACTCGCTGAAGTCCGCATGGTCGGCCGGCCCCTGGCCCGGGCCGCGGTGGAATTCGAAACCCTCGTCCCAGCCCGGCGGCGGCTGGAAGCCCTCGCCGGGACGGCCGCCGGCATAGCGGCCCTGTGCGACCTGGTCGGCCAGCGCGTCGTAGGCGGCGCGCTTCTCCTTGTCGCGCAGCACGTCGTTGGCCTCGTTGATCTCGCGCATGCGGCGCTCGGCGTCGGCTTCCTTGCTGACGTCGGGGTGGTACTTGCGCGCGAGCTTGCGGTAGGCCTTTCGGACCTCTTCGTCCGAAGCGCCGCGTGGGATGCCCAGTGCCTGGTAGTAGTCCTTGAATTCCATGGTGTGGCCGGACGGCGCGCCGTGGGCCCTCAGGCCAGCGACGCTCCGCCATCCACATTCTTCAGGAGCGCCCTGACGCGCCATGTAGGACCGTTTCGCTCGAAACGCAAAGGCTGGGCGTTCCCGAGAACGCCGAGCTCTGCAGGCACCCCCAGCAGCGCCGCCAGCACATGCAGCGAGCCGCCGTGCGCCACCACCAGCACCGGTGCCGGATGGGCCAGCGCCACCTCGAGTGCGGCACGCTTGCGCTCGACGAACTGGGCCAGCGTTTCGCCGCCCTCGGGTTCGCAGGCCCAGTCCAGATTGGCGGAGGAGGTGCCGATCAGCGCGCCGAAATTGCGCTCGCGCAGGCTTGTCTGCACCAGCGGCGCGATGCCGAGGCCGGCCGCGACCGTGTGGGCCGTATCGAAAGCGCGCCGGGCATCGCTGCACACCACGGTCCTGATCGGTTCGCCGGCCAGCAGCTCGGCCGCGCGCGTGGCCTGCTGCAGGCCGAGCACGCTCAGCGGCGTGTCGACGGCCTGGAAGATCCGCTGCGCGTTGCCTTCGGTCTGGCCGTGGCGCAGGAAGTAGAAGTGGTCGCAGGCCGGCGCCAGCGGCACCGCGGCGGCCAGCCGCACGAGTTGGTCCAAACCATCGTTCATCGTGTTTCCTCAGTAAGCAAGTCGAAGCGGAGCGCCCACGCGCTGCGCCTCGACGTCGGCGCGGTGGAAGGGCAGCGGATGCCATTGCTTGGCAGCGAACAGCGGCAGCTGGTCGTAGGCGCGCGGCGAAGCCGGGTCGCTGCTCTGGCCGTAGGTCAGGAGCGCCTGCGCCACCGGGCCGCGTTCGTCGAAGCCCACCACCTGCATGTAGCTGCTGCCGTAGTTGATGTTGTATCCCTTCGGATCGATCAGCGACTGGCCCTGGCTCTCGACCTTGTTGAGCACGCCCTCGAACTCGTCGCCGCCGTGGATCGCGACCTTCTGCCCACGCACCATGCGGGCCTGCACCTCGCCCAGCGGCACCTCGGCCGCGAAGCCGGCGGTGCGCAAAATGCCGACCGCTTCGCCCAATGCCTTGAAGACCGCCTCGCGCGTGGCCGGCGTGGCCATGTCGAGGCCGGCCGGCGTCGCGACCGGACGGGCGGGATCGAAGGGCACGCGCCAGACCTTCGGCACGTCCTTGGCCTTGCGCCAGAACTCGCGGAACAGTGGCGCACCCTTCGATGCGCTGTTGCTGCTGCGGTCCCAGGCGGCGAGCACGCGGCAGCCGAGCGCCTGGTCGGGCGTGAGCGTCGAGGCACTGGCGTTGCAGGCGGCGACCAAATCGTCGACCACCAGCATACCGGCCAGGTTGCGGTCGCGGAAGATCACGCTGCGGAGCTCGGCCGCGCCCATCCGGTTGCCGGGCAGGCCGTCGCTGCCGGCCAGCCGGGCTTCGATTTCCATGATGCCGCTGCGCGTGCGCAGCCGCTGCTGCGTGCCGATGAAGCCGACCAGCGGCGAGATGGCGGCGGGCGCCGCGATGCGCGAATTGCTGAGCCAGAAGCTGTCGTTGCTGTTCTGCACCCAGTCCGGCGTCACGACCACCGGCATGCGCGCCGGTGCGATCGCGCCGGGCATCGCGGCCGCGCCGTCGCGGTTCCAGGCGCAGGCCGAGCGCGAGCCGTCGAGCACCGGCAGGCCGGCAACCTTGAGCAGCGCGGCCGCGCGGGGCGAGGGCGAGCAGGCCTTCAGCATCTCGGCCGAGACGTCGGGCACCACCGAGAGATCGGCGTACATCGCATTGCCCTCGCGGTCGGCCGCGATGGTGTTGATCCACGGCATGCCCTGGTTGCCCATGGCGGCGCGCAGCTCGCCGACGTTGCGCGCCAGCGCCATCTGCATCCAGCTCTGGGCCGAGCGCACGTTCTGCGTGTTGGCGTCGCGGATCGCATAGGCGGTGGTGGCGCTCCAGCCGAGGCCGGCGCGCGGCAGCACGACGACCGGGCCCCATTCGGTGGCATGGAAGGTCTTCTGCGGCGGCGCCGCGCCGTCCACCGCGGGCAGGCTGACGGTCTTGGTCGTCATCTTCCGGCGCTGGCCGTCGACGATGTAGACAGTCGGGTCGGCCGGGTCGAGCTT
Source organism: Variovorax paradoxus (assembly GCF_018614915.1). Classification (GTDB taxonomy): domain Bacteria; phylum Pseudomonadota; class Gammaproteobacteria; order Burkholderiales; family Burkholderiaceae_C; genus Variovorax; species Variovorax paradoxus_K. Next base: position 6,962 of record NZ_JAGGNU010000082.1, on the reverse strand, counting down.
CAGCTCGTAGAGCGTGAAGCGCTTGCCGGTGGAAACCGTGTGCGTCCAGGCCACGTCCTTGTTGAAGCCGATCACGACCACCGGGCTCAGGCCGCCGGTGGCGCCCATCACGTCGAGCTTGCCGGGGATCGTGAGGTGCATTTCCCAGAAGCGGTTGGTGCCGGTCCACGGAAAGTGCGGATTGCCCAGCACCAGGCCGCGGCCGTCGGGCGTGGCGTTGCGGCCGAAGGCCCAGCCGTTGGAGCCGAGCTCGCCGCCCTCGGGATTGGCATTGAAGCTGTGGCGGGCGATCTCGGCGGCCGCCTGCTGCAGGTCGACCGGCGCGTCGGCGGTCCTCGTCAGTGCGGGCGGTGCCGCCGCGAGCACCGCGCCGGCCAGCGCGCCGATGCCGCCCTGGATCATCGACATCTCGGTGGTGCGCGACAGGTCGGCCAGCGACATCGACCGCACCCAGGGCTTGCCGCGGCAGGCCTCGGGCAAGCCGTTCGGGCCCGCGTCCTGCAGGTAGCGGTTGTAGCCGGCCACGTAGCCGCGCAGCGCGGCCTTGACCTCCTCGCTGGTGGTGGCGGCGGCGCGCGCCAGCGCCTCGTCGTCCATGTGGGCGCGCACGAACAGGTCGATCTGCGAATTCGGCAGCCGGCCGAGGCCGAGCTCGCCGGCGGCCTCGGCGCCGAGGAACTGGGAGCGCTCGCCGCGCACCGTGAGCAGATGCTCCGCGGTCTGGCACACGTTGTCCTGCGCATGCGCGTAGGCCACGCCGTAGGCGAGGCCCTCGTAGTCCGGTGCCGTGATGTGCGCGATGCCGTAGGCGGTGCGTTCGATCGTCACGCTGCGCGAGCCGGGCGGCGGCGCGCTGGCGCAGGCGCCGAGGGCCAGCGGGAGTGCGAGTGCGAGTGGCGTGAGGCGGAACGAGATTGTGACTGTCATGTTCGAGCTTCTCCCGGAGTGAAAAAAAAGCTGTCGATTGGAGCTTGACTACAGCAGCCACTCGATCGGCAAGACCGACAGGAAGTCGATCCACAGGCGCCGCGCTGGGCCCGCGCCAGGCTCGGTCGTGTAGCGGGTTTCGCCGGCCGGGCCGCGGTCGATCCATTCCATGCCATGCCCATCTGCCTGCAGGCGCACCTGGTAGGCGAGCGTGGGCACGACGTGGTCGATCTCCACCGCCAGGCGCTGCGCGAGCGCGGGGCTGTCGATCACCACGCCCATCTCGGTGTTGAGGCGCACCGAGCGCGGATCGAGATTGAGCGAGCCGACGAAGACCCGGCTGCGGTCCACCGCAAAGGTCTTGGCATGCAGGCTCGCAGCCGAACTTCCGCCCGGGTTCTGGCGCTTCTCCTCGTCCGGCCGCGGCGGGGCGGCGGCGCTCGGCTTGAGCTCGTAGAGCGTGACGCCGGCGGCGAGCAGTTCCCTGCGATAGCCGGCGTAGCCGGCATGGACGGCGCCCACGTCGGTCGCGGCCAGCGAATTGGTGAGGATGCGCACCTTCACGCCCTTCTGCGCGAGCGCGACGAGGTCGCGCGTTCCGTTCGCGCCGGGTACGAAGTAGGGCGACACCAGGTCGAGCTCGCGCTTCGGGTCGCCCATCGCTTCGAGCAGCACCGGGAACATGAGCTGTGCCTCATGCCCTGCCGGCGACTGCACTTTCGACGGCAGGTCGCTCACGACGCGCGCATCGGCCCATTCGAAAGGCAGCCGCCGCTCGGCCACTTCGCGCATCAGCGGGGTCTGGCGCACGGCTTCGAGAAAGCGCTGGGTCTCGGCTTGCCGGCGCAGCTGCGCCCATTGCTCGCCCAGCCGCGCTGCGGCATCCGGCGGCGCCGTCGGCAGCAGGCCGGCTGCCGGGTAGGCGGCGTCGCTGTTCCAGTACAGGTCGAACTCGCGCGAGACTTCGCGCACCACCGGGCCGACGGCAACCACGTCCAGGTCCTGGAAGCCGAGTTGCGAATCCGCGCCGTAGTACTCGTTGCCCACGTTGCGCCCGCCCACGATCGCGACCTGGTTGTCGGCCGTGAAGGACTTGTTGTGCATGCGGCGGTTCACGCGCGAGAAGTCGAGCGCGAAGTCGCCGACCCGGAAGCCGCGGTTGGCGAAGGGATTGAAGAGCCGCACCTCGATGTTCGGATGCGCATCGAGCGCGGCGAGGGTGGCGTCGAGCCCGCTGGTGTTGTTGTCGTCGAGCAGGAGGCGCACGCGAACGCCGCGCTCGGCGGCCTGCCATGCGGCCTCGAACAGCAACTGGCCCGTCGTGTCGCCGCGCCAGATGTAGTACTGCAGGTCGAGGCTGCGCTCCGCGGCCTGGGCCAGCGCGACCCGCGCCGCGAAAGCTTCCTGCGCGGCGACCAGCGGCAGGATGCCCGATCGGCCCGGATGCGCCGCGAGCTCCGGCGCCAGCGCCTGTCCGAGGCGGCTGCCCGCGGTGTCGACGAAGGCCGTCGATTCGCTGCGCTCGATGCGCGCGGGCAGGCTGGCGCAGCCCGCGAGAACGAGGCCCAGCGCGACGCCGGCGACGACGCGGGCGACGCGCATCACAGCTTCGGAATGCGCAGCGTCTTGCTGATCATCAGGGTGCCCGAGAGAGCGAACAACAGCGCGAGCGGATGCAGCGCCCACGGGCCGAGCATCCATTCGCCGCCCCAGAGCGCGTCGCCGATGCGGCCCTGCCAGGCCGCCCAGGCGAGCACGGCCACCAGCACCACGCTGGTCGGGATCGGCGTGCCTTCGAAATACTTGACCTTGTCGGCGCCGGCCGAGAGTGCCTCGGCCGTGACGTTGTAGCGCGCGAGCCGGCTGACGCCGCAGCCGACGAAATAGATCAGGATCACGCAATCCCAGCCGCCGTCGAGCCCGGCGGCGAAGGCGAGCGCGGCAGGCGCCACGCCGAAGGAGATCACGTCGGCCAGCGAGTCGAGCTCGCGGCCCAGCGCCGACTGCGTCTGGCGCCAGCGCGCGATGCGGCCGTCGAACACATCGAACACGAAGGCGGCCGGCGCCAGCGCGGCGGCCCACAGGAACTGCGCCACCGAGTGGCTCGCCACGTAGGCCATCGCGAGGAACACCACGCCGACCCCGCAGGCCGCGTTGCCGAGCGTGAACACGTCGGCCAGGTGGAAGCCGCGGATCATCGAGAAATGCTTGGGGGCCCGCACGATGGCGGGTGGAGTGGTGGGCATGGTTCTGCTTTCGAGGGAAAGGCTGCTGCACCTTAGCGCAACTGCGGGGGGCTTTGTGTAGTCGCAATCCGATGCTGGCACCCCGTTCGACAAGCTCAGCCCGGACGGGCAGGGCAGCCCCGTTCAGGCGGGCGTGCGGGCGCCGGCGTCATGTTCTTCGGCGATGTGGGCGAAGCGGCCGAGCAGCTGCGCCGTCGTCGAGGTGGCGGCGACGCGCTCGCGCAGCGCGGCCGGGTCGCCGCCCCGGGCACGCAGCTCGCCGGCCATCCGGTCGATGTAGGCCCGCATGACTTCGGCATCGAATTCGGGATGGAACTGCACGCCCCAGGCGCGGAGGCCGACGCGGAAAGCCTGGTGGGCTTCGAAGGCATTGCCCGCAAGAAGCACCGCGCCCTCGGGCAGCCGAAGCGCCCGCTGCCAATGCATCACGTGGGCGTCGAAGCGCGCGGGCAGGCCGCGCAGCAGCGGATCGTCCTGGGCTGCGGCGGCCAGTTCGATCTCGACCGTGCCGATCTCCAGGCCGCCGGGATGGTTGCCGGCCTCGCCGCCCAGCGCATCCGCGAGCAGCTGATGGCCGAAGCAGATGCCCAGGACGGGGGTGCCGTGGGCGACGGTCCGTGCCAGCCAGGCGCCGGTGGCTTCGCTCCAGGGCTCGCGGTACGAGACCATCGCGTGCGAGCCGGTCACGACGGCGCCCGAGATCAGGGAGGGCTCGGGCAGCGTGTCGCCGCGGCGCGGATCGAGCACCACGATCGGCAGGCGGGTGTCGCCGAGGCCGGCTGCCACCCAGTGCTCGAAGTCGCCGCGTTCTCCGCGCAGTGCGTCGAAGGTCTCTCCCAGCTTGATGATCGCGAGAGGACGGGGAAAGATGTCTTCCATCCCGCGATCATGCCGCAGCCTGCTCGATCGCCTCGGCGGCGGTGCGGACGCGTTCTGCCACGCGCAGCACCACGTCCTGGCGCTGCGGTGCTTCGCGCCAGCGCAGGCGGGGGCCGGTCTCCCAGTCGGGGTGACTGCGCGCGGGCTGCGCGGCGCGCACGACTTCGGCCAGCGGGCGCCGGGCCGCTTCGGTGCCGGCCGCGTCCGCGCCGGCGGCGATGCGGTCGACGGCCGCATGGCCGCGCTGCTCCAGCGCACGCAGGAGGCGGAGCTGCCAGCTCGCGATCACGAACAGCACGCGGTCTTCCACCGTCAGCTCCTGCACGTCGCGCAGCTTGTTGGCGAGCTTGCGGCCCAGCGGCCCCAGGCCTTGGGAGAGCGCGCCTCCGATGGCGCCGCCGAGCGCGGCGCCGGCGCCCAGCGAGAGGCCGTGGAGCGCCAGGTCGGCCACCACGCCGACCGCGGCGCCGACGGCCACGCCCTTGCCGAGCAGGATGCCGGCGTCCTTCAGCGCCTCGGGGTGGAAGAAGTCCATGCTCCAGCGGCCCTCGACCAGCGGCAGCGGCGCCTCGTCGGCATCGCCCTCGCGGAAGCCGTAGAGCGCGAGCAGGTCGGAGGCGGCTTGCTGCGCCTTGTCGAACACGTCCTTCTGCAGCGCCGCGATGAGCCGAAGGCGGCTGCTTTCGATGGCGAACTCGACGGCCGATGCGCTGCGGCGCATCGCGGCCGCATCGACCAGCAGCTCGGCGATGCGTGTCGCCGCGGCCTGGCGCCGCTGGCCGAACTCGGCTTGCAGAAAAGCGGCCACGCCGTCGAGCTGCGCGCGCCGCTCGCGCAGCAGCGTGGCGAGGTCGCGGTAGAGCTCGCGCTCGGCGCCGACGAAGGGCGCGGCCGCATCGAAGCGCACCACCACGTGCAGGCCGTAGGCCGAGAGCAGCTCCTTCCAGGCCGGCTCGCGGCTTTCGGCATCGCGCACGAAGTTGAGCACCGGCAGCACCGGCCGCGCGCAAGCGTTCAGCAGTTCGATCTCGGCACGGAACTTGGGCAGCACCGGCTCGCGCGCATCGATCACCAGGAAGGCGGCATCGACCTCGAGCAGCGTGCGCAGCACCTTCGCCTCCTGCTCGAAAGCGCCGTGCGCCTCGGGGCCCTGGAGGAAGCGGCGCACGCGTTCGGGCGGGGTGAATTCCTTGTCGTCGAAGGCGGCCAGATGCTCGCGCAGCGCGACTGCGTCTTCGAGGCCCGGCGTGTCGAAGAAGCGCACCGCGGCGCGGCCGTCGACCTGGAGTTCGACGGCCTCCACGTGGCGCGTGGTGCCGGGCTGCTGCGACACCTCGCCGAAATTCACGCGCCGCGTCAGCGTGCGCAGCAGCGAGGTCTTGCCGGCGTTGGTGTGGCCGACGACGGCGATGCGGATCGGCTCGGTCATCGGGTCCAGCCCTGCAGCGCGGCTTCGGGCGTGTCGCTGGCGGCGATGCCTTCCAGGCCTGCATCGGACAGCCAGGCATGCCAGCGGTCGCGCGTCTCCTGGCCGCGGCCGCCCAGCAGCCACAGCCGGCATTCGCTGCTGAACGAGGCGACCTCGCGCAGGAAGCGCTCGGTCCCGCGATCGGGGCTGGCGGCGGCGTTGCAGCCGACCAGCACGCGGCGCGGCCGCAGCCGGGCCAGGGCGTCGAGCAGCTCGCGCCGCGCGGGCGCGCTGCCGTCGATGCGCAGCACCTGCGCGAGCGCCGCATCGAGCGCGGCCGGCGGCCAGGGCAGCTCGTCCGGCAGTTCGAAGCCGATGGCCATCAGCGTGTCGGTGGTCTCGCCCGCGGCCAGGCCGGTGGCGGCGCCGTGCGCCGGGCTGCCCCGGTCGGCGTCGACGATCTGCCGCGGCGCCATGGCGTCGAAGCGCGCCAGCAGCCGGCGGTAGTAAGGCTGCGAAAGATCGGGCGAGAGCGCCTTCTTGCGCAGCTGCCACGTCAGTGCGCAGACGAGCGCGAAGAAGAGCCGCGGCAGGAGGCCGTAGACCACGATGCAGCCGGTGAGCCACAGCGCCCAGGTGCGCTGGCCGGCCGCGCCGGCGAGCGGCGACAGCACGGTCTGCGCATCCGGCACCGGAAAGCCCAACCGCGCCGGCGCCGCGCCGAGCAGCTGCACGCCGTGCACGAAGAAGGCCGGGTCGAGGATGGTGGTCTCCCAGCTCAGCGTGTAGTTGCGGAACGCCAGCGCGAAGAGCAGGGCGGCGAGCATGACGGCGAAGGAGAGCGACCAGATCGCGTGGCTCGCGAAGCCCAGCGCCCAGGGAAGCAGGCGAGCCCGGGCCAGAAGGCGCGTGGCGGCGCGCAGCAGGATCGGCGCCTGGCCGCGCTTGCCGCCGGCCACGCGGGCCGTGAGCGCCAGCCAGAGCCAGCCGAAGGAGGCGTTGAAGGAGCCCAGCGGCACCAGGAGGCCGAAGAGCCACAGCAGCAGGGTCAGCAGGTGCAGGCCGAGCAGGCTGGCAAGCGCCACCACCACGTTGATGCTGCGTTCGCCGCCGCCGACCACGCTGCCGGCGAGCGCGAGGCCGCCGAGGACGATCAGCGCCACCAAGGCCAGCAGCACCCACGGTGCCCAGGCCCGGGCGCGGGCCAGTTCGTCGGCGAGACCAATGCGCTGGGCCAGCAGGCGCGCGCGTTCGGCGATCAGCCGGCTGCCGCCGGAAGCCAGCGCCATGGCCTGGCGCACTGCCTGCGCGTCATCGAGCGGGCCGGCCTCTTCGACCAACTGCACGGCCTCGGTGATCACCGCATCCTGAAAAACCAAGGGGTGCGCTCTGGGGTTCAACGGCTTCCTTCAAGGAGAGCGCGAAATTATGCCCGGCGCCCCTCCGCCGCCGGCCCATGAAAAAGGGGCCGCGCAGGCCCCTAGGAGTCCGCGCGGCAGAAG
>NZ_JAGGNU010000081.1 GCF_018614915.1 Variovorax paradoxus | reverse complement strand
TAGTAAGCCCCTGCCACCGCCGGGAAACTGCGCACGCGCTGCGAATTGCAGCCGTGGGCGTCCAGCACAGCATTGACCACCTCGGCCGGCACCACCCGCGCAAGCAGGCTGGCGCTCAGAAAGTCAGCCAGCCTAGCGCCACTGCCCAGGACCGCCTTGGTTCGCGCCATGCTCGACTCCGTCGTTGCGACGGAAGTCATTTTACATCAATATCTCAATATCCGAACAGTATTGGGTAAAGACCACTATCAGATGCTTCACGAGTTTGAGATCTTCTTCAGACCAGTGCATGAGGTCAACGAACTCTACGAGTGCTATGTGTCCCTTGTTCTCTTCGGGGAGGAGTTCCTCCTCAACTTGGGGCGACCCGAGCTTTATTGAGCCGGCATGAACGAACTTGAATCATGCGGCATAGCGAACCGGCTCGTGCTCGAAGTAGCTTTTGATCCGCTCGGGCTGACGTTGAACGCTGCGCAGATGCTTGGCTGTGGCCTTGACCAATTGCAGTTTGGTGCGCGCTGGCGCGAGCTTCGTGACGGCCTGTTTGAGATCGGCGTTGGCCATCTCGTTCGGGTTGAGCTCCGGGCTGTAGCTGGGCAGATAGAACACCTCGATCTCGTCCTTGTGCTCGGCCAGCCAGGCCTTTACGGGCTTGCTGTGGTGCACCCGCAGGTTGTCCAGGATCAGGTAGACCTTCCTGCCCGCGTCCTTGATGAGCCGGCGCAGGAAGTCGATCAGGATGTCGGAGTTGAGCGCTCCGTCGAAGGCCTTCCAGCGCATCTGCCCCTTGTTGGTGACCGTGGAGATGACCGACAGGCCGTGGCGCTTGCTGTTCACCCGGATCACCGGAGTCTGGCCCTTGGGCGCGTAGCCGCGCCCGCGCACGTCGTCGCTGCGCAATCCTGTCTCATCGCCCCAATGGATCTCGGCGCCCTCGACCTTGGCGCACGCGGCGATCACGGGGTATTCCTCATCGAGCCATTTCGTCACTGCCGCGGGCGACTGCTCGTAAGCCTTCTTCATGGGCTTCTGAGGCGTGAAGCCCCAGCGCGCCAGGTACAGCCCCATCGTGCGCACCGGCAGCCGAACGCCAAAGCGCTGCTCGATGAGTTCGCCCACCGCCGCGCGTGTCCACAACGCATACGGCATCTTCAACTGATCGGGCGTCTTGTCGGTGATCAGCTTGCGCACCGCCGCCTCCTGTGCCGCGTCCAGGCGTCGCCCCTCGCCCAGCTTGCGGCCTCCAGGGGCATCCCGCAGCGCCTTGGCGCCGGCCGCCTCGTGGCGCTTGCAGATGTCGAAAACGCCGGTGCGGCTCAGGCCCGTCTGCGCCGCAATCTCGTCGTACGTGCGACCCGCCTTGCGCAGTCGAATCACTTGCACGCGCCTTTCGTGCCGCGCTTCGCGCGACAGCGATCTCATGTCGGTTGCTTCCATCACACCCACATGATGGCGCATCCCGATAATTCAAGATCATTGTTGCCGGATCAAATAAGGAAAGCATCCAATGGCAAAAGAAGAAAAAGGCGGATGGCGAAACTTTTTAAGGAAGTTCGTTGATAACCGTCCGCCAGCAATCATAAAACTGTCCGACGAGCGGTATGGCGGGCTGTTGGCATCCAGGAAGGGAATGACCGAGTTCACCCTGAACCTGCCACACGACTATCTCCGGGAGGTTGCCCCTCCCTGTCTTTGCATCATCTCCGGGACGCGTATCACGATCGCAGGATACGGCGAAGATGACGTAATTCAGGAGATGACATATGTCGGCGTGATCAAGTCGAAGAAGGTAACGTCGACCCTCGATACGCGGATCAAGGTGGAGCGCATTGCCCGGGTCACTCCAGCACTTTCTGGTCTGCCCGTATTGATCGAAGACGCCCGCTTTGCTCAGCTTCTTTCTGATCGCATCCGTAAGGACGAACCCATTACCCGCCTTTCTTCAAAGCTGAGTGTTGCTGTCATCGAAGCCATCGCGAAAAGCTCCGTCAAGGGGCTTTGCGTATGGTCGCTGGGGGCCTTCAGAAGCCACCAGCGGACACAGTTGCATGGGAACAAACTGACGCAATCGACATGGCCTTGAAGGCGTTTGGGCTGTCCAGCGATGCGCCTGCAGCGAACCTTGAACTCGTTAAAGGGAAAGACTCTCGCCTCGTCGGCGCTCGGATCATGGAGGACGCCGTAATCGAGCACGACGCGCGCAGTGTGCCCGCCTACAAGCTCGTGGGAAGTGACATGACGGGACGGGCGATGTTCCGCAATGGCGCGCAGACGCTTGAGGTGATAACGGCCAACCGCAATAAACTTGAGGAGGCATTTGGAGTTGATCTGATCTACGTGAACCACTCTCGTAGCAATGTTGTGATGGTGCAATACAAGATGCTCAGGCCGACTCAGTCGGAAGCGAATGACACCTGGGATTGGGTGTACACCCAGGACCGTCACTTGGCCAAGCAGATGAAAGCGATGGAGCGATTCGCTTCACACCGAGATTGCCAAGGGCCATACCGCCTGTCCCACGAGATCTTCTATTTCAAGTTCATTCGTCGTTACGGCGCTTCTAAGACCTCTAGCGTACTAATTCCGCTCGAGCACCTTCAGGAGCTCATGCGAGATCAGAAGCACAACGGGCGTTCTGGCTCTCTTCGCCTCGGGTACAACGCACTTGAGGGTAGGTACATGCGCCAAAGCGCCTTCTACAACCTGCTCCAGTCAGGGTACATTGGCGCTGGAACGTCGACGACCAATGCATTAACGACGCTTATTCAGGACCTTCTTCGCGGCGGTGATGCATTGGTGTTGGCAATCCAGCGTGAAACAACGCAAGAGGAGGACGACAGCGACCGCGAGCGCGCCATCGGCCTATGGAACGATCGCGGCGCGGGCGTTCATTGACCACGGATATCAGGCCATAACGACTGAACGCGGTGGTGATGTCTTGATACGGAACAAGATGACGCTGCTGGGCGGCGGTGGTGCCGCGCGGACAATCGAGTTAACAGCAGGACTAGGAGGGAACAATGCGTCCACCGCTTCACCTGCGGTTCGTTGACAAAGCCCAAGCGGCTGTCACCGCTGCAGTCGAGGTGTACAACAAGCCGGCCTTCGCCTACCGGGAAGAGACGTTTGCAATCCTTGCGCTCAATGCGTGGGAGTTGCTCCTGAAAGGCAAGTTACTCAAAGACGCGGGCAACGCGGTTAAAGCGCTCCGGGTCTACGGATCGCGGCCGACCAAGAACGGGGCGCCGTCGAAGAAGCTGTATCTGAAGACGAACCGGGCCGGGCTGCCCATGTCTATCTCGCTGGGTGCGTGCATCACCAAGCTTGAAGGCACAGCCGCGAAACTTCCGGCGCCCGTGCGGGCCAACTTGGATGCCTTGCAGAGCATCCGCGACAACAGCGTCCATTTCGTAACGGCAAATGCAACGCTGGCCCGGCAGGCGCAGGAGTTGGCTGCGGCGAGCGTGAGCAACTTCGTGCTGCTGTCCAAGGCGTGGTTTGCCAGAGACTTCTCGCGGATGCTGAACCTCGTGCTGCCACTGTCCTTTGTGGCGCCTCCACATGAGGTAAATGCAGTCGTAGTGTCGGCCGACGAGACGCGGCTTATAGAGCATCTGAAGAACCTGGCGCAGGAGGTCGCAGATGGCGATGGCGATTACGCTGTGGCGCTCCGAATGCAGGTCAAGCTCGAGAAGAGCGTTCTGGCTAACGCGTCCAAGGTGATGCTGACAAAAGACGACGACGCGGTGAAGGTCACGCTCTCAGAGCAGGACATCCGCGAACGGTACCCGTGGGACTACAGCGACCTGTGCAAACGGCTCGGAGCCCGCTACACGGATTTCAAGCAGAACCAGGACTTCCACGGCGTTCGACTGCCTCTGATGACAGACGACAAGTACACAAAGGCGCGGTACCTGGACCCGGGCAATCCAAGAAGCTCGAAGAAGGACTTTTACAACTCAAACGTGCTGCAGGTCTTCGACCAGCACTACACGAAGAAGTAGACGACGGAGCGGCAACAGCTCTCGATCGGTCTGTTTGCTTCTGAGCGAAAAGTCTTTATCGCGTTTCCTCAAACACGCGATCCTTCGGTGACGGTGGCGCACGAGCCCTTGAGCGCGGGCACGCGCGAGAAGTCGCGCTTGTTGCAGCGGCGACGATCAGGCGCGCGGTCGAAGAAAGAGGAATCCGCGTTCGCGAACTCGACGACGTGGTGGCGTCGGCCCGACAGCCCTACAGCTTCGTCAACGATCTCTTTGCCACTCACGAGCGCCAGGATCTCGACGACGAGGAGAGTGGCGCAGATTTTGATCAGGCGCTTTGGGATGCTGACGCGAATTGTGGCCGGAAGGGCTCTTACAGAACGGCGTCGCGGCCGCAGCCGCTGGAGTTGCTATGCTGTGGCGAATCGTCGCTGATCGGGCGTTGCGCCCGCACGACAATTCGAAGTTCGTCGGTATTTTTGTCGGTATCTGGGAAGGCTGAAGTCGTTAGGCCCAGCATTCATGCGGGTTGCCAAGGGGGTTGTGATTCCTGGCGGCAATCGCTTCGCACGGTCTCAAAACAGCTCAGAACCCGCATGCTTCCTGGCATTGCGGGTTTTTTGTTGCCTCACGCTGTCGCACCACGTACCGTCACATCACAGAGTCCGCGAGTCCTCGCTCGCAAAGCGTCGATTCCACGGTAGCCTCGTGTGTCGATCGCCCGGGCGTCGCAGAGCACGAGGTTCACAAGGCGTTTGGGACGAACGAAGACAATCCGAAAGTCAACGATGGCATGCGCGGTGTTTTGACGCGCTTGGCTGCGCTGGATTTCGTCCGACCGGCGAGGCTGTCCGACGCCAGCCGAGCAGATTTTTTACGGCCTTGCAACAGGCATTCAAGCTCGCAGTGGCTCCGGCGGCTCGTAGGCGCGGATCGGCGGGAGCGCTTCGTCGAAGCGCTCGACCTGCACCGTGCTCAGTTGTCCCGCGCAGCCCTGTGCCAGCGAGGAGGTGCCGATGTCGCGTGTGAGTACGTTGGGGTTGCCGTGCCCGCACATCGGGCGGCCCTTGGCGTCCAACATCGGGTCGTACCAAGCGCCGGTGGGCAGCTGCACCACGTCTTCGCGCATGTCCGCGCACAGATGCGCGGTGGCAATGCAGGCGCCGATCTCGTTGAAGAGGCGGACGATGTCGCCTTCGCGGATGCCGCGTGCGGCGGCCGCCGCGGGATGCATGGTGCAGACCTCGCGTCCCTCGCGCTTGCTGGCCTGGCTGTGGGCTCCGAAGTCCAGTTGGCTGTGGAGTTTGTTGTGCGGCTGGTTGGCCACAAGCCACAACGGGTGGGCCACGTCGGGGGCGTACGTCGGCGGCAGCCATGCCGGGTGGCCAGGGCAGTCCGCGTAGCCGAAGGCCGCAATGGAGGGCGAGCTGATCTGTACCTTGCCGCTTGGCGTGGCAAGCCTTGCGCCTTCGGGATCATTGCGAAAGGCGCGCAGGACGCCGCCGTCGTCGTCTTTCTGGGGCACCGTGATTTCGCCACGTTGCCAGAAGGTCTCGAAATCAGGCGCTTCGAGACCGAGCGCCTCGAGTCCGGCGCGGGTGCGCTCGTACAGGTGCGCCAGCCACTGACGTGTGTTGCGGCCTTCGCTGAACGCCTCCAGGCCGCCCAGGCGCCGCGCCAGGTCGCAGAAGATGTCGTAGTCGTCGCGCGCGAGGCCGTGCGGTTCGGCGATGCGGTGCATGGCGAGCACCAGCGGATCGGTGGGGGTGGCGCCGATGTCTTCCCGCTCCAGCGTCATGGTGCATGGCAGGACGATGTCGGCATGCCGGGCGGTGGCGGTCCAGGCGATTTCGTGCACGACGAAGGTGTCGAGCGTGCGAAGGGCATCGGCCAGGCGCTTCAAGTCCTGGTGGTGGTGGAAGGGGTTGCCGCCGGCCCAGTAGGCCAGCCGGATATGAGGATAGCTGTGGCGCTGGCCGTTGTAGTCGAAGGGTTGTCCGGGGCGCAGCAGCATGTCGGCGATGCGGGCCACCGGAATGAATTCCTTCACCCCGTTGTGGCCCTGCGGCAGTGCCGCCGCGGGCACCGCGTTGTTGCGCTTGCCGTAGTGCGCCAGCGTTCCGAGCGCGTAGTTGTAGCCGCCGCCGGGCAAGCCGAGCTGGCCGAGCGCTGCGGCCAGGACCGCGCCCATCCAGACCGGCTGTTCGCCATGTTCGGAGCGCTGAAGCGAGTGCGCCACCACCACCAGCACCCGCTTGCCGACCAAGGCACGCGCCAGATCGACCAGCTGCTCTTCGGGCAGGCCGCAGATCGAGGCCGCCCAGGCGCAGCTCTTGGGCACACCGTCGCTGCGCCCCATGAGGTAGGCCTCGAAGCTTTCCCAGCCGTCGCAGTACCTTGCGATGAAGTCGCGATCGTGCGTTCCATTGCTCACCAGCTGGTGCACCAATCCGAGCATCAGGGCGGTATCGGTGCCGGGCACGACGGGCAGCCAGTCGAAGGCGGCCTCGTCGGGCAGATCGCTCTTCAGGGGGCTGATGGAGACGAAGCGGCAGCCGCGTGCCGCAGCAGCGCGCATGGAGTCCCGCTCGATGTGCCGGCTGATGCCGCCCGAGGCCACGCGCGAGTTCTTGAGCGCCATGCCGCCGAACGCCAGCACCACGTCGGTGTGCTCGACGATCTGCTCCCAGGTCACGTTGCGTCGGGCCACCTCTTCCATGGTGCCGATGATGTGCGGGAGCATCGGGCCCGACGCCCCGGCGCTGTAGCTGTTGACCGAACGTACGTAGCCTCCCAGCGTGGTATTCAGGAACCTGTGGACCTGGCTCTGCGCGTGGTGGAAGCGACCGGCGCTCGACCAGCCGTAGGAGCCGCCGAAGATGGCCTCGCAGCCGTGCTGCTGCTGCACGCGCCGCAGTTCCGCTGCCAGCCGGTCCAGCACCTCGTTCCAGGACATGGGCACGAACTCGTCATTGCCGCGCCGTGCATCGGGTCCCGGTCCGCGTTCGAGCCAGCCACGCCGCACCATCGGCGTGGTGACGCGGGCGCGGTGGTGCAATGCGGTCTTGAAGTTGTCGATCAGCGGGTTCGGGTCCGGGTCGTCCGGATGCGGTCGCACGGTGAGTGCGCCGTCCTTCCAACCCGCGTAGAAGACGCCCCAGTGGGAACTGTGCGGGCGCATCGCGATGTGAGTGTCTGGCGTGATGGAGGAGGGGGGCATGCTCGGGGACTGCGCTGGGAGTGGGCTGGGGCGGGCGACTCGGGCGAGCCCTATTCCACCTTGAGATTGCCGCGTTCCACGCCGCGCTTGTAGTTGGCGATGTCCTGCAGCACGAAGTCGCGGAAGGCCGCGCCGGTCCGGGTCGATTCCTGCGCACCGTCCGCGCGGTACACGCGCAGCACCTCGGGCGCCTGCATGGCCTGTTTCACGGCCTGCGTGATCTTGTCGATGATGGGCTTGGGCGTGCCCTTGGGGGCGGCCAGGCCGTACCACTGCGTCATCACCACGTCGATGCCGGACTCCTTGAGCGTGGGCACGTCGGGCATGCTCGCGACGCGCTTGTCGGTGCTCACGGCCAGCAGGCGCAGCTTGCCGCTGCTGATCTGACCCATCAGCGGCGTATAGGGCGCAAAGAAGCTGTCGACCAAACCACCCATGAGATCGGTCATGACAGGTCCGGAACCCTTGTAGGGGATGTGCAGGATGTCGAGCTTGCCCTGCTGCTTGACCATTTCCATCACGATCTGCGCCGCACCGCCCGTACCAGTCGATGCGTAGGTCAGCTTGCCGCCCCTGGCCGCCGCCACGTAGTCCTGAACGGTCTTGATCTTGGAGTCGGCGCTGACCACCAGGCCGTAGGGCGTCTCAACGAGCTGGCTGATGAAGACGAAGTCGTCCGGCACCTTGTACGGCAGGTTCGTCCGGATCGCGGGAGCGCTGCCCACGTTGCCGCTCATCGCCAGCAGCAGGGTGTAGCCGTCGGGCTTGGCTTGCGTCATCAGCTCTGCCGCGATGTTCCCCCCGGCGCCGGCCTTGTTCTCGACCACGACCGGCTTGCCGATGTGCTTGCCCAGTTCGTTGGCAATGGCGCGGCCGTACAGATCCCCGCCGCCGCCGGGAGGAAAGCCGATCAGCAGGCGAATCGGCTGCTCCGGATAGCCGGCTGCCGAGGCCGTCGCAGCGATGCTCGCCAGGCAGGCCGTTGCGAGCATGAGGGCACAGCGTTGGATCAAGGAAGTCTTGCGCATGAATGTCTCCAGTCGGTATGTCGTCATGAGAATGCGGTCCGGCTCAGGGCGAGCAGATGGCGTGCGGCGATGCCATGCCCTTGCGACAGTGCCGGTCGTACTGCCGCGGCAGCAAGGCCGCGTTGCAGCAGCGTCACGCGGCGCCGGTTGCGATGGGCGCCTCCGGCTGAGCGCTCCATTCGCTCCATGAGCCGGGGTAGAGCGCGGCGCCTCGCAGTCCCGCGACTTCCAGCGCCAGCAGGTTGTGGCAGGCGGTCACGCCCGAGCCGCACTGGTTGATCAGTTGCGCCGCGGGGCGCCCGCCGGTGATGGCATCGAACTCCTGGCGCAGTTGCGCCGGTGCCTTGAAGCGACCGTCCGGGCCGAGGTTGTCCTTGAACAGTCGGTTGCGCGCGCCGGGGATGTGTCCCCCCACCGGGTCCATGGTTTCGTTCTCGCCGCGAAATCGGTCGGGCGCGCGAGCATCCAGCACCAGCCGGCCCTGTCGATGGATGTTGGCCTTGACCTCTTCGTAGGACACGGTGGCGACCAGCGAGGGCTGCAGGCGGAAGTTGCCGGCTGGGAGCGCGGCGGGCGTGTCGGTGCCGACGGCGCCTGCGGCCTTCCAGGCGGCGATGCCGCCGTCGAGCACGGCAACCGCCTTGTGGCCGGCCCAGCGCAGCATCCACCACAGGCGCGCGGCGTACATCCCGCCGGCATTGTCATAGGCCACAACCTGGGTGTCCGAGTTCAGGCCCATGGCGGCCATGGTCTTGGCGAAGGCTTCGCGGCCGGGCAGCGGATGGCGGCCGTTGCGGCCGGTCTTCTCGGCGGACAGGGCGAGTTCCAGGTGCACGTAGCGTGCGCCTGGAATGTGGCCCGCGTCGTAGGCGCGCTGGCCGGCTTGCGGATCGGTGAGCTCAAAGCTGCAGTCCAGTACCAGCAGCGCAGCGCCGCTTCTTTGCATCGCGGCCAATTCATCGGCGGAAATCAGGGTGTCGAAAATCATGGCGATATCTCTTTGAGCAGTGCGGGGGTGATGGCGCCCTTGTAGCGCGCGATGTCTTCCAGGATGAACTGCCCGAATTCGTTCGTCGGCAGGTCGTGCTCCTGCGCGGCATCGCGGCGGATCGCGTCGCGCACTTCCGGCGTCTTGAGGGCACGGCCGAGGTGTGTGGCCAGGTGCTTCACCACGGGCTCGGGCGTGCCGGCGGGTGCGACCAGGCCATACCACTGCGTCACCGGCACGTTCACGCCGAGCTCCTTGAAGGTCGGCACCTCGGGAATGGCCGGATTGCGCGTGCTGCCCGTGATGGCCAGCAGCCGCAGTTGTCCCTGGCGCACATGGCTGACCAGCGGCGAGGCGGTGGCGAAGAAGCTCTCGACCTGGCCACCGAGCATGTCGGTGATGGCGGGGCCCGATCCGCGGTAGGGCACGTGCAGCATCTCGATGCCGGCTTCCTTCTTCACCATTTCCATGCCGATGTGGGCGGCCCCGCCGGTGCCGGTCGAGGCGAAGCTGAGCTTCTGCGTTCTGGCCGCTTCGAGCAGTTCACGCGCCGTCCTGAAGCGCGAGTTGTGACCCACGAACAGGCCATGCGGCGCCTCCAGGATCAGCCCGACAGGCGCGAAGTCCTCGGGCACCTTGTACGGGATGCTCTGCGGCTTGAGGGCCGGTGCCACCGCCAGGTTGCCGCTCATGGCCAGCAGCAGGGTATAGCCGTCGGGCTTGGCCTTTGCCACCAGGTCGGCGGCGATGTTGCCGCCGGCGCCGGCACGGTTGTCCACGATCACCGACTGGCCCAGCGTCTTGCCGAGCGCAGTGGCGATCAGGCGCCCGTAGAGGTCACCGCCGCCGCCGGGCGGGAATCCGACCACCAGCTTGATCGGCTGGTCGGGATAGGCGGCAGATACCGGCATCGCGGTCGCGAGGCCCAGCAGGCCGGCGAGCGCCAGCGCCGTGCGGCGGCGCATGGCCGTGCGTGCGAAGGTCGTCATGGGTCAGTCTCCGTTTTCTTTTCTGAGCCTGGCGGTGCCGCGGTGCGGTCGGCCGCGTCAGTCCTGCAGCCAGCTCTGCTGCTGGCTCACCACGCGGTCGA
The DNA here is from genome assembly GCF_018614915.1 of Variovorax paradoxus. GTDB lineage: Bacteria > Pseudomonadota > Gammaproteobacteria > Burkholderiales > Burkholderiaceae_C > Variovorax > Variovorax paradoxus_K. Next base: position 21,639 of record NZ_JAGGNU010000081.1, on the reverse strand, counting down.
CCGTGGCACCGCATTGCCCCAGGTACTTCAGGGGGTCGGTGAGATCGCGGATCTCGGCCTCGTTGAGCAAGCTGGACAGGCCTTCGTGCCGCCGCATGGCGTCGGCGAAGTCGAGCTTGGACGTGATGCCATGCATGGAGGCTTCGTAGATCCATTCGTGCGCCGTCTGCTTGCCGACGCGCTCCGACAGTTCCAGCATGACGCGTTCGGACAGGAGATAGCCGCGCATCTTGTCGAGATTGGCGGCCATCATGTCCGCATTGACCTTCAGGCCGGCCAGCAGGTTCTTGGCCTGGAACAGCATGGCGCCGGCGATCATGCAGCACTCGGGCAGCGCCTTCCATTCCATCTTCCAGGCGATGCCGTCGCGCTCGCTTTCCTGGACCATCCCCTCGACCATCATCGCGGCGTTGTAGCGCAGCGGGCGCGACAGGCCGGCGAGGTTCTCGGCCGAAGTCGGGTTGCGCTTGTGCGGCATGGTCGACGAGCCCAGCTTGCCCTCGGAGAAGCCTTCTTCCACCTCGCCGAATTCGTTGCGCTGCATGTTGAACAGCTCGTTGCCGATCTTCGACAGCGTGGCGCCCAGCATGGCGAGCAGGTTGGCGTATTCGGCGAAGCGGTCGCGCGCCGGTGCCCAGCTGATGGCGGGCGTGCCCAGGCCCAGCTTGTCGAGCATGAGGCGCTCGAGCTCCTGTGCCTTGGGGCCGAGCGATGCCTGGCTGCCCACGGCGCCCGCCAGCATGCCGACCAGCACGCGCGGTGCGGCCTGCACCATGCGCTCATGGTGACGGCCGATTTCGTCCAGCCAGACCGCGCACTTGTGGCCAAAGGTGATCGGCAGGGCCTGCACGCCGTGGGTACGGCCGGCCATCGGCACATCGCGATGCGCCACGGCGAGGCGCGCCAGCTCCTTGCCGACAGCCTTCAGGTCGCGCAGCGCGACGGCATGGAATTCCTTGAGCTGCAGGGCCACGCCGGTGTCCACCACGTCCTGCGTGGTTGCGCCGTAGTGCACCCATTCGCCGTTCTCCTTGGAGCAGCGGGCTTGCAATTGCTTGAGCGCGGGCACCAGCGAGTGCTTGATGCGCCGGATCTCGGCCGACATCTTGGGGATGTCGATGTTTTCGATCTGCGCCTGCATGGCGATCTCCTGCGCCGCCGCCACCGGGATGATGCCCAGTTCGGCTTGTGCAGCGGCCAGTGCGGCCTCGAAGTCGAGCCACTTCTGCACACGGTTCTCCTCGCCGAAGATGGTGCGCAGCTCGTCGGTGCCCCAGAGATGCTGGAGCGATTGCATGTCGAATACGGAAACGGGCATGAGAGTCCTGAAGTGCTAGAGGGAAGGTCGCGGCGCTGGCAGCGTGTGGGGTAGCAGGCGCCCCGGATTGAAGGTGTTGGCAGGGTCGATCGCCTGCTTGATGCGAGCCATCAGCTCCAGCGCGAGGGGCTGCTTGTAGTGCAGGAAGGCGGCCTGCTTGAGCCGGCCGATGCCGTGCTCTGCCGAGATCGAGCCCTGCATGCGCGCAGTGATGGCATGCACCGTGTCGTGGATCGCTTCTTCGCGGGCGCGGAACTCGGCGTCCGGCATGCCGACGGGCTTGCTCTGGTTGTAGTGCAGGTTGCCATCGCCCACGTGGCCGAAGCAGACCACGCGCAGGCCGGGCACCAGGGCCTCCAGCGCCGCGCCGGCTTCGGTGATGAACTCGGGAATGCGAGAGACGGCGACAGAAATATCGTGCTTGATGGAAGGCCCGTCGAGCCGCTGGGCCTCGGGCACATGTTCGCGCAGCGCCCACAGGTCATGGGCGTGCTGGCCCGATGCGGCGAGCACCGCGTCCAGCACCAGGCCTTGCTCCATCGCGCTGGCCAACACGTCTTCCACTGCAGGCGACGGGTCCATCAGGGCCGACGCCTCGGACACGTCGAACAGCACCGCCCAGGCGTAGTCGCCGGCCAGCGGATCGCGCATGCCGGGCGTGCCGTGCGCCAGCACCTGGGCCAGCGCCTGCCGCCCGATCAGCTCGAAAGCCGTCACCCGTTCGCCCACTGCGCCGCCCAAGCGGGCGAGCAGCTCCACGGCAGCCTGCGGATCGCGCACGGCCGCCCAGGCGGTGACCACCTTGCGCGGCTGCGCGTAGAGCTTGAAGGTGGCCGCCGTCACGATGCCCAGGGTGCCCTCGCCGCCGATGAACAGCTGCTTGAGGTCATAGCCGGTGTTGTCCTTGCGCAGCGCGCCCAGTGCGTCGAGCACGCGGCCATCGGCCAGGACCACTTCGACGCCGAGGGTCAGGTCGCGCGTGTTGCCGTAGCACAGCACCTGTTCGCCGCCGGCGTTGGTCGACACGACGCCGCCGACGGTCGCACTTCCTTCGGACGCCAGGGACAGCGGAAACAGGCGGCCCGCCTCGGCAGCAGCCTCCTGCGCGGCGAGCACGGTGCAGCCGGCCTCCAGCGTCATGCTGTTGTCCAAAGGGTCCACGCGGCGCACGGCGGTCATGCGGTCCAGGCTCAGCACCACTTCGCGGCGCGATGCGTCCGGCGTGGAGCCGCCCACTAGGCCCGTGTTCCCGCCTTGCGGCACCACGGGAACGCCCCGAGCGGCGCATGCCGCAACGACGCGCGAGACCTCGGCGGTGCTGCCCGGGCGCACCACGGCGCGCGCGGCGCCGGGAAAGTTGCGCCGCCAGTCGCTGACGTAGCACGCGGTGAAGGCGTCGTCCGTTTGCACGTGGGCGGCGCCAACGACTGCGGCGAGTTCCGCAATGAGGGGGTCAGGAAGCTTCGGCATGAGGGCGTGCGGATGCAATGGCTGTTGCGGTAGTTTTATTGAATGAAATAAAGTTCAATGAATAAAACTATAGAGTCCGAAGTCGAAGCGGTCAACCCCGGATAATCCGCAGCACCAGCTCGCTCCAGCCATGAAAAAAAACATCAAGACCCACATCCCTGCGTCCGTCGCCATGGAAGAGGGCGCAGAGGCCAGTGCGCCCAAGCCTCCGGTGGGGGTGCTGGAGCGCGGGATTTCGATCCTCGAGTGTTTCCGTGAGGACCGGCTGCGCATGTCCTTGCGCGAACTGGCCGAGTGCACCGGACTGGACAAGGCCACGCTGCTGCGGCTGCTGGGCGTGCTGATGCGCGCGCGCATGGTGCATCGCTTCGACAGCGGCAGCTATGCCCCTGGGCCTGCGCTGCTGCACATGGGCATGCTCTACCGCAGCACATTCGACCTCGGCACGCGCCTGCAACCCGTGCTGCACGAAGTCATGCGCCAGACCGGCGAGACGGTGGCCTTCTACATTCGCACCGGCGACGAGCGGGTGTGCCTCTACCGCGAAAACACGGCCAAGGAGGTGCGCCACCATGTCGAGGTCGGGACGCGCATTCCCCTGGCCGCCGGCGGCTCCTCGGCCCACATCCTCCTGGCGTTCACCGGCAGTCCCACGCCGCATCAGGCCGAGATCGACAAGAAGGGCTATGCCATGACGCGCGCCGAGCGCGTCGACGAAATGGCCTCCGTCGCGCTTCCGGTGTTCGACGGTGACGGTACCTTCCTGGGCGCGCTGGTGGTCATCGGCCTGGCCTCCAGGCACAGCGTGGCCGCGCAGCGCAAGGCTGCGGACATCGTGCGCTGCGAGCTCGCACGACAGGGTTTTGCCAGCAAACCGCCGAGCGGCTGGCGACCGTCGCCGGCCTGAGGCCGGCACTCAGCGGCCGAAGAGCTCGGTCAGCGGCAGGCACTGCGCGTCGTCGCGTGTCGCATCCCCGAATGCGGCGCACCACCGGGTGAGCAGTGCTGCTTGCGCATCTGTCATGGCCGGCGCGAAGGCGCGCATGCGCAGCTGGAGCTGGTGCCAGTCGAACGGATCTTCCGGATCGCCACGGCGCAATTCGCGCACGGCGCTGAAGTTGCGGCCGTCTTTCATCGTGACCGTCACCCGCGAGGGACGCTTCTGCGGAAAGGCGCGCTGGAATTCGTCGTCCGTCGCCACGCGGACGCGCTCGGCCAATGCCAGCAGCGCAGGCGAATGCAGGTCGGGTGCTTCCATGTGGTCGATGCCCAATCGGCCTTCGGTCAGGAGCGTGGCCACCACGTAGCGCAAACAGAATGGCGTCTCCGCCGGCTTGGCAGGCCAGTGCACCCCGGCGATCTTCAGTGCGTGTGGGAAGATGACCACGTCCACCGATGCGATGTCTTCTGCTGACGGGCAGTGGGCATCCATGATCTCGCGGGTGGCGTCCAGCGGCGTGAACAGCTGGGCGCAGCAGGGCCACGCCTTGATGGTGACTGTGTTCAGGCGCTCGGGCGCGTCCAGCTCGCCGTCCAGCGCGGCCAGCGGGCCGTCGCCGTTCAGGAGCGCATGGAGTCCGCGTCGACCCGTGACGAAAGCGCGCGCGCCCGGGAAACCCGACTGCGCCGCCCATGCGGCCATCATGCCGTTGCGCACCGCGAAGGCCGGATGCAGCGATTTGGATTCGTGCGCTTCGTCGTCCACCAACTGCCACAAGCCGGCCGACTGTGTCGCGGCGATCCCCATGGCGTGATGCAACTGTTCCTGGGGCAGCCCCAGTGCCACCGCGCTGGCTGCGGCCGCGCCCACCGCACCCGCCGTGGCAGTCGCGTGGAAGCTCGCGGCATGGCGCGCGCCGAGGACCTCGCCGACCCGCAGCGCCACTTCGTAGCCGGCAATGATTGCGTCCGCCGCGCGCCGCATCGACATGGGTTCGGCCGCGGCCAGCGCCAGCACTGGAGATATCGCGACCACGCCCGGGTGCAGCATGGCGGCTCGGTGCGCGTCGTCGATCTCCCGCAGGTGGCCGATGCCGGCATTGGCAAACCCCGCTGCCAGCGGTTGCAGCGGCTCGCCACCGAAGACCTGCGCCGGCCCGCGGCCCGGCAGGCTCGTAGCCGCAAGGTCCCGCAGCGCCGCGGCACCGGGCGTGGCCATGGCGGCCCAGCCGGCGGTGAACCAGTCGAGCATCGCCTGGGCCAGGCGGTCGCGCGTGGCCTGGACGATGGGGCGGTGCTGCAGGGCAATGAGGTGGGCCGCGAGGGCCGACTCGGGGGTGTGGCTCATATAATCTGGTTTGTTCAATGAAATACGTTTCATTATATGAACCAACCATCGATGTCGGTCCGGCCATTCTTCGATCGCGCCACTTCCACGTTTTCCTATCTTGTCGATGACGGTGCAGGCACTTGCGCCGTCATCGACCCGGTGATGGGCTATGAAGCCAGTTCCGGATGTACCAATCACATTGCGGCGGACGCGGTCGCCGATGCGATCGTGCAGCGCGGCCTGGCCGTGCAGTGGCTGCTGGAGACCCATGCGCATGCGGACCACCTGTCGGGGGCACCCTATCTGCAGCAGCGCTTTGGCGGCATGCTGGCGGTGGGCAGCGGGATCACGGCCGTGCAGCGCGCGTTCCGCGGCGTCTTCAACGCGGAGGATCTGGCGGTGGACGGCTCTCAGTTCCAGTACCTGTTTGCCGATGGCGAGGAATTTCGCATTGGCCGTCTGCAAGCCCGTGCGCTCCATGTGCCCGGCCACACGCCGGCCGACGTCGCCTATCTCGTGGAAGACCCCGCGGGGGGAGCTTCGGCGGTGTTCGTGGGCGACACCCTCTTCATGCCCGACGTCGGCACCGCGCGATGCGATTTTCCGGGCGGCGATGCCCATCAGCTCTACCGTTCTGTCCAGCGCCTGCTGGCATTGCCGCGCGATACCTGTCTTTACGTGTGCCATGACTACCCGCCTGCAGGGCGCGAGGCGACGCCCCGCACCACCGTGGCCGCGCAGCGGGCCGGCAATATCCATGTGCGCGATGGCATCGGCGAGGAAGACTTTGTTGCCCTGCGTCGCGCTCGCGATGCCACGTTGGCTATGCCGGTGCTGATGCTGCCGTCGGTGCAGGTCAATATTCGTGCTGGCAATTTGCCGCCTGCGGAGGCTAACGGCGTGGCCTACCTGAAGATTCCGGTGAACTGCCTGTAGTCAGCCACGTAGGAGCAGCTATAGCTTGAAGCGGAGTTGGCGTCTCCGCTGGCATAGGGCACCTTCTTCGTATAGGTGCACATCGGTACCCGTCGGAGCGGACCCACCGCAAAGCGCCCCTTCGGGAAGATCAAGAGCGCTATATGCGCCCTTACGGTTCGCGCTGCAGTAGGGCCGGCTCAATCCGGCGTGAACTTCTTGTTGAAAATGTCGACGTCCGATGCCAACTCGAACGTCGCCACCTGCCCCATCTTCCCGTCACTGAGGCGGCAGGCGGAGAACAGGCTGCAGCGGCCCTTGAAGAAGAACTCGTCCATCACGATCAGCGCGTACGGATACGGCACGAAGACCTGGTGCTCGAAGATGACGCGGTGCACGTTCCTGGGCGAAGGAAAGAGCTTGTAGTCGCCGGTGTCGATCGACTTTGCAGTGGCCATGACTTGCTCGCTGCTTCTGTGTTCAGGCGGGGTCGCGCACGCCGGCCACGGGGTTGTCACCGAAGTCCTCGCGCGCCAGATACTTGGGCACCTTGGCAGCCGCGAGCGCGAGCCGCAATTCCTCGAAATGCCGCGTCGAAAGAGGCTCAATGGACAGGTTCATCTGATGGGAGCCTTGGAAGTTCTGCTCTTGGGCAGAACTCAATCTGTCGCCCTCATTGGGAATGACTTTAATGGTTGACACGTTGGTATTGCTCAATCTCGTCCCTGACGGCATTGGCCAACTCTGAGGCGTTTCTTCGTTCTCGATCGACAAGGTGCCTCAAGCTCGTGCTTGCTTGGCTCGCATCGGGAAGCGCCCCGAAGCAGCGCCACGAGTGAATCCGGATGAATCGGAGAGCGACGGCCGCGATATGGGACGTGTTGACGAGCGAACCAGCTCGAGGGCGACTTCATAAGAGCCGCTTGCCGCGGTGGGCTGGGGCTCAAGCTGACTCGGTCCGAGCAAGCGCTGGGCGGCAGCGACGGTTCAGCCGTTACGTGCTGGCCGAAGCCAGCGACGGACCGGTTGCACTGAGCAACTTTCCCTCTAATCCCGAAGTGGTCAAGACGCCGATCCCGCAATCGGTGCCTCGCTGTTTCTTCCGCGGTGCGTACGGCCCGGCGAGATATTTTGCGGCCGCTGGAATAACTCCCCGGCTCCGGCGTCTACCCCTCTGACGACCCAGTGCCATCCAGATTGAGGACACCCGATGCAAACGAAATCTCCACGCAGCTTGCTGCGCCCCGGCGCGCTGACCCTCGGCACCGCTGCGATTGCCTGCGCCGCGGCGGCTTTCGCGACGGCGCGGATGCCGGCCGGCGTCACGCATGAGAGCTTGATCGCGGGCCTCATGGACATCTGCACCACCCGCGATCCGGGCCAATCCGGCTTCGCCGCGGAGAACGATGCCGCCATGACCAAGATGATGACGGCGATGAACATCAAGCCCTCTGGCGACGTCGACCGCGACTTCGCCGAAATGATGATCCCGCACCACCAGGGCGCGATCGAGATGGCGCAGGCCGAACTGCGCCACGGCACCAACGAGCAACTGCGTCGCATCGCGCAGGAAATCATCGTCGAGCAGCAGCAGGAGATCGCCGCGATGCGGCTCGCGCTCGGCCAGCCGCTGCCGCCCTTGCAGCCCTCCCCGACGCAAGCGGGCAGCTTCTAGGCGCCTGCCCTCCAAACAAGCAAGGCTCTGGTGCGTGCAAATAGGTTCATGAGTGGTCCATGTGATTCGAAACGAGGGTCAAACTGAGACCTCATAGTACGAAAGTTGTATTCACACAGAAACGGCCAGATGTCACGCATAGCAAGGCATTTCTCGTCGTTTTGTCATGGGTGAAGTAGGCGCCGGGGGATCTCGGGGGCGGCGAATTGCAGCTATCGGCGAACCTGAGCAGCTTAGGGCCCGAAGCAAGCCTCGCCGTGACCGGCTACAGTCGGCCATCTGCTGCCGCTCGACCAGGCCGAGCGAACGACGGGAGTGCAAGCGGGTCCGGTCCTTGCCGGTCAACGAGCGAATTCACGGTCTCAGGCTCGTTCCGGTCGTTCAGATGCCCAGGACTTCACGACACCGAGCGACCGTTCTTGAGATGGTTCAGACGTTGCCGGTTGGAGACGCCCGCAGTCGAGCGAATGTCAGCTGTCGAGGGCATCGAACTAGCAATACGCGCTCGCTGCAGTCTTACGAACATTGCGAGGTACGACCGCAATGCAGAGGGAAGCGGTCGTCAGCGCTGGGAGAATCGTTTGGTCGTCGGACTCGACCGCGCCCAGCGCCGATTGCGGGCATTGATCTAGACATCCCGAGCGCTCGAGCGGCCCAACGGGAATGATGCGTTGTGAAGGTCAGAATGCGGCCAGACCCAATCTCTTGAGCCCGGCCACTACTGGCGGCGCAAGGGAGAGGCCACTCGCCAGCACGCAGCAGGCGTGGGCCTGCTCCTGTTGAGCGTGATCCGAACAAAATGGTCTTGCCTCGTATGTCCGGACACGGCCTATTCGCAAATGACGCCTCTACGCCTTCGTTGGCCTCCTGCAAGGTCCAGTTGGCGAAGGCCCAGCACCACGGCGTTGCATGCGATGGCGTCGCCGAGCGCTCGTAACGGCGACTGCTTGGAGCTACATCGAATCGGCAACCGCGACGATTGTCTAAACCATGTCGAACCGACCAAGGTTCATCACCTTGGTCCACGCCGCGATGAAGTCCTTCACGAACTTCTCCTGCGCGTCCGAACTGCCGTAGACCTCGGCCAGGGCGCGCAGCACTGAATTGGAGCCGATGGCCAGGTCCACGCGCGTCGCGCTGCCCTTGCGCTCGCCCGTCGTGCGTTCGACTCCCTCGTACAGGTTGTTCTCGCCGGGCACGGCCTTCCAGGTCGTGTTCAGGTCGAGCAGGCGAACGAAGAACTCGTTGGTCAGCGCGTGCTCCTTCTGGCTGAAAATGCCGTGCTTGGTGGCACCGACGTTGGCGCCCAACGCGCGCATGCCGCCCACCAGCACCGTCATCTCGGGCGCTGTCAGCGTCAGCAATTGGGCCTTGTCGATCAGCAGCGCGTCGGCGGGAACCGCATAGTCCTTCATCAGGTAATTACGGAAGCCGTCAGCCACGGGCTCTAGCACCTTCATGGCCTCCACGTCGGTTTGCTCCTGCGACGCATCCATGCGGCCGGGGGTGAAGGGCACCGTCACGCTATGACCTGCGTTCTTGGCGCCCTGCTCGACGGCGGCGCAGCCGGCCAGCACGATCAGGTCGGCCATTGAGATCTTTTTGCCGCCGGATTGCGCCTTGTTGAATTCGCCCTGGATGTCTTCCAGCGTCTGGAGCACCTTGGCCAGCCTGGCCGGCTCGTTGACTTCCCAGTCCTTCTGTGGCGCCAAGCGGATGCGGCCGCCGTCGGCGCCGCCGCGCATGTCGGAGCCGCGGAAGGTGGAGCTCGACGCCCAGCCCGTGAGCACCAGGTCGGAGACCGACAGGCCCGAGGCCAGGATCTTGGCCTTGAGAGCCGCGGCGTCCTTGTCGTCGATCAGGGGATGATCGACCTTCGGGATCGGGTCCTGCCAGATCAGCTCTTCCTTCGGCACCTCCGGGCCAAGGTAGCGCGAGCGCGGACCCATGTCGCGATGCGTCAGCTTGAACCAGGCGCGCGAGAAGGCGTCGGCGAACTGCTCCGGGTGCTCGAGGAAGCGCCGGGAGATCTTTTCGTAAGCCGGGTCGAAGCGCAGCGAAAGGTCGGTGGTCAGAAGGGTCGGCACGCGCTTCTTCGACTTGTCGTGCGCATCCGGAATGTCAGCCGGTGCGCCCTTGGCCTGCCACTGTCCAGCGCCGGCCGGGCTCTTGACCGGCTCCCATTCGAACTTGAACAGGTTCTCGAAGAAGAGGTTGGTCCACTTCGTCGGCTGCTGGGTCCAAGTGACTTCCAGGCCGCTGCTGATGGCGTCGCCGGCGATGCCACTGGCATGGGTGCTCTTCCAGCCCATACCCATTTCTTCCAGATCAGTCCCTTCAGGCCCTGAGCCGACGAGGTCCGCCGGACCAGCGCCGTGGGTCTTGCCAAAGGTGTGACCGCCGGCGATCAAGGCGACGGTTTCTTCGTCGTTCATCGCCATGCGGGCGAAAGTCTCGCGGATGTCCCGAGCCGCCGAGACCGGGTCGCCGTTGCCGTTCGGACCTTCGGGGTTGACATAGATCAGACCCATCTGCACAGCTCCGAGCGGCTTCTCCAGGTCGCGGTCGCCGGTGTACCTCTTGTCATCGAGCCAGGTTGTCTCGTTGCCCCAGTAGACGTCTTGGTCGGGTTCCCACGTGTCTGGGCGGCCGCCGGCGAAGCCGAAGGTCTTGAAGCCCATGGACTCCAGGGCCACGTTGCCGGTCAGGATCATCAGGTCGGCCCACGAGATCTTGCGGCCGTACTTCTGTTTGATCGGCCACAACAGACGCCGAGCCTTATCGAGGTTGACGTTGTCGGGCCAGCTGTTGAGCGGCGAAAAGCGTTGCTGGCCCCGGCCGCCGCCGCCACGCCCGTCGCCGGTACGGTAGGTACCGGCGCTGTGCCAGGCCATACGGATGAACAGAGGCCCGTAGTGGCCGAAGTCCGCCGGCCACCAGACCTGTGAGTCCGTCATCAGCGCACGCAGATCCTTCTTCAGCGACTCGTAGTCGAGGCTCTTGAACTCCTTCGCGTAGTCGAAGTCCTTGCCCATCGGATCGGACTTGGAGGAATGTTGGTGAAGCAGGTCCACCCGCAACTGGTTGGGCCACCAGTCACGATTAACTGGGCCGCGGCCCACCGCATGGTGGACGGGGCACTTGGCTTCCGCTTGAGTCTGGGTCATGGGGAGTCTCCAGTTCTTTGATTGAGATCCTCACATTCTGGATCCCGCACGGACGAATAGGGCAAATGCTTTTGCCTATGACGGTCATAGTGCATTGCCAGCCTTGCGTCGCCGCGCTCCTTCGCCGTTCAGGGGCCGGTCAGGATACGCCGCCAACGAAGTGAACAGCAATGCTCGCGAAATCAACGACTTACATGTCGGGCCGCGTCGTTGCTGGAGATTCAATCCGTAACTTTTGACACGAAAACAAATCGACCCCTTTACGCAGCTCGTGGTGTCCTACCGTCTGGCGCATTCCCGGCGCGCCCGGTGCAGGTCGTAGCAAAGCACCAGGACAGCGGCGTACGAAGTACTCCAGACCAGATAGTTCAAGAACCACAGCGTGAAGTCAGTCCCAAGTTCGGATCACGAAATCACCTCGCCCGTTAGCCAGGTCGAACCCCAACGGCGAAGAGAAGGTGGAATCCACCGAACGCTTGAGCTTCTGATTGATGCGGCTACGCTCCGCTGAAGGCGATGACTTGCTCCCCCTCGAGTTTTGGTTGCCGGGCCGCTGCCTCAAGCGGGTTCCGGAGGAGCATCGCTTCCGCCGAAAGCGGGCGTTGAAGGCGTCGGCGTGAACGTCCGCAGTTGGCCGATTGTGTTGAAAAACTCGACTCGCTCATGACGCGGCGCAGCACCGGTCGAAACCGACCTCGTAGAACGCATCAGGAGCCGCGATCGTGAGGCGGGCAAGGGGTCGAGTACCCCCCGAAAGATGCACTCAGACCGCCAGGGCGAGTTTTTCAACAGAATAGGCCGGGACTGTGAGATCGAGGCAGCTCCAGGAAGGGGTCCTCCGTCAGGAGCGCCTGGCTAGTCCCTGGCTAGCCCCTTTCTACTGAAAGGCAGCTTCCTGGCAACGTTGGGTACTCACACTGCCGGCCATCAGCTGCCGCTCGTCCGGGCCAAGCGGACGACAGCAGGCAGCGCGAGCGGTACTTCGTGCATCTGCCGCGAGCAGGCGAGAGCGGTTGGGAGCGGCCAGTCGTGGCCGTCAGCTTTCGGGCGCGGCGATCAAGCGCGACGTCTGGACCCCGCCAATGGCGCCGATGCATTGGCCGCAGACCGCATCCGGGCTGCTGCCATGCCGAAACGTTGGCGATACCAACGCGAGAACGCGCTCGCCGCGGAAAAGCCGAGCAGTGCCGAGACTTCGGCCAGCGGCTTTCCTCCATCCGCGATGTAGCGGGCGACCAGATCGCGCCGCAGTCCATCGACCAGTTCGCTGAATGTCGTGCCTTCGGCCGCCAGTCGCCGCGCCACTGTGCGCCGGTCGACGCCCAGGTGCTGCGCCACGGCCTCCACGCGGCAATGTCCCAGAGGCAGCAGCAACACTGCAAGTTGACGCACGCGCTGGGTAAGGGGCGCAGAAGGCCCTGCGCCCTGCTCGAGCAAGCGGCGCGCATAACGCGCCATGACAGGGTCGGCGCCGCGATTGGGTGCGTCCAGGCTCGACTCATTGCACACCACGCCGTTGAACTCATGGCCGAACTCCACCGCATCGCCGAACAAGCGGCGATGCACCGAACGGTCCTTTGGCGCGCGGTGAGAGAAGCACACCAGGCGCGGACGCCAATCCGCGCCCATGAAGATGCTCAGCACGCGGAAGGTGACCCCCACCGACAACTCGGTCGCCTGACGCACCGATACGGCCCCTTCTGACAAGAGTTCCTCGCGGATCACCACGAGGTTGCCGACCTGCTCGACACGCACGGCGAGCGCTTCGTTGTGAACGTGGATGAACGACACGATGACCTCGAGCGCTTCGCGCAGCGTGGGCTCCTCGCGAATCAGCAGACCCAGAGGACCCAGGTTCGACAGGCGCCGCGACTCCGCCATGCGCAGCCCGAAGGCGGGCTCGTTGCCGCGGGAGGCCGCGATCTCCAGCAGCCGTCCCACCGCGCGGGCCGGCACTTTGAGGTCAGGGTCGTCCAGACAACTCGCGGGCAGGCCGACCTCCGCAACCAGTGCTCGCGCATCGAGGCCACATTGGGCGGCCACGGCGGGAAAGTGGGTCAGGCTGGCGCCGCGAATCTGTGCCGACATAAGACTTTCCCGGGGTGTCCCGAAATGCTAAGCGGATGTCCCGATTCGTCAAGTGCGGTTTGCGCTAGATCGAGACACTGCATGCATTGCGACGTTCACCAGGAGATTTGCACCATGAGCCCCCAACCGAGCACCGCCAGCGCCACGCCCGTGTGCGACACCCTGCGCGCCACAGGCAATTGGAACGCGAACTGGGAACCGTTCGCTGCGCTCGATCCGGCGTGGACGGAGAAGTTCGTCGCCGTGGGCATCACACCAATGGTGTCGGGTGTGCTTGATGCCAAGACCGTCGAGTTCATCGCGATCGCGGTCGATGCATCGTGCACCCACATGTATGCACCGGGCGTGCGCCGCCACATCCGCAAAGCGCTCGAGCTCGGCGCCACGAAGGAAGAGATCACCGCGGTGCTCCAGTGCGTGAGCGTGCTGGGCATCCACACGATGAGCCTGGGTGCTCCCATCCTGCTCGAAGAACTCGCGGCGCGCGAACAGCACGCCGTATCCCAACCTTGACCCTCATTGCCAAAGGACACATCATGCAATTCCTCGACGACTCCCTGCTGCCCGAAAACCAGGAGAAGCTGGTCATCCAGGTCGCGCCCTACGGCCCGCAATGGATTCCCGGCGACAGCGACGACATCCCGGTGACGTTCGCCGAGCAGGTGCAAAAGGCCGTGGATTGTTGGAACGCCGGCGCCACGGTCTTGCACGTGCATGTGCGAGAGGCCGACGGCAAGGGCAGCAAGCGGTTGTCGATGTTCAACGAGCTGTTGGCGCGGCTGCGCGAGGCCGTGCCGAAGATGGTGCTGCAGGTGGGTGGATCGATTTCGTTCGCGCCTGAAAGCGAAGGCCAGGCTGCGAAGTGGCTCAACGACGACACGCGCCACATGCTCGCCGAGTTGTCACCCCGGCCCGACCAGGTGACGGTGGCCATCAACACCTCGCAGATGAACGTGATGGAGCTGATGACCGAGGCCGATGTCGCCGGCACATCGCTCGCTAACCCGGCTCTGCAGGCGGCCTACACCGACATGATCAGCCCGTCGAACCCGAGCTGGCATGTGGAGCACATCCGCCGCCTGGTGGCCAACGGCATCCAGCCGCATTTCATGCTCGGCAACCTCACACAACTGGAGACGGTCGAGCGCCTGATCCGACGCGGCAAGTACCGTGGCCCGCTGGTCTTGAACTACGTGGCCATCGGCGGCGGCGCATCGGGGCTGCACCCGGCCGACATGCTGGAGTTCGCGCGCCGCGTGCCTGACGGTGCCGTGCTCACGCTCGAGACGCTGAATCGCCACGTGTTCCCGTTCAACACGATGGCCATCGCCATGGGCATGCACGTGCGTGTCGGCATCGAGGACACGCTGTTCGGCCCCGACGGCAAGCGCATGAGCTCGGCGCAGCAGATCGAGGCCATGGTGCGCACCGCGCGCGGCCTCGGCCGCGACGTGGCCGGTGAAGACGACGCACGCCGCATCTACCGCCTGGGCGAGTCCTACGCCGACGCCGACGAAACGTTGGCGCAATTGGGCTATGCGCCGAACCGCAGTGCCGGCGAGCGTGGCGCGCCGATGCGCCGCGTGGCCTGATTGCAGTACGTTGACCACCAGGAGACCGCCATGCGCTGGAAAGAGAGTCCGCGTGCCGTGCTGACCGCGTTGCTGATGATCCATGTTCTCGCGCACATCGATCGCAACATGCTGCTCGGCTTCTCGCCACAGATCACCGGGGACCTTGCCCTCAGCAACGCGCAGTACGGCTTCCTGGCCGGCGCCGTGTGGGTGCTGAGCTTCGGCGTCATGGCGGTATTCATGGGCTCGCTCGCCGACCGCTTCAGCCGCACCCGGGTGATGGCCGGGGGCATCCTGCTCTGGAGCGCCTGCACCGCGGCATCGGGGGCGGCACAGAGCTTTGAGCAGATGGTCGCGGCGCGGTTTCTGGTTGCCGCCGGCGAGGCTGCGCTGGTGCCGGCGGCCGTGTCGCTGCTCGCGGATTTGTTCAGCGCCCAGCGGCGCGGCAGCGCGCTGGGCGTGTTCTTCATGGGCATCCCACTGGGCATCGGCCTGAGCTTCCTGCTGGCGGGCACGCTCGGCGCCGCGCAGGGCTGGCGCGGCACCTTTACTCTTATGGGCCTGATTGGCGTGGCCGTCGCGCTGCCGCTGATGCTGCTGAGCGACCGGCGCCACGCGCAGGGGGAGACCGAGCGCGGCGCACCGTTCGTCGCGCAGATGCGCGCGATGCTGGCAAGTCTGCGCGACAGCCCGACCGTGCTTTGGACCATCATCGGCATGGTGCTTGTGCACGTGGTCTTCGCCGGACTGTCGTTCACGCAGTTGTGGTTGGTGCGTGAGCGCGGCTTCGACGCCGGCGGTATCGCGCGCCAGATCGGCATCCTGCAGATCGTATTCGGCGTGCTCGGCTCGGTGGTCGGCGGCGTGCTCAGCGACCGGCTCGTGGGCCGCATCAAGGGCGGTCACGCCGGCTTCATGATCCTGCTGGTTGCATTGTGCGGTCCGCTGATGATCGCGTATCGATTCGTGTCTCCGGGGTCGGCCCTCTTCTATGCGGGCATGTGCGCTGGCTTCTTCCTGCCCTTGGCGATGTACGGGCCGGGGCTGGCGCTGATCCAGGGTCTGACGCCGGGCCGGATGCGCTCAACCGTCACCGGCTTCACGATGCTTCTGTTCAACATCTTCGCGATCGCCATCGGCAACGTCGCCGTCGGTGCGATCAGTGACCGCCTGAGTGCCGCGGGATCGGGTAATGCCCTGACCACGACGCTGCTGGCGACCGACGCGTTGGTCATCGCATCAGCCTTGTTTTTCATGCTGGCGGCGCGCGGCCGTCGGGTGCAGGGTGCACCGGGGGTGGTGGTCGCCCACTGAGGAAGTATCGAAATGAATTCATCGAAGACATCCGCGGTGAGACGCCTCGCCGGCAAAGTTAAGAGCGCGTGCGCGGCGTCCAAGCATGCGGTGGCGACTGTCAACAGTGTCGTGATGTTGATCCCGGCCCTCTCGTCCTTCCTCCTCAACCACCGCTATTTCGCACGCACACCATGGGGACGAGCGTCCGCTGCTCGTGGTCGTGAAGAAGCCTGACGCCGCGCTCACGCGCGACCAGCTCATCGCGAGCTACGACGGAAGGATTGCCAAGTGGCGGACGCCCGACGACGTGGTCTTCGTCGACGCCATCGCGCTCGGCGCGACCGGCAAGATGCAGAAGAACAAACTGCGGGAGCAGTTCAAGGAACATCTCATCGACTGAGCGACCTCTTCATCCAGATCGTGCTACCGATACGCTCCCGACAGCAGACGACGACCCGCGTGCGCATAGCACAGCTCGCAAGTGCTGAGCCCCAATGACGGCTTTCGGGGGGCCATGTTCGCGCTGTCTAGTTCTGCAATCGGTTCGAGAGCCCGCTTCGGGTCACGCAAGTTGGATGACAGCTTGCAGTCTAGAGCGGTAGTCGCGGTCGTCGGCGGCTAAGGACGACGCTCTGGCGCGCACCTTCAGGCCAACCGAGCGATGGCAATGAGCGCCAACGGTACGGACATAGCAGCCGCATGAGGCACCCCGCCACCCCGACGGCGATTCGCCACCACTGAGGGGCCAAACTTTCAAGCACATGCTGCTCAAGCGTAGTCGAGCGGCAGCGCGGTGGTGTACTTAATCTGCTCCATCGCGAAGCTCGAGCTCACGTCGGACAGTTCGATTTCCCGAATCAGCCGCTGATAGACCGCGTCGTACCCCTTGATGTCGGGTACCACCACGCGCAGCAGATAGTCGACATCGCCGCTCATCCGGTAGAACTCGACGATCTGCGGAATGGCCGCGACCACCGCAGTGAAACGCTGAACCCAGCGTTCGTTGTGTTCGCTGGTGCGAATGGACACGAAGACGGTGACGCCCACATTCAGCTTGTCCGGATCCAGCAAGGCCACCCGCTGACGAATGTAGCCTTCGCGTTCCAGCCGCTGGATGCGGCGCCAGCAGGGGGTCGACGACAGGCTGACCCGCTCGCTGATTTCCTGCAGTGACGCACTGGCGTTGATCTGCAGCGTTTCGAGGATGGATTTGTCGACTTTGTCCATTGAAGGCGTGTCCGTTCGAAGATATTCGAGGCAGAGAGCAAAATTTTGCTATTCGAGCTTCATTCGAGGCAAATATTAGCGAAACAAACACTCACGCCGTTTTCTAGACTGGCCAGGTTCACAACAGATTCGCGCGAAAGCTGGAGCCTTGACCACCTTTGAATCCGAAACCCGCCTGGTTCATACCGGGCGCAGCTCTTTCAGCCATCACGGGATGGTCAATACGCCGGTTTTTCGCGGCTCCACCATCCTGTCGAGTTCACTCACCGAATGGGAGTCGCGCAAGCTGCCGGGCAATCCCTATGCTTCCTATGGTCGCTTCGGCACGCCCACCACGCGCGCGCTGGAGGCGGCGATCGCCGAGTTGGAAGGAGGCCACCAGGCCATCGTCTTCCCGTCCGGCCTGGCGTCCTGCACGCACAGCCTGCTGGCCTTCTTGAAGCCCGGAGATCACGCCCTGATCACGGACAGCGTGTATGGACCGACGCGCGCGTTCGCGCTCACCGTGCTTAAGCGCTTCGGCATCGATGTCGAGTTCTTCGACCCGCTTGCGAGTCAGGACATCCGTGGGCAAATCCGGCCGACGACGCGAGTCGTCTTTGTCGAATCCCCGGGTTCCACCACGTTCGAGGTGCAGGACATCCCGGCGATCGCGCAGGAAGCACACAAGGTCGGTGCCTTCGTGGTGATGGACAACACCTGGGCCAGCCCGCTGTTCTTCAAGCCCTTCGAGCATGGCGTGGATGTGTCGATCCAGGCCGCCACCAAGTACATCGTGGGCCATTCCGACGCGCTGCTGGGCGCGGTGACGGCCAACGAGCGCGCCTGGCCGTTGCTGCAGCAGACGGCACACGACTTCGGGCAGACGGCGGGGCCCGACGACCTCTACCTGGCCCTGCGTGGCCTGCGCAGCTTGTCGGTGCGTCTGCACCGCCACTGGGAAAACGGTGTGCTGCTCGCAGAGAGCATGGCGCGTCATCCGATGGTGGCGCAGGTGTTGCACCCGGCACTGCAGGGCGACGCAGGGCATACGCTGTGGCGGCGCGACTTCAAGGGCGCGAGCGGCCTGTTCGCGGTGGCTCTGCGGCCGGTGAGCCGCGAGGCCCTCGGCGTCTTCTTCGGCAGCCTCGAACTGTTCGGCATCGGTCTGTCGTGGGGCGGCTTCGAGAGCCTCGCCCTGCCGATGGATCCGCCGTCCCGCGCGGTTCGTCCGTGGACTCATGAAGGCCCCTTGCTGCGCATCCACGCAGGCCTCGAGGCGTGCAGCGACCTGATGCGCGACATGCAGGCCGCGCTCGATCGCATGCAGCGCCATCCTTGAAATGAATCGGCCTGCGCACGGACATTGCATCACCCGCCGATCCGTCAACTTTCAGAGAGTCCTGATGAACGCCTTCCTCTGCCTCCGCCTCCGCCACCGCCAGCGCGCCGCACTGTGCCTGGCATTCGCTTGTTCGCTTGTGATGCAGGCCGTGCCGGCATCGGCAGAGGAATGGCCGACCAAACCGGTCACGATGATCATGGGCTTTCCGGCCGGTTCCGGCGTGGACGTCGTCGCGCGCGCCATCCAGGAACCGCTGGGCAAGCAGCTCGGGCAGTCCGTCGTCATCGACTACAAGTCCGGTGCCGCCGGCAACATTGCCAGCGAGTACGTGGCCAATGCGAGACCGGACGGCTACACCCTCGTCTTCGGCACTGCCGCCACGCACGGCAGCAATGCAGCGCTCTACAGGAAGCTGCCGTTCGACGTGGAAGCCGACTTCGTGCCGGTGTCGCCGGTGCTGGACGTTTCGAACGTGCTCATGGTGAATCCAGACATTCATCGATGCGAAGACGCTCAAGGAGTTCGTCGATCTGGTCAAGGCCAACCCGGGCAAGTACAACTACGCCTCCACCGGCAACGGCGCCGGCACGCACATGGCTTTTGCCGAGTTCAATTCGCGCCTGGGCCTCAACATGATCCATGTGCCCTACAAGGGAGGCCCCGAAGCCATCCTGTCGGTGGTGCGCGGCGAGACCTGTTGCATCATGAACCAGGTGCAGACGGCGCTGCCGCAATTCAAAGCCGGCAAGGTGCGGCTGCTGGGCGTGACCACCGTCAAGCCGGTAGCGGCCGTCAGGGATGTGCCCACCATCGCATCGAGCGGACTGCCCGGCACCCAGGGCTTCGACAGTTCCATCTGGTTCGCCGTGTTTGCCCCCAGGGGCACCGACCCGACGATCGTCAACAAGCTCAATGCTGCAATCCGCACTGTGATGGAGCAACCCGAGCTTCGGGCCAAGTTCGAAAGCCAGGGCAACACCGTGCGCACCGAAACGCCAAGCCAGTTCAAGCAGACTGTGCATGCCAACCGGCTGAAGTGGGCTGAGATCGCCAAGACTGCCAACATCAGCCTGGACTGAACCAGCGATCCACAAAAATGACACCAGACCCTTCTTCCCTCTCCTCTGCTTCTCCGGCCGGCTCTTTGTCAGGCGGTCTGGCCGCGCTCGAACGGCGTCTTGCCAAGGACCTCGAATGGCTTGGCTGGCCGGCGCGCGACTGGATGCCACCGCGCCTGCATGACGGCCAAGCGGTGCTGGACGTGGTGATCATCGGCGGCGGGCAGGCTGGCCTGGGGGCCGCCGCAGCCCTCGCACAGCAAGGCATCCGCGCCGTGGTGTTCGACCGCTCCAGCGCCGGCTTCGAAGGACCCTGGGCCACCACCGCGCGCATGGAGACGCTGCGCTCGCCCAAGGAACTCACCGGCCCGGCGCTGGGCCTGCCGGCGCTCACCTTCCGCGCATGGTTCGAAGCCCAGTGCGGGCCCGACGCATGGACGGCGCTGGACAAGATCCCGCGCCTGCAATGGATGGACTACCTGCGCTGGTACCGGCGCGTGATGGCGGTGGATGTTCGCAACGACACGCGAGTGGTCGCCATCCACCCGCGTGCCGACGCGATGGTGGGTCTTGACCTGCAGACGCCCACCGGCGCCAGCAGCGTGCTGGCGCGACGCGTCGTGCTGGCCACGGGGCGCGACGGCCTGGGCGGCCCGACGGTGCCGGCCTTCGTGCGCCGGTTGCCGCGCGCGAAATGGGCCCACTCCTCGGACGCGATGGACTACAACAGCCTTGCCGGCCTGCGCGTCGGGGTGATCGGTGCCGGTTCGTCGTCGATGGACAGTGCGGCCACTGCGCTGGAGGCCGGTGCCCGCAGCGTTGATTTGCTCATACGGCGCGACGACCTGCCCCGCGTCAACAAGGGCAAAGGGGCCAACGTTCCGGGCCTCACACAGGGCCATTACGACCTGCCCGACGAGCACAAATGGCGCGTGCGCCACTACATCAACGTCGCGAGCGTGCCGCCGCCGCGCGGCAGCACCCTGCGTGTCTCGCGCCACCCCAGCGCGCGCTTCAACTTCGGCTGCCCGGTACGCGATGTACAGCTGACAGGCGATGCGCTCCACATCACGACACCGAAGGGCGATTTCGAGCTCGACTTCCTGATCATTGCCACCGGCTTCAAGATCGACTGGTTCAGCCGGCCCGAGTTCGCGACCATCGCGCCGCACATCCGCGCCTGGAAGGATCGCTTCGTGCCGGCACCGGGCACCGAGGACGAGGAGCTGGCCGACTCGCCCGACCTCGGCCCCGCCTTCGAGCTGCAGCAAAAAATCGCCGGCGTATGCCCCGGGCTCGACCGCATTCACTGCTTCTGCTACCCGGCCGCGCTGTCGCACGGCACCGTGTCGGGCGATATTCCTGCCATCAGCGACGGTGCCCGACGCCTCGCCGGCGGCTTGGCCGGCCTGTTCTACCGCGAAGACTTCGCGCAGCACTACGCCAACCTCGAGGCCTACGACGAGCCCGAACTGTTCGGGGACGAATGGGTGCCGGCACACCCGCCAGGTGCGCGCACCCGCGAGCCGCTGCAGAGCGTTGCAGGCTGAACTCATGGCGACCTTTCATTTTTTTCGACGACTGCACATCCACAAAACGACATGACATCTTCTGCATCGACGGCCCCCGACGTGATCGACCAGGCCATTCCATTGGCCACGGATCACCCCCTTTACGCGCTGCGGCGGCAGCGACCCAAGGTCGTAGCGTCGACCCAGGGCAGCTACGAGGGCATGTTTGCACCCGAGGTGCAAGGCATCTCGGTCAACGAGCGGTTGCTGGTGGCCCTGCATGCGTGCCGCCTGTCAAAAGCCGACAGCCTGACCCTGCACTACCGCGACCGCCTGTTGGCCGAAGGTGCGGATGCCGCCTTGGTGAACGCGGTGGCCAGCGGCAACGCCGTCGTGCCAGCCGATGTCCGCCTGCAGACGATCCTGGGCTTCACCGCGAAGCTGATCGACCGCCCGATCGAGGGTGACCGCGCGGCGATCGACGCGCTCGTGCGCGTCGGCCTCACAACCCCCGCCATCGTCGCGCTGGGCCAGTTGATTGCATTTCTGTCCTACCAGATTCGCATCGCCGTCGGCCTGCAGGCCATGGCGGCGGCGGGAGTCGCACCATGAGCGCCCCGATCCGCATCAACGGCTTTACCAACGAGGTCTTGAGCTGGAAGGCTTGGCTCGATACGGTCGACCTCGCCAGCGCCAGCCCGGAGCAGATTGCTGCCCTCGAGGAAATGAATTGAGATGAACGCGCCC
>NZ_JAGGNU010000080.1 GCF_018614915.1 Variovorax paradoxus | reverse complement strand
GAAGTTCCTGCGCCAAATCGATCGCGAAACGCCCAAGGGCAAGACGCTGCACCTGATTGCCGACAACTACGCCACGCACAAGCACCCGGCCGTGCAGCAGTGGTTGGCCAAGCACCCC
The DNA here is from genome assembly GCF_018614915.1 of Variovorax paradoxus. Lineage (GTDB taxonomy): Bacteria > Pseudomonadota > Gammaproteobacteria > Burkholderiales > Burkholderiaceae_C > Variovorax > Variovorax paradoxus_K. The sequence goes on along the minus strand of NZ_JAGGNU010000080.1, from coordinate 31,951 downwards.
CGATTCGAAATGCATTTCACGCCCACCTCGGCGTCGTGGCTGAACATGGTCGAGCGCTTCTTCCGTGACATCTCCGAAAACCGGTTGCGCCGAGGCGTGTTCACAAGTGTGACCGAACTCGTGACCGCCATCGATGAATACGTCGGGCATCACAACACCGACCCCAAGCCGTTTATCTGGACCAAGAGCGCCCGCGACATCCTTCAAAAGGTCATTCGTGCCAACTCGCGCTTAAGTTCCAAACAGAACGCAACACTGCACTAGTAGCTCACCGTGGATATGGATCTGACGGTACCCACATCAGTGATTGCACGTTCTCGGACGCGTTGTTGCTGTGCGGCTTCCTCGGCTTTCGCTATCTGATAGAGACTCTGCAGCTTCGTCTGCTCATTGGTGAGCATGTTCTGCTCGGCCTGGATCCTTGCCTGCAGGTCCTGGATCGCCTTGGGGTCCTGGGCAGTAGCGATGCGGTTGATCAGCTGCTGCAGCGCCGAGAAGCGCTGGCCGGTGTTCTGGTACGCGTTCTGGGTCATCCCATTGAGCATGGCCGCCGACTGCCGACCTTGCTCGACGATCTGGCGCATTTCGGGGCTGAGCGCATCCATCTGCGTTCCGGAGAGGATGCTATTGGCCTTCATGATCGACTGCACGTGGTTGCCCAGCCCGGCGTAGGTGGCAGATGAGCCGTTGGTCGTGTTCATCAGCTCGCCGTAGCTGGGAGGCAGGTAGTTGCGCGCCAGATCCGAGGTCGGCAGCAACTGCTCCATGCCTCGGGTTCCTGTCATGGCGCTGTAGGTTTGGGCCAACTGGTCCTTCGAGGCCTTCAACTGGTCGTACTGCTTCTGCATCGCGGAAAGCTGCTGCTGCCAATACATGACCTGCTGCATCAGGTTTGCGACGGCGGTGACGTCGATCACCGGGATGCCGGCCTTCGCGTGCAGTGGCACTAGGAAGGCCGTCGCGGCGAAGAAGAAGGCGAGAAGGTGCTTACGCATTGGAAACCTCCTGGGTCGATGTTGAGCGAGAAGGACGATTGCCCAGAGCCGTCCGAAAAGAGGGCAGCCACTGCTCGGGATGCGGGCCATGCATTTCGATCAGCTCGCGCATGAGTCGGACGTTGCCGGTACGCCCCGAGATGACGTGCAAGGCGTCGTCGAAGCCCTTGAGGTCGAGTTGTGCCACCACGCTCACATGGTTCTGCTTGATCAGGAACTGCCGCGAGCCGGGCTCGAGCTCCTGCTTGATGAGCGCGAACTCGCGGTCCGTCAGGTTGAAGCCCTGGGTGTACTCGTCGTAGTCCGCCTCCGGGTTGGGAAACAGGATCTTGGTCGGCGTTTGCTCGACGATGGCCCGCGCAATGCTGGAGTCGAGTACATGGCTGGTGCTCTGGGTGAAGGTGGCGATGTTGGCGTTCTTCTTGCGCCAGGTTTCCAGCCCACTCTTGGCGAACTTGGCAAAGGCCGGATCGCTCAGGAGCTTGGCGAACTCGTCCATCCAACAGACCAGGGGCCGGCCGTCCACCATCCGGTTGACCAGGTGGAACAGGTACATGGTCAGCGGTGCGCGGACGACTTCGTTGTCCAGGAAGTCCGTGACGTCGAAGCCGACCAGCGAATGGCGTGCCAGCAGGGGCGCCACCTCATCATGGTCGTTGTCGAAGACCCACGCGTAGTCTCCGTGCTCCGAGGCGCACCATTTGCGCAGGCGTGCATGCATGCCTTCCGGGTCGGTGATGTCCAGGAAGGCGATGAGCCGCGACAGGCGCCGAAAGGGCGGATCCAGTTTCAGGGTGCCGCGCAGCGCCTGGTCAAGATCGTCCTCCTGCCGCACGGTGAGAGTGTCGTCGGGCGAGCGCAGAACCAGGCGGCGCACCCAGTGACGCATGAACTCAATGTTGTCGGGGATAGCGTCATCGAGCTGAAGCGGGTTGCAGCCGGTGGGAGTCCCATTCTTCAGTGGCTGGTACTGGCCGCCCAAGGCCTGAACCAGGATGTGCAGGCCCTCGTCCTTGTCGAAGATGACCTGGGTCGCGTCCAGCCGGTTGCAGATGGCCACCATGCAAAAGCCCAAGAGGGTGGTCTTGCCGGTGCCCACCGGCCCCACGCCCGTGATGTGCCCCACATCCCGCCGGCTGCCGCCGTCCGGGGTGCGTGGGTCGCTCGCGTGCAGCGAGAAGTAATAGGGCGAGCCCGCGCGCGTCATGAACATCGTCAGCGCGTCGCCCCAGTAGTTGCCCGTCGCCCGGCCGGTCGGGAAATTGTGGAAGGGTGACATGGCCGCGAAGTTGCGGCTGGTGATGGGTGCCTTGCGGCTGCGGTAGCCAAAATTCCCCGGCAGCTGCGCCCAGAAGGCAGCCTCCAGTGCCAGATCCTCCCGGGCCACCACCATCCCGGTGTCGCCCAGCAGATAGCGGGCACGCGCCACGTGGTCGTTGAGCTGCTTCAGCCGGGGCCGGCCCTCGGCCTCGCTGACGCCGTCATAGGTGTCGGCTAGCACATGGAGGCTGAAGTGGTGGTCGCCCACCACGAATCGATTGCTCATCAGGTCGTCCAGGGCGTCCTTCAGTTCCTCCGACTGGGAGACCGCCAGGTCGCCAGCCGCGGCCATCCGGTGGTGCTGCCGGCTCATCATGTCGGTGGCCGTGCCCTTGGCCAGGAAAGTGAAGCTCTGGGTCAGCACGAAGGGGAAGGGTGCGGTGAGGAGGGCGCCGAACATCCCAGGTGCTGTGGGCGTCGGATACTCCTTGATGCCGAGGAAGGCCCCGATCCGCGTCTGGGTGCCGGTGCGGTACTCCATGGCCTCGTTGCCAAAGAAGGGGCGACTGGTGGCCAGGACTTCGTTCAGGGGCGCTCGCGGCAGCGGCATGCGCTGCCATTCCCCGTTGACCAGCAGGCCGTGGAACTCCACCAGCGAGGAGAAGAGCACGTTCTTCCCTGCCAGCCGATAGACACCCAGCGCCTCCGGGTCGTAGCGCTCCAGGGCCGCGAGGAGCTCTTGGCGCAGCTTGGTGCAGGCGTCCAGGGAATCGCGCAGTTCCGTCTGCGCGCCCGCTGGATCCGTGCGCTTGAGCAGGTGCAGTGCGGCGTTGCCGATCCGTGTCGGTTGCGGGCGAAAGACGACCGAGAGGTACAGCTCGTTGACCATGAGCCGCTCGCCGGCCATCTTTTGGCGGTAGCGCAGCTCGACTTCATGTGCGAAACCGGGAACTGTCCGCCCGCCCGGGTAGCCGGTCTCCCGACGCCGGATGACGTGGGTCCAGAGGGCCAGGTTGGGCGAAGCGATGTTACGCAGCAGGACATTGAGGCGCTCGTGCCAGCTGTTGATATCCTCGTCGTCCGCGCTCTCGAAACTCGCACCGGCCAGGCGCAGGGTCTGGACGTAGTCCCCCGCGCGCGTCCGAGCGACGCACTCGTCCACGTGAGCCACGAGCGGGATCATGGACGCCGCGCCGACCTCGCGGCGCAGCATCTTCTCGGTGCGGGAGAGCAGTTGCATGGCGCCATCCCGAATCAGGTCACCGCCGTCGGGGCCGTCCGCATGCGGCGGCGCCCCTGGCGATCAGGCATGTTCAGCGCCAGCGGGCTGTACGAGTTGGCGCGCCAATACCGCAGGTTGCCGCCGAGCATGGCCGGCAGCCGCGTGCGGCCCCACAGCTGCAGCAGGTCGAAGAAGCGAGGCTCGTACAGGCACACCAGGTAGAGCACCCCGTGAATCGGCACGAAGGCCAGCAGCCACGCGAGGTTCTTCGTCACGATGAACGACTCGGTCGTGATGATGATGTTGAACATCATGGCCGAGTAGGTGACGCCCCATACCATCGACGGCCGGGTCATGCCAACGAAGAGCGTGTCCCCGACGATGCCTTGATTTCGATCCATAGAGAGCCTCGCATCCACCCGGATCACACGCCGAACATGCCGCGGATCCAGGACACGATCTGCGGTCCGCCGAAGACCAGCACGGTGCCGAGCACCACGCCGACCATCCACCACCAACTGATGCGTCCGAACCAGGCCATCACGCCTGACACCATCACGGCCACGGCGGCCAAGGGCGTGAGGATCGCCACCAGTTGGGCCTGGGTGGCATTCGCCCCCGTGGCGAATGGGCTACCGGCAATTGCGATTCCGGGCACCAGCATCGCCAATGCGGCGAGCCACGTCAGCCGATGAGCCGGCGATGCGGCGCGGATGTCAACCACGGCCGCGATGGCGGAAGTGCATGTCTCATGAGGGTTCGTCCCGCTCCCGTTGTCTACAGCTGCCGCACTCGAGGGGGCGGCCTGTAGCCGCCTGACTTGAGCCGCAAGGCAGCCACTTCGATGACCGTCTGTCTGCAGAAGACCTCTCCCAGCTCGTGCAGCCTGATGAGGTTCGAAGTGGTGCTCCGATGAAGCCTGTGTTTGGCGGCCGAAGGGGCCTCGGCCCAGATCTGGAATCAGAGGCAGGGTGGGCATGTGCTACTCCGTGCGGCGGCGCGGGTCGTGCGGTGCTTCGGCTGCACCCGGTGGCTGCGTGTAGGACACCGCGGCGGGCGGGTTGCTGCGCCCGACCTTGCCGTAGACATCCCACCACGGCGCAGATGGCTGCGCCTTGGATGACATCGGCTTGGTTGCCGAGGCACCGGTGGCGGCAGAAGGGGTAGTTTTCATCGTCCCTGTGCTTGGGCGGGCCGCAGCGATCTCGCGCTCGAGACCGGCGATGTCGCTCAGAGCCCGGATGCGCTGCACTTCGGCTTCGTCTGCGCCCGTCACATCCCCGCCGGCGAGGCGCTCGGTTTTCCGTCTTGCCAGGCCTGCGGCTAGCGTCTCGGTTGACTTGAGTTCGTCGCGCAGGATTCTCAGGCGCTCGCCGTCACGTGCGGACTGCTCGGAGACGCCGGCCACCATCGCAGCTGGCTCGGCGCCGACGGGAGTTGCCCCGAAGAAGAAAGCCAGACTCAGGCAGGCAGCGACGCGAGGCGCCTTCCAGGCTTTCAAAACCATACCGACGCATTGAAGCTTGCGAGCTTGCATGGGCGACTGCTCCAGTCACGCGATGTCACAGTACGAACGAGCGCGGTGATGTGGCTGTGGCTTGCCATAGCCCCGCTGTGGACAAAACGATCTGAGTGAAGACACCCCGCTGGACCGGACCGGACGTCATCGCGAACCGTCGGTGAGGAGACACGAGGGGCTTGTCTTCGACGCTTGGATGCGTGCCAATGTTATGGCTGCAGCTCTGCAGCTCAACCTGTCAAAGATGACAGTGTCTCGTCGGCATGGAACGCGCTATATCACCGGGTCCGGATGGTGTTAGGGACTGTTCGATAGGGGGTGGTCGATGAGTGTTCTCGTCTTCAGCAATCAGAAGGGCGGGGTCGGCAAGTCGACCTTGAGCGTGCTGTTCTCGCGCTGGCTCGCTGACAAGCGAGGCGCTCGCGTGTGCGTGATCGATCTCGATACCCAATGCAACTGCTCGAAGTCGCTGCTTCGATTCGCCGGCTGCGTCGAGGCGAGCGCGCTGTTCGCGCCGCAGCCTCTGCGTTGGCCGCCGGTTGCGGCGTCGAGCATCACGCTGCTCGGGGGCAGCAAGCAGCTGGCCGATCTCGAGCTGGCCAGGCCGGACGCGATCATCCCGTTGTTCCGCAGCCAGATTGCCGCACTGGCCCAGGTGTTCGACCGGGTGGTGATCGACACGCCTCCGGCGTTGGGTCTGAGGATGAGTGCGGCGCTGATCGCTGCCGACAGCGTGGTGTGTCCGATCGAACTGGAGGAGTACAGCATCGACGGCGTCACGGACATGCTGAAGACGATCTTCGGTGTCCAGCGGCGCTACAACCCGCGCTTGCGGCTCGCGGGCATGGTGGCCAATCGATTCAACCCGCATTCCCTGCGGCAAAAGGCCGCGCTGCAGGAGCTCGTCCTGAACTACAGCGAATTCGTGCTGCCGGCAAAGATCTCGACGCGATCCGCCATCCCGGAGGGAATCGCTGCGGGCGTGCCGGTGTGGGACCTGGCGAAGAGCTCGGCGCGGGAGGCGAGCGCTGAGGTGCTGAAGGTGTTCGAATTGCTCGAAGAACGGATCGATGGCGCGCATGAGACCGGAGCGGGCGCGCAGAAGACCCCGCGCTTGATCGAGGAGAGCGCGTTGTGAGCGCGCACGACCCGCTGGACCTCAGCGTGCTGGCGCAATTCAGGGCCAGCGACCTCTTGGCAAGCCAAGGGCCGCATGCCGGCGCAGGCGCACCGATGCAGGTGCCGCTGTCGTTGATCGATTTCGATCCGACGCAACCTCGCCGCACACTGCACGAGACGACCATTGCCGAACTGGCCGAGTCGATCCGCGCGCATGGCGTGCTGGAGCCGGTCTCGCTGCGCCGGTCGACCCAGGCCGGCCGGTACATCGTCAACCGGGGAGAAAGACGCGTGCGTGCCGCCGGGAGCGCAGGCTTGAGCGCCGTGCCAGGGTTCCTGGACGAGCGCCTCGACCCCTACGCCCAGGCCGCCGAGAACCTGCATCGGGAGAGCATGTCGCCGTTCGATCTGGCGACCTTCATCGCCGAGCGGGAGAAGGAAGGGCATACGCGCAAGGAGATCGCTCGTCGGCTCAACAAGCCGCGCTCCTTCATCTCCGAAGCAGCGGCTCTGATCGATGCGCCTGCCCAGCTGCGCTCGGCCTTCGACGAGGGACGCCTCGGGACCGATCTTCGGGTGCTCTACCAACTGGCGCTGGCCGCGAGGACGCAGCCGCAGAAGGCAGCCGCCTTGCTTGTAGACCAGGGGCCCATCACGCGCAGCAAGCTCGATTCGGTGCTTGAACGCGCAACAGGCGCGCAGCAGCTGCAACCTGAGACTTCGATGGCACTCGCGTCGGCCCAAGGCCGGCGCGCGAACAGCGGCGGACGTACCGTTTTGGTGGTTGAACATGGCGGCCGGCGTGGTTCGCTCCGGCTCAAGGCGCGCGACAACGACATGGCGGAAGTCCGCTTCGGCGACGGCTCCAACCAGCTGATCAAGCTCGGAGAATTGCGGCTCGTTTGCTGGGCGACCCAGGAGTAGCCATGCCATGCCGGGATGTCGGGCGGGCCGCGCTTTGCGCGGCTTTCGAGTCTGGTCGACAGACGCGCACTTTCTTCTTTTATGTGCGAATAGCCCCCGGGGAGGGCTGAGGTCACGTTTGTCGACGGCTCAGACGATGTCGATCGGCGAGGCCACGACGCGCTGGTATTTGCCCATGACCTCGGGTTCGACACCGAGCCAGCGCGCGACTTCCTCGGGCTCGAAGCCGCGGCGCAACTGCCGCAGGGCGAAGGTATGACGCAGCCGGAAGGAGCCGCCTTCGCTGCTGTCGAGCCCGGCGTCTTCGAGCACCTGCCTGGCGCACTTGTACTGCGATTCCTTGCCCCATGGCTTGCCGGCGCGTGTCGATGGGAACAGGAAATCGCCTTCGATGCTTGCTTCTCTTCGAACCTGGAGCCAGTGCTGGAGCAGCTCTCCCGCCCAAGGCGCAATGGGCGTCTCGCGCGCGGATGAAGTGCCGTCGCCCAGCACAGCAATCTTCCAGGGTCGATCACGGATGCGTCCACCGCGCGAGACGGGCGATGCCAGTGTCAGTGCCCGAACGTCACCGGGCGTGAGCCCTCCGCCCAACTGCAACGCCACCGCCGTTCTGTTGCGAAGCTCCTGCCAGGTGAAGGCCGCATGGGCGTCGCGCCTGGCCGCGGAAAGCCCCGGCCGGGGCCTGGCGTTGGACAAGAAGGTGATCAGGTGCTTGGCTTCTGCCACCGAAAGAAATTCGGGCAAAGGATCGGCGTTCGCGGCTTCCGCATAGCGGACCTCGGGGTGCAGGGCGAGCCAGTCTGAGGCAGCGGTGTTCGGCGGCAGGTCGCTGCCAGCGGCATGGTGGCGCAGCACGCGGTCGATCAATCGCACGAGCCGAAGGGCATGCCGGGGCGACAAGGACAGATCCGAACTCTTGCGTCCGAATCGAGCCGCCTGGAAGGCCTGTAGATCCCCCAGATCAAGAGAAGCCAGCGTCACCGCAGGCGACTGGCCCAGACACCAGTGCGCGAACGCGCCCCACATGTCTCGATAGACCTCGACCGAGGCGGTCTGGCGCAGCGAACCCGAGGCACGTTGGTCGTCCAGCCAGCGCTCGAATGCGGCGCGGTGACTCTCGCTCAGCGGGTCATCGAACAAGGAAAGAGACGGCATATAAATACGCTAACGGCAAGAGGTTATTCTGCCAGACTTCAGGGTGGCTTGGGATGTGAGAGCTTGTGAAGGGCTCGGCTTGGCTGGATGAAGGGCATGCCGTTAGTGTATTAATCTGCCAACCCTATCTGCGATCTATCAGTTCTCGCCCGAGGGCACCGCCCCAGGAGCTCACGAGCTGTCGAGGCGCCGAGCAGGCAACTGCCCTTTCTTCGGCCGGATGGCCGCTATCGCATAGCGGCGCCGGTACTCGGCAGGCGTCATCTTCAGATTGCGGACAAAGGCGCGACGCATCACCTCCGACGAGCCGTAGCCGCACTGCGCCGCGATCGCCTTCAACGGGCGCACGCTCGTCTCGATCAGGCGGCACGCGGCATCAAGCCGGATCTGCTCGACGCCGCGCGCCGGCGTCGAGCCCGTGGCTTCTCCATAAAAACGCGCAAAGGAACGCGTCGACATCAGGGATTGCGCGGCCAGCCGGCTCACGGTGAGCTTCTCGCGCAGGTGCTTCCTGATCCAGAGATGGAGCTGCGCGATGCGCTCATCGCCGCACGGGCGCTCGATCAGTGCACTGCGATAGCCTCTCGGTCCATAACGCCGGCTGCGTGGCTCGAGCATGCGCGCCGCGACCGCCTCTGCCAATGCTCTTCCATGGTCCTGTTCGACCCAGGACAGCGCCACCTCGATCCCCGAATCCGAGGCGATCGACGCCCATCCGCCGCCTGAGGCGGGGCCGGCGGCGGGCTCAAGCTCAGCTTGAATAGGGTGTCGCGCCCGGCCCTTGGCCAGGGCCTGTCGTGCCGCAGCCACCGCCGCGTCCTGCAGGAGCAGGGACGCCGCCTTGCCAAAGGCGGCTCCCCGATGGATATGCCGTTGATTGCGTGCAAGCCATTCCAGCAAACGCTGGGCCGGCTCGCCCGCACCGGGCTCCGCTCTCGGTGGCCCGGCAATGACGAGCGTATGAGTGGTCCCATTGAACCTGGTCGGCAACGCTTCGGCCGTAAGCGGGATGCCGCTCGAACTGACAATAGCTCCCTCTAGCGCGGCCAGGAGCCGCACCGCGTAGCCGCGTGAGTTGGCGGTCACCTCCGCCAACGCGTTGGCCGTCTCGAACACCGCGAGCGCGCCGCTCACGTCCAGGAGCGAGAACCCGGGGAGCAACAAAAACGAGACCGTATGCATCAGTTGGGAGCAAGGCTCCTCACCGCGGAGTTGCAGCCTCTATCCACAATGTCCGGCAGAGCCAATTCGATCGGCCGCCTCGATGTCCGAGCGGGATAGTCTTCCAATTGGCAGGAATGGTGGTAAATCTCTGTTTGCGCGCACGCGCCGTGCTTCTAGACTGTTCGGATCATATTTGTCGATTCGCGTTAGTGACCATGAACCACACCGGGTCGCACGGGTCCGAAGACCTGCCTCACACCAGATTGGCGACGCATCGATTTCTCTTGCGGTGGCACGGCCAGCCGGCCTTGCCCTCCTTTCGAACTTGTGCGGGTTCGCGCGGAGGTTCGCAATGACTGAATGGACACAGCATGTTCTGGCCCGACTCACAGAAGTGAGCGACGTCTCGGGCGCATTCGAGCAGATCAGTCTGGCAGCCAGGCACCTGGGCTTCGAGCACTGCGCCTACGGGCTTCGCGTGCCGGTTCCGTTCACCCGACAGAAGACGCGAATGCTCAGCACCTACGACGAAGGCTGGAGCCGGCGCTACCTGGAGGCGGGCTACCTGCAGGTCGATCCGACCGTCGCCCACGGCGTGCGCAGTCTGCAGCCCGTGATCTGGAGCGACCAGATCTTTCGGCAAACGCCGCAGATGTGGGCCGAAGCGCGATCGTTCGGCCTGCGCGTGGGGTGGGCGCAGTCCATCTTCGAAGCGGACGGTCGCGTGGGCATGCTGTCTCTTGCCCGGTCGAGCGAACAGCTCACCGACGCTGAAATCCTCTCGCACGACCCGTTGCTCAAGTGGCTGGTGAACACCGCGCATTGCGCGCTCTCGCACTACCTGGGAGAAAGCCCGCTCTCCGAGCTCGAGCCTTTGACGCGCCGCCAGGTGGAAGTGATGCGCTGGACGGCCGACGGCAAGACGAGCGAGGAGGTGGCGGCCATCCTCGGCATCTCCAGGCCGACGGTGAACTTCCATATCAAGAACGCCATCGCCAAGCTGCGGGCCAACAACAAAAATTCGGCCGTGGCGCGCTCGTCGCGACTGGGGTTGCTCGGCTGAGGCGAGTAGCCCCAAGCTCATAGTGCAGGTGACTGGGGCGGGGGACATGGGGGGCGCGGGAGGTCGGGAACTCGTGCGGCTCTGGCGCGGCTAGCCAGTCGTGTCGCCGCGCCGGTCCTCGCGCGGACGCCAGTTCTTGTCCACGTCGATGAAGCAGGCGAACAGGTGCTGGCCCTCGATCAGGACGGGAGGCGCCACACGATGTGCAGTGACGCCAGCCCGGCGCAGGATGCGTTCGACGCCAAGCGGCGAGACACTGATCAGCCGCTGCGCACCCTCCTGGGCGACCACGCGCATCGCCGCGTGAAGCAACTCGAGCGCGGTCGATGACCCATAAGGATCCTCGCGCGCATCCGCTTCGAAGTCGACGGCGGCGAAACGCGAGAGCTCCCAGATGCGAGGTGTGTTCGGCGCCGGCACATCGCCAAGCAATTGCGGGAAGACGGAGGCGAGGAGATAGGGCCGGTGCGTCGGCAACAGTCGTGCCGTGCCCACCAACCTGCCGTTGGCGTTGCGAGCAATCAAGTAGCAGGTATCCCTGCGGTCGAACTGATCCAGCTCCGTACGGCCACGCGTCTGGAGCTTCCAGCCGAGCTTCTCGACGAAGACCCGGTAGCGATAGCGAGCCATGTCGAAGAACATGCCCGCAGACAACACCTCGGCCGATCCGGCAATGATTTCCATGGCGTCCTCTCTATGTGAGGCCGCATTACAATGAGATGACGTCCGAACAGGCACTATCAATGTTGATAGTTGCGTTCGCGATATGCAATTCCTCGTGCGCACAGCCGGCCACGGAATTGCATCTGGAGCAACGAATTCGGAAGCGGAACGAATCAGGCGTGAAGCCGTGCCACCGGGAGGGAGTCGAGAGCTTGAGTCGCGAAGTGCGGCCTGTGGATAGAAAGGGGCGGCCACGACGATCGCCCGTCGCTCGCCCCCTTCGAGCGCCTCGAAGCGCCATAGGTCTGACCTATGGAGCAATCCAGATTTGGTATTTTCCAGGGGTGACCAGGACCCAGAGAATTCATGCATCGAGCCTGAGAAGGCCCTACAAGCCGAAACAAGCCATCTATGTCTGACCGCGACGACGCCTCGACCGCATGGAACGTGCCTCCGAGCGAGTACCTGTCTCGCTGCGCACCCCAATTCGACCTTCCCGCCGCGCCCACGTCGGTGTACGTCACGATGAGGGACGGCTGTCGCATCGCAGTCGATGTGTACCTCCCGCAACCGCGGCCCGATGCTCGCCCTGCAGGCCGAGTCCCGACCGTCGCCATCTTCACGCCGTACTACCGGCGCTTCGTCACCACCGAAGCAGGTGTTGAAGACAGTCCCAACTGCGGGCGCTATCGCGACTTCTTCGTACCGCACGGCTATGCGGTTGTGGTCGTCGACGTGCGTGGCACCGGGGCGAGCTTTGGAACCCGCGACGCGCTGCGCTCACCAAAGGAGCGGGACGACTACTTCGAGATCGCCGAGTGGATCATCACGCAGGACTGGAGCGACGGTACGATCGGAGCCACAGGAATCTCATATCTCGGCGCAGCCGCGGTGTTCCTGGCGAGCACTGGTCACCCCGCCGTGAAGGCGATTGCGCCCTTGTTCGCAGTGACCGACATCTACACGGATCAACTGTATGTGGGCGGCATGCTCTCGACGATCTGGACGGGGCGGTATGACGAGTTGATGGTTGCGCTGGATCAGGATGACAGGGCGGCCTTGGCAAAGTTCGCGTACTACGGAGATCCGCTTCTTGCAGGGCCACAGCCGGTCGATGACGACACCCACGGCGAACTTCTCGCCCAGGCCCTGCAGCAGCACCGCAGCAACTGCCGCCTCAATGATCTCGCGCGCGAGATGCCGTTCCAGCACGACGCAGCGTTCCACGACCCGGAACTGACGCTCGATGTCTGCAGCCCTGGCTACTACGCGCGACTGATCCCGGAGGACGTGGCGATCTACTCGATCTCAGGCTGGTACGACGGTGCAGGCTACAGCAACTCGGCCATCACGCGCTTCCTCACGCTGCCGGAGCACCGGCATCGACTTCTGCTGGGGCCGTGGGATCACGGCGCGCGCTGCAATGTATCGCCCTGGCGGAAGAATCAAGGGTCTGACTTCGCGCTGCTCGCTGAAGTGCTGCGCTTCTTCGATCACCATCTTCGTGGCATCGACACCGGCTTGGAAATCGAGGCCCCGATCCACTACTTCACCATTCACGACGAGAAGTGGCAGCAAGCGAACGCCTGGCCGCCGATTGCGGGTACGCAAGCCATGTATCCGGCGGCCGGCAATGTCCTCGCTTGCAAGCCCGACGAGCTTGCCGGCGTGGATCATCACCAGGTCGACTTCTCGACGACGTCGGGAACGCAGACGCGCCTGGAGCGTCTGGGCGCGGCGGCCGTCGAGTCCTACTACCCCGACTGGTCGGAGCGGCATGCCTCGCATCTGCGCTATGACAGCGCACCCTTGACGGCTCCCATCGAGTTGACAGGGCACGTGGTGGCCCACCTCAAGATCGCAGCATCGCAGTCCGATGCGGCCGTGTATGTCTATGTCACAGAAGTTCTCACCGACGGGACTTGCCGCTACGTCACGGAAGGGGCGCTTCGCGCGTTGCATCGCGTCGGGCTGTCACAGTCACCGGACTACGTGGCCACTTGGCCGGTCAATGTCTTCGACAGAGCATCGGCCGCCCGGCTCACACCAGGAGAGCCGGCGCTTCTGACCTTTGCCCTGTTTCCGATCTCGTGGACTTTCGCGCAGGGCAGCCGCATCCGCATTTCGTTGACCGGGAGCGACGCGGGACACGCGCCGCAGGTGCCTCATGGAAGGCCTCCGCGCCTGGAGCTCCTTCGCGGTCCCGACGCGACCTGGTTCGAGTTCCCCTTGCGCACCAAGGCTTCCTGAGCCGCCCACTTTCGATCGCCTTACTGGAGTATTGCCATGTCGTCGCCTTCACGTCGTCACTTGGTGGCGCTGCTTGCCGCTGCCTCCCTCTGTGTGATGCCATCGCTCGCCACTGGCCAGAACGGCTGGCCCGCTCGGCCCATCAAGCTGGTCGTGCCGCAGGGCCCGGGCTCGGGTTCCGACGTGATCGCCCGACTTCTGAGCGATCGGCTCGCGCAGCATCTCAAGCAAGCGGTCGTGGTGGAGAACAACCCGGCCGCCAACGGCATCGTCGCATTGAGCGCAACGGCCAAAGCTCCCGCGGATGGCTACACGCTCGCGCTCGCAGGCGTCTCGCAGATGGCGTTCAATCCAGCCCTCTACAAGGATCTGCCGTACAACCCGGCCAAGGACTTCACCTACGTCGCACCGATCGCTGACACACCATTCGTGCTGGTCACCAGCAACAAGAGTGGCATCAGGTCATTCGCGCAGTTCATCGAACAGGCGCGCAAGAAGAACGGCGAGCTGACTTTCGGAAGTGCAGGCATCGGCAACTCGACGCACATCGCGATGGAACTTATTGCTTCCGTTGCGGGCGTCAAGCTTTCTCACATCCCCTATAAGGGGTCGGCCGCCGCGCTCACTGCGGTGTTGTCTGGCGAGGTCGACGCCATGGTGAGCGTGGTCGGCCCTGCGTTGCCGCAGGTCCAGTCCAGCAAGGCGACTGCGGTAGCCGTGCTGGGATCTTCGCGAGTGCCGCAGTGGCCTCAGATTCCCACGGTCAGGGAGGCCGGCTTGAACGTGCCGCCCATGCCAGGTTGGTACGCCATTGTCGGACCTGCAGGCCTCGATCCCAAGGTGGTAGAGACCTTCAATACGGCGCTGCAGCAGGTGATGGGTGACCCTGTCGTCAAGGCGAAACTGGCCGAACTGTCGCTGCCGCCGCTATCGGGCGGCGAGGCAGAGATACGCCAGCGTGCGGCTGCCGACCTCGCTTACTGGAGTGATTTCATCCGCAAGAACGCCATTCGGGTGGAGTAGCAGGGAAATGATCTCCGTCCGAAACCTCGTTCCGGCCGCGCTAGCCGTCACCCTGGCCTTTGCGGCGACCGTCGCGCTTGCCCAGGATTCGTATCCGTCCAGACCGGTGAAACTGATCGTGCCATTCTCGGCCGGCGGTTCAACGGACCTGGTGGCTCGCCAGATCGCGCAGGAAATGACCGTGCGTACGGGGCAGCCGTTCGTCGTGGACAACAAGCCGGGTGCCGGAAGCACCATTGGTGCCGATTTCGTCGCCAAGTCGCCGGCAGACGGCTACACGCTGCTGCTGGGCACCATCAGTTCGCACGCAACTGCGGTCAGCCTGTACCCCAAGCTGCCCTATGACCCGCTCAAGGACTTCGCGCCGATCACCGAGATCACGGCGATCCCGAATCTGATCGTGACCAGCCCGCAGAACGCCAAGCTGGCCAAGGCCGAGTCGTTGGACGATCTGGTCAAGATTGCGAAGGCCCAGCCGGGCGCGTTGACCTATGCGTCGAGCGGATCCGGCAGCTCGAACCACTTGGCAACAGAGCAGCTGAAGGCGGCGGCGGGAATTTCCCTGACGCACATCCCCTACAAGGGCTCGGGGCCCGCCCTCAAGGATGTCGCGGCCGGCCATGTCGATCTGATGCTGGACGTGGTGCTGTCCTCCCTTCCACAGGTCAAGGCGGGACGGCTGAAAGCACTCGGCATCACGAGCTTGAAACGCTCGGCGCTGCTGCCAGACGTACCGACCGTGGCGGAGCAGGGCTATCCGGGCTTCGAGGTACTGGGCTGGTACGGACTGTTCGCGCCTGCAGGTACGCCGTCGGGTGTGCTGGGACGTCTCCACATGGAATTCACGGCGGTCCTGCGATCGGAAAAAATGCGTGCAACGCTCGAATCGCAGGGCGGCCCGGTGATTGCCAGCACACCCACGGAGTTCAGCGGGCTGATCCGCAGCGAGATCACGCGCTGGAAAAAGGTCGTCGAGCAATCAGGTGCCAAGCCGGACTGAAGCTGCAATGGCCGCCGCCACCGCCGATGCCGAGCGCCACTACAGCGCCGTAGGCCAACGTGCCATGCCGGAGATCATGCGGGCGGCACGCGAGCCAGATCCTGGGACTGCACTGTTCCATGCAATGGACGAAGGTCTGGCGCAGTCGCCCGGACATAGGCTGCTGACGGTTCTGATCTATTTTCGCGATCGAGGTGAATCGCAGCGGGCCTATAGCAGCCGGCCAGTCGAGTACCCCATCGGAGGGCGCAAGACGCTGGGCCAGGCGCCTCGCATGCGCGAAGTGCTGGCGTCCGGGGAGGCATTCTTCGGGCGCACCAGACAGGACGTCATCGACAAGTTTCCGGATCACCGAAAGCTGCTCGGGATGGGTTGCGAGAGCATCATCAACATGCCTGTGTTCTGGGGCGCGCGGGTACTCGGCACCGTCAACCTGCTGCATGGCGAAGGGCATTTTGCAGAAGCTGATTTGCCGGTCATCGAGGCCTGGGCGCAGCTTGCCGCGCCGGCTTTCGTTGCGGCGCATCTGGCGCGCTGAGCAAGCGCACCCCACGCCAGCGGCGGTGCACGACCTCGTCCTCGACGACGCGCAAAAGCGTCTCCCGCACGCATTGCACTGCCGGGCTGCGCGCCGCGGAAACCGACAGGCTCAGGGAAACCTCGCGCAGTAGCGGACGATCGGCAATGGGCACGCCTTTGACTCGGCCGTGCGCTTGCGCAAGCGCGAATGCCGCGGTCGGCAAGACAGTGGCACCCAAGCCTCGCTCCACAGCCAGGATCAGAATCTCGACGGCGCTCGTTTCTGCAACCAACCTGTAGCTGAGGTGGCGATCGTTGAACAGGCGTTCGCTTGCGACCCGCACCGAGTTCGGGTGTGTCGGAAGCAACAGGGGGAGGGCGGCCAGCGCTGGGACACTGAGCATTCGTGGGGTCCGAAGCGAAGGAGCGACCACTGCAAACAGCTCTTCTTCAAGAATGGGCTCGATGCGAAGCCTGCTATCGGCACGGGCGTTCATTGTGACCGCCAGCGCTAACCGATCAGACATGACCTGAGCGATCAAGTCACCGCTGGAGGCCTCCACCAGCTCCAGCTCGATGAGCGGGTAGCGCTCGCGCAGCCGACCAAGAAGCGGGGCCGCGACGATACGCGAAGTGCTGGTGGGAAACCCGATTGCCACACGGCCCGACGGCGCTTCGCTCTCGCTGCGGATGGCAGATTGCGCATCTTCGAACTGGCGCAGGATGATCTTGGCGTGCCGGTAAAGCAGCTCGCCCATGGTCGTCGCACGCGTTCCGTGCACGTTGCGCTCCAGCAGGCTAACCCCGAGTTCTGACTCCAGGTTGGTCATGTGCTGGCTCAGGGAGGGTTGCGCGATAAAGAGTGCTTCCGCTGCAGCAGTGATGTTCTTAAGCTCGACGACCTTGACGAAGTACCGCAGTTGTCGGATATCCATGTCAAGCAGGCGCGAGGCCGGTAACGGAGGTGCGTTCGATTGTGCGCCATACGACCCGGGCGCCCCATTCCAGCGCTCGGGGATTCTCGGGTTAAGCGAGGTCGGGAGGGCGCCGTGTGGGAAAGAGAATTGATCCGGAACTACTTGACGTCGGTGGTTGAAACTCGAATGTCATTGGATCTTCGATTGAAGTTCCATACCCGCGGCTGTCGACGCCCACATCGCAAGCCGATGGCTCGCGGCGGCATTCTCTTTGGACTTGTGGCGCGCTGCCTCGGGTTCAAAGAGGGTGCCACTGGCTCATGTCTGCACTGTAAAACCGCGCGATCTCACGATAGGCCCCACTTGGCCTGGTCGACGCAGCGATCTTCAGCCGGGGATGGAGTGCCTGCGAACCCAAGGTTCGGGCTCTGGCCATCCTGCCGGGAGAGGATGGCGGCGAATCCGATGCCTAACGTCTGGATCCTGCTGCAATCCAACCCGCTGTTTGAGGAAGTCTTCCATAACCTCGAAACGTGTCATCGCGTAGGGGTCGGCGACCCTACAGCAGGGCAGCGACGAACGCGCGACAACGTGCACCTGTGCATAGGGACAGGCGACGATCCGCCTTCTCGGATGTAGTCTCTTGCAGCCCAGGGGTCCACAGGGTCAACCTGCCTTGGCGAATGCATCAGTAATCTCGACACGCGGAGGTTTTGCATGCAGATGTTGGCTTTCGCAAAATTGCTTCGGGCGATCGGTTCGATGGCTATCGGCCTGGTCTGGCTCGCGTGCGCCTCGGCTCTCGCTCAACCTAACCCGTCCCCGGAGTTCTCGGCCCTTGTGGCACTGAGTGCGACGCGGCTTGATATCTCAAGAAGAGTGGCGTTGACCAAGTGGGACACCACGCAGCAGGTCGCAGACCCTCCTGGGGATCCCCGCGAAAAGGAAGTCATCGCGGCGGCCGCAAGCGAAGCAAGTGCTCGTGGCCTGTCAGGCGACATGGCGACGGCGTTCTTCTCGGACCAGATCGAAGCGAGCAAGCTCGTTCAGTTCGCACTCATTGCCAGTTGGTGGCGCGCCGGTCGGGTGTCAGCCGAACCTCGAGCGGACCTGAAAGGCGAGCTTCGCCCTGCACTCGACAAGCTGCAATCCGTGTTCATCGACGAGTTGATCGCAACCCACACTCTCCGGGCTGACGCCGATTGCAGGAAGCGGCTGGCGAACGCCACCGCGGTGCACGTTGAAGTGCATCGCTTGACACCTCTGTTCGCTCTTGCTCTGGATCGCGGACTGGCACGCGTCTGCGGCGATTGAATGGGCGGCTTCCGGCGACCAGCCGGTGCGGGACTCAAAAGACTTGGCTGAGGAACTTGCGGATCCGCGGATCTGCGCGCTCGCCGAAGAAATCGTCTGGCGGGGCCTCCTGCACGATGCGCCCCCCATCCATGAAAACGATCTTGTCCGCGACAGCTCGCGCGAATCCCATTTCATGGGTGATGCAGATCATCGTCATCCCATCTCGCGCAAGGAGAATCATGGTCTCGAGGACTTCCTTGACCATCTCAGGATCCAATGCGGAAGTGGCTTCGTCGAACAGCATCACCGAGGGATTCAGGCAGAGCGCCCGGGCTATGGCGACCCGCTGCTGCTGTCCGCCGGAAAGCTGCGCTGGATAAGCTGACGCCTTGTCGGCAAGCCGGACTTTCCCGAGGTACTCCAGGGCGACCCGACTGGCTTCGACCTTGGAGCGGCGCCGGACCCATTTTTGGGCCAGCGTGCAGTTCTCCAGCACGGTGAGATGCGGAAACAGGTTGAAATGCTGGAACACCATTCCGATGTTCGCCCGAACCAGATCCGCATGGCGCATCTGAGGCGAGACCGTCGCACCATTCACCGTCACGGTGCCGCTCCCGTATCCCTCCAGACCGCTGATGCATCGGGCGAGCGTCGACTTGCCCGATCCAGAGGGCCCGCACACGACCACGCGCTCCCCAGCCTGCACTGTCAGATGGATGTCGCTGAGCACCGACTGAGCGCCGAAGTGCTTCGATACGCCCGCCACGGACACCACCACGGGTGAAATGGTCATGTCCATGATCAGATCGTTTGCCCATAGAGCAGACCCGCCGGGCTGTCTCGCCATGCTGACATTCGCCCCGCACTCACGCGGGCGAGCCCATAGACAATCCAGGCATCGTCAACGCTGCCGACGAATTGCGCGATGTGCAGGACCTCGGGGTGAGTTCGGACGATCGAGGCATAGCCCAGTCCGGCCGAGTACTTCCCCTCGACCAGGCCTCGGGTGACTTCCGCGACGGTATCTACCAGCTCGATCCGCTCCCATTGGCTGTGATCGACGTAGTGAAGCGTAGGGAGCATGACCGCCAGAGACTGCGGCTGCTCGGCGTCGTTGCGATGAATGATTGCGAGATCCTGGCTCGCCGAGATGAAGGTGTCGATCACGTACAGGCCCTCGAAGTACTTCGCCACGGTCGACATCGCCGCCGGATGTACAGCGCACTGAATCATGAAATCGGCGCTGCCCTGCAGCACGGCCTCTGTGCATCGCTCGAAATCAGGTGCCAGAGCAATGGTCGCTCGTTCGCGAAGGTCGTGAAAGTCCAGGTAGCGGCCCGTCACGAATTCGTGGTTGCTGCCTGTCGGGCCCAATGTGATGAATTTCATGCGGCGATGCTCGGGGTCAGTGTTGACGGTTCAGGGCTGATTCCAGTGCGCGAATGCCGCACACCAGGGTGTAGTTGAGGGCGAGATAGACGATCCCTGCACCGAGGAACACTTCGTACGGCGCATAGGTCTCAGAAGTGAGCAGGCGGGCGGTGCCGGTGAGCTCGAGCAGGGTCACGGTGCTGGCGAGCGAGGTCGCCTTGCAGGTCAGGATGATCTCGTTGCCGAGGGCCGGCAATGCCGTGCGAACCGCCAGGGGCAGATCGATGAACCAGAAGGCGTGCGGTCTGCCAAGTCCGAGTATGAATGCTGCTTCGCGTGTCCCTCTCGGTATGGCGGCCAGCGCAGCGGCGAGTGTCTTGCCCGTGTAGGAGGCCGAATTGAGTCCAAGCGCAATCACCACGCACCAGAACGGATCGCGTAGCACCGGCCAGAGGAAAGATTCGCGGACGGTCTCGAACTGCCCCGCTCCGTAGTACAACAGAAATAGCTGAACCAGCGACGGCGTGCCGCGAAAGAACAGCACGTAGGCATTCGCCGCCGCGCGAAGCCCTGAGGACCGCGAATTCCGGCACAAGGCGACGGGGAATGCCAGCGCGGTGCCCACCAGGATGACCGATGCGGTCAGCGTCAGCGTGAGCCACGCACCCTCGGCAAGGGTGGGCATGACGGACCATAGGAGGGTGACGTCAAACATGGCAGATCAACTGGCCTCCAGGCGGGAGGCTCGGCGCTCTGCCCACTCCAGGCACAGGGTTGCGAAGCCAGTCAGCGCAAGGTAGATGCAAGCGGTTGCGAAATACATCGTGAAGGGCTCACGGGTGGCGCCCGAAGCCTCCGCGGCCTTGCGCATGAGTTCGTCACAGCCGACGATGGAAACGATCGACGTTTGCTTGAGCAACACGATCGACTGGTTTCCAAATGGCGCCAGCGCAACACGCGCTGCCTGTGGCAGCACGACGGTCCATTGCGCTTGAGCCCGAGACAGGCCGAGCGTTCTCGCGGCTTCCCGCTGGGTTTTGGGAACCGACAGCAACGCGCCGCGTGCGATCTCGGAGGTGTATGCGCCGAATGAGAGCGCCAGCGCGATGACGCCGGCAAGGAACGTGTCGATCTCGACGTAGCGGCCGGTCAGGCTCGCAAGAGTCAATGAGCCGCCGAAGAAGACCGCAAAGACAATCAGCAGATCGGGTACACCCCTGATGACTGCCGCATAAGCATGACCCGTCGCCTGCAGGGCTGGGCGGCCCGACAGTTGTAGCCAGCAGCCGCCCGCGCCCAGCGGTGAGCCGAGGGCGAGAGCGGCCGCCGCCAACTGGAGGGTGGTGAGGGCACCCAGGAGCAGCTGGCCACCAAAACCATGGAGCAATTCCATACGTCAGGCAGCCGCGTCTACATCAGCTTGAACGGAAAGTACTTTGCCGTGATGCGGTCGTACGTGCCGTCAGCGCGGATCGCCTCGAGGGCGGCATTGACTCTGGACAGCGTCTGAGTGTCGTCCTTGCGCAAGGCGATACCGTTGCCATCGCCCAGGACGCCTCCCTTCAGATCGGGGCCTGTGAACGCGAACTCCCTCGCCTCGCGTGTCTTCAAGAAGCCAACGTAGTACGTGACCATGTTTCCGAAGATGTACTCCACCCGACCGGCAACGAGATCGAGCTCGGCGGCCTGCGGCGTGTCGTAGAACTTGAGCTCAGAGTCCCTGTAGCTTTGCGTCAGGTAGGCCGCCTGGACCGAGCCGCGCTGTACGCCGATCTTCTTTCCCTTCAAGGCGGTAGGGCTCACGTCGGCTGGCGTGCCTTTCCTGGCGACGAAGCGGGAGATGGTTTCCTTGTACTTGGCTGAGAATGCCACACGCTGGCGGCGCTGCTCCGTGATTGCCATGCTCGCGACAATCATGTCGTACTTTCGCGCCATGAGACCCGGAATGATCCCGTCCCAGTCCTGCGCGACGATCTCGCACTTGGCTCTCATCTTCTCGCAGAGCGCCTTCGCGATGTCGACGTCCCAGCCCTGCAGAGCGCCCTGCGAATCCTTGAAACTCCACGGTGGGTATGAGCCCTCCGTTGCAATGCGATAGCTGCTTTGGGCGCAGGCCGTGCCAACCCAGACGCACGACGCCATCGTCATGTAGATGTACCGGTGGCGAAGCTTGGCAAGACATGGAGAGAAGCACATGAATCGGGACCCTTGAAATTCGTTGCGGTGGGGGATCCTCAGGGACCTTTGCCGCGTGCGCAACAGTTGCACTCCATGCAATTGCGCGGAGGGCAGGGCGCTCTTGTTGATGCCGAGATCTCAGGCTGCAAGTGGCAGAGGGTTGCACCACAGACAAAATGCACTCGGAGACGCCGGGCGCCACCAGCGCGCCCGCTTGCACGGGACGCCTTCGGCCGGACGACTGCCGGTCACCGAGGAAGGATGCCGGCCACGCAGGATGGCTTTGTGCCCCGCAGCAGCGAGGGTTCTCCGAAGCCCTGCCGGTCAGCTTTTGTGCTCCCAATGGACGCGGACTTCATGTTCTGCGCCGAGACGTAAAGCGCATCAATGGCTGCGCGAGTGATATGACAATGGCCCGCCGCAACCCGGCCTGAGTGCGTCAGACCTGCGCGCCAGTTTGAGTCCGTGCCCAAGGTTTCGGCGCCCGACTTGAGCAACGGGAGGCGCTGGGTCCATTCCGCCGTTCCAGGCTTGTGCGCGCCGCGGCGACCTGGAGCGCCGCGCTGCGACGCATATTCCACTGGCCCGCAGCGGTATCCGATTGCCAGAAGCTGCAGTTGGCGGGACATACCCTGACAGGCGGCATCAGCCGATCGGGGCCGAGAACGGGCTTCCTTGCGCTCCTGCGACGCTCCGCGTGCGCGCCTCACGCACCTGAACGACGGGTTCGAGCGCCAGCATAGGCCGCATAGGTGCCCGCCGAGACGATCATTGCGATGCCGCCGACTGACTGCAGGTCCGGAATGTCGCCCCACACTGCGTAGCCCAGCAGCACGGCCCAGACGATGATGCTGTAACGAAACGGCGTCACGACCGACAGATCGACGCCCCGGCACGCTGCGATAAGCGCATAGTTCCCCGCGGCCGAACAGGTGGCAGCGGCGGCCAGTGAGGCCACCTCCCGGGTCTCCAGCGAGACCCAGTGCTCCATAAGGCCAAGCAGACCTCCGGCCACGGCGGCGGCTATCGTGGTCATCACCGCAATCGTTCCTGAAGGAATGGACGCGGGTACCTGCCTGGTCAACAGATCGCGACCTGCGAGCGAGGCTGCACATAGCAGCGCCATGCCGAGACCAGCGATTGGGGTCCCAACATCCGCAGACGGTCGCACGACCAGCAGCGTCCCGACGAACCCGATGCCAATGGCAAGCACACGGCGAACTTGCCACGGCTCCCAACGCAGGGCCATGGCGGCCACGGCAATCAGCAAAGGGGCGGTCATCATGAGCGAGGTGACCGTTGCGAGTGAGACAAGTGACAGCGCGACGACGGAGGTGAACGCCGTCGTGATCTCCAGCGCGCAACGCACGCCCATGATGGGCTGAAAAGCCGAGCGCCATTGTCCCGATCCTGGCCGCGCCATGGCGATGATCAGCGCGCTCGCGAACGCCCCTCTCAAGGCAAGGATCTGGCCCGGCGGCAAGCGGTCCGCGGTCAGCTTGACGAAGGTGTCGTTCATCATGTAGCAGGCCATTGCCACGAGCATGAGCAGCACACCCCGCCGGTTCGCGGCGGCACTAGCCATCGTCGGGCGAGGGGTCGCTGTGCGGGCCACGGGCGGAGGGCGCCGGTGCCGAAAAGGACGACGACGGTACAGCGGGATCGTCGGTTCCGAGCGTGCCCGGCGCCGCACCAAGCGGCGCGCCGCACTCCCGCAGCGCATCCCAGGGTGCCCGCGCCTTGAGTACGATTTCGTCGACCTCGGCATCCGGATCGGACATGGCAACGATCGCTCCTCCGGCCCCGATGGAAACCTTGCCGTTCGCCACCACGATCGTGCGAATCACGATATTGAGCTGAGCAGTGCCATTGAGCGAGAGATAGCCGATGCTGCCGGAATAGATGCCGCGCGCGGCGCCCTCCAGATCGTCCAGGATCTTCATCGTGCGAATTTTTGGCGCACCCGTCATTGAGCCGCCCGGAAACACCGCGCGCACGCAGTCCACCGCACCGAGGTCTTCGCGCAGACGCCCTCGGATCGTGCTGACCAGCTGGTGGACGGTGGCGTAGCTCTCGACCTGGAAAAGTTCCGGCACGTGAACGCTGTTGACCTCGCACACGCGGTTGAGGTCGTTGCGCAGCAGGTCGACGATCATCAAGTTCTCGGCGCGCGTCTTCTCGTCGGCGATCAGATCATCGGCGATAGCCTGGTCCTGTTCTGCCGTGGCCCCGCGAGCTGCGGTGCCTTTGATGGGCTTGGAGTCGACGGTCCCGTCGCCGCCGATGCGCAAAAAGAGCTCCGGTGAAGCACACAGCACTACGTAGCCGCCCGTGCGCAGGTAGGCTGCGTAAGGCGCGGGGTTGCGCGCACGCAAGACGCGATAGACCTCCAGGGCATCGATGCGGCCCTCGCCAATCAACTGGTTCGTGAGACAGACCTCGTAGGTCTCGCCCTGAAGGATTTCGTGCTGGCAGCGCAGAATGAGATCCCGATAGGCGGAGAGGTCCACCCTCCATTGGAGGCGCTCGAGCGAACGCGCTGCGGTCGCGCGCTCCGAGCCGTGCGTGGCGACGGGCGGCGGTCGCGTGAGGATGTCACGCATGGCACGCATCCAGTCGCTATTGCCTTCGCACGGAACACTCTCGTCCAGGCAGACGATCCAGACCTGCTGCTCTGCGTGATCGAATGCGAGAAAGCGGTCGGCCATGATCCACACGGCGTCCGGGGTGGTGGCGTCGTGCATACGCTGGCCATCGAGTTCCCGCTTGAGCTCGTAGCCGAAGTAACCCACGAAGCCGCCGGCAAAGTCGAACGGCAGGCTTGGGCCGGTGGGCTGGCGGTCGGGAATATGGTCGCGCAGATAGTCGAAGATGCTTTCGTTGCGCGTCTGCACGGCATCGCCGCGACGCACCACGAGTTCGCGTGGCGCCGTCCAGTAGGTCAACACCTGGGTTCGCGGGCCGCTCGCGTCACCCATGAAGGAAAAGCGTGCGCGACCTGCTTCCGCCAGGCTGCTGTCCAACCAGAAGGAGGTGTCGCTTTGCGAGAAGGCAGCAAGGAAGGCTTCCTCAGCATCGACTGCGCTGTCGACGCACTCCGCATGCAGCGACAGCGGCTGCGCGCGGCCGAAGCGCAGCCCCGTGGGGATGGGACCCAGCGCTTCGCGCCGCGCGGCTTCGGCGCACCACTCCTGGGTCAATTCGAGGAAGTTCCGCAGCAGCCTCGCGCCATATTCGGTGCAAATGGATTCGGGGTGAAATTGCACGCCCCACCACGGCATCGAGACATGGCGCAGCGCCATGAGCGTTCCGTCGGACGTCCAGGCGAGCGGCTCCAGCGAGGCCGGCAGTTGCGTGACCGCGAGGGAGTGGTAGCGCACCGCTTCGAATCGGTCCGGGATGCCGCGAAACAAATCACGCTGCGCATGCGAAATGCGGTCCAGCCGGCCGTGCATGGGCCTGATCGCAAGGTCGACCGTCGCGCCGCAGTGATGGGCAATGGCCTGATGGCCCAAGCACACGCCGAGCACCGGCTTGCGAGAACGCTGCAGCGCGTCCGCCGAAATGCCAAGGTCCGAAGGTCGCTGCGGCCTGCCCGGACCCGGCGAGATGACGATGTTGTCGAAGTCGAGCCGCTCGACTTCGTCCCAGCTCAGCTGGTCGTTCCTCACGACAATCGGCACCTGCGCGTTGCAAGCAGCCAAGTATTGGTACAGGTTGTAGGTAAACGAGTCGTAGTTGTCGATCAAGAGCGAGCGCATGCGATGCCCCTTCTGGGATTGGCTTCACATCGTTCGTAATTCGTCGTTGGCCGGCAACTGTCACTTTTGATAGTGCTGGCGACAAGAAGCCATTCGGACATGCTGAGCCAAGCGAACCCTGCCGGGTAATTCGTTCTGCCAAACGCTCAGGCAAGCAAGACGCCGCAGCTCATGCATCTGCCAGATGACCTCAGGCGTGTTCGCAAAAATGTCCGCAATCAGGGGCTCGGCGCTGGGACCAAGCAATCCAGACTGCTCATGGCGGCGCTGGTGATCCCGTCGCAGCGTGACGATCGACGGATGTCAAACACCCCTGCGCGCACAAACCAGGGGCAGGCGCGCTACCACGATCGGTACGCGGCACAGTTGGGCGGCGCTCTAGGCGGCGCCGCGGAAGCAGGACAGTCCCCACGGCGTCAGCTTCACGGGAAGGTGATAGTGCTGCGACACATCGGCCAAGCCGAAACGGAATACCTGCACGCCCATGAACGCGGGCTCAGGCAGCTCGAGTCCTCTGGCACGATAGTAGTCGGCCACGTGCAAGCGCAGTTCGTAGGACCCGACCTCGAACAAGGACTCACGGCCTTCGATGCCATCAAGCACACCGTTGCTGCCGACCTTGCCCGAGGCCACATCCTTCCAGCCCTCGCCCTCCCGCCGGGCGAGATCGACTCGCATGCCCTGGGCGACAACTCCGTTGGCTGCATCAACGACATGGATAGAAACGGCCTGCATTGAAGCTCCATGAAAATTCGACGGCCGCCAGTATGACGCGCCCCGCGTCGGCCGAAGATCACAGTGCGGAGGGCGGGGTCCTTGTGCCGAGCAAAACTCGTTGGTGCACGTGCGCTACAGCCAGGTCAACGGGGGCAGCAGGGGAGCCAGGAAATCCTAGGAGATCCGCCGTGACCACCGTCCAGCGGCTTCTTTCGTCTCGCCGCATTGTCTTGCAGACCGCCGCACGAGGCGGGCTACTGATTCAGAAGTGGTCAGACTCAGCGCCAGCTGCGCGCGGTGAGACCCGTTGGCGCACCGGGCGGCCCGTTGCCACCACAGGTATCCCGCGCAACTGGCCGGGCGATGCGGCAGCACGCACCGGTTGTGCATACTTTTCTGGGGCGAGCCGATGCAAGAGCTCGCTCTCGCGCAGGCGCACCAACGCGAGGTTCGCCAGTTTCACGTGGCCAAAGCCGCGGATCGCCAGCGGCAGCGCGGCAAGCTGCGCGCTCAGCGCTTGATTGTCTGCAGTGAGGTTGGACGCGAGCTCGTCCAGACGCCGTTCGAACTCCGTGATGAGCATGCGCTCCAGGCGCCGCTCCTGCGTGCGTCCAAACGGATCGAACATCGTGCCTCGGACAAAGCGCACACGTGCCAACATGCCCAAGAACGGAAGCAGCCAGGCGCCGAAGCGCATCTTGCGAGGAGGCTGGCCGTTTGCAGGGCGTGCGAGGAAGGGCGGAGCCATATGGAACTCGAGCTTGAACGGCCCTTCGAACTGTTCGGCCAACCGCCGCTTGAAACCGCCGTCGGTGTACAGACGTGCCACCTCGTATTCGTCCTTGTAGCTCATCACCTTAAGCAGGCTCTGCGCTGCGATTCGGGTAACCGGCAGCGTTGCGTCGCCACCGGCGAGTCCGGCTTCCCGCGTCCGCAGGGTCGCGATGCGCGCTTCGAAGCGGCGCGCCCAAGCAGCATTCTGGTAGCTCGTCAGGTGCACCACGCCGCGCGCGATCAAGGCATCCATGGATTCGCTGGCTGGCATTTCTTGTTGCTCGGCTCGCATCTGCTCCAACGCCGCGAGATTCGCCGCGGCGAGTCGGCCCAGCGCGAACGCGAGCTGGTTGGCCGCAACTGCGACGCCGTTGAGCTCGATCGCGCGCGTGAGGGCCGACAGGCCGAGTGGGACGACGCCACTTTGCCAGGCATAGCCCAATGCGAGAATGTTCGAAGCCAGGGTATCGCCGAGGAATTCTTCGGCCAGTGCCTGCGCATCGAGGGTTTGGACGTGTTCGTCGCCTGCCGCGAAGCGCAGCTTCTCGAGGAGCAGATCAATGTGCAGGTCGGCATCGGGATTGCGCAACGACTCGGCCACCGGGATCTGGTGCGTGTTGGCGAGAATGCGCGTGCGCCCGTGGCGCACGGTCTGCAGCGCCTCCGGAGAGGCGCCGACCACGATGTCGCAGGCGAGAATGGCGTCGGCCTGCTGCGTGTCGATGCGCACCTGGTTGAGCCGCTCGGGCACGTCGGCGAGCCGGACGAAGCTCAGCACGGCGCCGCCTTTCTGCGCGAAGCCCATGAAGTCCAGCACGCTTGCCGACTTGCCTTCGAGGTGCGCCGCCATCGCGATCACCGCACCTACGGTGACCACGCCCGTACCGCCGACACCTGTCACCAGCAGGTCGTAGGGCGCGAGCCATGCATGAGCCTCCGGCTGGGGCAGATTCGCGGCACGCGCCAAGAACGCGTCGCGATCGCGCGCCAGAGCACCACTTTTTCTGACGAGCGTGCCGCCGCTCACGCCGACGAAGCTCGGGCAAAAGCCCTGGGCGCATGAATAATCCTTGTTGCAAGCCGTCTGGTCGATGCGGCGCTTGCGACCCAGCAGCGTTTCGGTCGGCAGGACAGCCACGCAGTTGCTCTGGACCGTACAGTCTCCACAGCCTTCGCACACGGCTTCGTTGATGAAAAGCCGCTTGGGCGGATCTGCGAGTTCACCCTTCTTGCGGCGCCTGCGCTTCTCGGCAGCGCAGGTCTGCTCGTAGATCAGCACGGTCACGCCCGCGATCTCGCGCAGACGGCGTTGCACCGCGTCGAGCTCGGCGCGGTCGTGGAACTCTGTGCCGTGAGGAAAACGCGACTTCAGCGCGCGGTACTTGCCGATATCGTCGCTCACGACCACGACCTGCTTCACCCCCTCGGATTCGACCTGTCGCGCGATCGCGTCCACGCTGAGAATTCCGTCCACTGGCTGTCCGCCCGTCATCGCGACGGCGTCGTTGAACAGGATCTTGTAGGTGATGGTGGTCTTCGCAGCCACGGCCTGGCGAATTGCCAGATAGCCCGAGTGGTAGTAGGTGCCGTCGCCCAAGTTCTGGAACACGTGCGGCGTGCGCGTGAACAGCGAATGCGAGACCCAGTCCACACCTTCGCCGCCCATCTGGATCAGACCAGCCGTGCTGCGATCCATCCAGTTGGCCATGAAGTGGCAGCCGATGCCCGCGCGCGCAGTCGATCCCTGGGGCACCTTGGTGCTGGTGTTGTGCGGGCAGCCAGCGCAGAAGTAGGGCTGGCGCTTGACCGCGTCGCTGACATTCGCGAGCAGTTCAGCAGGCATGAAGTCGCGCACGTTCCTGGCAACGTTCCCGAGGTGGGCGTCCTCCGGAAAGTGGCTGCCGAGCCAATGCGCCACGACCTCTATGAGGCGGGAAGGCCGCAACTCTCCGAGGGCCGAGATGAGAGGGCGACCCTGCCGATCGCGCTTGCCAAGGAGCACCGGGCGCTCGCCTGCCGGCATGTCGTAGAACATCTCGCGCATCTGGTTTTCGACGACCGGCGCTTTTTCCTCGACGATCAGGATTTCCTCGAGGCCTTGTGCAAATGTCCTCATGCGGCTTTGCTCGACCGGGAAAGTCAAACCCACCTTGTAGAGTCTGACGCCGGCGCGGGCGAGTTCGTCACTCGTGACGTCCAGCCGGCGCAGCGCCTCCATCAGGTCGTAGTGGGCCTTGCCGCAGGTGACGATGCCCAGGCGCGCATTCGCGCTTTCGATCACGTGGCGATCAATGCTGTTGACCCGCGCGAAGGCAGCCACCGCTTCGAGCTTGTCGGCGAGCCGCGACTCGATCCGCAGCGATGGCAGGTCGGGCCAGCGATAGTGCAATCCGTCGACCGGCGCGCGGTGCCCCGTGGCCTTGCACACACCCTCGGCGTCGAGCCACCTGGCCGCGCGACTTGAGACCAGGTCGAGGTCGACCGTGCTTGCGCTTTCTACTACCTCCGACAGCGCGGCCATGCCCGTCCACACGCCCGCGTAGCGCGACAGGGCGTAGCCGTAGAGACCGAACTCCAGATATTCGGCCACGCATGCTGGCTGCAACACGGGCATGCTCCAGGCAGCAAGAGCATGGTCGCTCTGGTGCGGCATCGAGGAGGAGACACAACCGTGGTCGTCGCCGGCGACGACGAGCACGCCGCCATGCGGCGACGATCCGTAGGCGTTGCCGTGCTTGATCGCGTCCCCGGCACGGTCCACGCCGGGGCCCTTGCCGTACCACATGGCGAAGACGCCATCGACCGTGCGCTCGGGGTCCGATTCCACGCGTTGTGTGCCGAGCACCTGGGTGGCGGCCAGCTCCTCATTGATGCCGGGCACGAACCGGATGCCGGCGTCGGCAAACCGCGGACCTGCTTTCCAGATGGCTTGGTCAACCACGCCAAGCGGAGAGCCGCGATAGCCGCTGACGAAGCCCTGGGTGTTCAGTCCTGCTGCCGCGTCGCGCTGGCGCTGCATCAGCATGATCCGCAGGAGCGCCTGGGTGCCGGTAAGGAAGATGGTGCCGCGGTCTGACCAAAGGCTGTCGGACAGGACGTAGTCAGGTCGGACCAGAGGGAGAGGCGGGGAGGGCGGCGAGGACAGGGGCCGGGTTGCGTCGGGGGCGGGCTGCAGCTTCATCCGGGCGATTGTTGTTTCTGAGCTCAGGTAAAAGCTTCTTCAATATACTGGCAAGAACCCCTTGTTTGAGGTTGTTCTTCCGATATTCATTGATGAACAACGATTCCATTTCTTTGGACGGTCACTCGCGAAAGATCCTTTTCGAGCTGCAGCGCGACGCCAGGCAGACGGTGCAGCAGATCGCCAAGGCGGTGGGCCTTTCGGCCACGCCATGCTGGAGGCGCATCAAGGAGATGGAAGAGGCGGGCGTTATCCGCCGCTACACGGTGGTGGTCGATGCCGAGAAAGTGGGGCTGCACATCTCTGCTGTCACGGAAGTCAACATCGACCGCCACAGCGAAGCGCAGGTGCGCGCGTTCGAGGAAGCGGTGGCAGCCAGTCCGCACATCGTGCGCTGTGTCGCGGCTACGGGGCAGGCCGACTACATCCTGACGGTGCTCGTGCCGGACATCAAGCACTACGAGCAGTTCCTGCACGCCACGCTTTTCCAGCTCTCTGGCGTGACGCATGTGCGTTCCGCCATCGTTTTGCGGGAGGTGAAGGCTGCTGCCAGCCTTCCGATCTGACACCCTCAACCGCAGCCGCGCTAACAGGAGCTCTGGTTCTTGCTGCAGATACACCAACTGCTGTTCTTACGACAACGAACAACAATGGCAAACGTTCCATGATCTCCAAGTATGTCGGCCCGAGCTGGCAAAAAGCTATCTCGCACTCCTCGACGCCCAGCCAGGGCCCCCCGGGCAATGTTGGCGCGACGCCGCATTGGCAAGACGCACTTCCTGGATCATGACCTGACACCCATCGCCGTCAAGCACCACTTGCTGCCTGTCTACGCGGATCTCTGGAATCACAGGCCAACCCCCTGGGGCGATCGAACTGGTGCCCCGCAGACCGCAGACGTCATCGGCCGGCGAATCGCAGGCACCCACGAGCCCTGTGCGTCGAGCGCCGCCGTGTTGCCGCCGCCGAGTGCCGCCGGCATCGCGAGAGTCGAATCGGCCGGACGCCAGCCAAGTTGGGGGCTCTGCTGAATCAGCGCGCCCACCCACGATCCGGGACAACAGATACCGGCTCGGGTCGAAGGTCGCGACAAGTCCAAGTCAGCAAAGGCAGATTGAATCGGCAACCCGGGGGTCAGTTCCTGATGTCGCTTGACACCGCTAGGCTAGATGCTCACCGGTTCCTGACCCAGATGACCTGTTTCTAGGTCGATGGCTCAACCATGCGGCTTTCAAGACGAAATCGCGCGTTCACTCCACCGTTATCCAAAGGCCTGTCCACAGCCTTATCCACGACGTCAGGGCTGCGCCATGTGTATACAAGTGGTGTCTGGCAGCGTCCCCTGTGGGAGGCAACCGGGTGTACCTCCACAAAACTGGCGGCCACAGCGCACGTCTGGCACCGAAAAGCATTTCACGGTGAGAAGCACGCGAGTTCCGTGGCACTGCATTTAAGCGCCGGGCGGGCCTCCCTGCCAATAAGCGCGCAGTCAACCGCTGATTCCTGGAAGCACAGAAGAAATGAACAGCCCGCAAGCCTCGTGGTTTCCCGATCCGTCGCACAAGCCGCGCGCGAAGGACAACCTTGTCATTACCGACTTCGCGACGATGGAGCGCGGCGACGCCGCCTGCTTGATCATCAAATCGGAGCCGGGTATGCAGCCGCCGGTCGGCGCTCGCTGGTTGGCTTCTGCCCTCGAGCTCACCTTCCAGCACCCGCCTGCGCGAACCATGCTTTTTGTGGCGCCGAAGTTCCGCACGAAGTGGGTCAACTCGGTCGTCGTCGCGCTCTTCGAGGGCCCGGGCGACATCGTGAAGGGCAGGATCACCATCAACGACATGGTGCCGGTACCGATTGTTCTAGGGAGACGCTGAACAATT
>NZ_JAGGNU010000079.1 GCF_018614915.1 Variovorax paradoxus | reverse complement strand
CGCGCTGCTGTACAGCGAGATCGACGAGTTCTACGCCCACTTCCATGTCACGCGCGACCTGCTGGAACTGCGCAACCTGGTGCAGGTGGCCGAGCTCATCGTGCGCTCGGCACAGGCCCGGCGCGAGAGCCGCGGCCTGCATTTCAGCCGCGACTACCCGTCGCTCGCCGCACCTGCGGCACCGACGATCCTGGTACCACCGGCCGCTTGACGCGCCGCCCGGTTCGAACGCACGGCGCGCCGCGCCATTGTTGAAGAGGCCCACCATGTCGAACGCCATCGGCTCCGCCACTCCCTACGGCACCCTGCCGCCCGCATCCCCGCCGTCGCAACGAAAACCGGTGAGCCTGCCGCGCCTGGCCGAACTGCATGCGCGCGGCGAGAAGATCACCATGCTGACCGCCTACGACGCCACCTTCGCCGCCATGGCCGATGCGGCCGGCGTCGAATGTATTTTGGTCGGCGATTCCGTGGGCATGGTCTGCCAGGGGCTGCACAGCACCGTGGGCGTGAGTTTGGACACCATGCGCTACCACACCGACAGCGTGTCGCGCGGCGTCAGGCGCGTGCAGGGCACGGCCTGGCTGATCGCCGACCTGCCCTTCGGCAGCTACCAGGCGTCGCGCGAGCAGGCGCTCGCCAGCGCCACGGTGCTGATGCAGGCCGGCGCCCACATGGTCAAGCTCGAGGGCGGCGGCTGGACCACCGAGACGGTGCGCTTCCTGGTCGAGCGCGGCATCCCGGTGTGCGCCCACCTCGGCCTGACGCCGCAGACGGTGCACGCCCTGGGCGGCTACCGCGTGCAGGCCAAGGGCGGCGAGGCCGCCGCCTTGCTCAAGCAGCAGGCCCATGCGCTGCAGGACGCCGGCGCCGCGATGCTGGTGCTGGAGATGGTGCCGGCCACGCTGGCGGCCGAGCTCACGGCGGAGTTGAAGCACTGCGCCACCATCGGCATCGGCGCCGGCCGCGCCACCGCCGGCCAGGTCCTGGTGCTGCACGACATGCTGGGCATCAGCCTCGGCAAGATGCCGAAGTTCGTGCGCAACTTCATGGCCGAGGCGCCCGGCATCGCGCAGGCCCTCGCGGCCTATGTGCGCGCCGTGAAGGACGGCAGCTTTCCCGACGATTCACTTCACGCCTGGTAGGCGCACGACATGCACATCGCCCGCACCCTCCCCGAACTGCGCGAGTTCCTCGGCCGCTTCCACCGGCCCGCCTTCGTCCCCACCATGGGCAACCTGCACGACGGCCACCTGGCGCTGGTGGCGCAGGCCAAGCCGCTGGGCGACGTGACGGTGGCCAGCATCTTCGTCAACCGGCTGCAGTTCCTGCCGCACGAGGATTTCGACACCTACCCGCGCACCTGGGACAGCGACTGCGAGAAGCTGCGCTCGGCCGGCTGCGACCTCTTGTTCGCGCCCGATGAAAAGGCGCTCTACCCCGTGCCGCAGACCTTCAAGGTGCACCCGGATCCCGCGCTGGCCGACATCCTCGAAGGCCATTTCAGGCCCGGCTTCTTCGTCGGCGTCTGCACCGTGGTGATGAAGCTCTTCGCCTGCGTGCAGCCCGGCGTCGCTGTGTTCGGCAAGAAGGACTACCAGCAGCTGATGGTGATCCGCCACATGGTGCGGCAGTTCGCGCTGCCCATCGAGATCGTGGGCAGCGAGACCCGGCGCGCGGCCGACGGATTGGCGCTGTCCTCGCGCAACGGCTACTTGAGCGAGGCCGAGCGCGCGGAGGCCGTGCAGCTGTCGAAGGCGCTGCAGGCCATGGCCGAAGCGCTGCGTGCCGGCGAGCAGGACCTGGCTGCGATCGAAGCGCGCGCGATGCACTCCTTGCAGCAGCGCGGCTGGCAGCCCGACTACCTGGTGCTGCGCCGCCGCGCCGACCTGCGCTCGCCGGCACCCGGAGAGCCGCTGGTCGCACTCGCCGCAGCACGCCTGGGCGCCACGCGGCTGATCGACAACCTGGAAATCGACCCCTGAGTCTTCATGAGCTACAGCGTCAAGGAAATCTTCTACACCCTGCAGGGCGAAGGCGCCCAGGCCGGCATGCCGGCCGTGTTCTGCCGCTTCGCCGGCTGCAACCTGTGGAGCGGCCGCGAGGGCGACCGCGCCGGCGCCGTCTGCCGCTTCTGCGACACCGACTTCGTCGGCACCGACGGCACGCTGGGCGGCAAGTTCGCGAGCGCCGAGCTGCTCGCCGACACCATGGCCGCGCAATGGCCGGCGAACGACGCCGAGTCCCGGCTGGCCGTGCTGACCGGCGGCGAGCCGCTGCTGCAGGTGGACGACGCGCTGATCGCCGCGCTGCATGCGCGCGGCTTTCGCATCGCGGTGGAAAGCAACGGCACCGTCGCCGCGCCCGCGGGCATCGACTGGCTTTGCGTCAGCCCCAAGGCCGGCGCGCCGTGGGTCCAGCGCACGGGGCAGGAGCTCAAGGTGGTGTGGCCGCAGCCCGGCCTGGACCTGGACGCGCTGCAGGCCGGCAGCCGCTTCGCGCACCGCTTCCTGCAGCCGATGGACGGCCCGGCGCAGGCCGCGAACACGGCCCTGTGCATCGACACCTGCATGCACCGGCCCGCCTGGCGGCTGAGCCTGCAGACCCACAAGCTGACCGGCATCCGATGATGGAACTCACCGTCAGCCAGCGCTTTTTCTTCGACGCCGCCCACACCCTGCGGCGCGAGATCGAGGCCGAGAGCAGCCGCCGCATCCACGGCCATACCTACCACGCGGAGGTTGCGGTCCGGGGCCCGGTCGATCCGGCCACGGGCATGGTCGTGGATCTGGGAATCTTGCGCACCCGCCTGCAGGCGGTGCGCGAACAGCTCGACCACCACCTGCTCGACGAAGTGCCGGGCCTCGGGATTCCGACGCTGGAGAACCTCTGCCTGTTCATCGCCGATGCCCTGGCCGGCATGCGGCCGCCGCCCTCGCGGGTGCGCGTCTGGCGCGATGCGCTGGGCGACGAGTGCGTGCTGGCGCTCAGCGCCTGAGGCCGGCGCGCCGGATCAAGCCGCGCC
Organism: Variovorax paradoxus; assembly: GCF_018614915.1. Lineage (GTDB taxonomy): Bacteria > Pseudomonadota > Gammaproteobacteria > Burkholderiales > Burkholderiaceae_C > Variovorax > Variovorax paradoxus_K. Next base: position 15,376 of record NZ_JAGGNU010000079.1, on the reverse strand, counting down.
GATGCCCGCGATGAGGCTGCCGGCGGGTTGGCCGTTCTTGAGCCCGGCCGTGAAGGCCAGCATGCGGTCGATCGGCACGCGTGCGCGGCGCCCCAGCGCGGGATCGACGTGGACCTCGCCGGCCCCCGTCTCGAGCACGCGCGCCAGGCCCGCCAGGCCGTTCATCGCCATCCACGGACAGTGTGCGCAGCTCTTGCAGGTGGCGCCGTTGCCGGCGGTGGGCGCCTCGATGAAGGTCTTGCCCGGATTGAGCGTGCGCAGCTTGTGCAGCATGCCGCTGTCGGTGGCGACGATGAACTCGGCCGCGTCCATGCGCCCTGCAGCGTTCAGGATGCCGGAGGTCGAACCCACCGCATCGGCCAGCGCGATCACGTCGGCCGGCGCTTCGGGGTGCACCAGCACCTTGGCCTTGGGATGGGCCTTCTTCAGCAGTTCCAGCTCGAGCGCCTTGAATTCGTCGTGCACGATGCAGGCGCCGTCCCAGCTCACCATGTCGGCGCCGGTTTCGCGCCGAATGTAGTCGCCCAGGTGCCGGTCAGGCGCCCAGAGGATCTTGCGGCCCTCGGCCGCCAGCGCGCGCACGACGTCGAGCGCGCAGCTCGAGGTCACGAGCCAGTCGGCGCGCGCCTTCACGGCTGCGCTGGTGTTGGCGTAGACGACCACGGTGCGGTCCGGATGCCGGTCGCAGAAGGCGCTGAAGGCATCGGCCGGGCAGCCGAGATCGAGCGAGCAGGTGGCATCGAGATCGGGCATCAGCACGCGCTTTTCCGGCGACAGGATCTTCGCCGTCTCGCCCATGAAGCGCACGCCGGAGACCACCAGCGTCCGGGCCGCATGGTCGCGGCCGAAGCGCGCCATCTCGAGCGAATCGCTCACCAGCCCGCCGGTTTCCTCGGCCAGGTCCTGCAGGTCGGGATGCACGTAGTAGTGCGACACCATCACCGCATCGCGCTCGCGCAGCAGGCCGCGGATGCGCTCCTTCAACGCGGCGCGCTCGGCCGGCGCCGGCTCGGGCGGGACGCGGGCCCAGGCATGACGCGTGCCGCAGGCGGCACCGGCTTCGGCCGGCTGCTCGTAGTCGACGCTGATGACGGAAGTCGTCACGGTTCAGCTCTCCTGGAAGCGCATCGAGAAATCGATGGCCTTGATGTCTTTCGTCAGTGCGCCGATGGAGATGCGATCGACGCCGGTCTCGGCCAGGGTGCGCACGCTTTCGAGTGTCACGCCGCCGGAAATCTCCAACACGGCGCGGGTCTTTCCGGCCGTCTCGTTGCGGCGCACGGCCTCGCGCAGGGTCGGCAGGTCCATGTTGTCCAAGAGCACCATGCGCGCACCGTGGGCCAGCGCCTCGTCGAGCTGGTCCAGCGTCTCGACCTCGATCTCTACGAACTTCGCCTGCGCCCCCACGCGCGCGGCGGCCTGCAGCGCGGCGCCGATGCCGCCTGCGGCGGCGATGTGGTTCTCCTTGATCAGGATGGCGTCGTAGAGGCCGATGCGGTGGTTGGTGCCGCCGCCGATGCGCACCGCGTACTTCTGGGCCAGGCGCAGGCCCGGCAGGGTCTTGCGGGTGTCGACGATCGCGGCGCGCGTGCCGCGGACCGCTTCGACGTAGCCGGCGGTGCGCGTCGCCACGGCGCTCAGCAACTGCAGGAAATTGAGCGCGGTGCGTTCGGCGGTGAGCAGGGCGCGGGCATCGCCCGCGATTTCCAGCACGACCTGGTCGGCCTTGCAGCGCCCGCCTTCCGTGCCCTGCCAGCTGATGCGCGCCTGGGGATCGAGCTGCCGCACGACCGCTTCCACCCAGGGTGCGCCGCACAGCACGGCAGGTTCGCGCAGCAGCACGCGGGCCGTTGCACGGCTTCCGGCGGGCACCAGGGCAGCGGTGAGGTCGCCGTCACCGGCGTCTTCGCGCAGGGCCCGCGCGGCATCGGCCTGCGCGAGTTCGGCCACGCGGGCCTCTGAAAAATCGAAGATGTCGTCCATTTTCTGTTCTCGGATCGGCAGGTCCCTGCCCGTCGGGCTGAGCGGCTTGGGTTTTTTTTTATTTCTCCACGCCCGGCTCGCGCCCCATCAGTTCAGCGACCGCCTCGGCCGGCCGCACGCGGCCGTCGAGCAAGGCCACCACGCTGTCGGCGATCGGCATCTCGACGCCCAGGCGACGCGCGCGCTCCACTACCGTGCGCGCGCAATAGACGCCCTCGGCCACGTGGCCCAGCGAGTCCACTGCCTGCGCCAGCGTCCGGCCCTGGGCCAGCAGCAGCCCGACCTTGCGGTTGCGCGACAGGTCGCCAGTGGCCGTGAGCACCAGGTCGCCCAGGCCGGAGAGGCCCATGAAGGTATCGGCGCGCGCGCCGAGCGCGACGCCGAAGCGCGTCATCTCGGCCAGGCCGCGCGTGATCAGGGCCGCGCGCGCATTGAGTCCCAGCGACAGGCCGTCGGCCAGGCCGGTTGCGATGGCCAGCACGTTCTTGACCGCGCCGCCGACCTCGACGCCGACGATGTCGTCGTTGGCGTAGACGCGCAGTGTCGGACCGTGGAAGGCCCGGACCAGCGCATCGCGCAATGGGGAGTGCGGGCTGGCCGCGACCAGCGCCGTGGGCTGGCCGCGCGCGACCTCCAGCGCAAAGCTCGGCCCGCTCAGGACGCCGGCCATCAGATGGGGCGCCACGGCGGCCTGGATTTCATGTGCCAGCAGGCCCACGGCGTCCGGATCGCCGAACGCCGGTTCGACACCCTTGCAGAGCCAGGCCACCGGGCAGGCGGCATCGCGCAGAAGGACGAGCTGTTCGCGCAGGGCCGCCATCGGCGTCGCGACGATCGCGAGATCGGCACCCGCCAGCGCAGCGAGCGCATCGCCGGAACGGATGGCGAGCGACGCAGGCAGCGCGATGCCGGGCAGGTAGCGCCGGTTCTCGCGCGTGGCCGACATGGCATCGGCCTGGGCCGCATCGCGCGCCCACAGGGTGACCGGATGGCGGCCGGCCGCATTGACCGCCAACGCCGTGCCCCAGGCACCGGCGCCGAGCACGCAGATCTTCATCGGCGGCTGCGCAGTCGCGTTGCGCTTACTGGGTGACGATCGGCGAGGGCTGGCCCGCCGCCTGGGCCTGCTGCTGCTCGAACATGGCCTGGAAGTTGATTTCGGCCAGGTGCACCGGCGGGAAGCCGCCGCGCTGGATCACGTCGGCCACGTTGCCGCGAAGGTAGGGATAGACGATCTGCGGGCAGGCGATGCCGAGGATCGGGCCCATCTGGTCTTCGGGCAGGTTGCGGATCTCGAAGATGCCGGCCTGCTTGGCCTCGACCAGGAACACGGTCTTGTCCTGGATCTTGGTCTGCACGGTGGCGGACACGGTGATCTCGAAGATGCCATCGGTCACCGGCTGGGCGTCGACGCCGAGCTGGATGTCGACGGTCGGCTGTTCCTGCTCGAGCAGGATGGCCGGCGAGTTGGGCTGCTCGAGCGACAGGTCTTTCAGATAGACGCGCTGGATCTGGAAGACGGGATCTTGGGCTTGCTGGTCGGCCATGGCTGAACTTTCGAGGGTCAAGACAACGCCCGCCGGGAAGGAGCTCCCGAGAGCGGGCTGGAGAAGGGGGTGAAACGGGCGATTATCGCCCCGGGGCTCAGGCGCCTTGCAGCAACGGCACGAGGCCGCCGCGGCCGTCGAGCGCGATCAGTTCGTCGCAGCCGCCGACGTGGGTGTCGCCGATGAAGATCTGCGGCACGGTGCGCCGCTGGGTGCTGTTCATCATGTTGATGCGCGCCTCGGGGTCGCTGTCGATGCGGATCTCTTCGATCTGCTCGACACCCTTGGACTTGAGGATCTGCTTCGCGCGAATGCAATAAGGGCAGACGGCGGTGGTGTACATCTTGACGGCTTGCATCGTGCGTAGGTCGGGAAAGTTCAGGCCTTTTCAACCGGCAGGTTAGCCTCTTTCCAGGATTTGAGCCCGCCGGCCACCGCTTGGGCCTGCTCGTAGCCGAGTTTTTTGGCCATGGCCACTGCACGCTGGGCACGCGCGCCGGTGGCGCACACCAGGAGCAGCGGCACCGATTTGTTCTTGACTGCGGCGCCGAGCTTTTCCTCGAGCTGGTTGAGCGGCACGTTCTTCGCCCCGGTCACGTGGCCCGCCGCATACTCCTCGGGCTCGCGCACATCGACCACCACGGCACGTTCGCGGTTGATGAGCTGCACCGCGCCCTGGGCCGTCAGCGATCCGGCATTGGCCCCGCGCACCAGGGGCCAGGCGAGCATGCCGCCCGAGCTGAGCGCAATCAGGATCAGCATCCAGTTGTCGACGATGAATTTCACGGTATTCCTTGAGTGGCCTTGAGCGGCAAACATGGGATTTTAGAATGTCGACTTTTCGCCCGCGTTCCCAAAGGCCTCCCCCATGCACAAACTGGTACTGATCCGCCACGGCGAATCGACCTGGAATCTCGAAAACCGCTTCACCGGCTGGACCGATGTGGACCTGACGGCCACCGGCATCGAGCAGGCCAAGCAAGCCGGACGGCTGCTCAGGGCCGAGGGCTATGACTTCGACATCGCCTACACCAGCGTGCTCAAGCGCGCCACCCGCACGCTGTGGCACACGCTCGACGAGCTCGACCGCACCTGGCTGCCGGTGGTGCACTCCTGGCGCCTCAACGAGCGCCACTACGGCGCGCTGCAGGGCCTCAACAAGGCCGAAACCGCCAAGAAGTACGGCGACGAGCAGGTGCTGGTCTGGCGCCGCAGCTACAACGTCCCGCCGCCGCCGCTGGAATCGAACGATCCGCGCAGCGAACGCGGCGATGTGCGCTACGCCAAGCTCGCGCCCGAGCAGATGCCGCTGACCGAATGCCTGAAGGACACGGTGGCGCGCGTGCTGCCCTTCTGGAACGAATCGATGGCGCCGGCAGTCCGCGCCGGGCGCCGGCTGGTGGTGTCGGCGCACGGGAATTCGATCCGGGCGCTGGTGAAGTACCTCGACGGCATATCCGACGACGACATCGTGGGCCTCAACATCCCGAACGGCATTCCGCTGGTCTACGAACTCGACGACGAGCTCAAGCCGCTGCGCCACTACTACCTCGGCGACGCTGCCGCTGCCGAAAAGGCGGTGGCCGCGGTGGCGGCGCAAGGCAGGGCCTGACAAAGCCTGCAAGGTTCGACGGATACGCGGAACCCCGGCAGACAACTTGCTTCCAAGCTGTGTAATATTGATCGGCAGGCGACAAGGACACTCACACATGGGCCAGAAACTGAAAATCACCGGCTGGGTAGCAGCCGGCGCGGTCGCGGGCGCGCTGACCACCGTTTCGTTGCAAACAGTTGCACGAGGCTCGCTGGCCCCTTTACCTCTCGAAGAACTGCAGCAGCTCGCCGCCGTGTTCGGCATGGTGAAGAGCGACTACGTCGAGGCAGTCGACGAGAAGAAGCTGATCTCGGATGCGATTTCCGGCATGGTCGCCGGGCTCGATCCCCATTCGCAGTATTTCGACAAGAAGTCCTTCAAGGAATTTCGCGAAGGCACCACCGGCCGCTTCGTCGGCGTGGGCATCGAGATCTCGCAGGAGGACGGCCTGATCAAGGTGGTGTCGCCGATCGAGGGCTCGCCGGCCTTCCGCGCCGGCCTCAAGCCGAACGACCTGATCACCAAGATCGATGACACGGCCGTGCGCGGCCTCTCGCTCAACGACGCGGTCAAGCGCATGCGCGGCGAGGCCAGCACCAAGGTGCTCTTGACGATCTTCCGCAAGGACGAGAACCGCACCTTCCCGGTGACCATCACGCGCGAAGAGATCCGCACGCAGTCGGTGCGCGGCAAGGTGATAGAGCCGGGCTACGGCTGGATCCGCCTGTCTCAGTTCCAGGAGCGCACGGTCGACGACTTCGTCAAGAAGGTCGAGGAGATCTACAAGCAGGATCCCAACCTGAAGGGGCTGGTGCTCGACCTGCGCAACGATCCGGGCGGCCTGCTCGATGCGGCGGTGGCCATTTCCGCCGCCTTCCTGCCCGAGAACGTCACCGTCGTGTCCACCGACGGCCAGCTGGCCGAGAGCAAGTCGGTCTACAAGGCCGCGCCCGAGTTCTACCAGCGGCGCGCCGGCAGCGACCCGCTGCGCAACCTGCCTCCGGCGCTCAAGACGGTGCCGCTGGTGGTGCTCGTCAACGAAGGTTCGGCCTCGGCCAGCGAAATCGTGGCCGGCGCCCTGCAGGACCACAAGCGTGCCATCGTCATGGGCAGCCAGACCTTCGGCAAGGGCTCGGTGCAGACGGTGCGCCCGCTCGGTCCCGACACCGGCCTCAAGATCACGACGGCGCGCTACTACACGCCGAGCGGCACCTCGATCCAGGCCAAGGGCATCGTGCCGAACGTGCTGGTCGACGAAAGCGCCGAGGGCAGCCCCTTCGCCGCACTGCGCATGCGCGAGGCCGACCTCGAAAAGCACCTCGCGAGCGGCCAGGGCCCCGAGGCCAAAGACCCGGAGCGCGAGAAGGCCCGCGACGAGGCTCGCAAGCGGCTCGAGGAAGAGGCCAAGAAGCCGCCGCAGGACCGCAAGGTGCCCGAGTTCGGCACCGACAAGGACTTCGCGCTGGTGCAGGCCATGAACCGGCTCAAGGGCCAGCCCGTGCTGGTGAGCAAGACGCAGGTGATCGTCGAGAACAAGGAAGAGAAGAAGGAAAACTGATCCGGTCGCGCAGCGCATGGAAGATCAAGACCTGCTGCGCTATTCGCGCCACATCCTGCTGGAGGAATTCGGCATCGACGGCCAGGCGCGTGTCAGCGCCGGCCATGCCCTCGTGATCGGCGCCGGCGGGCTCGGGTCGCCGGTGCTGCTCTACCTCGCGGCGGCCGGCGTCGGCCGGATCACGCTGGTCGACGACGACGAAGTCGATCTCACCAATCTTCAGCGCCAGATTGCCCACGGCACGGCGCGGGTGGGCATGGCCAAGGTCGAATCGGCGGCCGAGGCGATGCGCGGCATCAATCCGGACATCCGCATCGAGACGCACTGCGTGCGCGCCGACGATGCGCTGCTCGCGCGGCTGGTCGTCGAGGCCGACGTGGTGGTCGACTGCAGCGACAACTTCAGCACCCGGCATGCGGTGAACCGGGCCTGCGTCGCTCACGGCAAGCCGCTGGTGGCAGGCGCGGCGATCCGCTTCGACGGCCAATTGAGCGTGTACGACACGCGCAACCCGGCCTCGCCCTGCTATGCCTGCCTGTTCCCGCCGGATGCCCACTTCGAGGAGACGCGCTGCGCCGTGCTCGGCGTGTTCGCGCCGGTGGTCGGCGCCATCGGCACCCTGCAGGCCGGCGAAGCGCTGAAGCTTCTGGCCGGCATCAGTCCGTCGCTGGCCGGCAGCCTGCTAATGTTCGACGGACGCCGGACGGCTTTCGACACCCTGCGCGTCGCCCGCGATCCGGGCTGCAGCGTGTGCGGGCACCGGCCGAGTGCCGGCTGAGCGCAGGCTACTGCTTCTTTGCCTTGGCCGCCCCGGAGGCCGCCGCCCGGGAAGTCGGCTGCTTCGCCTGCGCCAGCACCTCCTGGCAATCGGCGTCGACGCCGGGGCCGGTTTCGACAGTCGCGGCGAGCGCGAGCAAGGGGTTGATCGCGCCCAGCGCCAGCGCCGCGGCGCCGCGCGTCGCCAAAGGCCCTGCCTCGATCCTGGCCGTGGGTGAAGCGAAGGTGCCGCCGATGATCAGCGGCGAGCGCAGCGAAAGAATGCTCTTGTCCTTGGGCTCGGGCCGGACCAGGAACTCCAGCGTCTCGTTCGCGAGGCTGGCCTGCCCGTTCACGTTGAAGACCGTGTCCTCGGTATCGAACACCAGGCTGCGGCCGTTCATCGTGCCCTTGTCGACATCGAATGCGAGCGCGGCGCAGCGCAGCACGACGTTGCGGTCGCCGCGCAGCAGGAACTTGATGATCTCGCCGCCGTCGAGGCCCATGAACTCCAGCAGCAGGTTGCTGAACTGCCCGCGCCCCGTGAGCGCCGCCACATCCCCAGAGGCGCTTCCCAGCCAGCTCGCCACCGAGTTGCCGCGGCCGGAAAGATTGATCCGTCCGTCCAGTCGTCCGAAACTGGTGCGCAGGGTCTCGACCTTGGGAATCAGGCGGTTGAGCTGCATCGCGCGCACCTCCAGCGCCGCCCGGATATCGGCGGGGTTCTGGTTGGCATCGATGCGGATCGCCCCGGCCAGGGTGCCGTTGGCGACGCCCAGCTTGAGAGGGTCGAGGGTCAGCACGCGCTCCTTCAGCTTCACCTGCACGCTGCCCTTGTCGAGCGGCAGTTCGCGCACGTTCCGGATGCGGTCGGCCGTGTACTTCACGTCGGCATTCATGGCGCGCAGGCGCTCGAAATCGAGCGTGGCGGCGGGCAGCACCTTGCGCCCGGCATCGCGCTGCCTGCGCTTGACCTCGGCCACGCTGGGCGGCGGCGCCACGCCTTCGACGGCACGGGCCGACCGAGCGGTGGGCGGCAGGCCGATCAACGGACCGAGGTCGTCCATGTCCATCACGCGCGAGCGCAGGCTCCCCGCGAGGTAGGGCGGCTTCTGCGACTGATCGAACTGCATGTCGCCGCCGATGTCGGACAGGCCCAGCCTGCCCTCGAGGCCTTGCACCTGCCACAGCTTCGCGCGCTTCTTCAGTTCGCCGCTGAGCGCATAGGGCGAGGTCTGGGGCAATGCGATGCCGAGCAGGCCATAGAGGTCGCCGAGGCTCTGGCCCTTGAGTTCGAAGCGAGCGTCGACGCCGTCCAGGCTGGCGAGTTCGGCCACCGTGCCTTGTGCCTTCAGCCGCGTCTGCCCCGCGGCGGCGCTGATCTCGAGCGGGAACGGCGGCTGGCCTGCGGCGTTGAGTTGCAGCACGTTGCCGGTGCGGCCTTCCGCCGTGAGCGGCTGGCGCTGGTAGCGGCCTTTGATGCGGTAGCTGAGCGGCATGTCGCCCCGGCTCGTATCGAAGCTGAAATCGGCATGCAGGTCGACGCCCAAGTGCTTCGCGAGGAAGTCGAGTCCGCCGCCGTCGACCTGCAGCAGTCCGATCGTCGGCACGGTTGCCTCGTCCGAGGTGTCTTTGCCCAGCGCCCAGGTTCTTCGCCCGTCCTCTTCCATCTGAAGGCCCAGGGTGGGCGAAACCAGGGCCAGGCGCGGAATCACGACCCTGCGCGACAGGAGCGGCCACAGCCTGAGCTCCAGTTCGGCGCTCTGCGCGCGAACGAGGTAGGGATCCCGGGCCCAGGCAGGATTCGCGAATTCGATGCCGTCGAGCTTGACAGTGGCCGCGCGCCAGCCGAGGTCCACATCCAGCCGCCGCGTGATCTCGAACTTGCGGCCGGTCTTGTCGCTGACGTAGCGGTTGACCGGCTCCCGCAGCGCGTCCCAGGGGAAGAAGGCCAGCACCAGCAGGATGGCCGCGAACAGTCCCAGCAGCACCGCGCCCAGCTTGATCCAGATCGAGCGGCGCGGCGAGCGGGGAGCTGTGGCGGTCACGGCGCAGGCGTCTTTTTCTCCGGCGTAGAGGTGATGGATGCGGGGGACGCGAGGAAGCAGATGGCGGTGACGCCGACCGAGGCCGCGGTAGTCGCCGCTTCGACGAGCTTCAGCTCGGCAGAAGCAGGTTCGCCGATCGCCACGACCGCGGCCGCCGCGAGGGTCAGGAGACCGACGGCCACGTAGTTCCACATGATGTTCATCTCGGCGCCTTCGGTGGAATGTTCCGGTGAAGAGGGTTGCGCGGGGCACCCCGCGTCGAAATGGAGACTAGCCGCCGCTCGATGGCACCAGGGTCGGCGCTGGACCGCAGCCAATGTGCGGCAAGGCCTACGGCGGAAAATCGTCCCGCGCCGTAAGAACAAGCCTACAGCCGCAAGGCGCCGAACGCTGCATGATGCGGGGCTGATATTTGTAGCATTTACAGAATAACTTTCGCGGAGACAGCCGCTGAGTTCGATCGCCGGAGAGGCGAGCCGGTTCTCCAATGGACCCCAGATTGAAAACCTACATCGTCGAAGACAACGTCACGATCCGCGAGAATCTCGTCGGTACTCTGGAGGAACTCACGTGCATTTCGGCCATCGGTTTCGCCGAAACCGAGGTGGAAGCCGTGCGATGGCTGGCCGAGAACCATGATCAATGGGAACTGGCGATCGTCGACCTGTTCCTGAAGCAGGGCAGTGGCCTGGGCGTGCTGCAAGCCTGCGCGTCGCGCCGGCCCGATCAGAAAGTGGTGGTGCTCAGCAACTACGCCACCCCCGACATTCGCAAGCGCTGCGCCCAGTTCGGGGTCGATGCCGTCTTCGACAAGTCGAACGAGATCGACGCGCTGATCGACTTCTGCATCGGACAATCCTCCACGCTGCGCCAACCGTCCAGTTCGCGCTGACGCCCGCATCTCGAACGCCGATGGCCCTGCTCTGCAGGCGGCAGCCCCGAAGGCGCGGGGCCGGCGCCGGAATCTCAATCGATCAGCTTGTTCTTCAGGGCGTAATAGGTGAGGTCGCTGTTGGAAGAGAGATTCATCTTTTCCATGAGACGCGTGCGGTAGGTGCTGACAGTCTTGACGGAGAGCGAAAGCGTCTTGGCGATGTCGCCCGCCGTTTCACCCTTGGCCAGCTTGAGAAACACCTGAAACTCGCGCTCCGACAATTGCTCGTGCGGTGCCGCGTCGTCCTTGCGGTCGAGCTGGCGTGCCAGCAGCTCGGCCACCGCCGGCGTGATGTAGCGGCGGCCCAGCGAGATGGTGCGGATCGCGTTCACGATCTCCATTGGATCGCATTCCTTGTTGAGATAGCCGCTCGCGCCCTGGCGGATCAGGTTCATCGCGTAGTGCTCCTCGGGGTAGCCGCTCAGGATGAGGATGCCGACGTCAGGCGCCTTGGCGCGGATCATCGCCAGCGCATCGATGCCGCTCTGCCCCGGCATCGAGAGATCCATCACGAGCACATCCAGCTCCGTCGTGCGCACCAACTCGATCGCTTCGCGCCCGCTGGCAGCCTCCCCTGCCACGCGCAGGTCGACATGCTCCGAGAAGAACTGGCGCAAACCGGAGCGCACGATGGCGTGGTCGTCCACAATTCCGATCTTGATCATCTGGTACCTTCTTTGTCGTTTCGCGGCTTCTTGCGTCGCGGCATGCCGCCCCCTGATCCACGTCGATTATTCACGAATTTGATTTGCCCGCACCCCGCGGAGACCCCATGCGCTGGTTAGCTTTCCCGAAGATGGCCCTCGGCCTCACGCTGGCGACGCTCGCAGCGCTTGTGCTCGTGGGCATCAACGAAGCCGGCTACCGCCAGTCCACGCGGGCGCTTTCGGAAGTCGGCGAGGCGCAGCGCGTGCGCCAGGTGCTGAACATGCTGCTGCAGAACATCGTCGACGCCGAAACGGGCCAGCGCGGCTATTTGCTGACGGGCGAGACGCGCTACCGCGAACCCTACGACCTTGCTGTCAAGCAGGTGGATGGTCAGCTGGCGGCCCTGCAGGTGCTGTATGCCGGAAAGCCGGCCGAGACGGCGCGCCTGACCCAGCTCTCGAAGCACGTTTCGCGCAAGCTCGCGGAGATGGACATGAGCGTGCGGCTGCGCCGCGACGGCAACGACGACGCCTGGAAGTTCGTGGTCACGACGGACGTCGGCCGCGAAGAGATGGACGCCATCCGCAAGCAGGCCGGCGAGCTGATCTCGATCAGCAACGAGGCCCTGATGCAGGGCCAGGTCCAGATCGCCCAGTCGCTGCGCTTCGCGCGCCTCGGCATCGGGTTGGTGGCGTTGGCCGGCCTGGCGGCCTTCTACCTGTACCTGCGGCAGACCCACGCGCTGCGCTCTGCCGGCGAGCGGCAGCAAGAGGCGCTGCAGCGCGAACGCAACGCCCTCGAGGACGAGGTGCGCGAACGCACCGCAACGCTGGCCGAGCTCGCCACCCACCTGCAGCAAGTGCGGGAAACCGAGCGCGGCTTCCTGGCGCGCGAGCTGCACGACGAACTGGGCTCGCTGCTGACCGCAGCCAAGCTCGACGTGGCGCGCCTGAAGTCCCGCCTCATCGATTCGCCGGACGCGACGCAGCGGCTGCAGCACTTGAACGAGCTCCTCAACAGCGGCATCGCGCTCAAGCGCCGCATCATCGAAGACCTGAGGCCCTCGTCGCTGGCCAACCTCGGGCTCATCGCTTCGCTCGAGATCCTCGGCCGCGAATTCGCCGAGCGCTCAGGCATAGAAATCGAAATGGTGCTTGAACCGGTCGTGCTCGACGAAGCCGACCAGCTCACTGTCTACCGCATGGTCCAGGAAAGCCTGACCAACATCGTCAAATACGCGCAGGCGAGCGAGGCCAGCATCGTGATGAAGAATTACGGCAACCACGTCATCGTGGAAGTCACCGACAACGGCAAGGGCTTCGACGCCCGCAGCACCCGGCCTTCTTCCCATGGGCTGGCAGGCATGCGGCATCGCGTCGAGGCCGCTCGGGGCAAGCTCACCATTTCGTCGACGCCCGGGCAGGGAACGCGCCTGAGCGCGATGCTCCCTGCCGCCGCCGCGTCAACATCCAAAACGCCCAAGCGACCTGAATACGCGGCCAGTGAACCGCCCCGGCCGTGATTCGGCCCTCTCCTACGCCCCCAGGCCACGGCTGCTGACAGGGCTTTGGTGCCCCCCCAACTACCGTAAATCGGACGCCGTTTCACCCCTGGAATCGGCCGCATTTCGACGGATGGGACCATCCTCCGAAGGAGTTCAGCATGTTGTACTACGCAGTCGTATTCCTGGTCATCGCGCTGATCGCCGCGGTGTTCGGCTTCGGCGGTATCGCGGCCAGTGCCGTCGGGATCGCCAAGATACTCTTCGTGATCTTCATCGTCCTGGCCCTGGCCAGCTTCATCGCGGGCTTGATGCGACGATGACAGCGTCGTTACGATGAGCAGGTTCTCACAACAATCTCCCGGAAGGACAATTCATGAACACGACCACCAAAACCCCTTCGCAGTTGGCGGAGGAGGCGCGCCAGACAGCCAATGACGCCATCGACACCACGCGCGCCTACGCGCAGAACGCGGTGAATGCCGCCGGCGAAAAGGTTCGTGACCTGCGCCGCGATGCAGAGCCGGCCGTGGAGCAGCTTGCGGCACGTGTGCAGCAGGCGGTGCAGCGCGGCCTGGATGCCGCCTCGACGACCAGCGCGCGCGCCCAGCGCCGCCTGGAAGCAGCGGCGGACGTCACGGGCAAGTACATCGCCGATCAGCCGGTCCGCTCGGTGCTCGTCGCCGCCGCGGCCGGCGCGGCGATCACGGCGCTGATCGTCCTCGCCAGCCGCCGCAGCAGCCGGGACGACTATTGATCTGAATTTTCCGCTTCCGGCGCTGCCTGTCGCACCATGCTGCATCCCATTTTCTCCACGGTGCTCGGGCATCCGGAGCTGGTCGCCGACCATGCCGCCAATTACGCGGCGCTGGTCAGGCAGGAAGCGACGCAGGCCGGTCGAGGGCTGGTCGTGCGTATCGTCGCTGGCGTGCTCGCAGCGGTCAGCGCGATGCTGGCGCTCGGGCTGATCGGCGTGGCCGCCATGCTGGGCGCGCTCCACGGAAGTTTCCACTGGGTGCTGGTGGTTGTCCCGGGCATCGCGCTGCTGCTGGCGCTCGTCTCGGCCTACTTCGCTTCTCGCCATAGCGAGTTCCATGCTTTCAGCGATCTTCGAGCCCAGCTCGACGCGGACGTTCAGGCGCTGCATCTGGCGGGAGAAGCGCGTGGCCGATGAGCACGAAGACTTGACCGCGCAACAGCGGCTCGCGATCTCGCGCCGGGCGCTGCTCAGGCAGATGCGGCAAGGCGACCAAGCCGTTATCGATGAGCCGGCACCGGCCATTTCGCAACACCGCTCGGCACGGCACGAAAGTGCATTCGCCCGCATCGACTGGGCATCGGTCGGGCGCCATGCGGCCCGGCGCTGGTGGCGCCGGCATCCCGCCAACGCCGCCGGCCAGTTGGCTCGGCCGGTACTCGACCGCTACGCGCGGGAACAGCCGGCAAAGCTGATGGCGGCAGCGGCGGCGGCGGGCGCGCTGGTGGTGTTGGTCAAGCCCTGGCGACTGCTGTCGGTCACGGCGGTGATCGCCGCGGTCCTCAAGACATCGGACGTGGCCGATCTCGTGACCACGCTGATGCGCAAGAAACCCAGCCCCTCACGAAAGGATTCCCCATGAATACTGCAGTCACGGATCGCCCGCAACATCTGACGCTCGACCAGACTGCCATCGACGCGGCGTCCCAGCGCCTCGACGATGGCGCCGTCACACCCAGCTATGGACCGTGGCGCGACGATATCGTCCAGCTGCTCAACGACGCCCTGGCCACCGAGCTGGTCTGCGTGCTGCGCTACAAGCGCCACTACTTCACCGCCAACGGCGTGGCCTCGCCAGCGATCGCCGAGGAGTTCCTGGTACATGCAAATGAAGAGTCGGCGCATTCGGACAAGATTGCGGAACGCATCGTGCAACTCGGGGGCATGCCCGACTTCAACCCGAAGACGCTGCTCGACCGCAGCCACGCCGACTACGACGAAGCCCTGGATCTGCAGGCCATGGTGCGCGCCAATCTCGTGGCCGAACGCATCGCGATCGAGACCTACCGGCAGATGATCTCGCTCATCGGCGACAAGGATCCGACGACCCGCCGCATGCTCGAAGAAATTCTCACTGACGAGGAAGAGCACGCCGACGAACTGAAGGACTGGCTCGGTCATTGAGGTGACTGCGAACGGCACAAAAAAGCCCGGGACAACCGGGCTTTTTCGTGGGCTGCGCGAGATGCGCAAATACGCTCACATGGATTTGACTTCCAGTTGATTGTCGACCGAGCTGACGCCCTTCACGTTCTTGGCGATCTGCTCTGCGCGCGACTTCGCTGCCGCGGTCGGCGCCGGTCCCTTCAGCATGACGGTCCCGCCCTTGGTGTCGACGTCGATCTTGATCGCGCTCAGGTCGGGATCCTTTGCGAGGCCCGCCGAGACGGCCGCGGTGATCGTCGCGTCATCGATACGGGCACTGACCGCCGCACCCGTATCCCTCGCGGCCCCACTCGGCTGCGTGGCTGGGGGCGTCGCCGTGGAGTCCGCCGTATTGGTACCCCTGTCGCCGCAACCCGTCAATGCGAGGGCGCCGCCTGCCAGCAGCGCGGCCGCCATCCACCGAGGGCTTCGCTTGAAAGTCGAATCGAGTTGAATCATGACAAAAAACTCCTGTCGATCGAATGAAATTCGCGTCGCAGCCTGTCCGCGCCGCGCCTGATAGATGCTATGTGGGACTACCCGAGCGAGACCCGTTTAGTTAAAACGGGATTTCCGTAACTTCTTGGCAAAGGAGATGGAAATGTCGACAACCCAAGCAGTCCCA
>NZ_JAGGNU010000007.1 GCF_018614915.1 Variovorax paradoxus | reverse complement strand
TCAATATCCGAACAGTATTGCGCCTAGTCTGCTCCGCACAAGAACAAGAATTTCGCGGAGCCTTCAATGACTTTTGCTTCTGGATCGTTTGGCCAGCTGCGCTACATCCCCGAGACCGTCCGTGGCACGGTCCCTGTAGCCGGCAACGCCATCAATCTGCGCATGGTGGAACCCACCATGAAGGCAGCCGTCGAGACCACCAAGTCGAGTGAGGTCAACGCGAACCGGATGTCGTCCGGCAACACGCGCGTTGACCAGAACGTCGACGGCGGTTTCAACTTCGAACTCTCGGCGGCCGAGTACGACCCGTTCCTCGAGTCCATCGTGGGCGGCACCTTCGCCCACTACGGCACGAACGGCCTGGGTGCTGCCTTCGCCATGCAGACCACCGCCACCTCGGTTGAAGCCGCGGTCGCCCCCACCGGCAGCTCCGCCTTCTCCCAGCTGGTTGCCGGCAGCTGGTTCAAGCTCGTCCCGGGCCCGACGGCAAGCGCCGCGGCCAAGGCCTACTTCGCTGACGCCTGGTTCAAGGTGGGCGCGGGCTCGACGAGCGACAGCCTTGCCGTGGACGCCGCCACCCCGATCGTCGCTCCGGGCCTCATCGGCGCCGACTTGGCCGACTCGAAGATCAGCCAGTCGATCATCGTCAACGGCTCCGCGCGCAAGACCTTCTCGTTCGAGCACACCCTGACCGACGTCGGCTCCCGCCTGCTGTACACCGGCATGGAGCCGAACACGATGGAGCTCAACGTCGAGGTCGGCTCGATCATCACCGGCTCGTTCGGCTTCATCGGCCAGACCCACGACGTTCGCGACGGAGCTTCCTACCTGCCGGGTGCCCCGGTGGCGTCGAAGTCCTTCGATGTGATGAACGCCGTGACCGACGTCGGCACCGTGTTCGAAGGCGACACCAACCTGCTTGCCGGCGGCTCCTTCATCAAGAGCCTGTCCCTGAGCCTGAACAACAACGCGCGCGGCCAGAAGGCTGTCGGCGTGTTCGGCAACGCCGGCGTGGGCCTGGGCGAGTTCGAGATCTCGGGCTCGATGCAGGTCTACTTCGAGGACGCCACCTACTACAAGAAGTGGCTCGACGGCGAGCGCACCAGCCTGACCGTGGGCTTCTGCGACAGCCAGGGCAACGGCTACCTGTTCGAACTGGACAAGGTCATGTTCCGTGACGGCGGCCTGAACCCGGGCGGCAACAACGAGGACGTGATGCTTGACCTCCCGTTCGACGCCTTCTACGACGCAGCGACCGGGCGTGGCATTCGCATCACGCGCGCTCTCGCAGCGTAAGAAATCCTCCGGGGCAGCCTTCGAGCTGCCCCAAGGACCGCAAGCCTTCTGGGCTTTCTCCTCCCGCAAAAAGAAAAACAAAATGGACATTTTTGACAACTTCGCCACCGACGAGAAGAAGGAAATCGAGGGCGCCTGGTTCCCGCTGAGCAAGACCGCCAAGGTGCTGGTCGCGCGCGGTGGCAACGAGAACTACCTGCAGATTCTGCGCAAGAAGCTCGAGGCCTCAGGCATCGACCTGGCCGGCACCACGAAGGAAGACGAGAAGGCGGCTGAGGCCGTGTTCATCGACGCCATGGCCACCACCATCCTGGTCGGCTGGGAAGGCCTCTCGTTCCAGGGCGAGTCGCTGCCGTACTCGACCGAGAACGCGCGCAAGCTGCTTGCCGTCAAGGACTTCCGCAAGAAGGTCTCCGCCTTCTCGGAGAACTTCGGCGCCTTTAAGGCCAAGGCCGAGCGGGAACTGGGAAACGACTGAGCGCACACCTGACGTGGCAGTTGAAATGGGGGGGCCACGTCAAGGCGCTTGAGGATCGCGCCCGCAGGACTGGTGTGAAGCCGCTGGCGCTCCTCAGCCGGCCCAAGCTCCGAATCACAGACGTCCCGTTCGCGGACGCCTTCTACGCGCTCCACGCGTCGCGCACCTTCGGCGCCGCGGCGCCCAACCCGATCTCCATCGCGGAGATCTGGGCCTTCGTGTCGTTCCAGGGGATTGCTTCCCGGCAAGAGCGGTCCGAGTATCTACGCCTGATTCAACTGCTTGATCAGGTGTACCTCGGCCATTGGGCCGACAAGAACCCCTCGAGCAGCTCGCCCAACAAGGGCAGCAAGAACAACAAGAAGAGCTGACCCGAGGCCATGGCAGACGACATCAAGATTGGGCTAGACGGCGGGCCGCTGCAATCTGCAGCGAAGCCCGCCCTCGACGCGCTTAAGCAGCTGCAGGTGGCGGTCGACCAGCTTGACCAGGCCAGCCTGTCACGCCTCAACAAGGAGACCCGTGGGCTGGTCTCCACTCTCAAGACCCTTGCCGCGTCGACGTCGAGCGACATGCAGAAGTTCGTGACTGGCGTCACGTCCGCTGTCGAACGCGCCGGCAAAGAGGCGACGGTCAAGGCCAAGTCGGCGGGGAAGGCGATCGGCAAGCAGTTCGCCGAGAGCATGGAGGAAGAGGTCTCCCGCGCCAAGGTGCGCGTCTCCGCGCCGCGCCTGGTGCTTCCGAGCGGCCTGTCCGCCAGCGTCGGGGGCAAGGGGATCGAGTCGGCCGACTCGGTGCTTGCCGAAGCGCGCAAGCTCATGGCCGAGAGCGGGGCCCTCACCCAGCAGCAGATCTCGCAGGCGGCCAAGAGTCGGGCCGAGCTCCTGAAGATGGACGCCGACTCCGCCAAGCTCACGTACGCAATGCGGAGCAACTACCTCAAGGCGGAGGAGGTGGAGAAGCGCAAGGCAGCGGTGACCGAGATGGCCGACGCCTCGCGCACGTTCAAGTTCCGCCAGAACTTCTACAAGGCCGAAGAGGTGGAGCTGCGCAAGTTGGCCGCCGCCGAGGCCGCCGACGCCTCTCGCACGTTCAAGTTCCGCCAGACGTTCTACAAAAACGAGCAGGGCGAGCTGCGCCGCCAGGCCGCCCAGGAGCAGGCCGACGCCACGCGCACCTTCCGCATGCGGCTGAGCTACATCAAGGCCGAGCAGGCAGAGGCGCAGCGCGCCGCCGCCGCGCGCAACGCCCTGATCGGCAAGAACGCTTCCTTCTCGGCTGCCAGCCAGGCCGGCCAGCTCACGCGCGCCACGCGCGTCGCCTCGGCGATGCAGATGGGCATGTCGGAGGCGGACGCCGTCGCGAAGTACGGCGCGGCCGCAGTCGCCGCATCCCACAACCTTGACCGGCTGAAGGGCTCGCAGGACTCCCTGCACACCAGCATGGACCGGGGGATCGGAAGCAGCCGCGAGATGCATTCCGCGGTGCGCGGCTTGGCTGGCGCGGCCAACGCGCTCTTCCTGACCTACGGCTCGCTGATCCCGCTGACCGCCACGTTCTTCACCGCCACCGCGGTAAAGGAAGCCATCAAGGCCTACAAGGACCTCGAGTACCAGATCAAGTTCGTGCGCGCCCTGGAGGAGGGCGGGGGCGCCGGCGTCAGCGAGCGCTCGATGCGCCTGCAGACCGGCGACATCGCCGTCAAGGCCGGCTTCGACCCCGTCGAAGCGGCGAAGGGCCTCCGACTGCTTGCCCAGTCCGGCTTGAACGCGCAGGAGGCGCTCGCCGCTCTGCCGTCCGTCCTGAACACCGCCCGCGTGGGCGAGCTCGGCGTGGCCGACGCGACCGAGACCCTGACCGGACAGGTGCACGCCTTCGGCCTGCAGATGTCCGACATGGAGCGCGTCGGCGACGTGCTGGCCAAGGCCGGCGCGATCTCCAACACCAGCGTCGCCAAGATGTCGGAGTCGATGAAGCAGGCGTCGACCATCGCTCAGCAGTACGGGCTCAAGATCGAGGAAGTCTCGACCATCCTGGTCGCGATGGCCAAGCGCAACATCACCGGATCCTCGGCCGGTACGGCGACCGCCAACCTGTTCCGCGAGCTGGGCAACCCGCACGGCAGCGACGCGAAGAGGATCGCCAAGGACCTCGGCATCACGCTGTGGGACCCGCTGGACCAGTCGCGCAAGGACTTCTTCGACCGTTTCATCCCCGAGCTGCGCAAGAGCCTCGAGGTGCTGGACCCGAAGAGCCAGGCGTTCGTGCTCAACCGGCTAACGAACAACCGCGGCGAGAAGGCGCTGGGCGCGCTGCTGGGCCTCACCGATGAAGCCCTCGCCGACATCAAGTCGAAGCTCGAGCAGGCGTCCGGATTCACCGCCACAGCCAACGAGAAGCTGCTGGACTCGGTGCAGGGCGACATGGACCGGCTCAAGGCCGCGTTCACCAACGCTCTTGCCGAAGCCGGCTCCAGCGGTTCGTCCGACTTCCGCCAGGCGCTGCAGGGCATCAACCAGATCATCGCGTCTGACGGCTTCCAGCAGGGCCTGAACGGCCTGGTGAAGGGCTTCGGCGCGCTGGCCAACATCGGGGTTGGCGCCGCCGAGGTGCTCGGCACCGTCTACGGCTGGGTGAGCAAGCTGTTCATCCTGCCCGAGTTCGTCAACGTCCTCGGCCAGCTCTACGACAAGCTCAAGGACCCGAGCGGCACCAACGCGGCGATCCAACAGGGCAACGCCTACGTCACGAGCCTTGACCAGCAGATCCGCAAGGTCCGCGAGCTGATCGCCGAGAAGGCGCGCGCTGACGGCACGGCGCCGGCGGCCGGCATGGCCGCACTGCGCGCCACCCGCGACGACGCCGAGTCGAAGCTGAAGACCGCGGCCGCTGCGCGCGACAAGATCGCCGCAGACCGAGCGGCCGGCAAGCCTGCGTTCATGCTCTCCGAAGGCAACGACTACGCGAAGGCCAAGCGTGCGTACGACGACGCACAGGCCAAGCTGCTCGGCGCGCACGACAAGAACATCCAGCTGATCTCGCTCGAGCGCCAGTACAAGACGTCCAACGAGCCGACCGTGATGCCGGGCAACGCTCTCGGCACTGGCACGAAGTCCTACTCGATCCCCGAAAAGGTCCGCGGCGGCGCGGCCCGGCGCGCGGCCGACGAGGACTACAAGAACGAGAAGAAGCGGCTTGACCTCATCTCCGCTGGCAACAAGCTGCTGGTCGAGCAGACCGACACCGAGGCGAAGGCGCGCGAAGATGCGCTCAAGCAGAGCTACGACCGCGGCATCCTGAACTACGAGTCGTACCAGGACCGTCTGATGGCGTCGCAGAATGAGCAGGCAACCATCCGCATCAACCTGGCGGAAGCGGAGCGCAACGCCATCAAGGTGGGCCTCACCGACTTGGCGCAGAAGTCGGCCGCGCAGAAGAAGGCAGGCAAGGGCGACACCGACGACGCGCTGGCCAACGAGATCCAGGCGCAGACGCAGAAGTACCTGGCCGCCGAGCAGAAGGTCTCCAAGCTGCTTGCCGACCAGAAGGCCGAGTCCGATAAGGCCCTCACCGACAAGCTCAAGCCCGCGGCCGACGTCATCCGCGGCGCCGAGAAAGAGAGCGCGCTTGAGGACGAGCGCATGCGCCAGGAGATGGCAAAGCTGCAGCTGAAGGGCTCCGGCCTGGATCTGAGCGAGCGCGAGCAGTTCATCCAGGCCGAGATCCTGAGGATCCTGGGCGAGCAGGAGAAGAAGCTCATCAGCGCGCAAGCGACCATGCGCGAGATGACGGCGTCGGGCGTCTTCAAGGACGCCGACACCAACCCCGAAGTGGCTGCCGTGCGCGATCGCATGCAGGCCTACATCGACTCGAAGAACGCGACCCTCGGCGCCGCGCGGCCGGCGATCGCCCAGGCCGCCGGCGACAGCTTCGACGGAAAGCAGTGGCAGGCCTCGGCTCAGCGCCTTGCCGGCACGATGGAGGGCTCGATCAAGGACGCCCTGAACGCGGGCCTCAACGGCGACACGTCGGCGTTGGCCAACTTCGGGCAGACGCTGCAGAAGACCGTCACCGGCGCGCTGGTGGACGCCTTCTACGACGCCTTCGTGAAGGACGCCGTCAAGGGCCTGGCGCGCGACCTGATGAGCTCTTTGCGCGGCGCAGCCGGCGGCGGCGGCTCGAGCTCAGTCGGAACGATGGTCAGCGGCCTCGGCGCCCTCGGCGGACTGTTCGGCGGCGGCGTCGGCGGCATCACCTCGACGGCCACCATCGGCACTGGCGCGGCGGCCACGTCGGCGATCGGCGCCTACGGCACCGGCGTCGCGAACATGACGAACTTCCTGCCGCCGTTCGATGTCGGCGGCTTCACGGGCTTCGGTGGCAAGCATGAGCCGAAGGGCGTGGTGCACGGCGGCGAGTTCGTGGTCAACAAGGAGTCCACCAGCAAGCTGGGCCTGGGCTTCCTGAACAGCCTGAACCAGTACGCAGAGGGCGGCTTCGTGCCCCTGACCCCGGGGCCGGCGATGACCAGCAACCCGGCAGGGCGCGTCTCCGCCACCGGCGGCGAGTCCATCGTGTTCTCCCCGAGCACGACCATTCACATCGACTCGCGCAGCGACCGCGCTGCGGTGCTCGCCGACGTCTCGCGTGTCGTAGACGAGAAGCAGAAGCAATACACCGAACAACTGAAGCGCATCAAGGTGCTGCCAGCATGACGATCATCTCCCTGCCCACCGGCATCCTGTTCAAGCGGCAGCAGTTCGGTCACCAGAACTTCGACCTCGAGTTCTCCGGTGGCGACGCCGGCGCCTCGCAGGTTGTCGTGAATGGCCCGCCGCGCTGGACCTGCAGCCTGCTGTCTAACGAGATGCTGGACCTTGACCAGGCGGCCGCCTGGCGCGCGCTCGTGCTTTCGCTGAAGGGCCGCGTCAACTTCCTTGCCGTGTCCGATCTCCTGAACCCAGCGCCGCGCGGCACAGTGCGGGGCGGCCTGACGGCGGCAGTCGGCGCGGCCGCCGGATCTTCGACGCTGCAGATCTACGCCGGCTCCGGCCAGGCCGGGAAGACGCTGCGCCTCGGCGACTGGATCGGCGTCAACCAGGGCGGCTCCAACCGTCAGCTGCTGCACGTGCAGCAGGACGCCGTGGTCGACGGCAACGGGATCATCACCGTCACCTTCGAGCCCACTCTGCGCGTCGCGGTCGGTTCCGGCAGCGCGGTGGCGTGGGACAAGCCAACCTGCTTGATGCGCCGCAACGAGCAATCCGGCAGCTGGGCCAGCGAGGGCGCAGTGCAGGGCGGATTCAGCCTCGAGCTCATGGAGCACTGGTTCTGAGCCATATGGTGGGGGATTTCCTCCCCCGCCGTCGACTTCCAGTATCCGCGGACCCGAACCGCAGACCTGGACATGTCCCTCCCCACAAACTCTGGCTTCCAAGCCGCCGCAGGCGCCGATGCCTACGGCCAGCTTGCGCTGGTCGAGCTTCAACTCCGGCCCGGCACAGTTCGCTACACGAACTGGCCGCTGAACATCGACGTGATGGGTCAGACCTGGCAGGGTACGGGGAACCTGGGTTCAATCAGCGAGCTGCACGAGAGCGAGGACGGCGGCGCGGAGAAGATCACCCTGAGCCTGTCGGCCGTGGACATCGGCACCCGGGCGCTTGCTCTGGGCGACCCGGCCGACTACCAGGACCGCCCGGCGCGGGTGTGGGTGGCCCTGCTGAACGCCCAGACGCTGCAAATCAGCGGTTCGCCCGTGCTGCGCTTCGCCGGCGTCATGGACCAGTTGAAGATCCAGCGAGAGGGCACCAACGCTTCGATCCAGATGGACTGCCGCACGGCGTCCTATGACATGCGCGCCAACCCCGCGGGTCTGCGCATGAATCACGCTCAGCACGCCGCGCGCTACCCGACCGAGCGCGGCTTCGAGTACCTGACCTCGATCATCGGCAACCCGGCGGTGTGGGTCACGAAGTGGCTGCAGGCGAACCTGCAGTACATGGCGCAGCTGAGGGCACGATGAAAGCAGATCTCGACGCCTTCATCGCCGCGCGCCGCGGCGAGGCCTTCGAATACTTCCGCCACGACTGCGTGCACATCGCGGCCGACTGGGTGCTGGAGAAGACGGGACAGGACCCGCTTGCCGACCTGCGCGTGGAGTCCTCACCGCTCGGCCGCAAGCACCTGCTTGCCTCGCTGCGCATCGTGCGCCGCGCCGGCGGGTTCATCCAGGCCGCCACCCAGCGCCTTGGCCCTTTCCTGCCCGGGCTGATGGCCCAACGCGGTGACGTGGTCCTGGCGCTCAGCGGCGGAAAGATCGGGCGCGTGTCGGGCTACAGCTTCGGCATCTGTACCGGCTCCCACATCGTCTGCCCGGGCAACGAGCACCTCGAGTTCCTACCCCTCACCCAAGGAGTCGCGGCATGGCGCGTTTGATTCGCGGCGCGCTCGTCTTCGTTGCCCTGGCCACGCTGTGCGTTGGCGCCAGCGCGGAGCCGATCAGCACGTTCCTGGCCTCGACGGCATTCACGACCGCCGCCGGCGCCGCGATCTCCTACGGGGCCGTCATCAGCGCGATCGTCACGGTGGCCTCGGTTGTGTCGAGCGTCTATGGCTCGATGCAGGCCAAGAAGCAGGCGCGCAGGTCCGCTGAGCGCAAGTTCCAGGAGGACGTGGCCAACCTGCGGGATCGGACAACGACCATCGTAGCGGGGGACGACGCGTGGACTGTCGTCTACGGCCAGCCGGCGCCGATCGGCGGCTCTGTCAAGGCCGTGGTCACCAGCGGCGACAAGGATCAGTTCAAGCACATCGTTCTGGTCCTGGCGGCGCACGAATGCGAGGCGATCGACGACGTCCTAATCGACGGCGAAAGCCTTCAGCTCAACGCCTACGGAACTTCGCAGCACCCCGCGTACCAACTTGAGTACGGCATCGCGCGCGACATCACCTATTCCTACACGGTCCAGGACTTCTCGTGGCAGAGCGCGCTCACAGGCGAGATCCAGCCGGTGTATGCGGCGGTTATCGACACCAGTGCGGACGGCCAGTACTACAGCCCGCAGCTGATCAAGATCACCGACAGCGCGGGCACGGACATCACGGGTTCCGGCGCGCTTGCCCTTGGCAACCGGCTGACGGTCCCGCAGCACATTCACAACGTCGGCTTCTGCCTGGTCGCGGCCGGCCCTGAGCAGGTCGGTCTGACCGGACAGGTGACCGTCCGCGTCGACGGGCCCGGCAGCGCCGTGCACGTCAGCAAGCACCTCTCGCGCGGCGGCGTCGACTTCGTGGATCCGATCCTCCGCGGCGCCAAGCCCGACCTGTGGACCGACAACCACAAGCTGACCGGCTACACCTACCTGGTCATCACGATCAACCTGCTGCTCGAGCGCTTCCAGGGCGGGCTGCCGGCCTTCACAGCGCGCGTGCGCGGCAAGCGCGTCTTCGACCCTCGCACTGGCACCACGTACTACAGCCGCAACCCGGCGATCTGCCTTGCCGACTTCCTGCGATCCGAGGCCGGCTACCTGGCGCTGCCGGAGCAGATCGACGAGAACGCGCTGATCGCGGCTGCCAACGCCTGTGACCAGGTCGTCTACGGCGAGGGGGCCTGGGGCGACAACGACACGCGCCTCTACACCTGCGATGGCATGTTCCGCACGGACCAGGACCGGGATACGACGCGCCAGCAAATCGAAGAGGCGATGGCCGGCTACAGCCTTGAGTCGGGCGGCGTGTGGCGCATCTTGGCCGGCGCGTGGACCACCCCCGTCATGGCGCTCACGGACGCGGATCTGCTGGGCCCGGTCGTCGCCGTGCAGACCTGCAACCCAGGCACCCAGCGCTACAACGGCGCACGCGGCAGCTACGTCAACCAGGCGCGCAGCGGCGTGACCGAGGACTACACGCCTTACCAAAACGCTGTGTTCCGCGCCGCGGACGCGAAGGACAAGTTCCTCGACCTGGCGCTGACCTTCACGGGTTCGCACGCGCGCACGCACCAGATCGCGCGCACCCTCGTGGAGCAGAGCCGCGGCGGCTTCATCCTGCAGATCAACCCGAAGATGTCCGCCTGGCACCTGCAGCCCGGCGATCGGATCACGCTGTCGAGCGGGATCTATGGCTTCACGAACAAGTACTTCCGAATCCAGGAGTGGACGTACTCGACCACGTCGCCGCTCTCCTTCCAGATCATCGAAGACGAGCCGAGCTTCTACGACCTCGCCGACGCGGCGGTCGCGGACCCCGCGCCCAACACCAACCTGCCCAGCCCGTTCCTGCGGCCCGAGCCGCCCCTCGACCTTGACGTTGTGTCTGGCGCCTCGCAGGTGGTGGTGCAGGGCGGCAGCGTCGTTGTGCGCGCGCATGTGACCTGGTCGCAATCGCCGTCGCCCGCCGTACGCATGGGCGGCTACGTGCGGGTCCAGTGGCGCACGGTGTCGCCGGTCAGCGATTGGGTCACGACCGACCTCCCGGGCGATGCGGTGGAAACCTACCTGCTTGGCCTCAACGTCAACAGCGAGTACCAGGTGCGCGTGCGCTTCACCACGCCCTACGTCTCGTCGGATTGGTCGATGAAGTCGCACACCCTGCGCGGCGTGAGCGAGATCCCCGGCGACGTCGACGGCCTGTCCGTCACGTTGGAAGCCACCGGCGCCATCGCACGCTGGTCGGCGCCCGTGGGCATGGAGCAGCTCGACTGGGGCGGCACGCAGATCCGAGTGGGCGACACCTGGGAGACCGCGGTCGACCGCTTCGCCGGCAAGGCCCTGATCGCCAACATCGGCTGGCTGCCCTCGGGCACCGTCAAAATCTGGGCCGCACACTTCAACGCTCAGGGCGCTCCCGGGGTCCCGATCTCGACCACCATCGACATCGAAGCGCCCGGCCAGCCGATCGTGAGCGGCGAGGCCTGGTCGCAGCAGGTCGAGCTCTCGTGGCAGGACTGCCACACGTCGCAGCCGATCAGCACCTACCTCATCAAGGTGGGGGCAACCCTTGAAGAGGCCGTGGAGATCGGGCGCACGCCGGCGCTGAACTTCGTTAAGACCGAGACGGCTGGCACGCGCATCTACTGGGTGATCGCCTATGACGCGGGCGGCAACGCCGGCGCCGCGGGCTACGACGAGGTGCAGGCCCTACCTTCGATCGAATTGGCCCTGGAGGAGCTGCAGGAAGACCTCGACGAGCAGATCGCGGATCTGCTGAACGTGAACTCGGGCATCAGCGAGCGGCTCCTTGACGAGTCGATCGCGCGCGGCACCGCCATCACGCACGTCGAGAACCTGGTGACCGACGGCGACGAGCAGCTGGCCGAGCGCATCGACATCGTCTCCGCGCGCGCGGTGGGCTACGTCCGCGGCAACCTGGTGCGCAACGGCGGCTTCGAGTTCGACCTCGAAGACTGGACCACGAGCGTCGAGGGCTGGGAGATCGTCGAGGACGATTGGGGAACCTCGGCGCGCCTGATCGAAGGAATCCCGTCGACCGGCTGGATCGCGAGCCCGAAGTTCCCCGCCAAGCCCGGCACCTGGTTTGCCGTCTCCGGCGATTCGAAGTTCCTGTCAGCGGGCTCGTCCGGATTCGCGATCGAGTTCTTCCACGCCAACGGCGCGACGCTGGGCACCACGAGCAACCTGCTCGAGGCGTCTCACGACTTCCTGAACGAGCAGGCTCGGCGCAACGAACTTGCCGTCGAGGTCCAGGCGCCGGCCGGTACGGCCTCGGGCGCGGCGGTGTGGCTCTGGACCGGCCACGACGACAACAATGAGGTCGGGATTCGCTACATCAAGGCGGAGCAGGGCCGCTTCCCTGTGACGCCGTACTCGAGCGAGGCCAGCGACCGTGGCACCGTGGCCGCCGTGCGCGAAGAGGCCGCAGCGCGCGCCGACGCAGTCTCCGCAGAGGCGTCCGCCCGCCTCACACTTGCCGCCCGGGTGAACGACGCCGAGGCCTCGTTGGCCGAGGAGAAGGTCGTGCGCGCGGACCAGACCGGCAAGCTCTTCGCCCGCTGGGGGTTGAAGATGACCGTGGACGGCAAGGTCTCCGGCATCATCCTGAACAACGACGGCTCCGAGTCGAACGCCACGTTCCTGGTGGACCGCTTCGCGATCGCCACGCAGGGCCCGACCGGTGTGACCAAGTACCCGTTCGTGGTCGGCTCCGTCGCCGGCGCCGCGACCGTCGGCATTGACGGGAACTTGGTCGTTGACGGCTCCATCCAGGCGCGTGCGCTGTTCGTCGACCGCCTGTCCGCCATCACCGCACGCCTCGGCTATGTCACCGCGGGCCAGATCGACATCTCTGGGGACGGCGTGGGCGGGTGGGGGTTCGTCCGCAGCTACGGCAAGTGGCGCGACGAAAGCTGGGGGTGGGTCCTTGCCCGCCACACCAACGGCAGCACCCTTATCGACTTCAACCTGAATGGTTGCGGCATCGTGATGCACCATGACGCCGGCGTCTCCGCCAATTTCCACATGTGGGGGCCTGGCTTCGACCTGAGCAACAACGGCCTGATCATCAACCAGATCGATGTGATCGACACGCTGAGCGTGCGCGGCAACGCGATCACCGTGCCGACTGCCGCGGCCTCTCCCGGCTCTTCTGCGGGCATCTGGCACCAGGTTCCGGCGATCCCGAACCGCTGGGACTCGGTCCCGACCTTCATCACGGCGACCTCGATCATGCCGGCCGCCTCCATCGGGATTCTGCAAATCAAGATCAACGAGGCCCTGTACTGGCAGGGCGGCGCCCTGCAGGGCGCGACCGTTACGGGCTCCGTGAAGGTCGACCTCCCGCCAGGCAACTACTGGATCACCGCCGTCAATACCGTGGGAGGCAACAGCACCTCCATCTTCGCACTCTCAACACGACGCTAAGACCATGCCCAATTTCACCGTCTACGACAAGCGCACCGGCGAGGTCCTGCGCACCGGCTCCTCGAGCAACATCGAATCCGACAAGCGTCAGGCGTACCACGCGCACGAGGCCGTCTACCTCGAACACACACCGGCCGGCTACTACATCGACCTCGACGATCGGGAGCCGACGCCATACCCGGAGCGGCCGAGCACGGCCCACATCTTCGACTATGCGGCGAAGGTATGGGTCGACCCGCGCTCGCTCACCGACCTGAAGCTGGGCCTGCTCGCCGCGGTCGCCGAGCGCCGCTGGCTCCTGCAGACCGAAGGCTTGACCCTTCCGGGCGGCGTGCGCGTCAAGACGGACCAGGGCGCCATTGCCTCCGCCATCTCCGACGCAGAGCTCGCTGGCCTGGAGGCCGTCGACTTCAAAGCCGTCAGCGGCTGGGTCACGCTGAGCGTCACGCAGCTCAGGGACGCCGCGCGCGCTGTGGCACTTCACATCCAGGCGTGCTTCTCGGCAGAGCGCGCCCACGCCGCGGCGATTGGGGCGCTCACGGGCATCGAGGCAGCCCTCGCGTACGACACCTCCAAGGGGTGGCCGATGGGGTAGGCGCATCTGCCCGGGGATTGCGCCGCGATAGCCGCGGCTCGTCCAATGACACGTCCTGGCGCCACGAGCGCCCGCCAACAAGAAGAAGAACAACATGGCATACACCACAGCATCGGCGAACGCCCTGCTCAAGCTCATCCTGCAGGCGGTCGCGATCGCCGGCCTCGCCGACAACGCTGCTGCGGCGCCGCTGGCCAACCTGTATCTGGGCCTCTACACCGCGGCGCCGGGCGCCGGTGCGAACCAGCTCACCAACGAAATCGCGTACGCGGAATACGTCCGTGTGGCCATCCCACGGAGCGCTGCCGGGTGGGTGGTGACGGGCGCCGAGGCGGCGCTGGTGAACGCGGTGGAGTACCTCGAGATGCTCGGCACCATCGGCGGCGGCACGGTCACCCACCTCGGCCTCGGCACTGCGCAGACCGGCGCCGGCCTGCTTCTGGTGCACGGCCCGCTTGACCCGGTCATCCCGGTCCAGAAGGGCGTGGTCCCGCGCCTGAAGGCCACCACGAAGACCCAGTTCTCGGTGGTCTGAGCACATGGCGCACGTCACTGGAGACCGCATCCTCGAGCTGACCACCAGCACGGGGCAAGGAGACCTCACGCTTGCGGGGGCCGTGGCCTACTATCGCCCGTTCTCGGACGTGGCGGCGAATGGTGACACCGTCCACTACCTGATCTCCGACGTAGACGCGGTGGGCCGCCAGAACGGCGGGTGGGAGCTTGGCCGCGGCACCGTCCAGAGCGGGGCCCTGCAGCGCACGACCGTGGTGGCTTCAAGCAATGCCGGAGCCAAGGTCGACTTTGGCTCTGGCAACAAGAACGTCTCTCTGACCGTGCTTGCCCCGACAACCAGCGCCGTGCGCGGCGACTGGCGCGGCATGATCGGCGCCCTTGCCAAGGGCGGGGACGATCTCACGGGCGCCCTCAACTACGCTGCCGAGGTCGACGTCGCCTCGGCAACCACGGTGGACCTTGCAGCCGTTGCCTCGAACAATGTCCGCATCACCGGCACGACGCCCGTCACCGCACTCGGCACGTTACCCGCCGGCGCGCGCCGGCGCATCCGCTTCGCTGGCATCCTGCAACTTACGCACAACGCCACATCGCTGATCATGCTCGGCGGCGGGAGCATCACGACGGCGGCCAACGACGTCGCCGACTTCCTGAGCCTGGGCGGCGGCAACTGGCGCATGACCAGCTTCACGCGCGAGGCCACCGAAATGGTCGTGAAGGAGCCCGCCATCGCTGCCGGGACCGCGGCGCAGTACTGGCGCGGTGACAAGACGTGGCAGACGCTGAACAAGGCGGCTGTCGCTCTATCGAACGTGGACAACACGAGTGATGCGGCCAAGCCCGTCAGCACCGCCACGCAAACCGCCCTGAACGCGAAGGCGACGCTAAACGGCAGCGCCAACTTCAGCTACGTTGGTGTCACGGGCCACATCGACGTCAACGACTACGCCTACATCGCGTACTACGTTCAGGCGAACTACGGTCTCCGATGGAACGCTGGCGCCGCAAACGCCCTGAACCCCATCGGGTATCAGGTGTCGGGCCAGTACCGCTACGTGCCCATCGGCGACTTCGGTTCGCACGGCGACGTGTCGACCTACGCGGCGTACCACCAACCCGCCGTCGAGAGCTTCGTGCAGTTCAACATCGGTGGCTCAGGCAACTACTTTCGCTTCGGTAACGACGGCGTAGGCCGAAGCAACGGTGGCTGGACGACTCACTCGGACCGCCGCGTCAAAGAGGACATCGAGCCCATCGTGGACGCGCTGGCGAAGCTCGCGCAACTCACGGGCTGCACGTTCGTGCGCCCCGACATGAAACCCTATGACGGCCCCGCGCCGCGCCGCGCCGGTCTGATCGCACAGCAACTACTGCGGGTGCTACCCGAGGCCATCACCGTCCCGCGCGACTACGACGTCGAGGCGGACACCGGAGGCCTCCTGAGCGTGGAAGCGCTCGGCGTAGTGAGCCTGCTGGTCGCCGGCATCAATGAGCTGCGGGCGGAAGTCCGCGCGCTCAAGGACGCTCAATGATCCACTACGACCCCAGCACCAATGCCTTCTTCTTCGAGGGCGACGCGGTGCCACTGGGGGCCGTCGAGGTCTCCAGCGAACGGTACGGCTCCATCATGGGGCGCACGTTTGAGGCGGGGCCCGACGGCCTCCCGGCTGTGCCCTTGACGGAGCGCCGGCTCCAGGTGTGGGAGGCCATCAAGCGCGAGCGCGATCGGCGCAAGGATACCGGGGTGATGGCTTCCGGCTACTGGTTCCACACCGACGCGCCAAGCCGCATCCAGCAGCTCGGGCTGTTCGTCCTGGCAGTCTCAGGCCAAGCAGTGCCGAACACCTCGTGGAAGACGATGAGCGGCCACTTCGAGCCACTCACCTCAGCGCTCGCAATCTCGGTCTTCTCGGCTGTGGTCGGGCTTGAGATGACGCTCTTCGCGCGCGCTGAGACGCTGCGTGCCGAGGTGGAAGCCAGCAGCGACCCCGAATCGATCGACATCCTGGCCGGCTGGCCGCAATCCTACGAGGAGAGCCTGTGATCCAACTCGCCATGTACAAGGGCAAGGGGATGATCGGCAACGCCGTCATTCGGGCCTGGACGCGCAGCAACTACAGCCACTGCGAGCTGGTCGACGCCGATGTCGGGGTCTACATGTCATCGAGCTTGCGGGACGGCGGCGTGCGCGGCAAGCGCATGGACCTCGAGCCCGGCAACTGGGACGTGTTCGAGCTGCCGTGGGCGGACGGCCGGCGCGTCGCAGAGCACTTCGAGCAGACGCGCGGGCAGCCGTACGGCTGGCTTGACCTGCTGCGGACCCAGTTCCTCAACCGGCCCTTCGACCAGGAAGGCTCCGCCTTCTGCTCGGAGTGGTGCGCGGCCGCGCTTGGCTTCCCCAACGCGACTTCCTACAGCCCGCGCACGCTGCTCGACATGTGCCTCTACAGGGGGCGTTGACCGATGTTTGGATCGCTCCCGCACGGCACCGCGCCCTTCGGCGCAGCCCCTTTCGCCGGCCCGTACATCCTCGAGACCAGCTCGGTGATGGCGGGCGGCTGGGACGTTGCGGGGGTCGGGTCTGCGCTCGCCGGCTCGTCGGGAACGATGGAGGCTGGCGCGAGCCTCAGTGGCGGCCTGGTGGCGGTCATCGGATCCTCGGGCTTGATGGCGCAGTCGTGGGTGATGTCGCCGGCCGTGGTTGCCGTGTGGCACGCGAGCGGGTTGATGCAGGGAAAGGCCGACCTGCTCCCGAAGCTAGCCGCGGTGTACGGCTCGACGGCCACGTTGGTCGGCGAGTTCCTCATCCAGGGCTACCAGCTGCGCGCATACGACCAGCTGTTCCCGGCAGTCGTCAAGAACAATGACGTCGTGCAGATCGGCCGCCGGCTGTACATCTGGAAGGCGAACGTCGGCCGATGGGCGCCCAACGGGCCGTCCCCGGAGCCTTGACCTAGGGGATTGCGCCCGGGTCAGGCGAGACTCCAGTATGCGCAGAGCCCGCTGGTGGGCAGCCAACAAGAACAACAAATGCTGCCTGACAACCTCGCTGACCTGAGCATTGCCAAGCTCGCATCCGGCGTAGCCGGAGCGCTCGTCTCGATGCGATTCCTTCCGGGCAAATGGCCCGAGAAGCTGACGATGGGTGCCGGCGGCGCCGCTCTGTCGTATGTCGCGACCACGCCGCTGGCGGAGTGGCTCAACACACCCCGCGCCGAGGGCCTTGTCGGGTTCCTCGTCGGCGTGTTCGGCATGGCGCTGGTTTCGAAGGCGTACGAAGTCATCCAGCTGCTCGACTCCAAGCAGATCGCGGCCGACATGTGGGGGTGGGTCGTTCGCAAATGGAAGGCCTGAAGTGGACCACCTGTACCTCACCGGAATCATCCTGCTTGCGACGCTCGCAGTCGCCGCGACGCTGCACCCGGCCTTCGACGACACCTTCACGCAACGCGCCGGACTGGGCCTCGTCGCCGTAGGCGGCGCCGCAGACGCCACCAGCCTGCTGGCCGGGGCCGGCGGCTCTCACAACGCTCATCTCCTGCTTGTCCTCGGCTGCGCCGTCTACGGCGTCGGAACGGGATTGAAGACCTGGCACTACAGAAAGAAGGCATGAACCTCGTCAAACTCAAGGCCCGGTGGGCGTCTTTCAAACTTCACTGGAACGTGGCGCGCCGCAAGTACACGGTCTGGCTTGCGACGGCCGCGGTGCTTGCGCCTGGCGCGCTGCAATGGGCGAGCGAGAACATGGCGCTGCTGGGCATCTTCACGAAGATCGACGCCGACACGCGCGAGTACATCCGCATGGTGCTCGTTGCTCTGATCCCGATCGCCAGCGCGCTGCCTCAGCAGAGCGTCGCGGACGCACGCGCAGCGCTTGAGGCGGCGCAAGCCGCGGCGAAGGCGGGCGCATGAAGGCTCGCCTGACAGAGGCCGACTTCCAGGCTGCTGCCGATCGCCTGGGCGTGCCGGTCGCGGCCGTCAAGGCCGTGTGCAAGGTTGAGGCTCCCAACGGCGGCTTCGACCCCGAGGGCCGGCCGCGGATCCTGTTCGAGGGCCACGTCTTCCACCGCAACACCGGCGGCAAGTTCGACCAGGTCGAGCCGACCCTGAGCTTTCGGCGCTGGACGGCAGCCCACTACGCCAAGGGCGCGAACATCGACGTTCGCAACGCGCGCGAGCACGAGCGCCTGACGAAGGCCGCCGCGCTATCGCGTGCCGCGGCGCTCATGAGCGCGAGCTGGGGCGCGTTCCAGATCCTCGGCGAGAACTACGCGACGGCGGGCTTCGCCACGCTGAAGGACTTCATCAATGCGATGTTTGAGGGCGAGGGCGCTCAGCTGCTTGCCTTCGTCGAGTTCGTCATGCACGACCGCGGCGGCAAGGGTTGGAAGGCCCTGAAGCACGCCGTGGCCACCGGCGACTGGACGCCGTTCGCCGAGTTCTACAACGGGAAAGAACAGGCGAAGCATCAATACGACAAGCGGTTGAAGGCCGCATTCGACAGCTGATCCTTGGCGAATCGGAAGAAGTTTCTGGACTTCGCGCGCTACGCGAGGGGTCGGGCGAATGCCCGGGGTGTGGAGTTCGAACTGAGCGCCGCCCTGCTTGGCCGCATCTGGCTCGAGCAGGGCGGTATGTGCTTCTGGACCGGCCTGCCGATCAGCTTCGAGCAGCCCGGCGCGCGCCACCCGATGCGCCCCTCCGTCGACCGGCTGCACACCGACCGCGGCTACACGGTCGACAACGTGGTGTGGGCAAGTAATTTCGCCAACCGCGCGCGCGGGGATCTGCCGGCGCTTGACTTCGCGCAGCTCATGTATGCCCTGGGATTCCCTTCGCGGCTAGGCGACTCTAGGCTGCACGCCCATCCATCAACGGAGCAACAAGAAGAATGAAAAAAGCTCTCCGGCTCACCGCAATCACCGCAACCCTGTTCCTGTCCGCCTGCGGCGGCGGGGGCAGCTCCTCGGGCCCCGGCTACGCGCCGATACCGGCTCCAGCCGATCCGGTCTCTCAGCCCGCGCCACCGACCCAGCCAACGCCTCCGGCCGCGCCGGCGCCGAACGGCGCGCCGACCTTCAACGTGATCCTCTACGGCGACTCGATCATGGCCGGCAACGGCACGAACGAGACGCCGGCGATGACGCTGCAGCGCCTTCGCCCGAACCTGACGGTGACCGACCGCGCCGTCGCCGGCACGTCTCTGGCCACGCTGGCCACAGGCTGGGGCACGAGCGATCGCGCCGCCAACCGCGTCGTCGTGATCGAGAACGGCGCGATCGACTCATGGCAGGGCATGCGCCTCGAGACGTTCCTGACGACCATGCGCGCCCTGGTCTTCAGCGTGCGCGCGGAGGGCCGCATTCCGGTGTTCACCGGCTACTCCCGGCAGGTCCCGGGGATCCTCTCGTGGGACCAAATTGCGTCCCGCGACATCTTCAACGCCTCCCTCTACAACCTCGCCGGCGAGCTCGCGGTTCCGTTCGCCGATTGGGGCGCGGTCGAGTTCAACGGCTCGATCGACCTGATGGACGGGGTGCACCCGGGCAAGACCTACAGCGACCGCCTGGTCCAGCGCCTGGCCGAGACCCTTGACGGGGTGAAGCCATGATGCTGCTGTTTCCGAACATCGCATATCGGATCTGGCTTGACGCGCTCTGGCTGCCACAGCCCGCGCCGAAGCCAGCCATGGACGTCCAGCCGCAGTACCCCAAGGCATGACCCCCGCGGCCTGGTTCAGCGCAGTCAAGGCCTACCTGGTGGTCGGCCTGGTCGTGGCCCTCGCGGCCGCGGCCGGCGTGCAGACCGTGCGTCTCGCCGGCGCCAGTAAAGACCTGGCCGACCAGCGCGCGGCCGCGGCCCAGCTCGAGGCCGACCGCGCGCGCGTGGCGCTGACCGACGCGCTGCGCACCTCCGAAAAGATGGCCACGTTCGAGGCCGCCCAACAAGGACTGACCCATGCACTCTCACTGGAAACTTCCGCGCGCCGCCTTGCTGAGCGCAATAACGGCGTTCTGTCTGCTGGGCTGCGCGGCGCCTTCGCCGCAGCCGCCCGTCATCGGGCAGAAGCCGCGGGCAGCTGCTCAGCCGGTGGAACTGCAGGAAATCGACCCGACGCCCTCGACGGACTTTTTGCAGAGGCAGGAGACCTACTCGCTCGATCTGCAGATCTTTCGGAAGAAGCTCGCAGCGTCGTTCAGCGCCGAGACTCTGAAGTCAAAGCCCTGAGGGCGGAGAACACGGCGCTGCGCGCGCTGCTTGACGACTGACATGGCTCCGGACCCTGTCGACCACTACAAAGGCCTCCCGCGGCGAATCCACGTCGGCCCGACGACGTTCAGGGTCGTCGTCGGCACGGCGGAGTTGCACCCCTGCTTGACGGATTGCTGCGGCATCACGGTGTTCGAGGAGTATCGGATCTACCTGCACGACGGCATGCTGCTCCAGGCAGCCGTGAACACGGTGATCCATGAGGTCTCTCACGCGATCAACTGGGTGTACGGAGTGACGGACGACTCGACGGAGGAGCAGTTCGTCACGCAGAACAGCAACGGCCTGGTCGAGGTCTGGATGCGCAACCCTCGATTGCTGAACTGGATCGTCAAGCAGTTGCGCGCGATGAAGAAGGAAGCGGCGAGGGACTAACTTCCTTCGCGAGCGGACGCGCCAAAGCCTGGAGTGAACCCGGGAGGACCGCAACGCCTTGCAGAATACCCAGTAGTCCAGCAACCTGCGAAAACTGCTAGTTGCGGATGGGCGACGTTGGCGTACAAGCGCGTCATGCCGACCTCACCCTCTCCATTGCCGACCGCACGGCCGCTTCGCATTCCATTAGCAGCCCGCCCGCGGGCAAAGGCAGGTCCCGCGCCTCGCGATCAGTCAATGGCTGCGATCGGAGCCCAGATCAAGGCTCTCCGAGCCGCTACCCAAATTAGCGGCGGAGAGCTCGCGGCCCGAGCGG
Source organism: Variovorax paradoxus (assembly GCF_018614915.1). Lineage (GTDB taxonomy): Bacteria > Pseudomonadota > Gammaproteobacteria > Burkholderiales > Burkholderiaceae_C > Variovorax > Variovorax paradoxus_K. The sequence continues at coordinate 200,682 of NZ_JAGGNU010000007.1, read as the reverse complement.
GCATCTCGCCGTCGATGCTTTCCCGAATCGAGCGCGGGCTGGTCTCACCTTCCGTGCAGACGCTCGAGCGGATTTCAAATGCACTGGACGTGCCGATCTCGCGGTTCTTCGCCGACCAAGTGGACCGCAAGGACTTCAGCCACGTCCGCGCAGGCAAGGGGCTGAAGGTGCATCGCCAGGGTGCCGTGGATGGCTACGAGTACGAGTTGCTCGGCCACGTGCTCTCTGGCAACCTGTTCGTTGAGCCCTACTTGGTCACGCTGCTGCCTGACGCCGGCCCCTATGTCACGTTCCAGCACCCTGGACTGAAGTTCGTGCATGTGCTTTCCGGCAGGTTGCGATACCAGTACGGCAAGACCACTGCAGAAGTGGGGGCCGGCGACTCGCTCCTCTTCGAAGCGTCAGCGCTTCACGGGGTGGCGGCCGTCGAGGAAGGACCTGTGTCGTACCTCTCGGTGGTCTTCACGTTGCGCAGATAAGGGTCTTCTTGGCAGAACCTACGCCGCTTTGCACCTGAGTGCGCAGTTTCCGTTCGCCCTCAATCAGGTGCTGGGTTCAGGCTACATTCCCCGCTCTAGAACCACCCGAAAGCACTGAAGATGATCTCCGCTCCGCTCGCTGACCTCGATGAACTGGTCCTTAAGTGCCGGGACGAGAAAGCAAAGTCCTACGTTGCGGAAGCGGTCGCGAGCTACAGGGTGGGCGCCTACCGGGCTGCAATAGTGGGTACGTGGATCGCGATTTGCTTTGACATCATCGATAAGCTTCGTGAACTTGCGATCTCTGGAGACCACGAAGCAGAGCAGCAAATCACCCTACTCGAGAAGATTCGGGCTAGCGGCGAAGTCTATAAGGCCTTGCAGTTCGAGAAGACGCTGCTCTTGCTGGCGCGAGACAAGTTCGAATTGATCTCACATTTGGAGCATATCGATCTCGAGCGCTTGCAGGCCGATCGGAATCGATGTGCCCATCCCTCTCTTGTTTCCGAAGATCAGGCCTACAGCCCCTCTGCCGAACTTGCACGGGCGCATATCCATGCGGCCGTAACTCACCTCCTCCAGCATCCGCCTGCTCAAGGAAAGTACGCGCTTTCTAGGTTGATGAAGGATGTGGATTCGGAACTGTTTCCGAGTGATAGCGTCAAGGCAATCGAAGTATTCGCCTCTGGACCTCTGCGGAAGCCGAGAGACTCGCTTGTGCGCAACTTTGCGCTCGTGCTTACAAAGAGGATCTTGCTAGAGTCGACTGATGAGAGGCGTCAGTACCGCGCCCGTGATGCCCTAACTGCCGTCAGGCACTTGCATCACGTACAAGTTGAGAAGCTCTTTAAGGAGCGTCTCTCGAAGATGGCTCGTGAGATGGAGGACAGTGATCTGGATAGGTTTATTCGCTTCCTGGAGGGCTTTCCGGACTCATGGACACACCTTGATGAGGATGTGAAGCAACGGCTCAACGAATTCGTCAAGAAATTGCCTGTTGCTAGCTTCATAGATCTCGACTTTCTTCTTGAATATCAACCGCTTTCCGGCAGCGCCAACTATCGCGTCAAATTCGCCACTCGCGCTGATTTGAAGGCGGGCGCCTACTTTATTGCGCCACGCCAGGTCATTGACCGAGCCATCGAGTTGTACGTTAAGTCTAATTCCTTCGACAATGCCAATGCGGGCGGAAAGCATCTTATTGATCTCGCAAGCGATATGTCGTCTGATCAGATTCGCTCGATCATTAAGGGGGCCGCTAACAACGACGAGGTCACCGGAAGCTTTGGACTCGCTGGTCTTATTGCGAAGCTCCGCAACGGGAAAATTCCAGATGCGGAGTTTGACAGCATGCTACTGGAGCACGGGCTCGACAAGTACGTTGCTGGCGCAAGCGACGCCGAGTTCGATCTGCCGTTCTAAACCCTGCATGCCCCACGAAAATTGCACGTTACTCGTCAGCGACGAGCCACGTTGCTAATCAGGGGCGTTCTGCATTGGCTTCTCCCGAACGATTGCTTCGGCCATCTTGTCGGTACGAAGTCCCTTAAACGACGGGTGTCGGATGCGCCCATCAGGCGTCCACTCGGTGAACACCACTTCCGCCACCAGCTTTGGCTCCACCCAGTGCGAGCGCCGGTCGTTCTCCGTCGGATCTTTGAACGGCCGCCGGTCCGTAGCCAGGGCCTGCATGCGGCTCAGCAAGTCCCGCAGCATCTGCTCGTTGAAGCCGGTACCGACCTTCCCCGCGTAGATGAGCTCGCCGGCCTCATCGTAGTAGCCGACCAGCAGGCCGCCGAAGCCGGTGCGCGATCCCTGCGGGTCGGTGTAGCCGCCGATCACGAACTCCTGGCGCCTGCTGCACTTCAGCTTGATCCAGTCGGGCGAGCGGCGCGAGGGGTAGCGGCTCGCCTTGCGCTTGCCGATGATGCCCTCGAGGCCGAGCTCGCAGGCAGAGGCCAAGATGTCCTGCGGCGGCGCGTCGAAAGCCTCGCTGAAGCAGATTGGCTCGGGCGGCTTGGCCAGGATCGACTGGAGCAGGGCTCGGCGCTCGACCAGCGGCACGGCGCGCAGGTCATAGCCGCCATAGAACGGCACGTCGAAGAAGAAGTAGATCATCCGCTGCGTGCGTGCGTTGTCGAAGGCGTTCTGCAGGGCGTTGAAGTCCGTGAGGCCGCGCTCGTTCAGCATCACCACCTCGCCATCGAGCCAGCCGGGCCGTAGCTTCATGCCTTCCAGCGCGCGCACCAGGTGCGGCATCTTCGAGCTCCAGTCGAGGCCGTTGCGGCTGATCAGGCGCACGCCCGAGGCGTCGATGCGGGCCAGCATGCGGTAGCCGTCGAACTTGATCTCGAATAGCCACTCATCCGGCCGCGGCCGCGGCTTGTCGACCAGCGTGGCCAGGACCGGCGAGAGCTTCGCCGGCATGTCGGCCTTGACTGCCTCCGGCGGCATTCTGGGTGAGGTGCTGCGGAGCCTGTCCATGCGACAAAACGTACCCTGCAGCACGCCCTCTTGCAATCCGCGTACGCCCACGCCGAGGAACGGACGCCACCTACATCCGAGAAGCTCGCTCGACACCAGATTTACATCACCCTTTTCAAGGAGCAGCAGCATGAAAGCATTGCTTGGCTTGGCGGTGGTGTTGGCGCTATCCGGGTGCGCTCAGATGCAAAGAACCTTCGGGTTTGGGGGGAGGGCGGAAGCCTGTCCGTCGGGCGGCTCCTGTTGCTGCACGAGTCCAGGGGCCACCGACTGCAGGAATCGACCGGCAGGTTCAGCATGTCCCGCTGATCGGCCGGTCCCCATCGCCCAACCACTCAGGAGATAGCGCGCGGTCCCGCACTTGATCGATCCGAAGTGCCCTGTCTGCCGAGGTTCCGGCTGGGTCTGTGCTGACCACAAGGACCGCACCTGGGGTCCGCTCACCGATGGCGGTTGCGAGTGCGGAGCCGAAGGCGCCCCCTGCATCTGCAATCCTGAGGCTCACGTCGATTTAAAGGTGGTGATCGCGAGCAACGATCCGGATTCGGTTAAGACCCAGTTGCACTAAGGCGATGGCGCGCCAACAACAAACTCGTTTCCGAGTGATCAATCGCTTTAAGGCGGTCGATCAAACGGGCGTTGAGCACACAGTGGTCGAGCGCGCACGCGAGATCCGGACGTTCGACCGGACCCTGTCGGCCAATGTGAAAACAACTGCGGGGCCGACGGTGTTCCACTCTGCACGCACCGGCGATGTGCTCGTCGAGCATCCTGACGGCACGTTGCAGACGGCCGACGGCCACTTGCGACTGACCAGATGCTGAGTCGGGTGCGGTCTGCGAAGGCTGCGAGACTTCCCGCCATGATATTTCTCCTGTTGCGTCCGGCAACGAAGATTGCATACTTGCATGTGCAAAATTCGCATGGGGGGCCATAGATGAATACACAAGCGTTCCCTGGGCATGCACCCTCCGCTGCCGCGTCACCGGACTGGTCGATGGAGGTGGGCGTAGACGGTGTCGGCGAAGGCGTCGCTTACTTTGGCGACGTGAAGAGGAACGGCCAGGAGATGTGCCGGATCACCCTCGCTGGATGCGTCTCCAATGAGGAAGAAGCCCGCAGGGCACTAAGGGCCAAGGCGCGAATTTGGATTGATGAGTTCCATCGCCGAGAGGGGCTGCCAGCCGTCGCGGACCAGCCGCTCGTGCTACGCGAACCCTGAATCAAGCGCCCGCCCTGCGCTCCCTTTTGTCCAAGCAGTCCCGCAGCGCATCGCATCCCGCTTTCCACGCAATCTCGTGCGTCAGAAATGTGAGCTCGGAACGCGCAATGGCGGAGAAATCAGACGAGTCGTCAAAGGACTCAAACAGCAGCCACTGAAAGGCGCCGGACCCCAGGACTTCAATCTCCATGACGAGAAAGGGCAAGCGGCTCATGGGAAGCAACGCTGGGGCGCGCAGACTGCCTCAACCGTCGGCCGGCACTGACGTTTGATGGAAGGAAAGTCGCCGTTGCCGCAGAAGGCCGAACCTCAGAAGAGGGTCGGTTGCTCCGGCGCCGACGGGTCTTTCGGCTTGGCACGCTGAGGCTTCGGCTTCGTCGGCTTGGGCGGCAGAGGCTCCGGCCTCATCACGAAGCGCTCTGCCGGAGACTGGTTCATGAAGGCCATTGAGCGCTCGGCTGGCGCGTCGAGCCATTCCTCGTACTGTGCCTCCGGAAGCACCACCACCATGCGCTTGTCCTGCATGTGCGGCGGCCGCTTCGGGTCCGGCCGGTGCATCTCCTTGAACAGCGGATGCGTGTCGGCGTTGATCGTCAGCATGGTGAAGCTGTTGGCCCACTGCCCTGTCGCAGGATCCTTCCAAGGCGCCCACAGGCCGGCGACGCCGAGCGTCTCGTCGTTGGCCGCGGTGAACCTGGTCGGGATGTGCGTGCCGGTGCGCCAATCGGGCTCGTAGATCGCCTCGCACGGCACGATGCAGTGCCGCGCCTTGGCCCAGGCGTGCTTGAAGCTGGCCAGCTGGTCGACGGTCTCGGTCCGGGCGTTGTACGTGTTGACGCCGTACCTGATGTCCTTAGCGAAGCCAGGCAGCAGGCCGAAATGCCCCTCGACGAGCTCGAAGTTCGGCACGGCCTCGTCGCCCGAATCGCGCTCTGGCGGCCGGCGGATGAACGGTGCAAGCTGCGTCGGATAGATGTGCAGGCCGCCCGGCGGCGGCTCCCAGTCAAGGGGGAGGGTGATGCCGAACCGCTTCTCCAGCTGCTTGCGGCGCTTCTCGGCTTGGTAGTGGCTGCACATGCCCGGAATGTTGCGGAACGCCACTGAACTTTAGCGGCTAAAAAATGCGTTGCCTACTCCCGACGCCACGCAGCCGCTCAGGACGATCTGTCCCCACGATGCGCCTCCCCTGCGCGCCATCACACTTCCGCGTGCTGCGCCGTTGCAGTTCGCTTTTCCGATCCCGCGCCACTGAAGTCGCGGGCGAGCGGCAGCTTCGCGCCATAGCGCTCGCCGGAACTTCTCCACAGCGGCCCTTCGCAAAGGACTGCACCGAAGCGGGGCTTGGCCCCGTGGGGTTGAAACTGACGCACCCCGCGCTTAACTTACATGGTGCGCGTGCGAGGTCGCAGGCATGAAAACCAATCGACAGCTGCTCGTTTGTGTTGCTACGGCAATGGCGGGGCAAGGCGTATCCGCAAGGCCACTGCAGCCATCGGATCTCGAGCTCACGACGGTCTACTGCGCCGGCGTGCTGCAGAACAGGCTGGCTCTGCTTCAAGCGCATTCGCAGCCGTCGGAAAGTGCAACCGCTGCTCTTCGGAGGGACATGGAGCGCCTTGGAAATTTCATAGGACCTCGGCTCGGCACTCTAGATTCGACCCGCCTGGCGATCGCCAGGCGGCGTGCCAACGATGACTTCATGACTTGGTATGCCGATGCTGATGCATGCATGGATAGGTGTGCCGGCAACAGAGAACGCGCGAGCATCGAGAAGCGACGCGCGTGCTGGTCAGGTTGCTCGGACACTGGCGCCGCCTTCGAACGCATGCGGATCTGCACCACCATCGATTGGTTGCCGCCATGAGCGCGATGCATCCCTGGTGCTAAGCGCTCTCATCCATGGGCCTCAGGGCGGCTTTTTCATGCTCTGCGTGCTGCGGCTGGCCTCTGGAAAGCTGTATGCTTATCCAGTGTATTGCACCGTCTATCGCCTGTACCGGCATGCCGAGCGGCTGCCGCCAGAGATAGCGCGCGCCGGGGGAGTGTTCGGCTGGCTGCTGATCACGCACCGCGGCAAGCTGTCGCCTCAGCACGAGCTCGTGGCCAGGCTCTACCCCACCCCAAAGGCTGAAGTCGAGTCGCTGATTCCGGAGCTATGGTTCCCAACGCTCAAGCTAGTCAAGGAAGGATTCCTGATCGCGGGGCATGAGGCCAACGGGCTGAAAGAGAAAGTCCACCAGCGCTGGTGGTGCGTGCCGGGTCCGATGGATGACGGCGGCCGGGCCGGCTAGGATGCCGAGCATGGAACACGAGAACGCGCGCGGCCTGGATCTTGGACAGATTCTTGGACAAACGGGTGGATTCCACAGGTTTCGACAGGACGCCACGACGCGGCTCTCCTCTGAGGACATCCGCTATACTCCCGTGGATTCCTCGCAGACGGAGTTCGAGACTCTTTTCCCGCTCCAGTTTTGAAAAAGGGAAGCTCAGGCTTCCCTTTTTTTCGCGAGTTCAAAGACAGCAGGGCGCGATAGCAAAGCGGTTATGCAACGGATTGCAAATCCGTCTAGCCCGGTTCGACTCCGGGTCGCGCCTCCACCCCATCCACATGGATCAGCCAGCCCCATCAACCATCGTTGTCGGGGCTGATTTCGTTTCGGGTATCGTCCATATCCACCCGGCCGCCCGGATGGTGAAATTGGTAGACACATCGGACTTAAAATCCGCCGCTTCCTGCACAAGGGGCGTACCGGTTCGACCCCGGTTCCGGGCACCACCACATACAAGGGAGCAATGACATGCCTCGCTACAACGCTCCGTTCGAAATCCATGTGCACGGCGATGTGCCGTTGCGTTCCGATGTGAGCTTCGAGCAGATCCAGGAAGCGCTCAGGCCGCTCTGGAAATACGCCGGCGCCAAGTCGCTGGCCGACGGCGCGACCAGCGTCTACGAAGAGGAGCCGGGCATCCGTTTCGAGCAGAAGGAGCACATGCTCCAGATCTGCTGGACCGTGGCCGGCGACGAAGACTTCCGCCAGGCACTCGACGAGATGTGCATGGGCCTCAACGAGCTCGCCGAACAGGGCGCCGCGCTCGAAGTCACTTTCTACGACACCGACTTCGACGAGGAAGAGGGCGACCCCGAAGAAGAGTCGCGCGACGACTTCCTCATGCTCTTCGTGGGCCCGAACCCGGCCGCAATCATGCAGGTGCAGCGCGATCTCCTGGTGGAAGACGTGGTGAACCTCATGGAGCGCCACTTCGATGGCGCCGAGCTCGGCGGTGTGGTCGCCGAGATCGACAAGCTGTTCGGCGACCGCTTCGATGCGCTCGTGAATTCGCTCGAGATCGGCAAGCGTCCGCGTGGCGGCACCGGCGGTCCGGGCACGGGCGGCCACGGCGGCGGACGCCGTCCGCGCCACCTGCACTAGGGCAGCACTCACCCCTTGCGCCACGGAGCGGTCAAGCCGCTCCGCTATGCTCGGCGACCTTCTGTTCGCGGAGAGTCGCTTGGCCTTGTTTTCCCAGTCTGCCCTTCGTCCCGGCGTGCGCAAGCGCGAGGTCTTCGGCTGGGCCATGTACGACTTTGCCAATTCGGGCTACACCACCGTCGTCATCACGGCGGTGTTCGCCGCCTACTTCGTTGGCGGCATTGCCAAGAGCGCTCCCTGGGCCACTTTTGCCTGGACGGCGGCGCTGAGCATCTCCTACGCGATCGTGATGCTGACGATGCCGGCCATCGGCGCCTGGGCCGATCTGCATGCCGCCAAGAAGAGAGTGCTGGCCATCGCCACGGTCGGCTGCGTGCTCGGCACCGCGGCGCTTGCGCTCACGCCGCAGTTGGGCGGTCCGTACGCGGTGGCGATGGCGATGGGGCTGGTGGTCGTCTCCAACACCTTTTATTCCTACGGCGAATCGCTGACCGGTGCCTTCCTGCCGGAACTTGCGACGCCCGAAGGCATGGGCAAGGTCAGCGGCTGGGGCTGGGCCTTCGGCTACCTCGGCGGCATGCTCGCGCTCGGGCTGTGCCTGGCCTACGTGCTCTCGGCCCAGGCCAAGGGCCTGCCCGCGGCGCATTTCGTGCCGGTCACGATGCTGATCACGGCCGTGCTCTACGGCGTCGCGGCCTGCGCCACCTTCGCGTTGCTGCCCGAGCGCGCGCTGCCGCAGGCCGCCGGTGCGCGGCAGAGCGCCTGGCAGCAGTTGGGCCATACCTTCCGCGAGGCGCGCGCCTACCGCGACTTCATGTGGCTGCTGGCCTGCACCGTCTGCTACCAGGGTGGCGTCGCGGTGGCGATCACGCTCGCGGCGATCTACGCCGAGCAGGTGATCGGCTTCGTCGCGAGCGAGACGATGATGCTCATCTTCGTGCTCAACATCGCAGCGGCGCTCGGCGCCTTCGGCTTCGGCTACCTGCAGGACCGCATCGGACACCGGCGTGCGCTGTCGGGTGCGCTCGTGGCCTGGATCGCGGTGTGTGTGATCGCGGCCTCGGTCACGACCAAGGGCGGCTTCTGGTGGGCAGCCACGATCGCTGGCCTGGCCATGGGGTCGAGTCAATCGGCCGGACGCGCCATGACGGGAATTCTTGCGCCCCCGCGGCAGCTCGCCGAGTTCTTCGGGCTCTGGTCCTTCGCCACGCGGCTGGCCGCTATCGTGGGGCCGCTGAGCTACGGGGCCATCACCTGGATGACCGGCGGCAACCAGCGCGTCGCGATCCTCTCGACCACCGCGCTGTTCGTCGGTGGCCTGCTGCTGCTCCTGCCCATTGACATGCGGCGCGGCCGCGCGGCCGCGCTGCGCGAAGAAGCCTCTCAGTCGGAGGCCGCGCCCTTCGAAGCGCGATAGCTGCTGCCGTCGTAGCGCAAGGTCATCGACGCGAACTTCGCTGGCCGCTCCTGCGTCACGCATTCGTCGCCTTGGGCGCTGGATCGGCTTTCGGATCGCGTCTGGCGCAGCAGCAGGTCGGCGTAGCCATTGCTCGCGCTGTGCGCGATCGAGAGACTGCCGCGCACGGTCTCGAAGTTGCCGGCGCAGTTGGTGTCCCACTCGCCGCGCTCCAGCGTCATCTCGAGCCCGTCGAGCACTTTGGCGAGCTTCGGGCCCTGGGGCACGTAGAGCGTGAGCGTCTCGTTCGAGTACGGGGCGGCGCGCGATGCACCCTGGCGAAGGATCCGGATGCCGAAGGCGCGTGCATCGCCAGCCAGCATGTAGCGTGCGGTGTCGACCTTGATCTCGCCGATGCGCACGGCGTCTTCGGTCAGCGCCGTTTCCTCGAACAGCCGGCTGACTACCTTCGCCCGCTCGGTGTTGCCGTTGTCTGCTTGCTGAACCACGAGCACGTCGAGGTCGAAGCGGGTGATGCCGGGTTCGAAGGGTGCGCGCGGGATCGGCAGCACCACGATGAAACGTCCGGCGAAGCCGCGCCACGGCTGGCACACGGCGCGTTCGTGGTCGAGCTGCCGCTTCGGGTGCAGCTTGGCGTGCATGCGTTCCGCGAGCCCGGTATCGCAGGCGGCCTGGGCCGCAGCGCTGAGGGCGCCCAGCAGGCAGGCAGCGAGGAGTCGGTCCCAGCGCATGGCGTGGATCAGGCGACGGCCGCGGCCCGCTCGGCGGGCAGGCGGAGCCAGCGTGCGGCTGCAGCGTCGAGCGCATCGGGTGCCCCGCTGCAGAGGAGCGCGACGCCGCCGTCGCCCGCCTCGGCCAGCACCTCGGCCTGCGACAGCAGGCGCCGCGCTTGCTGCGCGACCGGCGCGCCGGTGTCGATGAAGCGCACCGCCGCGCCGGCGTGGCGGCGCAGTTCGTCGGCAATGAAAGGGTAGTGGGTGCAGCCCAGCACCAGCGTGTCGATCTGCCCCGGCGCGCTGCCGAAGACACCGGCGGCTTCCAGGTAGCGTTGGCTCAACGATCCGATCTGCGCAGCATCGTCCCGCTCGATCGCGCCTGCCAGCCCGTCGCAAGGCACGATGCTGAACACGGCCTGCGCGGCCAGCGAGGCGCGCAGCGACTCGAACTTGCGGCTTTCCACGGTGCCGCGGGTCGCGATCACCGCGATGTGCCCGGTGCGGCTGATTGCCACGGCGGGCTTGAGCGCCGGTTCCACCCCGACCACCGGCAGCGCCGGATGCTCGGCCCGCAACTCGTGGATGGCGGCGGCCGTCGCCGTATTGCAGGCGACCACCAGGGCCTTGATCTGGTGGCGCTCCAGCAGGTGGCGCGCCACGGCGCGGGTCCGTCCGGCCACGTAGGCATCGCCGCGCTCGCCGTAGGGCGCATGGGCCGTGTCGGCAAAGTAGACGAAGCGCTCGTGCGGCAGCGCCTCGCGCAGCGCGTTGAGGACCGAGAGACCCCCCACGCCACTGTCGAAGACACCGATCGGCAGGTGGCTCAAGCCGCTTCCATCATGATGGTCTTGAACTCGCCGCTCGCGATGCGCTTCTGCCACTCGGCCGGGCCGGTGATGTGGGCGCTGGTGCCACCGGCATCCACCGCCACGGTGACCGGCATGTCCACCACGTCGAATTCGTAGATCGCTTCCATGCCGAGGTCGGCGAAGCCCACCACCTTGGCCGTCTTGATCGCCTTGCTGACCAGGTAGGCCGCACCGCCCACGGCCATCAGGTACGCGCTCTGGTGCTTCTTGATCGCCTCGATCGCCACCGGTCCGCGCTCGGCCTTGCCGATCATCGCGATCAGGCCGGTCTTGGCCAGCATCATCTCGGTGAAGCCGTCCATGCGCGTGGCGGTGGTCGGGCCGGCCGGGCCGACGGCTTCGCCCTTCACCGGATCGACCGGGCCGACGTAGTAGATCACCCGGTTGGTGAAGTCCACCGGCAACTGCTCGCCCTTGGCCAGCATGTCGGCGATGCGCTTGTGCGCGGCGTCGCGGCCGGTCAGCATCTTGCCCTTGAGAAGCAGCGTGTCGCCGGGCTTCCAGCTCGCGACCTCGGCGGGCGTGAGCTTGTCCAGATCGACGCGCTTGCTCTTGTTGTAGTCGGGCGCCCAGTCGATCTTGGGCCAGAGGTCCAGCGAGGGCGCCTCGAGGTACACGGGCCCCGAGCCGTCGAGCACGAAGTGCGCATGGCGCGTGGCCGCGCAGTTCGGGATCATCGCCACCGGCTTGCTCGCCGCATGCGTGGGGTACATCTTGATCTTGACGTCGAGCACGGTGGCGAGGCCGCCCAGCCCTTGCGCGCCGATGCCCAGCGCGTTGACCTTCTCGTAGAGCTCGACACGCAGCGCCTCCACCTTGCTGAGCTCGGCGCCCGAGCGCTTCTTGGCCAGCAGCTCGTGCATGTCGAGGTCGTCCATCAGGCTTTCCTTGGCGAGCAGGGCGGCCTTCTCGGCGGTGCCGCCGATGCCGATGCCCAGCATGCCCGGCGGGCACCAGCCGGCGCCCATGGTGGGCACGGTCTTGAGCACCCAGTCGACCACGCTGTCGCCGGGATTCAGCATCACCAGCTTGCTCTTGTTCTCGCTGCCGCCGCCCTTGGCAGCGACCGTCACTTCGACGGTGTTGCCCGGCACGATCTCGGTGAAGATCACGGCCGGCGTGTTGTCCTTGGTGTTCTTGCGGTCGAACTGCGGATCGGCCACGACCGAGGCGCGCAGCGTGTTGTCGGGATGGTTGTAGCCGCGGCGCACGCCTTCGTTGATGGCGTCGTCGAGGCCGCCGGTGAAGCCGCCCCAGCGCACGTCCATGCCGACCTTCAGGAAAACGTTGACGATGCCGGTGTCCTGGCAGATCGGTCGCTGGCCGGTGGCGCTCATCTTGCTGTTGGTGAGGATCTGCGCCATCGCGTCCTTGGCCGCCGGGCTTTGTTCGCGTTCGTAGGCACGGGCCAGGTGGGCGATGTAGTCGGTCGGGTGGTAGTAGCTGATGTATTGCAGCGCGGCGGCGACCGACTCGATCAGGTCGGCTTGTTGAATCGTGGTGGTCATGGGGGTTTCTTGCTTGGGCGGATACTGGCGGGTCCTCCATTTTGACAGCTCAGGCCCGCCCATGAAGACACGCACCGAACGCGACACCTTTGGCCCCATCGAAGTACCGGCGCACCGGTTGTGGGGCGCACAGACCCAGCGCTCGCTGCAGAACTTCGACATCTCGGGCGAACAGCAGCCGCGCGAGATCATCAAGGCGCTGGCGCAGGTCAAGCGTGCCTCGGCGATGGTCAACCATGCGCTGGGCCTGCAGGACGAGAGGAAGACCAAGGCCATCGTCGCGGCGGCCGACGAGGTCATCGCCGGCACGCACGCCGAGGAGTTCCCGCTGGTCGTATGGCAGACCGGCTCGGGCACCCAGACCAACATGAACGTCAACGAGGTGCTCGCCAACCGCGCGAGCGAGCTGCTCGGCGGCGAACGCGGCGAAGGGCGGCTGGTGCACCCGAACGACGACGTGAACCGCAGCCAATCCTCCAACGACGTCTTTCCGACCGCGATGCACGTGGCCGCGGTCGACGCGATCACCCATCGCTTGCTGCCGGCGATCGCCAGGCTGCGCGGGACGCTGGAGGCGAAATCGCAGGACTTCGCCGACATCGTGAAGATCGGCCGCACCCATCTGCAGGATGCGACGCCGCTCACGCTGGGCCAGGAGTTCTCGGGCTACGTGGCGCAGCTCGCGCATGGCGAAGCGCACGTGCGCGCCGCGCTCCCGCACCTGTGCGAGCTGGCGTTGGGTGGCACCGCGGTCGGCACCGGGCTCAACGCACCGAAGGGCTATGCCGAGCAGGTGGCGGCCGAGCTCGCGAAGCTCACCGGGCTGCCTTTCGTCACCGCGCCCAACAAGTTCGAGGCCATGGCCTCGGTCGACGGCCTCGTGCATGCGCACGGCGCGCTCAAGACCCTGGCCGCGAGCATGACGAAGATCGCCAACGACGTGCGCTGGCTCGCCAGCGGCCCGCGCAGCGGCATCGGCGAACTGAGCATTCCGGAGAACGAACCGGGCTCGTCGATCATGCCCGGCAAGGTCAATCCGACGCAGAGCGAGGCGGTCACGATGCTGGCGGCGCAGGTGTTCGGCAACGACGTTGCCGTCAACATCGGCGGTGCCTCGGGCAATTTCGAGCTCAACGTGTTCCGCCCGATGGTGGCGCACAACTTCCTGCAGAGCGTGCGCCTCCTGGCCGACGGCATGGTGAGCTTCAACGACCAGTGCGCGGTCGGCATCGAGCCCAACCGCGAACGCATCGCCGAACTCGTGCAGCGTTCGCTGATGCTGGTGACGGCACTCAACACGCACATCGGCTACGACAAGGCAGCCTTCATCGCGAAGAAGGCGCACAAGGAGGGCACGAGCTTGCGCGATGCGGCGATCGCGTCGGGCCACCTCACGAGCGAGCAGTTCGACCAGTGGGTGGTGCCCGAAAACATGACGGGCCGATAGGCCGTCCGAACGGATGGGAGCTCAGTGCCGCGCTTGCGGGGGCGCCATCAGCTTGTCGGTGTAGGCGATGGCCATGGCCGACAGCAGGAATGTGATGTGGATCGCCGTCTGCGCAATGAGCACGCGGTCGGTGTAGTTGTCGGCATTGATGAAGGTCTTGAGCAGGTGGATCGAGCTGATGCCGATGATGGCGGTGGCCAGCTTGACCTTCAGCACCGAGGCGTTCACATGGCTCAGCCATTCGGGCTGGTCGCGATGGCCTTCGAGGTTCATGCGGCTCACGAAGGTCTCGTAGCCGCCGACGATCACCATGATCAGCAGGTTGGAGATCATGACCACGTCGATCAGCGCCAGCACCACCAGCATGATCACGGTCTCGTTGAGCGTCGTGACCGGCGTAGCGGTCTTGTAGCCGATGCTGGTGATCAGCAACTCCAGCGCTTCCTTGCTCCCGAAGGCGGCCTCGACCAGGTGGAAGAGCTCGACCAGGAAGTGCAGCACGTACACGCCCTGCGCGACGATCAGGCCCAAGTACAGCGGCAGTTGCAGCCAGCGGCTGGCAAAGATCAGGTTGGGCAGCGGCCGCAGGGGTGAGACCTTGCCGCTGTTCGGAGTGGTGGAGTCGAAGTTGGACATCGGGTCGTTGTAGGCGGAAACGCGCGATTCTAGGACGCGCGCGGGGGCGCCGGTGTCACGCGCCTGTCGTTAACATGGAGCGTCAGTCATTCGTAAGTGCGGCCGCCGACATTAGCGCCGGCCACTTCACAGGTACAGGAGACAAGGAAATGAGCAGCGCATCGACGATCGAGTCCACCCTGGTTGAGAACCGCGTGTTTCCGCCGGACGCCCGTGCCACGCAGGGAGCGCGCATCGCAAGCATGGCCGCCTATGAAGCGCTGTGCAAGGAAGCCGCCGACGATTTCGAGGGCTTCTGGGCCCGCCAGGCGCGCAGCAACGTGGTGTGGACCAAGCCCTTCACACGCACGCTCGACGAATCGAACGTGCCCTTCTACAAGTGGTTCGACGACGGCGAGCTCAATGCGTCGGCCAACTGCCTCGACAAGCACATCGGCACCCCGGTCGAGAACAAGACCGCGATCGTCTTCGAGGCCGACGACGGCACGGTCACCCAGGTCACGTACAAGGAACTGCTGGCGCGCGTCTCGCAGTTCGCCAACGCGCTCAAGGCGCAGGGCATCCAGAAGGGCGACCGCGTCATCGTCTACATGCCGATGACCATCGAGGGCGTGATCGCAATGCAGGCCTGCGCGCGCATCGGAGCCACCCACAGCGTGGTGTTCGGCGGCTTCTCGGCCAAGGCGCTGCAGGAACGCATCATCGATGCCGGCGCGGTGGCGGTCATCACGGCCAACTTCCAGTTGCGCGGCGGCAAGGAACTGCCGCTCAAGGCGATCGTCGACGACGGCATC
This sequence comes from Variovorax paradoxus, assembly GCF_018614915.1. Classification (GTDB taxonomy): domain Bacteria; phylum Pseudomonadota; class Gammaproteobacteria; order Burkholderiales; family Burkholderiaceae_C; genus Variovorax; species Variovorax paradoxus_K. The sequence continues at coordinate 185,679 of NZ_JAGGNU010000007.1, read as the reverse complement.
GCGCTCGGCGGCTGCGAGTCGATCAAGACCGTGCTGGTCTACCAGCGCACCGCGACCGCCTGCAACATGGTGGCCGGCCGCGACAAGAGCTTCGACGAAGCGCTCCAGGGCCAGAGCACCGAATGTCCGCCGGTGCCGGTGGGCGCAGAGCACCCGCTCTTCATCCTCTACACCTCGGGCTCGACCGGCAAGCCCAAGGGCGTGCAGCATTCGACCGGCGGCTACCTGCTGTGGGCCAAGCTCACGATGGACTGGACCTTCGACGTGCGCCCCGAAGACGTGTTCTGGTGCACCGCCGACATCGGCTGGATCACCGGCCACACCTACGTGGCCTACGGCCCGCTCGCCGCTGGCGCGACGCAGGTGGTGTTCGAGGGCGTCCCGACCTTCCCGCATGCGGGCCGCTTCTGGCAGATGATCGAGAAGCACAAGGTCACGATCTTCTACACCGCGCCGACTGCGATTCGCTCGCTGATCAAGGCCGCCGACAGCGACGAGAAGGTGCATCCCAAGAACTGGGACCTGTCCTCCCTGCGCATTCTCGGCACCGTGGGCGAACCCATCAATCCCGAGGCCTGGATGTGGTACCACCGGAACGTGGGCCGCGAGAAATGTCCGGTCGTCGACACCTTCTGGCAGACCGAGACCGGCGGCCATGTCATCACGCCGCTGCCGGGCGCCACGCCGCTGGTGCCGGGCTCCTGCACGCTGCCGCTGCCCGGCATCATGGCCGCGATCGTCGACGAGACCGGCAAGGACATCCCCAACGGCGCCGGCGGCATGCTGGTCATCAAGCGGCCCTGGCCCTCGATGATCCGCACCATCTGGAACGACCCCGAGCGCTTCAAGAAGAGCTACTTCCCCGAGGAAATGGGCGGCACCATCTACCTGGCCGGCGATGGCGCGGTGCGCAGCGCCGACCGCGGCTACTTCCGCATCACCGGGCGCATCGACGACGTGCTCAATGTCTCGGGCCATCGGCTCGGCACGATGGAAATCGAATCCGCGCTGGTCGCCAAGACCGATCTCGTGGCCGAGGCCGCCGTGGTCGGCCGGCCGGACGATGTGACCGGCGAGGCGGTCTGCGCCTTCGTCGTGCTGAAGCGTGGCCGCCCGAGCGGGGACGAGGCCAAGAAGATCGCCGCCGAACTGCGCAACTGGGTGGCCAAGGAAATCGGCCCGATCGCCAAGCCCAAGGACATTCGCTTCGGCGAGAACCTGCCGAAGACGCGCAGCGGCAAGATCATGCGGCGCCTGCTGCGCAGCATCGCCAAGGGCGAGGCGATCACGCAGGACACCTCCACGCTCGAAAACCCGGCCATCCTCGAACAGCTCGGCCAAGCCTACTGAGTTGAAGGATTCGCGGCCGCGCCCCTGTCCGACAGGGCGCGCGCGCCGGATGCGTTACAAACAGCCCATCGATTGTTGAGGAGACATTCATGGGACTGAGAACAGGCGTGCTGCTGGTGGTCGTGCTGCTGATCGCGGCGCTGGCGGCGTTGAACTGGGGCCTGCTCGTCGCGCCCACCGTCATGTCGCTCGGCTTCATGCAGGTCACGGCGCCCTTCGGCCTGATCATGCTGGGGCTGACGGCGCTGCTGGCCATCTTCTTCGCGGCCTATGTGGTCTACCTGCAGACCACGGTGCTGCTCGAAACCCGCCGCCACGCGAAGGAGATGCAGACTCAACGCGATCTGGCCGATCGGGCCGAGGCATCGCGCTTCACCGAGCTGCGCAACTTCCTGGAGACCCAGGAGAACGTCCACATGGCACGCAATGCCGAGCGTCATGCGGCGCTGCTGGCGCGCGTGGAGCAGCTCGAGACCGCCATCAAGCTGCGCTCCGACCAGTCGGACAACGCGCTCGCCGCCCATCTCGGCCAGCTGGAAGACCGCTTCGACCGCACGCCGGCGCGGCCGCAGCCGCCGTCGCCGGTGGGCATGCCGCCCGCGGTCTGAGCGCTCTTATTTGGTCGACAGGATCCAGGTCACCAGCTTCTTCGCATCTGCTTCGCTGACCTGGTTGTTGGCGGGCATCGGCACCTGGCCCCAGACACCCGAGCCGCCCTTGATGACCTTGCCGGCGAGCATGTCGGCGGCACCCTTGTTGTCCTTGTACTTGGCCGCGATGTCCTTGAACGAAGGTCCGAGGATCTTGCGGTCGACCGCGTGGCAGCTCATGCAGTTCTTCGAGGTGGCCAGCGCCAGGTCGGCGAGGGCAGGTGCAGAACAGGCCAGGCCCAGGGCGGCCAGCAGAAGCGCTCTTTTCATGGGGTCCTTGTCGCGTGGGTGCGTTAAAGTCGATCCAACGCGATTGTAGGTAGCGCGGTGCACGGTCCGCCGCGATGCGGGCCTGGACAACCGGAGGGATTCTGTATGTGGTTTCTGTTGCTGGGCCTTCTCGGTGTGGCCCTCAAATACTTCGAAGTCGGCTTCGTGGCCCAGTGGGACTGGTGGATCGTGCTGATCCCCTTCGCGCTGGCCGCCGCCTGGTGGGCCTGGGCCGACTGGTCGGGCTACACCAAGCGCAGGGTCGTCGAGCGCGAAAACGTGCGCCGGCAGGACCGCATCGACCGCCAGCGCAGCAACCTGGGCCTTCTGACCAGCCGCTCCAATCGCCGCCGCCGCGGCGGACGATGATCAGTATTTGTCGAGCACCGCACCCGAGCTCGCGCTCGATGCGTTGAACGCGAACTTGGCTTGCACGCCGCGCGTGTAGCGCGGCGCCGGCGCCTTCCAGCCTTCGCGGCGCTTCGCGATCTCGGCCTCGGGCACGTTGAGCTCCAGCTTCAGCTCGTGGGCGTCGATGGTGATCGAGTCGCCCTCGTTGACGAAGGCGATGGTGCCGCCCGCCGCCGCTTCGGGCGCCACGTGGCCGACCACCATGCCCCAGGTGCCGCCCGAGAAGCGGCCGTCGGTGATGAGGCCCACGCTCTCGCCCAGGCCGGCGCCGATCAGCGCACCGGTGGGGGCCAGCATCTCCGGCATGCCGGGGCCGCCCTTGGGGCCCAGGTAGCGCAGCACCATCACGTCGCCGGCCAAGATCCTGCCGTCGAGGATGGCCTGCAGCGCCGATTGCTCGTCGTCGAACACGCGCGCCGGGCCGGTGATGACCGGGTTCTTCAGGCCCGTGATCTTGGCCACCGCGCCCTCGGGCGACAGGTTGCCCTTGAGGATCGCCAGGTGGCCTTCGGCGTACATCGGGTTCGTGATCGGGCGGATCACGTCCTGGTCGGCACGCGGCTGGTCGGGCACGTCCTTCAGCACCTCGGCGATGGTCTGGCCGCTGATCGTGATGCAGTCGCCGTGCAGGAGGCCCGCGTTCAGCAGGATCTTCATCACCTGCGGGATGCCGCCGGCCTGGTGCAGGTCGACCGCGAGGTACTTGCCGCTGGGCTTGAGGTCGCACAGCACCGGCACCTTCTTGCGCATGCGCTCGAAGTCGTCGATCGACCATTCCACGCCCGCCGCGTGCGCAATGGCCAGGAAGTGCAGCACCGCGTTGGTCGAGCCGCCGGTGGCCATGATCACCGCGACCGCGTTCTCGATCGCCTTCTTGGTCACGATGTCGCGCGGCTTGATGTCCTTCTTGATCGCCTCGATCAGCACCTTGGCCGATTCCTTGGCCGAGTTGGCCTTCTCGTCGTGCGGGTTGGCCATGGTCGACGAGTAGGGCAGCGAGATGCCGAGCGCCTCGAAGGCCGAGCTCATGGTGTTGGCGGTGTACATGCCGCCGCAGGAGCCGGTGCCGGGGATGGCGCGCATCTCGATCTGCTTCAGGTCCTCGTCGCTCAGGTTGCCGGCGGCGTTCTGGCCGACCGCCTCGAACACGCTGACGATGTTCAGGTCCTGGCCCTTGTACCTGCCGGGCAGGATGGTGCCGCCGTAGACGAAGATGGCCGGCACGTTGGCGCGCAGCATGCCCATCAGGCCGCCGGGCATGTTCTTGTCGCAGCCGCCGACCACCAGCACGCCGTCCATCCACTGGCCGCCCACGCAGGTCTCGATGCAGTCCGAGATGACCTCGCGGCTCACCAGCGAGTACTTCATGCCCTCGGTGCCCATCGCCATGCCGTCGGAGATGGTCGGCGTGCCGAAGACCTGCGCATTGCCGCCGGCTTCCTCGATGCCGGCGATCGCGGCGTCGGCCAGCTTCTGCAGGCCCGAGTTGCAGGGCGTGATGGTGCTGTGGCCGTTGGCCACGCCGACCATCGGCTTCTTGAAATCGCCTTCCTCGTAGCCCATGGCGTAGAACATCGAGCGGTTGGGCGCGCGCGACTTGCCTTCGACGATGTTGGCGCTGCGGCTGTTGATCTTGATCGGTGGGTTGGCCATGGTCTCTCTCGTGTTGCGGATCGGGGGAAGCCAAGTATCGGACGATTGACTGATTGCTTCCAATCCGAATTTCAACCCTGATTGATATGCTCGGCATATGAAAGAAGCCTGGATCGACCTGCGTGCCTGGCGCCAATTCCTCGCGGTGGCCGAGGAGCTGCATTTCGGCCGCGCCGCCGTGCGCCTGCACATGACGCAGCCGCCGGTCACGCAGGCCATCGCGCAGCTCGAGAAAACATTGGGGGTGCTGCTGTTCGACCGCACCCGGCGCCGCGTGGCCCTCACGCCCGCGGGCGAGGCGCTCTTGCCCGAGGTGCGCGAGCTGCTGGCGCGCGCGCAGGCGCTGCCGGCGCGCGCGCGGGCGGCAGCGGCCGGCGAAGTGGGGCGCGTGCGGCTCGCCTTCGTCTCGACCATCGGCTTCGAGCGCCTGCCGGCCTGGGTGCGCGAATTTCGCGCGCGTTGCCCCGAGGTCGCGCTGGAACTGGTCGAGGCCACCGGCGACGTGCAGCTCGAAGCCTTTGCGCGCGGCGAGATCGATGCCGGGCTGATGCTGCATTCGCCCGGCTTCGCGCCGCCCGGGCTGGAGCGGCTCGCGGTGTCCGAGGAGCCGCTGGTGCTGGCGCTGCCTGCGAAGCACGCGCTCGCCCGGGTGCCGAAGCTGCCGCTGGCCGAGGTGCTGGCCGAGCCGCTGGTGATCTTTCCGCGCCGCATCCTGCCCTCGTTGCACGACGCGATCCTCGGGCTCTATCACGCGGCCGGCCTCGCACCGCGCGTGGCGCAGGAGGCGATCCAGATGCAGACCATCGTGAACCTGGTCTGGGGCGGACTCGGCGTGGCCTGGGTGCCGCAGAGCGTGACGCAGTTCCGGCGCGCCGGCGTGGTCTACCGATCCGCGGCCGAGTTCGCGGCGGTCGGCCGGCGCAAGACCGCCGCCGCCTTGCCGGGCTGCGAAACCAGCCTGGTCTGGCCGGGCGGCATCGACAACCCCGCGCTCGCGCGCTTCGTGCGATTCGTCCAGGCGCAGGGACTGTCACATCCATGGGCACAATAGCCCGATGCTCATGTACCCGCAGATCAATCCGGTCGCCCTCCAACTCGGGCCGATCGCCATCCACTGGTATGGCCTGACCTATCTGGCCGGCTTCGCGCTGTTCTACTTCCTCGGCACGCGCCGGCTGCGGCACGAGCCCTTCCGCTCCATCACCGGGCCCGGCGCCTGGACCCGCAAGGACCTGGAGGACATCCTCTTCCTCGGCGTGATGGGCGTGATCGTCGGCGGCCGGCTCGGCTATTGCCTGTTCTACAAGCCCGGCTACTACCTCACGCACCCGCTCGAGATCTTCTTCGTGTGGCAGGGCGGCATGAGCTTTCACGGCGGGCTGCTCGGCGTGATCGCGGCGATGGCGTGGTTCGCGCGTTCGCGCGCGCGGCCCTTCTGGCAGCTGATGGATTTCGTCGCGCCCTGCGTCCCCACCGGGCTGGCAGCGGGGCGGGTGGGCAACTTCATCAACGGGGAGCTGTGGGGGCGCTTCAGCAGCCTCGAGCTGCCGTGGGGCATGGTATTTCCACAGAGCGGATCGATGCTGCCGCGCCACCCGTCGCAGGTCTACCAGTTCCTGCTCGAAGGCCTGCTGCTCTTCGTCATCCTCTGGCTCTATGCACGCCGCGAACGGCGCGAGCGCCGCGTGTCGGCGGTGTTCCTGATCGGCTATGGGCTGATGCGCTTCATCGCCGAGTACTTCCGCGAGCCGGACGATTTCCTGGGCCTGCTGGCGCTCAACATGAGCATGGGGCAGTGGCTGTGCGTGCCGATGATCGCGTTCGGCATCTGGCTCTACGCCAGCGCGCCTGCTGCGCGCGTGCCGGCTGCGACGGCGCGCGGCTGAGCACACTTTTCGCTGCAGGGTATTTCCGGAGGCAGAAAATGCTTTGCACCGGCTGTAACGCTTCTCATAATTACGCGTAATTATCGAAAATCACCATGCGCCTGGTCCACAACTCGCTGCACGACGAAGTCGCCGCCACGCTGCGCGAGGAGATCTTCGCCGGCACGCTGGCGCCGGGCAGCTTCGTGGACGAGGCCGCGGTGTGCGAGCGGCTTTCGATCTCGCGCACGCCGCTGCGCGAAGCGCTCAAGGTGCTGACGGCCGAAGGGCTGCTGCGCCACGAGCCGAGGCGCGGCTGCTTCGTGGCCGAGGTCACGCAGCGCGACCTGGACGACATCTTCCCGGTCATCGCACTGCTGGAGGGCCGCTGCGCCTGGCAGGCTGCGCGCAACGCCAGCGATGCCGAGCTGCTGGCGCTCGAGGCCATGCACGACAAGCTGGCGAAGCATGCGCGCGCCAAGCGCATCAACGAGTACTACGCGACCAACTTCGCGATCCACGAGGCGATCATCATGCTGGCCGACAACCGCTGGCTGGCGCAGGTGATCGGCGACCTGCGCAAGATCCTGAAGCTCGCGCGCCTGCAGCAGCTGCACGCGCCGGGACGGCTCGAGCAGAGCCTGTCCGAACATCTCGCGGTGTTCGCCGCGCTCAAGGCGCGCGACAGCGACGGCGCCGAGGCCGCGATGCGCACCCATCTGAACCGCCAGCGCGAGGCCCTGCGGGCCGTCGCGCTCCAACAGAAAGCGAAGCTGATCTCATGAGTGCCGGCGACTGGATCACCCGCAACGTCTCGCGCCTGCGACCGGGCAGCGATGCCACCGAAGTCAAGAAGCCCGAGGCGAAGGCGAAGTCGGCGCCCAAGGCGGCCGGCACGGTCGGCCCGCGCCCGCTGGCCGAGCGGCTGGACGCCACGCTGCGCCGCTACGGGGAAGCGCTGGCGCCGCGGGCGCTGCGCCGCGCGCTCACCGAATTGCAGGCGGTGGTCGACCCGCGCGTGAGCGAGGTCGAGGCCGGACGCCGCGCGCATGCGGTCGTGCAGTGGTATGCCGGGCGCGAGCTCGACGAGCGGCGCGACGTCTGGCTGCTCATGAGCGAGCGCTTCGCACCCGACCTGCAGAAGGTCAGCACGGCGCGCGACCGCCACGGGGCCGCCATGGGCACGTCCGAGGAGGCCCAGGCAGAAGTGCACCTGCGCCGCGCGCTGGTCTCGCCGCGCGCGCGCTTGCTGCAGCGCTTTGCGATCGATCCCGACGGTATGCGCTTCCTGGTCGACCTGCGCGCCGAGCTGCTGCCGCACCTGAAGGGCGACCGCCGCCTGCTGCCGCTCGATGCCGAGCTCGAGCACCTGTTCTCGACCTGGTTCGACGTCGCCTTCCTGGACCTGCGCCGCATCAGCTGGGATTCGCCGGCCTCGCTGATCGAGAAGCTGATCCAGTACGAGGCGGTGCACGACATCAAGAGCTGGGCCGACGTCAAGAACCGGCTCGACAGCGATCGCCGTTGCTACGGCTTCTTCCATCCGCGCCTGCCCAACACGCCGCTGATCTTCGTCGAGGTGGCGCTGGTCGACCACATCAGCGAAGGCATCGTGCCGCTGCTCGACGAAGCCGCCGCGCCGGTCAGGCACGAGCGCGCGACGACCGCGATCTTCTATTCGATCAGCAACACGCAGAACGGCCTGCGCGGCGTGAGCTTCGGCGATTCACTGATCAAGCGCGTGGTCGAAGAGCTGCAGAAGGAGTTGCCGCGGCTGAAGACCTTTGCGACGCTGTCGCCGATCCCCGGCTTCCGCGGCTGGCTGGCCAAGAACGCGGTTTCCCTGGTGGAGCGGCTGGACGACAAGCGAGCCGCCGAGCTGGGCCGCGCGATCGGCTCGCTGCCGCCCACCGCCGAGCGCGTGCTGGCGGCGGCCGAGGAGGCGAGCGCGCTCGATGCCAGGTCGCCGGTGCGCCAGCTGCTGCTGAATGCCGCCGCCGAGTACCTCGGGCGAGCCACCGCCGAGGGCCAGCCGGTCGATCCGGTGGCGCGCTTCCACCTGGGCAACGGCGCGCGGGTGGAGCGGCTCAACTGGGCCGGCGATCCCTCGCCCAAGGGGCTGAAGCAGTCCTATGGTCTGATGGTCAACTATCTCTACGATCTGAAACGGCTCGACAAGCACCGCGCCCTGCTCGCGCAGGGCAAGGTCGCGGTGTCGGGCGACGTCGACGATCTCTTTCTCAAGGGCTGAGGCCCGCACGGTTCCCCGATAACACAGGAGACGAAGCAATGACCCCAAGCTTTCAGCGGCGCGACGTATTGCGCCTGGCCGCGGCCACGGCCGCCGTTCTGGGCAGTGGCGCACGCGCCCAGGCGAGCTGGCCCGCCAAGCCGGTGACGATGGTGGTGCCGTTCCCGGCCGGCGGCGGCACCGACGCCTTCGCGCGGCCGCTGTCGGCGCAGTTCTCGAAGATCTCCGGCCAGACCCTGGTCGTCGACAACCGCGGCGGCGCCGGCGGCACCCTGGGTGCGAGCATCGCGGCCAAGGCGCAGCCGGACGGCTACACGCTCTTCATGGGCGCGGTCCACCATGCGATCGCGCCCTCGGTCTACCCCAAGCTGGACTACGACATCGAGAAGGATTTCGTGCCGCTGATGCTCTTGGCGAGCGTGCCGCAGGTGGTGGTGGTCAACCCCAAGCGCGTGAGCGCGACCACGCTCAAGGACTTCGTCGCCGAGGCCAAGAAGAACCCCGGCAAGCTCAACTACGCCTCGGCCGGCGCCGGCACTTCGCACCACCTGGCGGGCGAGCTCTTCAAGCTGCAGACCGGCACCTTCATCACCCACATCCCGTACCGCGGCGCAGGCCCGGCGCTGCAGGACCTGATTGCCGGCAACGTCGACTGCATGTTCGACGGCCTGGGCTCCTCGGCGCAGCACATCAAGGCCGGCCGCATCAAGGCACTCATGATGGCAGGCAGCAAGCGCAACCCCGCCTTCCCCGACGTGCCCAGCGCCGCCGAGGTCGGCCTGCCGGACTACACCGTGACCACCTGGTACGGCCTGTGGGCGCCGAAGGGCACGCCGGCCGACGTGCAGGCGAAGATCGTCGACGAGATGAAGAAGGCGCTCGCCACCGACGAGCTGAAGGCAATCTGGGCCAACAACGGCGCCGAGATCCCGACCCTCGCCATGGCGCCGTACGGCGCCTTCGTGAACTCCGAGGTCAAGCGCTGGGCCGGCGTGGTGAAGGCCTCGGGCGCCAAGCTGGAATGACGGCGTCGGTCCGGCTGGTGCGCGAAGGCGCGATCGCCTTCGTGACGCTGGCCAGCGCCGGCCGGCTGAATGCCATGTCGCGCGCGATGTGGCGCGAGCTGCGCGCGGTGTTCGAGGACGCGCTGGCGCGAGACGCTGCCACGCGCTGCGTGATCGTGCGCGGGGAGGGCGGCGCCTTCTGCGCCGGCGGCGACATCTCCGAGTACCCGTCCTTCCGCTTCGACGAAGCCAGCCTGCGCGGCTTCCACGAGAACGAGGTCTGGGGCGCCCTGGCCGCCATGCTGGCCTGCGAGCTGCCGCTCGTCGCACAGATCGAGGGCGCATGCATGGGCGCCGGCCTGGAGATCGCGAGCTGCTGCGACATCCGCCTGGCCGCCGAATCGGCGAAATTCGGCGCACCGATCGCGAAGCTGGGCTTTCCGATGGCGCCGCGCGAGGCGGCCCTGGTGCGAAGCGCCGTCGGCGACACGCTGGCGCGCGACATGCTGCTGGCCGCCGGCGTGCACGGCGCAGCCCGCCTCTACGACGCCGGCTTCCTGCTGCGCGTGCTGCCCGATGCCGAGCTTGCAGAAGAAGCGCTGGCGCACGCGCAGCGCATCGCCGCGCTGGCGCCGGCGGCCGCGCGCCTCAACAAGCGCACACTGGGGGCAGGCACGGTCGACCGGCTGCTCGCCACTGCCTACGACTACGCCGATTCACCCGAGCACCGCGAGGGCATCGCTGCCTTCCTTGCCAAGCGCACACCCGATTTCCGACCATGACCGAAGCGACCAACGCCAACCTCTACGCCGCGCTGCGTGCGGCTTTCCCGGCCGACCTCGATGCCGTCGCGGTCGAGACCGACGACCGCCTGTTCTATTCCTGGCGCGACCTGGAGCGCGCCAGCGCGATGATCGCGAACCTGCTCGATGCGCTGAAACTCGACAAGGGGGCCCGCATCGCGGTGCAGGTCGAGAAGTCGGTCGAGGCCATGCTGCTGTATCTGGCGACGTTGCGCGCGGGCTACGTGTTCCTGCCGCTCAACACCGCCTACCGCGGCGCCGAGATCGAGTACTTCATCGGCAATGCCGAGCCGGCCGTGGTGGTCTGCAGCAGCGCCAACGCGGGCTGGGTGGGACCGATCGCGAACGCGGCCGGCACCCGCCACGTGTTCACGCTCGACGACGACCGCACCGGCACCCTGCTCGAGCTCGCGGCCCAGTGCAGCGACCGCCACACAGTCGCGCAGAAGAAGGACGACGATCTCGCCGCCATCCTCTACACCAGCGGCACCACCGGCCGCAGCAAGGGCGCGATGCTCACGCACCGCAACCTGCGCTCCAACGCCGAGGTGCTGAAGGACTACTGGGGCTGGCACACCGGCGGGCAGGGCGACGGCGACGTGCTGATCCACGCACTGCCGATCTTCCACGTGCACGGCCTCTTCGTCGCGATCCACGGCGCGCTCATCAGCGGCAGCCGGATGATCTGGCTCAACAAGTTCGATCCCAAGCGCGTGGTGGCCCGGCTGCCGGAAGCCACCGTCTTCATGGGTGTGCCCACGCTCTACGTGCGCATGCTGGCCGAAGCCGGCCTCACGCGCGAGGCCTGCAGCAGCATGCGCCTCTTCATCGCCGGTTCCGCGCCGCTTCTCATCGAGACCTTCGAATCCTGGCGCGAGCGCACCGGCCACACCATCCTGGAGCGCTACGGCATGAGCGAGACCGCGATGCTTTGCTCCAACCCCTACAGCGCGGTGCAGGGTCAGCGGCGCGGCGGGACAGTGGGCTTCCCCTTGCCGGGCGTGCAACTTCGCGTGCGCAACGATGCGGGCGAGCCTTGCGCGACCGACGAGATCGGCCACATCGAGGTCGCCGGCCCCAACGTGTTCGTCGGCTACTGGCGCATGCCCCAGAAGACCCGCGAGGAGTTCACCGCCGACGGCTATTTCAAGACCGGCGATGTCGGCAAGATCGACGGGCTCGGCTACGTCGCCATCGTGGGCCGCAGCAAGGACCTGATCATCAGCGGCGGCTACAACGTCTACCCGGCCGAGATCGAGGCCTACATCAACGAGATGGATGGCGTGGCCGAGAGCGCGCTCGTGGGCGTGCCGCATCCGGATTTCGGCGAAGTCGGCGTCGCCATCGTCACGCCGAAGCCCGGCGCGGCGCTGGACGGCGACGCGATCGTGGGCGAGCTCAAGAAGAAGCTCGCCAACTTCAAGATCCCGAAGCGCTGCTTCGTCGTGCCCGAACTGCCGCGCAATGCGATGGGCAAGGTGCAGAAGGCCTTGCTGCGCGAGCAGCACAAGAGTCTGTTCGTCTAGCCACCGCTGCCGTAAGGCCGCGTGAGGATCTCCAGGTTATGGCCGTCCGGGTCGTTCCAATAGACGCCGCGGCCACCATCGCCGTGGTTGATCTCGCCGGGCCGGTGGTGGCCCGGATCGGCCCAGTAGGGCAGGCCGCGTTCGCGGATGCGGCCGAAGATCTCGTCGAACTCGGCCTCGCTTACCAGAAAGGCCAGATGCTGCCACGGGATGTCGCCCTCGGCCCGCATGAAGTCGAGAGTGACATCGTTGTCCACCTCCACGCCCTCGAAGGGGCCGAAGGGAACGGGCGCACCGCGGCCGAGAATCTCCGCCAGGAAGACGGCGGATGCCCGTGGATCGCGGGCCCTGACGATCGTGTGATTCAGTTGGATGGCCATGCGCGCATGGTAGTGGCGGGGGGCGGGTTGCCACCGTGGCACGGAGGCTGCTTCCGGCGTAGGTTTCGGCCTGCACACCGCATGGGAAGGATTCATGAACCGACTGCTCAGCACCGACACCGTGCCGCGCGAACAGCGGCTGGCCTACTGGACCGACATGATCTGCAACATCTATGTGCAGCTCGGTTGCGATCCGGTGCGCGGCGGCCCGCCGGGCGACTTCGAGGGCAGCATCCGCCAGCACACGCTGCCGGCACTGGACGTGTCGGTGGTGCGATCGGGCGCGCAAAGCGTCATGCGCACGCCGGGCCATATCGCGCGCTCCGGCGACGACTACTTCCTGGTCGGCATCCAGACCCGCGGCCGCGGCGTGGTGCGCCAGGACGGGCGCGACGCCGTGCTGGCGGTGGGCGACTTCGCGCTCTACGACAGCACGCGGCCCTACCAGCTCCTCTTCGACGATGCCTTCGAGCAGATCGTGCTCAAGCTCCCCGGCGAGCGCCTGCGCAGCGAGCTGCGCGACACCGAGGCATTGACTGCCACCGCGGTCTCCGGCCGCCAGGGGGCGGGCCACCTGCTGATCAACATGATCGGCACCCTGCGCGAAGACATCGACACGCTGCAGCCCGCGTCGGCGCTGGCGGTGGCCAACGGCGTGCTGAGCATCCTCGTCGCCGGGCTGCAGACGCTGCCCGCCGCGCGCTCGCCGAGCCTCAGCAACCTGACCGCCTTCCACCTCGCGCGCATCAAGCGCCGCGTCGACGAGCAACTGGGCGATGCCGAGCTCTCGGTCGGCAGCCTGGCGGCCGAACTCGGTCTGTCGGTGAGCCAGCTCCATCGCGTGTTCAAGAGCGAGCCGCTGACGCCCGCGCAGTACATCTGGGAGCGCCGGCTCGAGGCCTGCAGCCGCGACCTGCTGGCGCCCGCGCTGGCCGGCCGCACGGTAAGCGAGATCGCCTACAGCCGCGGCTTCAACGATGCCGCGCATTTCAGCCGCGCGTTCCGCGAGCGCTTCGGCTCTTCGCCGCGCGAGTGGCGGCTGCGCGATCGTCGGCACTGATCGGGCCGAACAGGCCGAACGCCGAAGCCCGGCCTATTGCACCAGCAGCACCGAGATGTCCGTCTCCGAAATGACCTTGGTCGCCACCGAACCCATGAGCGCGCGGCCGAAGATCCCGTGGCCGTGGGTGCCCATCACGATCAGCTCGGCGCCGCTGGAAGTCGCGGTCTTCAGGATCTCCTCGGCCGCGTGGCCGTGGCGCTGATCGACCCGGTAGCTGGCGATGTCGTGCCGGACCAGAAAAGCCTTGACCGGCTCGATGACCTTGGCGCTCTCCTCCGCGTAGTAATCCGTCACCACGTCCTTGTTGAGGTGACGCACCACGTGGCCGGGCAGGCCGGGACACACGTGCACCACGATCAGCTCATGCCCGTCGACGAACATGCTGCGGTGTGCGGCCAGGTAATCGAGCGCCTTCTGCGTATGGGGACTGCCGTCGACGGCGATCAGGATCTTCATGCACAGCCTCTCGTTCTCTGCGACCTGCGGCGAAAGCGCCGCATGGCAGGGTTATACGGCGCGATGCTGCGCGCGTACAGAGAAGCCGCATCGAAGCAGGGGGGCTTGCACTCAGCCGCGCAAGCCCTTCCAGAGCATGTAGGTCGCGAGCACGTACAGGATGCTCGCGAAAACGCGCTTGAGCTTGCCGACCGGCAGGCTGTGCGCGGCCTTGGCGCCGAGCGGTGCGGTGATGAAGCTGCAGACCGCGATCACGACCAGTGCAGGCAGCCAGATGTAGCCGATGGAGGCGTCCGGCAGGCCCTGCACCGACTGGCCGCTCGCGACGTAGCCGAGCACGTTGGCGACCGCGATCGGAAAGCCGAGTGCCGCGCTGGTCGCCACGGCGTTGTGGATCGCGACATTGCACCAGGTCATGAAGGGAACGCTGATGAAGCCGCCGCCGGCGCCGACCAGGCCCGAGACGAAGCCGATCACGCCGCCGCCTGCGAGCTGGCCCACGGTGCCCGGCATCTGGCGCGTGGGCTTGGGCTTGCGGTTCAGGAACATCTGGGTCGCCGAGAAGCCGACGAAGAGTGCGAAGAAGATCGCGAGCGCCGAGCCCTTGAGCAAGGCGAACACACCGAGGCTGCCGATCAGGCTGCCGATCACGATGCCGGGCGACAGCCTTTTCACGATGTCCCAGCGCACGGCGCCGCGCCGGTGATGCGCGATCACGCTCGAGATGGACGTGAACATGATGGTCGACATCGAGGTCGCGATCGCCATCTTCACCGCCAGGTCGGACGGTACGCCGCGATGGCCCAGGATGATGGTGATGAAAGGCACCATGAGCATGCCGCCGCCGATACCGAGCAGGCCGGCGAGAAAACCGGTGCCGACGCCGAGCACGGCGAGCTCGGCGACCAGCAGGGGGGCGATCGTCATTGGAAGAAGCCTCTGAAAAAAGCCACGGCCCCGAAAACGGGGCCGTGGCCGTCCAAAAAAGGTGTCTGCGAGTGAGGCCGGACTCGCATCCTGAACCAGGGTTCAGGTGGGCGAGGGCAGCGAGGCTTCGGGTTCATCTGACGCGAGATGATCACACCCGCCAAGCGATATACCAAGCCCTGCTCCGTAGAGCATTGGAACAAGGAAATATTAAGCCCGACACGCACCGCAGACGAATCGGATTTTACGCCCGCGCGCGCGCAAGCGTGCGCCGCCTATAGCAAATGGTCGTCGCCGGCGAGGGCTTGATCGAGGCGCTGGATCAGTTGCGCGGCGCGTGCCTCGTCGGCTGTCGCGTCGGGGCCTGCCGCTGGCGCGGCCGGGGGCGCGGCAGGCGCGGCGAGCGCCGCCTCGCGCTGGGCCAGATCGAAGGCCAGATTGAGCGAGGCCAGCACGGCGATACGGTCGCGTGCCTTCACCTTGCCGGCATCGCGGATCTTGCACATCGCGGCATCGACGCGCTCGACGGCTTCGCGCAGTTGCGGCTCGCCGCCTTCGGGGCAGCCGAGCAGGTAGCTCTGGCCCATGATCTGGACTTCGACTTGTTTCATCAGGGAGAGGTGGCGTCTTGGGAGGGATCTGCCGGCAGCTGTTCGAGCAGCGCATCGAGCCGCGTGCGCGCCGCGGCCAGCCGCGACTTGAGCGCATCGCGTTCGCGCGCGAGCGCGTTCACCTGGTCTTGCAGCAACGCATTGGTCCGCTGCACTTCTTCGTGGCGCACAAGCAAACGTTCGACGCGCTCGGCGATCTGTTCAATACGGCTCGGTGCAGGCATGGGGGGCATTCTAAGTACACCCCCAGGCTTGCCCACTTCGTGTGGCCGCCAACCCCCTTGCAGGGGGCGCCGCCCTGCGGCCCGGCAAAGCCGGTTCCGCGGCGGCTCACCAACGGGCGCGCTCCGCGCGGCCGACTGTGCGCAATGATGAGGGTATGCCGGACTCTTCGGGAAACACCGCGGAACCGGCTCTGCCGGGCCGCTGGTGTTGCCCCCGGTAGGGGGTTGGCGAAGCGACACGAAGTGCGCGCAGCCTGGGGGCGAGCTTAAAATCCGCGCGTTGGTGCTCGCGCCGCGGTTCACGCGGCGCAGTTCAACGGGAAGCAGGAGTCGACGCCCCACCGGCCGAGCCAGCCTGCGCTGCCCCCGCAACGGTCAAGCAGACGGCACCTCCTCGGTGCCACCCTCGTCAAGAAGCCACTGGGCGCCCTGAAACAGGCGCCTGGGAAGGCGGCGGGGGCCGCGCTGCCAGCCCGGATACCGGCCAACGAGGCGGCTGCCGCATGCGTGAAGCATGGGGCGGCCATGACGTCCAAGCACCGGCGGGGAAGCCGGTGGCGGACATTGATCTTTTGTGTTCCCCAATGATGACCACCTGCGTTTCTTCCGCACGCGCCGCCGAGGGCGCTTCGCCGCGTTCACTTCCATCCCCCAGTGCCCTTTCCCTGTCGCTGGCCGCCATGCTGGGCGGCATGGCGTGCCTGCCCACGCTCGCGTTCGCACAAGCCGCGGCGCCGACACTCGCCGAAACGGTGGTGACCGCGACCCGCACGCCGACGCGCGTTGACGAGCTGGTGTCGGACACGGTGATCATCGACCGCGCGCAGATCGAGCGGCAGGCCAGCCGCACCCTGCCCGAGATCCTGGCCCGCGTCGCCGGTGTCCAGATCACCGCCAACGGCGGCGCCGGCAAGGCCAGCGGCGTCTTCATCCGCGGCACGGAAGCGCGCCACACGATCCTGTTGATCGACGGCGTGCGCTACGGCTCCGCAACCACCGGCACGCCGGCCTGGGACAACATCCCGGTCGAGATGATCGACCGTATTGAGGTCGTCAAGGGGCCGGCCTCGGCGCTCTACGGCAGCGACGGCGTGGGCGGCGTGGTGCAGATCTTCACGCGCAAGGCGAAACCGGGCGAGGATTCGTTCAGCCCGCGCGCGTCGACCACCATCGGCAGCGAAGGCTACAAGCAGATCACCGGCGGATTCACCGGCGCCTCCGGGCCCTTCACCTATTCGCTCGATGCCCAGCGCACCATCGACAAGAGCTTCTCCGCCACCAATCGCAAGGTGCAGTTCGGTAACTTCAATCCGGACCGCGATCCGTTCTCGCAGAGTGCACTCAATGCGTCGCTCGGCTACCAGCTCAATCCCGACTGGAAGATCGACACCGGCCTGTTGTATTCCGAAGGCGTGAACCATTACGACGACGGCCCGAACCGCGACACCCGGGGCATCGTGCGCACCCAGACTGCGTACATCGGCGCGCGCGGCAAGGTGACGGAGAACTGGTCCACGCAGCTGCGCTACGCGCAGAGCCGCGACTACACGCGCGCCATCGTCGCCGCACCTTTCAATGTGCCGGGCCTCTTCGAGACCACGCAGGACCAGTACCTGTGGCAGAACGACATCGCGACGCCGATCGGCACGCTGGTGGCAGGCCTGGAGCATCGCGAGCAGAAGGTGAAGAGCGACACCCGGTACTCGGTGACCGAGCGCGACATCGACTCGGCCTTCGTCGGGCTCAACGGCAGCGCCGGCGCCCACAGCTGGCAGGTCGACGCGCGGCACGACCGCAATTCGCAGTTCGGCGACAGCAACACCTGGTTCGCCGGCTATGGCTACCGCATCACGCCGAACTGGCGCGTCAACGCATCGCACGGCACCAGCTTCGTCGCGCCCTCGTTCAACCAGCTCTACTTTCCAGGCTTCGGCAACGCGGCGCTGCAGCCGGAAGAGGGCAAGAACACCGACGTCGGCATCACCTGGAGCCAGGACGGCCAGAGCGTGAAGCTGGTGCGCTACGACAACAGGATCCGCGGCTTCATCACCAACACCACCCGGCCCGAGAACGTGCCGCGTGCGCGCATCGAGGGCTGGACCCTGGGCTACGACGGCCAGTTCGGCCCCTGGGGCCTGCACGCCAGCCTCGATTCGCTGGACCCGCGCAACGAGATCAGCGGCAAGCAGCTGCCGCGCCGCGCGAAGAACACTGCTTCGCTGGCGATCGACTACGCTGTCGGTCCCTGGAAGTTCGGTGGCTCGGCGCTGCACGTGGGCCGCCGTTTCGACGACACGGCCAATACGTTCAGGCTCGGCAACTACACGACCGTCGATCTCTACGCCGAGTACCAGGTGGCGAAGGATTGGTCGGTGCAAGGACGCATCACGAACCTCAATGACGTGACCTACGAAACAGCCTACGGCTACAACCAGCGCGGACGCGCCGCCTACCTGACGGTGCGGTGGCAACCGAAGTGAAGCCGGCCCAGCGCGAACTGATCCTCGGCGGTCAGCGCAGCGGCAAGTCGCGCCGCGCCGAACAGCGCGCGGCCGACTGGCTCGCGCGTTCGCCGGCGCACCAGGCGGTGCTGATCGCGACCGCGATGCCGCACGACGACGAGATGCAGGAGCGCATCGCCCGTCACCAGATCGACCGCGCGCAGCGCGTGCCCGGCCTGGCGACGGTCGAGGAGCCGATCGCGCTCGGTCCCGCGCTGGCCCGGCTGAGCGCGCCGCAAACCCTGGTGGTGGTCGATTGCCTCACGCTGTGGCTGACCAATCTGCTGATGCCGGCGGTGCCGGCGCCGCAGGGCAGCAGCGCGGCATCGCTCGAGATGGTGCAGGCTTCGCTGCTGCGGGCGCTGCGGGAAGCGCGCGGCCCGGTGGTGCTGGTCGCCAACGAGATCGGCCTCGGCGTGATTCCGATGGGCCGCGAGGTGCGCGCCTTCGTCGATGCGCTGGGCCGCCTCAACCAGGAAGTGGCTGCCGCCTGCGAGCGCGTCACGCTGATGGCGGCGGGGCTGCCGCTCGGCTTGAAAGAACCCGAATGAAGTCGTTTTGCCGATGGTCTTTGGCGCTGGTCCTGGCGGCCCTGGCGCTCGCTGCCCATGCCGTGGTCGTGACCGACGAACGCGGCGTGCGCGTGGACCTGCCGCGGCCGCCGCAGCGCATCGTGAGCCTGCTGCCCTCGTTGACCGAGTCGGTCTGCACGCTCGGTGCCTGCGAGCGGCTGATCGGCGTCGACCGCTATTCCAACTGGCCCGATGCCGTGCGCGCATTGCCGCAGCTCGGCGGCGGCATCGACCCCAACGTCGAGGCCATCGTGGCACTCAAGCCCGAGCTGGTGCTCTTGGCCAAGTCCTCGCGCGTCACCGAGCGGCTCGAGGCGCTGGGCCTCAAGGTGCTGGTGCTCGAGCCGAAGAGCCATGCGGATGTGCAGCGCGTGCTCGACGTGCTCGGCCAGGTGCTGGGCATCGCGGACGCGCAGCGCGTGTGGCGCGCCATCGATGCCAGCGTGTCGGCGGCTGCAGAGTCGCTGCCGGACCGCGCGAAGAACCGGCGCGTGTACTTCGAGGTCAACAGCGCGCCCTATGCGGCGGGCGAAGTCTCCTTCATCGGCGAGACGCTGGCGCGGCTCGGCGTGAAGAACATCGTGCCGGCCTCGCTCGGCCCCTTTCCCAAGCTCAATCCCGAATACGTGGTGCGCGCCGATCCCGACCTGATCATGGTCGGCGAGCGCAGTGCGCAGGGGCTCGAACAGCGGCCGGGCTGGGCTTCGATCCGGGCGGTGCGCGAAGGCCGCATCTGCCGCTTCAAGGCCGATGAATCCGATGTGCTCGTGCGGCCCGGCCCGCGCATGGGCGAGGCCGCACGGCTGATGGCACAGTGCCTCAAGGACAAGGCGTGAAGAACCAGCATCGGCGCGCGCTCTTGCTCGGCATCGTGCTGACGCTGCTCGGCGCCGTGCTGCTGGTGCTGGGCGCGGGCATCGGCAGCACCGGCTTCGAGAGCGTGTTCGCAGCGCACCGCGATTCCGTAGCGCTGCAGATCGTGTGGGACATCCGCCTGCCGCGCACGCTGGGCGCCTGGCTCGCCGGCGCGCTGCTCGGCCTGGCGGGCGCGGTGGCGCAGGGCCTGTTCCGCAATCCGCTGGCCGATCCGTACCTGCTGGGCAGCGCTTCCGGCGCCTCGCTCGGCATGGCCGTGGCGCTGTCGATGTTCGGCGTCTCGGCCGCCAGCACGCAATGGGTGGTGCGCCTGGGCCTGACCGGCGCGGCCTTTCTCGGCGCCGTGCTGGCCGTGCTGCTGACGCTGACGCTCGCGCGCGGCGTGCAGCAGACGCTCCGGCTGCTGCTGGCCGGCGTGATCGTCGGCGTGGTGCTCGGCGCCGCCAAGGACCTGATCACCATCGCCTCGGCCGACATCCTGCAGGCGATCCAGGGCTTCATGCTCGGCAGCACCGGCCTGGTCGGCTGGAGCGCCTGCGGCGTGATGGGCGCGCTCGGCCTGGTCTGCCTGCTGGCGGGCTGGGCGCTCGCGCCGGTGCTCGACGGGCTGGCGCTCGGCGAGGCCACGGCCGGCAGCTTGGGCCTGCCACTGGGCGCGATGCGCGCCGCGTTGGTGGCGGTGCTCGCGCTGGCCACCGGCACTGCAGTGGCGCAGACCGGGCTCATCGCCTTCGTCGGCCTGGCGGCGCCGCACCTGGTGCGCTCGGCCGTGAAGACCACGCACGCGCGCCTGATCGTGCTGTCGACCGCGATGGGCGGGCTGCTGCTGATGGCGGCCGACCTGCTCGCGCGCTGGCTGATCGCGCCGCAGGAACTGCCGGTCGGCGTGCTGACCGCCGTGCTCGGCGGCAGCTATCTGCTGTGGCTCATGCACCGGCGCAGCGCGCGGGGAGGCCTGTGATGGAGCGAGTGGTCGCGCGCGGCATCGCGCTGGAGGCCAAGCAGGTCTGCGCGACGCTGGGCGTCGCCGAGGTGCTGCATGCGATCGATCTCGCACTCGCGGCCGGCCGCTGGACCAGCATCGTCGGTCCGAACGGGGCCGGAAAGTCCACCCTGCTCAAGGTGCTGGCCGGCCTGCTGGCGCACCGGGGCGAGGTGCACTTGTTCGGGCAGTCGCTCGATGCCGTCTCCGGCCGGGCGCGCGCGCGCCGGCTCTCGTGGCTCGGCCAGGGCGGTGCGGGCGAGGGCAGTGCCGACGACCTCATGGTCTACGACGTGGCCATGCTCGGGCGGCTGCCGCACCAGCGCTGGCTCGCCGCGCCCAGTGAGGCCGATCGCGCGGCGGTCGAGCGCGCGCTGCGCAGCACGCAGGCCTGGGACTGGCGCGAGCGGCCGCTGGGCCAGCTCTCGGGCGGCGAACGCCAGCGCGTGCTGCTGGCGCGCGCGCTGGCCGTCGAGGCCGAGCTGCTGCTGATGGACGAGCCGCTCGCCAACCTCGATCCGCCGCACCAGGCCGACTGGATGGCGAGCGCGCGTGCGCTCGTGGCCGAAGGCAAGACGGTGGTCAGCGTGCTGCACGAGCTCAATGCCGCGCTGGCGGCGGATGCGATGGTCGTGATGGCGAACGGCCGCGTGCTGCACCACGGCCGTTGTGACGACCCTGCCACGCACCAGGCGCTCGAAGCGGTGTTCGACCGCCGCGTCGTCGTGCATCGCGTAGCCAACCAGTGGCTTGCCCTGCCGCACTGAACACTTCAAGAGGACATCCGATGCAGATCGAAACCCCGCCCAGCGAAAAACCCTACGAGAAGCCCGAAGGCGAGCGCCGCGGCCTCGTGATCGTCAACACCGGCGACGGCAAGGGCAAGAGCACGGCGGCCTTCGGGCTCGCGCTGCGCGCGCACGGCCGCGGCAAGGCGGTGAAGATCTTTCAGTTCATGAAGGTGCCGAGCGCGCGCTTCGGCGAGCACCGCATGTTCGAGCAGATCGGCATCCCGATCGAGGGGCTGGGCGACGGCTTCAGCTGGAAGAGCCAGGATCTCGAACGCTCGGCGCAGCTGGCGCGCGAGGGCTGGGAGAAGGCGAGGGCGGCGATCCTGTCGGGCGAGCATTTTCTGGTGGTGCTCGACGAGATCACCTATCCGCTGATCTATGGCTGGCTGCCGCTGGACAGCGTGCTGGAAACGCTGCGCACGCGGCCGCGCGAAGTCCACGTGGTGCTGACCGGGCGCCGCTGCCCGCCCGAGATCGTCGAGCTGTCCGACACGGTGACCGAGATGCAGATGGTCAAGCACGCGTTCAAGGCCGGCGTTCCGGCGCAGCGCGGTATCGAGGACTAGTTGGCGACCGTGGCCGCGCTGTGGCTTGCGCTCGCCATCGATCGATGGCTGGGCGAGCCGGCGGCACGCTGGCATCCGGTCGTCTGGATGGGCCGCTACCTGGGCTGGGCGGGGCGGCGCATCGCACCGCAGGCCGACGCGGCGCGCTCGCGGGACCGTGCGCGCCTGGCCGCGGGAGCGATGGCGTGGTGCGCCGGCGCCGCGATGGTGCTCGCGGTCGCGGGGGCGGTGGCGGCAGTCGCGGATCGCCTTCCAGGTTGGGCGCAAGCGCTGCTGCTGGGCCTGGCGCTCAAGCCCTTGCTCGCCTGGCGAATGCTTCGCGACGAGGTACTCGCGGTCGAAGCCGTGCTGGCGCGCTCGCTCGATGAAGGCCGTGCCCGGCTGGCGCGCCTGGTCAGCCGCGACGTGCACGCGCTGACCGAGGCCGAGGTGCGCGAGAGCGCGATCGAATCGCTGGCCGAGAACCTCAACGATTCGGTGGTGGCGCCGCTGTTCTGGTTCGTGCTCTTCGGCCTGCCCGGCGCCGCGCTCTACCGCTTCGCCAACACCGCCGATGCGATGTGGGGCTACCGCGGCGTTCGTGATGGTCGGGTCTGGGATTGGGCCGGCAAGTGGGCCGCGCGTGCCGACGACGTGCTGTCGTGGCTGCCCGCGCGCCTCACCGCCTTTCTGCTCCTCTTGTCTTGCTCCCTCTCCCGCGAGCGGGAGAGGGCTGGGGTGAGGGCTCTGCCCGCCACCGCCCGCGAAGCCCGCCGCACCCCGTCCCCCAACAGCGGCTGGCCCATGGCCGCCATGGCGCTCTGCCTCGGCGTGCGGCTTGTCAAGCCCGGCATCTACACGCTCCATGCGGCCGGGCGCGAGGCGCTGGCAGCGGACACGCAGCGCGCTGCCTCGCTGGCGGCCAGGGTCGTCGCGCTGTCGGCGGTGCTCGCTTCGGCCTCGATCCTCGGTCTGGCCGCATTCAGGGGCGCATGACTTCCTTCGACACCCCCGTGCACGGCGGCCCGGACGCCCGCGGTGCGGTGCCGCACGACTTTTCCACCAACGCCAATGCCTGCGGCCCTTGTCCGCCGGCGCTGGCCGCGCTGCAAAGGGCCGATGCCAGCCGATACCCCGACCCGCGCTACGCCGCGCTGCGTGAAAGCCTCGCCCGCTTTCATGGCGTCGACGCCGAGCGCATCGTGATCGCTGCCAGCGCGAGCGAGTTCATCGCGCGCATCACGGCCGCGGTCGCGCAGCAGGGCGGCCGCACTGTCTGGACAGCGCCGCACAGCTACGGCGACTACCTGCAGAGCGCCCGCGCCTGGGGCTTCGAAGCCGCGCCGCCGAACGAGGCCGACCTGGTCTGGTGCTGCGATCCGTCCAGCCCGCTCGGCCAGGTGCAGCAAGGCTTGCAGGCCCTGGTCGATGCACTGCCCGCGCAGTGCAGCTGCGTGCTCGACCTGGCCTACGAACCGCTGCGGCTGGAGGGCGCGCTGGGGCTGGACACCGCGCAGCGGGACAAGGTCTGGCAACTGTGGACGCCGAACAAGGCGCTGGGCCTGACCGGCATCCGCGCGGCCTACGCAATCGCGCCGCTGCATGCGGCAGCGACGAGTACCCGTCTGGTCCGGCTCGCGCCTTCCTGGCCCGTAGGTGCGCACGGCGTGGCGCTGCTCGATGCCTGGACCAGGGATGCGGCGCAGCAGTGGCTTCAAGAGAGCCTCTACACCCTGCGCGCATGGAAGCGCGCGCAGGAGGCGCTGTGCACCGAGCTCGGCTGGACCTGCGTGCCCAGCATCGCCAACTATTTCTGCGCCCGGCCGGACTTGCCCTATGCGGCGCGTGCCGCCGCGCTTCGGGATGCAGGCATCCAACTGCGCGACACCGGCTCCTTCGGCCTGCCGGGCCATGTGCGGCTGGGCGTGCTGCCGCCGGCCAGCCAGTCGGCGCTGCGGCGCGCCTGGGCGGCGGCCGCTGCTGCCTCAGGTCTGTCCCGGATCTGAGCTCAGCGCAATGATCTGCGCATAGGCGGTTGCATCCGTCTCTGCCGGGACGAACGCCAGCGGCGGCTCGGCCTCGGCGTCGGCGGTGTTGAGCACCTGGTTGAACAGCAGCGCCATGCGCGCGATGCGTGCCGTGTCGTCCACCTGCTGCTGGCTCATGCCCAGGGCCTGGAGCACCGCCTCCGGGAGCGCCACGTTCTGGCCGGCGAACATGACGTCGGCGGCGCGCGAGCTGCGGCCATCGGCCCATTGGACCTCCGACGTACCGAAGATGACGTTGCCGTTGTTCATGGCGGGGCTGCCCTCGCGCTGCAGGCCGATCTGCGCAATGCCGGCCGCCTGCAGCGTCTGGTACTCGCCCTCGTCCTGGCGACCGTTGGCGTTGCGGTCCTGGAACAGGCCGAAGCGGCTCCAGCCGGCGTCGGCCGCGCTGAGCCTGCGGTCGCCATCGGTGTCGAAGGCGACCAGGCCTTCGAGGTCGGTGCGGGCGCCCGGCAGGTAGCCAACGAAGCTGACTTCACTTTCCAGATCCACGCGCGCGTCCTGGTCGGCATCGAAGACCAGCACGGCATCGCCGGGCGCGGCCCAGCCGATGCGCTCGCGCCAGCCGTCGGCGTTGACGTCGGCGAAGACGCTGGAGTCTTCGGGGCGCAAGAGCTCGATGCCGTCATTGCGCAGGTCGATGACGATCGGGTACTTGGCCTTGACCTCTGCCACGCTGAGCAACGGCACGATCGATACAGCGCTGTTGGTACTGGCTGGTTCCTGCTGTGCAGGCTGCGCGTGAACTTCGACGCCGAGGACGGCGCTGATGCACACCATCGCATGTCGAAGTAGTCGGGTGAGTTTCAAGCGAACCCCGCTTGTTAGAACCGCTGCAATCTCGGCGCCGCGAGATTTTCGAAAGGGTCAGCGTTAGCGATGATCACGCAAGAGACGACCAGATAGCCAATGGATGACACCAACTCCTTGGCTCGCGAGCTGCGGCTCATGGTCCTTGGCATCTGCAAGTCGAAATGCATATGAGTTCTCCCTGATCTAGTCGCTGCGTAGGCCCGCTGCTGGGGCCTCACACGCTGGGCTGCGCATATTGCATGCACTCGCGAGAAAACTCAACAACTCAATTCTGAACTGCTTGCGATAATTCAGATGCGTCAATTCTGACGTTTTCGCAGCATTGCAAATGAATGTGAACTAGCGAGAGTGATTGACCAGCGTGGCGTGGCAGGCCGCCGATCCGGAATCGCCTGAAGTTGGCTCAGGGAATTGAATCGCGCCGTCGAGGGCTCTGTCTGGTCCCAGCTGGCAAGCCCGACGATGCTGTTGAGCAGGGCCGCGTTGGCGGTAGCGTCCATTCAAATCGACCGGAGCACTTTCGCCTGCGCACTTGGTCTTCATGCGGCCCTCTACCACAGAGGCTCGTTTGCAGCATCCAAAGACCCGTCGTTGGAATTAATGTCGCGCTGTCACTGGGGCACGATGGCCCCTCCCTCGGCCATGTGGCGTACGAAGTCGCCCGCGAGCGTGTCGCCGCTGCCGTCGGCGCGCTCGCCCTTGCCGTCGCAATAGCGCCGCTGCAGCTGGACGAGGCCGTACAGGGGCTGGCCTCGGGCGTCCTTGGCCTGGGCGAGCTCGTGCTGGATGCCCTCGAGCAGCTGCTCCATGGTGCGCAGCGCGCTGGCGCCGCCGCCTTCGGCGTCATGGTCGGCATAGGCGTGGATCTGGCCCTGGCTGTCCCAGAGGACGCCGGCATGGCCGGCACTCATGGGGATGTCGTCTTCGATCAGGGCGCCGACCACCGCGATGACCTGGCCGTAGACGGGGATGATGTTGGCCGCGGCCGCGAGGCTTGACGGCGCTCGATATGGCCATCTTTACTTCTTCCCTAGAAAAATCTTGGGCTTTATGCCAGGTCCATAGCGAACGATCGTGAACGTCTCAATGCATCCGGCACCCTGCATCCACACCTGCACGATCTGACCGTTCTTGTTAGTTTCGTGGTAGTCCGCGGGCGAATAATGGCTGCCGGCAGGATTGGGACGATGGTTAAAGCTCCACGGTGCTTTGCTGAGCGCCGTCGAAAGGGTATGGCTGGAAACACAAAGTGCAACGGTGTCGACGCTCAGCGAAAGGCTCCTCTCTTCTCCCCAGTCTCGCAGCGCCACACTGGAAGAATTCTGCGACAGCGGACGCAGCAGATTCAAAGGTCTCCCCACCGAAACTGCTTGGTAGTCTGTGTGAATATCGTCAGCGGAGGTCACTCTACGGGGAACCGCTCGCCACTGAATATCAAACTCCTCAGCCAACTCTTGCGGCGTGGGAAGTGGGTTTTCGGCCAGCTCGTGCAGACGCTGAGCCATGCGCTCCGCGCTATAGCTGGAAGCACGAGGTGGCCCGCTCGCTCTCGCATCTGGTATGCCCGATGTACACGCACATACGAGCCAAACGACCCAGATGGCGGCAGCGACTCTCAGACTGCCCATGCTGAGCCAGACGCCACGATGGGCACGATTCGACTGATGCCCGCGAAAACAGGCGAACCCGCCGTGAATACATAGCTGGTGTTGTCATTTATTGTTCCTCTCCAAGAAAATCCGGCTTTGTGCCTGAGGCATAGCGAATGACTGTGAATGCGTCAAGACATCCAGTGCCAAGCAGGTAGACCTGGACAATCTGCTCACCTTGGACCGACTCGTGATAGTTGGTGATCGAGTGGTTAGAAATGGGATGCCGACGTTTCCGATAAACCCACTGTGGTTTGCTAAGTTCCTTCTCCATCTGGTAGTTGCGCACGCACAGCACCCGTGGATCGAACGTCAGCGAGACACTCTTCTGACTTCCCCAATCCCTAAGCGAAACGCTGGAGTAGTTCGGAACGTCTGTGAACTTCAGCGTCAAAGGCTTTGCGACTGTCGTTGCTAGATACTCAGTGATAGGCGAACCGCCTGTAGTTGCACTACCAACGCGCACGCTCCATTGAATGCCGAACTCTTTGGCCAACTCCGTCGGCGTCGGCAATGGGTTCTCGGCTAACTCCTGCAGACGCTGAGCCATGCGCTCCGCGCTATAGCTGGAAGCACGAGGTGGCCCGCTCCCTCTCGCATCTGGTATGCCCGTCTCGTGTGCTGAGGGCGATGTACACGCACATGCGAGCCACAAGGTCCAGATGGCGGCAGCGACCCTCAGGCTGAGCATGCTGAGCCAGACGCCGAAACGGCAAGTCGAATTGAGTTGCATCTGAGCGCTCCCCTGACCTTGTTCGTCGCATGAGGCCGAGGGCTTGTTGCCGCATCGGCTCAGACTCTCATGCGCGTGATTTCGCGGATGGTGCCAGCGATTTGGCAAGGACTCAACAAAACAATTCTCGCGTCAGGCCGCCATTGCAAACGAATGTCAACTGGTCAAGCGGTATTGATCAATATTGAAAAGAGCTTTGCACGACGATGGCGACCCTGCTCTTCGCGAGCGGCCGTCGCGCTGATGCGTCGCCTCAGCGCCGCTGCAGCCGGGGATTGTTCTGGAACAGCTCGGCCGCCCAGTCCACGAACACCCGCACCTTGGCGCTCAGGTGGCGGTTCGGCGGGTAGACCACGTGCACCGGCAGCGGCGCGCGTGTCCACTCGGGCAGGATCTCGATCAGTTCGCCGTTGGCCAGGTGGGGCTCGGCCACGAAGCTGACGCACTGCGAGATGCCGAAGCCGCCGAGCACCGCCGCCACATGCGCGTTGCTTTCGTTGACCGATACGCGGTAGGGGCCTGCCATCTCTATGTGCTCGTCACCCTTTTGGAACTCGTGCGGGTACACGCGGCGCGTGCCGCCGGCGAAGAAGCTCACCAGGTGATGGCGCTTCTCGATGTCGGTCGGATGCTGCGGCACGCCATAGCGCTTCAGGTAGGCGGGCGATGCCACGGTCACGAACTCCAGCGTGCCGATGCGCCGCGCCACCAGGGACTGGTCGGTCAGTTCGCCGGCCCGGATCACGCAGTCGACGTTGTCGCTGATCAGGTCGACCGGGCGATCGCTCACGCCCAGGTCGACCTGGATGTCGGGATAGCGGTCGCAGAAGTTCGCCAGCGCCGGCAGGATGATCAGCCGTGCGGTCGAGGTGCCGACGTCGATGCGCAGCCGGCCGGTCGGGTTGGCCTGCGCATTGGTCATGCTGGCCTCGATCTCGTCGAAGTCGTTCAGGAGCCGCGCGGTGCGCTCGAAGTACGCCGCGCCGTCGGGCGTGACCGTCACCCGGCGGGTGGTGCGGTTGAGCAGCTTTACGTGCAGCCGCGACTCCAGCGCCTGGATCTGCTTGGTGACCGTGCCCTTGGGCAGGCCGAGGGAGTCTGCGGCTCGGGTGAAGGTGCCGGCTTCTACGACGCGGACGAAGATCCGCATGGCCTGGATCTGGTCCATGATGCTGCTCCTGGGAAAACCCGATGTTCCATCGGGGAGCGGGATTCTCACATGCCTCTTTCTCGGCTTTCTTAGCTGATTGTTAGCCGATTGGAAACAGAGTGGGGTTGGCACGCCCGTTGCAGGAGCCAATCCGGGTCTTAATATTCAACCCATCGTCCACCCACCGAGGCCGCCCATGTCATCCCGTCCCACTCCGCGTTCTGCTGAAGCCGCCAAGGCCCCGGCGGTCGCTGTTGTGCAAGGCGCCGAAACCGACATCAGCGTCCCGCTGCCTGGCCGTGAGCCGGTGCAGGCGCGGCTCTACGGCGAACGGGCCAAGGGTGCGTCGGTGCCGCTGGTGCTGCATTTCCATGGCGGCACTTTCGTCAGCGGCGACCTGGATTTCGGCCGCAACGTGGCGCGCCTCTTGGCCGGCGCCGGCGCGGTGGTGGTCTCGCTGGCCTATCCGCTGGCGCCTTTCCCCGAACCCATCGAGGTCGGCTTCGCGGCGCTGGAGTGGCTCTACAAGCAGCGCGTCAAGCTGGCCGGTAAGAGCGCCCGCATGTACCTGGCCGGCGAAGAAGCCGGCGGCAACCTGGCCGCAGCGGTGGCGCTGATGGCGCGCGACCGGGCCCATCCCCCGCTGGCAGGCCAGATCCTGCTGTCGCCGATGCTCGACCCCTGCGCCGGCACGCAGTCGTTGCGCAAGGCGACGAGCGACGTCGTGAAATGCCGCTGGGCCAGCGGCTGGCAGGAATATTTGAGCCGGCCGATGAACGCGACGCACCCCTATGCGGTGCCGGGCGCATCGCTCAGGCTGGCCGAACTGGCGCCGACGCTGGTGCTGGTCGGGCAGGACGATGCGATGCGCGACGAGGCCCTGCGCTTCGCGCAGCGGCTGCAGGATGCGGGCATTTCGGTGACCCGGGGCGTGCTGCCCTCGGCCGCGAAGTGTCCGGACGAGTTGTACGACCCCGCCTATGGCGATTGCGCGTGTCCGGAGACAGTCGGTGAGCACATGCGCGCATTTTTCGCAGCCACGGTGCCGCCGGTGCCTCCCCCGGTCTAGGCCCAACCGGCCCCGCCGGTAACCCGTTTTTTTCGAAGTTCCTCGGTCCGCCGGCCCAGCCGACGGTGCCGGATATCGCCCTCCTGTGTCAGTCACGACGCCGGTTGGGCTCGCGCATTCCAAAGTCATCTCAAGAAGGACGTTCATCATGCAAAGCAAGCTGTCTAACCCGAACCGCCGCCGCCTCTGGCCCGCCGTGACCGGCATCACCGCAGCGGTCGCGATCGCCTGCGCCGCGCTCGGCTTGCCGAGCTTCAAGGCCGAGGCCAACAATGCCCCCGCGGACGCCGCGCCGCGCGCCACACCGGTGTCGGTCGCCACCGTCACCGCCACCGAAGTGAAGACCTGGGACGAGTTCTCGGGCCGGCTCGAGGCGGTCGAGCGGGTCGACGTGCGTTCCCGCGTGGCCGGCGCCGTGCAGGCCGCCCACTTCCGCGAAGGTTCGCTGGTCAAGCAGGGCGATCTGCTGATCACGATCGACCCCGCGCCCTATGCGGCCGAGGTGGAGCGCGCCGAAGCGCAGGTGGCCTCGGCCCAGGCGCGCGTGTCCTTCACGCGCAGCGAGCAGGAGCGCGCACGCCGCCTGTGGGAAGAGAAGGCCATCGCCCAGCGCGAGCTCGACGAGCGCGTCAACGCCGGCCGCGAGGCCGAGGCCAACCTGCGCGCGGCACAGGCCTCGCTGCAGAGCGCACGCCTGAACCTGGGCTACACCCAGGTGCGCGCGCCGGTGGCAGGGCGCATCGGCAGGATCGAAGTGACGGTGGGCAACCTGGTCGCGGCCGGTCCCGGCGCGCCGGTGCTGACCACGCTGGTGTCGGTGAGCCCGATCTACGCGAGCTTCGATGCCGACGAGCAAGTCGTCGTCAAGGCGCTCAAGGATCTGCCCAGCGGCGCCAGCGCACGCGCCAAGCTCGAAGGCATCCCGGTCAAGATGGGCACCGCCGGCCTCGAAGGCACTCCCTACGAAGGCAAGCTGCAGCTGATCGACAACCAGGTCGACGCCAAGAGCGGCACCGTGCGCGTGCGCGCGGCCTTCGACAACAAGGACGGTGTCCTGATCCCCGGCCAGTTCGCCCGCATCCGCATGGGCCAGTCACAGGCCGACCAGGCCTTGCTGGTGAACGAGCGCGCGGTCGGCACGGACCAGAACAAGAAGTTCGTGATGGTCGTCGGCGACGACAACAAGACCATCTACCGCGAAGTCACGCTGGGCGCGTCGGTCAACGGCCTGCGCGTCGTCACCAAGGGCCTGAAGTCCGGCGAACGCATCGTGGTCAACGGCCTGCAGCACGTGCGCCCCGGCGCGCTGGTGGCGCCGCAGACGGTCACGATGGACGCCAAGGCCGAACTGCCGCAGCAGCCGCAGCGCGTGGCCGCTGCCGCGAAGTCCTGAGCACCGCGCTCCTAGAGAAGCATCATGAATCTATCCAAGTTCTTCATCGACCGGCCGATCTTCGCGGGGGTGCTGTCGCTCCTGATCCTGATCTCCGGCCTGATCGCGCTGCGCGGGCTGCCGATCTCCGAGTACCCCGAGGTGGCACCGCCCTCGGTGGTGGTGCGCGCCCAGTATCCGGGCGCCAATCCCAAGGTGATCGCCGAGACGGTGGCGACACCGATCGAGGAGCAGATCAACGGCGTCGAGGGCATGCTCTACATGGGCAGCCAGGCGACCACCGACGGCGTGATGACGCTGACCGTCACCTTCAAGCTCGGCACCGATCCCGACAAGGCGCAGCAGCTGGTGCAGAACCGCGTCTCGCAAGCCGAGCCGCGGTTGCCCGAGGAAGTGCGCCGGCTGGGCGTGACCACGGTCAAGAGCGCGCCCGACCTCACGATGGTGGTGCACCTGGTGTCGCCCAACGACCGCTATGACATGACCTACCTGCGCAACTACGCGGTGCTCAACGTCAAGGACCGGCTGGCCCGCATCGAGGGCGTCGGCCAAGTGCAGATCTTCGGTGGCGGCGACTACTCGATGCGCGTCTGGCTCGACCCGCAGAAGGTCGCGCAGCGCGGGCTCTCGGCCAGCGACGTGGTGACCGCGATCCGCAGCCAGAACATCCAGGCCGCTGCCGGCGTGGTCGGCGCATCGCCGGGCCTGCCGGGCGTGGACATGCAGTTGTCCATCAACGCCCAGGGCCGGCTGCAGAGCGAAGAGGAGTTCGGCGACATCATCGTCAAGACCGGCGCGGACGGCGCCGTGACCCGGCTGCGCGACATCGGCCGGCTCGAGCTCGGCGCGGCCGACTACTCGCTGCGCTCGCTGCTCAACAACGACGCGGCGGTCGGCATGGGCGTGTTCCAGGCGCCGGGCTCCAACGCGCTCGACATCTCGGCCAACGTCCGCAAGACGATGGCCGAGATCAACAAGAACATGCCCGAAGGCGTGGAATACCGCATCGCCTACGACCCGACGCAGTTCGTGCGCGCATCGATCGAGTCGGTGATCCACACGCTGCTCGAGGCCATCGCGCTGGTGGTGCTGGTGGTGATTTTGTTCCTGCAGACCTGGCGCGCCTCGATCATTCCGTTGCTGGCGGTGCCGGTGTCGGTGATCGGCACCTTCGCGGTGCTGCACGTGCTGGGCTTCTCGATCAACGCGCTGTCGCTCTTCGGGCTGGTGCTGGCGATCGGCATCGTGGTCGATGATGCGATCGTGGTGGTCGAGAACGTGGAGCGCAACATCGAGGCCGGGCTCACGCCGCGCGAAGCGACCTACCGCGCGATGCGCGAGGTGTCAGGACCGATCATCGCGATCGCGCTGGTGCTGGTGGCGGTGTTCGTGCCGCTGGCCTTCATCAGCGGCCTCACGGGCCAGTTCTACAAGCAGTTCGCGGTGACGATCGCGATCTCGACCGTGATCTCGGCGATCAACTCGCTGACCTTGTCGCCTGCGCTCGCCGCGCTCCTGCTCAAGGGCCACGATGAGCCCAAGGACGCGCTGACGCGCGGCATGGACCGTGTCTTCGGCTGGCTGTTCCGCGGCTTCAACAGGTTCTTCCAGCGCGGCGCGGAAGCCTACAGCGGCGGCGTCAGGAACGTGATCTCGCGCAAGGCGCTGATGCTGGTGATCTACCTCGCGCTGGTCGGCGTCACCTTCGGCCTCTTCAAGGCGGTGCCCAGCGGCTTCGTGCCGGCGCAGGACAAGCAGTACCTGATCGGCTTCGCGCAGCTGCCCGACGGTGCCACGCTCGACCGTACGGAGGAGGTGATCCATCGCATGGGCGAGATCACCAAGAAGAACCCGAACGTGGAAGACGCGATCGCGTTCCCCGGCCTGTCGATCAACGGCTTCACCAACAGCTCGAACTCGGGCATCGTGTTCGCGACGCTCAAGCCCTTTGCCGAGCGCAAGCGCGCCGACCAGAGCGGCGGCGCGGTGGCAGGCCAGCTCAACCAGCAGTTCGCCGGCATCCAGGACGCCTTCATCGTGATGTTCCCGCCGCCGCCGGTGGCGGGCCTCGGCACCACGGGCGGCTTCAAGCTGCAGCTGGAAGACCGCGGCTCGGTCGGCTACGACGAAATGGACGCGGCGGTGAAAGCCTTCATGACGAAGGCGCGGCAGGCGCCCGAACTCACCGGCATGTTCACCAGCTGGCAGGTCAACGTGCCGCAGCTCTACGCCGACATCGACCGCACCAAGGCGCGCCAGCTCGGCGTGCCGGTGACGGACATCTTCGACACCATGCAGATCTACCTCGGCAGCCTGTATGCGAACGACTTCAACAAGTTCGGCCGCACGTACAGCGTGCGGGTGCAGGCCGATGCGCCTTACCGCGCACGGGCCGAAGACGTGGGCCTGCTGAAGGTGCGCTCGAACTCGGGCGAGATGGTGCCGCTCGCGGCGCTGATGAAGGTCAATTCGAGCTTCGGCCCCGAACGCGCGATGCGCTACAACGGCTATCTCGCGGCCGACATCAACGGCGGTCCGGCGCCCGGCTTCTCCTCGGGCCAGGCCCAGGATGTGATCGAGCGCATCGCGGCCGAGACGCTGCCCAAGGGCGTGAGCTACGAGTGGACCGAGCTGACCTACCAGGAGATCCTGGCCGGCAATTCGGCGGTGCTGGTGTTCCCGCTCGCCATCCTGCTGGTGTTCCTGGTGCTGGCCGCGCAGTACGAGAGCCTGACGCTGCCGCTGTCGATCATCCTGATCGTGCCGATGGGCCTGCTCGCCGCGATGACCGGCGTATGGCTATCGGGCGGCGACAACAACGTGTTCACGCAGATCGGGCTGATCGTGCTGGTGGGTTTGAGTGCGAAGAACGCGATTTTGATCGTGGAGTTCGCACGCGAGCTCGAGTTCGCCGGTCGCACGCCACTGCAGGCGGCCATCGAAGCGAGCCGGCTGCGCCTTCGCCCGATCCTGATGACCTCGCTGGCCTTCGTCATGGGCGTGCTGCCCCTGGTGCTGGCCACCGGCGCCGGCTCGGAAATGCGCTCGGCGATGGGCGTGGCGGTGTTCGCCGGAATGATCGGCGTGACGGCCTTCGGCCTGTTCCTGACGCCGGTGTTCTACGTGGTGCTGCGCCGGCTGACCGGCAACCGCCCGCTCAAGCTGCATGGCGAGGTGCCGCATCTGGACGACTCCTTCGTCTCGGCCGACCACCCGGCGGCGCCGCATGGGGCGGGCGGGGGCGCAGGACTGCAGCCCGCACCGGCCTCGCCGCTCAAGTTGCATGAATAAACGGGATCAAGGCCTTCGTGGCCTCCTACCAAGAAAGTCGATCATGAAATCCGATACGAGTGTTTCCAGCCACCGCCCCTGGCGCGTCGCGCTGCTGCCGCTGGTCGCCGCGCTGGTGCTGGTGGGCTGCGCGACCGCGCCGGCCGAGCTGCCGGCCTTCAACACGCCGGCCCAGTTCAAGGAGCAGGCCGCGCCCCAGGCCGAGGGCAAGTGGACCCGCGCGCAGCCGGCCGAGTCGCAGCCGCGTGGCGAATGGTGGCGTGCCTTCAACGACCCGGTGCTCGACAAGCTCGTCGAGCGCGCGGCCGCCAACAACACCAGCATCCAGTCCGCCGCTGCGCGCCTGGCCGAGGCGCGCGCCGTGCTGCGCAGCACCGATGCCGACCGCGCTCCACAGGTCGGCCTGGGCGCGGGCGCCAGCCGCCAGGCCGGCCTCGACCGGAACCAGAGCAACCGGCCTTCGACGCTGATCACGGCGGGTCTCGACTTCTCCTACGAGCTCGATCTGTTCGGCCGCCTCTCACGCGCCAGCGACGCGGCGCGGCTCGATGCCGAGTCGCGCGAGGGCCTCCTGCAGAGCACGCGCCTGCTGGTGCAGGCCGAAACCGCGCAGACCTATCTGTCGCTGCGCGCACTCGATGCCGAGCGCGCACTGGTGCGCGAAACCGTCGGCGCCTACCGCGATACCTTGCGGCTGGTGCAGCGCCGCAACCAGGCCGGCGATCTCGCCGAGCTGGACGTGGTGCGCGTCGAAACCGAGGTGGCGGCCACCGAGTCCGAAGCGCTGACGCTGGACCGGCGCCGCGCCGAACTGGAGCATGCACTGGCCGTGCTGACCGGCGAGACGGCGTCGAGCTTCGCGCTGGAGACGCAGGACTGGTCGACCGCCTTGCCCGCCATTCCTGCCGGCGTGCCCGCCACGGTGCTGACACGCCGGCCCGATATCTCGGCCGCGCAGAAGGCGGTGTTCGCGGCGCAATCACGCGTCGGCGTCGCGCAGACCGCCTGGTTCCCGAGCATCTCGCTCACCGGCGGCGGCGGCTATGCGTCCTCCGACATCGACGACCTGTTCAAGTGGTCGGCGCGTTCCTGGGGCATCGGTGCGCTGCTCTCGCTGCCCTTGTTCGACGGCGGCCGCCGCGAGGCCGGCGTGCAGAGCGCCAATGCCCAGCTGGACGGCGCGCTCGCGAGCTATCGCGCGCAGGTGCTCGGCGCTTTCAAGGACGTGGAAGACCAGCTCTCCTCGCTGCGCATCCTCGAGCAGCAATCGGAGGTGCAGGGAAGGGCGGTGACGTCGGCAAGCCGGGCCACCACGCTGTCCGATTCGCGCTACCGCAACGGGCTGGTCAGCCAGCTCGACCTGCTCGATGCGCGCCGCCAGGAACTGCAGAACCGCCGGCAGGCGCTGCAGGTGCGGTCGGCGCAATACCA
This sequence comes from Variovorax paradoxus, assembly GCF_018614915.1. Taxonomy (GTDB): domain Bacteria; phylum Pseudomonadota; class Gammaproteobacteria; order Burkholderiales; family Burkholderiaceae_C; genus Variovorax; species Variovorax paradoxus_K. The sequence continues at coordinate 150,391 of NZ_JAGGNU010000007.1, read as the reverse complement.
GGCGACGGTGGGGCTGGTCCGCGCGCTGGGCGGAAGCTGGGAAGCGCCGCAGGCCGTGGGTGGCGCCACGCCGGCAGCAGCGGCGCAGCTCGCGGCCCGCTGAGGCGGGGGCTCAGGAGCCGGCGCCCGGTGGTGCCGGCTCCGCGCTCGCCAGCCTGCGCAGCGCGGCGACGCCGAGCGCCAGCGCGCTCGAGTAGCTCGGCTGCGGCGTGGCCGCCGATTTGAAGCGCCGGTAGTACATCGCCTCGCCGGCCTCGTTGTCGAAGGCTTCGATCAGCACCCAGAAGAATTGTCCTTTCTCGCGCTCCTCCACCGTGAGCGCCATGTCGCGTACCGCGGGCATCAATCCACTCCCTCATTTATTGATGAGAGGAGGCTACGAAGCAAAAGGCGGTTTGGCCGCAGGTGCGTCCGAATGCAATGCGCCGAAGCGTGAAGGACTTCGCGAGCAGCCGGAATGGCTGGCCGCGTCGTCGACAATCCACGCATGAATACACGGGCTCGCTGCGTCATGGTCCTCGGCACCACCAGCGGTGCCGGCAAGAGCTGGCTGGCGACCGCGCTGTGCCGCTGGTACGCGCGCCAGGGCTTCAAGGTCGCGCCGTTCAAGGCACAGAACATGAGCAATAACGCACGCGTGGTGGCGGCAGGCGAGATCGGCAGTGCGCAATATTTCCAGGCCCAGGCCGCGCGCGCCGAGCCCGATGTGCGCATGAACCCGGTGCTGCTCAAGCCCGAGCGCGACACGCACAGCCAGGTGGTGCTGATGGGGCGCGTGGACGCGGAGCTCACGGCGCTGCCCTGGCGCGGGCGCAGCGAACGCGTCTGGCCGCAGATCGCGCAAGCGCTCGACGAACTGCGAGCCGAGAACGAGGTCGTGGTGATCGAGGGCGCCGGTTCGCCGGCCGAGATCAACCTGATGGCGAGCGACATCGTCAACCTGCGGGTGGCCCGGCATGCCGATGCGCGCTGCCTGCTGGTGACCGACATCGACCGCGGCGGCGCCTTCGCGCATCTCTACGGCACCTGGGCATTGATGCCGGAGGCGGACCAGGCGCTGATCAAGGGCTTCGTGCTCAACAAGTTCCGTGGCGACGCATCGCTGCTCGGGCCGGCGCCGCAGCAGCTCGAGCAACTCACGCGCATACCGACGGTCGCGACGCTGCCGATGTGGTGGCAGCACGGGCTGCCGGAAGAGGACGGCGTGTTCGACGACCGCAGCGTTTCGGCCGGGGAGGTCACTTGCACCATCGCCGTCATCGCCTATCCGCGCATCAGCAACCTCGACGAATTCCAGCCGCTGAAGAACGTGGCCGGCGTGCGCCTGCGCTGGGCGCGCAGCCCCGCCGAGCTGGCCGGCGCCGACTGGATCGTGCTGCCCGGCTCCAAGAACACCAGCGGCGACCTGGCCTGGCTGCGCGCGCAGGGGCTTGACCGCGCGGTGGCCGTGCATGCGGCACGCGGCGGCGCGGTGCTCGGCATTTGCGGCGGGCTGCAGATGCTGGGCGAGGCGCTGATCGATCCGCACGGGGTCGACGGCAACGGTCCCGGCCTCGGCCTGCTGCCGCTGGTCACCGTGTTCGCGGCCGACAAGACAGTGCAGCCGCGCGAGGCGCGCTTTGCGCGGCTGGCCGGTCCGTGGGCCGCGCTTTCCGAGGTGGCGGTGCGCGGCTACGAGATCCACCATGGCCGGACCGCGCCGCATGCTGCGATGGCCGCCGCCGGCGATCATGCGAACGCCGTGATGCCCGATGAACTGGCCTGGCAGAACGCCGCCGGCAACGTGCTCGGGCTCTACCTGCATGGCCTGTTCGAAGACCCGGCCGCGCTGCATGCGCTCTTCGGCGTGGCTGCGCGCACGCTGGACAGCGTGTTCGACGGGCTGGCCGACCACATCGATTCCCACTTTGAAGCGGGCGTGCTGCGCTCCCTGATCGAATGACGCTTGAACTCCCCCCCGTCGACAAGCTCGACGACGCCGCGCTCGCCGCGCGGCTGCAACATCGGATCGACAACAAGACCAAGCCGCTCGGCGCCCTGGGCCGGCTGGAGGCGCTGGCGCTGCGGCTGGGCCTGATCCTCGGCAGCGAGTCGCCTGCGCTCGCGGCGCCGCAGCTGCTGGTCTGCGCCGGCGACCACGGCCTGGCGGCGCGCGGTGTCTCGGCCTATCCGAGCGACGTCACCTGGCAGATGGTGGAGAACTTCCTCGCCGGCGGCGCGGCCGTCAGCGTGCTCGCGCGGCAGCACGGCCTGGCGCTCACCGTGGTGGACTGCGGCGTGCGGCATGACTTCGCGCCGCGTGAAGGCTTGTCGATCCGCAAGATGGGGCCGGGCACTGCCGATGCATCGATCGGCCCGGCCATGAGCGCGGCGCAGTGCCAAGAGGCGATCGCCAACGGCATCGCGCTCGTGCGCGAACTGCCTGGCAATGCCTTGCTGCTGGGCGAGATGGGCATCGGCAACACCTCGGCCGCATCGCTGCTGCTGGCGCGGCTCACGGGCCTGGACATCGACGCCTGCACCGGCAGTGGCACCGGCCTCGATGCCGATGGCCTGGCGCGCAAGCGCCGGCTGCTGCGCGAAGTGCTCGCCTTGCACACCGACGCGGGTACGCCGCTGGCCGCGCTCGCGGCCTTCGGCGGCTTCGAGATCGCCACCCTGGTCGGCGCTGTGCTGCAGGCGGCGCATGAGCGGCGCGTGATCGTGGTCGACGGCTTCATCGCCAGCACCGCGGTGCTCGTCGCGCAGGCGCTGCGGCCCCACGTCGTGCAGCGCTGCGTGGCGGCGCACGAGTCGGCCGAGCCGGGCCACCGGCTGCTGCTGGACGCGCTCGGCCTCGAGCCCTTGCTGCGCCTGGACCTTCGCCTCGGCGAGGGCTCCGGCGCCGCGCTCGCCTGGCCCCTGCTCGAATCGGCCTGCGCCATCCTGCGCGAGATGGCGAGCTTCGAGTCGGCCGGCGTTTCGCAGCGGGACGACAAATGAACTTCGTGCGCCATTTCCTGCTGGCGCTGCAGTTCTTCACGCGCGTGCCGGTCACCGGGCGGCTGGCCGGCTGGGTGGGCTTCAGCCCGGCGATGCTGCGCGCCAGCGCCGCGCATTTTCCGGGCGTGGGCTGGCTGGTCGGCGCCGTGGCGGCCGGCGTGTTCCTGCTCGCACAGGCGGGCTTGCCGGGCATGGCCGGTGCCACAGCGGCGGCGCTGCTGTCCACCGTGGCGACCGTGCTGCTGACCGGTGCCTTCCACGAGGACGGCCTGGCCGATGTGGCCGATGGCCTGGGCGGCTCGGCCGAGCGTGCACGGGCGCTCGAGATCATGAAGGATTCGCGCATCGGCGCTTTCGGTGCGATCGCGCTCGTGCTGGCGCTGGGCCTGAAGCTTGCGCTGCTCGCCACGCTGGCGGGGCAGGGCGCGATGGCGGTCGCCACTGCGCTGCTGGGCGCGCACGTGCTGTCGCGGCTGGCGCCGCTGTTCCTGATCCGCTGGCTGCCCTATGTCGGCGACGAGGGCGCTGCCAGCAAGGCCAAGCCGCTGGCCGACGCGATCGGCGGCGGTGCCTTGCTGGTGGGCGTGCTGTATGCGCTGCCCGCCGCTGCGCTGCTGTTGCTCGCGCACCATCCGCTGCAGGGGCTGGCAGCGTTGCTCGCATGCCTGCTCGGCGCGCTGTCCATGGCGGCGCTGCTGCGGCGCCGGCTGCAGGGCTTCACCGGCGACGGCCTCGGCGCGACGCAGCAGGTCTGCGAACTCGCGATCTACCTGGCGCTTGCATGGCAGGCATGAAGCTCGCGCTCCTGCGGCATGCGCAGACCGAGGCCGCGCCCGGCCTGTGCTACGGCCGCACCGACGTGGCCGTAGCGCCCGAGGCAATGCGCGCGCTGGCCGAGCGGATCGCGCCGCAGCTTGCGCAAGATGCCAAGATCGTCTGCTCGCCCTTGCAGCGCTGCGCCGGGTTGGCAGAGGCGATGGCCGCGCTTCGCCCCGGTCTTGCGCTGCGCCACGATGCGCGCATTGCCGAGATGGACCTGGGCGCCTGGGAAGGCGGCAGCTGGTCGAGCATCGACCGCGCCGAGCTCGATGCCTGGACCCGCGACTTCGCCGATGCGCGCGCCGGAGGCAGCGGCGAGAGCATGCGCCAGTTCATGCAGCGGGTCGGCTCCGCCTTCGACGAGTGGCACGCCAACGGCCGCGATGCGCTGTGGATCACGCATGCCGGCGTGATCCGTGCGGTGTGGCTGCTCAGCGAAGGCGTGCGCTGCGCCGAGCGCGCCGACCAATGGCCGGCCCAGCCGATCGCCTTCGGCGAGTGGGTGGTGGTCGAGGGCTGAGAAAGTGCGCGGCGCGCCTCAAGCGCTGCGTCCGCGGCTTCAGGGTGCCGGCGTCTTGGGCTTGTAGTCGCAGTACGGCGCCACCGCGCACTTCCAGCACAGAGGCTTGCGCGCCACGCACACGTAGCGGCCGTGCAGGATCAACCAGTGATGCGCATGCAGTCGGTATTCGGGCGGCACGTGCTTCACGAGCTTCAGTTCCACTTCGAGCGGCGTCTTGCCCGGCGCCAGTCCCGTGCGGTTGGAGACGCGGAAGATGTGGGTGTCCACCGCCATCGTCGGCTCGCCGAAGGCCACGTTGAGCACCACGTTGGCGGTCTTGCGGCCCACGCCGGGCAGGGCCTCCAGTTCGGCGCGCGTCCTCGGCACCTCGCCGCCATGCTGCTCGACCAGCATGCGGCAGGCTTCCATCAGGTGCCTGGCCTTGCTTCGGTAGAGGCCGATGGTCTTGATGTAGCCCTCGAGCCCTTCGAGCCCCAGGTCGAGGATGGCTTGCGGCGTGTTCGCGACCGGGTAGAGCTTGCGCGTCGCCTTGTTCACGCCCACGTCGGTGGCCTGCGCCGACAGCAGCACGGCAGCCAGCAGCTCGAAGGGGGTGCTGTATTCGAGCTCCGTTTCGGGCTCGGGGTTGGCGGCCTGCAGGGTGGCGAAGAAGGGGGCGATGTTCTCTTTTTTCATGCGGGGCTTGGCTTCTTGGTCGTTCGGTGGCGGGCGCCGCGCGCAGGCTTGCTCCTGGCGCGTGTCGCCTCCCAATGGTGCGCGAGCAGGCGAACCATCTCGCGGCCGGCGCTGGAGAGCGGCCGCTCGGCGCTGCTCAAAGCGTAGGCGGTGTAGGCGATCGGTTTCGCGAGCGGTCGCAGCACGAGGCTGCTGCCCTCGAAGCAGCGCGCCGTCATGTCGTCGATCACGGCCACGCCCCAGCCGCTCGCCGCGATGCTGCAGGCGACATAGGCGTAGCGCACGTCGACCGTCGGCGCGACCGGCTGGTCGCGCGCGCCCACCAGCCCGGTCACGATCCGGCCATGCGGCGTCTCGTGGCCGAAGGAGATCACGTCCTGCCTGCGGAGCATCTCCACCGTCAGGCGCTGCTGGCCGGCCAGCGGATGCGTCGGCGCCATCGCGCACAGCACCTCGCCGGTGCCGATCGAGTGGGTGTTGATGGCCGGGTGATGGGTCTCGATGAAGGACACCACGCCGATGTCGCATTCGCCGCTGAGCAGTTGGTCGGTGATCTGCGCGTGGGTGGCGATCTCGACGGTGATGTGCAGGCCAGGCAGGCGGGTCTTGATCTCGGCGATCGCGCGCGGCACCAGTTCGAGCCCGGTGCTGAGGTTGGACGAGATGCGCAGCGTGTCGGCCACGCCGTGGCGCAGCTGGTCGGCGAACTGGCGCACCCGGTCGATGCTGCGGTAGGCGCCGTCGACCTCGCGCTTCAGCGCATGCGCCTCGGGCGTGGGATGCAGGCGGCTGCCGGTGCGCTCGAACAGCGCCACGCCGAGCTTGACCTCCAGGTAGCGCACCAGTCGACTGACGGCCGGCTGGGAAACGTGCAGCGCCGAGGCCGCCCCCGAGATCGAGCCGGCCTGCATGACGGCGCGGAATACCTCGATCTGGCGCAGGTTCATGGGCTTAACGTGTTGTTATGGAGTTGCCTCATTTTGGCATTTGCCGTGCCGGTGTCCGGTGGCGACACTGCGCGCATGCCGCAAGTCTCGCCGCCGAACACCATCGACATCGAACGTATCGCCGTCTGCGGCCTGGGCCTGATCGGCGGCTCGGTGGTGCGGGCGCTGCGGGCCGGACGCTACCGTGGACGCATCACGGGCTTCGACGTCGACGCAGCGCTGCTGCAGCGGCTGTGCCAAGAAGGCTGGATCGACGAGGCGGCGAGCGATGCGGCCTCGCTTTTTGCAAGCCACGACCTGGTCGTGATGTGCCAGCCGGTCGAGCCGCTGCTGGCCTTCATCGAAACCCACGGGGATTGCATCGCCACCGGCCGCGCGGTGGGCATCGACGTTGCCAGCGTCAAGGTGCCGGTCATGGCCGCGCTGCGGCGGCACGGCGACGCCGCGATGGCGCATTTCGTGCCCAGCCATCCGATCGCCGGCAAGGCGATCCACGGCTGGGATGCCGGCGAGGCCGAGCTGTTCAAGGGCAAGCACTGCGTGCTGACGCCCGAGCCGGGAACCGGCGAGGCGGCGCTGCGCCGCGCCCAGTCCTTGTGGTCCTTCGTCGGCGCGCGGATGAGCGTCATGTCGGCGGCGCGCCACGACGCGATCTATGCGGCCATCAGCCACCTGCCGCAAGTGCTGAGCTATGCCTACCTGCACAGCCTCGCCGCGCGCGAGGGCACCAGCGAATGGCTGGCCTACCAAGGCTCGGGCTTCAAGGGCTTCACGCGCCTGGGTGCCTCGGACGCCGAGCTGTGGGCCGACATCGCCGTTCACAATGCGCAGCCGCTGATCGCGGAGATCGACCACCTGAGCGACGCGCTGGGCCTGATGCGCCACCAGCTGTCGCGGGGCGACCAAAGCGGGCTGGCCGAATCCTTCGCGCTGGCACGCGAGTTCCATCTGCGCAACCTCCCGCCGGACGAGCCGCTGCCTGAATGAGAATCCCCTCCCGTCGCTATTCCTTTCCGTTCCACCATCACCTCCCCCATCACCCAGGAGCTTCCATGAAACTGCACCCCACCATTGCCCGGCTCGCGCTTGCCGCACTCGCGGTGTTCGCGTCCTTCGGCGCCAGCGCCGACCAGCTGGCCGACATGAAGGCGCGTGGCACGCTGGTGTGTGGCACGCTCACCAGCACCGAACCGCTCGGCTTCCAGGATCCGCAGACGCGCCAGATCATCGGCTTCGACGTCGACGTCTGCGGGGCGATCGCCAAGCGCATGGGACTGAAGCTCGAGCACAAGGGGCTGTCGATCGAGCAGCGCATCCCTGAGCTGTCCACCGGCCGGGTCGACCTGGTTTCGGCCGCGCTGGGCTACACCAAGGAGCGCGCGCAGCAGGTCGCCTTCACGGCGGCCCACTACCAGGTGCCGATCCGCGTGATGGTCAAGAAGAGCGCGGGCATCGACAGCTTCGCCAAGCTCGCCGACAAGCGCGTGAGCGCCGTGAAGAGCGCGACCACCGAGATCTTCGCGCGCCGCGGGCTGCCCAAGACCGACATCGTCACTTACCAGGACGGCCCTTCCGCCTTCCTGGCGCTGATGCAGGACAAGGTGGACGGCTTCTCCACCTCGCACACCGCGGGGCTGCGCTACCTGGCCGAGTCCAAGGGCGAGGCGAAGTTCATCGACGACAGCCTGGCCTGGGAGCCGACGGCACTGGGCGTGAAGAAGGACGAGCCCGCGCTGCTGGCCGCCGTGAACAAGGCGCTGGAAGACATGGAGAAGGCAGGCGAGATCGACGGCATCTGGAACAAGTGGTATGGCCCCGAGACGCGCTTCGCCTTCAAGCGCGAGAAGAAGCTCACGCCGATCTCGACCTTCGCCCAGTGACCCGGGCCTGAGCCCGCCGCACCGCCGACACCGCGATGAAAGACCTGCTGCTCGCCAACCCCGACTATGTGTCGCTGCTGCTGCACGGCCTGGGCGTGACGGCCAAGCTGTTCGCGGCCAGCTGGGTGCTGGCGATGCTGCTGGCCTCCTTACTGATGGCGGTGCGCAGCACCTCCGTGCGCTGGGCGCAGTACGCGGTGATGCTGTTTGTCGAGTACCACCGCAACGTGCCGGGGCTGGTGCAGATCTTCGTCTGGTACTTCGGCGTGCCGCAACTGCTGCCGGTCGATATGCAGCGCTGGATCAACCGGCATGACGGCGAGTTCCTGCTCTCGTGCATCGCGCTCACGCTCTATGCCGCCGCCTACATGAGCGAAGACCTGCGCAGCGGCCTGCGTTCGCTGCCGCGCGGCCAGGTGGACGCGGCGCGTTCGCTCGGGATGACGTACCCGCAATCGCTGCGCCTCATCCTGCTGCCGCAGGCGCTGCGTGCGGCCCTGCCGCCGCTGGTCAACCAGACGCTGGCCCTCTTCAAGGCCACCAGCCTGGCGATGACGGTGGGCGCGGCCGAGCTGATGCATGCCGCGCGCCAGATCGAGAACGAGACCTACCGCACCTTCGAGGCCTTCATGATCGCCTCGGCCTGCTATCTCGCCGTTTCCTGGACGCTGATGGGCGTCGGCGCCTACGCCAACCGCCGCTTCACGGCTGCGAAGGCTTGACGGGATGCTCGAGATCCTGCGCGACTACGGCCTGATCCTGCTGATCGGCCAGTATCCCCAGGGGCCGCTGGGCGGCCTCGCGATGACGCTGATCCTGGCGGTGCTGGCGCTCGCGCTGTCCTTCCCGCTCGCGGTGCTGGTGGGCATCGCCCGGACCTCGCCGATCAAGGCGGTGGCCTGGGCCGCGGCGGGCTATGCCAATTCGGTGCGCGGCCTGCCGCTGCTGCTGGTGGTGTTCTGGTCCTACTTCGCGGTGCCCGCGCTCACCGGCCGCAACGTCAGCGCGACGGCGATGATGCTGGCGGCCCTGGTGGTCTACGAGAGCGCCTATCTGGGCGAGATTGTGCGTGCCGGCATCGCCGCCTTGCCGCGCGGCCAGACGCAGGCGGCCCGCGCGCTCGGCATGGGCTACTGGAGCACGCTGCGCAACGTGGTGCTGCCGCAGGCGCTCTACAACATGATCCCCAGCATGCTCAACCAGTTCGTGGTGGTGGTGAAGAACACCTCGCTGGCCTACGTGATCGGCGTGGACGAACTCACCAACGCCGCCTACCAGGTCAACAGCCAGCTTCTGACCAAGCCCTTCCAGGTGTATGCCTTGCTCGCCATCACCTATTTCGTTCTCTGCTTCGCGCTCAGCCGGGCCGTGGAAGCGGTGGAGCGGCGCATCGCGAGCGCGCGCCTCAGCCGTCCGGCCTGAAGCCGGCGGCGCACCGACTGCGCGACAATGCCGGTCGATCAAGAGAGAGCCCAGCCATGCAATTCGCCACCCGCCTCGACAACGTCGAAACCTCCGCCATCCGCGAACTCTTCAAGCTGCTGGGCAAGCCCGGCATCATCAGCTTCGCGGGCGGCTTTCCCGACAGTGCGATGTTCGACGTCGAGGGCCTGAAGGAAGCGAGCGCCAAGGCGCTGGCCGAGGAGCCGGGCGGGGCGCTGCAGTACGGCGCGACCGAGGGCTACGAGCCGCTGCGCAGCCAGCTCAGCGCCTTCATGAAGGGCAAGGGCGTCGAGGTCGATCCCGGCGGCCTGATCGTCACCACCGGCAGCCAGCAGGCGCTGGACCTGCTCGGCAAGACCCTCATCTCGCCCGGCGACAAGGTGATCGTCGAAGGCCCGACCTTCCTCGCGACCATCCAGTGCTTCCGCCTCTACGGCGCGCAGCTGATCAGCGCGCCGATCGATGCCGACGGCGTCGACGTCGACAAGCTCGAGCAGCTGATCGCCGAGCACAAGCCCAAGTTCGTCTACCTGATCCCCACCTTCGGCAACCCGAGCGGCGCCATGCTGAGCCTGGCGCGGCGCAAGAAGGTGCTGGAACTGGCGGTGAAGCACCAGACCGTGATCGTGGAAGACGACCCCTACGGCGACCTCTACTTCGGCAAGGCGCCGCCGCCTTCGATCATGTCGCTGACCCGCGAGGTGCCGGGCAGCCGCGAGTTGGTGGTGCATTGCGGCAGCCTCAGCAAGGTGCTGAGCCCGGGCCTGCGCATCGGCTGGATGATCGGGCCGGCCGAGCTGCTCGCCAAGGCCACCATGTGCAAGCAGTTCAGCGACGCCCACACCAGCACCTTCGCGCAGGCCACGGCGGCGCAGTACCTGAAGAGCGGCCGCATGCCGGACACGCTGGCCAAGGTGCGCAAGGTGTACGGCGAGCGCGCGCTGGCCATGGGGGCGGCGCTGAAGCGCGAGCTCGGCGACGCGATCGCCTTCGAGCAGCCGGGCGGCGGCCTGTTCTTCTGGGCCCGGCTCACAGGCGCCAACGGCAAGCTGGCCGATGCCAACATGCTGGCCCAGCGCGCGATCGAGAAAGGGGTGGCCTTCGTGCCGGGCGCGCCTTTCTATGCCGAGAAGCCCGATCTCGCGACGCTGCGCCTGAGCTTTGCGACCGCCAACGTGGAGAAGATCGAAGAAGGCATCGCGCGCCTGGGCGCGGCGCTCTGAAGCTCAGCGCCGCGCGTCGGCGAGCTTGAGGCCGTAGCGCCGCTCGGCGTCCTGCAGCGAGGGCGCGATCGACGGGTGCAGGCGCACGCCCTGGTCCAGTTGCTCGGCGCGCCGCTGCAGCCCGCGTTCACCGGGCACGCGCACCGGCTTGGCCGCATCGATCGGCGCATTGCCGCGGCATTGCGCGGCGATCTCGTCCATCTGCCGCAGAAACTCCGGCTTGCCGCCGAAGGCCTGCAGATCGTGCAGCGTGAGGTGCACCGTCGCGCCCCAGCCCTCGCGCGCATCGGCGCGGCCGTGGCCGGCGAGGCCTGCGGTCAATGCCTCGACCAGCAGCGCCAGGCCGTAGCCCTTGTGGCCGTGACTGAGCCCGCCGACCGGCAGCAGCGTGCCGGGCGGCTGGGCGAACAGCACCGCCGGGTCCTTGCTCGGGTGGCCCTCTGCATCGATCAGCCATTCCTCGTCGAACAGCTCTCCGGCCTTGTGCTTGCGGTTGCTCATGCCGTTGGTGGTGATGGAGGCCGAGATGTCGACCATCACGCCGCCCTCGCTGAGCGGGAAGCCCAGCGCCAGCGGATTGGGCGTGAACACCGCCTGCGTGCCGCCGAAAGGCGCGACGCTGGCGGCGTTCGGGTCGGAGCAGGCGAGCACCAGCAGCATGCCTTCTTCGAGCGCGCGCAGCAGGTAGACCGCCAGGCAGGCGATGTGGTGGCTGCGGCGGATCACGAGCGAGGCGGTGCCGAGCTCGCGGGCCCGCGGCAGCAGCAGGTCCAGGCCCCGGTGCACCAGCCACGGGCCGGGCAGGCGCCGTCCATCCCAGAGCACGGCGGCCGGCCGGTCGGAGACGACGACCGGTGCGCCGTCGCGCGTCATGGTGCCGGCCTCCAGCTCCTTCAGGTAGCCGGCCAGCAGCGCGAGGCCGTGGGTGTCGTGGCCCAGCAGGTCGCCCTGCACCAGCGTATCGGCCACCGTGTGCGCCATGGCTTCGGGCAGGCCGGCCTGCTGCAGCAGCTGCGCGGCGAAGCGGGTGAGGGCGGTCGCGTCGTAGCGTTCGGATGTGTCGTTCATGGATTCAGGTGGCTGTGGCGAGTCGCATCCGATGCCGCTGGCGCCGCCAGGCCATCACGCCCGAGCCGACCCAGACGGCGAGCGTGAAGAGCGCCAGGCCGGCGGCGATCGGCCGCTCGACGAAGGCCAGCCAGCTGCCGTCGGACTTGATCATCGAGGTGATGAAATTCTCTTCGAGCATCTTGCCCAGCAGCATGCCGAGGATGGCCGGCGCGACAGGGAAACCGTTTTCTTCCAGCAGCCAGGCGGCAACGCCGAAGCCCAGCAGGATCCAGAGGTCGAAGAGCGCATTGTTGATCGCGAACGAGCCCACCAGGCAGAACACCAGGATGATCGGCATCAGCACGTTGCGCGGCATGCGCAGGATGCGCGCCGAGGCCTTGATGCAGGCCCAGCCCAGCGGCAGCATCAGCAGGTTGGCGAGGATGAAGACGATGAACACCGCATAGACGCTGTGCGCGTTGTTCATGAAGATCATCGGCCCCGGGTTCATGTTCTTCATGTAGAGCACGCCGATCACGATCGCGGTGATCGAATCGCCCGGAATACCGAACACCAGCGCCGGAACCCAGGCCCCCGCGAGGGCGCTGTTGTTGGCGGCGCCGGCCTCGACCAGCCCTTCCGGATGGCCGGTGCCGAACTTCTCGGGCTCTTTCGAGAGCTTCTTGCTCATCGCATAGGACATCCAGGCTGCGATGTCGGCACCCGCGCCCGGCAGGATGCCGACGGCCGTGCCCAGCACACTGCCGCGCAGGGTCTGCTTCGGGTACTTGCGCATCAGGCCGCCCATGCCGGCGAAGACCGAGCCGATCTGCTTCTTGAATGCGCCGATCCGGTCGATGGTCAGGGTGAAGCGCAGGATCTCCGAGATCGCGAACATGCCGATCATGGCCGGGATCAGGCTCAGGCCGCCCAGCAGGTCGGCGCTGCCGAAGGTGAAGCGCGGATGGCCGGCCGGGTTCTCCAGGCCCACGCTGCCCAGCAGCAGGCCCAGGAACAGCGTGATGAGCCCCTTGAGCGGCGTGTCGCTGGTGATGAAGACGGCGCAGGTCAGGCCCAGCAGCACCAGCCAGAAGTACTCGAAGGAACTGAACTTGATCGCCACCTCGGCCAGCGCCGGCGCGGCGACGATCAGCACGATGGTGCCGAACAGGCCGCCGATGCAGGAGAACACCAGGCCGATGCCCAGCGCCATCTCGCCCTGGCCCTTGCGCGTCATCGCATAGGACTCGTCGGTGTAGGCGGCCGAGGCCGGCGTGCCCGGAATGCGCAGCAGCGCGCCGGGGATGTCGCCGGCGAAGATCGCCATCGCGGTGGCGGTGACGATCGCCGCCACGGCAGGCACCGGCGGCAGGAAGAATGTGATCGGCACCAGCAGCGCGGTGGCCATGGTGGCGGTGAGCCCCGGCACCGCGCCCACGAACATGCCGAACAGGCCGGACAGCAGCATCACGACCAGCACGGTCGGCGTGGCGACCATCTGCATCGCGAGCAGGACGGAATCCATCAGTTCTCCCTCACCAGGCCCAGCGCTGCAACAGGCCCCAGGGCAGGGGCACCTTGAGCAGCTTGTAGAAGCAGGCGTGGATCACCAGCGTGGCGACGATGGCCACGAGCACCGCGGTGCGCGGCCGGACGCCGCAGGCCCACTGCAATGCGAACAGCACCAGCAAGCTGCACAAGACGAAGCCCAGCTTCTCGGAGAGCAGGATGTAGAACGCCATGCTCGCGATGACGAGCAGGAAGGCCGCCAGATGGCGCGGCGAGCGCATGCCTTCACCGATCCGGAGCCACGGCTGCCGCGCGCGCAGGCCATGCCACATCAGCACCGCGGACGACAAGGCGAGGCCGCCGGCGATGAGTCCCGGAAACACCGCCGGCCCGTAGTTCTGTCCGGCTGCCGGCGGAAAGCCCTGGATGTGCCATAGCACTGCGAGCGCCAGCACCAGCAGCACGCCGCCGATCAGGCTGTCATGGATGCGCATCGGAGCGGCCGCGCCTACTTGGCGATGCCCACTGCCTTCATCGCGACGGCGAAGCCGGCGTCCTTCTCGGCCATGAACTTGCCGAACTCACCGCGGTCCGCATAGAGCGCACCGAAGCCGCGCGAGGCCAGGAAGTCCTGGTAGCCCTTGCCGTCGAAGATCTTCTTGAGCGTGACGGCCAGCCGGTCGGTCATGTCCTGGGGCAGGCCCTTGGGCGCCGCGATGCCGCGCCAGGCGCCGGCGTTCCACATCTTCCCCGATGCGTCGGTGTAGAGCGGCACCTTGGGGAAGATGCCGTCGGGCTTGGAGCCCAGCAGGAGCAGCGGCCGCACCTTGTCGGCGTCGATCAGCGAGCGCGCCTCGGGCAGCGAACACGACACCACGTCGACGCCGCCGGCCATCAGGTCCTGCAGGCCCGGTGCCGCGCCCTGGCTGGGCACCCAGGCGATCGCATTGCCGGGCAACTTGTTGTCGACCAGCCATTGCGCCAGGCCCAGGTGCCAGATGCCGCCCTGGCCCGTGCCGCTGGCCTTCAGCTTGCCGGGGTTGGCGCGCGCGGCATCGAGCAGTTCCTTGGCGCTCTTGATCGGCGAATCGGTGCGCACGAAGATCGCGTTGGCATCGAAGTTCATCAGCGCGAGCGGCGTGTAGTCGGCGCCCGAGAGCTGCGTGAGGCCGGCGTGGCGCATCATGCCGATCTCCACCGTGACGATGCCGAGCGTGTAGCCGTCGGGCGCTGCCGAGGCGATGGCCTGGTGCCCGACCACGCCGCTGCCGCCGGTGCGGTTGACGACATTGATCGGCTGCTTGAGCTCCTTCTCGAGCTCGGCCGCGATGATGCGGGCCACGGCATCGGTACCGCCGCCGGCGCCCCAGGGCACGATCAGCGTGATCGGGCGCTCCGGATAGGCGGCATGGGCGAGCCCGGGAAAGACCACGGCGGCAACGGCTGCGCCCATGGCGGCGAGGGACTGGCGGCGCTTCATCTCGTCTCCTTCGTTGTTGGAAGGCCATTCAAGCACCCAAGCCGCCGGGCGCGAAACTGAAGATAACCCTAGGACATGGCAAGCCGCTTTTGCCGTAGGGAGAAACCGGTTTCTGGCGCAGCCTCAGCGCAGCACTTCCAGAAGCCGGTCGAGTCCGCCGTCGTCGATGGCGACCATCGCCTGTTCGCGCACCTTGGGCTTCGCGTGGTAGGCCACCGAGAGGCCGGCCTCGGCCATCATCGCCAGGTCGTTGGCGCCGTCGCCCACGGCGATGGCTTCGCCGGGCGATATGCCGAGCAGGGAAGCGACTTCCAGCAGCGTGCGCCGCTTCTCGGCGCCGTCGCAGATGTCGCCCCACGACTGCATCACCACGCGCCCGGTGAGCTTGCCATCGGCCTCGTCGAGCAGGTTGGAGCGCGCGAAGTCGATGCCGAGCCGGTCCTTGACGCGGTTGGCGAAGAAGGTGAAGCCGCCCGAGACCAGCAGCACCTTGAGCCCGGCCGCCTTGCAGGCCGCGACCAGCTCGGCCGCGCCGGGGTTGAGCCTGAGGCGCTGGTCATAGACTTCCTGCAACGCCTCGACCGGCACGCCCTGCAGCAAGGCCACGCGGCGACGCAGGCTCTCCTTGAAGTCCTTGATCTCGCCGCGCATCGTGGCCTCGGTGATGGCCGCGACCTCGGCCTTCTTGCCCACCGCGTCGGCGATCTCGTCGATGCACTCGATGTTGATCAGCGTCGAGTCCATGTCGAAGGCGATCAGCTTGAAGTCGGCCAGCGCGAGCGGCGGGGTGATGCCGCGCAGGACGAGGCCGGGGTTATTCATGTTCATATGCCGGCCTCAACCAGTTCTCGACGACAAGACCCGGCACGCGCCGGAACTCGTCTTCGTTGTCCGTCACCAGCGTCGCGTCCAGCGCCAGTGCATGGGCTGCGATCAGCAGATCGTTGGCGCCGATCGGCATGCCAAGTTGTTCGAGCTGCGCCCGAACGTCGGCATAGATCGGCGCGGCCGAGGGAGGCAGATCGCGTACGTCAATCACCGACATGGCGCGGCCATAGGCATCGGCAAGCCGCGCTGACCCCTTTCGAGCAACGCCGAATCGCAATTCGCAGTCGACCACTGCACTCGTACAGATCCTGTCGTCAGGCCGTTCGCGCGCCAGCTTCTGAATTTGTGCAGCGACTTTGCCGCCCGGATGCCGCATCAATTCGGAAATGATGTTGGTGTCGAGCAGGCGCAACGGATTCGCTGCAATGTCCGAACTCATAGATCGACGTCGTCCAACGGAAGCAGTCCCTTGTCGACGTCGGGGAATTCGTCGTCGAGCGTCTCCATGGTCGACAGCACCGCGGCAAGTCCGGCCAAGGTGCCCTTTTTCGGCACCGGGTACACGGGTTCGATCACCAGCGTGTGGCCTTCGCGGCGCATCAGTGCCTCATTGCCCGGCAGTTCGAATTCGCGCGGGATGCGCACGGCCTGATTCGCGCCGTTGCGAAACAACCGGACATTTCGGGCAGAGGGGGATAGGTCAGACATGGTCACAGTCTAGCCTATGCCTTGGCATATGCCAAGCTGCTGTCGCCTTGGACCCGGGGTTGCCCGAGGCTGCGCAGCACGTCGCGCACCATCTGCGCCCGGTCCTTGGGCTCCTTGAGTTCGCGCTCGATGCGCAGCTTCTCGTTGCCTGCGAGCTTGATGTGCCTGTTCTTCTGGATCAGGCCGATGATGTTCATCGAGTCGATCGGCGGGTCCTTCTTGAAGGTGATGTGGATCACGCCGGGCGCCGCGTCGACCTTGACCACGCCGTAGGGCCGCGCCAGCACGCGCAGCCGGTGCACGTCGATCAGCGTCTGCGCCTGCGGCGGCAGCTTGCCGAAGCGATCGACGATCTCTTCCAGCAGGGTGTCGATCTGCTCGGGCGTCTTGGCGGTCGCGAGCTTCTTGTAGAAGGACAGGCGCAGGTGCACGTCGCCGCAGTAGTCCTCGGGCAGCAGGGCCGGGGCATGCAGGTTGATCTCGGTCGTCACCGACAGTGGCGCCAGCAGGTCCGGCTCCTGGCCGGCCTTGAGCGAGCGCACCGCCTCGGCCAGCATCTCGTTGTAGAGCTGGAAGCCGATCTCCATCATGTTGCCGCTCTGGTTCTCTCCCAGCACCTCGCCGGCGCCGCGAATCTCGAGATCGTGCATCGCCAGGTAGAAGCCGGAGCCGAGCTCTTCCATCTGCTGGATGGCATCGAGCCGCTGCGCCGCCTGCTTGGTCAGGCCCTCGGTGTCGGGCACCATCAGGTAGGCATAGGCCTGGTGGTGGCTGCGGCCGACGCGGCCGCGCAGCTGGTGCAGCTGCGCCAGGCCGAACTTGTCGGCGCGGCTCATCACGATGGTGTTGGCGCTCGGCACGTCGATACCGGTCTCGATGATGGTCGAGCACAGGAGCAGGTTGTAGCGCTGGGCCACGAAGTCGCGCATCACGCGCTCCAGCTCGCGCTCTGGCATCTGGCCGTGGGCGACGGCGATGCGCGCCTCGGGCAGGATCTGTTCGAGCTTCTGGCGCCGGTTCTCGATGGTCTCGACCTCGTTGTGCAGGAAGTAGACCTGCCCGCCGCGCTTCAGCTCGCGCAGCACGGCTTCGCGGATCACGCCGGTGCCCTCGTTGCGCACGAAGGTCTTGATCGCCAGCCGGCGCTGCGGCGCGGTGGCGATCACGCTCAAATCGCGCAGGCCTTCGAGCGCCATGCCCAGCGTGCGCGGAATCGGCGTGGCGGTGAGCGTGAGCACGTCGACCTCGGCGCGCATGGCCTTCATCGCCTCCTTGTGGCGCACGCCGAAGCGATGCTCCTCGTCGATGATGAGCAGGCCCAGGTTCTTGAACTTGACCGATTGCGAGAGCAGCTTGTGCGTGCCGATCACGATGTCCACGCTGCCGTCGGCCAGGCCCTTGCCAGCGGCCGTGATTTCCTTGGTCGAGCGGAAGCGGCTCATCTCGGCCACCTTGACCGGCCATTTCGCGAAGCGGTCCATCAGCGTCTGGTAGTGCTGCTCGGCCAAGAGCGTGGTGGGCGCAAGAAAGGCGACCTGCTTGCCGCCGGTGACGGCGATGAAGGCGGCGCGCAGCGCGACCTCGGTCTTGCCGAAGCCGACGTCGCCGCAGACCAGGCGGTCCATCGGTTGCGGCGAGATCATGTCGTGGATCACCGCGTGGATCGCGGCCTTCTGGTCGGCCGTCTCGTCGAAGCCGAAATCGTTGGCGAACACCTCGTAGTCGGCCGCCGAGAAGCGGAAGGCATGGCCTTCGCGCGCCGCGCGCCGGGCGTAGATGTTGAGCAGCTCGGCGGCGGAGTCGCGCACCTGCTCGGCCGCCTTGCGCTTGGCCTTTTCCCACTGGCCGGAGCCGAGCTTGTGCAGCGGCGCCTCGTCGGCACTGACGCCGGTGTAGCGGCTGATCAGGTGCAGCTGCGAGACGGGCACGTAGAGCGTGGCCTTGTCGGCGTATTCCAGGTGCAGCATCTCCTGCAGCAGCGGCTTGCCCTCGGCGTCGGTGCCCTGGCCCAGGTCCATGTGCATCAGGCCGCGGTAGCGGCCGATGCCGTGGGCCGAATGCACTACCGGGTCGCCGATGGCGAGTTCGCTCAGATCCTTGATCAGCGCCTCGACGTCGCTGACCTGTTCCTGCCTCTTGTTGCGCCGACGGGTGGCCGGCGCGGTGGCGAAGAGCTCGGTCTCGGTGACGAAGTCGATGCCCTGTTCGCGCCAAGCGAAGCCGGCGGCCAGCGCGGCGGTGGCGATGCCGATCTTCTCGTCGAGCGAGGCCTCGAACTCGGCCAGCGAGTCGAAGGCCGGCGGCGCGACGCCGCTGGCGCGCAGGAAATCGAGCAGGCTCTCGCGCCGGCCGTCGCTCTCGGCGATCAGGAGCACGCGGTGCGGCGTGCTGCGGATGTGTTCCTTGAGCTTGACCAGCGGGTCGTCGGCGCCGCGCACGACCGCGAAGGGCGGCAGGCGATCGAACTCGACGTAGGGCGACTCGGGCGTCGCTTCGCCCCGCACCGCCAGCTGCGCCAGCGGCTTGGCGCGCTGATAGAACTGCTCGGCGGTGAGGAACAGCGCCTCCGGCGGCAGCGCCGGCCGCTCCGGATCGCCGCGCACCAGCCGGTAGCGCTCGCCCGTGTCCTGCCAGAAATGCTGGAAGGCAGGCTCGAGCTCGCCGTGCAGCACCACCGTGGTGTCCGCGCCCAGGTAGTCGAATACCGTCGCGGTTTCCTCGAAGAAAAGCGGCAGGTAGTACTCGATGCCGGCGGTGGCGACGCCGTTGCCCATGTCCTTGTAGATGCGGCTGCGCGTCGGGTCGCCTTCGAGCAGTTCGCGCCAGCGGCTGCGAAAGCGCGCGCGGGCGTCGTCGTCCATCGGGAATTCGCGGCCCGGCAGCAGGCGCACCTCGGGAACCGGGTAGAGGCTGCGCTGGGTATCGGGATCGAAGTTGCGGATCGAGTCGATCTCGTCGTCGAACAGGTCGACCCGGAAGGGCATCGGCGAACCCATCGGGAACAGGTCGATCAGCCCGCCGCGCACCGCGTACTCGCCGGGGCTCACGACCTGCGTCACGTGGCTGTAGCCGGCCAGGGTGAGCTGGGCCTTGAGCTTCGATTCCTCGAGCTTCTGCCCGCTCTTGAAATGAAAGGTGTAGCCGGCCAGGAAGGCGGGCGGCGCCAGCCGGTAGAGCGCCGTGGTCGCGGGCACCAGCACCACGTCGGCCTCTTTCTGGCTGATGCGCCAGAGGGTGGCGAGACGCTCGCTGATCAGGTCCTGGTGCGGCGAGAAGTTGTCGTAGGGCAGGGTCTCCCAGTCGGGGAACAGGGCGCAGCGCAGCTCGGGCGCAAAGAAGGCCACCTCGTCGATCAGCCGTTGTGCGTCGTTCGCGTCGGCGGTGAAGACGGCGGTGGCACGGCCCGCCGCCTTCTCGCGCTCGGCCAGTTGCGCGAGCAGCAGGGCGTCGGCGGAGAGCGGGGGGCGCGGCAGCGTGAAACGCTTGCCCGCTGTGAGTTGGGGGAGGTCCATGAAGTGCGTGAGAAATGCAGAACACCCCGCGCCGGCCGGCGAGGGGTGTGACGGCCGATTCTAGAATGGCTGCCTTTTTGCCGCCGGACCCCGATGATCGCCTCCCGCCTTTTCGTGTTGATCCCCTGTGCGGGCTCGGGCAGCCGCGCGGGCGGCACCGGCCCCAAGCAATACCAGCGCATCGCCGGCCGGCCGATGGTGCGCCATACGCTCGACGCCGTCCGCGCCCTCGCCGGGCGCTTTGCCGGCATCGCGCTGGTGGTGTCGCCCGAAGACCGCGAGGTTTCCGCTGCACTGCCGCGTTTCCCGGCCAAGGGAGAACATCTGCTGCACGTCGGCGGCGCCACGCGCGCCGCGACCGTGCGCAACGGCCTCATGGCCTTGCGGCAGCTCGGCGCCGGCCCGCATGACTGGGTGCTGGTGCACGACGCCGCGCGCTGCCTGGTCACGCCGACGCAGATCGAGGCCCTGATCGCCGCCTGCGAGCACGACGCCGTGGGCGGCCTGCTGGCGCAGCGCCTGCCGGACACGCTCAAGGTCGCTTCGCCCGAAGGCCGGGTGGCGGACACGCTGACCCGTGCCGACAAGTGGCTGGCCCAGACGCCGCAGATGTTCCGCATCGGCATGCTGCTCGACGCGCTCGAACGCGCAGGCGATGCGGTGACCGACGAGGCCAGTGCCATCGAGGCGATCGGCCTTGCGCCCTTGCTGGTGCCGGGCAGCGCGCAGAATTTCAAGCTGACCTATGCCGAGGACTTCGCGCTGGCCGAGGCGCTTCTGCACAGCCGGCGCGTCGCACAGCCATGACCGCTTTCAATATCCGTGTCGGGGAGGGCTGGGACGTCCACCAGCTGGTGGCGGGCCGCAAGCTGATCCTGGGCGGCATCGAGGTGCCGCACAGCACCGGCCTGCTCGGCCATTCGGACGCCGACGTGCTGCTGCACGCGATCACCGATGCGCTGCTGGGAGCGGCCGGGCTCGGCGACATTGGCCGCCACTTTCCGGACACCGATCCGCAGTTCCGCGGCGCAAATTCCGCCACGCTGCTGGCCGAGGCTGCGCGCCGTGTGCGGGCGGCGGGCTGGCGGATCGGCAACGTCGACAGCACAGTGATCGCGCAGGCGCCCAGGCTGGCGCCGCACATCCCGGCCATGTGCGCACGCATCGCGGCCGCGCTCGAACTCGCGGTGGAGCAGGTGAACGTCAAGGCGAAGACGGCCGAGAAGCTCGGCCCGGTGGGCGAGGGGCGCGCGATGGAAGCGCGCGCCGTGGCCCTCCTTTACCGCTGAGAGTTGTTGCTGCTGCCGGCCGGGACTTCGGGCCTGGCCGCAGCGGCGCGCGGCATGCGGATGTGGGCCGCAAGTCCGCGCCCGGGCGTGCTGGTGAGCGCGAAGGTGCCGCCCATGCGCTCGATGTTCTTGGTCACGATCGACAGGCCCAGGCCCGCGCCGGCGGCCGAGGTGCGGGCCAGGTCGCCGCGGAAGAAGGGCTTGCTCAGTTGCGAGAGCAGGGCGGGCGCGACGCCGGGCCCATGGTCGCGCACCTTGATGAGTACCGCGTCGTTGTGCGCCTGGGCCTGGATCGCCACGTCGGCGACGCCGGTGGACGCGGTCTTGCCGTAGCGGCGTGCGTTCTCGATCAGGTTGGAGATGACGCGCTGGAGCTCGACCTCGTCGGCCATCACGCGCAGGTCCGACGGCACCTCCACCGTGATGCGAATGTCTTCGTGGTCCTGCACCGCGTAGGTGCAGGCATCGATCACGTCGCGCAGCAGCACCGGCTTGAAGTCCACGTGGTCGGGGCGCGCGTAGTCGAGGAACTTGTCGATGATGGCGTCGAGCTGCGCGATGTCGGCCGCCATGTGGTCGCGCGCGTCCTCGTCGGTCACGCTCATCTCGGTTTCGAGCCTGAGGCGGGCCAGCGGCGTGCGCAGGTCGTGCGAGATGCCGGCCAGCATCACCGCCCGGTCCTGCTCGATCTTGGCGAGCTGGTCGGCCATGCGGTTGAAGCCGACGTTCACTGCCCGGATCTCGTTGGTGCGCGCGCGCTCGTCGAGCCGGTGCGCCTCGTACTCGCCCTCGCGCACCTGCATCGTGGCGCGCGACAACTGCTTGAGCGGCAGGTTGATGAGGCGCGTGATCAGGGCGGCGCCGGCCAGCGACAGCATCATCGTCGTCACCAGCCAGACCAGCCAGGTGCGCCCGCCCAGCCGCGTGAATCGGGTGGGGTCGAGCAGCAGCCAGTACATGTCGCTCTCGATCGTGAAGCCGATCCAGAGGCCGGGCTCGTCGTTGACGCGGCTGGCCACGGTGGTGCCTTCGCCGAGGCGGTCGATCAGCTCCTCGGTCACGCGCTGGTCGAGCGCGCCGGTGGTGTAGGGAACGAAGCGGTCGTTCGGCTCGCGCGGCAGGATGCGCACGCCTTCCTGGTCGGCCAGGGTCTTGATCAGCGACACGCGCGTGATGGCGTCGGAATACACCAGCGCCGCCCGCGTGAGGTTCACCAGCGAGGCGATCTGGTGCGCGGTCTGGATGGCGCGCGGCTCGTACTCGAGCGCACGGAAGGTCTGCAGCCAGGCGACCGTGCAGCCGACCAGGAGCAGCACCAGCAGGAAGAAGGTGCGCCAGAAGAGGCTGAGGCCGAGCTGCAGCCGCGGCCGGCGCCTTGACTGGCCGAGACCCTCCAGCGGGCTCGGCAAGGTGACCTGGGGGCCGTCTTCGCCGAAAGGGCTGGGCTGCGTCGTCTTGGGGCCGATGGTGGCGGCCACGAGCGTCAGCGCTTCAGGTCGTGCCGTCCGGCACGAACACGTAGCCGACGCCCCATACCGTCTGGATGTAGCGCGGCGCCGCGGCATCGGACTCGACCAGCTTGCGCAGCCGGGAGATCTGCACGTCCAGGCTGCGGTCGAAGGGCTCGAACTCGCGGCCGCGCGCCAGCTGGGCCAGTTTTTCGCGCGACAGCGGCTGCCGCGGGTGCCGCACCAGCGCCTTGAGCATGGCGAATTCGCCGGTGGTCAGCGAGAGCTCCTCGCCGTCCTTCTTGAGCGTGCGCGAGCCCAGGTCGAAGCTGAAAGGGCCGAAATTGACGGTTTCGTTGTCGGTCGAGGGCGCGCCCGGCGCCTCGAGCGGCGGACGGCGACGCAGCACCGCATGGACACGCGCCAGCAGTTCGCGCGGATTGAAGGGCTTGCCGAGGTAGTCGTCGGCGCCGACCTCGAGGCCGACGATGCGATCCACGTCCTCGCCCTTGGCCGTGAGCATGATGATCGGGGTGCGGTCATTGGCGGCGCGAAGGCGGCGACATACCGAGAGGCCGTCCTCGCCGGGCATCATCAGGTCGAGCACGATCAGGTCGACCGTATCGCGAAGCAGGATGCGGTTGAGAGCCTTGCCGTCTTCCGCAACGATGACCTCAAAACCTTCCTGGGTCAGGTAGCGGCGCAGCAGGTCTCGGATGCGAGCGTCGTCGTCGACGATCACGATCTTGTCTGTGCGGGCGGGAGCTTGATTCATTTCTACAACGCTGAATTTGTAACAACGCCAATTCTGAAGCCGTTAGGACGCCATTGAGCGACTTTTCATAATGCTTTGACACTAAGTTACAAAACTTGCGGGCGCTCGCCTTCCAACGCCTGCGCCATGCGCGGCAGTGGCACAGTGACTTTGCCGCTCCCGCTCCTGCACCATGAAATCGACTGTTCTCACCTTGTCCGTCTTGCTCGCCTGCTTTACGGGTCCCGCCGGGGCCGAACCCTGGGGATTCCTGCGGGTGAGCGATCCGCGGCGCAACGAGGTGCGCGATGCAGTGGAGGCGCACCGGGCCGCCAAGCGCGAGGAAGTGCGCCGCCAGGAAGCGGCGGCCGGCCGGCGTCTGACCGCCGCCGAACTGGCCGAGCTGCGGCAGCAGGTGCGTCAGCAATCGATACCGCGACAGGACATCGTCCACTCGGCAGAATCGCAGCCGGCTGAGCGGATGACGCCGATGGCCTCGCCGAACGTCAGGGTGGCGCCGCGCAGCCAGCGCCCGTGAGCGGCGCCCCTGGCGGGCGCGATGCTTTTTTTTTACTCCTTGGATTTGCTTGTTTTGAACAATAAGAACTTCAGACGAATCGCGGCCTGCGCCGTGTTGATGATGAGTGCCAGCGCGACCATGGCCCAGCCTGCGCCCTGGTCGCCGCCCCAGAACGTGCTGCAGCTCTCGGCCGCGGGAACGGTCGAGGTGCAGCAGGACCTGCTGAGCATGACGCTCAGCACCACGCGTGATGCGGCCGATGCCGCGACGGTGCAGGCGCAGTTGAAGACCGCGCTCGACGCTGCACTGACGGAGGCGCGCAAGAACGCGCAGACGGGCCAGCTCGACGTGCGCACCGGCAACTTCAGCCTGGTGCCGCGCTACACGCGCGACGGCAAGATCAACGGCTGGCAGGGCTCGACCGAGCTGGTGCTGGAGGGCAAGGACTTCCCGCGCATCACGCAGACGGCAGGCCGCATCTCCACGCTCACGGTCGGCAGCATCGGCTTCGGCCTGAGCCGCGAACAGCGCGCCAAGGTCGAGGCCGAGGCGCAGACGATCGCGATCGACAACTTCAAGCAGAAGGCGGGCGAGCTCGCCAAGGGCTTCGGCTTCGCCGGCTACACGCTGCGCGAGGTATCGGTCAACGCCAACCAGGGCGGACCGATACGGCCGCGCATGATGGCCATGGAGGCCTCGTCGAAGATGGCGTCGGACGCGCCGGTGCCGATCGAGGCCGGCAAGACCAGCGTGGTGGTCAATGTGTCGGGCTCGGTGCAGCTGAAGTAAGGCTGCTGGCTACTGGGCCGTCCAGCCGCCGTCGACCTGCCAGGCGACCCCGCGCACCTGGTCTGCGGCGGGCGAGCAAAGGAATACCGCGAGCCCGCCGAGTTGTTCCACCGTGGTGAACTGCAGCGACGGCTGCTTTTCGCCCAGGAGATCGTTCTGCGCCTGCGTGGCCGAAATGCCTTCGCGCGCCGCGCGGTCGTCGATCTGCTTCTGGACCAATGGCGTCAGCACCCAGCCGGGGCAGATCGCATTGCTCGTGATGCCGGTGGTCGCGGTCTCGAGCGCCACCGCCTTGGTGAAGCCGACGATGCCATGCTTGGCCGCGACGTAGGCGGACTTCTGGGCCGAAGCCACCAGGCCGTGCGCCGATGCGATGTTGATGATGCGGCCCCAGTTGGCCTGGCGCATGGCAGGCACGGCGAGGCGGGTGGTGTGGAAGGCGCTGCTGAGGTTGATGGCGATCACCGCGTCCCAGCGCTCCGCCGGGAAGTCCTCGACCTTCGCGACATGCTGGATGCCGGCGTTGTTGACGAGGATGTCGACGCGGCCGAACTTTTCGGCCGCGAACTTCATCATGTCCTCGATCTGCGCCGGCTGGCTCATGTCGGCGCCGTGGTAGTCGGCCTGCACGCCCAGCGCCTCGATCTCCGCTCTGGGCTTGCCTGCGTCGCCGAAACCGTTGAGCACGATGTTGGCGCCCTGTTGCGCCAGCGCCTTTGCGATACCGAGGCCGATGCCACTGGTGGACCCCGTGACAAGCGCGGTTTTGCCTTTGAGCATGATGGTCAATCTCCGGATGAATTAGGATGCAACGAGACAATTATCTTCATCGCGACTTCTGCTGTTTCATGACCGAGCCTGCTCTCCATCACGCTGCCTGGGAGGGAGCGACCGAGTGAAGCGCGAACAACCCAATCTCTCGTCGTCCGGCTCCGTGGTCGTCGACTACCCGCTGTCGGCCGCGACGGCCGATCGCACGCCGGTGGTCGAGAACATGCTCGCCCGCGCGCGCGCTTTCGCCGAGCCGCTGATCGCCGACGAAACGCTGGACACCGGCGAGAACACGCTCGCGCACGCCGATGCGGTGGCTGCGATCGTCGCGGCCATGGGCGGGTCGGAAGCGATGCAGGCGGCCAGCTACCTGGTCCATTCGTGCCAGCACCTGAACCGGCCGCAGGAAGTGATCGCCAAGGTGTTCGGCGACAACTTCGCGGCGCTCGCGGTGGAAACCACCAAGCTCGTGCACGTGCAGAAGCAGGCGCGCTCGGCGACGGCCAGCGCGCACCTTGCAGATGGTGCAGGCACGCAAACCGAGAACGTGCGCAAGATGCTGCTCGCGTTCTCGCGCGACCTGCGCGTCGTGATGCTGAGGCTGGCTTCGCGCCTGCAAACGCTGCGCCATGCAGCTGCGGCCAAGCAGCCGGTGCCCGAGAGCGTGGCGCGCGAAGCGCTGCAAGTGTTCGCGCCGCTCGCGAACCGGCTCGGCATCTGGCAGGTCAAGTGGGAGATCGAGGACCTGTCCTTCCGCTTCCTCGAACCCGAAACCTACAAGCTCATCGCGCGGCTCCTCGACGAGAAGCGCGTGGAGCGCGAAGGCTACGTCGAGCAATTGCGCGCGCGGCTCGAGCGCGCGCTGGCGGAGGAGGGCGTCAAAGCCACCGTGCAGGGCCGGCCCAAGAACATCTACAGCATCGTGAAGAAGATGCGCGGGAAGTCGCTCGACTTCGCGCAGGTATTCGACATCATGGCGCTGCGCGTGGTGGTGGCGGACGTCAAGGATTGCTATGCGGCGCTAGCCTGGGTGCATTCGCATTTCCAGCCGATCGACGAGGAGTTCGACGACTACATCGCGCGGCCCAAGCCCAATGGCTACCAGTCGCTCCACACCGTGGTGCGCGAGGTGGTCGACGGCCAGGCCGGCAAGCCGATCGAGATCCAGATCCGGACCGAGGAGATGCACGATCATGCCGAGCATGGCGTCGCGGCGCACTGGGCCTACAAGGAAGCGGGGCACAAGGGCTATGCCGGCGTCTGGTCGAGCGGCGAGTACGACGCCAAGATCGCCGTGCTGCGCCAGCTGCTGGCCTGGGAGCGCGACCTGTCGGGCGGCTCGCAGGGTCAGGGCCTGTTCGACGACCGCATCTACGTGCTGACGCCCGATGCGGCGATCGTCGAGCTGCCGCAGGGAGCGACTGCGGTCGACTTCGCCTACACGGTGCACACCAGCCTCGGCCATCGCTGCCGCGGCGCGCGCGTGGACGGCGCGATGGTGCCGCTCAACACGCCGCTGCAGAACGGGCAGACGGTCGAGATCATCGCGGCGAAGGAAGGAGGCCCCTCGCGCGACTGGCTCAATGCGGAACTGGGCTACCTCGCGAGCCATCGGGCGCGCGCCAAGGTTCGCGCCTGGTTCAACGCGCAGATCACGCACGAGACGGTGGCGCGCGGCCGCGAAGCGGTCGAGAAGGTGCTGCAGCGCGAAGGCAAGACCGCGTTGAAGCTCGACGATCTCGCGTCGCAACTGGGCTTCAAGTCGGCCGACAACCTGTTCGAAGTCGTGGGCAAGGACGAGTTCTCGCTGCGCAACATCGAGATGCTGCTGCGCCCGCCGGAGCCCGCGCCGGGTCCCGACGATGGGGTGATCATCAAGAAGGCGCGCGCCGGCGGCAATGCCGGCAAGGGTGGCGTGCTGGTGGTCGGCGTTTCCTCGCTGATGACGCAGCTCGCCAAGTGCTGCAAGCCGGCGCCGCCCGATGCGATCCGCGGCTTCGTGACGCGCGGGCACGGCGTCAGCATCCACCGTGCGGACTGCAGCAACTTCCGCATGATGGCCACGCGCGATTCCGAGCGCGTGATCGATGTCGAATGGGGCGAGCAGAAGGCGGATGCAGGCTCTGTCTATGCGGTCGATGTGGCGGTCGAAGCGGCCGACCGCCAGGGCCTGCTGCGCGACATCTCCGATGTGTTCGCGCGCGAGAAGATGAACGTGATCGGTGTGCAGACGCAGTCCGTCAAGGGCACCGCATGGATGACCTTCACGATCGAGATCGCCGATGCCGCGCGGCTTGCGCAGGTGCTGGGCGTGGTGGCTGCGGTGGCCGGTGTGCGTTCTGCGCGTCGTCGCTGAAAAAGCGGCTTCGCCGCCTGCTACAATCTCGGCTTCTCGGACACATCCTTAGGCGCGTAGCTCAGCTGGTTAGAGCACCACCTTGACATGGTGGGGGTCGTTGGTTCGAGTCCAATCGCGCCTACCAATTTATCCTGATCGCAGCTTCCGCCTGACCAGCGGTTGCCACGCGCATCCAGGCCTCGCACCCCCCGGTTCACGGCTTCATCGACATAAGGCGTACTGCCTTCGTCGACTGGCGAATACGCCATCAGTTGTGGTAACTTGGCCGTCCACCATCTCCAAAGCATCTGACTCAGGGAACCGATGAACACGCCAGCGGCTGAGAGCGACCCGGCACTCGAGGAGCTTCGCCTTGCCGCATTGCTGCGGCAGGCACCCCTCGAATTCGCGCGCGTGGTCTACGGGCTCAACGATCGTGCGAACGGCCGCGCCGGCACCATGGCGGCGGAAGACGTCGCGCGCACGGTGCGACAGGGCGCCCCGGTCACGCGCGAGCGTGCCGAGCAACGAGCCCGAGGCTATCTGCCTCTGGCCGGCCAGGAGCACTGCCCGCGCTGCTGGGTCTTCAACGGCGTCAAGAGTCCCTTGCACTTTCGCGAAAATACCGAAGAGCGTCCCGAATCGGCTGTCTGCAAAGTCTGCGGCGCCGAGTACGCCACTTCGCTGGACTGACGCGCACACTCGTCAGGGTAAACCTTGGCGCGGTGCAGCAAAGCCGCTCCCTAGAATTGTTTGCGCGCCTGGCGTGAAAATCTGAAGGAGTCCGTAGTGCAGAGCAAGAAATCCGCCGGTGCCAAACCGGTACAGCGGGTGATCAAGAAGTATCCGAACCGAAGGCTCTACGACACGGAAACCTCCACCTACATCACGCTCACCGAAGTCAAGCAACTGGTTATGGACAAGGCGCCCTTCGTGGTGCGCGACGCCAAGAGCGGCGACGATCTCACGCGCAGCATCCTCCTGCAGATCATTCTCGAAGAAGAAGCCGGTGGTGCGCCGATGTTCACCGAACAGGTGCTGGCCAACATCATCCGTTTCTATGGACAGGCGATGCAGAGCTACATGGGTCCCTATCTCGAGAAAAACATCCAGGCCATGACCGAGGTCCAGGCGCAACTGTCCGAGAAGGCCCAGAGCCTGACGCCCGAGATGTGGGCCCGCTTCATGACCATGCAGTCCCCCATGCTGCAGGGACTGATGGGAAGTTACGTCGAACAATCGAAGGACGTGTTCCTGCAGATGCAGGAGCAGATGCAGAAAAATACGGAGCAGGTTCTGGGCGCCTTTGGCATCAAGCGCCCCTAGATCGGGCGCGGGGTCCGATAGCTGGGACAATAGGGGGATATGAGCGAAGTTGTCTCCCCTGAACGAATTGCCGCGCCGGCCGCCCCCAAGGTCGGCTTCGTGAGCCTCGGCTGCCCCAAGGCGCTGACCGATTCCGAGCTGATCCTGACCCAGCTGAGCGCCGAGGGCTATCAGACCTCCAAGACTTTCGAGGGCGCCGACCTGGTGATCGTCAATACCTGCGGCTTCATCGACGACGCGGTCAAGGAAAGCCTCGACACGATCGGCGAGGCGCTGGCCGGCAACGGCCGGGTGATCGTGACCGGTTGCCTGGGCGCCAAGACGGGCGAGGAGGGCGGCAACCTGGTGCGCCAGATGCATCCCAGCGTGCTGGCCGTCACCGGGCCGCATGCGACGCAGGAAGTGATGGATGCGGTGCACGCGAACCTGCCGAAGCCGCACGACCCCTTCATCGACCTGGTGCCGCAGGCTTTCGGCATCGCCGGCCTCAAGCTGACGCCGCGGCACTATGCCTATCTGAAGATCAGCGAAGGCTGCAACCACCGCTGCACTTTCTGCATCATTCCCTCGATGCGCGGCGATCTGGTTTCGCGACCGGTCGGCGACGTGCTGAGCGAGGCCAAGGCGCTGTTCGAAGGCGGCGTCAAGGAACTGCTGGTGATCAGCCAGGACACTTCGGCCTACGGGGTGGACGTCAAGTACCGCACCGGATTCTGGGACGGCAAGCCGGTCAAGACGCGCATGCTTGAGCTGGTGCGCACGCTGGGCGAGATCGCGGAGCCGTACGGCGCCTGGGTGCGGCTGCACTACGTGTATCCCTATCCCAGCGTCGACGAGGTCGTTCCGCTGATGGCGAGCGGCCAGGTGCTGCCCTACCTCGACGTGCCGCTGCAGCACAGCCATCCCGACGTGCTGAGACGCATGAAGCGGCCTGCGAGCGGCGAGAAGAACCTGGAGCGCATCGCGCGTTGGCGCGAGGCGTGTCCCGAGCTCGTGATCCGCAGCACCTTCATCGCGGGCTTTCCGGGCGAGACGGAAGAAGAGTTCGAGCACCTGCTCGCCTTCATCCGCGAAGCGGAGATCGACCGCGCGGGCTGCTTTGCCTACAGTCCGGTTCAGGGTGCGGCCGCCAACGACATCCCGGGCATGCTGCCCGAGGCCGAGCGCGAGGCGCGGCGTGCGCGCTTCATGGAAGTGGCCGAAGCAGTGTCGATCGCGAAGCTGCAGAGACGCGTCGGTGCGACGATGCAGGTACTGGTGGATTCCGCGCCCGGCATGGGGCGCAAGGGTGGGGTGGGGCGGACCTACGCCGACGCGCCCGAAATCGACGGCATCGTGCGCCTGCTTCCGCCCGAGAAGATCAGCAAGACGCTGAAGGTCGGCGAATTCACCCGGGCGCGCATTGTCGGCGCCGAGGGTCACGACCTGATCGCGCTGCCTGTCTGATGCCGCAGACAGGCAAGAAAAAAGCCACCGGAGACCGGTGGCTTGAATCAAGAACCCCCAAGGGGGATTATCTAAACTTGGTGCCCAGAAGAGGACTCGAACCTCCACGATGTTACTCGCTAGTACCTGAAACTAGTGCGTCTACCAATTCCGCCATCTGGGCCCACGTGCTGCTTGGGAACTAGTCCCTCGCAACAAGTTTTGAATTTCAGGAAAGAGAGAGATCATATCAAAAATCTGAACCACCCCAGCGGACTGCTGGATGAGGTTGAGGGCACGGTGCAAGGGCATCGTGATGGGCACGGTTTCGTGCAGCGCGACGATGGCGAAGCCGACATCTATCTGCCTCCCAACGAGATGCGAGCGGTGCTGCACAAGGACCGCGTCAAGGCGCGCGTCGTGCGCCAGGACCGCCGCGGTCGTCCGGAAGGGCGCGTGGTCGAGATCATCGAGCGGCCCGAGCAGCCGATCATCGGTCGCCTGCTGCACGAAGGCGGCATCTGGCTCGTCGCGCCCGAGGACAAGCGCTATGGCCAGGATGTCCTGATTCCCAAGGGCGCGACGGGCACCGCAAAGGTCGGCCAGGTCGTGGTCGTGCAGCTGACCGAGCCGCCCGCGCTGTTCGGCCAGCCCGTCGGGCGCGTGAAGGAAGTGCTCGGCGAGATCGACGACCCGGGCATGGAGATCGAGATCGCGGTGCGCAAGTACGGCGTGCCGCACGAATTTTCCGAAGCCTGCCTGACCGAGGCGAAAGCACTGCCCGACAAAGTGCGAGCGGCCGACAAGAAAGGTCGCATCGATCTGACCGACGTCCCGCTGGTCACCATCGACGGCGAGGATGCGCGCGACTTCGACGATGCGGTGTACTGCGAGCCCGCCAAGGTGGGCCGCGGCAAGGGCTGGCGCCTGCTGGTCGCGATCGCCGACGTCAGCGCCTATGTGCAGACCGGTTCGGCAATCGACATCGACGCCTACGACCGCGCCACCAGCGTCTACTTCCCGCGCCGCGTGATCCCGATGCTGCCCGAGAAGCTGTCGAACGGCCTGTGCTCGCTCAATCCCGAGGTCGAGCGGCTGTGCATGGTGTGCGACATGCTGGTCGCGGCCGACGGCGAGATCTACGCTTACCAGTTCTATCCGGGCGTGATGTGGAGCCATGCGCGCTTCACCTACACCGAGGTGGCCGCCATCCTCGGCAACACGCGCGGCCCGGAAGCGGCGAAGCGCAAGGACCGCGTGAAGGACTTGCTGAACCTGCACGACGTCTATCGCGCATTGCTCAAGCAGCGCTCGAAGCGCGGCGCGGTCGACTTCGAGACCACCGAGACGCAGATCATCTGCGACGACGCCGGCCGCATCGAGAAGATCGTCCCGCGTACGCGCAACGAAGCGCACCGCCTGATCGAGGAGGCCATGCTTGCAGCCAATGTCTGCAGCGCGGATTTCATCGCCGAAGGCAGGCATCCCGGCCTGTACCGCGTGCACGAGGGACCGACCCCCGAGAAGAAGGAGATCCTGCGTGGCTACCTGAAGGCAATGGGCGTCGGGTTGTCGATCACGGACGATCCGAAGCCGGGCGAGTTCCAGGCCATCGCCGAGGCGACCAAGGAACGCCCGGATGCGCAGCAGATCCACACGATGCTGCTGCGCTCGATGCAGCAGGCGATCTACACGCCGATCAACAGCGGCCACTTCGGCTTGGCCTACGAGGCCTACACACACTTCACGAGCCCGATCCGGCGCTATCCCGATCTGCTGGTGCATCGCGTGATCAAGGCCATTCTCGGCAAGACCAAGTACCAGCTGCCGATGCTGCCGACACCGGGCGAGGCGCATGCCAAGCTCGCCAAGCGGCTCGCGTTGCGCGTGAAGGCGCCCACCGCGAAGCCGCAGAAAGCCACGGTCGCGCCCAGCAAGGAAGTGCTGGCCTGGGAAGCCGCCGGCCTGCACTGCAGCGCCAACGAGCGGCGCGCCGACGAGGCCAGCCGCGACGTGGAAGCCTGGCTCAAGTGCAAGTACATGCGCGAGCACCTCGGAGAGGAGTACGGCGGCGTGGTCACGACGGCCACCACCTTCGGCATCTTCGTGACGCTCGACGCGATGTACGTCGAGGGCCTGGTTCACATCACCGAACTCGGCGGCGAGTATTTCAAGTTCGACGAGCAGCGGCAGGAGCTGCGCGGCGAGCGCACGGGCATTCGCTATGCGATCGGCACGCGGGTGCGTGTGCAGGTGAGCCGCGTCGACCTCGATGGCCGCAGGATCGATTTCCGCCTGGTGCGCGAAGGCGAGGAACTGGGCACGCGGGCCATGAAGGACAAGGGTGTCGCCACCGGCGGCGTGCCGGCCAAGGCCTCGGCCAAGCGCAGCGCGCGCAGCAAGAAACCTGAAGCAGCAGTCGAGCGCAGCGATCGGGCTGCCGCCGCGGCGCCGCAGTCGGCCATGCAGGCGTTCAGATCAGCCGTCAAGAAGGCGGCCAACAAGATGAAGGGGCGCAAGCCTCGCCGTTGAAGGAGAAACGAAGATGAGCACTGAGAAGAAGAGCCGCATCGCGGTCGTTACGGGCGCAGGCACCGGCATCGGCCGCGCCGCCGCGCTCGCGTTGCTGGCCGATGGCTGGAGCGTGGTGCTGGCAGGCCGCCGGCTCGAGCCGCTGGAGGAGGTGGCCGATGCCTCGGGCGCCGGGGCGCGCGCGTTCCCGGTGCCCACCGACGTGGCCAACCCGGAGTCGGTACAGGCGCTGTTCGCCGCAGCTGTGGAGCGCTTTGGCCGCGTCGACCTGCTGTTCAACAACGCCGGCGTCGGCAATCCGCCCGGCCCGTTCGAAGATTGGACGCCCGAGCAGTGGCGCGGCGTGGTCGACATCAACCTGAACGGTATGTTCTATTGCATCCAGCAGGCTTTCCGTACGATGAAGGCGCAGACGCCGAAGGGCGGCCGCATCATCAACAACGGCTCGATTTCCGCCACTTCGCCGCGGCCCAACTCGATCGCCTATACCGCGACCAAGCACGCCGTGGAAGGACTCACCAAGACGGCGTCGCTCGACGGGCGCAAGCACGAAATCGCCGTCGGGCAGATCGATGTCGGCAACGCGCTGACCGAACTGGCCGCACGCATGGCCAAGGGCGTGCCGCAGGCCAACGGCGAGATCGCAATCGAGCCTGTGATGGACGTGTCGATCGTCGGCCAGTCAGTGCTCTACATGGCGAATCTGCCGTTGGAGGCCAACGTGCTGTTCCACACGGTGATGGCCACCAAGATGCCTTTCGTCGGCCGCGGCTAGACGCCTCCGAGTGTGCCGCGCGCCAGCGCGCTCGCGGTGAGCGCGCTGTTGGCGGGCCACAGGTCTGCCCGCCTGCCGTGCTGCCAGACTGCCTCGCAGGCCGCGGCAATAGTGGGCCGCCCAGCTGCCAGCGCAGCGCCGATCATGCCGGCCAGCACGTCGCCCGTGCCGGCGGTGGCAAGCCGCGCGTTTCCGGTGATGTTGATCGCCGGCGTGGCGCCCGGTGCGGCCACGACCGTGCCCGAGCCCTTGAGCACGACCGTCGCACCGAAGCGCTCCACGAGCCGATGCGCGGCACGCAGTCGGTCGGCTTGAACATCGGTCGTGGCCGTGCCCAGCAGGCGGGCTGCCTCCAGAGGATGCGGCGTGAGCACGGTGGCACGGTCGGCCTGCGTGCGTGCAACGAGCAGGGTCTGCAAGCTGTCGTCGATTGCAATGGCGTTGAGCGCGTCGGCATCGAGCACCAGCGCATGGGCCGTTCCCATCACCTGCGCTAGAAGATCGCGCACCATCGAGCCGCCGCCGCAGCCGCAAACCACCGCCATGGTGCTCAAGTCCAGCGCTTCCGGGTGCCGGAACATCAGTTCGGGCTGCACGAGATCGAGCATGGCGAGCCCGGGGTCGAGCGGAGCGACGTACACGCGTCCGGCGCCGGCGTTCAGGGCTGCGGATGCTGCCAGCAGGGCAGCGCCGGCCATGCCAGGTGCGCCGCCGATCACGGCCACGTCGCCATAGCTCCCCTTGTGCGAAGCGTGGCGCCGCGCCTGCTCCGGCGGTGGGCCGGACAGGCGAGCCGTGGCGCGCTCGGCCGCCGGCGCAATGCCGAGATCGTCGAACCACACATCGCCGGCTGCATCGCGGCCCTGGCCCGTGAAGAGGCCGGGCTTGAGCGTCAGCAGGCTCAGGCAGGCGCGCCGAACGCCTGCGGGGACAGCCGGGAAATCCATCGGCAACATGCCGGTGTCGGCATTCAGGCCCGAGGGCGTGTCGACACTGAGCACGGCCGTGGGGCCGGTGTGCATGTGGCGCAGCCAGTCGGCCATCAGGCCCTTGGGCGGGCGCGCGAAGCCGATTCCGAGCAGTGCATCGATGGCGAGCTCGGCGTGTCGCGGCGGCGCATCCGCGAAGCGCACGCCGGCGCCGCGCGCGCGTTGCAGCGAAACGCGCGCATCGGCCGGCAGGCGGGCGTCGTCGCCGATCCGGGTGACGACGGCCTCGAAGCCGCGTTGCTGCAGCTGCGCCGCCGCCTCGAAGCCATCGCCGCCGTTGTTGCCGGGCCCGCAGGCGACCCAGATCGTGCGCGCGTGGGGCGCCATCGCCATGGCCAGGCGCGCGACCGCCAGGCCTGCGCGTTGCATCAGCGTGTGCGGCGGCAGGCCGGCCGCGGCCGCGTGTTCGATCCGGCGAGAGGCCGCGATGTCGAACAGTGGGGCAGCGGTGGCGGTGGTGATGCGCTGCATGGCCATGAATGCTCGGGTTTCAGTGCTGCAGCAGGCGTTCGATACCCAGGCCTTCGAGGTCCACGCCGGCGTCGCGGCCTCCGATCATGTCCGCCAGAACGCGTGCGCTGCCGCACGACAGGGCCCAACCGCTCGAACCATGGCCGAGGTTGAGCCACACGCCGGGCACGCCGCTGGGGCCGATGATGGGCGGGCCGTCCGGCAGCATCGGCCGCGCCCCTTTCCATTGCTGGACGCCGGCCTGCAGTGTGACGGCGCCGGGAAACCAGTCGTGCAGCACCTTGTAGAGTGTTTGCAGCGCGGTGGGATGCATTGTGTCGAGCGATCCGCCGAGCTCGGCGCTGCCCGCCACCCGCACGCGCAGGCCGAGTCGGGAGATGGCCACCTTGTAGCGCTCGTCCATCACGGCGCTGCGCGGCGCATTGAGCGGTTCGCGGATGTTGGCGCTGATCGAATGACCGTAGACCGGCGCGAGCGGAATGCGCAGGCCCAGCGGCCACAGCAGATCGGCCGAGGCCACGCCGGCGCACACCACGACCGCGTCGAATCGATGGCCCTCGGAGCCGCTCGCCAGCGAGAGCTCGGTCGGCGCCGCGCGCTTCAGCGGCGCGAGGTCGCAGTTGAAATGAAACTGCGCACCCAGCGCCTCGGCTTCCCACTTGAGCAGCAGCGCGAACTGGCGGCAATTGGCGACCTCGTCTTCGGGCAGGTGAATGGCGCCGGCGAGCGGGGTGTCGGCGCTGAGCGCAGGCTCGATACGACGGGCTTCGTCCGCGTCCACTTCGCGAAAGCTGCTGCCCGCCGCACGCAGCACCTCGAGACCAGCCTGAACCAGCTTCTTCTCGCGCTTGGAGCGCAGCAGCACCAGGTAGCCGTCGGTGCGCTCGTAGCTGAGCTCGCGCGCCTCGGTGATTTCATGCAGCCGCGTGCGGCTGTAGAAGGCCAGGCGCTGCATGCGCGCGCGGTTGCTCAGGTAAGTTTCGAGCTTGCAGGCGCGCTGCCAGTGCGACATCCAGGACAGGTCGCGCCGCGACAGCGGCCAGCGCAGCTTGATGGCGCCGTGCCTGGAGAGCAGCGAGCGCAGCACCTTGGCGCGCATGCCTGGCCCGGCCCAGGGCGTGACGTAGCCGGGTGCCACCACGCCG
The DNA here is from genome assembly GCF_018614915.1 of Variovorax paradoxus. Taxonomy (GTDB): domain Bacteria; phylum Pseudomonadota; class Gammaproteobacteria; order Burkholderiales; family Burkholderiaceae_C; genus Variovorax; species Variovorax paradoxus_K. Next base: position 114,240 of record NZ_JAGGNU010000007.1, on the reverse strand, counting down.
GCATTGGCAAAACTGGATTCCTCTGCGGCGGCGCCGCGGCGCTCGAACACGACCACTTCGTGCCCGTCCGACGCCAACTCCCAGGCTGTGGTGACGCCGATGATCCCGGCGCCCACGATCGCGATTTTCATTCGTTTCTTTGCGGTGAGATGTGTGCCGGCGCCTGCCTGCGAGGCGCGCGGCCGCTAGTGCGTTTGTAACTCGCGTTCGGTCTGCAATGCGATCGCGAGCAGCGCGTCGTCGTGTAGGGCGCCATGCCAAAGCATCAGGCCGACGGGCAACTCGCCCGCGACGTGGCAAGGCAGCGAGATCGCGCAACCGTCGAGCATGTTGACGACCGACGGATTGCGCAGCAGCAGGGCGTTGACGCGGAAGAAGGCCTCGTCGCGCTCTTCGCCGGGCGCCACATCGGCGATGGCCGGCGCGGTGATGGGCACCGTGGGCGAGAGCAGCGCGTCGAAAGGCGCGAGCGCCCGCTCCATGCGGGCAATCCAGTCCCTGCGCGCATGGACCAGGTCGATGTACTCGTGGGCCTTCATGGTCGCGCCCTTGAGGATGCGCTGCGCCACGCGCGGGTCGTAGCCGGCGCCGCTGCGCTCCAGCAGCAGGCGGTGCCAGGCATAGGCCTCGGCTGCCGAGAAACCGCCGGTGGCGTTTATCGAGTGCAGATCGGCCAGTTCGGGCAGGGCGATCTCGTCAATGCGGGCGCCTGCTGCACGCAGTGTTCGAAGCATCCGCTCGAAGGCGCTCGCCACTGCGGGCTCGATCTCGTCGAGGAAGAGATCCCTGACCACCGCCAGCCGGTAGGCCGCGAGCGGCGCGGTGCCGGCCGTGACACGGCGGGCAGCGAGGATTTCATGCGCGGTGATGGCATCGCGCACCGAGCGCGTCATGGCGCAGACGGTGTCGAGCGTGGCCGACAGCGGCAGCGCCCCATCCGCCGGCACCAGCCGCGCGGTGCTCTTGAAGCCGACGATGCCATTGAGCGCGGCCGGGATGCGGATCGAGCCGCCGGTGTCGGAGCCCAGTCCGATGAAGGCGGCACCGCTCGCCACCGAAACCGCCGCCCCCGAGGACGAGCCGCCGGGGATGCGCGGCGTGACGGCGTCGCTGGCGTTGGCCGGTGTGCCGTGGTGCGGGTTGACACCCACGCCCGAGAAGGCGAATTCCGTCATGTTGGTGCGGCCGATGAGGGCGCCGCCGGCCGCGCGCAGGCGCGCGACGGCGGCAGCGTCCGCCCTGGCTGCCGGCGCATGGGCCAGCACGACCGAGCCGGCCGGCGTCGGCTGGCCGGCCAGATCGAACAGGTCCTTGGCGGAAAAAGCCAGACCGGCCAGCCGCTGCTGCGGGTTCGCGGTCGCGGCGGCGCGGCGTGCCTCGTCGAACAGAGTGCGGGTGAAGACCTGTCGGCAGGCCTGGGATTCGGCCTGGGCGATGGAGTGCTCCATTTCGGTGCGCGCGTCGGAGGCGCCTGCCAGCAGGGCGAGGCGGATGGCGTGCAGGTCAGGGCGCATGGTGTGGGTGGCTACGGAGAGGAGATGGGGGTGGTGCGTGCTATACTCTTTGGGTTTCGCCGTGGGCATTTTCCCGAGGCGAGATGCATCCGCAAACCAGCCCATTCAAGGTGTTGTGAGCCTCTATTCTTTTGGAAGAAAGGTGCACAAAACGGGCTGGATTTTAGACCCAACCTTTGGAGATATTTCTATGTCGACGACCATGCGCGAAATGCTGGAAGCCGGTGTCCATTTCGGTCACCAAACGCGCTTCTGGAACCCCAAGATGGCCCCGTACATCTTCGGCCATCGCAACAAGATTCACATCATCAACCTGGAAAAGTCGCTTCCGATGTTCCAGGACGCGATGAAGTACGCCAAGCAGCTTACCGCCAACCGCGGCACCATCCTGATGGTCGGCACCAAGCGCCAGGCCCGCGAAATCGTGGCGGCCGAAGCGCGCCGCGCCGGCGTGCCCTTTGTCGACACCCGCTGGCTCGGCGGCATGCTGACCAACTTCAAGACCGTCAAGACCTCGATCAAGCGTCTGAAGGACATGAAGGCGCAGCAGGAAGCCGGCCTCGACAGCCTGAGCAAGAAAGAGCAGCTCACCTTCACTCGCGAAATCGAGAAGCTCGAGAAGGACATCGGCGGCATCCAGGACATGAGCGCGCTGCCCGACGCCATCTTCGTGATCGACGTGGGCTTCCACAAGATCGCCGTGGCCGAAGCCAAGAAGCTCGGTATTCCGCTGATCGGCGTGGTCGATTCCAACCACTCGCCTGAAGGCATCGACTACGTGATCCCGGGCAACGACGACTCGTCCAAGGCCGTCACGCTGTACGCCCGCGGCATCGCCGACGCGATCATCGAAGGCCGCTCCAGCGCGGTCAGCGACGTGGTGAAGGCCGTGGCCGAAGGCAACGCCGACGAATTCGTCGAAGTCGAAGAGGGTGCTTCGGCCTGATCGACGCTCGCCCGAGCCTGAAGAAGGGGCTTTGTTGCCCCTTTTTTTTAACTTGATTTTCGCGGCGCCCGGTGCGGGCTGCCGCAACTGACAAACCGAACGGAGAAACGACATGGCAACAATCACCGCAAGCATGGTCGGCGAGCTGCGCGCAAAGACCGACGCCCCGATGATGGAATGCAAGAAGGCCCTGACCGAGGCCGACGGCAACATGGAAAAGGCCGAAGAGCTGCTTCGCATCAAGCTCGGCAACAAGGCCGGCAAGGCCTCGGGACGCATCACCGCCGAAGGCGTGGTCACGGCTTTCGTCGACGGTGACGCCGGCGCCATGATCGAGATCAACTGCGAAACCGACTTCGTCACCAAGAACGACAGTTTCCTGGCCTTGGCCAACGCCGCTGCGATGCTGGTCGCCAGGCACAACCCGGCCGACCTGGCGGCGCTGGGCGCTCTGCCCTACGAGCAGGACGGCTTCGGCCCGACGCTGGAAGACGTGCGTAAGGGCCTGATCGGCAAGATCGGCGAGAACATGAGCTTCCGCCGCTTCAAGCGCTTCGCCGGCAACGGCAAGCTGGCTTCGTACCTGCACGGCACGCGCATCGGCGTGATGGTCGAGTTCGAAGGCGACGACACGTCCGCCAAGGACGTGGCGATGCACATCGCCGCCATGAAGCCGGTCGCGATCTCGAGTGCCGACGTCCCGAAGGACCTGATCGACAAGGAACGCGCGGTCGCCGCCGGCAAGGCCGAGGAAGACCGCAAGGTGGCCGAGGCCGCCGGCAAGCAGCCGCAGCCGGCCGACATCGTGGCCAAGCGCATCGAAGGCGGCGTCCAGAAGTACCTGAAGGAAGTCTCGCTGCACAACCAGGCTTTCGTGAAGAACGACAAGCAGACCGTGGAGCAGATGCTCAAGGCCGCCAGCACCTCGATCAAGGGCTTCACCCTCTACGTCGTCGGCGAAGGCATCGAGAAGAAGGTCGACGATTTCGCAGCCGAAGTGGCGGCGCAGGTCGCCGCCGCCAAGGCCGCAGCCTGAGCAATCACGTTTTACACTCGCCCCGCCAACCCCAAAGGAACCCACCCATGTCCGACGCCCGACCAGCCCACAAGCGGATCTTGTTGAAGCTGTCGGGCGAGGCATTGATGGGTGACGACGCCTTCGGCATCAACCGGTCGACCATCGTGCGCATGGTCGGCGAGGTGGCCGAGGTGGTGAACATGGGCGTCGAAGTGGCCGTCGTGATCGGCGGCGGCAACATCTTCCGCGGCGTCGCCGGCGGCTCGGTGGGCATGGACCGCGCCACCGCCGACTACATGGGGATGTTGGCGACCGTCATGAACGCGCTGGCGCTGGCCGACGCGATGAACAAGCAGGGGCTGATCGCCCGCGTGATGTCGGCCATCGCGATCGAGCAGGTCGTGGAGCCCTACGTTCGTCCCAAGGCGCTGCAGTACCTCGAAGAGGGCAAGGTCGTGATCTTTGCGGCCGGCACCGGCAATCCCTTCTTCACGACGGACACGGCTGCGGCGCTGCGCGGCGCCGAGATCGGTGCCGAACTGGTGCTCAAGGCCACCAAGGTCGATGGCGTCTATACCGCGGACCCGAAGAAAGACTTGAGCGCGACGCGCTACGCCCGCTTGAGCTTCGACGAAGCGATCGCGCAGAATCTGGGCATCATGGACGCCACGGCCTTCGCGCTGTGCCGCGACCAGAACCTGCCGATCAAGGTGTTCTCGATCTTCAAGAACGGCGCGCTCAAGCGCGTCGTGATGGGCGAGGACGAAGGCACGCTGGTGCACGCCTGAAAAGGACCAAGAAGATGACCATTGCCGAAATTCGCGATGCGACCGACGCCAAGATGAACCAGTCGCTCGCCGCATTCCAGAACAACCTGACCAAGATCCGCACCGGCCGTGCCAATCCGGCGCTGCTGGATTCGATCCACGTCGACTACTACGGCTCGTCGGTGCCCCTGTCGCAGGTGGCGAACGTCTCGCTGCTCGATTCGCGCACGATCAGCGTCCAGCCCTGGGAAAAGGGCATGGGCGCCAAGATCGAGAAGGCGATTCGCGAAAGCGACCTGGGCCTGAATCCCGCGTCGATGGGGGACCTGATCCGCGTGCCGCTGCCGCCGATGAGCGAGGAGCGCCGCAAGGAAATGACCAAGCTGGTGCGCAACGAGGGCGAGACCACCAAGATTGCAACCCGCAACCTGCGCCGCGACGCCAATGACGCGATCAAGAAGCTGGTCAAGGACAAGCTGGCGTCGGAAGACGACCAGAAGCGCGCCGAGGCCGAGATCCAGAAGGTGACCGATCGCCATATCGCCGAGATCGATCGTCTGGTGGCGGCCAAGGAAGCGGAGATCATGGCGGTCTGATGACGATCACCTCGCCCGCCATGCCTCATCACATTGCCATCGTCATGGATGGCAATGGACGCTGGGCCACGCGCCGCTTCCTGCCGCGCGTCGCAGGGCACAAGCAGGGCGTCGAATCCCTGCGTCGCTGCGTCAAGGCCTGCGTCGATCGCGGGGTCGCGGTGCTGACCGTGTTCGCCTTCTCTTCCGAAAACTGGAACCGCCCGGTCGAGGAGGTGTCTGGCCTGATGGACCTGATGGTCGGCGCCCTTGGACGCGAGGTGCCCAAGCTGAGCCATGACGGCGTCCGGCTGCACTTCATCGGCGAGCGCGGCGGCCTGTCCGAGAAGATCGCCGCCGGCCTGCTGCAGGCGGAGGCGGCAACGGCCCGCAATACCCGGCTGGTGCTCAACGTCTGCTTCAACTACGGTGGCCGCTGGGATATCGCGCGCGCTGCGGCCCAGCTCGTTGCGCGCGGCGAGCCGCTGACCGAGGCCAACCTCGACGCCGCGATGGCGCTGTCGCACGTGCCCGATCCCGATCTGTTCATCCGTACCGGCGGCGAGCAGCGGCTGTCGAACTTCCTGCTGTGGCAGAGCGCGTACGCCGAGCTGTTCTTCAGCGATCGCCTCTGGCCCGAGTTCGACGAGGCGGCGCTCGACGAAGCCATCGCCGCCTTCCAGCGCCGCGAGCGGCGGTTCGGCCAGACCTCCGCACAGCTGGCGGGCGGTGCACGGCACGATCCGCAGGCCGCCTGAGCGAATGCTCAAACAGCGCATCATCACTGCGGTCGTCCTCCTGGCGATCCTGCTGCCGGCGCTTTTCTATCCGTCGCCCGTGCCCTTTGCCTGCGTGATGCTGGCGCTGATCGCCGCCGCTGCCTGGGAGTGGGCGCGGCTCAACGGCTACGGATCGCGCGTGTCGCTTTTTCTGGGACTGGAAACGCTCGTGCTTTGCGCGCTGTCCTGGTGGCTGGGATTGCTCGAGCAGTCCTTGCTGCCGGTCTGGATCTTCGCTAGCGCCGCCTGGGTTCTCGGCGGGGCGGCGCTGCTGCGCGTCGCGGTGCCGGGCTGGCCGCGCGTACCGAGGGGCTTGCGCCTGGTCGGCGGGCTGCTGGTGCTTTGGGTTGCTTGGCTCGCCGCAGTCAAGGCACGCATGATCGGCATCAACTTCCTGCTGTCGATCCTCGTGCTGGTGTGGGTAGCCGACATCTTCGCGTACTTCGCCGGCCGCGCGTTCGGGCTCCGGTTCACGCGCAACAAGCTCGCGCCCGCCATCAGCCCCGGCAAGAGCTGGGAAGGCGTCTGGGGCGGCATGGCCGGCGTCGTCGTTCTGGCGCTGGCCTGGGTCTGGGCCGACGCGGCCGCCCAGCCGGCGGTGGCCAGCCTCTACACGCGGCTGGCGGAGCGCGGCTGGTGGCTGCTGTTGATCGGCGTGGTGTTCCTGGCGGCCATGAGCGTGGTGGGCGACCTGGTCGAGTCGCTGATCAAGCGCAGCGCGGGCGCCAAGGACAGCAGCGCTCTGCTGCCGGGCCACGGCGGCGTGCTCGATCGCGTCGATGCCTTGCTGCCGACGCTGCCCATTGCCATGATGTTGGCCTTCCTGTGAATACGACAAGACAACGCATCACGGTGCTCGGCTCGACCGGCTCGGTTGGCGTCAGCACGCTCGACGTCATCGCCCGGCACCCCGGACGTTTCGAGGTGTTCGCGCTCTCGGCTGCGACCAAGGTCGACGAACTCCTGGCCCAGTGCGTGCAGTTCTCGCCGAAGTTCGCGGTCATGGCGAGCCCCCCGCATGCGCGCCTGCTGGCCGACAAGCTCAAGTCGAGCGGCGTGTCCACTCGCGTGCTGCAGGGCGCGGACGCCATCGAGACGATCGCCTCGCACGAAGAGTGCGACGCCGTGATGGCCGCCATCGTCGGTGCGGCCGGCCTCGGGCCCTGTCTCGCCGCGGCTCGCGCCGGCAAGCGGCTGCTGCTGGCCAACAAGGAAGCCCTGGTGGTCGGAGGGGAGCTGTTCATGCGCACGGTGCGCGAGGGCGGTGCAATGCTGCTGCCCATCGACAGCGAGCACTCGGCGATCTTCCAGTCCTTGCCGGAAGACCCGGCCACCTGGCCCCGGCGCATCGACAAGATCATTCTGACCGCCTCCGGCGGGCCGTTCCGCACGCGCTCGCCCGACACGCTCGGCAGCGTGACGCCCGAGCAGGCCTGCGCCCATCCGAACTGGGTCATGGGCCGCAAGATCTCGGTGGATTCCGCCACGATGATGAACAAGGCCCTCGAGGTGATCGAGGCCCGCCATCTGTTCGGCGTGACGCCCGATCAGATCGAGGTGGTGATCCATCCGCAGAGCGTGGTGCATTCGATGGTGCAGTTCACCGATGCCTCGGTGATCGCGCAGCTCGGTACGCCCGACATGCGGGTGCCCATCGCTGTCGGGCTGGCCTGGCCCGAACGCATTCAGAGCGGTGCGGCGCGGCTCGATTTCCGGCAGATGGCGGCGCTGACTTTCGATGCGCCCGATGCGCTGCTGTTCCCCGGCCTCGGCCTCGCCTGGCAGGCGCTGCGCGCCGCGCCCGGCACGACCGCGGTGTTGAATGCGGCCAACGAAGTCGCGGTCGAGGCATTTCTGCATCGGCGCCTGCGCTTCGACCGCATCCATGCGGTGAACATGGAAACTTTGGAAGCGGTGCTGCCCTCCAACCCTGCATCGCTGGCCGAGCTGCTGGCGCTCGATGCCAGCGCCCGGGTTGCTGCCAATGCGGCAGCGCTACGCTTCGCTGCCTGACGTCTCCAAACCTCGGGAGTCTCCACATGCTCACAGTCGTTGCCTTCATCGTCGCGCTCGGCCTGCTGATCGCTGTGCACGAGTACGGCCACTATCGGGTGGCGGTTGCATGCGGGGTCAAGGTGCTGCGCTTTTCGATCGGCTTCGGCAAGACGCTTTATCGCTGGCAGCCCAAGCGCCAGCACCCGGGCCAGGACACGGAGTTCGTGATCGCCGCGTTCCCTCTCGGCGGCTACGTGAAGATGCTCGACGAGCGCGAGGGCCCCGTGGCACCCGAGGAACGGCATCGCGCCTTCAACACCCAGCCGCTGCGTTCGCGCGCCGCCATCGTCGCCGCCGGCCCGATCGCCAATCTTCTGCTGGCCGTCGTGCTCTACACCGCAGTCAATTGGATCGGTGTCGAAGAGCCGGTCGCGAAGCTGGCCCGGCCGGTGGCCGCCTCGCTGGCCGAGCAGGCCGGCCTGCTCGGCGGCGAGCATGTCACGCGCGCCGGCTTCGACGGCGAGCTGGAGCCTGTTCAGTCTTTCGAGGACCTGCGTTGGCGCATAACGCGCGGCGCGCTCGACGGTCGCGATCTAATGCTCGAAATCGCAGGCGAGGGCGCCCGGCCGGCGCGCGAGATCGTGCTGCCGCTCAGCCGCATCGAAGCCAAGGATGCCGACGCGCAGATGTTTCGCAGGATCGGGGTCGTTGCGCCGCTGACGAGGTCCGAGATCGGCGAGGTGATGGCGGGTGGCCCGGCGGAGCGTGCGGGCCTACGCAACGGCGACGTGGTGCGTTCGGTGGGCAGCACGGCCATCGTCGACGGCCAGCAGCTGCGCGAAGCGATTCGGGCTTCGATCGACGGCAGCGAGCCGCGCACCCAGACTTGGCAGATAGAGCGCAGCGGCCAGACGCTCGCCATCGACGTGACGCCCGAAGTGCGCGATGAAGGCGCGATCAAGGTCGGCCGTGTCGGCGCTTACGTCGGTGCGCCGCCGGAGATGGTGACGGTGCGGTTGGGCGTGTTCGACGGCGTCTGGCGTGGCGTGGTCCGCACCTGGGAGGTGTCGGCGCTCACGGTGCGCATGATGGGCAAGATGCTGATCGGCGAAGCCTCGCTCAAGAACTTGAGCGGCCCGCTGACGATCGCCGACTATGCGGGCAAGTCCGCCAGCATGGGCCTCACCCAGTACCTGGTGTTTCTCGCCCTCATCAGCGTGAGCCTCGGCGTACTGAACCTCATGCCGCTGCCGGTCCTCGATGGGGGACACCTGATGTATTATCTTTGGGAGGGCCTGACCGGTAAGAGCGTCTCCGATGCATGGATGGAACGGCTCCAACGCGGAGGTGTCGCGTTGCTTCTGGTCATGATGTCGATCGCACTCTTCAACGATGTGACGCGACTCTTTGGTTAACTTTCTGCCGGCCCATTCCGCGCTGGCTCAATTCACAGATGAACAATAAATTCAGTCGCTTTCGCCTGCGCAGCGTTGCCGCGATGGTCGCCAGTGCACTTGCCGCCACCGCCGCCTGGGCCGTCGATCCCTTCACGGTGCGCGACATCCGCGTCGAAGGCCTGCAGCGCGTGGAGCCCGGCACCATCTTTGCCTCCCTGCCGCTGCGCGTGGGCGACACCTACAGCGACGAGCGCGGCACCGCCGCCATCCGCGCCCTGTTCGACCTCGGCCTGTTCAAGGACGTGCGCATCGACGTCAGCGGCGACGTGCTGGTGGTCATCGTCGAGGAGCGCCCCACCATCGCCGACGTCGACTTCGTCGGCACCAAGGAGTTCGACAAGGCCGCCCTGCAAAAAGCCCTGCGCGAAGTCGGCCTGGCCGACGGCCGCCCCTACGACAAGGCCCTGGCCGACCGCGCCGAGCAGGAGCTCAAGCGCCAGTACGTCAGCAGGAGCCTGTACAACGCCCAGGTCGTCACCACCGTCACGCCCATCGAGCGCAACCGCGTCAACCTGACCTTCACCGTCACCGAAGGTGAAGCCGCGCGCATCCGCGAAGTGCGCATCGTGGGCAACAAGGCCTTCAGCGAAGGCACGCTGCTCGACCTCTTCGACCAGGACGCCGGCGGCTGGATGAGCTGGTACACCAAGAGCAACCAGTACTCGCGCGCCAAGCTCAACGCCGACCTGGAGACCCTGCGCTCCTACTACATCACGCGCGGCTACCTGGAGTTCCGCATCGACTCCACGCAAGTGGCGATCTCGCCCGACCGCCAGGACCTCGCGATCACGGTGAACCTCACCGAAGGCGAGAAGTTCGCGGTCTCCGGCGTCAAGCTGGAAGGCAACTACCTCGGGCGCGAGGAGGAGTTCAAGTCGCTGGTGACCATCCAGCCGGGCGAGCCCTACAACGGCGAGCAGGTGACGGAGACCACCAAGGCGTTCACCGACTACTTCGGCACCTTCGGCTACGCATTCGCGCGGGTGCAGGCGGAGCCGGAGATCGACCGGGTGAACAATCGGGTGGCGCTGACGCTGAAGGCGGAGCCGTCGCGGCGGGTGTACGTGCGGCGGGTGGCCATCGGGGGCAACAACCGAACGCGCGACGAGGTAATCCGGCGCGAGTTCCGCCAGTACGAGGCATCGTGGTACGACGGCGACAAGATCAAGCTGTCGCGCGACCGGGTGGACCGCCTGGGCTTCTTCACCGATGTGAACGTCGAGACCCAGGAGGTGCCGGGCTCGCCGGACCAGGTGGATCTGACGATCGAGGTGAAAGAGAAGCCGACCGGGACGCTGCAGCTGGGTGCCGGTTTTTCCAGCGCCGAGAAGGTGTCGTTCACCTTCGGCATCGCGCAGGAAAACGTCTTCGGCTCCGGCAACTACCTGGGCCTGCAGGTCAACACCAGCAAATACAACCGGGCCCTCTCGCTGACGACCACGGACCCGTACTTCACGAAGGACGGCATCTCGCGCACCTTCGCCATCTACCATACGACCACGCGGCCATACTACAGTGTCGACGGCGACTATCGGCTGGTCAACGAAGGCGGCGCCATCAAGTTCGGCGTGCCGTTCAGCGAAGTCGATACGGTCTTCTTCGGCGCGGGATTGGAGCGCTACCGCTTCGACCCGGGCGGCAACGTCGCCTTCCTGACGCCGCAGTCGTACCGCAACTACTTCGGTTGCACGACGTCCGCGAATGGCCTCGTCACCGGCTGTGCCGACGACAGCGTCTGGGGTGTGCCCCTGACCGTCGGCTGGTCGCGCGATGACCGCGACAGCGCACTGGTTCCAACCCGCGGGCGCTTGCAGCGTGCCAACCTCGAAGTAGGCGTGGGTGGCGACATGAAGTACCTGAAGACCAACTACCAGTACCAGCAGTTCTTCCCGATCAGCAAGCAGTACACCTTTGCGATCAACGGCGAGCTGGGCTACGGCAAGGCGTACGGCGGCAAGCCGTACCCGATCTTCAAGAACTTTTACGCCGGCGGCCTCGGATCGATCCGCGGCTTCGAGCAGAACTCGCTCGGACCGCGCGACGTTCCGCTGTTGGGGCAGACCGAAGGCGCGGCGCTTGGCGGCACCAAGAAGGCGATCTTCAATGCCGAGCTCAGCACGCCGTTCCCCGGCGCCGGCAACGACCGCACGCTGCGCCTCTATGGCTTCTTCGACGTCGGCAACGTGTTCGGCACGCGCGACGCGTTCTCGACCGACGCCCAATGGAAGGCAGCGAAGAAAATCCGCGCCTCCGTCGGCCTGGGCATCAGCTGGATCTCGCCGCTCGGCCCTCTGCGCCTGGCCTATGCCTTCCCGGTCAGGGATCAGAAGGAAGACCTGACCGACCCGTTGCATCCCATCCCGAAGGATAGAATCCAACGCCTGCAATTCCAGATCGGAACCTCTTTCTAATGAATCCAATGCTTCGTGCCGCCGGTGCGCTGCTGATCCCGGTTTTCGCTCTCGTGGGCGGTCCCGCGCACGCGCAGGAAACCTTCCGCATCGGTTTCGTCAATCCCGATCGCGTGTTGCGTGAAGCACAGCCTGCCAAGGCCGCCCAGGCGAAGCTCGAATCCGAGTTCCTGAAGCGTGAGAAGGACCTGACGGCGCAGGGCGAGGGGCTCAAGGCGGCATCCGAGAAGTTCGAGCGCGAGGCGCCGACGCTCTCCGAGAGCCAGCGCGTGGCGCGCCAGCGTGCCCTGGTCGACCAGGACCGCGATTTCCAGCGCCGCCGCCGCGAATTCCAGGAAGATCTCAACGCGCGCAAGAACGAAGAGTTGCAACAGGTCTACGAGCGCGCGAACCGCGTGGTCAAGCAGGTGGCCGAAGCGGAGAAGTACGACGCGATCCTGCAGGAAGCGATCTACATCAATCCGAAGCACGACATCACCGAGAAGGTGATCAAGGCGCTGAACGCGTCCAATTCTGCCGGCGGCAAGTAGCGCCGCGTACCGGCGTGGCACTGCGGCTAGGCACCATCGTTGAAGCCCTCGGGGGCGAACTGCAGGGGGATCCCGCGTTGTCGATCCAGCGGCTGGCACCGCTGGCGACGGCGCGATCCGACGCGCTCAGTTTCCTGAGCCATCCCAAATACCGCAAGGAGCTCGCCGCCTCGCAGGCCGGCTGCGTCATCGTCTCGCCCGCTATGCGGGAACTGGCGGCCCAGCGCGGCGCTTTCATCGTGGCGGCCGACCCGTACCTCTATTTCGCGCGGCTGACCCAGCTCTGGAAGAAGTCTCACGCGAGGCCGGACGGCGCGCGCATCCACCCGAGCGCGGTGATCGACCCCGACGCGCAGATCGACCCCAGCGCCCGCATCGGTGCGCTGTGCGTGGTCGAGCGCGGCGCGCGCATCGGCGCGGAGACGGTATTGAAGTCCAGAGTGACGGTGAGCGAGGACTGCGTCGTCGGCGCACGTTGCCTGCTGCACCCGGGCGTGGTGATCGGGGCCGACGGCTTCGGGCTCGCGCCGCACGAGGGTGCCTGGGTCAAGATCGAGCAACTCGGTGCGGTGCGCATCGGCGACGACGTGGAGATCGGCGCCAACACCTGCATCGATCGCGGCGCGCTCGAGGACACTGTGGTCGAGGACGGCGTCAAGCTCGACAACCTGATCCAGATCGGCCACAACGTTCGTGTCGGCAAGCACACCGCCATGGCGGGCTGCGTCGGCGTGGCAGGCAGCGCCGACATCGGCGCACACTGCACCATCGGCGGCGGCGCGATTGTCCTCGGCCACCTGAAGCTGGCCGACGGCGTGCACATCTCGGCCGCGACGGTGGTGACACGATCGATTCTCAAGCCTGGCCAGTACACCGGCATGTTTCCCATCGACGACAATGCCGCTTGGGAGAAAAACGCCGCCACGCTCAAACAACTGCACGCCCTGCGGGAACGCCTGAAGGCGCTTGAAAAAACGGCGATGCAGGACCGAAACTCATGACGCTCGACATCCATCAGATCCTCAAACTGCTTCCTCACCGCTACCCCTTTCTTCTGGTGGATCGCGTGCTCGAGATGGAAAAGGGCAAGCGCATCACGGCGCTCAAGAACGTGACCATGAACGAACCGTTCTTCAATGGTCACTTTCCGCATCGTCCGGTGATGCCCGGCGTGCTGATGCTCGAGGCGATGGCGCAGGCCGCCGCACTGCTGTCGTTCCATTCGCTGGACATCGTTCCGGACGACAACACCGTGTACTACTTCGCGGCCATCGACGGCGCGCGCTTCAAGCGCCCGGTGGAGCCGGGCGACCAGCTCACGCTCGAGGTCGAGATCGAGCGCATGAAGGCCGGCATCTCGAAGTTCAAGGGTCGCGCGCTGGTTGGCAGCGAACTGGCGTGCGAGGCCACGCTGATGTGCGCCATGCGCCAGATCAACTGATCGCTTCCGAGGCATGACGCAGGTTCATCCGACGGCCATCGTCGATTCCCAGGCCGAACTCGACCCGACGGTCAGCGTAGGCCCCTATGTCGTGATCGGCCGCCACGTGCGGGTCGGCGCCGGCACCACGATCGGGTCACATTGCGTGATCGAGGGCCGCACCACCATCGGTCGCGACAACCGCATTTTCCAGTTTGCATCGCTGGGCGCCGTCCCTCAGGACAAGAAGTACGCGGGCGAACCCACGGAACTCGTGATCGGCGACCGCAACACGATCCGCGAGTTCTGCACCTTCAACATCGGCGTGCCGGGCGCCGGCGGCGTCACGCGCGTGGGCAGCGACAACTGGATCATGGCCTACACGCACATCGCGCACGACTGCCGCGTCGACGACCACACCACGCTCGCCAACAACACCACGCTCGCGGGCCACGTGCACCTGGCGGACTGGGTCACGGTGGGGGGGCTGACCGGCATCCACCAGTTCGTCTCCGTCGGCGCGCACGCGATGATCGGCTTTGCGAGCGCGGTGGCGCAGGACGTGCCGCCTTTCATGCTGGTCGACGGCAATCCGCTCGCCGTGCGCGGCTTCAACGTGGTCGGATTGCGCCGCCGCGACTTCTCCGCGGCGCGGATCGCGGCCGTGAAACAGATGCACCGGCTGCTGTACCGCCAGGGCAAGACGCTCGATGAGGCACGGGCCGCGATCCAGGCACTGGCCGCCGAAGTGCCCGAAGCGGCCGGCGAGGTCGCGCTGATGAGCGCCTTCCTGTCCAGCACCACGCGCGGCATCGCGCGCTGAGGTGTCCCATGGCTGAGATGCAGCGGCAGTTTGCGCTGGTCGCAGGCGAGCCCTCGGGCGATCTGCTGGCCGGATTGATGCTCGACGGCTTGCAGGCGCGCTGGCCGGCCATGAAGGCGGTCGGCATCGGCGGCCCGCAGATGCTCGCGCGGGGCTTCGAAAGCTGGTGGCCGCAGGAAAAACTGGCCGTGCGCGGCTATGTCGAGGTGCTGCGGCACTACGCCGAAATTGCCGGCATCCGGCGCCAGCTGCGCGCGCGGCTGTCCCTCGAAAGGCCCGAGCTCTTCATCGGCGTCGATGCGCCGGATTTCAACCTGGACCTCGAATCCGCCTTGCGGGCGCGCGGCATGAAGACGGCGCATTTCGTCTGCCCCTCGATCTGGGCCTGGCGACCGGAGCGCGTGCAGAAGCTGCGCGCCGCGGCCGACCATGTGCTGTGCATCTTTCCCTTCGAGCCCGCGCTGCTGGCCGGGCACGGGATCGCGGCGAGCTACGTCGGCCATCCGATCGCCAATGTGATCCCGATGGTGCCCGACCGGGCCGGTGCGCGCGCCTCGCTGGGTTTGGGCGCGCAAGCGCCGGTCGTCGCCCTGCTGCCGGGCAGCAGGCGTTCGGAAATCCGCTATCTCGCCGCAAGATTCTTCGACGCCGCCGCGCTGATGCTGCGCGCCCGGCCTGAACTCCAGTTCATCGCGCCGGTGCTGCCGGGCTTGCGCGCCGAGGTCGAGCAAGTGCTCGCGGCCAGCCGGATGGCGGGCCGGGTAAAGCTGCTCGACGGCCGGTCGCATGCCGCCCTGGCCGCCTGCGATGCCACCTTGATCGCCAGCGGCACCGCGACGCTCGAAGCCGCGCTGTTCAAGCGCCCGATGGTGATCGCCTACAACATGAACAAGCTCTCGTGGGCGCTCATGCGCCGCAAGCAGCTCCAGCCCTGGGTGGGCCTGCCGAACATCCTGTGCGGCGAATTCGTGGTGCCCGAGCTGCTGCAGGAGGCCGCGACGCCGCAGGCGCTGGCCGAAGCGACGCTCGCCTGGCTTGCGTCACCCGACAAGGTTCACGCCTTGCAACAACGTTTTTGCGCGCTGCATGCCGAATTGCAGCGCGATACGCCGACACTGTGCGCCGATGCGATCCAGAAAGTTCTTGAAGGCTGAGCAGGCCAGGCTGGCCTGGGACGCGCCCGGGCTCTTGGCCGGCGTCGACGAGGCCGGCCGCGGGCCGCTGGCGGGCCCGGTGGTGGCTGCGGCCGTGATCCTCGACGACCAGCGGCCGATCCGCGGCCTGGCCGACTCGAAGACCCTGACCGCGCTGCAGCGCGAGCGCCTGAACGACCAAATCCTGGCCAAGGCGCTGTGCTGCTCGGTCGCCCAGGCCAGCGTCGAGGAGATCGACACCCACAACATCCTCCAGGCCACCATGCTTGCCATGCGGCGCGCCGTCGAGGGCCTGCGGCTGAAGCCGGCCAAGGTGCTGGTCGACGGCAACCGACTGCCCACGCTCGACGTGCTCGCCGAGGCCATCATCGGCGGCGATGCGCGCGTGAAGGCGATTTCGGCCGCCTCGATCCTGGCCAAGGTGCACCGCGACCGGCTTTGCCAGGAACTGCACGCCGAATTCCCGCACTACGGCTTCGGGGGCCACAAGGGCTATGGCACGCCGGAGCATCTGGAGGCGCTGCTGCGCCATGGCGCCTGCGTGCATCACCGCAGATCCTTCAGCCCGGTCGCTGCCGTGCTCGCGCGCCCGCCGGGCCAGGCGGGGGCGATCACGGCGGCGATGCTGGGCGAAATGGTGATCGAAACAACCCTTGCCGAGGTGCGGATCGCCCCATGACCGCGGACGAGGTCAGTCACATCACTTCGCGGGACAACCCGCTGCTGAAGGAATTGCGCAAGCTGGCGCACGACCCGGGCGCCTACCGCAAGTCGGGGCGGATCTGGCTCGAAGGCGACCACCTGTGCCGGGCAGCGCGCCAGCGCGGCGTCCGGCCGGCCGTGGCGGTCTTTGCCGAGTCGCTGTGGCCTTCGGCGCGTTCCGAGTGGAGCGGGGTGGCGAACAAGACCATGGTGCTGGCCGATGCCTTGCTCGCCGGCGTGAGCGGGCTGGAGTCGCCCGCGCCGATGGGCTTCGTGCTCGACCTGCCGATTTCGCCCGCGATGGCCCCCGATGCGCCCACCGTGGTGCTGGACCGCCTGCAGGATGCCGGCAATGTCGGCTCTATCCTGCGCAGCGCGGCGGCCTTCGGTTTCGCGCAGGTGATCGCGCTCAAGGGCACCGCCGCGCTGTGGGCGCCCAAGGTGCTGCGTGCCGGCATGGGCGCGCATTTCGGGCTGCGGCTGATCGAGGGGGCGGCCATCGAGACCCTCGATGCGCTTGCCGTGCCCTGGATCGCCACCAGCTCGCACCGCGGCGACTGGCTGCATCGCACCCGGCTGCCATACCCTTGCGCCTGGCTGATGGGGCATGAAGGGCAGGGTGTTTCCGCCGCCCTGGAGGCACGCGCGGCCCGGCATGTGCGCATCGCCCAGCCCGGTGGCGAGGAGTCGCTCAACGTTGCGGCGGCGGCGGCGATCTGCCTGCACGCGAGTGCCGCCGCGGCCAAGGGATAAGCCGGCGCCGGCTATAATCAAGGGCTTTCCCGCTCACACCCCGCCCACAGCGCACGCAAGCCAACTCCTCGACGGAAGTCGCAGCCCAAAGTCATCGCTTGGGTTCGCTTTGGGCGTCATCCATCCGGAGATCCCAGTGCTTTTGTCTCTCAAGGGAAATTTCCCGCCCGCCATCCTGGCGCTTGCAGACGGCACGGTCTTTCTCGGCAACTCGATCGGCGCCCAAGGCGCCACCACCGGCGAAGTGGTGTTCAACACCGCCATGACCGGTTACCAGGAAATCCTGACCGACCCGAGCTATTGCCAGCAGATCGTGACGCTCACGTATCCGCACATCGGCAACTACGGCGTCAACGAGGAAGACGTCGAGGCCGACAAGATCCATGCCGCGGGCCTGATCATCAAGGACCTGCCGCTCGTCGCATCCAACTTCCGCAAGACCGCCACGCTCGCCGAGTACCTGGTGCGCGGCAACACGGTCGCCATCGCGAACATCGACACGCGCAAGCTCACGCGCCATCTGCGCACGAAGGGCGCCCAGAACGGTTGCATCCTCGGCCTGGCGCCGGGCGAAAGCGTGACGCAGGTGCTGATCGACAAGGCATTGGCCGCCGCCCGGGCTGCACCTAGCATGTCCGGCCTCGACCTGGCCAAGGTGGTGTCGGTCAAGGAGACCTACGAATGGACGCAGACCGAGTGGAAGCTCGGTGCAGGCTACGGCGTGCAGATCACGCCCAAGTTCCACGTCGTCGCCTTCGACTACGGCGTCAAGAAGAACATCCTGCGCATGATCGCCCAGCGCGGCGCGCGCATCACGGTGGTGCCTGCCCAGACGCCGGCGGCCGATGTGCTCAAGCTGCGCCCGGACGGGATCTTCCTGGCCAACGGCCCGGGCGACCCCGAGCCCTGCGATTACGCGATCGAAGCCACGCGCGAGCTGATCGAAACCGGCATCCCGGTCTTCGGCATCTGCCTCGGCCACCAGATCATGGCGCTGGCTTCCGGCGCGAAAACCTTCAAGATGAAGTTCGGCCACCACGGCGCCAACCATCCGGTGAAAGACCTGGACAACGGCCGCGTGAGCATCACCAGCCAGAACCACGGCTTCGCGGTCGACGAGAAGACCTTGCCCGCCAACCTGCGCCCCACGCACATCAGTCTGTTCGACAACACGCTGCAGGGCCTGGCGCGCACCGACAAGCCGGCTTTCTGCTTCCAGGGCCACCCGGAGGCCTCGCCCGGGCCGCACGACATCGGCTACCTGTTCGACCGCTTCACGGCACTCATGCAAAGTCACAAAGAAGGACAGAAGAATGCCTAAGCGCACCGACCTCCAGAGCATCCTCATCATCGGCGCCGGCCCGATCATCATCGGCCAGGCCTGCGAGTTCGACTATTCCGGCGTGCAGGCCTGCAAGGCGCTGCGCGAGGAGGGCTACAAGGTCATCCTGATCAACAGCAACCCCGCGACGATCATGACCGACCCGGCCACGGCGGATGTGATCTACATCGAGCCGATCACCTGGCAGACGGTCGAGAAGATCATCGTCAAGGAGCGTCCCGACGCCATCCTGCCGACCATGGGCGGCCAGACCGCGCTCAACTGCGCGCTCGACCTCTGGCGCAACGGCGTGCTCGACAAGTACAAGGTCGAGCTGATCGGCGCCACGCCCGAGGCCATCGACAAGGCCGAAGACCGCCTGAAGTTCAAGGACGCGATGACCAAGATCGGCCTCGGCTCGGCGCGCTCTGGCATCGCCCACTCGCTCGACGAGGCCTGGGCCGTGCAGAAGACCGTCGGCTTCCCGGTGGTGATCCGTCCCAGCTTCACGCTTGGCGGCACCGGCGGCGGCATCGCCTACAACCCGGAAGAGTTCGAGACCATCTGCAAGCGCGGCCTCGAGGCTTCGCCGACCAACGAGCTCCTGATCGAGGAGTCGCTGCTCGGCTGGAAAGAGTACGAGATGGAAGTGGTGCGCGACAAGGCGGACAACTGCATCATCGTCTGCTCGATCGAGAACCTCGACCCGATGGGCGTGCACACCGGCGACTCGATCACCGTGGCCCCGGCCCAGACCCTGTCGGACAAGGAATACCAGATCCTGCGCAATGCCTCGCTGGCAGTGCTGCGCGAGATCGGCGTCGACACCGGCGGTTCGAACGTGCAGTTCTCGATCAATCCGAAGGACGGCCGCATGGTCGTAATCGAGATGAACCCGCGCGTCTCGCGTTCCTCTGCACTGGCTTCCAAGGCCACCGGCTTCCCGATCGCCAAGGTCGCGGCCAAGCTGGCCGTGGGCTACACCCTCGACGAGCTGCGCAACGAGATCACCGGCGGCGCCACACCCGCGAGCTTCGAGCCGAGCATCGACTACGTGGTGACGAAGATCCCGCGCTTCGCCTTCGAAAAGTTCCCGCAGGCCGATTCGCGCCTGACGACCCAGATGAAGTCGGTGGGCGAGGTGATGGCCATGGGCCGCACCTTCCAGGAATCGTTCCAGAAGGCACTGCGCGGCCTGGAAGTCGGCGTCGACGGCCTCAACGAGAAGACCCAGGACCGCGAAGTCCTCGAGAAGGAGCTCGGCGAGCCCGGCCCGGACCGCATCTGGTACGTTGGCGATGCCTTCGCCATGGGCCTCTCTGTGGACGAGGTGTTCGCGCTGACCAAGATCGACCCCTGGTTCCTGGTGCAGATCGAGGAGATCGTGAAGATCGAACTCGAGCTCGAAACCAAATCGCTCGACGACATCGACAAGAACACCCTGCTGGCGCTGAAGAAGAAGGGCTTCTCCGACCGCCGCCTCGCCAGGCAGCTCAAGACCACCGACACCGCGATCCGCGAGAAGCGCCGCGCGCTCGGCGTGCGCCCGGTCTACAAGCGGGTGGACACCTGCGCGGCCGAGTTCGCGACCAACACCGCCTACATGTACTCGACCTACGAGGACGAGTGCGAAGCCGCGCCGACGGACAAGAAGAAGATCATGGTGCTCGGCGGCGGGCCGAACCGCATTGGCCAGGGCATCGAGTTCGACTACTGCTGCGTGCACGCCGCGCTCGCCATGCGCGAGGACGGCTACGAGACCATCATGGTCAACTGCAATCCCGAGACCGTGTCGACCGACTACGACACCAGCGACCGGCTCTACTTCGAGCCGCTCACGCTCGAGGACGTGCTCGAGATCGTCGACAAGGAAAAGCCGACCGGCGTGATCGTGCAGTACGGCGGCCAGACGCCGCTCAAGCTCGCGCTCGACCTCGAAGCCAACGGCGTGCCGATCATCGGCACCAGCCCCGACATGATCGATGCGGCCGAAGACCGCGAGCGCTTCCAGAAGCTCTTGAACGAGCTCAAGCTGCGCCAGCCGCCGAACGCCACCGCGCGCACCGAGGCGGAGGCGCTCGAGAAGGCCGCCCAGCTGGGCTATCCGCTGGTCGTGCGCCCGAGCTACGTGCTCGGCGGCCGCGCGATGGAGATCGTGCACGAACAGCGCGACCTCGAGCGCTACATGCGCGAAGCCGTGAAGGTCAGCAACGATTCGCCGGTGCTGCTGGACCGCTTCCTCAACGACGCGGTCGAATGCGATGTGGACTGCCTGCGCGATGCCGAGGGCAAGACCCTGATCGGCGGCGTGATGGAGCACATCGAACAGGCCGGCGTGCACTCGGGCGACTCCGCCTGTTCGCTGCCGCCCTACAGCCTGAAGGCCGACACGGTGGCCGAGCTCAAGCGGCAAAGCGCCGCCATGGCCGAGGCGCTCAACGTCGTCGGCCTCATGAACGTGCAGTTCGCGATCCAGGAGAAGGACGGCCAGGACGTCATCTACGTGCTCGAAGTGAATCCGCGCGCCTCGCGCACCGTTCCCTACGTGAGCAAGGCCACCGGCATCCAGCTGGCCAAGGTGGCGGCGCGCTGCATGGCGGGCCAGTCCCTGGCGTCGCAAGGCGTCACGCGGGAAGTCACGCCGCCGTACTTCAGCGTCAAGGAGGCGGTGTTCCCCTTCGTCAAGTTCCCCGGCGTGGACACCATCCTCGGCCCGGAAATGAAATCGACCGGCGAGGTGATGGGCGTGGGCAAGACCTTCGGCGAAGCCTTCGTGAAGTCGCAGATCGGCGCCGGCACGCACCTGCCGAAGTCGGGCAAGGTGTTCATCTCGGTCAAGAACAACGACAAGGCACGTGCGGTGGAAGTGGCGCGCGGCCTGGCTGCGCTGGGCTTCGAACTGATCGCGACCAAGGGCACCGCGGCCTCGATCAACGCGGCAGGCATTGCCTGCGCGGTGGTGAACAAGGTCACGGAGGGCCGCCCGCACATCGTGGACATGATCAAGAACAACGAGATCGCACTGGTCATCAACACGGTGGAAGAGCGCCGCAACGCGATCGCCGATTCGCGCCAGATCCGCACCTCGGCGCTGCTGGCCCGCGTGACCACCTTCACCACCATCTTCGGCGCCGAAGCCGCGGTCGAAGGCATGCGGCACATGGACGAACTCGGCGTGATCTCGATCCAGGAGATGCACGCGCAACTCGCCCAGCTTCCACTCGCCTGAAGAGTCGTCCATGGAGTCGCAGCTCGTCGAGCTAGACCTCGCTGACTGGAACGGCGCAGTGCCGAACGAGGCGTGGATCGCGGCGCTCGAAGCCGGCAAGGTGCTGTACTTCCCGCGGCTTTCCTTCGAGCTGCAGCCGGAAGAGCGCGCCTTGCTTTCGCCTTCGGTGCTGTCGCCCGACGTCCGCAACATCAGCCTGGATGCCGACGGGCATCTGAAGGGCGTGGCGGGCGACGAGCGCAGGCAGCAGGCGGTGGCGGCGATGGTCGGACGTTTTCGCGCGCAGTCGCAGCAGCTGATCCACGGCTTGCTGCCGCACTACACGCCGGCCCTGCGGCTGGCGCCGACCAGCTACCGCCCGGCGCAGGTGGAAACACGCGTCCAGTCGTGGCGGGCCGACGACCGCCGGCTGCATATCGACTCCTTCCCGTCGCGCCCCAATTACGGCGAGCGCATCCTGCGCGTCTTCACCAACGTAAATCCCCAAGGCGCGCCGCGCGTTTGGCGCGTGGGCGAGCCCTTCGAAGCCGTGGCGAAGCGCTTCCTGCCGCGCGCCAAGCCTTACTCGCCGTGGCAGGCGCGGCTGTTGCGGGCATTGCGCGTCACCAAGTCCTTGCGCAGCGAGTACGACCATCTGATGCTGCAGCTGCACGACGGCATGAAGTCCGACATGGAGTACCAGAAGAACGCGCAGCAGCAGACCGTGCCATTTCCGGCCGGTTCGGTCTGGGTGTGCTTCTCCGACCAGACCTCGCACGCCGTGATGGCGGGCCAGTACATGCTCGAGCAGACGCTGCACCTGCCCGCCGCGAGGCAATACAATCCCGATTCGAGCCCGCTCGCCATCCTGAGCCGGCTGACTGGGCGCAAGCTCGTCTGATCATTTTTTCCTTCGATGAACCGCCGAACGGCAGCGTTCGGCGGTTTCGCTTTCTGGAGAGACAAAACATGGCTACCACCATTCCGATTACCAAGCGCGGTTCCGAGAAACTGCGCGACGAACTGCAACGGCTGAAATCCGTCGAGCGGCCCGCGATCATCACTGCGATCTCAGAGGCGCGCGCCCAGGGCGATCTCAGCGAGAACGCGGACTACGACGCCGCCAAGGAGCGCCAGGGCTGGATCGAAGGCCGCATCAAGCAGATCGAGGGCATGCTCTCGAACGCGCAGATCATCGATCCCTCCGATCTCGATGCCGGCGGCAAGGTCGTGTTCGGCTCGACGGTGGAGCTCGAGGATGAGAACACGGGCGAGGCCGTGAAGTACCAGATCGTCGGCGAGGACGAAGCCGACCTCAAGCTCGGGCTCATCAACGTTTCCAGCCCGATCGCGCGCGCGCTGATCGGCAAGGAAGAGGGCGATACCGCCGAGGTGCAGGCGCCGGGCGGCGTCAAGCGCTTCGAGATCGTGGGCGTCAGCTACCTCTGAACCCCACCCGCGTGAAGGACCGCATCGCGCTGCTCGTGGCCGCTCTCTGGTGGGGCAGCCTGACGACGATCGGCTTTCTGGTCGTGCCGATGCTCTTCGCCCAACTCGGTGATCCGCGCCTTGCGGGCAATTTCGCGGCTCGGCTGTTCGCGGCCCAAAGCTGGGTGGCTCTGGCCTGCGGACTGGCGCTCTTGACCTATTTCAGGTCGAAGGTCCAGGATCGCGCGGACCCGTCCTCACGCGCAGCGGTTGCCTGGATCGTCGTGGCGCTGCTGCTGGCCCTGCTGCAGGAATACGCCGTCGCGCCCCGCATCCTCGCGCGCGACAACCTCCGGCTCTGGCATTCGCTCGGCAGCGCCATGTACCTCGGCCAGTGGCTGTGTGCGGGCGTGCTGCTGTGGCGCATGGGGCGCCGCCCCGACTGATCAGGCTTTCCAGAAGCTAGTGATCCAGCGCGCCGGCCGGATGAAGCGGAAGCGCCGGTTGCGCCGGCCCGCCAGCGCGTCGGGTGGATTGCATTCCCCGTGGAAGACCATGATCCGTGCGCCCTCCGGCACGAAGGGCTCGCGCCAGTAATTGGTGGGCCAGGCCGGAATGCCGTGGTACTTGAAGCTGGGGCACCACTCGGCGGGCCAGTAGGCGAGCTTGCCCTTGCGGTACATGAAGTCCGACAGGTAGGTCTGCTCGTTGCGGTACTCGGCCTGCACCGCGTCCATGTTCTGGCGGAAATGCGCCAGCACGTCGGGGTGCGCGCCCAACTCGAAACGGTACACCGAGGAGTTGCCGGTGACGCGCCGGCGCCGCCAGGGGCGGGCGTAGTCATGGATGATCAGGAATTCGCCGGGGTGCTCGAAAAAGGCGTCCAGGCTGCCCACGATGACGACGTCGAGATCGATGAAGAGCGCCCGGCCGCGCAGGCCGTGGAGGTTCTGCTCGAAGGTGGTCAGCTTCTTCCAGGCCCGGTCGACTTGTCCCGGCGCGAGCTCCAGGTCGAGCGGCGGGATCGGAAAGCATTGGACCTCGCTGCGGATGCCCTGGCTGTCGTCGGTCAGGCAGACGAAGTTGAAGTCGCCGGTGAGGTGGCGCCGCACCATCGCATAGAGGCGGTTGACATAGTCGGGCCCGTATTTCGTGCCCCATTTCATGCAGAGGATGTGACGCTGCGGCGCTGCGGTCGGCTCGATCGGCATCCTCAGTCCGCCTGGCGACGCTTCTTGACCGACAGCGGCTTCTTGGCCTTGGCGCGCTTGATGGTGCCGCCGGGCGTCAGCCGCTGGTTGCCGAGCACGCGCAGCGTCTTGATTTCGGGGCGCTGTCCTCCGCGCTTGCTGTACTTGATCACCTTGACGTCGCGCGGACCCGGCATGCGGTCTTCGTCGATCTCGCGCGCCTTCTCGGGGATCGGGCGCCAGAGCACGAGCAGCTTGCCGATGTGCTGGATCGGCGCGGCGTTCAGCTCGTCGGCCAGGGTTTGCAGCATGGCTTCGCGCGCAGGGCGGTCGTCGGAGAAAACGCGCACCTTGATCAGGCCGTGGGCCTTGAGCGCGGCATCGGCTTCTTTTTTGACGGCTGGTGTGAGCCCGTCGCCGCCGATCATGACGATCGGGTCCAGATGGTGCGCTTCGGAGCGGTGCACCTTGCGCTGCGCAGGGGTAAGTTGAATGGCGGGCATCCCCGTATTATCGAGCGTCAATGAATCCCAAACCCCGAAGCGAGAAGGTTGGCAAGAAGGTCAACAAGGCGTGGCTGCACGACCACATCAACGACCCCTACGTGAAGCTGGCATCCCGGGAGGGATACCGGGCCCGCGCCGCCTACAAACTCAAGGAAATCGACGAGACGCTGGGGCTCATACGGCCCGGCCAACTGGTGGTCGACCTGGGTTCGACGCCCGGCGCCTGGAGCCAGTACGTGCGGCGCAAGATGTCGCCCGGCGGGGCTGCGGCCGGAGCCCTGGACGGCACCATCATCGCGCTCGACATCCTGCCGATGGAGCCGATCGAGGGCGTGACCTTCCTGCAGGGCGACTTCCGCGAGGCCGAAATGCTGGAGCGGCTCGCGCAAGCCATGGACGGCCGGCTTGCCGATGTGGTCGTGTCGGACATGGCGCCGAACCTCTCGGGCATCACTTCGGCCGACGCAGCCCGCATCGCCCACCTGGTCGAGCTGGCCATCGACTTCGCGCGCCACCACATGAAGCCGGAAGGCGCGCTGGTCGCCAAGCTGTTCCACGGCGGCGGCTACGCCGAGCTGACGCAACTGTTCAAGAGCAATTTTCGAGTGGTGAAGCCCTTGAAACCCAAGGCTTCGCGCGACAAATCGTCGGAGACCTTCATGGTGGGCATCGGGCTCAAAAACCCCGATACGAATTGATACCCGAGCGGCTGCCGGGTGCTGCGCTTCAAAACCGTGCGCGTCCTATGGCTGCTATAGGGAAAATCCGGCATTTCGCAGGTTGAAAAGTCTAAAATGGACACCAATTGCGTGCCCTAGCGCGTTTTTTTTGTTTTCATGTCACGCGCTTTCGACTGGAGCTTCGTTTGAACAATCAGTGGTTTTCCAAAGTTGCCGTCTGGCTCGTCATTGCGATGGTGTTGTTCACTGTGTTCAAGCAGTTCGACACCCGCGGCGTCGCCGGCGCCGGCAACGTCGGTTACTCCGACTTCCTCGAGGAAGTCCGCAGCAACCGCATCAAGAGCGCAACCATCCAGGAAGGACAGGGCGGCAGCGAGATCGTCGCGATCACCAACGATGACCGCAAGATCCGCACGACGGCCACCTACCTCGACCGCGGCCTGGTCGGCGACCTGATCGCCAACAACGTCAAGTTCGACGTCAAGCCGCGCGAAGAGGGCTCCCTCCTCATGACGCTCCTGGTGAGCTGGGGCCCCATGCTGCTTCTGATCGGCGTCTGGGTCTACTTCATGCGCCAGATGCAGGGCGGCGGCAAGGGCGGCGCCTTCAGCTTCGGCAAGAGCAAGGCGCGCATGCTGGACGAGAACAACAACCAGGTGACCTTCGCCGACGTCGCGGGCTGCGACGAGGCCAAGGAAGAGGTCAAGGAAGTCGTCGATTTCCTGAAGGATCCGGCCAAGTTCCAGAAGCTCGGCGGCCGCATCCCGCGCGGCCTGCTGCTGGTCGGCCCGCCCGGCACCGGCAAGACCTTGCTGGCCAAGGGCATCGCGGGCGAGGCCAAGGTGCCTTTCTTCTCGATTTCCGGTTCCGACTTCGTCGAAATGTTCGTCGGCGTGGGTGCGGCCCGCGTGCGCGACATGTTCGAGAACGCCAAGAAGAACGCTCCCTGCATCATCTTCATCGACGAAATCGACGCCGTCGGCCGCCAGCGCGGTGCAGGCCTGGGCGGCGGCAACGACGAGCGCGAGCAGACGCTCAACCAGATGCTGGTCGAGATGGACGGCTTCGAAACCAATCTCGGCGTGATCGTGGTCGCTGCGACCAACCGCCCGGACATCCTGGATGCAGCGCTGCTGCGCCCCGGCCGTTTCGACCGCCAGGTCTACGTGACGCTGCCCGACATCCGCGGCCGCGAGCAGATTCTCAATGTGCACATGCGCAAGGTGCCGCTCGGCCAGGACGTGAACCCGAGCATCATCGCGCGCGGCACGCCCGGCATGTCGGGTGCCGATCTGGCCAACCTGTGCAACGAGGCCGCGCTGATGGCGGCGCGCCGCAACGCGCGCGTGGTCGAGATGCAGGACTTCGAGAAGGCCAAGGACAAGATCTTCATGGGCCCCGAGCGCAAGAGCATGGTGATGCCCGAGGAAGAGCGCCGCAACACGGCCTACCACGAGTCCGGCCACGCCTTGATCGGCAAGCTGCTGCCCAAGTGCGACCCGGTTCACAAGGTCACCATCATCCCGCGCGGCCGCGCGCTGGGCGTGACGATGAGCCTGCCGGCGCAAGACCGCTACAGCTACGACCGCGAGTACATGCTGAACCAGATCAGCATGCTGTTCGGCGGCCGCATCGCCGAAGAAGTGTTCATGCACCAGATGACCACCGGCGCCAGCAACGACTTCGAGCGCGCCACGCAGATCGCACGCGACATGGTGATGCGCTACGGCATGACCGAATCGCTGGGCCCGATGGTCTACGCCGAGAACGAGGGCGAAGTGTTCCTCGGCCGCTCGGTCACCAAGACCACCAACATGAGCGAATCGACCATGCAGAAGGTCGATGCCGAGGTGCGCCGCATCATCGACGAGCAGTACGCCCAGGCGCGCCGCCTGATCGAAGAGAACAGCGACAAGATGCACGCCATGGCGAAAGCGCTGCTCGAATGGGAAACCATCGATACCGAGCAGCTCGACGACATCATGGCCGGCCGCGCACCGCGTCCGCCCAAGGACTGGACGCCGCGCATCCCGCCTTCGGGCAGCGGTGGCGGCAGCGGCGGTACGCCGGCGGTGAACCCGGATCCGGCGCCGACAGCCGCTTGAGCATGATGCTTTGGCAATCGACGGGGCCTCTGGCCCCGTTTTTTCGTTGAAGGGCCGTATGACGATCTGGCGCACCGCGCGATTTGCCATCGATCTTGCAGAGCCGCGCGTGATGGGCATCGTCAACGTCACGCCCGATTCCTTCTCCGACGGCGGCGCCCATGCCTCGACCGAGGCGGCCGTGCAGCATTGCGCTCGACTGGTGGAAGAGGGCGCCGACATCCTGGACATCGGCGGCGAGTCCACACGGCCCGGAAGCCCGGCCGTGCCGCTGGCCCAGGAACGCGAACGCGTGCTGCCCGTGGTGCGCGAGGCGGTGAAGCTGGGCGTGCCGGTCTCGGTCGACACCTACAAGCCCGAGCTGATGCGGGCCGCACTGGAGCTCGGCGCAGACATCGTCAACGACGTCTGGGCACTGCGACGGCCCGGCGCCCGCGAGGCCGTGGCGGCGCATCCTTCGTGCGGTATGTGCCTGATGCACATGCACCGCGATCCGCAGACCATGCAGACCGCGCCGATGGAAGGCGATGTGCTCCCCGAGGTGTGTGACTTCCTGGCGCGGCATGCGCACGAGCTGCTGGCGCTGGGCGTGGGCTCGGATCGCATCGTGCTCGACCCGGGCATCGGTTTCGGCAAGACAGTGGCGCAGAATTTCGCCTTGCTCGCACGCCAACAGGAACTGCTTGCCGCCGGCTGGCCGCTGCTCGTCGGCTGGTCGCGCAAGTCCTCGCTCGGCGCCGTGACCGGCATCGATCTGGCGGCGCAGCGGCTGATACCCAGCGTGACAGCGGCGCTTTTGGCCGTCGAGCGCGGCGCATCGGTCGTGCGTGTGCACGATGTGCGCCAAACCGTTGCTGCGCTGACCGTATGGCGCGCCATGAAACGAGAACAACAAGCACCACAGGAGCCCCGTCCATGACAAGAAAATACTTCGGCACCGATGGCATTCGCGGCACCGTCGGCCAGGCACCGATCACGCCCGACTTCGTGCTGCGGCTCGCGCATGCGGTCGGCCGCGTGCTCAAGAAAGCCGAAGCGCGGCCGACTGTGCTGATCGGCAAGGACACGCGCATCTCGGGCTACATGCTCGAATCGGCGCTCGAATCAGGCTTCAACTCGGCCGGTGTCGACGTGGTGCTGCTGGGGCCGCTGCCGACGCCGGGCGTGGCCTATCTCACGCGCGCCCAGCGGGCCAGCCTCGGCGTGGTGATCAGCGCCAGCCACAACGCCTATCCGGACAACGGCATCAAGTTCTTCAGCGCCCATGGCACCAAGCTCAGCGACGAATGGGAGCTGGCGGTCGAAGCCGCGCTCGAGGAGCCGCCCGCCTGGGCCGACTCGGCGCAGCTCGGCAAGGCGCGCCGTCTCAACGATGCGCCGGGCCGCTACACCGAATTCTGCAAGAGCACCTTTGCCAACGACCTCACGCTGCGCGGACTGAAGCTGGTGGTCGACGGTGCCCACGGCGCGGCCTACCAGGTGGCGCCGCAGGTCTTCCACGAGCTCGGCGCAGACGTGGTCAGCATCGGCTGTGCGCCCGACGGCCTCAACATCAACAAGGACTTCGGCGCCACGCATCCCCAGGCGCTGATCGATGCGGTCCGGGCGCAGGGCGCGCACTACGGCATTGCGCTCGACGGCGATGCCGACCGCCTGCAACTGGTGGACGCGAGCGGTCGCCTGTTCAATGGCGACGAGCTGCTGTACCTGATGGTGATGGAGCGCGTCGCGCGCGGCGAAAAGCCCTCGGGCGTGGTCGGCACCTTGATGACCAACAAGGCCGTCGAGATGGCGCTGCGCAGCCAGGGCATCGAGTTCGTGCGCGCCCGCGTGGGCGACCGCTATGTACTCGAAGAGCTCGAGAAGCGCCGGTGGCTGCTCGGCGGCGAGGGCTCCGGCCACCTGCTCGTGCTCGACCGCCACACGACGGGCGACGGCATCGTGAGTGCGTTGCAGGTGCTGCAGGCCTGCCAGCGCAGCGGCAAGCGCGTGGACGAGCTGCTCGCCGATGTCACGCTCTTCCCGCAGACGCTCATCAATGTCCGCCTGGCTGAGGGGCAGGACTGGAATACCAACCAGGCACTGGCGGCCGAGATTCAGCGCGCCGAGGCTGAACTGGGCGACGCGGGTCGCGTCCTGATCCGCGCCAGCGGGACCGAGCCGCTGCTGCGCGTGATGGTCGAGGCGCGCAATGCCGCGCAGGCCGAGGCTTGCGCAAGACGACTCGTGGCGGCTGCGCAGGCGGATTGAACGCATGATCGAGGTCCTGCTCGCCGACTACCGCAATCCGGCGCATGCGCATGCGCTGGTCGGGCTGCTGGACAGCTATGCGCGCGATCCGGCGGGCGGCGGCACGCCGTTGGCGCCTCAAGTACTGGGCGAACTGCCCGAGGCGCTCGCGGCGCGGCCGCAAGCCTTCAGCGTGCTGGCCTACGACGGCGCGCAGCCGGTCGGCCTGGTCAACTGCATCGAGGGCTTCTCGACCTTCGCCTGCAAGCCGCTGGTTAACGTGCACGACGTGGTGGTGCTGGCCAGCCACCGCGGCCAGCGTGTCACGCAGCGCATGCTCGCGCGCGTCGAGGAAGAGGCCCGCGCGCGCGGGGCGTGCAAGCTCACGCTCGAGGTGCTGTCGGGCAACCGCAGCGCCCTGCGCGCCTACGAGCGCGAAGGCTTTGCCGGCTACCAGCTCGACCCCGCCTTCGGCTCCGCGATGTTCCTCCAAAAACGAATTTAGCTCGCCCCCAGGTTGGCTCACTTCGTGTAGCCGCCCACGCCCTACCGGGGGCAGCACCAGCGGCCCGGCGAAGCCGGTTCCGCGGTGCTCCTGGCCAAGGGGCGCGATGCTCAAAAACGCGTGACGGGCATTGCTTCGTCGCCAGCCTTCGCTGGGGCGTACTTGCCGAGCTCCCACTTCGCGATCGCATTGCGGTGCACTTCGTCCGGACCGTCGGCAAAGCGCAGGGCGCGTGCGCCGACATAGGCGTAGGCGAGCGGGAAATCGTCGGACATGCCGCCGCCGCCATGCACCTGCATGGCCCAGTCGATCACCTGGCAAGCCATGCTCGGCGCGACCACCTTGATCATCGCGATCTCGTTCTTGGCGACCTTGTTGCCCGCCACGTCCATCAGCCAGGCGGCCTTCAGCGTGAGCAGGCGCGCCATGTCGATCTTGCAGCGCGCTTCGGCGATTCGCTCCTGCGTCACGGTCTGCGAGGCGACGGCCTTGCCGAAGGCGATGCGGGACGAGGCCCGCTTGCACATCAACTCGAGCGCACGTTCGGCCAGGCCGATCAGGCGCATGCAGTGGTGGATGCGCCCCGGGCCGAGGCGGCCCTGGGCGATCTCGAAGCCGCGGCCTTCGCCGAGCAGCATGTTGCCGGCCGGCACGCGCACGTTCTCGAAGTACATCTCGACGTGGCCGTGCGGCGCGTCGTCATAGCCCATCACGTTGAGCGGACGCACGATGCGGATGCCCTCGGCATCCGCCGGCACCACGATCATGCTCTGCTGCGAGTGGCGCGGTGCCTCCGGGTCGCTCTTGCCCATCGTGATGAAGACCGCGCAGCGCGGGTCGGCCGCACCCGAGATCCACCACTTGTGGCCGTTGATCACGTACTCGTCGCCTTGGCGCTCGACGCGCGTGGCGATGTTGGTGGCGTCGCTCGACGCCACCTCGGGTTCGGTCATCGCGAAGGCCGAACGGATCTCACCTTCCAGCAAGGGCTTGAGCCAGCGTGCCTTGATCTCGTCCGAGCCGTAGCGCGCAATGGTCTCCATGTTGCCGGTGTCGGGTGCCGAGCAGTTGAAGACTTCGCTGGCCCAGGGCACGCGGCCCATGATCTCGGCCAGCGGCGCGTATTCCTGGTTGGTCAGGCCGGCGCCTTCGTAGCCCGACGCAGCGGCGCTGTCGACCGGCAGGAACAGGTTCCACAGGCCCTGGGTCTTGGCCTTCTGCTTGAGCTTCTCGACGGTCTTGAGCGCAGTCCAGCGCTTGCCGGCTGCCGTGTTGGCAGTCAGCTCCTGCGCGTACTCGGCTTCCGCCGGGTAGATGTAGTCTTCCATGAAGGCGGTGACGCGCTTTTGCAAGTCCTTGGTCTTGGCCGAATAGTCGAAATCCATGGGGTCTCCTGTGAAGGTGGGAAGGCTCAGGCCCGCTGTGCGAACTGCCAGGCCATCTCGGCCATCGGTCGCGCACCACGGCCCGAGGCCACGGCTTGCTCGCTCGATGCGGTACCGGCCTCGACCCGCTTGGCGATGCCTTGCAGGATCGCGGCCATGCGGAACAGGTTGTAGGCCTGGTAGAAATTCCAGTCGGCCGCGAGCGCTTCGGGCGTCGTGAGGCCGGTGCGGTCGCAGTAGGTGCGGATGTATTCGCTTTCGGTCGGGATACCGAGGCTCTCGAGATCGAGCCCGCCGATGCCGCGGAACGAGCCCGGCGCGATGTGCCAGGACATGCAGTGGTAGCTGAAGTCGGCCAGCGGATGGCCCAGCGTCGACAGCTCCCAGTCGAGCACTGCGATCGCACGCGGCGCGGTGGCGTGGAACATCAGGTTGTCCAGCCGGTAGTCGCCGTGCACGATCGAGGTCATCTTCTCGTCGCGCGCACTGGCCGGGATGTGGGCCGGCAGCCATTCCATCAGGCGGTCCATTTCGGGAATGGGCTGCGTGACCGAGGCCACGTACTGCTTGCTCCAGCGGCCGATCTGACGCTCGAAATAGTTGCCCGGCTTGCCATAGTCGGCCAGGCCGCGCTCGGCGAACTTCACGGTGTGCAGTGCCGCGATGACGCGGTTCATCTCGTCGTAGATGGCGGCGCGTTCGGCCTTGCTCATGCCCGGCAGCGACTGGTCCCACAGCACGCGGCCGGCCATGAATTCCATGACGTAGAAGGCGCGGCCGATGACGGCTTCGTCTTCGCACAGGCAGTACATCCGCGGCACCGGCACATCGGTGCCGGCCAGCCCGCTCATGACCTTGAACTCGCGTTCGACCGCATGGGCCGAAGGCAGCAGCTTGGCGACCGGGCCGGGCTTGGCGCGCATCACGTAGCTCTGCGTCGGCGTGACCAGCTTGTAGGTCGGGTTGGACTGGCCGCCCTTGAACATCTCGACCGTGAGCGGCCCCTGGAAGCCGTCGAGGTTCTTGTCGAGCCATGCGGCGAGCGCATCGACGTCGAAGAGGTGCTGCTTGGATACGGCGCGGGTGCCGACGAAGTTGTCGAAGTCCTGGGTCATGTCTCGGCTGTCTTTTATTGATCGGCTTCGGAGATGCGCATCAGCGCCGCGCGGTCCAGCACCACGAGGCCGCCCGGCTCGATGCGGATCGCGTCCTCGCGCTCCATGGCCTTGAGCTCCTGGTTCACGCGCTGGCGCGACGCGCCAAGCAACTGCGCCAGCTCTTCCTGCGCCAGGTGCAGCCCGATGCGCATCTGGCTGCCGTCCGCCAGGTTCGGCACGCCGTAGCTGCGAACCAGGTGGATGAGCTGCTTGGCGAGCCTGGCGCGCAAGGGCAGGGTGTTGAGATCCTCGACCAGCCCGAACAGCTGGCGGATGCGGCGCGCCTGCAGGCGCATCAATGCCTCGTAGAGCTCGACGTGGTTCGACAGGATCTTCTGGAAATCGGCGCGCGCCACGCAGAGGATCGTGGTCTCGCCGTGCGCGTAGGCATCGTGGGTGCGCCGGTCGCCGTCGAACATCGCCACGTCGCCGAACCAAATGCCCGGCTCCACATAGGTCAGCGTGACCTGCTTGCCCGAGACTGCCGTCGAGCTCACCCGCACCGCTCCCTTGGCGCAGGCGATCCACTGCTCGGGCGGATCGCCGCGTGCAGCGATCAGCTCGCCGTCCTTGAAGCGTTTGACGAAGGCACATCGGAGGATGTCGTGACGAAGTGATGGAGAAAGAGAAGAGAACCAGCGACCACCGTTGATCGCTTCTCGTTCTTCGATGGTAAGAATAGGGTCGTCCATGGACTGTCCTGTGCGTGACTGAAAGGCTGAGGGTTGTCGCGGGAGCGACGCGCGGCTATTCGTAGTGCGGCGTCTCCTTGGCGAGGAAAGCGGCGATCCCGATGCCGGCATTGGGGTGATGCAGGTTGCGCACGAAATGATTGCGCTCCTGCGACAGCTGCGATGCCAGCGCAGCTCCGCGCGCGTCGCTGAGCAGTTCCTTGATGCTGGCCAGCGAGTTGGGCGCACGCGCATTGAGGCGGTCCGCCAGCGCGAGCGCCGTGCCCAGGGCCTGGCCGTTCTCGGTGATCGTGTTGACCAGCCCCAGCGTGTGCAGGCGCTGCGCCTCGACGCGTTCACCCAGCATGAGCCATTCGCTTGCAAGCTGTCGCGGCAGCGCCCGTGCGAGGTGCCAGCTCAGTCCGCCGTCGGGCGACAGCGCCACGTTGCTGTATGACGCGGCGAACACCGCATCGCGCGCCGCGACGATGAAGTCGCAGGCCAGCGCGAGCGAGAAGCCGGCGCCGGCTGCGGCACCCTCGACGGCCGCGATCACCGGCTTGGGGAAGGTGCGTATCGAATCGATCCAGGTGTGCAGCGCCTCGATGCTCTCGGCCTGCACCGAGGGATCGCGCTCACGGTTGGCCGAAAGGCGTTGCAGGGAGCCGCCGGCGCAGAACCATGCACCTTCGCCCACCAGCACGACGCTGCGGATCTCGTCGCTGTTCTCGGCGCCGTTGAGCGCCTCGATGCCGGCCGCGTACATCTCCGGGCCCAGCGCATTGCGTTGCGAGGGGTTGGAGAGCGTGAGCACCATGGTGTGTCCCTCGCTCTTGCTTTTCAGTTCTGCGCTCATGGTCCTTCTCTTTCACTCTTCTTCATGGGTGAGGCTCAGTCCCAGCGCGCCGCGGCGGCGCAGCCACGGGCTCGGGCGATAACGAGGGTCGCCGTACACGGTCTGGAGATTGAAGAGCACCTCCAGCACGTTGGTCGGCCCGTACAGGTCGCCCATGGCCAGCGGGCCCTGCGGGTAGCCGAGGCCGAGGCGCACGGCGACGTCGAGATCGGCGGGCGAGCAGACGCGCTGCTGGCACATGTCGGCGGCGATGTTCACGATGGTGCCGATCACGCGCTGGGTGACGAAGCCGCCGCTGTCGCGGATCACGCTCACCGCCTTGCCGTCGCGGGCGAACAGCGCATGGGCCCCATCGCGCACGTCGCGCCGCGTCGCGGGGTTGGTGGCCAGCACGCGGCGCTTGGTGGCCGCGTCGTCCACCATCAGGTCGATGCCGATCGTGCGCGTTGCGTCGAGCCTTTCGACCGCGGCCACGGTCGTGACATCGAAGCCCAGCGGCGCGACCAGGATCAGGGCAGCAGAGGAGGGCGTGGCGCCGCTTTCGAGCTGCGCGCCCAGCGCATGCACCAGCCGCAGCAGCTCGGGGCGGCGTGCCGCGCGGGGCGATACCCAGACCGCCGGATGCGTATCGATGGTCGGCGCAGGCGCTTCGGGAGGCAGCTGCGCCACGCCGTCGACATAGCGGTAGAAGCCTTCGCCGGTCTTGCGGCCGAGCGCCCCGGCGGCGAGCCGCTGGGCGGTGATCACGCTGGGGCGGAAACGGGGCTCCTCGTAGTACTGGCGGTAGATGGATTCCATCACCGGATGGGACACGTCGAGCGCCGTCAGATCAAGCAGCTCGAAAGGCCCGAGGCGGAAGCCCGCCTGGTCCTTGAGGATGCGGTCGATGGTGGCGAAGTCCGCCACGCCCTCTCCGGCGATGCGCAGTGCTTCCGTGCCGTAGCCGCGTCCCGCGTGGTTGACGATGAAGCCGGGCGTGTCCCTGGCCTGTACCGCGGCGTGGCCCATCTGCGCGGCATAGCCGGCCAATCGACGGCAGATCTCGGCCTCGGTCTTGAAGCCGGCCACGACTTCGACCACTTTCATCAGGGGCACCGGATTGAAGAAGTGGAAGCCTGCCATGCGCTCGGGGTGGGCCAGGGCTGCCGCGATCGCGGTGACGGAGAGCGAGGAGGTATTGGTCGCCAGCACGGCGGAGGGCGCCACCACCGCCTCGAGTTCGCGAAACAGCTTGCGCTTGACCTCGAGGTCTTCGACCACGGCCTCGATCACGAGATCGCAGCCGGCGAGCGCCTGGGCCGATTCGACGGCACGGATCCGCGCGGACAGCGCATCGCGCTGCGCCTCGTCCAGCTTGCCCTTCTCGTGCTGCTTCTGCCACTGGGCGAGGATGGCATCGCGTCCGCGTACCGCGGCGCCCTCGAAGCTGTCCAACAACAGGATCTCGCTGCCCGCCTGCGCGGCGATCTGCGCGATGCCGCGCCCCATGGCTCCGGCACCGATGATGCCCACATTGGAAAAGTTCACAGTCATTTGATAATTGTCTCTCGCAGGATGATCGGCACGAACGCTCATGCCAGAATGTGTCTACTTTCGATTAGGTTTCAGCCCATTTTGCAACTCCCACGCCTCGCTGCGGCCCTGTTTCTACTTGGGTTCGCACTTGACTTGCCTGCCTTGACGATTGGGCGGCCCCAGGGGGCTGTATGGATCGGCAAGCCGCTGGACGTGGTGATTCCGCTTTCGCTGGATTCGGCCGAAGACGCAGGCGCGTTGTGCCTCGAGGCCGAGGTCGTGCAGGGGGACACCCGCATGGCCGACCGCAGCCTGACTGTCTCGCTCCAGCCGGGACCGAACCCCAGCAGTCCGCGCATGCACATCCGCTCCAGCGTCGCGGTGGACGAGCCCGTGGTCAATGTGAGCGTGCAGGCCGGCTGCAATACGAAGTCGACGCGCAGCTATGTGCTGCTGTCCGATGTTCAGGCCGAGCCCACATTGCCGGTCATGGCATCGCCGTCAGGCCCGCGGGCTTCGTCCGAGACCGCCGTGCGAGCGCCTGCGCGCGTGCCATCTCGTGCTGCGACGGCGGGCGCATCCTCTGGTCTTGAAAGCCCGGCCGCGGCGTCGGCGCGGCGCAGCACCGCCGCGGCGGCGCCCGCGGCCCGCACGCGCGATGCCGACGCGCAGTCGCCGCGTCGAAGCGCTGCCTCTCCTCCCGTGCCGCGCCGGTCTGCCGCCGCACAACCGGTTGCGACGCCGCGCGCGGCGGTTCCGCGCGCCGCGCCGGCAGCGACAGCCGCAGAGCCCAGGCGCGAAAGCGTCGCGGGCGGGCCCCGGCTCCAACTCGACGCGTTGGAGCCCGTCCCCGCCGCACAGCCCGGCCTCAAGGCCACGCAGCAGCTGAGCTTGCCGGCCAGCGAAGACCTCGCGCGTCGTGCTGCAGCTGCCGCCGAGTGGCGCGCGCTCAACACCGAGCCCGAAGCGGCGCAGCGCGAGGCGCAACGCATGCAGGCGCTGGAAGCCACGCTGGCCGCACTGCGCGAGCAGACGGCGCAGAACCAGCGCACCTTGCTCGAGATGCGCAGCGAGCTCGCGCAAGCGCGCGACAGCCGCTACCGCAATCCGCTCGTCTACGCCCTGATGGCGCTGCTGCTGATCGCGCTGGTGGCGATCTTGCTGCTGTGGCGGCTGGCTCGCCGGGCTGCGGCACCGGCCTGGTGGGGCGAGGCGCCGCTGCGCGGCGACGGCTGCCCGACCCGGCCGAGCTCCATGCACGGGCTGCTCGAGGACGAACCGGATACCGACTCTTCGCCGCCGCGGCGCAGCGCGAATGCCACCACCTTCGGTGCCGCCACGTTCGGGGCTCTGGAGCCCGACGACGACAGCGGCTACGGCGAGCCCGAATCACGTCCCGTAAGGACGCCCGATGGTGCGCCCGTGAGGCCGGTCAACACCGAAGAGCTGTTCGACGTGCAGCAGCAGTCGGATTTTTTCCTGTCGCTGGGCCAGCACGACCAGGCGATCGCGGTACTGCGCGAGCACATCGCCACCAATCCCGGAACCAGCGCTCTCGCCTACCTGGACCTGCTGCGGATCTTCCACTCGCTGGGACGCAAGGAGGACTATGCCCGGCTGGCAGAGGAATTCGAACAGGCCTTCAACGCCGATGTGCCGGCGTTCGAGAACTTCACCGAGACGGGCAGGGGTCTCGAACACTATCGCAGCACGTTGGCGCGCATCGAGTCGCAGTGGCCCGCGCCGGGCACCCTGGCGCTGATCGAGGAACTGGTGTTCCGCAAGCCCGGCGCGCACGGGGACGAGGCTTTCGACCTGGCTGCATACCAGGAGCTGCTGTTGCTCTATTCCGTCGCCAAGGAAGTGATCGACCCGAACAGCGCGCCGCCCGCGCCCGTCACGCCGCACTCCTTCGTCGACACTTTCGGCCATGACCAACTGGCGACGACGCCTGCGCCGCTCGAGCGCGAGAGTCCGCCCGAGCCCGTCGACGCCGGCCTGACGCTGCCGCCCTCGATCTACGGCGCCATCGACGACGACCTGCATCACGAGACCGTGCTGGTCCCGGATGCGGCGCCGCCTGCGCCGTCTGCCATGGATCCCGCCGCGACGCGCGCCAAGTCCGGCATCGACATGGACCTCGCCGAATTCGACAAGACGGCCTTCGAGACCATGCGGGCGCCGATCGAAACGCCGAAGCCGGCGCCGGCACCCGCGAACGATCCTCACGTGATCGATTTCGAGCTCTTCGATCCGGCCACCGAGGCCGAGATCGCGCCCAGGCCGACCAAGCCCTTCAAACGCTGAACGCGGGCGCACGGCGTTGGGCCCGGTCGACGGCCAGGCTGAGCGCCAGCGCGCAGAGCACCATCGCCAGGCCCGCCCAGCTCATCCAGTCGACCGCGTCGTGGGCCAACAGCCAGCCTCCCGCGGCGGCCCCCACCGCTTGCCCAACATAGATGCCCGAACTGTTGAGCGCCACCGACCCCGGCGCGAGCACAGGCGCCATCGACACCAGGCGCGCCTGCTGGGCCGAGTTGGTGGCGAAGCAGCCGAAGCCCCAGGGCACGAGGACCAGCGCCAGCCATGCGAGCGTCACGCCCAGCGGCCACAACAGCAGGCTCAGCGCGATCAGCGAGGTGGTGAGCAGCACCATGCGCGGCGCGCCGATGCGGTCGATGTAGCGGCTCACAAGCACGTTGCCGACGAGGCCGCAAACGCCGAACCAGCCCCATATCAGGCCGAGCGCGGCCGCGTCCGCATTCAGCGTCGTCTTGAGGATCGGAGCGAAGTAGCTGAACAGGACGAACTGGCCGGCACCCTGCAAGGCGGTGACCGACACCACCCCCATCAGCAGCGGACTCTTGAGAACCTGGGCCCATGCGGCCCGCGAGAGCGCGGCCGGCCGGATGCCCGGAGGCAGCCGACCCCAGATCCAGGCCGCACTCACCACGGACAGCAGGGCGATCGCCGCGAAGGCCGTGCGCCATCCGAAATGGCCGCCGATCAGGGCGCCGAGGGGAAGGCCCAGCACCGATGCCATGGACCAACCGAGAAAGACGAAGGTCACTGCGCGGCCGCGTTGCTCGACCGGCACGAGCAGGCCTGCGCAGGCCGCTGCCTGTGCAGTGAAGATCGCGGGCGCGATCACCGTCAGCATGCGCACCACCAGCAGCCCGCCGAAGTTCGGCATCAGCGTCGCGAGCAGGTGCCCCGCCGCATACCACAGCATGGTGCAGGCGAGCAGCACCCGACGATCCCAGCCGGCGACCACGGCCGCCAGCAGGGGCGCTCCGAGGCACATCACGACAGCGGCCGCGGTGATCAGCTGGCCGGCGGTGGCCGCGCTGACCTGCAGCGAACTGCTGAGCTCGTTGAGCGTGCCGGGCACCACCATCACGCCCGTCCCGATCACGAAGTTGCCCGCCAGCAGGGCCCATAAAGCCGCCGGCAGTGCGGGCTGTTTCAACGGCGGACCTGCAGTGCACCCGGGTTGACGATGTTGGTCGGGTTGCCCTTGATGAAGCTGACGACGTTGTCGAAAGCCTGACCGAAGTACATCTCGTAGCTGTCCTGCTCGACGTAGCCGATGTGCGGGGTGCAGATGCAGTTTTCCAACCGCAGCAAGGCGTGGCCTTGCAGGGGCGGCTCGCTCTCGAACACGTCGATCGCTGCCAGCCCGGGCCGGCCGCGGTTGAGCGCCGCGAGCAGTGCGTCTTGCTCGACCAGCTCGGCGCGCGAGGTATTGACGAACAGTGCAGTGGGCTTCATGCGCGAAAGATCCTCGAGGGTGACCAGGCTCCGCGTTTCCTCCGTCAGCCGCAGGTGGATCGACAGCACGTCAGCCGCGCTGAAAAACGTCTCCCGGTTCGGTGCCACCTGGAACCCGTCCGACCTGGCCCGGGCGCAGCTCTCTTCGCGGCCCCAGATCACGACCTGCATGCCGAAGGCCTGCCCGTAGCGGGCGACCAGCTGGCCGATGCGTCCATAGCCCCAGATGCAAAGCGTCTTGCCCTTGAGCACCGAGCCGAGTCCGAAATTGGGCGGCATCGAAGCCGACTTGAGCCCCGACTGCTGCCAGGCGCCGTGCTTGAGGTTGCTGATGTACTGCGGCAGGCGGCGCATCGCGGTCATGATCAGCGCCCAGGTAAGTTCCGCGGGCGCCAGCGGCGAGCCCGTGCCTTCGGCCACCGCAATGCCCTGTTCGGTGCAGGCGTGGACGTCGATGTGGCTACCGACCCGGCCGGTCTGCGAAATGAGCTTGAGCTTGGGCAGCTTCTCGATCAGTTGGCGCGAGATGTGGGTGCGCTCGCGGATCAGCACGATCACGTCTGCATCCTTGAGTCGCACCGAAAGCTGTCCGATGCCCTTGACCGTGTTGGTGTAGACCTTGGCCGCGTAGGCGTCGAGCTTGGAAGCGCAGTGGAGCTTGCGCACCGCGTCCTGATAGTCGTCGAGGATCACAATGTTCATGGCGTGCCATTGTGCCTCGCACCATCCGCATGTTCTGTCCGCCGTCTTCCACAAGTGGCGACGACGGGGGGCGAGCCCTGGTCCGCTATGTCTTCAATTGCAATCGCGAACTGGGCGGTGATTGCTCAACGCAGACGGCTGGCCTGCAACGTCATGCCCGCCGCCTCCAGGGCGGCCAGCCGGTCGAGTTCGGCGCAGACATCCGCCATGCGCCCCGAGATCACCACGCGGCCCGTGTTCCGACCGGATGGCTGTGCGTCGACCGTGCGCACCACCCGCAGAGGACGCGCCGATGCGGATGCATGGGGCAGCGCCGCAACGCCAGCACGAGAGGCGCAGCTCGGCCGGATGCCGACGTAGCGCAGTCCCGACGACAAACGCCTGCGGCGCGAAGGCATCCAACGGTCTGCCAGCGATTGCAAGGGCATGAACAAATCGACAAAGCTGAGAAGAGCGATTCCCATGTGAACTCCAGAAAAGTCAGAGGTTGAACACAGGCAGGATTGCTTTCATCGGCTTCGACAGGGTGATGGCCCTCGGCCATACGCCCGCCACCTGTCGCGGCCGGAATCGGGGAGGGAGACGAGGCCCTACATGAGCATCGTGTTGCGGATCAGGCCTACGGCCAGGCCTTCGATCTCGAAAGGTTCGCCCGGCTGGACGACGATGGTGGGGTAGTCGGGATTCTCTGCATGCAGCTCGATGACCTGCTTGTTGCGCTTGAGGCGCTTGACGGTGACTTCATCGCCCAGGCGGGCGACCACGATCTGGCCGTTGCGGGCTTCCTTGGTGGCCTGTACGGCTAGCAGGTCGCCATCCATGATGCCGGCGTCCCGCATGGACATGCCGCGCACCTTGAGAAGGTAGTCGGGCTGGCGCTGGAACAGGGTGTTCTCGACGTAGTAGGTCTGATCAACGTGCTCCTGCGCCAGGATTGGCGAGCCCGCAGCCACGCGGCCGATCAGCGGCAAGGCGAGCTGCGCCATGCCGGGCAGCGACAAGGAGAACTGGTTGTTGCGCGACTCGTTCAGCGAACGCAGCGCATCGCCCTTGAGGCGGATGCCGCGAGAGGTGCCGCTCACGAGTTCGATCACGCCTTTGCGTGCCAGGGCCTGCAAATGCTCTTCGGCCGCGTTGGCTGATTTGAAGCCCAGTTCGGAAGCGATCTCGGCGCGCGTAGGTGGGGCGCCCGTGCGTGCGATGGCGCTCTGGATCAGGTCCAGAATCTGCTGCTGGCGGGCGGTAAGCTTGATGGCGAACTGCATCGATAACTCCTTGCGGCACTGGCTGAATATCCAGTACCTGTATTTTTAACCAGTTTGCGGAAGTTTGGCAAGCCATGGTCGACATTCTTCGAGAAGGCAAGCGCCGCGTGATCGTTCTGGGCACCGGCGGCACCATCGCCGGCCGGGCCGAGGCCGTCGGCGACAACATCGGCTACACCGCCGGCCAAGTGGGCGTGACGGAACTGTTGGGCGGCATCGAAGCGCCCAACGGTATTGCGCTCGCGACCGAGCAGGTGGCGCAGGTCGACAGCAAGGACATGAGTTTCGCCATCTGGTCCACGCTGGCCCTGCGTTGCGCCCACTGGCTGGCCGAACCCGACGTGGCAGGCCTCGTCATCACCCACGGGACCGACACGCTGGAGGAGACGGCGTTTTTCCTGCAGTCGGTGCTGGCACCGTCCAAGCCTGTGGTACTGACCTGCGCGATGCGGCCCGCGACCGCACTGTCGCCCGACGGGCCGCAGAACGTGCGCGACGCGGTCGCGGTCGCGTGCGAGCCCGGCGCACAGGGTGTGGTGGCCGTCTGCGCCGGCACGGTGCACGGCGCGTTCGATGTCCAGAAGGTCCACACCTACCGTCTGGACGCCTTCGGCTCGGGGGATGCGGGGCCGCTCGCCTATGTGGAGGAGGGCGCGGTGCGCAGCGTTCGAAGCTGGCCCGCATCGTCGTCGCAGGAGGCGCGCGGCCGCCTCGAACGGATCGCCGGCGCCGCCCGGTGGCCGCGCGTGGAGATCGTGCTGAGCCACGCGGAGGCGCGCGGCAGCCTGGTCGATGCACTGGTGCGTGAGCGCCAGTCCGGCGCCGCGGACCCGGTGCAGGGCCTGGTGCTCGCGGCCACCGGCAACGGCACATTGCATCAGGCGCTGGAAGAGGCCGCGCTGCGGGCACAGGCAGCCGGCATCGCGATCGTGCGCGCCACGCGCTGCATGCAGGGCCGAATCCTCTCGACGCCGAACGCACTCCTGCGCGACGCCGGCGCGTTGACACCGGTCAAGGCGCGCATCGCGCTGGCGCTGGAACTGATGACCGAGCAGCCAGCCGTCGGTTGAAGGCATGTTCAGCGCCCTGCAATCGCATTCCTGGGCCTATCCGGCACTGGAGGCGGTGCACATCATCGGCATCGCGCTCCTGCTCGGCAATCTCGTGGCGCTCGAACTGCGGGTGTTCGGCCGCGCGGCCGCTCTGCCGATGCAGCCGATGGCCCGGCTGTCGCTGTCGATCGCGCTCGGCGGCTTCACGCTGGCGGCCGCCAGCGGCTCGCTGATGTTCGCGACCCAGCCAGCCGAACTGTTGGCCAACCGGGCCTTCGTGATCAAGATGGGCTTGCTGCTGACAGCCGGGTTCAACGCGGGCTGGTTTCATGCGCGCGGGTCCCTGCGCAAACTCGACGCGCTGGCGCGGGTACAGATGTTGTTGTCCACTGCGATCTGGCTGGCCGTCGTGTTCTGCGGCCGTTGGATCGCCTACTGAAGAAGAAGGAGCTCTTCCGATGAAACGTCGCAGCCTCGTCATCGCCGCCGCATCCTCTCCCGTCGCCGCCCGGTTTGCCTGGGCGCATCACGGCTGGAGCAGTTTCGACCAGGAGCGGCCTCTCTACCTCGAAGGAAAGGTGGTGCGCGCGCGCTGGCAGAACCCGCACGCGGAACTGGTGATCGAGATTCCTGCGGGCCTCAAGGTTCCGGCGGACCTCGCAACGCGAGCGCTGCCGGCGCAAAGTGCGCCGGTCGACGGCCCCGGGCTTCTTGCCAAGGCCACCGCGCCGCGCCGTACCGATCGCCAGTGGGAGCTCGAGTTGGCGCCGCTGACGCGAATGGAAGCCTGGAAGGTTTCGGAAATCAAACCGGGCACCACCATCTCGGCGGTGGGCTTCACCTTCAAGGAAGAAAAGGGCGAGCCGGTGATGCGCGTCGAGTACCTGTTCGCCGACGGCAAGGTCTACGGGCTGCGCTCCAGCCCGGCCTGATCAACTGCCGAGGGCGGCCAGTGCGCGCTGCGTGATCTCGTCGACCGTGCCGACGCCGCTGATGGCGCGGTACTTTGGCGCCGCGCCGGGATCGGCCTTGGCCCAGGCCGAGTAGTAGTCGACCAGCGGCCGGGTCTGCTGGCTGTAGACCTCGAGCCGCTTGCGCACGGTCTCTTCCTTGTCGTCCTCGCGCTGGATCAGGTCTTCGCCGGTGAGGTCGTCCTTGCCTTCGGTCTTTGGCGGATTGAACTTGAGGTGGTAGATGCGTCCCGACGCCGGGTGCGAGCGGCGCCCGCTCATGCGTTCGATGATGTCGGCAAAAGGCACGTCGATCTCGAGCACGTAGTCGATCTTGACGCCTGCCGAGCGCATCGCATCGGCCTGCGGAATGGTGCGCGGGAAGCCGTCGAACAGGAAGCCCTGGGCGCAGTCCGGCAACGCGATGCGTTCTTTGACGAGATTGATGATCAGGTCGTCGCTCACCAGTGCGCCGGCGTCCATCACGGCCTTGGCCTGCAGACCGAGCGGGGTGCCGGCCTTGACGGCGGCGCGCAGCATGTCGCCGGTCGAGATTTGAGGAATGCCGTATTTCTGGCAAATGAAGGCCGCTTGCGTGCCTTTGCCTGCCCCGGGGGCGCCCAACAAAATCAGTCTCATGGTGTCCTCGGACGGTTCTTCGATTTCTGTCTCGCCCTGCGTGTCACGAGTGACTTGCCGCAGGACGGAGTTGCATCGAGGATAGCACGCGCTCTGCGGCCGAATTGGCCTGCGCGGGGACGAAATCAAGCGTCGGAAAGCAGTGCGCGGACACGTTCCAGGTCTTCCGGCGTGTCGATGCCCGGGCCGGGCGCATGGGCGCTCACATGCACGGCGATTCGATGGCCGTGCCACAGCGCACGCAACTGTTCCAGTGCCTCCGTGGCTTCGATCGGCGCCGGCGGCAGGTTGGGAAACTGCCGCACGAAGCCGGCCCGGTAGCCATAGATGCCGATATGCCGCAGCGCGGCGGGAGACTTCGGCAAGGCTGTTGCGCCGCCCTTGGCGAAGCCGTCGCGCCACCAGGGAATCGGTGCGCGACTGAAGTAGAGCGCATTGCCCCGCGCGTCGAGCACCGCTTTCACGACGTTCGGATTGAGGAAGTCCTCGATGGATTCGATCGCGTGCGCAGCCGTGCTCATTGCTGCATCGGGATGCGAGGCCAGCGTGCGGGCCACGGCGTCGATCAGCGCGGGATCGATCAGCGGCTCGTCGCCCTGTACGTTGACGACGATCGCGTCGTCGGCCAGGCCGAGCTGCGTGCAGGCCTCGGCAAGGCGATCGCTGCCGCTCGCATGGTCGGTGCGCGT
The DNA here is from genome assembly GCF_018614915.1 of Variovorax paradoxus. Lineage (GTDB taxonomy): Bacteria > Pseudomonadota > Gammaproteobacteria > Burkholderiales > Burkholderiaceae_C > Variovorax > Variovorax paradoxus_K. Next base: position 69,572 of record NZ_JAGGNU010000007.1, on the reverse strand, counting down.
GAGCAGGGCCTGGATGCCGTGCGCCTCGCAGGCGGCAACGATGCGCGTGTCGTCGGCGGCCACTACCACGCGCTCGGCGCTCGATTGCAGCGCACGCCGCGCGACGCGCACCACCATCGGCAGGCCGGCAATGTCGGCCAGCGGCTTGTCGGGCAATCGCGTCGAGGCAAGCCGGGCCGGGATCAGAACGGCAAATGGCAAGGTCAAAGCCCCAGCTCTTCGTCGGACAGCGTGCGCGCTTCGGTTTCGAGCAGGACCGGGATGCCGTCGCGCACCGGGTAGGCAAGGCGGGCGCTGCGCGAGGCGAGCTCCTGCTTCTCGGCGTTCCAGGTGAGCGGCCCCTTGGTCACGGGGCAGACGAGCAGTTCAAGCAGCTTGGTGTCCATCGAGCGATGATAGCTTTGCATCGAGCGCTGCGAAGAAGTCAGGCTCGGGCTCGAACACCAGCGGCAGTGCCAGTGCATCGGGCGCCCGACGCCACAGCTTCACAGCGTCCTTCTCGGTGCAAATCAGCGTGTAGCCGTTGCCGGGCGGCGGAGTCCAGTCGCTGAAATCGTGATGGTCCGGCAATGCGATGCACTGTTGCGGCACCAAGGCGCGTTCGCGCAGCATCTGGAAGAAGGCCTCGGGCTTGGCAATGGCCGCCACTGCGACGAGTGGCCGGCCCGCCAGCGATGCGAGCGGGACCGGTGTGCCGTCAAGGCGCAGCGCGTGGTCGGCCAGCGCACGCCGCGCGGTCCAGCCGGCGAATGCAGGTCGCGTACCGGTATGAATCACCAGGTCACAGCGGCGCGGCCAATGTTCGCGCAAAGGGCCGGCCGGCAGCAGCCAGCCGTTGCCTGTTCCGCGATCGTCGAAGACGCAGATCTCGATCTCGCGCCCCAGCGCGAGGTGCTGCAGGCCGTCGTCGCTCACGATGAACTGCGTGTCCGGCTGCTGGGCGAGCAGGGCACGTGCCGCTTCGGCACGTTGCCGTGCCACGAACACCGGCGCCCCGGTCGATCGGCGGATCAGCGCCGGCTCGTCGCCGACCTCGCGCGGATCGCTGTCGTCCTGCACAGCGCGGCAATCGTCGGTCGTTCGCCCATAGCCGCGCGATACCACGCCGACCTTCAAGCCGCAGGCCTGGAGGTGCCGCACGACCGCCATCACCACAGGCGTCTTGCCGGAACCTCCGGCGATCACGTTGCCGACCACGATCACCGGCACGCCGACGCGTTCGGTCTGCAGGATTCGGAGCCTATAGAAGGCACGCCGTACGGCAGCCAGCGCGCCATAGAGCAGGGAGAGCGGCCACAGCAGCCGAGCGAGCGGCCCACGTTGCAGCCAGGCCCGCTGCAGATCCAAGACTAGCGTCCCGCCCGCGCGGCCGACTGCGTCGCGAAGGTGATCTGCATGAGGCCCGCGCGCCGCGCGCCTTCCATCACCGTGATCACGGATTGATGGGCAGCGCTGGCGTCGGCACTGATGATCACGACGCTATCCTTGCCGCCGTTCGCCGCTGCGGCGAGCCCGGCGGCCACCGTCTCCACGCTGCGGTCGGGCAACGGGGTCTTGTTGATCGAGTAGCGTCCGTCGGCGGAGACGGCGACGATCACTTCCTTCGGGTAGTCGCGCTGGGCTTCCACGTCGGCCACCGGAAGACGCAGCTGCATCTCGGTGAACTTGCTGTAGGTGGTGGAGAGCATCAGGAAGATCAGCACGACCAGCAGCACGTCGATGAAGGGGATCAGGTTGATCTCGGGCTCCTCGCGCGAGCCGTGGCTGAAATGCATTCTTCTCATGATCGCAGCGTGTTCAGATGGCGGGCGAAGCGTTCGCCGGCGAGCTCCAGGTTCAGCAGGTATTCGTCGACCCGGCTGCGGAAGTAGCGCCAGAAGATCAGGGCCGGGATCGCGACGATCAGCCCGAAGGCCGTGTTGTACAGCGCCACGGAAATGCCGTGCGCCAGCTGTGTCGGGTTGCCGCTGCCGACGGCACCGTTGGCGGGTGACTGCGAACCGAAGATCTCGATCATGCCGATCACCGTGCCCAGCAGGCCGAGCAGCGGGGCGGCCGATGCGATGGTCGCGAGCGCCGGCAGGTAGCGCTCGAGCCGGTGCGCGACCACGCGCCCGGCCGATTCCATCGATGCGCGCAGGTCGTCTTCGGTCGAGCGGGGGTTGGAGTTCAAGGCGCGGAAACCCGCGGCGAGCACCTCGCCCAGCCCGGAATTTCTTTCCAGCTTGGTCACCACGTCCGGGCCCGGCACTGCGGTGCGCGAAACCGTGATGGCTTCGTCGAGCAGCTTGGGCGGCAGGACCTTGGAGGTCTTCAGGCTGGTGAATCTCTCGATGACGAGCGCGAGCGCAACCACCGAACAAGCGAGCAGCGGCCAGATCGGCCAGCCCGCAGCAACTATGATCGAAAACAAGTATTCCTCCGGCCCGTGGACTGCAAATGCGCGGCGATTATCCACCGGCGCAAGGCATTGTTGCGATTTGTATTCGCTGTAGGTTCAGACGCACAGCTTCTGTGGATAACTTTGTGGCTAACCCGCGGAGCAACTTGGCTGGAGCCACATGCGGCGGGCCTTCCGCTGGATCGACTGAATTTTGAGCAGCACTTTTTTCAATCAAATCAATGGCTTGTACGTGAAGTCGTGGGTGTCGTGTGCTTGCTTCGCCCGGTCGGGGGGCGCCGGCTCCCCTTGTGGACGACTGTCCGCCTGTAACGCCGTCTCGACATGAACGAGCGAGAAGCAATTCACGCTGGACCGCGGGTCTGGGCGGTTGGGGCGCTGTGCCGGGCGGTCGCCGATGCGCTCGACGCACGCTTCAATCCGGTCGGCGTGCGCGGAGAGATTTCCGGCTTCTCGCGTGCGGCCAGCGGCCACTGCTACTTCGCGCTGAAAGACGAATCCGGCCAGTTGCGATGCGCCATGTTCAGGCGGGCCGCAAGCCTGCTCGATTTCTCGCCGCGCGATGGCGACCAGGTCGAGGTCCGCGGCCGGGTGGCGGTGTACGAGCCGCGCGGCGACCTGCAACTGGTGGTCGAGAGCCTGCGTCGAGCCGGGCAGGGCGCGCTGTTCGAACAGTTCCTGCAGCGCAAGGCACTGTTGGAGGCCGAGGGCCTTTTCGATATCGCCCGCAAGCGTCCGCTTCCCTCCATGCCGCGCGCCATCGGCGTGGTGACCTCACTCGGCGCGGCTGCGCTGCACGACGTCGTCACTGCATTGCGCCGGCGCGTGCCGCACATCTCCGTGGTGCTGGCGCCGGCAGCGGTGCAAGGCGCCGGTGCGCCGGCGGAGCTGGTGCGTTCGCTGCAATCGCTCTACGCATTGCAGCCGGCGCTCGACGTGATCCTGCTGGTGCGCGGTGGCGGCTCGATCGAGGATCTTTGGGCCTTCAACGACGAGTCGCTGGCGCGCACGATCGTGCAGAGTCCGGTGCCGGTGATCAGCGGTGTGGGCCATGAAACCGACTTCACCATCGCCGACTTCTGTGCCGACCTGCGCGCGCCGACGCCGACTGCCGCCGCCGAACTCGTCGCTGCGCCGCGCGAGCTGTGGCTCGGCGCGCTGGAGCTGCTCGACGAGCGGCTGCGCGATGCGATTTCCGCGCGTCTCGATGGTTTGAGCCAGCGCCTCGATGTGGCCGCAGGCCGGCTGGGGCGCCCCTCGACGCTGGTGGCGCGCCAGCAACTGCGTCTGGCGCATCATGCGCAGCGGCTGCACTACGCCGTGCTCTCGAGGACCCAGCGGCTCGCGCAAGCGCAGCAGGGCCTGCAGGCCGACCTGCCGCTCAGGTTTCGGCGTGCGCTGGTTCTGCACAAGGAACGGCTCGAGCGGGCTGCGCTGCGCCTGCAACTGCTCGATCCGGCGCTGGTCCTGCAGCGCGGCTACGCATGGCTCACGGACGATGCGGGACATCCGGTCACCAGCGTGCAAGGCCTGGCGCCCGGCGATGCGGTGCGTGCACGCCTGGCAGACGGCACCGTCGACATGACGGTCGATCAAACCCGTACGACGGGCACGCGTCCGACGCGGGCCTCATGATTCCTTTCTAGAATCCTTTGTCCCACAACCAACTCGCGAGAAAAGATATGGAACACGTTCTCCCACCCCTGCCGTACGCGCTGGACGCACTGGCTCCCGAGTATTCGAAGGAAACGCTGGAGTACCACTACGGCAAGCACCACAACGCCTATGTGGTGAACCTGAACAACCTGCAAAAAGGCACCGAGTTCGAAAGCATGCCGCTCGAGGAGATCGTCAAGAAGTCCAGCGGCGGGATCTACAACAACGCCGCCCAGATCTGGAACCACACCTTTTTCTGGAGCTGCATGAAGCCTTCGGGCGGCGGCGAGCCCACGGGCGCGCTGGCCAAGGCCGTCGATGCCAAGTGGGGCAGCTACACGGCCTTCAAGGAGGCCTTCGTGAAATCGGCAGTGGCCAACTTCGGCTCGGGCTGGACCTGGCTGGTGAAGAAGGCCGACGGTTCAGTGGACATCGTCAACATGGGCGCGGCGGGGACGCCGCTGACCACGGGCGATACCCCGCTGCTGACGGTGGACGTCTGGGAGCACGCCTATTACATCGACTATCGCAACCTGCGCCCCAAGTACGTGGAGACTTTCCTGGCCAAGCTGGTGAATTGGGACTTCGCGGCAAAGAATTTCGGCTGAGCCGAGATTTGCTAAAAAAAAGCCGACCCCAGGTCGGCTTTTTTGTGGGAGGCGAGTTCAGCGTCCGGCCGAAAACAATTCGCTGCCAAGCTTTGCGCCCTTCTTGATGTTCTTCTTGGCGAACCAGCCCTGGTTCATCTCGAGAACGAAGCGCACCGGCTCCTCGGAGCAATGCGAATCCTCGGTCAGCGGCTTCATGTCGACCAGGTTGACGATGCGGCCATCGTCGGCCACAAAGGCTGCGGTCAGCGGCAGCAAGGTGTTCTTCATCCAGAAACATTGGGTGGCGGGCTGCTCGAACACGAAGATCATGCCCTCGGTTTGCGGCATTTCCTTGCGGAACATGAGACCGATCTGCCGCTGCTGCGGCGTCTGCGCGACCTGCGCGTCGATCTGATACATGCCCGCAGACAATTTCGCCCGCTGAAGATTGGTTTGGGCTTCCTGGCCGTGTGCAAACGTCATCAACGAAGCCGAGAGTGCGAGCAGGGCTGCGATACGCTGGAACATGGGGTCGACTTTCAAGGAACGATGGCAATCCAAATAAAAAAAGCGTTCCGAAGAACGCTTTTTCGGTGCTGGTAACCAGCTTACTGCGGCGTGCCGCCTTGTGCGGGAACCGGCTTCTTGCCGCCGGTCTTGGCGGGACGGCGCGTGTCGCGCGAATCGCGGCGTGCCTGAGCGGCCTTGTCGGCACCGGTCTTGGTCACACCGCCGCTGCCTTCTGCCACATTGCCTTGGTCACCGCCAGGAGCCTTGACCTGGCCTGCGGGCCGCGCGTCCTTCTTGGCTTCGGCACGTTCGGCCGACTTGCCCTTGCCGGTGGGGTCGACTTCGGCGGGCTTTGTCTGGGCATATGCGCCAACGGCGAACAGGCCGGCGATCATGACTGCGAGAACTTTGCTCATTGCGGTTTCCTCTGTGGAGATGGATTGAAAATGCCTCCCGGCCAGCAGAAGGTCAGCCAACAACGACGCCATGATGGCCGCGGTTGACAGAACCCTCGGGCTCCTCCGGTTGCGTCTAAAATTCTACGGCTATTCAGCCGGCTGGAAAGCTAGTGTCTTCCAGCCTTTATTTCACCCCGGAGTCATTGCCTCATGTCCAGCTATCAGCACATCAAAGTCCCGGCCGAAGGCCAGAAGATCACGGTCAATGCCGACAACTCACTCAATGTGCCTGATCAGCCGATCATTCCCTTCATCGAGGGCGATGGCACCGGTCTCGACATCACGCCCGTGATGATCAAGGTGGTCGACGCGGCAGTGGCCAAGACCTACGGCGGCAAGAAGAAGATCCAGTGGATGGAGGTCTATGCCGGCGAAAAGTCGACCAAGGTCTACGGCCCCGACGTCTGGCTGCCCGAAGAAACCCTGCACGCAGTGCGCGACTATGTCGTTTCGATCAAGGGACCGCTGACGACGCCGGTCGGCGGCGGCATCCGCTCGCTCAACGTCGCGCTGCGCCAGGAGCTCGACCTGTATGTTTGCCTGCGCCCCATCCAGTACTTCGAGGGCGTGCCCAGCCCGGTCAAGGAGCCGCACAAGACCAACATGGTGATCTTCCGCGAGAACTCGGAAGACATCTACGCCGGCATCGAGTTCGAAGCCGAGAGCGAGAAGGCCAAGAAGCTCATCAAGATCCTGCAGGACGAGTTCGGCGTCAAGAAGATCCGCTTCCCGAACACCTCGGGCATCGGCATCAAGCCGGTGTCGCGCGAAGGCACCGAGCGTCTGGTCCGCAAGGCGATCCAGTACGCGATCGACAACGACAAGCCCAGCGTGACGATCGTGCACAAGGGCAACATCATGAAGTTCACGGAAGGCGGCTTCCGCGACTGGGCCTACGGCCTGGCCGCCAAGGAGTTCGGCGCCGAGCTGATCGACGGCGGCCCCTGGATGAAGTTCAAGAACCCCAGGACGGGCAAGGAAATCACCGTCAAGGATTCGATCGCCGACGCGTTCCTGCAGCAGATCCTGCTTCGTCCGGCCGAGTACAGCGTGATCGCAACCCTGAACCTGAACGGCGACTACGTGTCCGACGCGTTGGCGGCGCAGGTCGGCGGCATCGGCATCGCCCCGGGTGCCAACCTGAGCGACACGGTTGCGATGTTCGAAGCCACCCACGGCACAGCGCCCAAGTACGCCGGCAAGGACTACGTGAACCCTGGTTCCGAAATCCTCTCGGCCGAGATGATGCTGCGCCACATGGGCTGGACCGAGGCGGCCGACCTGATCATCCGCTCGATGGAGAAGTCCATCGCCAGCAAGAAGGTGACCTACGACTTCGCCCGCCTGATGGACGGCGCCACGCAGGTCAGCTGCTCGGGCTTCGGTCAGGTGATGATCGACCACATGTAAACCCCGGCTCCTCAAGGTCCGGTTGACACATGTAAAAGCCCCGGCGCCGCAAGGCGTCGGGGCTTTTCTAGTGGTGCGGGCGGCACGCGGCTTGCATGGGCCCGCAGGGTGGTTCCCGGTTGCATCCGTCTTGAATGTCACAAAGCCGCCACCAGTTGTCCCCCTTGGGCAAGTGCAACCGGCGGCTGCTCTATAAAATGATTTTCATGGCTACCAAAATCCCATCGATTCCCCCGACACCGCCGGCCGTGAAGCCGGGGCGGGACGACGGCGATGCGGTCGTGATCGAGCGGCGCCCGCAAAAAACTGCGCCGCCGCAGATGTATCAGGTGGTGATGCTCAACGACGACTACACGCCGATGGAGTTCGTGATCGTCGTGATCCAGGAGTTCTTCAACAAGGACCGGGAAACCGCCACCCAGATCATGCTCAAGATTCATCTCGACGGTCGCGGCATCTGCGGGGTGTATTCCCGCGACATGGCGGCCACCAAGGTCAATCAGGTGATGGAGGCGGCCCACCAGGCCGGGCATCCGCTGCAATGCGTCAGTGAACCGGTTGAATAAATCGCGCTCCAACCCATCTGAGAAATTATTTACAGCAAGGCAAAAGGAAATCACATGATTGCCCAGGAACTGGAAGTCAGCTTGCACATGGCTTTTGTCGAAGCCAGGCAGCAGCGCCACGAGTTCATCACGGTGGAGCACCTGCTGCTCGCTTTGCTGGACAACCCGAGTGCCGCAGAGGTTCTGCGCGCCTGCTCGGCCAACGTCGACGACCTCCGGGCGTCGCTCACCAACTTCATCAAGGACAACACGCCCCAGGTGGCGGGTACCGACGATGTGGACACCCAGCCCACGCTGGGTTTCCAGCGCGTGATCCAGCGCGCGATCATGCACGTGCAGTCCACGGGCAACGGCAAGAAGGAAGTCACCGGCGCGAACGTGCTGGTCGCGATCTTCGGCGAAAAGGATTCGCACGCGGTCTACTACCTGCACCAGCAGGGCGTGACGCGCCTCGACGTGGTGAACTTCATCGCCCACGGCATCAAGAAGAGCGATCCGCCGGAAGCCGCCAAGGGCAGCAGCGAATCGTCCTCCGGCGAGGGCGAGGAGGGCGGCGGCGAGAAGAACGAGAAGTCGTCCCCGCTCGAGCAGTTCACACAGAACCTCAACCAGCTTGCCAAGGAAGGCAAGATCGATCCGCTGATCGGCCGCGAGTACGAGGTCGAGCGCGTGATCCAGATCCTGTGCCGCCGGCGCAAGAACAATCCGCTGCTGGTGGGCGAGGCCGGCGTCGGCAAGACGGCGATCGCCGAGGGCCTGGCCTGGCGCATCACGCAGAACGACGTGCCCGAGATCCTGGCGGAGTCCCATGTCTATTCGCTCGACATGGGTGCCCTCCTGGCCGGCACCAAGTACCGCGGCGATTTCGAGCAGCGCCTGAAGGGCGTGCTCAAGTCGCTGAAGGACAAGCCGAACGCGATCCTCTTCATCGACGAGATCCACACGCTGATCGGCGCCGGCGCAGCCTCGGGCGGGACGCTCGATGCCTCGAATCTGCTCAAGCCGGCGCTCTCCAGCGGCCAGCTCAAGTGCATCGGCGCCACCACCTTCACCGAGTACCGCGGCATCTTCGAGAAGGATGCGGCGCTGTCGCGTCGTTTCCAGAAGGTCGACGTGGTCGAGCCGACGGTGCAAGAAACCGTCGACATCCTGAAGGGCCTGAAGTCGCGCTTCGAGGAGCACCACGGCGTGAAGTACGGCGTGGCGGCCCTGCAGGCTGCGGCCGAGCTGAGCGCCAAGTACATCAACGACCGTCACCTGCCCGACAAGGCGATCGACGTGATCGATGAGGCTGGTGCCGCCCAGCGCATCCTGCCCGCGAACAAGCGCAAGAAGACCATCAGCAAGACCGAGGTCGAGGAAATCGTTGCCAAGATCGCGCGCATTCCCCCGGCCAACGTTTCGAACGACGACCGCGGCAAGCTGCAGAACATCGAGCGCGACCTTAAGAGCGTCGTGTTCGGCCAGGACAAGGCGCTCGAAGTGCTCGCCTCGGCAGTCAAGATGGCGCGTTCGGGCCTCGGCCGCGACGACAAGCCGATCGGCTCCTTCCTGTTCAGCGGCCCCACCGGCGTCGGCAAGACCGAAGCGGCCAAGCAGCTCGCCTACATCATGGGCATCGAGCTGATCCGTTTCGACATGTCGGAGTACATGGAACGCCATGCGGTGAGCCGCCTCATCGGCGCGCCTCCGGGCTACGTCGGATTCGACCAGGGCGGCCTCCTGACCGAGGCCGTCACGAAGAAGCCGCACGCGGTGCTCCTGCTCGACGAGATCGAGAAGGCGCATCCGGACATCTTCAACGTGCTGCTGCAGGTCATGGACCATGGCACGCTGACGGACAACAACGGACGCAAGGCCGACTTCCGCAACGTCATCATCGTGATGACGACGAATGCGGGTGCCGAGACCATGAACAAGGCGACCATCGGCTTCACCAACCCGCGCCAGGCGGGCGACGAGATGGCCGACATCAAGCGCCTGTTCACGCCGGAGTTCCGCAACCGCCTGGATGCGACCGTGAGCTTCAAGTCCCTCGACGAGCAGATCATCCTGCGCGTGGTCGACAAGTTCCTGCTGCAGCTCGAAACGCAGTTGGCCGAGAAGAAGGTCGACGTCACCTTCACCGACGCGCTGCGCAAGCACCTGGCGAAGAAGGGATTCGATCCGCTGATGGGCGCACGGCCGATGCAGCGCCTGATCCAGGACACGATCCGCCGCGCGCTGGCCGATGAGCTGCTGTTCGGCCGCCTGCAGGAGGGCGGCCGTCTGACGGTCGACCTCGACGACAAGGAAGAGGTCCAGCTCGACATCCAGCCGGTGCCCAAGAAGGAAGGGCGCGCCAAGCCCGAAGCGGAAGAGGCTGCAACGGGCTGATCCGCCAGAAGGCGCCACTTCCAAGGCCGGTAGCATTGCGCTACCGGCCTTTTTCGTTGACCGACCCCTTTCGCCCTTGATCCTCCCCGAGCTCAGCCACGAATGGAAATCCGGCCTCTCCCTGGCATGGAGCGGCTACATCGCGGTGTTGTCCGTCTGGATCGTGATGCAGAAGCGCGCGCCGGTCTCGACGATGAGCTGGATCCTGTCGCTCGCACTGCTGCCTTTCGCTGGTTTCGTCATCTACTACTTCCTCGGGCCGCAGCGCCTGAAGAAGCAGCGCCTGAAGCGCCTGCGCAGCCGCGCGATCGCACAGGCGCCGGCCGACATCGCAACGCTGCGCGAAGCGGCGGAACGCGCGCCGCCGGCGCTCAGGCACATGGCCGCGCTCGGTACCGCGGCCTGCGGGCTGCCGGTGTCGAGCGCCACTGCGGCCGAGCTGCTGTCCGGCGGCGCCCGCACCTTCGATGCCATCTTCGAGGCGATCCGTCAGGCGCGCGACCACATTCACCTCGAGTACTACATCTTCGAGCCCGACACCATCGGCACCGCGCTGCGCGACCTGCTGGTCGAACGCGCGCGGGAGGGCGTCACCGTGCGCCTGCTGCTCGATGCCCTCGGCTCCAAGCGCATCGGCCGCAAGTTCATGGCGCCGATGCACGCCGCCGGCATCCACGTGGCGCTGTTCCACGACACCCGCATCGGCCGGCGGCTGCGGCCGGTGACCAACTACCGCACCCACCGCAAGATCGTGGTGTGCGACGGTCGGGTCGGCTTCACCGGCGGCGTCAACATCACCGACGAGGAAGACCGCCGCATCCGGCCCGACGCCTACCACGACGTCCACCTGCGCATCGAAGGCAGTGCAGTGCGCTGGCTGCAAACGACCTTCCTCGAGGACTGGACCTATGCCACGGGCGAGGACCCGCGCCGCATCAACGCGACGCTGGACGCCTTGCTGCCGCGCTTGCCGGCCAACGAGGGCGCCGGCGACATCCCGGTGCAGATCGTCACCAGCGGCCCCGACAGCGCGCTCGAAGCCATCCACCGGATCCATGTCGCGGCGATCCATTCGGCCGCGCAGCGCGCCTGGCTCACCACGCCCTATTTCGTGCCCGGCGAGCCGGCCCTGATGGCGCTCACCAGCGCGGCGCTGCGCGGCGTCGACGTGCGCCTCTTGGTGCCGCGGCGCAGCGATTCGCTGATCGTGAGCGCCGCGGCGCGCTCCTACTACGACGAACTCATCGCGGCCGGCGTCAAGATCTGGGAGTACAAGGCGCGCATGCTGCACTCCAAGACGCTGGTGGTGGACGATAACTGCGCGATGATCGGCACCGCCAATTTCGACAACCGAAGCTTCCGGCTCAACTTCGAGGTTTGCGCCGTGATCTATGGTCCGGCACTGGCCAAGCCGCTCGCCGCCCAGTTCGAAACCGACCTGCACAGTGCCGCAGCCATACGGGCCAACCGAAAGCACGGCTTCCTTCCCAAGTTCGGCGACGCGACGGCACGCCTTTTCTCACCTCTGCTCTGACATGCCCCAAACCTTTCTCTGGCACGACTACGAAACCTTCGGTGCCGTGCCCCGCCGCGATCGTCCGTCGCAGTTCGCCGCCATTCGCACCGACGCCGCGCTCAACGAGATCGGCGAGCCGCTGATGATCTACTGCAAGCCGGCGCCGGACTACCTGCCGAGCCCGCAGGCGTGCCTGATCACGGGCATCACGCCGCAGATCTGTCTCGAGCGCGGCATCCCCGAGCACGAATTCGCCGCGCAGGTCGAACGCGCCTTCTCGCAGCCCGGCACCGTCGGCGTCGGCTACAACACCATCCGCTTCGACGACGAGGTGACGCGCTTCCTGTTCTGGCGCAATCTCATCGATCCCTATGCGCGCGAATGGCAAAACGACTGCGGTCGCTGGGACCTGCTCGACGTGGTGCGCCTCACCTATGCTCTGCGCCCCGACGGCATCGAGTGGCCGAAAAAGGAAGACGGCACGCAGAGCTTCAGGCTCGAAGACCTGGCGCGCGCCAACGGGCTCCTGCACGAGTCGGCGCACGATGCACTGTCGGACGTGCGCGCCACCATCGCCCTGGCGCGGCTGATCCGGGAGAAGCAGCCCAAGCTCTTCGACTTCGCCTTCGCGCTGCACAGGAAGGACCGCGTCGCGAGCGAGCTGGGCCTGCCGGCCACGCGCGAGAGCGCCCGCCCCTTCCTGCACGTCTCCGGCATGTTCCCGGCCGAACGCGGTTGCTTGGGCGTGATGTGGCCGCTCGCGAGCCATCCGACCAACAAGAACGAGCTGATCGCCTGGGACCTGGCACACGACCCGAGCGAGCTGCGCGATCTCGACGTCGCGACGCTGCGCCAGCGGCTCTTCACGCGAAGCGCGGACCTGCCCGAGGGCGTGCTGCGGCTGCCGGTGAAGGGCATCCATCTCAACAAATCGCCGATGGTGGTCGGCAACCTGAAGACGCTGGCGCCGGCCATGGCGACGCGCTGGGGCATCGACATCGAGGTGGCGTTGCGCAACGCCGCTCTGGCGGCCGCCTTGCCCGACATGAGCGCGATCTGGCCGCAGGTGTACGAGCGGCCGCGCGAAGCCGCGCCGGACGTCGACGAAGACCTCTACGGCGGCTTCGTCGGCAACGGCGACCGCCGGCGGCTCACGCAGTTGCGAGCACTGTCGCCGGCCGAACTCGCGCGCTCGCGCACCGGTTTCGACGACCCTCGGCTCGAGGAGCTGCTGTTCCGCTACCGCGCCCGCAACTTTCCCGATACGCTGGACGAGGCGGAAGCCGAGCGCTGGGAGGCGCACCGCGTGGCGCGGCTGCTCGAAGGCGAGGGCGGCGTACGCAACGTCGATCAGCTCTTCGCCGAGATCGACACGCTGGCCGAGACGGCCGACCAGCGTGCGGAGGAGATCCTCGGCGCGCTCTACGAATACGCGGAGGCGATCGCGCCTGCAGTTTGAAGGAGAGCCCCATGATTCTCGTGACCGGAGACATCCTCGCCAAGGCCGCCGGCGGCCTTGCAGCCGAGCCGCCGTCGATCCAGATCTACGAGGCCGAGCCGATCAAGCTGTCGTGAGCATTCGCCGCCTGACCCCCGACGACGCCGAGGCCTACCGGGCGCTGATGCTCGATGCCTACGCGCGCCACCCCGAGGCCTTCACCTCCACCGTGGCCGAGCGCGCAGCCTTGCCGCCGTCTTGGTGGGCGGCGAGGCTGGCCAGCTCGGCGCAGGCGGCGCAGCTGGTGCTGGGCGCCTTTGACGACACCGACCGTCTGGTCGGCGCGGCCGGATTGCTGTTCGAGTCGCGCCAGAGGTCAAGGCACAAGGCCAATCTGTTCGGCATGTATGTCGCGCCGAGCGCTCGGCAAAGCGGCCTGGGGCACCGGCTGGTGCAGGGGCTGCTCGCGGAGGCCGCCGCACGCGAAGGCGTCAGGCTGGTGCAGCTGACGGTGACCCAGGGCAACGACGCCGCGCAGGCGCTTTACGAACGCTGCGGCTTCGCAGTCTTTGGCGTCGAGCCGTTCGCGGTCGAGGTCGGCTCGGCCTTTCTGCCCAAGGTCCACATGTGGCGCCTGGTGGACGCCGTGCCCGGTGCCTTCCATGAGGCGTCGCGCCCACCGAACGCATGAAAGCGTCGACGACTGCCGGGCTCCGTGCTCGAGCAGCGTTGCGGTGCCCCACGTATGCTTGCTTCCCATGGATCATCGTTCAGCGCTCGCCGACTTCGCCACGCGCCATCGCAGGCTCTTCGTGCTCACCGGAGCGGGGTGCAGTACCGAATCCGGCATCCCCGACTACCGCGATGTCAACGGCGGCTGGAAACGGCCCGCGCCGGTCAACTACCAGGCCTTCATGGGCGAAGACGCGACGCGCCGGCGCTACTGGGCGCGCAGTCTGATCGGCTGGCCGACCATGGGTCGGGCACAACCCGGCGAGGCGCATCGCGCGCTGGCGCGGCTGGAGGCTGCGGGGCGCGTCGAACAACTGCTCACGCAGAACGTGGATGGCCTGCACGACGCCGCCGGCAGCCGCAGGCTGATCGACCTGCACGGACGCATCGACACCGTGCGCTGCATGGGCTGTGAAACCCGCAGCCCTCGTGCGGCGCTGCAGGCCGAGCTGCTGCGCCGCAATCCTGATTGGGCGGCGCTGGAGGCGCGTGCCGCACCCGATGGCGATGCCGATCTCGATGGCCGCGACTTCTCGACCTTCGACGTTCCTGCCTGCCCGCACTGCGGCGGCTTGCTGAAGCCCGACGTGGTGTTCTTCGGCGAAAGCGTGCCCAGAGAGCGCGTCGCCGCTGCGCACGCGGCCCTGGCCGCGGCCGATGCGGTCCTCGTGGCCGGATCGTCGTTGATGGTGTACTCCGGATTCCGCTTCGTGCAAGCCGCGGTGGCAGCAGGCAAGCCCGTTGCCGCGGTGAACCTGGGACGCACGCGGGCCGACGAGCTGCTCGCGCTCAAGGTCGAACGTCCGGTCGGCGAGGCGTTGGCGGAGCTGTCGGTGCAGCTGGAAGCCGCGCCCGCCTGACGCACTGGATGTTGCGCCGGCCATGGCGCCGCATCGCATACCCGCCGGTGAAGCTGTGTTGCCCAAGACGGCACCAAGCTGCGACACTGGGCGCGATGCGACTGAATTTCATATCCGTCAAGTCTGGCTGGCGAGCGTCCAACAGCGACTCGTCCTGGGGCGCGCCGGCGAAGTTCTTTCACTGGCTTGTCGCCGCACTGATCTTCACTCAGTTCGCGCTCGGCTGGCTGGCGGTCGGCTGGCCGCTCTCGCCGGCGAAACTCAATCTTTTCGGATGGCACAAGTCCATCGGAATGCTGATCCTGGCGCTCGTCCTCATGCGCCTGCTGTGGCGTCTGGCGAATCCGACGCCGGCGCTTCCTGCGGACACGCCGGCCTGGGAGCGCGTCGCGGCGCGCGTGAGCCATGCACTGCTCTACGTCATGATGGTCGCCATGCCGCTCACCGGCTGGATCCTCAACTCCGCCAAGGGTGTTCCGTTCAGCATCTTCTGGCGAATTCCGCTGCCGGCGATTGCCGAGCCTGACGAGCACATGGCAGAGCTTGCAGCGCTCGCGCATTTTTCGCTTTGGGTCGTTCTCGCCGCGCTGCTCGTTCTGCACGTCGGCGCGGCGTTGCGGCACCACTTCGTCAAGCGGAACGATGTGCTCGCGCGGATGTTGCCTTCGAGGACGGCACTGAAATGAAGAAGCTCGTCTGTCTTGCCATGCTGCTTGCGTCCGCTGCGCTCCAGCTCGCGCGCGCAGCCGATTGGAAGATGGACCCCGCCGGCAGCCGGCTCGAGTTCGCTGCCACCTTCGAGAAGACCCCGGCGCCGGGCGTCTTCAAGGAGTTCGACGTGCGGCTGAGCTTCGATCCGGAGAAGCCGGCCGACAGCCGCCTGGATGTCACCATCACGGTGGCGAGTGCGGACATGGCGAGCGCGGACATCAACAAGGCGATCGCCGGGGCCGAATGGTTCGACTTCGCCCGACATCCGAAAGCCGAATTCCACGCGACCGATATCCGCCGCGTGCAGACGAATCCGCCGTCCAGCCGCTACGTCGCGCGCGGCGCGCTCGCCCTGAAGGGAGTTCAGCAGCCGGTAGAGGTGGCGTTCACCTGGACCGCTGCAGCCGACGGCGCGACCATGGAGGGCGGGTTCACTGTCCAGCGCGGGCCATTCGGCATCGGCACCGGCGAGTGGGCGGCGACCGACGTCATCGGCCCCGACGTCACCGTGAAGTTCCGCGTGCGGCTGCGCAAGGTCTCCTGACATGGGAATGCTGCGCCCTGCGCACATCGCTGCCCTTCTCGCGCTGCTCATCGCGGCGTGTGCGCCGCAGATTCGGGAGACGGCGCCCGAGCCCAAGCCCGTTGCGGGACGGGTGCCGGAGGGTTTTCCGCGCAGCGACTATGAGCAGGCAGCGGCGCAGGGCAAGCCCGTCTATCGCATCGATCCCGCGCGCTCACTCGTCGCCATCACGGTACGCCGCGGCGGATCGCTTGCGCATCTGGGGCACGATCACGTCGTTGCGAGCCACGGCGCTCGAGGCTACATTGCGCCGGAGGAAGGCCGTGCCGACCTGTACATTCCCCTGGACGAACTCTCGGTCGATGCGCCGGCGCTTCGTGCCCAGGCCGCCCTGGACACCCAGCCCAGCGCATCCGATATCGCCGGCACGCGCGTCAACATGCTCGACAAGGTGCTCGAGACGCGGCAGTTCCCTTTCGCGCTCATCCACGTGAGCCGCCTCGAAAAAGTGCCGATGGGCGCGCGCCTTGCTGTCGCGATCACGCTGCACGGGGTCACCCGGACGATGGAGGTGCCGGCGCAGATCGAGACCGAGCGCGGCGAGACGAGCGTCACCGGATCGCTCCAGTTCGACCAATCCGAGTTCGGCATCGTGCCCTTCTCGATCCTGGGCGGCGCGATCCAGGTGCAGGACCGCCTGAGCCTGCGCTTCAGCATTCGTGCACGCCACGGCGATGGGTTGATGCCATGGTCAGCGCAGTGAGCTTGCGGGCGGGCGCAACAACGCTGATCCTGGCCTGCGCGCTTTGCGCCCACGTGGTCGCGACAGCGCAGCAGGTCAGCATCGAGACCTCTGGTCAGGGCGAACTCATCACGGTGACGGCATCTGCCGATATGCAAGTCGATCCGCGAACGGCGTGGAACGTCATCTCCGACTACGACCATCTCGCCGAATTCATTCCCTACATGCACAGTTCGCGCGTGATACAGCGCGATGGCGACACACTGCTCGTCGAGCAGACGGGGGAAATTGCCTTGCTGTTCTTCCAGCAGCCGGTCGAAGTGAAACTGGCCGTGGTCGAGTCTCCACCGCGGCGAATCGTGGCGCGCGCCGTCGGCGGGAATCTCAAGGAGATGGAAGGCCGCTACGCGCTGGAGACTCTGTCGACGGGCGAAGTGCGGCTCTCTTATTCCGGGCGCCTGGTACCCGAGTTCCCGGTGCCGCCCATCATCGGAAAAATGGCAGTGCGCAGCGTGCTGGCGAAACAATTCACCGCCCTGGTGAATGAAATCCACCGTCGCGACGGATTGGCCCGAGGGGCGCGCGAGCCGCGGTAGCGCGATTCGGACTCTACGCGGCCCCGCGCGCCGGCATGAAAGAGGTTTCGCTCGCGCGTCCTTCGACATGCAGCGTCGCCGTCGCGGGGGGTGTTTCCGAAAGCAGCGTCCCCTTGCGAAATACCTTCAGCCGCGTGGCCCGCAGCCGGATCGCCTCGACCGGGTCGCGCGCCTGCAGCAGCACGAAGCTCGCATCGCACCCGGCCGCGAGCCCGTAGCCTTCGAGTCCGAAGACTTTCGCGGCGTTGACGGTGACCGCATCGAAGCACTGCCGGATGCCGCTCTGGCTGGTCATCTGCGCCACGTGCAGACCCATGTGCGCGACCTCCAGCATGTCGGCCGAGCCCAGGCCGTACCAGGGGTCCATCACGCAGTCGTGGCCGAAGGCGACGTTGACGCCCTCGGCCATGAGCTCGGGCACGCGCGTCATGCCGCGCCGCTTGGGATAGCTGTCGTGCCGGCCCTGCAGCGTGATGTTGATCAGCGGATTGGCGACCACGCTGACGCCGGCCTCGGCGATGAGCGGCAGCAGCTTGCTCACGTAGTAGTTGTCCATCGAATGCATCGAGGTGCAGTGCGAGCCCGTGGCGCGGCCCTGCAGGCCGAGGCGCTGCGCCTCGAAGGCCAGCGTCTCGATGTGGCGCGACAGCGGATCGTCCGACTCGTCGCAGTGCATGTCCACGCGCAGGCCGCGTTCGGCGGCCAGCTCGCACAGGAGCTTCACGCTCGCGGCGCCGTCGGCCATGGTGCGCTCGAAGTGCGGAATGCCGCCGACCACGTCGACACCCTTGTCGAGCGCGCGCTTCAGGTTGTCGACGCCGCCCGGCGAGCGCAGCACGCCGTCCTGCGGAAAGGCGACCAGCTGCAGGTCGAGGTAGGACGCCACGCGCCGCTTGACCTCGAGCAGCGCATCGACGGCGAGCAGGCTCGGATCGCTGGTGTCGACATGGCTGCGGATCGCGAGCAGCCCCTTGGCCACCGCCCAGTCGCAGTAGGCCAGGGCACGCTCGATCAGCGCCTCGGCCGTCAACAGCGGCTTGAGCTCGCCCCACAGCGCGATGCCCTCGAGCAGCGTGCCGCTCTGGTTGACGCGCGGCAGGCCGTAGCTCAACGTGGCATCCATGTGGAAGTGCGGGTCGACGAAGTGCGGCGCGAGCAGCAGGCCCTGGGCGTCGACTTTCTCTGCCGCCGGCGCATCGAGCCCGGCCGTTACTTCGGCAATGCGGCCGTTCTGCACGGCGATCGACATGTTGCTGCGGCCGTCGGGAAGGGTGGCGTTGTGGACCAGAAGATCGAGCATGGCTTCAGCGTTCGCCTTTGCGATAAGGTTTCATCAGGGCCTGCGGATAGCTGGCCCGGCGCGCCACCAGCACCAGCGCCACGATCGACAGCACGTAGGGCAGCATCAGGTAGAGCTGGTAGGGCAGCACGGCATCGCCCGATTGTTGCAGCCGCAGCTGCAGCGCGTCGAAGAAAGCGAAGAGCAGCGCGCCCAGCAGGGCCTTGCCGGGCCGCCACGAGGCGAACACCACCAGCGCCACGCAGATCCAGCCGCGCCCGTTGACCATGTTGAAGAAGAAGGCGTTGAAGGCCGACAGTGTGAGAAAGGAGCCGGCCACGCCCATCAGCGCCGAGCCGGCGACGATGGCGCCGGTGCGCGTGGCCGCGACCGAGACGCCCTGGCCCTCGGCCGCCTGCGGGTTCTCGCCCACCATGCGCAGCGCCAGGCCCAGCGGCGTGCGATAGAGCAGGTACGCGAGCACCGGCACCAGCAGCAGCGCGAACAGCGTGAGCGGCGTCTGCGCCTCGAGCACCGGGATGTGCAGCCACCCCATCGGCGCGAAGGGCGTCACGGTCGGCGGCGTGCTGACCTTCGGAAAGCTCACGCGGTAGCCGTAGTAGCTGAGCGCCGTCGCCAAGAGCGTGATGCCCAGGCCCGACACGTGCTGCGAGAGTGCGAGCCCGACCGTCAGGAAGGCGTGCAGCAGGCCGAAGACCGCGCCCGTCAGCGCCGCCACCGCCACGCCGGCCCACAGCGGCGCCCCGGCATGGACCGCGAGCCAGCCGGCGAAGGCGCCCGCGACCATGATCCCCTCGATGCCGAGGTTGAGCACGCCCGCGCGCTCGCACAGGAGCACGCCCAGGGTGCCGAAGATCAGCGGCGTGGCGATGCGCAGCACCGCGACCCAGAACGAGGCGTTGGCGAGGATGTCGGCGATGTCGCTCATTTCCAGCGCACCCGGTATTGCGTGAGCAGGGTCGCCACCAGCACTGCGATCAGCGAGGCCGCGACGATCACGTCGGCGATGTAGGTCGGCACGCCGATCGCGCGGCTCATGGTGTCGGCGCCGACCATCACGCCGGCGACGAACACCCCCGCCGCGAGCACGCCCAGCGGATGCAGGCCGGCCAGCATCGCGATCACGATGCCGCTGTAGCCGTAGCCCGGCGACATGTCGAGCGTGACGTAGCTGGTGCGGCCCGCGACTTCGATCGCGCCGGCCAGCCCGGCCAGCGCGCCCGAGAGCAGCGCCACCAGCACCACCGTGCGCGTCACCGGCACGCCCGCGAAGGCCGCGGCCCGCGCGTTGGCGCCGGTTGCGCGGATGTCGAAGCCGATCACCGTGTACTTGAACAGCGCCCAGACCAGCACCGCCAGCGTGCCGGCCCACAGCAGGCCGGTGTGCACGCGGGTCTGCGTGATCAGCCGACCGAGCTCGAGCTCGGGCTGCAGCGACACGCTCTGCGGCCATCCCATCGCGCTCGGGTCCTTCATCGGGCCGTCGAGCATCGCCGAGACACCGAGCAGCACGATGAAATTGAAGAGCAGGGTGGTCACCACTTCGTCGACGCCGAGCTTGTTCTTCATCAGCGCAGGCCCGAGCAGCAGCAGGGCGCCGACCACCGCGGCCGCGCCCATCATCAGCGGGAACAGCAGCCACGTCGGGAGTTCGAAGCCGGTGCCGCCATGCATCCCGCCGATCGCCACGGCCGCGAGCGCGCCGCCATAGAACTGGCCCTCGGCGCCGATGTTGAAGAGCCGGGCCTTGAAGGCCACGGTGGCGGCCAGCCCCGTCAGGATCAGCGGAATGGCGCGCGTCAGCGTCTCGCTCCACGCGAACACCGAGCCGAAGCCGCCCTGCAGCAGCAGTACGTAGGTGCGGCCGACCGGGGCGCCGGCCCAGAGCACCAGCAGCGCGCTGACCAGCAGGGTGAAGACGACTGCGCCGAAGGGCGCCAGTACGAAGGTCGCGCGCGAAGTCTCGTGACGACGTTCGAGCCTCATGCGCGTGAGCCAGCCATTGCAAGGCCGATGGCCTCTCGGGTCCATGCCGAGGCCGGACGCGGCTCGCCGAGCTCGCCGCCATGCATCACGGCAACCCGATCGCCCAGCGCCAGCACTTCGTCGAGATCGTCGGAGATCAGCAGCACCGCCGCGCCCGCATCGCGCGCGGCGATCAACTGTTGCTGCACGTAGGCGACCGCGCCGATGTCCAGCCCCCAGCTCGGCTGATGCGCGACGATCAGCCTCGCCGTCTTGCCTTGGCTCTTCGGCGCATCGGGCGGCAGCAGCGCCCGCCCGAGGATCAGCTTCTGCATGTTGCCGCCGGAGAGCGTGCGCGCCTGCGATTCGAGGCCGGCGCCGCGCACGTCATAGGCTTTCTCGATGCGCCGCGCATGCGCCCGCGCGGCGGCGCGCCGCACCCACGACCAGCGCGAGAAGGCCGTGCTGCGCAGCCGCTCCGACACCGCGTTCTCCCACACCGGCAGGTCGCCGACCACGCCGACCGCGTGCCGGTCTTCCGGAATGCGCGCCACGCCGCGCTGGACCAGCCGTGCCGGCGAGGCCGGCAAGCTGCGCCCCATCAGCTGCACCGTGCCGCCGGTCGCGCGCCGCGTGCCGCAGAGCAGCTCGGCGAGCGCGACCTGGCCATTTCCGGAAACGCCCGCGATCGCCGTGATCTCGCCCGCCCGCAGCGTGAGCGTCACATCCGCCAGCCGGTCGTGGCCGCTGCCGGCCGTCTGCACGTGGTCCAGCACGCAGACCGCGTCGCCGACCCGCCGCGCGGGGCTGCGCACCACGCCCTCGATCGCATGGCCGACCATCCACAGCGCGAGCTGCGCCTGCGTGGTGTCGCTGGTGTGCGCCTCGGCGACGAGCTTGCCGGCGCGCAGCACCGCGATGCGTTGCGACACCCGCAGCACCTCGGCCAGCTTGTGGCTGATGAAGATGATCGACAGGCCCTGCGCCACCATCTGCGCCAGCGTGCGAAAGAGCGCCTCGCTCTCCTGCGGCGTGAGAACGGCGGTCGGCTCGTCGAGGATCAGGATGCGCGCACCGCGGTACAGCGCCTTGAGGATCTCCACCCGCTGCCGCTCGCCGACCGAGAGGCTTGCGATCCTCGCGTCCGGCTGCACCGGCAGCCCGAAGCGCTGCGAGACGTCGATCAGCCTGCTGCGCGCCGCACTGCGGCGCGAGAAGCCCTGCCACAGCGGCTCGGTGCCCATCATCACGTTGTCGAGCACGCTGAGGTTGTCGGCCAGCGTGAAGTGCTGGTGCACCATGCCCACGCCCGCGGCCAGTGCCGCCTTCGGATTGCCGGGCGCGAGCGGCCGGCCGAAGACCTCGATCTCGCCTGCGTCGGCCGTGTAGTGGCCGAACAGGATCGACATCAGCGTCGACTTGCCGGCGCCGTTCTCGCCCAGGAGCGCCAGCACTTCGCCGGCCTGCAGTTCGAGCGAGATCGCATCGTTGGCCACCAGCGCGCCGAAGCGCTTGGTGATGCCGCGCAACCGCAGCACGGTCTCTTGCGCCCTCTCCCTCTGGGAGAGGGAGCAAGAACAACCCATTGTGATTACTTGGTGGTGGATTTCGGCTGGCTGTCGTCCACCTTGACGGTGAATTTGCCCGCAAGGATCTCGGCCTGCCTGGCCTTCACCTTGGTGACGATCTCGGCCGGCACCTTCTTCTCGAAGCTGCCCAGCGGCGCCAGCTCGGAACCCTTGTGCTTCATCATCGAGTAGGGGCCGTAGTCTTCCGCCACGAACTTGCCTTCCTTCACCAGCTTGATCGCACGGTCCGCCGAGGGCTCGAAGTTCCAGAGCGCCGAGGCGACCACGGTGTCGGGGTACTTGTCCTGCGTGTCGATCACGTTGCCGATCGCGAGCTTGCCCTTCTCCTTGGCCGCATCGCTGACGCCGAAGCGCTCGGCATAGAGGAGGTCGGCGCCCTTGTCGATCATCGCGAAGGCGGCTTCCTTGGCCTTGGGCGGATCGAACCAGCTGTTGATGAAGCTCACGCTGAACTCCACCTTCGGATTGGTTTCCCTGGCGCCGGCCATGAAGGCGTTCATCAGGCGGTTGACCTCCGGAATCGGGAAGCCGCCGACCATGCCGATCTTGTTCGTCTTGGTCATGCCGCCGGCCACCATGCCGGAGAGGTAGGCCGGCTCCTGGATGTAGTTGTCGAAGACCGAGAAGTTGGGCGCCTGCGGCTTCAGCGAGGAGCCCATCAGGAAGGCCGTCTTCGGAAAGTCCTTGGCCACCTTGCGCGCGGCCGCCTCGACGCCGAAGACCTCGCCGAGGATCAGCTGGTTGCCGGCCGTCGCGTACTCGCGCATCACGCGTTCGTAGTCGGCATTGGCGACGTTCTCGGTGGCCTTGTATTCGATCTCTCCGCGTGCCTCTGCCGCCTTGAGCGCCTTGTGGATGCGGCCCACCCACTGCTGCTCGAAGGGCACGGTATAGACCGCCGCCACCTTGAGCTTGGCCTGCGCGAGCGCGAGGCCGGGTGCGCCGGCCGCGAGCGCTGCGGCAACGGCGACCGAACGGATGATCAATTGGCGGCGTGGTGTCACTGAACTTCTCCTCGGGTTGCAAAAAACAGCTGGCTTCGAACGCTCTTGCCTTCTTCGTGGAACACCGCGGAACCGGCTTCGCCGGGCCGCTGGTGTTGCCCCCGGTAGGGGGTGGGCGGCCACACGAAGTGGGCCAACCTGGGGGCGAGCCTCATTTCGTGCCGAAGATGCGGTCGCCGGCGTCGCCCAGTCCGGGCAGGATGTAGCCGTGGCTGTTGAGCTCGCGGTCGATCGCCGCGGTGTAGATCGGCACGTCGGGGTGCGCGGCCTGGAAGGTCTTGATGCCTTCGGGGCAGGTCAGCAGACAGACGAACTTGATCGACTTGGGGTTCAGTTCCTTGAGCCGCTCCACCGCCGCCACCGCCGAGTTGCCGGTGGCCAGCATCGGGTCGACCACGATCGCGTCGCGCTCTTCCATTCCGCCGGGCATCTTGAAGTAGTACTCGACCGCGGTCAGCGTCTTGGGGTCGCGGTAGAGGCCGATGTGGCCCACGCGCGCACCGGGCACCACGCTGAGCATGCCGTCGAGAATGCCGGTGCCGGCGCGCAGGATCGACACCAGCACCACCTTCTTGCCGTCGATCACCCTGGCGTTCATGGTTTCGAGCGGGGTCTCGATCTCCATGTCCTGCATCGGCATGTCGCGCGTGACCTCGTAGGCCATCAGCATGCTGATCTCGTTGAGCAGGCGCCGGAAGCTGTTGGTGCTGGCCTCCTTGCGGCGCATCAGCGTGAGTTTGTGCTGGACGAGAGGATGGTCGACGAGATGGACGTTGCTCATGAGAGGGGGCTGGAAAAAAGAGAGAAGTCTAGAAGACGGTGCCGTCGCTCTCGATGCGCAAGGGTGGCATGCCGTTACGCAAGCGCTGTGCCAGCATCCGGCCGGCGGCCCAGGTGCCGCCTTCCAGCACGCAGGCCAGCGGCAGCTCTTCGTCGCTGCGGTCGAGCACCTTGCGCAGCCGAGGCGCGAGCTCGTCGAGCAGCGCGACGGTCAGCGCGCGCCATTCGACGATGAACTCATCGCCGACCTTCCAGCTGCGTTCGAGCAGGGCCGGGTCCCTGGGCACGATCACGCCGCTGTCGAGCAGCAGGCCGCCGTTGCGGTATTCGGGCAAGGCGGTCAGCGCATCGACCTGGCGCACCTTGACGCCGGCCCATTCGAAGGGTTCGACCAGCGAATAGCTGAGCCACTGCGAGAGCTTGTGGAAAGGCATCCAGCCGTTGGTGAGCCCCGGCCCGTGCACTGCGCCGTGGCGCCAGCAGTCGCCGAGCGCCAGCACGGGATCGTTCGGGGCGACGCCGCCGACCGCATCGCCCGGCCCGGTGCCGCGGCTGTCGATCACGTTGGCCGCCGGCCAGATGCGCGACAGGGATTCCAGCAGGATCGAGAGGATCTCGTGCGCCGTGGTCTCCGCCGTCGGCGGCACGGCCGGACCGAGCGGGCTCACCAGCGCATCGAAGATGCCGCCCGGGCGCCCATCGTCGCCGAAGGTCTCGGGCTGCTCGCTCATCGCTTCGCCGAGCCGGCGCAACAGGGTGGCGCGGCCCGCCAGGCCAACCAGCGGGTTGATCTTGCTGACCTGGAAGGCGTCGCCGAGGCGGTCGGTCACCAGCGCGCGCAGGCCGGCGGCATCGGCCTGCAGCGGGCGGTCGGGGTTCGAGGAGAACAGGCCGCTGGTGAAGGCATGGAAGCTGGCGACGCCCAGGCCTTCGGAGCGTGCGAAGCGCTTGGCCGTGGACGGCTCGATGTAGTGCCATTCGGGCCCGGCGCCGGCATCGAGCAGCACGCTCACCAGCACCAGGTCGATGTGGGCGCGGGCACGTTGGGGCGCGTCGACGGGGCCCAGGAGCCGGTCGAGTTCTTTCACGCGGTCTACGGCGCCCGCTTCGAAGTGGCGCCAGCGGCTGTGGTACGGAATGGCGCCTGACGGATAGCGTTCGCGCGTGACCTCCGCCACGGTGCGGGCCGTGTCCTCGAGCGCGGCCTCGTCGCCGATGGTGAACCACTGCGATTCGCCGCGCCGTGCGCGCGCCAGCAACCAGTCTGCGCGGATGCGGATCGTGCGGGTGGTGCGCAGGAAGGCGGCGGCGCCCGCGGGCCGGGTGGTGTCTTCCACGAACTCGAGTGCCGGGTCGACATGGCCGTCGGGGCCGGCATGGCGAACGGCAGCATTCGAGGTGGGGCGGTCCGGGTCGAGCCCGTAGTTGTCCTTGCTCATGGCTCCAGCTTTCGGCCCTTGGCCTTCTTGAGTTCTTCGGCGTCCGGCACCACGCCGGGGGTGAAATAGCCGGCTGCCATCTTGGCGTCCATCTCGACGCGGGCGTCGGCCGGGATCAGTTCGTCGGGAATGTTCACGCGCTCGCCGATCTCGATGCCCGAGCCGGTGATGGCATCGAACTTCATGTTGCTCATCGACACCAGGCGATGGATCTTGCGGATGCCGAGCCAGTGGAAGACGTCGGGCATCAGCTCCTGGAAGCGCATGTCCTGCACGCCGGCCACGCATTCGGTGCGCGCGAAGTACTGGTCGGCGGTGTCGCCGCCCAGCTGGCGCTTGCGCGCGTTGTAGACCAGGAACTTGGTCACTTCACCCAGCGCGCGGCCTTCCTTGCGCGAGTAGGCGATCAGCCCAACGCCGCCGCGCTGCGCGCCGCGGATGCACTCCTCGATCGCATGCGTGAGGTAGGGCCGGCAGGTGCAGATGTCGGAGCCGAACACGTCGGAGCCGTTGCACTCGTCGTGGATACGCGCCGTGAGCTCGACCTCCGGGTTGGCGAGGTCGCGCGCGTTGCCGAAGATGTAGAGGGTCTGGCCGCCGATGGGCGGCAGGAACACCTCGAGGTCGGAGCGCGTCACGAGCTCGGGGTACATGCCGCCGGTCTCTTCGAAGAGTACGCGGCGCAGGTCGGTCTCGGAGCAGCCGAAGCGCCTGGCCACCTCGGGCAGGTACCACACGGGCTCGATCGCCGCCTTGGTGACCATCGCCGCGCCGCCGGCCGTGAGGAACTTGCCGTCGGCCTTCAGGCGGCCGGTCTGCAAGGCCTCGATCACCTCGGGCAGGATCACGTGCGCCTTGGTGACGGCAATGGTGGGACGGATGTCGTAGCCGGCCGCGAGCTCGGTGGCGAAGACCTCGGCCACCACCGCGCCCCAGGGATCGAGCGAGACGATGCGGCCGGGCTCGCTCCACTGCGGATAGGGGCCGATCACGTCGGTCGGCGCGGTGTTGGTCAGGTCGGCCTTGTGCTCGCGCTTGAGTGCACCGGCCGCGACCGCCAGCGCGCGGTAGACGCTGTAGGAGCCGCTGTGCGTACCGATGACGTTGCGATGCGCGCGCTTGGTCGTGGTGCCGACCACCGGGCCGCGCTCGGCGGCGCTGGCGGCGCCCCACTGGATCGGCAGGGCGCCGAAGCCGCCCGCATGCGAGGTCAGGCGGATGTGAGGGCGCTGGAGGGACGCGGACGGGGAAGAGGGCTCGGGGTTCGCGGGAAGAACTGGCGTGGAAGGAGTCGGAACGGCGTCAACGGACATTGCAGGCCCTCAAAAAACACAATGTAGCGAGGGCTTCCGAGGCTGGCAAGCCGCTAGGCGACCCGCAGCAGCCGGTCGAAGGACAGCGCGCCGCCGCCGCGGCCGACCAGGTAGAGCAGCAGCGCCGCCCACGACAGGTGCGTGGGCCACGCATCCGGATAGACGAAGACCTGGATCACGAGCGTCATGCCCAGCAAGGCGAGCGCGGATAGCCGCGTGAACAGGCCCAGCACCAGCAGCACCGGAAACAGGTGCTCCGCGTAGGCCGCGAGATGCGCCGCGATCTCGGGCGGCACCAGCGGCAGCTTGTACTCGGTGCGGAACAGTTCGTAGGCGCTGTCCGTCAGCATCAGAAAGCCCTCGACCTTGGTGCGGCCCGAGAGAAAGAAGATCGCGGCGATGCCGATGCGCGCGGCCAGAGCCAGCAGGTCGTGCGACACGATGCGCGTGAGCCATTCGGCCAGCAGGTTCCAGCGTGCGCGAAGGCCATGCTCACGGGTCGAGGCCAGGGCGTCGGAGGCTGCGGGATTCGAGTTCATGATGTTCTTTCGATGAAGGCACCTGCGCGCAGCAGGCTTTCGAGCAGGGCGGAGAGATCGGCATCGGGGTCGATGGCCAGGGCTCGGTCGGCCGCGTCGGCCAGCGGCGATCCGGCCACGCAGGCGTCGAGGAAGGCACAGCCGGCTTGGGTGATCGGGCGCCAGACCACGGTGTCGGCAGGCCGCGTGAGCAAGGCGCCTTCCGCTTGCCAGACGAGCTCCTCTTCGTCTTCGACCGTCGTGCGGTTGCGCGCCCAGATGCTGTAGACCGGCTGCTCGTCGAACCAGGCCCAGCGCGCCGCCGGATGGGGCCTGAGCACCAGCGTCGCGAGCAGTTCCGGCGTGCATCGTGCCAGCCATGCGGCATCGAGCACGGGCGCATCCTGCGCGGCATGGGCTTCGCACCACAGGGCATCGAGCCGGGCCACGCCGGGCAGGTAGACCAGCTCGGCCGCAGGCTCGAAGCCCTGAAGAAAGTCGGGGAAGCCGCTGCCGTAGTTCAGCAACCGGCCGTCGCGCGGCGCTTCGGCCGCGACGTGCAGCGCCGCGGCGGCACGGAACCATTCGCTGCCCACCAGCCGGGCCACCGCAGGGAAGTTGGCTTCGAGCGCATCGATGCAGCCCTTCATCACGGTATTGCGATAGACGGCAAAAGCGGGCTGCGCCACGAGCTCGCGCACGACGGGATCCGCGATGTCCTCTGGCGCGAAGAGGGCCGCCGCAAAGGCATCCTGGAACCGTGCGAGCGGCGTGCTCATGCCATGGCCTCCTGCGCAATGCGGCGCAGCGCGGCCTCGGCTTGCGAGCGCTCGCCCATCAGTTCGTCGAAGGCCGGCACGTTGCCGTCGCGCTCGATCAGCGTCGGCCGAGCGCCGGCGCGCTCGATGAAGCGGCGATAGAGGTGCCAGACTTCCGGTGCGATCGGCGCGTCGTGCGAGTCGATCAGCAGCGCCTCGCCCAGTGTCGGGTCGGGCGCATGGCCCGCGAGATGGATTTCGCTGACCAGTTCCTGCGGAAAACGCTCGAGCCAGTCCGCGGCCGAGAACCCCAGGTTGCGCGCCGACACATGCACGTTGTTGATGTCGAGCAGGAGCATGCAGCCGGTGCGCCGCGCGAGCTCGGCGAGGAAGTCGATCTCGTCCCACTCGTGCCGGTCGAAGCGCAGGTAGTGGGAAGGGTTCTCGATCGCGATGGCAGTGTTCAGCACGTCCTGCGTGCGCGAGATGTTGGCCGCGATGCGGTGCAGCGCCTCGGTCGTGCGCGGGAAGGGCAGCAGGTCGGGCCAATACGCGCCGTTCCAGGCCGACCATGCGAGATGTTCGGAGATCAATGCTGGCTGGATGCGCTTCGCGAGCGCCGCCAGCCGCTGGAGCTGCGCGGCATCGGGCTCGGCATCGGCCGCCAGCGACAGCGAGACGCCGTGCAGCGAGATCGGATGCCGGGCGCGGATCGCTTCCAGCCATCCGAGGCGCGGCCCGCCCGCCACCATGTAGTTCTCGGGATGCACTTCGAACCACAGCCCCTCGACCTGCGCCGAGAGCGCCTCGTCGTAGTGTTCGGGCTTGAGGCCGAGGCCCGCGCTCAGTGCATTCGACATGGTGGCGCTGCGATCGGGATCAGGACTTGATCGGCGTCAGCGAACCGGTGCCCTTCGGCGTCTTGATCGTGGTGCAGGTGCCCGCAGCCACGTTCTTCCAGGCGTTGCCCTGGTAGTCGACCTTCGAGGTGCCGGCGCAGGTGGTGCCGGGGCCGGCGGCGCAGTCGTTCTTGCCGGCCATCGAGACGCCGTAGCATTTCTCCATCGCGGCCATCTTGTCGGCCATCGGTTTGTCTTGCGCCATGGCGGAGCCGGCGGCGAGCGCGCCCAGGGCGAGGGCGGCGATGGCGAGAGGACGAGTGTTCATGGAATGAGCTCCTGAGATGAATTGAACAATTTAAACCGCGCCGCTCGGCGCAGTCGTTTCTATTTCGCGACCTGCGCGCCCCGGGTTACAACGCACGGCACAATCCGCCGGACTTCTTTTTCCGAGTGCCTGTAACCGGCTTGAGCGAAAGCACGAATGACAAGTGGGAGCCCGATGGCAAAGAGCGAAGCGGAAGTGGTGCTGCACGACCTGTTCGTGCGCGGCCTGGCCGGCGACGCCCAGGCTTATCGCGCCTTCCTGCAGAAACTCAGCGCACACCTGCGCGCGTTTCTCGGCAGGCGGCTGTTCGGCTGGCCCGACGAAGTGGAAGACCTTGTCCAGGAATGCCTGCTCGCGATGCACAACCAGCGCCACACCTACCAGAGCGACCAGCCTTTGACGGCCTGGGTGCATGCGATCGCGCGCTACAAGATGATCGACCTGCTGCGCGCCAAGGCCAGCCGCGAGGCGCTCAACGATCCGTTGGAAGACGATCTCGCCGTCTTCGCCGAATCGGCCACCGAGGCCAGCGATGCGCGCCGCGACCTGGCGGGCCTGCTCGACACCTTGCCCGACCGGCACCGCCTGCCGATCGTGCACGTCAAGCTCGAAGGCCTGTCGGTCGCCGAGGCGGCGCGGCTCACGGGCATGTCGGAATCGGCGGTCAAGGTCGGCATCCACCGCGGCCTCAAGGCGCTGGCGCTGAAGATCGGAAAGTCCTCATCATGAAAACCGACGAGCTTGTGTCCCTGCTGGCGCGCGAAGCGCAACCGGTGCCGCGCCACGCGGCCGCGCGCCGTCTCGCGATCGCGCTGCTGGCGGGCCTGCCGCTGTCGATCGCATGGATGGTCTTCGAATACGGCGTGCGGCGCGACCTGGTGCAGACCATGTTCTGGCCGATGTTCTGGGTCAAGCTGGCCTTTCCGATCTGCGTCGCCATTGCCGGCTTCGTGATCGTGCAGCGCCTGGCGCGGCCCGGCGTGCAGGTCCGCGGCGCGTGGCTGGGCCTGGCGCTGCCGGTGCTGGCCTTGTGGGTGATGGGATTCGTCGCCTGGTTCCTCGCGCCGGCGGACGAGCGCGCGGCGCTGGTCTGGGGGCAGACCTGGCGCACCTGCGCCTTCAACATCGCGGTGATCTCGGTGCCGATCTTCGTGGCGGCGCTGGTGGCCTTGAAGAGCCTGGCGCCGACGCAACCGGCGCTGGCCGGTGCGGCAGCGGGCGCGATGTCAGCAGGGGCGGGGGCGGCGGTCTATGCCTTGCACTGCCCGGAACTGGCGGCGCCATTCCTGGCGGTTTGGTACGTGGGAGGGATGGTGCTGCCGATACTCGCCGGCGCGGCCGTCGGGCATCGATTGCTGCGGTGGTAAGCGCCTTCTCTAGCGACGCCGCGTCTTCGCCCCGAAGATCCCACCCAGCACGCCGCGCAAGATTTCCTTGCCCACGGTCGTCCCCATCGTCCGCACAGCCGACTTGGCCATCGTCTGCGCCAACCCATCGCGCTTGCCCCCGCGCGGCCCGGTCGAGCCGAACAGAAGGTCGTTCAACCCGCCCATCAGCCCGCCCGATTCTTCCGCCGGCGCAGCCCCGGGCTTGCCCCTGATGGTCGGCGCATCCGGCGCGGACTCAGCCCGCCCCTTCAGCTTCTCGTAAGCCGACTCCCGATCCACCGCCTTCTCGTAAACCCCAGCCACCAGCGAGCCCGCAATCAAGGCCTGCCGCTGCGCCGCAGTGATCGGCCCGATCTGGCTCCCCGGCGGCAGCACGTACACGCGCTCCGTGATGCTCGGCCGCCCCTTCGAATCCAGAAAACTCACCAGCGCCTCGCCCACGGCCAGCTCGGTGATCGCGGTCTCGATATCCAGCCCAGGCTTCTGCCGCATCGTCGTGGCCGTGGC
This sequence comes from Variovorax paradoxus, assembly GCF_018614915.1. Taxonomy (GTDB): domain Bacteria; phylum Pseudomonadota; class Gammaproteobacteria; order Burkholderiales; family Burkholderiaceae_C; genus Variovorax; species Variovorax paradoxus_K. Next base: position 38,759 of record NZ_JAGGNU010000007.1, on the reverse strand, counting down.
CTTCACGGCCTTCTGATCGCGCGGCGTGAAGGCCCGCAGCGCGTGCTGCACCCGGTTGCCCAGTTGCGCCAGCACGGTGTCCGGAATGTCCAGGGGGTTCTGCGTCACGAAGAACACGCCCACGCCCTTGGAGCGCACCAGCCGCACCACGAGCTCGATGCGTTCGACCAGGGCCTTGGGCGCCTCGTTGAAGAGCAGGTGCGCCTCGTCGAAAAAGAAGACCAGCTTGGGCTGTTCCGGGTCGCCGATCTCGGGCAGCTGCTCGAACAGCTCCGACAGCAGCCACAACAGGAAGGTGGCGTAGAGCCGCGGCGAGTTCATCAGCTTGTCGGCGGCGAGGATGTTGACCACGCCCTTGCCGCCCTCGGTCTGCATGAAGTCGGAGATGTTGAGCATCGGCTCGCCGAAGAACTTGTCGCCGCCCTGGCTCTCGATCTGGAGCAGACCGCGCTGGATAGCGCCCACGCTGGCGGCGCTGATGTTGCCGTACTCGGTGGTGAACTGGCTCGCGTTCTCGCCCACGTGCTGCAGCATCGCGCGCAGGTCCTTCAGGTCGAGCAGCAGCAAGCCGTTGTCGTCGGCGATCTTGAACACCAGGTTCAGCACGCCGGCCTGGGTCTCGTTGAGGTTGAGCATGCGGCCCAGGAGCAGCGGGCCCATGTCGGACACGGTGGCGCGCACCGGGTGGCCTTGTTCGCCGAACACGTCCCAGAGCGTGACGGGGCAGGCGAGGGGCTCGGGCAGCTCGATGCCGCGTTCCTTCAGCGTGGCGGCCATCTTCTCGCCGATGCTGCCTTTCTGGCTGGCGCCGGTCAGGTCGCCCTTGACGTCGGCCATGAACACCGGCACGCCGATCGCCGACAGCTTCTCGGCGATGGTCTGCAGGGTGACGGTCTTGCCGGTGCCGGTGGCGCCGGTGATCAGCCCGTGGCGGTTGGTCAGGCCCGGCAGCAGGGCGCATTCGATGGTGTCGTGGCGGGCGATCAGAAGGGGGTCGGCCATGGGTGCTCCCGGTCAATGGTACGGAGCGCAGTCTATCGAAGGCGGCCTCCTATAATTCGCACCCCGTGCGATAGTTCATCCAAAAGTTCTCGGAGTTTGTTTTGTCATCGACCCAGCCCCCCCATTCCGCCGTTGGCGATGCGCCCGAACAGTCAGTCCTCGAGAGCGAGCTGGCCGTGCTGCTGGTGGAGTCGCTGAATCTGGAGATCGCACCTTCCGAGATCGTGCCCACGGCGCCGCTGTACGGCGAGGGCCTGGGCCTCGATTCGATCGACATCCTCGAAGTGGCGCTCGAAGTCTCGCGCAAGTACGGCTTCCAGCTGCGCTCGGACGACGAGCGCAATCAGCAGATCTTCCAGTCGCTGCGCAGTCTTGCGACCCACGTCGCGCAGAATCGCGGCGATTCCTGACCGATGTCTCGATGGCGCATGGCGCTCCTGCTGATCGCGGGGGTGGCCTATGCCGGCGCTTCCCACTGGATGATGCTGTACCACGCCGCCGAGCCCTGGGCGGTGGGGGTGCTGCTGGGGCCGCTGTGGCTGACGGCGCTGGGGCTCGCAGGTAGCCGTTTCGGTGGCTGGGGGCTGGCGGTTGCCGGCGTGCTCGGCGTGATCGGCTTCGCGCTGGTGCTGCATGGCGACGCGGGCGACCCGAACCGGCTCTACGTGTTCCAGCACGTGGGCATCAACGCCTTGCTGTGCGGCTGGTTCGGCAGCACGTTGCGCGGCGACCGCATCTCGCTGATCGGCCAGTTCGCCGCACGCGTGCATCCGCTGTCGCCGGGCATGCGCGTCTACACCACGCAGGTGACCTGGATCTGGACGGTGTACTTCGCGTTGATGGTGGTGGCCTCGATCACGGTGTACGCGACGCTTTCCTTCGCCGCCTGGTCGGTGCTGGCCAACCTGCTCACGCCGGTGATGGTCGCTGTCCTGTTCCTGGGCGAATTCCTGCTGCGCTACCGGCTGCATCCCGAGTTCGAGCGCACCCGCCTGATCGACACGGTGCGTGCCTTCTACAACGCGCCGGTCGACACCCACACCCGTCGATGAATTCGATTCCGCTGCTTTCCGATCGCGACCTCGACGCGCCGCTGGCCTGGCGCCATGGCGTGCCGGTGAGCGCGCGCCAGTTCCTGGCCGACGTGGCAGGCTTCGCGCCGGCGCTGGAGGCCGGCGGCCCGGTGATCAACCTCTGCGCCGACCGCTACGCCTTCACGGTCAGCCTGGCGGCTGCGCTGGTGCGCGGCGAGACCAGCCTGCTGCCCCCCGATGCGCGGCCCGACACGCTGGCGCGCCTGGTCGAGGCCGGCGGCCACACCTTCGCCATCGTCGACAGCGAAGCGCTCGAGACGCCGGGCATGCCGCGCCTGCTGATCGAGAAGCTGCCGTCCATCGCCGACGCGAGCGAGCCGGCCGTGCCTGCCATCCCGGCCGGCCTGCACGCCGTGAGCCTGCTGACCTCCGGCTCCACCGGCACGCCGCAGCCGCATGCCAAGACCTGGAAGACGCTGGTCGGCGACGTCGCCGCCGCGGTCGGACGCCTCTCCGGCCTGCTCGGACGGCCCTCGCTTGCCGGCCTCACGCTGGTGGCGACGGTGCCGGTGCAGCACAGCTATGGCCTCGAATCCACCGCGCTGCTGGCGCTGCTGGGCGGCGCCGCCTTCGACAGCGGCCGGCCCTTTTATCCGGCCGACGTGGCGGCGGCGCTGGCCTCGGTGCCGCAGCCGCGCGCGCTGGTGACCACGCCCTTCCACCTGAAGACCCTGCTGCTCTCGGGCGTCGAACTGCCGCCGGTGGACCTGATCCTCTCGGCCACCGCGCCGCTTTCGCCGCAGCTCGCGGCGCAGGCCGAAGCGGCCACGGGCGGCATGCTGATCGAGATCTACGGCAGCACCGAATCGGGCCAGGTCGCGACGCGGCGGCCCACCCAGAGCGAGATCTGGGAGACCTTCGGCGAGATCCGCGTGCACGCCGAGCACGATGCGGCAGGCGGCGAGCGCTTCGTCTTCGAGGGCGATTTCATTCCCGAGCCGACGCCCCTGGCCGACGTGCTCGAGCTGATCGACGATCGCCACTTCCGGCTGCTGGGCCGCGCCAACGACCTGATCCACGTGGCGGGCCGGCGCAGCTCGCTGGGCTACCTCAACCACCATCTCAACAGCATCCCCGGCGTGGTCGACGGCGCCTTCTGGCTGCCCGACGACGTGACCGACGGCGTGGTGCGGCCGGTGGCCTTCGTGGTGGCACCGACGCTCGATGCGCACGCCATCATCCTGGCGCTGCGCGAACGGATCGAGGCCGTGTTCGTGCCGCGGCGCGTGGTGCACGTGAGCGCATTCCCGCGCGAAGGCACGGGCAAGCTCACGGCGCGCTCGCTGCGCGAGTTCGCGCTCGCGCAGCTCGCATCGGACGGCACGCCGGTGCAGCTCACGCACGAGGTGCCGCCGGACCATCCGGCCTTCGCCGGGCACTTCCCGGGCCAGCCGCTGCTGCCCGGCGCGCTGCTGCTGTCGGAGGTGCTGGAGGCGGTGCAGGGCGTTCCTGCGCTGGCGGCGCGCCTCGGCGAGCACCCGACGCTGGCGGCCGCCAAGTTCCTCGCGCCGGTGCGCCCGGGCAGCACGCTCGTGATCGACCTGGTCCCCGAAGCCGGCGCCTCGCGCGGGCTGCGCTTCGAGCTGCGTTCGGCCGGCGTGCTGGCGGCGAGCGGGCGCTGGACTCCGCGCAGCACGATATGAGCAGCATCCCGCCCCAGGCCGATTGGTCGCGCATGCCCGAGCGCAGCAACATGCTGGCGCTCAGGGTGATCTGCTGGATCGCCATCACCTGCGGGCGGCCGCTCGCGCGCCTCATCCTGCATCCGATCAGCCTGTACTTCCTGCTGTTCTCGCCGGCGCAGCGGCGTCACATCAAGCGCTACCTGTTCCGCGCCATCGGCCCGCGCGCGGGCTGGACCGACGGCTACAAGCTGCTGCATGCCTTCGCCTCGACCGTGCTGGACCGCATCTACTTCCTGCGCGGGCGCATGGACCTGTTCGACATCCGGGTCTACGGCAACCTGCCGGTGGAAGCCGAGGCGCGCGCGGGGCGGGGCGCTTTTCTGCTCGGGGCGCACATCGGCAGCTTCGAGGCGATGGGCGCTTGCAAGCAGCAGAGCGAAAACCCCCAGGAGCTGCGGCTGGCGATGCTGATGTACCAGGACAACGCGCAGCAGATCAGCGCGGTGCTGGACGCGATCGCGCTGCCCGGCCTGCGGCCTCACATCATCGCCCTGGGCCGGCCGCATTCGATGCTGGCGCTGCGCGACTGGCTCGACGGCGGCGGCCTCGCAGGGCTCCTGGCCGACCGCACGCTGCCGGGCGCCGAAGAAGCAGGCCAGCAGCGCGGCAACAGCATCGAGGTGTCTTTTCTCGGGCAGCCGGCGCTGATCAACGACGGCCCGTTCCGGCTGGCCGCGCTGCTGCGCCGCAAGGTGTTCTTCATGGCCGGGCTCTATGCGGGAGGCGCGCGCTACGATGTCCGCTTCGAGCCGCTGGCCGATTTCAGCGAGCGCGTGTCCGATCCCGCGGAGCGGGAACGCCGAATCCGTGCGGCGCTCGAAAGCTACGTGACGCGGCTCGAGGCCCTGTGCCGCGCCTATCCCTACAACTGGTTCAATTTCCATGACTTCTGGCTCGAAGATTCGGCTTGAGCGCTGGTGCAGGGCGCTGGTGGCGGTGCTGGCCCTGTCCGCATCCTCCGCATGGGCCTTCGACCTTCCTGAACTGATGGGCCTGCTCGCGAAGCAGAAGAGCGGCGAGGCGCGCTTCACCGAGCAGCGCTTCGTGCGCGGCCTCGAAGGCCCGCTGGACGCGAGCGGCACGCTGAGCTTCCAGGCACCCGACAAGATGACGCGCCGCACGCTCACGCCGCGGCCCGAGACCATGGCGGTCGACGGCAACACGCTGACCCTGTCGCGCGGCGGGCGCACGCGCACGCTGACCCTCGACAGCATGCCCGAGCTGCAGGGCCTGGTCGAGGCGATGCGCGGCACGCTGAGCGGCAACACGCAGGGCCTGCAGCGCTACTTCCGCAGCACGGTATCGGGCACGCCCGACAAGTGGACGCTGGACCTCGTGCCGATCGACGAGCGGCTCGCCGCCCAGGTCCGCTCGATGCGTCTCAACGGCCGCGCCGGCGAGGTGCTCGGCGTCGAGATGGAGTTCATCGGCGGCGACCGATCGGTGATGAGCATCACCCCCACGCGCGCCGCACCGTGACGCGCCACGCTGCCGCACCCGGGCCGCGGCGCATCGCGCTGGTGCTCGGCATCTGGCTCCTGGCGCTCGCGGCCGGCGTCGCGCTGATCGCGCGCACGCATTTCAGCGCCGACCTCTCGGCCTTCCTGCCCGAGAGCCCGGACGAGCGGCAGCGCGTGCTGATCGAGCAGCTGCAAAGCGGGATCGCGTCGCGCACGCTCTTCATCGGCATCGAGGGCGGCAAGGATGCCGCGCAGCGCGCCGAGGTGTCGCGCGCCGTGGGCGCGGCGATGCGCGAGAGCAAGCTCTTCGACCAGGTGCAGAACGGCGACACCAGCGAGTGGAAGGAATCCGGCACCTGGGTCTTCGACAAGCGCTACCTGCTGGCGCCCGACATCACGCCCGAGCGCTTCACCGCCGCCGGCCTGCGCGATGCGATCGTCGACACCTTGTCGCTGCTCGGCACGCCGGCCGGCAACATCGTCAAGCCGCTGCTGGAGCGCGATCCGACCGGCGAGACGCAACGCATTGCCGAAGGCCTGATCCCCGCCAGCTCGCCGCGCAGCGAGCACGGCGTCTGGGTCTCTCGCACTGCGCCGCGGGCGCTGCTGCTGGCCACCACGCATGCGGCCGGCAGCGACCTCGATGCACAGGCCGTGGCCGTCGGGCGCGTGAAGAGCGCCTTCGAAGCCGCGACGCGCGAACTGGGCAGCGCCGGCCCGCGGCTGCAGATGAGCGGCGCGCCGGTGTTCTCGGTGCAGAGCCGCGACCAGATCAAGGGCGAGGCGATCCATCTCGCCACCATCGGCGGCATCGTGATGGGCGTGCTGCTGCTCCTGGCCTTCGCCTCGCCGCGCGCGCTGGTGATCGCGGTGCTGCCGGTCGCGACCGGCGTGGTCGGCGGCACGGCCGCGGTGAGCCTCTGGTTCGGCGAGGTGCACGGGCTGACGATGGGATTCGGCAGCACGCTGATCGGCGAGACCGTCGACTACGCGATCTACTATCTGATCCAGGCGCGCGGTGCTGCAGTGCCGGGCACCGGCTGGCAGCGCTGGCGCGATATCCATTGGCCTACCGTGCGGCTGGGCCTGCTCACCTCGGTCTGCGGCTTCGCGGCGCTGGTGTTCTCGGGCTTCCCCGGACTCGCGCAGCTCGGCGTGTTCTCGCTGGCCGGCCTGATCGTCGCAGCGCTGGTCGCGCGCCACGTGCTGCCGGTGCTCGCGCCCGATGGCGCGACCGGCATGGGCATGCGGCGCCAGATGGCCCAGGTCGCCGGCGTCATCGTGCGTGCGCTGCCGCGGCTGCGCTACCTGTTCATGGGCCTGGGCGCCGCGGCGCTGGCGCTGGTGCTGTGGCAGGGCGGCCATCTGTGGCGCGCCGAGCTCAACGCCATGAGCCCGGTGCCCAGGGCGGCGCAGCAGCTCGACGAAGAACTGCGCGCCGACGTTGGTGCCAGCGACGGCGGCACGCTGGTCGTGATCCACGGTGCCGACGAACAGGCCGCCCTGCGCAACACCGAGGCCGCTGCCGCCAAGCTCGAGGCCCTGGTCGACCAGGGCGAGCTCGCCGGCTTCGAGGCCGTCACCCGCGTGCTGCCCAGCGAGGCCGTGCAGGCCGCGCGCATCGCGAGTCTGCCCGACGCCGCGACGCTGAAGACGCGGCTGGCCGAAGCGACCCGCGGCCTGCCGCTGCCTGCCGATCGGCTCGCGCCTTTTCTTGCCGATGTCGAGAAGGCGCGCTCGCAGCCCATGGTCCGGCGTGCCGATCTCGAAGGCGGGCCGCTCGGCGCCATGGTCGGCGCGTTGATGTTCCAGCGCCCCGGCGGCGGCTGGTCGACACTCGTTTCGCTGCATCCGGGCGAGCGCTTCGATGCCGGCCGACTCGCGACCGCGCTGGCCGGCGTGCCCGAGGTGCAGGTGGTGAACGTCGGCGACGAGCTGCGCAGCCTCTACCGGCGCTACCTGCACGAAGCCTTCGTGCAGGTGATGCTGGGCGCGCTCGCGGTGGTCGTGCTGCTGGGCCTGTACCTGCGCTCGGGCCGCCGGCTGCTGGCCGTGTGCGAGCCGTTGCTGGTCGCGGTGCTGCTCACCCTCGGCGGGCTGGCGCTGCTGCAGGTGCCGCTGGGCATCCTCCATCTGGTGGGCCTGCTGCTGGTGGTGGCGGTGGGCTCGAACTACGCGCTCTTCTTCGACCAGCTGCGCGAGACCGGCCGCGCCGACGAGGACACGCTGGCTTCGCTGATGCTGGCCAACCTGACGACAGTGGTGTCTTTCACGCTGATCGCGATCTCCGATATTCCGGCGCTGTCGGCGATCGGGCGCGTGGTGGCGCCCGGCGCGCTGCTGGCGCTGCTGCTCTCGGCTGCGTTCGCGCGCGGGCCGGGCGGCATTCCCGCGGCCTCCCGGTGATGGGAGAATTCCGCGCCATGCCTCCAGCCCTTGCTGCTTCCGAATCCTGGCCCTGGCCGCCGATCGTTCGCGCCAGCGCCGGCTGGCACCTGCTCGCCGTCGCGGGCGGGGTGCTGGTGCCGGGCGCGACGCCATGGGCCATCGGCGCGATCGTGCTCAACCATGCCGTGATCACCGCGGCCGGCCTCACGCCGCGCAGCAGCCTGCTGGGGCCGAACCTCACGCGGCTGCCAGAGGCCGCCGCCGCGCGGTGCGAAGTCGCGATCACCATCGACGACGGCCCCGACCCGGAGGTCACGCCCCAGGTGCTGGACCTGCTCGACGCCCATGGCCAGCGCGCCACCTTCTTCTGCATCGCCGAGCGCGTGCTCGCTCATCCCGAGCTGGCGCGCGAGATCGCGGCGCGCGGCCACAGCATCCAGAACCACACGGCGCGGCATCGGCACAACTTCTCCTTTCTCGGGCCGCGCGGTTTCGCGGCCGAGATCTCGCGCGCGCAGCAGGTGCTGCACGAAACGACCGGCGAGCGGCCGAGCTGCTTTCGCGCACCCGCAGGCCTGCGCAATCCCTTTCTTGCGCCCGTGCTGCATCGCATGGGCCTTTCGCTCGTGAGCTGGACGCGCCGCGGCTTCGACACGCGCGAGCGCAGCGCGGCCACGGTGCTGGCGCGGCTCACGCGCGATCTGCGGGCGGGCGACATCCTGCTCTTGCACGACGGCAATGCAGCGCGCACGGCGGCCGGGCGGCCGGTCGTGCTCGAGGTCTTGCCACCCTTGTTGGCGCGCATGCATGCGGACGGCTTGCGCGCAGTCACCTTGCCGGAAGCACTGGCCGCATGAACTCACAGGTTTCGACGACGACGACCGACGCCGCATGGCGTCGATTGCATGAAGCGGCCACCGCGCCGTACAGGCAGGCCGGCAACTTCGCCTGGCATTTCGCGCGCGGCAAGCTGGGGCGCGACCCGGTGTTCCGCGGCCTCGTCGAGCGCGGGCTGATCGGGAAGGACCACAGGCGCGTGGTCGACATCGGCTGCGGCCAGGGCCTGTTCGCGAGCCTGCTGTCGGCCATGGCCGCGATGCAGTCGAAGGCGGGCCATTGGCCGGCCGCGTGGCCGACGACGCCGGCTGCGGCCGACTACACCGGCATCGAGCTGATGCCCAAGGACGTGGCACGCGCCGAGAACTCGATCGGCCACCTGCAGCCGGCGCCGCGCTTCGTCTGTGGCGACATGTGCGCAGCCGCCATGCCGGCCTGCGACCTGGTCGTGATTCTCGACGTGCTGCACTACGTGGACCATGCGGCGCAGGAAGGCGTGCTGCAGCGCGTGCACGGCGCGCTGCAGCCGGGCGGGCGGCTGCTGCTGCGCATCGGCGACATGGCCAGCCGGCGCGGCTTCGCGATCAGCCAATGGGTGGACCGCACCGTCACGCGCATTCGCGGTCACCGCGTCTCGCCGACCTGGGGCCGGCCGCTCGCGGAGTGGACGGCGCTGCTGCAGCGCATGGGCTTCTCGTCGGTGCAGAGCATTCCGATGAGCGAAGGCACGCCCTTCGCCAACGTGCTGCTGGTGGCCGATCGCACGCACGCTTCAGCTTCGCCATGAGCGCACCGCAACAGCTCGACCATGCCGGCATCGCACGGCGCATTCCGCACAGCGGCAGCATGTGCCTGCTGGAGCGCCTGCTGTCGTGGGACGCGCAGGCCATCCACTGCACCACCACGACGCACCGGCGCCAGGACAACCCCTTGCGCACGGCCAGCGGGCTGCTGGCGCCCAATGCGATCGAATATGCAGCGCAGGCGATGGCCCTGCACGGCGGGCTGATCGCACAGGAGGGCAGCGAGCCCTCGGCCGGCTTCCTGGCCAGCGCGCGCAACGTGCGCTTTGCCGCGCAGCGCCTGGACGAGATCGAAGGCGAACTGCATGTGCATGCACAGCGCGCTTCGGGCGACGCCAGCCAGATCCTCTACGAATTCGCGGTGAAGGACGCGCAGGGCCAAACGCTGGCGGAAGGCCGTGCGGTGGTCGTGCTCAATACGCCGCTTGCAACGGGAGCATCTTCATCATGAGCCTTGCTGGAAAACGCGCATTGATCACCGGCGCCAGCGGCGCCCTCGGTGCAGCCATCGCCGAGCGCCTGGCGCGCGATGGTGCCACCGTGCTGCTGCACGCCAACTCGCGGCCCGAGGCCGTCGAACAGCTCGCCGCCCGCATCAAGGCCGCGGGCGGGCAGGCCGAGTGCCACGTGTTCGACCTGCAGAGCGACGAGGCCTCGCGCGCCGCCTGCGAGCGCATGCTGGCCGGCGGCCCGGTGCAGGTGATCGTCAACAACGCCGGCGTGCACGACGACGCGGTGCTGCCCGGAATGAGCGCCGCACAGTGGCACAAGGTGATCGACGTCTCGCTCAACGGCTTCTTTCGCGTCACCCAGCCCTTGCTGCTGCCGATGCTGCGCACGCGCTGGGGCCGCATCCTCAACATCTCGTCGGTGGCTTCGCTCACCGGCAACCGCGGCCAGGTCAACTACGCCGCCGCCAAGGGCGCGCTCAACAGCGCGACCAAGGCACTCTCGCTCGAAGTGGCGGCGCGCGGCGTGACCGTCAACGCCATCGCGCCGGGCATCATTGCCTCGCCGATGGCCGACGGCGTGTTCGACAAGGCCATGATCGACCAGCTGGTGCCGGTGAAGCGGGCCGGCAGGCCGGAAGAGGTGGCTGCGCTGGCGGGCTTTCTGGCGAGTGACGAAGCCGCCTATATCACCGGGCAGATCATCTCGATCAACGGCGGGATGATCTGAGCCGTTTCAGCGCTGGAACGGCGGCGCGCGCCGCAGCCGCCGCAGCAGCAGCCCCGGCAGCCTGAGCACGAACTCCAGCATCAGGCGCCCGTGCATCCAGGAGAGCAGCAGGTTGTCGCGCACGTAGTGGAAATGCGAGACACCGCCTTCTTCGGCCGTCAGGTACTTGACCGGCGCGTCGATGTTGACCGGCTTGACGCCGCGCCAGGCCAGGCGCACCACCGCCTCGGTGTCGAAATCGAAGCGGCGCATCCAGGGCTGGCGCGCCATGACCGCGATCAGGTCGGGCACGGGATAGACGCGAAAGCCGTAGAGCGAGTCGCCGATGCCGGCGAACAGCGTTTCCAACTGGGTCCAGCCGTTCGACACCTTGCGCCCGCGCACGCGCAGGAGCGGCGCCGAGGCATCGAACACCGGCCGTCCCAGCACCATGGTTTCGGGCCGCGCCTGCGAGGCCTGCATGAAGGCGGGGATCAGGTCGGCCGGATGCTGTCCGTCGGAGTCCATGGTCAGAGCATGCGTGTAGCCGGCCTCCTGCGCCGCGTGCAGGCCGTGCAGCACGGCCGCGCCCTTGCCCTGGTTCTCGGGCAGCACCCACACGCGCAGGCCGGGATCGGACGCGGCCATCTGCTGCAGGCGTTCGCCGGTGCCGTCGGTGCTGCCGTCGACCACCACCCAGACGGGGCTCCACTGCGCGCGGGCCGCGCTGACCGTCGAGAACAGGCGCTCGCCCGTGTTGTAGCTGGGGATCAGGACAAGGTGGGTGCGCGAGAGCTCTGGCATGCGGGCTGCGCGTCGGTGGCGCGTTGTTCCATGGGGTGGCGAAAGTACTGTTCGATCTCGTGCAGCAGCGCATCGCTGTCCTGCTTGGGCGCAAAGCGCTGGCCGAGCCGGAGCGTGAACACGATCGGCAGCGGCGGCACGCGCCACAGCGGCCAGCCCTTGCCGAGGTAGGGCGAATCGGTGTCGATGAAGACGGTCTGGATCGGCGCCTCTGCGAGCTTGGCGATCAGCGTGACGCCGGGCCTGAAGGCGTTGAGCGGCGGCGTGACGGTGCGCGTGCCCTCGGGAAAGATCACCAGCTGGCCGCCGTCCTTCAGGTCTTCGACCGCGAGTCGCACCATGGTGCGCGCCGAGTCGTTGCGGATGTAGCGTGCGAGCCGCGCGCCGGCGCCGAGGAAGATGTTGCGCATCAGGTCGGCCTTCATGATGCAGGCGCTGCGCGGCAGGCGCGCCACCAGCAGCAGCGCGTCGAGCATGGTCGGATGGTTGGCGACGAAGATCACGCCGCGTTCGTCGCGCAGGGCATCGAGGCAGCTCGCGTGGATGCGCATCATGCCGAAGGCGGAAGCGGTGGCCCAGAAGGAGCGGTAGGCGAAAGCGATCACGCTGCGGCCCAGCGAGCGTCCCACGCGGGCGGGCAGCACCGGGTAGAGCAGCATCGCGACCAGGTTCCACACCAGCGAGATGCCGCCCAACAGCAAGAGCAGGGCGTAGAGCAGCAAGGCGAGCGGAATGAAGAAGAGGCAGCGCAGCAGCCGATTCATGGCGTGCTCGCGCTTTCAGGCGCGCAATGAGCCGTTGGCAACCGCATGGGCCTCGATCTCCACCAGCAGATCCTGGCGGCAGATGTCCGCCTCCAAATAGACCGCATGGCTCACCGTGTGAGCCCGTGAACCCAGCGTTTCCTCGAGCACCCGGCGCACGATCGGCGCGTCGGCGACATGGCGCACGTACACCACGCCATCGAGGGCGGCCAGATCGAAGCGCGTGGTCGCGCGCTCGTTGGCCGCCGCGATCACGGCGCCGAGATTGCGCAGCGTTTCCTGGGTTTGCGCCCGCACGTCGCCCAGGTGCACGGTTTCGTGGCCGACGATGCTGGCCGTGCCCGAGATGAAGAGCGCCACGTCGCCGCCGCCGATTTCCGCCAGCGCTGCGCGCGAGAAGGTCGGCGAACGCGGGCCGTAGGTCTCCGGGTAGCGGTAGGCCGAGACCTGCCGCGGGTTCTCGATCGGCAGCGGCGCCATGCGGCCGGCCAGGAAGCGGATGCACAGCGCGCCTTGGTGGATGCCGAGCGCGCAGGCGGCCGGGGCGCCTTCGAACGCGGCTTGGCCGGCGTCGAAGAAGGCCTGCTGGCGGCCGAGGTTGAACTGCCGGTAGCGCTCGAGGCCGCCGCCGTCGCCGTTGATCTGCGGCAGGTAGTTCCACACGCGCAGCAGGTGGGCGCAGCCGGTCTGCGCGATCGACTCGAAAAGATCGTGATAGGCGCGCTGGGCGAGAGCAGCCAGGCCCGCTTTTTCGGTCGCTTCGTCGAGATCGATGGCGCCCAGCATCCAGTGGCCGTCGCAGCGCCAGCGCACCACGCCGGTGGTGCCGGACTCGATGTGCTCGCTGGCATGCCACACGTCGGCCATGGCACCCGCTGCCGAGAGCACGCGTGCGTTGACCGTGGGCATCCACGCCAGGTCCTCCGGCGTGCCGTAGCCCAGCGCGCCGAAGGGCGGATTGCCGCTCGACAACAGGGCCAGGCTTTGCGACAGGGACAGGCGCTGAACGCGCAGGGGCGGCACCCCGTTGAAGTCGCGCGCGCTCACTGGGCCTCGACGATGTTTTCGCCGGCGAGCGGCCCGAGGTCCCGGATGTTGCTGCGCCGCCGGCGCCAGGCATCCCAGGTGCGGCGCGGATGGCCGGCCGAGATGAGGTAGTACAGGGCCTTGAGCACGTTGAGCGAGCGCCAGATCGGCGTCTTGCCGTAGATGTCGCCGGCCAGGAGCGACAGCAACGCTTCCTTCACGCGGAAGGGGTTTTGCGGGTACATGAAGAATTCGCGAATGGTCGGGTTCGTGACGCGGAAGATGAACCAGGAGAACTCGCGAGGGCCCTTGCGCATGTAGCGTTCGAATCGTTGCCGTGCGGGGGCGGCCTCGGCCGGCCGGTCGAGCGCGGCGGCTACCACTTCGGTGCCTTCGAAGGCGCTGTGCATCGCGAGGTAGACGCCCGAGGAGAACACCGGGTCGACGAAGGTGAAGGCGTCGCCCAGCATCAGGTAGCGCTCGCCGCTGCAGTGGGTGCTGGTGTACGAATAGTTACCGGTGGCGTGGACCGCGTCGTCGACCAGCGTCGCGTGTGCGAGGCGCGCCGCCAGTTGCGGACACATCGCGATGGTGTCGGCGAAGAAGTCCTTGAGCGGCTTGGTGCGCGACTTCAGGTAGTGGGGCCAGCACACCGCGCCGATGCTGGTGGTGCCGTCGGCCAGCGGGATGTACCAGAACCAGCCGTGCGCGAACCAGAAGATGGTGATGTTGCCTTCGAGCTTGCCCGGCAGCCGGTCGGCATTGGTGAAGTGGCCGAACAGGGCCGAACTGTTGTGCTTCGGGTTCTTCAGCTTGGCCTTGAACTTGTTCGACAGGAAAGTGTCGCGGCCGGAGGCGTCGATCACGAAGCGGGCACGCCAGCTGCGCCGGGCGCCGTCGTCGAGCTGGGCCTGGACCGTGGCGCCCTCGGCGTCGAAGCTGACCTCGCGAACGCGGCAGCCCTCGATGGCTTGCGCGCCCTGGGTCGTGGCGTTGCGGAACAGGATCTCGTCCATCTCGGAGCGCCGCACCTGCCAGGCGTACGGCATGGTCTTGTCCCAGGCCTCGGCGAACTCGACCATTTGCACATGATCGTGATCGGGCGAAACGAATTCGACGCCCCACTTGGGCATGCCGATGCGCTCGAGTTCGTCGCGCAAGCCCAGCTTGTCGAACAGCGCCACGTTGGCCGGCAACAGCGATTCGCCGATGTGGAAGCGCGGATGGTGCGCCTTTTCGAGCAACACGACCTTGCGGCCTTGCCGTGCCAGCAGGGCGGCGGCAGTGGAGCCGGCGGGGCCGCCGCCGATGACCAGCACGTCGCAGCTCTCGTGGGAAAGCGCGGCAGGACCGGTTGTTGTCGTAGGGATGTTCATGCGCTTTGACTGGGATGGATTCCAAGAAGATGCTCGTTCCGAGGTGGCGCATCAGCGGCGGATTATCCCAAAAAGCATCTGCGATCCCGCTGTAGGGCGCCGGGCGTTGCGCGCGCCGGACAGTAAACTCACAACCTGCTTTGAAAACACGAGATAGCGAGATAGACAGCCATGGCCGGACACAGCAAATGGGCGAACATTCAGCACAGGAAGGGCCGGCAGGACGAGAAGCGCGGCAAGCTCTGGACCCGTGCGATCCGTGAAATCATGGTCGCGGCACGCGCCGGCGGCGGCGACCTGAGCGGCAATCCGCGCCTCAGGCTGGCGGTCGAGAAGGCCAAGGCGGTCAACCTGCCGGCCGACACCGTCAAGCGCAACATCGACAAGGCCACCGGCAACCTCGAAGGCGTCAACTACGAGGAAATCCGCTACGAGGGCTACGGCATCGGCGGCGCCGCGATCATCGTCGACACCATGACCGACAACCGCGTGCGCACGGTCGCCGAGGTGCGCCATGCCTTCTCCAAGCACGGCGGCAACATGGGGACCGAAGGCTCGGTCGCGTTCCAGTTCAAGCACTGCGGGCAGTTCGTGTTTGCGCCCGGCACCAGCGAGGACAAGGTGATGGAAGTGGCCCTCGAAGCCGGCGGCGAGGACGTCGTCACCGACGAAGACGGCGCGATCGAGGTGCTGACCGCGGTCGGCGACTTCGAGGCGGTCAAGAACGCGCTCGAGGCGGCCGGCCTTCAGCCCGAGGTGGCCGAAGTCACGATGCGGGCCGAGAACACCATCGAGCTCACGGGCGAGGACGCCGCGAAGATGCAGAAGCTGCTCGACGTGCTCGAGGACCTGGACGACGTGCAGGATGTCTATCACAACGCAGCGCTCTCCGAATGAGGAAAGCGCCCATGAAAGCCTGCGAATGAAGGTACTGGTGATCGGAGGAGGGGGCCGCGAGCACGCGCTGGCGTGGCGGCTGGCGCAGGCCGCGCGGGTCAGCCGGGTCTATGTGGCGCCGGGCAATGGCGGCACGCGCGCCGATTCGCGCTACGAGTGCATCGACATCTCCGAGCCCGCCGCGCTGCGGGCCTGGGCGCAGAAGGAAAAGATCGCGCTGACCGTGGTCGGCCCCGAAGGGCCCTTGGCCGCCGGCGTGGTCGACGAGTTCCTGGCGCATGGCCTGCGCATCTTCGGGCCGACCAAGGCGGCAGCGCAGCTGGAGAGCTCCAAGGCCTTTTCCAAGGCCTTCATGCAGCGCCACAAGATCCCGACGGCCGAGTACCAGGCCTTCACCGATGCCGCTGCCGCGCATGCCTACGTCGACGCCAAGGGTGCGCCGATCGTGGTCAAGGCGGACGGCCTGGCCGCCGGCAAGGGCGTGGTGGTCGCGACCACGCTCGAGGAAGCGCACGAGGCCATCGACTTCATGCTGGTGGACAACAAGCTCGGCATCTCCCACAACGAGGGCGGTGCGCGCGTCGTCATCGAAGAGTTCCTGCAGGGCGAGGAAGCCAGCTTCATCGTGCTGTGCGACGGCCGCAACGTGACTGCGCTGGCCACCAGCCAGGACCACAAGCGCCTGCAGGACGACGACCAGGGCCCCAACACCGGCGGCATGGGCGCGTACTCGCCGGCGCCGGTGGTCACGGCCGAGGTGCACGCACGCGCCATGCGCGAGATCATCCTGCCGACCATCCGCGGGATGGAAAAGGACGGCATCCCCTTCACCGGCTTTCTCTATGCGGGCCTCATGATCGATGCCGCGGGCCATCCGAAGACGCTCGAATTCAACTGTCGCATGGGCGACCCCGAGACCCAGCCGATCATGATGCGGCTCAAGTCCGATCTGTTCGAGGTGTTCTGGCACGCCACCGACGGCACCCTGGACCAGGTCGAACTCGATTGGGACCGCCGCGTCGCGCTCGGCGTGGTGATGGCGGCGCACGGTTATCCGCTTTCGCCGCGCAAGGGCGATCGCATCACGGGCATTCCGCCGGAGACGGCCGATGCCGTCGTGT
Organism: Variovorax paradoxus; assembly: GCF_018614915.1. GTDB lineage: Bacteria > Pseudomonadota > Gammaproteobacteria > Burkholderiales > Burkholderiaceae_C > Variovorax > Variovorax paradoxus_K. Next base: position 22,344 of record NZ_JAGGNU010000007.1, on the reverse strand, counting down.
TCCATGCAGGCACCATCATCGAAGACGGCGAACTCAAGACCAGCGGCGGGCGCGTGCTCTGCGTGACCGTGTTGGCCGACAGCGTCAAGCAGGCGCAGCAGCGCGCCTATGCGGTCGCGGCGCGCATCCACTTCGACGGTGCGCAATACCGCAAGGACATCGGGCACCGCGCCGTCCACGCGCGCGGTTCGCAAGGCTGATGCACCAGGATCCGCAAGCGGTCGGCGACTACCTGCGGGGGCTGCAGCAACGCATCGTGGCCGCGCTCGAAGCCGCCGACGGCAGCACTTGCGTTCGCGATGAATGGAAGAAGGAGCCGGACGAGCCGCTGCAGGGCAGCGGCCTGACCTGCATCCTCGAAGGGGGGGCGCTGTTCGAGCGCGCCGGCTGCGGCTTCTCGCAGGTGCGGGGGCCGCAGCTGCCGCCCTCGGCCACGCAGCACCGGCCCGAGCTGGCGGGCGCGCCCTTCGAGGCGATGGGCGTGTCGCTGGTGTTCCACCCGCGCAACCCCTACGTGCCCATCGTGCACATGAACGTTCGCATGTTGGCCGCTCTGCCGGCGGGTGCCGAGCCCGTGTGCTGGTTCGGCGGCGGCATGGACCTCACGCCGTGCTACGGCTTCGAGGAGGATGCGGTGCACTTCCATCGCGCCTGCCGCGATGCGCTGGCGCCTTTCGGCGACGACAAGTACCCGCGCTTCAAGACCTGGTGCGACGAGTATTTCTTCTTGAAGCACCGCAACGAGCAGCGCGGCATCGGCGGCATCTTCTTCGACGACTTCGCCGAGCTCGGCTTCGAGCAGAGCTTTGCCATGCTGCGTTCGGTAGGCGACGCTTTCCTGCCGGCCTACCTGCCGCTCGTCGAGCGGCGCCGCGACCTGCCCTGGGGCGAGCGCGAACGCGCGTTCCAGCTCTACCGGCGCGGCCGCTACGTGGAGTTCAACCTGGTCTGGGACCGCGGCACGCACTTCGGCCTGCAGTCGGGCGGGCGCACCGAATCGATCCTCCTGTCGATGCCGCCGCTCGCGAGCTGGGCCTATCGCCAGGCGCCGGAGCCGGGCACGCCGGAGGCGGCGCTCTACAGCGACTTCATCGTGCGACGCGAATGGCTGTGACCGCGCCTCGCATCGGCGTCTTCGGCGGCGCCTTCGACCCGCCGCACAACGCGCACGTTGCACTGGTCGAAGCGGCGCTGGCGCAACTGAAGCTGGCAGAGCTGCGCATCTTTCCGACCGGCGATGCCTGGCACAAGCATCGGGCGCTGAGCCCGGCCGCGCATCGGCTCGCCATGGCGCAGCTGGCATTCGGCGGCTTCGAGCGCACCGTGGTCGATGCGCGCGAAACGGCACGCGCCGGCCCCACCTACACGCTCGACACCTTGCGCGAACTGCAGAACGACGATCCGGGCGCCCGGCTGGTGCTGATCATGGGTGCCGACCAGGCCGCTTCGCTGCCGCAGTGGCACGGATGGCAGGAGATCCTGGCGATTGCCATCGTTGCCGTGGCGCATCGCGCCGGCGTGGTAGATGTCGGGGGCACCGCCGCCGCCTTTGACCCTAGAATCCTGCCTCCCCTCCCGCCCGCTGCGCGCTTCGAAACCCTCGAACTGGCACCCATGGACACCAGCGCGACCGACATCCGGACCCGCGCTGCGACCGGCGTCGACTTTTCCCGTCTGGTTCCGCCGGCGGTTGCACGCTATATTGACAAACACCACCTCTACCGATCCGCCTGATGAACACTGAAGCCGCCGCCGCCAAGAAAGACACCCAGAAACTCCAGAGAGCCATCATCGATGGGCTCGAGGACGTCAAGGCGCAGGACATTCAGGTCTTCGACACCGAACATCTCTCGCCGCTCTTCGAGCGCGTGATCGTCGCCTCGGGCACCTCCAACCGCCAGACCAAGGCGCTCGCCGCCAGCGTGCGCGATGCGGTAAAGGACGCCGGCTTCGGCAAGCCGCGCACGGAGGGCGAGGAGAACGGCGAGTGGATCATCGTGGACTGCGGCGCCGCGGTAGCGCACATCATGCAGCCGGCGATCCGGCAGTACTACCACCTCGAAGAGATCTGGGGCGACAAGCCGGTGCGCACCAGGCTGGGCGCCGCGAAGCCATCGACCGCCAGGGCCACCGAGGAGAAGGAAAAGACGCCGGCCGCCAAGAACAGCACCTCGCTGCGCCGCTCGAGCGCCGCCAAGACCGCCATCCGCGCCGCCGAACAGGCCGCCAAGGCCAAGCCTGCCGCGAAGAAGCCGGCGGCCAAGAAGGCGCCCGTCAAGACGATGGTCGTGAACAAGGCGCCGGCCAAGAAAACCGCCGCTTCGAAGAAGGCCGCACCGGCAGCGAAGAGGGCGCCGCGCAAGACCGCATCGTCGCGGTCATGAAACTCCTGGTGGTCGCGGTCGGGCAGCGCATGCCTGACTGGGCACAGACCGCCTGGGACGACTACGCCAAGCGTTTCCCACCCGAGCTCAAGCTCGAACTGCGCGCCGTCAAGACCGAGCCGCGCGGCTCCAAGACGCTCGAGACGCTTTACGCGGCCGAGCGCGAGCGCATCGAGGCCGCGATCGCCAAGGGCATGCGCATCGTGGTGCTGGACGAGCGCGGCACTGCGCTCACCACCAAGGCATTGGCAGCCCGCCTGTCGGCCTGGCAGGGCGGGGGCGACGACGTCGCCCTGGTGATCGGCGGCCCCGACGGGCTGGACCCGGCCTTCAAGGCGGCGGCCCATGAGCGCATCCGCCTGTCGGACCTGACGCTGCCGCACGCGATGGCGCGCGTGCTGCTCGTCGAGCAGCTCTACCGGGCCTGGTCGGTCAACGCGGGCCATCCCTACCACCGCGAATGAATTCTTCTTTCATCTACCTGGCGTCGCAGAGCCCGCGGCGCGCCCACCTGCTGGAACTGCTTGGTATCCGCCACCAATTGCTCCTGGCCGGAGCGGACGAGGACGCCGAGGCGCTGGAGCACGAACTGCCCGGCGAATCGCCGACGGCGTACGTCCAGCGGGTCACGGCGCGCAAGCTCGATGCGGCCGTGGCGCGGCACCAGGCCCTGCGCCTGCCGTCGGCCCCGGTGCTTTGCGCCGATACCACCGTCGCCCTGGGTCGCACGATCCTGGCCAAGCCGGTGGACGCGCGCGATGCCGAACGCATGCTCGCGCTGCTGTCCGGGCGAACCCATCGCGTGCTGACCGCCATCGCGCTGCAGCACGGCAAGCGCCGGCATGCGGCGCTCAGCGTGTCGCACGTGCGCTTCGCGGCCGTCTCGAAATCGCGCATCGCCCAGTACGTCGCCACCGGCGAGCCGCTCGGCAAGGCCGGCGCCTATGCCATCCAGGGCCGGGCTGCGGCTTTCGTCGAACACATCAGCGGCTCGCATTCGGGCATCATGGGCCTCCCGATGTTCGAGACCGCCCAGTTGCTGCGCCAGGCCGGCTTCAGGCTTTAAAAAATGCAAGACATCCTGATCAACTGGTCCCCGCAGGAGACCCGCGTCGCGCTGGTCGAGCACGGCGCCGTGCAGGAGCTCCACGTGGAGCGCACGCTCGAGCGTGGGCTGGTCGGCAACATCTATCTCGGCAAGGTCTCGCGCGTGCTGCCCGGCATGCAGTCGGCCTTCATCGACATCGGGCTCGACCGCACGGCCTTCCTGCACGTGGCCGACATCGTGGCGCCTTTCACGCCCGGCTCGCGGCCGAGCACGCCGCAGCCCGAACGCGACGCCCGCAACGGCAGCAGCGCCATGGTGCCGATCGAGAAGCAGGTGTTCGAAGGGCAGTCGCTGCTGGTGCAGGTGATCAAGGACCCGATCGGCACCAAGGGCGCGCGCCTGTCGACCCAGATCAGCATTGCCGGCCGGCTGCTGGTCTTCCTGCCGCAGGACAACCACGTCGGCGTCTCGCAGAAGATCCCTTCCGACCTGCGCGATGCCTTGCGCACGCGCATGCAGGTGCTGATCGAAGCCGCCGCCGCGGCCGATGGCGGCGGCGTGGTGCCCGCGAACACCGGCGGCTTCATCCTGCGCACCAACGGCGAGGATTCGAGCGATGCCGAGCTGGCCGAGGACATTGCCTACCTGCGCAAGACCTGGTCGCGCATCCGCGAGCTGTCCTCGCGCATGCCGCCGATGTCGCTGCTGCACCAGGACCTGAGCTTGCTGCAGCGCGTGCTGCGCGACATGACCAGCGAGGACACGCAGACCATCCGCATCGATTCGCGCGAGCAGTTCGAGGCGCTGCTCAAGTTCGGCCTCGAGTTCATGCCGCAGGCGGCCGGCAAGCTGCAGCTCTACAAGGGCGAGCGGCCGATCTTCGACCTCTATTCGATCGACGAGGAGATCGCCAAGGCGTTGGGTCGCCGCGTCGACCTGAAGTCGGGCGGCTACCTCGTGGTCGACCAGACCGAGGCGCTCACCACCGTCGACGTGAACACCGGCGGCTTCGTCGGTGCACGCAACTTCGACGACACCATCTTCAAGACCAACCTGGAGGCGGCGCAGGCCATCGCGCGGCAATTGCGCCTGCGCAACCTGGGCGGGATCATCATCGTCGACTTCATCGACATGGCGCGCGACGACCATCGCGAGCAGGTGCTGGCCGAGTTCCGCAAGCAGCTCGCGCGCGACCGCGCCAAGACCACGGCGGGCGGCTTCTCGCAATTGGGCCTGGTCGAGATGACACGCAAGCGCACGCGCGAATCGCTGGCGCACATGCTGTGCGAGCCCTGCCTGGCCTGCAACGGCCAAGGCATCGTGAAGACCGCGCGCAGCGTGGCCTACGACGTGCTGCGCGAGATCCTGCGCGAGGCGCGCCAGTTCACGCCGCGCGAGTTCCGCATCGTCTCGTCGCCGCAGGTGATCGAGCTCTTCCTCGACGAGGAAAGCCAGCATCTTGCGGGCCTCAGCGACTTCATCGGCAAGCCGATCTCGCTGCAGGTGGAGCCGGCGATGGGGCAGGGGCAGTACGACATCGTTCTGCTCTAGGGCCTGTTAACGCTATTTGCGGCGTCGCGAAGGCATGCCTTCCCTTCGGGTTGCCCAGCCAAGGGGCAGTCTGCGGCGTTGCCCGCGCTTGCAAGGCCAAAGCCTTGCTGCGCACGGGCGCCTTGCATCCAGCCCCTTGGCTGGGCAACGCGATCCGCAAATAGCGTTAACAGGCCCTAGCCGCAGGCACTAGAGCGTCGGATCCTGGCCGGCGTCTGCGCTGCGCACCGCATGCGCCTGCAGCCGCGCATACAGCCCATCGAGCGCCATCAGCTGCGCATGGCTGCCTTGCTCGGCGACGCGGCCGCGGTCCATCACGATGATGCGGTCGGCGTGCTGGATGGTGGAGAGCCGGTGCGCGACGATCAGGGTGGTGCGGTTCTGCATCAGCCGCTGCAGCGCCTCCTGCACCAGGCGCTCGGATTCGGTGTCGAGGGCCGAGGTGGCCTCGTCGAGCAGCAGCACCGGCGCATCCTTGTAGAGCGCGCGCGCGATCGCGAGCCGCTGGCGCTGGCCGCCGGAGAGCTGGGTCGCGTTGTGCCCCAGCACGGTGTCGATGCCCTGGGGCAGGCTCTCGACGTGCGCGGCCAGGTTGGCTGCCGCCACGCAGGCGAGCACGCGTTCGCGATCGACTGCGGCGCCCAGGGCCACGTTGGCGGCCAGCGTGTCGTTGAGCATGACCACGTCCTGGCTGACCATCGCGAACTGCGCGCGCAGGCTCTTCAGCTGCCACTCGGCGACGTCGTGGCCGTCCAGCAGCACCTGCCCGGCACTCGGCAGCACGAAGCGCGGCAGCAGATTGACCAGGGTGGTCTTGCCCGATCCCGAAGGGCCGACGAAAGCCACCACCTCGCCGGGCGTGATCGAGAGACTGACGTCGTCGAGCGCCGGCGCGTCGTCTTCGCCGCGATAGTTGACCCGCACCCCGCGCAGTTCGATGCGGCCTTCGGCACGCGCTGTCTCGAAGCGGCCCTGCGATTCGGATGCGACGCTGTCAATCAGGGCCACGCCGCGCTCGAGCGCGGCGAGCCCGCGCGTGATCGGACTGGTCATGTCGGCGAGCCGGCGGATCGGCGCGATCAGCATCAGCATCGCCGTGATGTAGGCGACGAAGCCGCCCACCGTCAGGCCCTGCTCGCCGCTCTGCCACAGCGCGATCATCACCACCACCGACAACGCGACCGCCGCGACGATCTGGGTCAATGGCGTCGTCGCGGCAGAGGCGACGGTGGACTTCACGGCCAGCCGGTTCAGGTCATGGCTCAGGCGTTCGAAGCGCGCGGTCTGGCTCGGTTCGGCGTTGTGCAGCCGCACCATTCGGTGGGCCAGCACGTTTTCCTCGACCACGTAGGCCAGCTCGTCGGTGGCTTGCTGGCCGAGCTGCGTGAGGCGGTACAGGCGCTTGGAGAACACCTTGATGATCCAGGCCACGCCGGGCGCGAGCACGCCCACGATCAGTGTCAGTTTCCAGTTCAGGTAGACCAGGTAGAGCAGCAGCGCGACGAGCGTGAAGCCGTCCCGCGACAAGCCCAGGAGTGCCTGCACCAGCAGCATGGCGCCGGTCTGCACTTCGTAGACCACGGTGTTCGACAGCGTGCTTGCCGACTGGCGCGAGAAGAGTGCGAGCTCGGCCGCCAGCAGCCGTTCGAACATCACTCGCCGCAAGCTCTGCATGCCCTCGTTGGCGATGCGCGCCAGCGCGTACTGCGAGACGAACTGCGCGAGGCCGCGCACCGCGAACAGCAGGATGACGGCCGCCGGGACCATCCACAGCGCGAGCTGTCCGCGCGTGAAGCCGCGGTCGAGCAGCGGCTTGAGCAGCGCGGGCATCAACGGCTCGGTGAGTGCGGCCACGAGGGCAGAGCCGATGCCCAGCGCCCACCAGCGGCGCGAGCCTCCGAACCAGGTCATGAGTCGCGCCAGCCGGCGCGTGAGAGGAGGGCGCGCGGACTCGGCGGCGGGGGAAGGCTGCATGGCGGCGCATTCTACGGTCGTGCCTCGCTGTAGGACCGCGCCGGCACATACACGTTTTGTGACCTCGCGTGCATCGCGTTGTGTACCATGTGGCCTCGTTTCGTCCGGGGTGTGAAACTTAAATCCCGGAAACCTCTCCGAAGTGCATGAAAAAGCCGTTGCAAGACATTTCCCCAACCCCTTCTTCATCGTTCTCCGTCCGCCGCACACTGATTGCGGCATTGGCTGCCTCCCCCGTACTTCCCGCACTCGCCCAGTTCAGGGTGGAAGTGTCGGGCGTCGGCGTGACGCAGCTGCCGATTGCGCTCGCCCCTTTCAAGGGTGAGGACGCATCGCCGCAGAAGCCCGCGGCCATCGTCCAGGCCGACCTGGAGCGCAGCGGCCAGTTCCGCGGCGTCGACGCCTCGGGCCAGTCGCTGGACGAGAGCTCGCGCCCCGACCTGAGCCTGTGGCGGCAACGCACGGCCGATTCGCTGGTGGTGGGCAGCGTGACGCGGCTGGCCGACGGCCGTTACGACGTACGCTTTCGCCTCTGGGACGTGGTGCGCGGACAAGACCTCGGCGGCCAGAGCTACACCGTGCCGCAGGGCGATCTGCGCCTCGCCTCGCACCGCATCGCGGACTATGTCTACGAAAAGCTTACGGGCGAGAAAGGCATCTTCTCGACGCGCATTGCGTACGTGACCAAGGGCGGCACCCGCTACAACCTGTGGGTCGCCGACGCCGACGGCGAGAACGCGCAGGCTGCGCTCGCCAGCCCGGAGCCGATCATCTCGCCGGTCTGGTCGTCCAACGGCGCGCAGCTCGCCTACGTGTCCTTCGAATCGCGCAAGCCGGTGGTGTACGTGCACAGCGTCGCCAACGGCCAGCGACGCTTGGTCGCCAACTTCAAGGGCTCCAACAGTGCGCCGGCCTGGTCGCCAGACGGCAGCACGCTGGCCGTCACGCTCAGCCGCGACGGCGGCTCGCAGCTCTACACCATCTCGTCCAACGGCGGCGAACCGCGCCGGCTCACGCAGAGCAACAGCATCGACACCGAGCCGACCTACTCGGCCGACGGCAGCACCATCTACTTCGTGAGCGACCGCGGCGGCGCGCCGCAGATCTACAAGATGGGGGCCAACGGCGGCAACCCGACGCGGGTGACCTTCAGTGGCGCCTACAACATTTCTCCATCGATCAGCGGCGATGGCCGGTGGTTGGCCTACATCTCGCGGGTGGGTGGCGCCTTCAAACTCCATGTGATGGAACTGGCGACCGGCAATGTGAGCGCCATCACCGACACGACTGCCGACGAGAATCCCAGTTTTGCTCCCAACAGCAAGTTGATCGTCTACGCCACGCGCCTGCAAGGGCGCGAGGCGCTGATGACTACCACGCTCGACGGAAAAATAAAAGCGCGACTGGCGGGGCAGGCAGGAGACATCCGGGAACCGGACTGGGGTCCGTTTCAAAAGCAATGATTAACTTGAGGAGTTCGAAATGTTGAAACGTACGATTTATTCGCTGGCCATCGTGGCGCTGATTGCCGGCTGCTCGTCCGGTACCAAGGTGAACGAGGCACCGGTCGTCGATCGCAGTGCTGGCACGGGCCCCGGCGGCGCGGCCAGCGGCGTCGCGCCGGTCTCCATCGACCCGAACGCGCAGACGGCGCAGGGCCCGGTCGGTGTGGCGCGGATCATCTACTTCGACTTCGACAGCTACACGATCAAGCCCGAGTTCCAGTCGCTGATCGACGGACACGCCCGTTTCCTCAAGGCCAACCAGCAGCGTCGCATCGCGATCGAAGGCCACACCGACGAGCGCGGCGGCCGCGAATACAACCTTGCGCTGGGCCAGAAGCGCTCTGAAGCCGTGCGCCGTTCGCTCGGCCTGCTGGGCGTGCCGGACAGCCAGATCGAGGCCGTGAGCTTCGGCAAGGAAAAGCCCGCCGCGCAAGGCTCGGGTGAAGACGTCTGGGCGCAGAACCGCCGCGCCGAGATCACCTACCGTCGATGATGCAACGCGTTTCCCTGCGTGGTGCGGTACTCGCTGCCGCCTTGTTGTGCAGCTCGCTGGGTGCACAGGCCGCGCTGTTCGAGGATGACGAGGCGCGCCGCGCGATCCTCGATCTGCGCCAGCGCGTCGAGGCCATGCGCCAGCAGGCAGAGCAGCGCCAGAACGAAGAGAACGCTCAGTTGCGGCGCAGCCTGCTCGACCTGCAGACGCAGATCGAGCAGATGCGCGGCGACCTTCAGCGCATGACGGGCCAGAACGAGCAGCTCACGCGCACGATCGCCGAGCTGCAGCAGCGCCAGGCCGAGATCGACGACCGGCTCAAGAAGAACGAGCCGACGAAGGTCGCGGTCGACGGACGCGAGTTCACGGCCGACCCGAAGGAGAAGGCCGACTTCGACGCCGCGCTGGGCATCTTCCGCGCCGGCCAGTTCGCGCAGGCGCAAACCGCCTTTGCCGAGTTCGTGAAGCGCTACCCGCAGAGCGGCTACAACGCCTCGGCGCTGTTCTGGCTGGGCAATGCGCAGTACGCCACGCGCAACTACAACGAGGCCATCGCCAATTTCAGGTCGATGCTTTCGCTCGCACCCGACCATGCGAAGGCGCCGGAGGCGGTGCTGTCGATCGCGAACTGCCAGATCGAGCTCAAGGACACGCGTGCGGCGCGCCGCACGCTGGAAGACCTGACCAAGGCCTATCCGCAGTCCGAGGCCGCTCAGGCCGGGCGCGAGCGCCTCTTGCGGCTCCGGTAGACCCGGGGTAGCGGCTTGAACGCCACGGCCCCCGTCGTCGCCCTCGACGATGCCGATCTGGCTCGCCGCTTCGGCGGGCTCGAGCGGCTCTATGGCGTCGCGGGCGCAGGTCGCATCCGCGATGCCCACGTGCTGGTCGTCGGCATCGGCGGCGTCGGCTCGTGGACAGTCGAGGCCCTGGCGCGCAGTGGCGTCGGGCGGCTCACGTTGATCGATCTCGACCACATCGCCGAATCGAACATCAACCGGCAGATCCATGCGCTCGACACCACCGTGGGCCAGGCCAAGGTCGAGGCCATGCGCGAGCGCATCGCGCACATTCATCCCGCCTGCAAGGTGCTGGCGATCGACGAATTCGTCGACTCCGGCAACTGGCAGGCCTTGCTGGCGAGCGCCGAGGCCGCGAACGGGCCGGTGGCCGCCGTGGTCGATGCCTGCGACCAGCTGCGCGCCAAGCTGGCCATGGCGGCATGGGCCCGCGAGACCGGCACCGGCTTCATCACCGTGGGTGCGGCCGGCGGAAAGCGCCTGGCCCACAAGGTCGACATCGACGACCTCGCACTGGTCACCCATGATCCGCTGCTCGCGCAACTGCGCCAGCGCCTGCGCAAGGAACACGGCGCACCGCGCGAAGGTCGCAAGATCGGTGTCAGCTGCGTCTTCAGCCGCGAGAGCGTGGCGCCGCCCGATGCCTCGTGTGCGATCGAGGAGGGCGACGGCTCCCTCAACTGCCACGGCTACGGTTCGGTGGTGAGCGTGACGGCCACGTTCGGGCAATGTGCGGCGGGCTGGGTTCTGGACCGGATCGCGCGCAACGCCACGTTATAATTGCGGGCTTTGCCGGCTTCGACGCCGGCTGCCAAGAAAAAGAGTGGGACGTTAGCTCAGTTGGTAGAGCAGCGGACTTTTAATCCGTTGGTCACAAGTTCGAATCTTGTACGTCCTACCACCCTGCCGCATGGTTTTTGAGAAGCCTGCTGTGACTGGGAAACAAAGCATAACGGTGCCGGAATCCGTCGTTATGGTTAATTCCAAGATTGGCCGCGATATGGTTTATTTGTCAAAAGTGGCCTGCTAGCAATGAGTTAGGAGGCCTTTTTGTTGTTCGACCTTCGCATCTGAGCAACGAGCGTCGCTTTCGGCGCCTCTTTTCCAGTTGCCACTTGAGCGGCGAACGACTCGGTTGCGGAGCGATAACTGGCGTTTATCGACCCTAATCGGAGGCCGTCGATGAATCCAGGCACCACGGGCGTCTCAGCGTTCATTGCTCCCAGTCCGGTCCGGCGGCGCGGGCCGCGCGGTGTGCAACTGGAAGAGGTGGTCGAGGCCGCCGACGCTCTGCTCGCCCGGGGCCTCAAGCCGACCATCGAGCGCGTGCGCCAGCAACTGGGTGGCGGCTCGCCCAACACCATCAGTCCCTTGCTCGACGTCTGGTTCGAGCGGCTTGCTGCCCGCGTGGCAGGCGTCGCCGTGCCGACCGAGGACGATCTGCCGCCCAACTTGCGCAGCGCCTGGAACCAAGCCAAGACGAAGCGCGAAGAACAATGGGCGGCCGCAACGGCGGCCATCGAGCAAGCGCTTGCCGAGACTCGCGACGCGTCGGAGGCATTGAGGGGAGAGCTGGCCTCAGCACAAGCGGAGCTTGCGAGCCTGCGCGGCCGCTACGACACCGATGTCGACAAGCTGCAGAACTCGCTCGAATCGGAGCGGTTCGCGAATGCGACGATCCGGGCCGAGCACGAGCGGGCGCTCCAAGCTCGCGAAGGCACATGGCGGCAGGAGCGGGAGCGTCTGGAGGCGCGGGAGATCGCGCATGAACACCGCTTCTTGGCCGAGGTCGATCAGGCTCGACAGAGTGCCAAGGTGCTGGAGGCCGAACTCGCCAAGGAAAGAAAACGTCGACTGCAGGTCGAGGAAGCGGCGGCGGTCGAACGCAAGACCCATTGGGTCGCCCTCGAGGAGGCGAAGCAGCAGGACCGAAAACTCCGTGATGAGTTGAAGTCGCAAGCGATTGCGCTCACGCAGGCGCGCGGGCAAGGGGAAAGTCTGGGTGAGAAGCTGGCGGCTGTGCGGCAGCAACTCGCAGATGAAGCCGCTACGCACGCTCAGGCGCGTGCCACGCTCGCTCAAGCCATCGCTGCGGTGGGTCAGCGAATGCCGAAGAAACGAGCGCAGGGCAGCGTGCCGCAGAGGTGATGCCCCGCCGATGGCGATGCTCACCGCCAGCATCGACCGGTTGAATCCGCAACTGGGTGCGGTCCTTCGTCAAGGGCGCAGCTGAGCGGCGGCAATGCGCGCCCTTCCGGTCGTTCACCCATGCAGACAGCGGGCCCCAAAGCCGCCGCTCATCGTCGCCGCCGCATCCTCGTGGTTCCGAGATGGTGCCCCGCTCAAGCAATCGGCAGCCGAGCCTGCGGGCCATACCACCGAGCTGCGGCCTCACCGACAACAAGCCTTCGCTTAGGCCTCCCCGTACACGGCGCGCTCGAACTGCTCGTATACCGCCAGGAACCGCGGCTCCGCGAAGGGAAGCGTCTGGGTCATGATCACGCCGGCCACATCTCGCGCCGGGTCGAACCAGAAGTGCGTGTTAAGTACGCCCGCCCAGCCTTGCGAGCCGGCGGATCGCATACCCGGCACATCGCTCTCGACGCGCAGGAAGCCCAGGCTGTGAGTCTTCGGCGTGCCGGGGAATAGGTCCACGTCGGCGGTGATCGGCGGCGCCACCGTGGTCAGTTTGCCCACGCGCAGATCGCCGATCTGGTTGGAGAGCATGGTCTGCACGCCCTTTTCGCTCAGCACGCGTGTGCCATCGAGCGCGCCTTTGTTCAGGAACATGCGCATGAAGCGCATGTAGTCGCCGGCAGTCGAATACAGCGCGTGGCCCATGCCGTAGAACTCCGGATGCGCCGGCGGGGCCAGCTCGAACGCCGCGAAGCGGCCGTCAGCGCTACGTGCGTTCACCGACGCCAGACGTTCGGCGAGCGCGCCTTCGCATTCGAACGCGGTGCTCGTCATGCCCAGCGGGCCGAGGATCTCCTCTTGGCAGAACTTGTCGATGCGGCGCCCGTCGACGGCTTCAACCGCCTGGCACAACCAGTCGATTCCGATGCCGTAGTCCCAGCGTGTTCCCGGGTCGAACACCATCGGGTAGAACAGCGATGCCTTCAGGCCGGAGAGGATCGACGGATGGCCGGTCTTGGCCATCCATCGCGGAATATTGGCGTTCCAGAATTCGTAGACCAGGCCCGACGTGTGGGTGGCGAGTTGCCGGATCGTCGCGCGCGATCTCGGCGCGCGCAGCCGCGGTTCGTCGCCGTCGAAGCCATCGAGCACCTGAATTTTTGCGAACTCGGGAAGGATGCTCTCGACGGTCGCATTCGGGTCAAGCTTGCCGCGGTCGATCAGGATCATCGCCGCCGTCGAGCCGAGCGCCTTGGTCATGGAGAAGATCCGGAACACCGTGTCCACGTTCATAGCCTGACCGGGCGCTCGCTCGCCTGCGGCGCCACTCCACTTGACGCCCGCCGCGGACCCGGTCATCGCGACCAGCCCCGGAACGGCACCGGATGACACGGCTTGGGTAAGAACCTCGTCGAACTTGCTCATGATTGTCTCCTCGACTTGCTGCAGACGGCATGAATCACGCTCGCAGGCGCCCCAAAGCGAAGTGCCTCGCCGTAGTGACAGTTCGCTACTTCCGCGGCGAGCTTAGTCCCATTGAATAGGCACAACAAGACTGCGCTGACGGGATAGCGCCGTGACAATGGCTGCGTCCGAGGATGCGCAGCCATCGGCGATGTCGGGTTCCCATATTCATGGGCTGATCGACAGCCCTCGCTGCGCCGAATACCGAACCAGAGCACTCGCTAGCGGACGCTGGCGAACATCGGCTCCTGGCCGACTGTAGCCGGTGAACCACTACGCCGAATCGTCGGCATAGCCGCCCGTGGACGGTGCCTGGCGTAAGGACGCGCCGTAGTTCTCGGAGACAGCTTCGGCCTGCTTCAGGAAGCGTGCGGCGTCCTCAGTTGGCCGGAATTTCGTGAACAGGTCGATGACCAATGGCCGGCCTTTGGGGTTTGGGTACGAGAGATAGATTTCGCCTGACTCGATGAAGCCAAGGTACACGTTGATTTTGTCTTGCAGGAGACCGGAGGTGCTCTGTGTCCCAAGGCAGGTGGTCGAAGATGCTCAGCCGTACTTCGCCAGACTCCGTGTCGGTCTGCCAGCGCGATGGCTCAGGGGCCTACGAATGAATGTGTTCTCCACCGCTTTCTTGCCAACGTTGCTGGATTTGCAAGGCATCTGCATCGGAGTGCGCTTTCACTCCAAGCAGAATGCCGCCTACACGGAGTCCGACTTCGTACTGCTCGACGCGCGAGTCCGGAATGCCCCAATTCTTGAGTATTTCCATGAGGCCGATCGCTACACCAGTCGCTGCGGAAGCTATCAGTGCTATGGCCAAGGGCCCGGCAACTATCCCGAAGCCAGGAATCAGTAACACGCCCACAGCTGCAACTACCGGCGCAAGCGTGCCCACCGTCCCACCCACCGGACCACCCCACGTGTTGTTCGCTGGGTTGTTGATATCTGCTGCATCGACCTTTTCTTCCAGATCGGTCATGTCTGGATAATCTGTGGTCGGGTTGGGGGCGAGAAAGTATCGTTGGCGAACTTCGTCGGACATGACCACATTGACATCGCTCTTGTCGTAGCCCAGGTCGACAACGGACTGGAAAGCGAGCTCCGCGCTGTCCTTGTCCTTGAACAAGCCAGTGACCATGGTCATCGCATTCTCCTTGTCGCAGTCAGAGTAGGGAGCAACCTTGCTTTTGGAGGATAGTAAGTTCAAACGCCCCTTTTCGGCGTCGGTCGCACGCAGCCAAACCTGTGGCCTCGGTGCGGGGGCCGCTCGAACAGCGATGGGTCTGGGCTCAGTCAAGCCGAGTGGGCCGTTGACGGCCCACTCGCTGGAGCGCACGGCGGCGCAAGCGCCTGCAGACGCAGGTGCGTGAGGATGCGCTCGATGACGTCGCTTTCAGGATGGCGGCGATGATCCCCGCCGAGTCGCAAGCGGGGCGCACGCCGTTGCACCCTGCGCGAATCGATCACGCGATCCGGGTCTTGTCGAAGATGGTTCCGGCGATCACCGAACTCATCAGTCGCGCACGGCTTGACCGGTACGGACGCCTCGTCAGGTCGACCGAAACCAGGCGCGCAAGGCGGGGGATGCAGGGCCGGCCAATAACCGCGACAGACCTGGCTCGTGGGGCGGCCAGGTCTGGCAACCCTCGGCGAGCCAGCACCCCTGCCCATCGAGACGTCGTCTTATTTATTGACGAAGTCGACACAGAGATCGACGGGCGCAGCATATTTCAGAAGTTAATCGCGCCAATTAATGGGGATAAATTCTTCTTTCAGGAAAAAGAGGTTTCGTTTGCGAAACAAAATATTGTGGGTTTCTATGCCCTTAGCAGTCATCGTGACTTTTTAGAGAAGAAACCCAAGTGGCCCGACTTTCTGAGTCGTATTCCCACTGAGCATCGCTTCGTGCTGCCAAAGTTCGATAACCCGTTCGAACGACTATTTAGAGTCATCAGTATGCTGAATCGGGGAGCGACTAGCGTCACGAAGGTGAGCGTCCATGCTCTTCTCTATCTCGCGCTTCGGGATTGGAGTTCCGCCAGAGAAATGGATCAAGCGCTAGAACTGGCAAAAGCTCGCCTGCGCGATCCAAGCGCGGTACTCGACCTTCAGCATGTGGCTAGCTGCCTCGACGATGTTATGAAGGTGGACGCAAAGCAGAACGACTCAATCGCAATCGTAGACAATGACACTGTCGAGATGCAGTCGTAGCCACTGGGCGGGGATCGATCCGCTTTGTCGACATGCAAAGATGGGCGCCAACCCATCTGCCACCTGTGGTCTCAGTGACGCATGCGAGACTATCGGCCGCTTGCGGTCTCAGCACCGTGCTGAGTGCCGCCTACTCGTTGCGCTTGTCCCGCTGCCTGAAGCCATCCGACCGCGGGCGTCGCCGCGTCAAGCTCGCCTGCCTCACGAGCAGGATCGCGAAAGTGCTCGATGCTGTCGGCCGGCTCGCCCGCTGCGGTGCGCCGCGACGCGAAGGGCCACATGGCGGTGCTCGGCTAGGACGAGGCCAAGGGCTTTGATGGTTGCCGCCTCGGCGGCATTGGGTTCGGCCGTGCCGACTGCCAGAATGAAAACCATGGCCTCACCCCATGCCGTTATCGCGTAGGGCCGAAGTAGGGCGGCGGGTGTACAGGTAGGGCCGAGCGTCCCCTCGCCGCACGCGAGTGCGCACGTAACCCATCGCAAGCAGTGCTTTGCCGATCCGCGTTTCCTGCGCGCGGCCCACTTCTCGGACGCGTGCTGCTGCCGGAACGAGCCCATACTTCTTGGACTCCGCGTCCCCTCCTAGGGTATCGCCACCGCGCGAAGCAGCTGCATTGGTCCGACGGCACGGACGCGTTGCAGGTCCACTTGCCGACGCACGAACAACGAGCCAGCAAACCCGAGCGCGTTCACCGGAATCGATTCGAAGCATGCGCGCGAACGCGGCACGACGAGCATCCAGGTTCGGCGAACGAGCAGGTTGTAGGGCGCCGACTGAAACTCCCCTTCTGCGGCGGCGACGGCGGAAATGCCGACCCGCTGAAGCAACTCACGATAGAGCGCGTGCCATGCGGGAGCGGATTCCTGCGGCGCGATGCGTGAGAACGCATGCCTGAACGCCAGTCGAGGGCCGCCGAGCAGCCGCTCCATCGGTACTTCGTCCGGGCTTTCCGGCGCGAGCGGGAGCGGCACGAACTGCAGGTGTTTGCGTGGTTGGCTGGCCCCGGCTTGCATGCCGCCGTTGTAGAAACCGAGCCCGTCGACTTCGCTCAGGCAGGTGATCAGCGCCCCGAAATCCTCGATGGTGAGCAGGCGCTCCTGGCGTTCGAAGCGCCGCGTTACGAGTAGCACATGCCCGGCGAGCAGGTGGAACTTGTTCAGCAGAATGTAGTGCGAAGGCGCGAGGTCGGCTACGAACAGATCCGGATCGAAGTCGCCCAGCGGATCTGCGGCCACCGCGGCATGACGCGCCTCATCCCTGCGCGCGAGGCTCGATACCGCGCGCACGATGAAAGGGACGCCATCGTCATCGAGCAAGATGGTGTCGGTCTCGATCGGCTGCAGCGTACCGCTTGCCAGGGCGCGCCGGGTTGCCTCTTGGACGATGGACAGGGAAAACACGCCGCCATTTTCGACTCGGCGCCCAGGCAATGGAAATGGCCCGATCCCAGCGGTATCGGTCCTTAGGTACTTGACCTGAGGCCGCCGGCTTTTCGATCCCTCATCATCGGGTGTAACGCTTCCTTGGAGCCGGCCATGAAGTTCCGCCACGCCCTCGTTGCCGCGATCACCGCGCTGGTTACCCTGCCGGCGCTTGCCCAGCCGGAGATCAGGTTCGGGCACGTCGGCGAGCCTAATTCGCTGTTCGCACTGTCCGCGGACGAATTCGCTCGCCGCGCGAACGCGAAGCTCGGCGGCAAGGCCAAGGTGGTGGTGTTCGGCTCGAGCCAACTGGGCGGCGACAAGGAACTGCTGCAGAAGGTGAAGCTCGGCACCGTGGACATCGCGCTGCCCTCGACCGTGATGTCCTCGGAATCCGACATCTTCGGGATCTTCGAGATGCCCTATCTCGTCAAGGACCGTGCGCACATGGGCCGCATCGAGCGGGAGCTCTTCTGGACCCGGCTCGCGCCCGAGGTGGAGAAGAAGGGCCTCAAGATCCTTGCGCTGTGGGAGAACGGCTATCGGCACGTCACCAACTCGAAGCGGCCGATCCACACGCCGGCGGATCTGCAAGGCATCAAGCTGCGCGTGCCCGAAGGCAAGTGGCGGGTGAAGATGTTCCAGTCCTGGGGCGCCAACCCGTCGCCGATGAAGTTCTCCGAGGTATTCACCGCGCTGCAGACCGGCGTCATGGACGGCCAGGAAAACCCGTTCACGCAAATTTTCAGCGCCAAGTTCCAGGAAGTGCAGAGGTACCTCTCCCTCACCGGCCATGTCTATACGCCGGCGTATGTCACGGTCGGTGCCAGGAAATGGGCGACCCTGCCCGAGGACGTGCGCAAGATCCTCGAGGACACGGCCAAGGAGACGCAGGCCTTCGTCTACGCCACGGCCGAGAGGGATGACACGGAGCTGCTGGGCAAGCTGAAGACCGCCGGCATGCAGGTGAACATGCCCGACAAGGACGCGTTCATCGCCGCATCGAAGGTGGTCTACGACGAGTTCGCCAACGAGGTGGCGGGCTCCAGGGACATCATCGAGCGCGCCATCGCGCTCGGGAGGTAGGCGGCATGTCGATGGCAACGATCCGCCGGCGCTACGAGCAGGCGCTGGAGTGGATGGTCATCGCGCTGATGGCCGTGCTGGCCCTCGAGGTGACCGCGGGGGTGGTCTTTCGCAGCGCGGGCTATTCGCTCGTCTGGTACGACGAGGTCGCGTCGATCCTTCTGGCCTGGCTCACGTTCTACGGCTCGGCGCTGGCCGCGGTGAAGCGCGCCCACATCGGTTGCCCGGAGCTGGTCGCGATGATGCCGCCGCGCGTGCGCGTCCTGGCCCGGCTGCTGGCCGAGATTCTCGTGATCGCCTTCTTCCTGCTGGTGGGCTGGACGGGCTACACGGTGCTCGGCGTGCTCCACACCGATCACCTCGTGAGCCTGCCCGAAGTGTCGGTCGGCTTCGTGCAGTCGGTGGTGCCGATCAGCGCCGCGCTGGTCGTTGCGGCCGAGTTGCTGCACCTGCCGCGTGCGCTGGCCGACGCGGGCAGCGAGAGCGGCGTCGCCGGTGAAGCGTCGCACTGATGGAAATCCTGCTGCTCTTCGCCTGCGTGCTCGCGCTGGTCGTGCTCGACGTGCCGATCGCGGTGTCGCTGGGCCTGGTGGCGTCGATCGCGATGGTGGTCACGCACGGCGTCGGCTCGCTGCCCAACCTGCCGATAGTGCTGTACAACGGCGCGACGAGTTTTCCGCTGATCGCCATCCCGCTCTTCATCCTCGCCGGCGCGATCATGAACGCGTCGGGCATCTCGAGGCGGCTGATCGCCTTGGCCTCGGCGTTGATCGGCTTCGTGCGCGGCGGCCTGGCGATGGTGTCCATCGGCTCGTCGATGTTCTTCGCGGAGATCTCGGGCTCGGCCGTGGCCGATGTTTCTGCGCTGGGATCGATCCTCATCCCGGCGATGAAAGCCAAGGGCTATCCCGCGCCGGTCGCCGCGGCGGTCATGTCGTCGGCGGCGACGCTCGCCGTGATCATTCCCCCCTCGATCCCGATGATCCTGTATGCGGTGATGGCCGAGACCTCGGTCGTGAAGCTGTTCGTGGCCGGCATCGTGCCCGGCGTGATCGGCGGCTTCGGTCTGATGGGCATGGCGCACTGGTTTGCACAGCGCTATGACCTGCCGCGTGAAGAGGCCTTCCAGTGGGCGCGGGTGCGGCGCACGTTCCGCGAGGCGTTCTGGGCTCTCACGCTGCCGCTGATCATCCTCGGCGCCATTTTCGGCGGCGTGGTCACGGCCACCGAAGGCGCGGCGCTCGCGGTGGTCGCGGCGCTGTTCATCGGCCTCGTGGTGTACCGCGAGCTCGATCCGAGGCACCTCAAGGCCGCGATCATCGAAGGCGGCGTGCAGACGGCGGTGGTGATGCTGCTGGTGGCCGCCTCGGCGCTGCTGGGCACCTACCTCACCGAGATCCAGGCCCCTCAGCAGCTCGCACGCACGATCACGCAGGTCACCACCAACAAGTGGCTGGTGCTGGCGCTGCTGAACCTGCTGTTCGTGCTGCTGGGCATGTTCCTGCATTCGGCGGCGGCCATCATCCTCGTCGTGCCGGTCGTCATGCCGGTCGTGCGTGCGGTCGGCATCGATCCGGTGCACTTCGGCCTCATCGTCACGATCAACCTCGGCATCGGCCAGCAGACACCGCCGGTGGCTTCCGTCCTGATGGTTGCGTGCTCGATCGCCAAGGCCAGCGTGTGGGAGGTGACCAAGGTCAACATCTGGCTCATCGGGGTGCTGCTCGCGGTGCTGCTGATGGTGACCTACATCCCGGTCACCGGACTTGGGCTGGTGAACTACTTCTACGGGTAGGCGACGATGACAGACACCGTCCTGGCCCAACGCGAGGGCGACATCGCGACCGTCGTGCTCAACCGCCCCGAGAAGCTCAACGCGCTCACCAAGTCCATGTGGCGCCGCCTGGGCGACCTGTTCCTCGAGCTCGACGCCGACGACACCCTGCGCTGCATCGTGCTGCGCGGCGCCGGCGAGCAGGCCTTCGCGCCAGGCAACGACATCGCCGAGTTCGAGCAAGAGCGCGCGAACAGCGAGCAGGCTCGCGAGTACGGCAAGGTGATGGCGCGCACGATCGAAGCGATCGACGGGTGCCGGCACCCGGTGGTGGCCCAGATCCACGGCATCTGCGTCGGCGGCGGGCTCGAGATCGCGGGGCTGGCCGACCTGCGCATCTGCGGCGAATCGAGCCGCTTCGGGGTACCGATCAACCGGCTGGGGCTGGTGATGGCGCATGCCGAGATCGGCGCCCTGATCCGCCTGGTGGGCGAGGCCGTCGCGCTCGAAATGCTGCTCGAAGGGCGTGTGTTCGACGCCCGCGAAGCGCTGGGCAAGGGGCTCGTGACCCGCGTCGTGCCCGACGAGCAGGTCGCCGCCGAAGCGCAGGCCACCGCCCGGCGCATCGCCGCGGGCGCCCCGCTCGTAGCGCGCTGGCACAAGCGCTTCGCGCGGCGCTTGCGCGACCCCGCGCCGTTGACGGGCGCCGAGATCGATGAAGGCTTCGCCTGCTTCGATACCGAGGACTTTCGCATCGGGGTTCGGGCCTTCCTGGCCAAGACAGCGCCGGAGTTCAAGGGGCGATGAGCGCCATCGCCGGACCGCTGCAAGGCCTCAAGGTCGTCGAGCTGGCGCAGATCATGGCCGGGCCCACGTGCGGCCTGATGCTCGCCGACCTGGGCGCCGACGTTATCAAGGTCGAGAAGCTGCCGGACGGCGACGACAGCCGCTCGTACCGCCAGCACACGATCGATGGCGAGTCGGCCCCGTTCCTGGTGATGAACCGCAACAAGCGCGGCATCGCCGTGAACCTCAAGCTCGAGGGCGGGCGCGCGGCGGTCGAGCGCCTGGTTGCGAACGCCGACGTGCTGATCGAGAACTACCGGCCGGGGACGCTGGAAAAGCTCGGGCTGGGCTACGCGGTGCTGCGGCAGCTCAACCCGCGCCTCATCTATTGCGCCATCTCGGGGTATGGCCGCACCGGGCCGTATGCAGACCGGGGCGGCTTCGACCTCATCGCGCAAGGCGTCTCGGGCCTGATGAGCGTGACCGGACAGCCCGGGGGCGAACCGATGAAGGCGGGCACGCCGGTGTCGGACATCAATGCCGGCATCCTGGCCGCCCTTGGCGTGGTGTCGGCCGTGGTCAACCGCAATGTCACCGGCCGGGGGCAGATGGTCGACACCTCGCTGATGGAGGCGGCCGTGCAGCAGACCTATTGGCAGTCCGCGCTCTATTTCGCGACCGGCGCGAACCCCCAGCCCACGGGCTCGAGCCACCTGCTCGCCGCGCCCTACCAAGCGTTCCCGACGCGCGATGGCTGGATCAACATCGGCGGCGCGAACCAGGCGAACTGGGAGCGCATCGCCGCCGTCATCGGCTCACCCGAGCTGGTCGACGACCCGCGCTTCAAGACCAATGCTGATCGCATGGCGCACAAGCGGGAACTCGCGGACGTGATCGCCGCCCGCACAATCACACGCGATTCCGCCGTCTGGATTGCCGACCTCGATGCCGCCGGCGTGCCCGTGGGCCCGATCAACAAGATCGGCGACATGCTCGCCGACCCGCAAGTGGCGGCGCGTGCCATGGTGGTCGAGGTCGATCACCCGAAAGCCGGCAAGACGCGGGCGTTGGGGCTGCCGATCAAGTTCTCGGAAACGCCCGGCTCGGTACGCACCGGCGCGCCGCGGCTCGGGCAGCACACGCGCGAGGTGCTGTTGGCGTTGGGGTATGGCGAGGCGGAGATCGAGGACCTAGTGAGGAGTGGAGCTGTGGCTTGCGGGTGACCCGGCGCTGCCGTTCGCTTCCTCAGCAGATCCGGCTTCGGCTGAACGGCTGAATGCAGGATTCCGAGGAGTCGGAAGGCTTCATGATGTCGCGCTTCAGCGACAGAATGCGACGCGATGAATGTCCGCTTTCGTGCGAACTTGGCCGTGTTGACGACCGACCGCTGCTGGCCGATTGTGTTGAAAAACTCGACTCGCTCATGACGCGGCGCAGCACCGGTCGAAACCGACCTCGTAGAACGCATCAGGAGCCGCGATCGTGAGGCGGGCAAGGGGTCGAGTACCCCCCGAAAGATGCACTCAGACCGCCAGGGCGAGTTTTTCAACAGAATAGGCCGAACAGCGACATTGGTCGGCAGGATGCGGACGACTGCGCCCGCTTTGCTACGCGGGGCGCCCACACGCACAAGGATGCTTTGAGTTCAACGAGCCGGAGGAGGGCGCGGAGATCTCCTACAGCTATGCGACCAGGCTTGAGCCTGTATCGGCA
>NZ_JAGGNU010000078.1 GCF_018614915.1 Variovorax paradoxus | reverse complement strand
TCCAGGATGGGCGATGACCACGGGTGCCCGCGGGCGCAAGATCGCGCCAGATCCAATTTCCATATCGGGAGTCATGCACGCAATAAGTTGGCGGCACACGTCGACGTAGGCGCCGTCGCGAAGGCCGCTACCAGGCTCCCTTCATGCGTCTTTGGCCAGTCCGCCATAGGCTTGGTAAGAGAAAACGATCGCACCCGCCAGGACGATGGCGATGCCGATCCCGTGCAGCGGGGCGGCATTTGCGGTCATCCAAATCTCCAGGCAGCGAAAAAGAGCGGTGGCCGGTGGCCACCGCCAACCCCAAACAGACGGTCGTTACGCGGCCGCCCCGGTCAGCTCCGCCATCAGCTCTTCCTTGCGCGCCTCGAGCTGCTCGCGCATGGCGACCAGGTCGAGCCCGCGTGCGGCGCGCGCCTTCACGAAGATCTGGGTGCGCTCTTCCTTGACGTGGTGATCGATGTACTCGCCGAGCACCGTGACCTTGGCGTCGAACTTGTCGTCGATGTCGGTGGCTTCCTGGATCTGGGCAATCAGGTCCTTGGCGCTGGCGTGCTCGACTTCCGCTTCATCGAGCAGATCGCTTTCCTTGATGGCTTCGCGCAGGCCGGGATAGAAGATTTCTTCCTCGATCTGCGCGTGGACGGTCAGCTCCATGCAGATCTCGTTGGCAAGGTCGCGCTTCTTCTGCGGGCTGCTCGCCGCCTTCGACTTGGTGAGCTCCTCGTAGGCCTTGAACAGCTTCTTGACGTTGCGGTGATCGGTGTCGAGCAGGCTGCAGGCATCCGGCTCGGTGCGCTTGGTGGTCGTGGGCATGTTGGTCTCCAGGTATAGGTTTGGGGGACAAGGAGAGTGCGACGCGTGAAACTTCATCATCGTAGGATTGCGTCGCGTGGCGATAGCGTCCGAGCCGCCGTGCGCCTGTGGGTCTTGCTCGATTCCCACCGCGCACCCGGCCAATCGGCGAAGAACCGCAGCACTTCCTCACTCGCATTGGGACCGAAAGGGTCAGCGAACGTTCCTTCGGCACTTCCGCCCGATCATGCGTGCTCCCCGTCATGCAGAGTCCAATGCTCGCCGCACACACCAGCGCCATGGCGCGAATATATCCTGGGAGTCGCGCCGCGGCGCAATCCACCCCGAGGGATGCCTCGATGGCCTGCCTGCCGTTGATGGGATGGACCGTATCGTCCTTGTCGCTGTGGAAAACGATGGTCGGCGTGCCACTCGCGTCCATGCCGGCGCGCGCGACGATCCCACGCATGGCTGCCAAGGCGGACGACAGGTCCCGGCGCGCGCTGCCAGACCGAGTCACGCCGACGGCCCGCATTCAGATCGGGGTAGAGGTCGCCAAGCAGGCAGCCATCGCACCACCGGCTGACAAGCCGTCAACGTAGATGCGACGTGGGCCGTCCTGGTGATCGCGCGTCGGTCTCTTGTTGTCGCGCTTGTAGCCCACCGAGTCCATGCGGCGCTTGTCGAGCCAGTCGAAGTCCACGCCGTGCTCCGTGTGGCGGTATGGAGGCCCACCGGAATGTGGACCAGCCCGAAGGTAATCGCGCCCTTCCAGAGGCATTTCAGTTCCTTTTCCAGTTCAGAACAGCAATGCGAGCAGGATGATGATCGGGATCGGCACTCCCAGGAGCCATAGCAAGATTGAGGGCATTGAACTCTCCAGACAAGACAGTAATCAGAGATCGCGCTGGCGGCCGCCGTAGGTGGCCGCGAAGCTGGCCACGAATGCTCCGATCAACAGCGAGATGAACAGCCACAGGGACGCGTACGCAGATGCTTTCCGCGCCGCGTCCGCCGCCGCCTTTGCCTTGTCGCGCGCTTCATTCAGAGCGCCTTGAGCGCGCGCAAACGTCTCTTTCACCCGCTTCTCGGCCTCATCCTGCGGCACCCCTGTGCGCTGCGCGACGACCTGACCCACATACCGGGCGTCTTCAGCAGGCAGAGTGGCGGCGCGAATGCTGTTCAGGAAGATTCGGCTGACTTCCTGCGTCTGCATGCCTGAGGGCGAAGCAGAATCAGCAGGCGCCGGCGAGGCGCCAGGCGCACTGGATGTAGCGGGTGCTTTGCGAAACATCGAGTCTACGAAGTAGGCTAGCGGCCCCGACGTATCCGCACCGCTGGAAAACTCCGTGGCAGCCGCACCCGCGCCGGCCGCGGCAACGGTCGTGCCCGCAGTGGCAGCGCCACCCATCATCGACGCCCCGGCTTGCGCTCCCGTTCCCAGGACCGCGCCAATCGTCGAAGTGAGCGCGGCCGCGGTCACCAGGGTGGCGAGTGCCCAGGCCAGCAATCCATGGGCCGTGTCGCGAAAGTACACCTCGTCCGTGCGCACGCCCGCCCACTTTGTCCGCAGCCGGCCTGCCAGATAACCCCCTATGCCCGAAGCGGCGATCTGAGTGAATGCGATCCACAGGATGGTCGCCACGCCGATCCTTGTGGCGCTCGCGCCGCGGGGCGTCCACGGCGAGATCGACGAGAGGCCGAAGCCCGTGCCGAGCAGGACAAGGATCAGCGACAGCGCCGCTGCGCCGAGGGCGCCTGCAAAGACGGCGCCCCATGAGACACCGCTGCTGCCTGCGCTCGCGTTCGCGCCCTCCACTTCCAGCGCACCTGCCGTATGTCTTTGATTCGGGTACTCCGCCATTGCGTCTCCTCGTTGTTGGCAAAGCAACTCTGGAGCAGCACATCGAAGAGCATCGTCAGCCCTGTCCGCTTGGGCAAGTAGGTCGCGGGCGCGAGACGGACTTCAGTAAGCCATCATGGCTACGCCACTGCTGGATATGGCCGCCTGCTCTCCGAGTCGACCACGTTTACGCGCGCAGTCTTCGCCTACGCGCCATGCGGCGCGCAGGACTACGCGCGGCACCGTTGATGTCCATAGAGTCGCTGGACTACCATCTGCTGCCCGGCGACGTGGTGATCAACGCAGTCGGCCTGCTGCGAGAAAGCCATCCGGGCGCCTTCGCGGCAGTTCACCTCGACGGCCCCGCGCGCATGTTCGAAGCCTGTGCGGCATCTGGGGTGGCCTTCGTCGTGCAGATCTCCGCGCTCGGCGCCAATGAGGAAGCCGTCACCGGATACCACCGCAGCAAGGCAGCCGCGGATGCCCATCTGCAGCCGCTGACCGGCTTCTGGCTGATGCATCTAGCCGGACTGCCGCTCCAGCGCCCTGGGTCAAGATGTCGATCCTCTGCTACGTGCTCGCGATTCTTTGCTGGCTGCCGGTGGTCTGGCTGCAGATCCGGCTGCGCGATCTCGCCTTGGAAGCGGCGAACAGCGGGCAGGCGCTTCCGGCACGCTACTGGAAGCTCTTCAGGTGGTGGGTGGTGCTCGGCGTGCCGGCCTTCTTCCTTTTTCTCGCCCTGTTCTGGCTGATGGTTGCGAAGCCGGCCGGGACCGCGTGAGCCAGTCAACGACATGCCCGAGCGCCAGCTTCTGATGTTCGCGGTGCTGCCCCTGTGGCTGGCCGCCGGCGTCTTCGATTGGGCGCTACACCGAAGGTCGTCCATCGAGACGACCTCGGGCACGCGTGAATCCGCGCTGCACTGTTGATGCTCGCCGAACTCGGGATTCCCGTTCTTGCCGTGTTGTGGTTCGAGGTCAACGCAGGCGTGCTGGTCCTGTGCGCGGCGGGCTTCGTGCTTCACGAGTTGACGGTGTACGCGGATCTTGCGTGGTCTGCCACGCGGCGCAACATCTCGCCCCTGGAGCAGATGGTGCACAGCCTGCAGGAGATGCTGCCTCTGGTCGGCCTGGCGCTGCTCGCCGTGGTGCATTGGGGCCAGGTCCTGGCGCTCACGGGCATCGGTACAGGGCCCGCCGACTACGTGCCCAGGCCGAAGGCCGTGCGATCCCCGGCGCCTACCTTGCGACCGCCCTGGCCGGCTGCGCTGTGGTGGCTGCGCTCTATCTGGAGGAGTTGATCCGATGTCTGCGCAAGTGAGGTGTGCGGCATTGCCAGAGAAGACGTGGCGTCATGTCCACAACGACCGGCGCGCCTCGGTCGGATCTTCGAACTGTGCCGCAAACGCGCGGGCGCCGGACGATTTCCGCGGCGCTCAATAGGAAACTTGCCATCACGATTGGGATGAAGACAAGAACCTGCCACGCCGCCGCCGCGGCCCTGGTCTTGGGATTTGCGTGCGCACTGCCGGCGGCAGCGCAAAACACTGGGAAGCGGGACCACCGCTGCCCCAAGCACCCCGGGCGCGCTGAGCGCGCCGCTCGGTGGTGATCGAGACCGCACTGGGGTTGGCTCGGATTGCTGGGCCTGCTCGGACTTGCCGGCCTGAGAGGCCATCGCGACGACAGGCGCGACGTCGGTGGCACTCGCACGGGTCCACGGTAGCGCGAGATAACTGGATGCGCGCTCAGTCCTGATCGGGCTTCGAGATTGCTGCGCGCACGATTCCGAGCGCTAGGAGGTCGACTTCGAGCCTGTCCCTCCTTGCTGTCCTTCCTCGTCGTCGAGCGCCTTTTCTGCTTCGAGCCAATCCTCCTCCTCGCGGCCGGCCTCCTTGCCACGACGCTCGTAGGCCGCGTAAGCAGCCTCGCGAATGCGACCCTCTCGACCCGACTGTGTGGGGGCCTGCGCCTCGGACGCAGGCGCACCCGCAAGGTCTTCCGTGCGCACTTCGGCTTCGGTAGGAGCAGAGGCCGGCGAGGCCGGCAAGTCGCGGGGCTTTTCGGATTTGGGAGTTGAGGGCATGGGAATCTCCTAAAGGTACACGGAGGGCGATGCAAATAGCGCGTTTCAGAATGGTGAAGAGCGAGCGCTCTTGACGTAAGAAAAAGGCGCGTTCACCTGGCAGTTCGGGGAGATGGCAGAGAACACCCTCCATCGCGACATCCGCGCGACGCAGGTATCCGACATTGCGGCGCTTCCCTCACCTTTCCGACGCGACCGCGACCATCGTCACTGTCCTGCACGCGATGCCCGATCTGTCTGCCATGTCTCTGCGGGGCCGAGGCGTACGGTCCCGGGTCAACAAGAGACCCCCTATGCCAGACGACTTCGACCACAGCCGGCCCCCGGACCGCAGCCGCATCAATGTCATCATCGCCCCCGCACGGTATGTATCGGAAGCAGCGTCGCCGGGCCGCGCGTGCCCGGATATTCCATGAGTGCCGCGCCGCCGGGCGAGCTCGCGCAGGATAAAGCTGCCTTCGGTACCGCGATGGTCATCGTAGACATGATCAGCTGCTGGGACTTTGAGGATGCCCAGAAGCTCTTGCCTCAGGCGCACCGGATCGCCAATTTGGTGGCACGACTGGCGCAAAGGTGCCGGCGGGCTGGGGTGCCGGTCATCTACGCCAACGACAACCGGGGAAGGTGGCGATCGGACTTCAACTCGCTCGTGGACCTGTCGATCTGCTGTGGCGGCAAGGGGATGGACATCACCAGGGCCTTGCTGCCGGAGTCGACCGACTATTTCGTTCTCAAGCCCAAGCATTCCATCTTCCACGCCACTCCCATGCGCCTGCTCTTGCAGCACTTGCAAGCGGACCGCCTGATCCTTACGGGCGTCTCGAGCGATCAATGCTTGCTCACCTCGGTGTCCGAAGCGCGGATGTTGGAGCTGGACGTGGTCATGCCGCCGGACTGTGCCGCGTCCCAGTCGCCGTCGCGTCACCGCGTTCTACTTAACCAGCTTCGCCACGTCTGGAAGGTCGATGTCACGCGGTCGCAAAACCTGCGATTCCGTCGAAAAAGGAGATGAACCATGACCGAGGTTTTTGGATTGGACAAACCCATCTGGGAAATGATGGCCCGCGGCACCGCCGTTTACTGGTTTCTTTTTGTCGTTTTTCGGTTTGCGCTGCGTCGCGACGTGGGCTCCATGGGTGTGGCCGATCTTCTTTTTGTGGTCCTGGTCGCTGATGCTGCGAGCAACGCCATGCAAGGCGAGTACAAGACGGTTGGCGACGGCTTCGTCCTGTTGGGGACCTTGGCGGCATGGAACTACTTGATGGACCGGCTGAGCTACCACGTGCCGGCGATCGCTCGATTCATGGAGCCGCCCGCGGAAGTCCTGGTGCGCAATGGAAGGCCGAACAAGAGGGTGTTGGCGCGCGAAATGATGACGACGGACGAGCTGATCGGCAAGCTTCGCGAACAGGGCGTCGAGTCGATACGCGATGTGCGCATCGCACGGCTCGAAAGCGATGGGACGTTGAGTGTCTTCACCCGGGACAACAAGCGCCATCCGGCCGACAATTCGCCGGGCGCCCCCCCACGCAAGTGATGTTCTGCGTGGACTGCTGCACTTAGCTCGCGGCCAAGGCGGTGACGGGGGAGGCGCCCGAAGGTGTGACGGTCACGCCCGACGGCACCCAGGTCTAAGCGGCGAACTGGGAGGGGAAGTCCGTGACGCTCCTGGACACCGTGGCCAAGACGGCGCAGCTCATTCCGGTGGGCCGGTTCGCCTGTCGCCGGCCGCGAGTCCCGATGGCACCGCCGTGTGGGTGGCCAATGCGATGGACAACACGATCTCGATCATCGACACCGCCACGCGCAAGGTCGTGCAGACTTTGGCGGTCGGCAAGAAGCCAATGTCCGTAGCGTTCACGCCGGACGGCAAGTTCGTCTACGTGGTCAACGAAGACGACAACAGCGTTCAGGTCATCAAGGTGGCCAGCCTGCAGACCGTGGCCACGGTGCCGCTCGGCGGCAACGTGTTCGCCTTCGGCCGCTTCATTATCCAGGGCAAGCCGCACGGTACGATCTACATCGAGACCGTGGCACCGCTGAAGAGCGCGCCGGCCTTCAACGCCATGACGGCCGGCAATGAGGTCGACTTGCGCTTCTCGCTCGGCGGCGATCATGGGCTGGGTGTGCTGGCGGCCGGCACACCGACCTCCGAACAGATCGTCTGCCCGAGCGCCATCGCGATGGCGCACGCAGGATCTGCCGCGCAGTACGTCGACGCCGGGCCGCCTGCACTACGACGCCGAAGCCGGCCACTACGCCTACGCCTGGGCGACCGAACGGTCCTGGTCGCGCACCTGCCGCCGCCTCGCGCTGGAGCTGACGGACGGCACGCGGCAGGAGCTGCTCATGCAGTTCAGGTAGGTTTCGTGGGCCCTCAGGCGAGATGTCGCTTCCGAGCTCCACCCCTCAAGGCAAGATCTCCCGAAAAATCACCTGACTCCGCGCGCCGTGCGCCGCCGGTTCACTCACGGCCTCTCCCACTGCCGGGTGCTCCAGCGCCATCATGGCGATGCCGTCGCTTTGCCATGGCGCCGCAAGGCCGCGGCCAGCTCGTGCGCGACCAGTCCCAGTAGGATCCAGGCATGCCCGAGAACCACGACCTCTTCGCCAGCTACGCCTCCATCCTGCGCATGCCGTCTTGGCTTGGCCCCGGCGTCCACGAAGAACGCGATCTCCCGTTCGAGCCGGGCGACTACAAGATCACACCTGGCGAGCGCTGGACCGTCACCGCGTTGAAGACTGGCGCGACCGTCTACTCCGGCATCGGCCCGGTGGAAATCATTACGGCGTAGGTCACACGGCGCCTCCGGCCGAGGCGCAGGGGCGCGCGCACGCATCGAGCCTGTTCCCGGGGCGCGGCATCCGTCAGCGACTGCCGACCCAGATGACCACGCCGCCGCAATCCCTGTGGGCGGCGTGCGACAGATCGCGGTTTCCCTGTTCAACGTGTGATTGTGCGCGGCGGTTTCGTGTCCGCCGCTCGCACAATTCCTGTCATGAGCACTACCTGCACCCCTCTCTGGTACCGCCACGTTTGGTGGCTGCCCGGTGCGTGCTCGGCGTTCGCACTCGCCCTGGTGGTGACCACGCTCCATCCCACGGAACAGAACATCCTGCTGTCTGTCGCGATCCTGTGCGCCCTGCCCTGGTCGCTCGCCCTTCTTCTCCTTGACTTCGGTGAGGGGTTCGTCGATCGTGCTGCCGTCCTCGTCTGCATCGGGCTGGTCACGAACGCTGCTCTGATATGGTGGTCAACCGCTCTGCTGCGCGCCCGCTTCCGCGATCGGCGCGCAGATCTGAGCGATGTTGAGCGCTGAGGCTAGGTGGGTAAGGCCGTGGCCCAGTGCAAACTAGAGCTGCAAGGGGCTCGCCAGAAGCAAACTCCCCTCTGGGTTGCCCACCTTCCTATGAAAACTTGCGGAATCTACGGCTTCGAGTTCACCCGGCCCTTCCAGGCCGCCGGACTGACGTTCACTCCGCTATACAAGAGATTCAGCGACGCGAAGGAGCGAGCCCGCGACTTGAAAACGCATCATCTGACGGGAACAGTGTTGGGCCCGGACTTGGCCGACGATGAAGTGCCCTACCGACTCGAGGCCGTCCTGTCGTTCATTGAGCGCTTGAATGTGCGCTTGAGTGAGCCGTGCGAGGAAGTGGCGGCTGCGACGAATCCACTGGAATATTTCGAGAAGGCGCAGCGACTGGCCGGGCGCAACAACGGAGGCGGTGCGGTCATTGCCACCGACGTCTTCGGCCCGCATCGAGACGCACGCAAAGACTTCATCGACCGGGCCATGCGCCATTTGGCCAAGGATGAACCATCCAAGCCCTCGAAGCTGACTGGACTTGACCCTCTTGCGCGGACGGGTTGGGACTTGATTCTCAAGTCGGATCGATAGTCTGCAACGAAGACTTTTCCACCGGCGGCGTGGCGCATGCCACGCAGACGCCGACGGTGGTCAAGTCGCAATACTGTTCGGTTATGGCA
>NZ_JAGGNU010000077.1 GCF_018614915.1 Variovorax paradoxus | reverse complement strand
CGATGGCTTGTTCAGCATTGCCTTAGGGCTTATCCGCGAGGCGCACCCTGTAGGTGAGCGCTCCTTGGCCGCCCTAGCGCCGAGGCGTGGCGGGTCGCCTCAAGCAAAGGTGGTGTCCCTCTCACGTGAAAAACGGCTGGTGAGCTCTATTTCAACGCGGCCAAGCCTTGAACTCCCGCAATTGCGAACGCGATGGAGCCGACCGCGGCGAGCATGACTGCGTAGGCCAGCCAAGGGTTGAGCCCGTAGTTCACGAACACGACGGGACGCCCGGCGTTGCCCACGCGGCTGATGGCCGCACTGCTGTACCTCAAACACGCGTACGCCGTGAGCGACGAAGACATGTCACGGACGTCGCCAACTCCCTCGCACAGCACGCCCATAAAACACGCCAGTGACCTCGTGCGGGCGATCAGCGACCTTGCCGGTCGCCACGCTTTTGCTGGTATTCATGTGAGACCTGCCTCACTGAGGATAGGATAACCACATTAGAAGCGCTCAATGCTTGATCGCTTCTGACGACAGACTCGGGCGCAGGAGCGGAGGTGCAAGTATGGGTCCCACGACCGTTCCAATCGGCATATTACTCGCGATCGTATGCTCCGCCGCCTTTGGGGAAGAGGCAGATGTTCTATTACCTGGCCACACTCAAGTCCAAAGTATCAAGTATCAAGCATGGAAGGGAAGGGCGATATTTGAAGGCGATATTGATCTCGGCCCCATTGAGCTTCTGCCGTTTTTGGGGCGGCCAGGCCAAGTTGTTGCGAGCGGGAGTTCTTCTGCTACAGGGACTCAGGGAAGGATTCAACAGCCTCTATTCTCGCAGACAGCTGAATATCTTTGGCCAGGAGGCATAGTTTACTATTTCAAGCACAAGAGCGTCCGGGACAACACCATGTTGAACACCTTTGTCGAAGACGCACTGAAAGACTGGAGGGAGTTGACTAATGTCCGATGGGAAGAAAGAACGACCCAAAAGGACTACGTTCGTTTTGAGCTCGACAACGACATCCCCGGAAATGGCCAGTCGAAGTTGGGTCGGCAAGGAGGTCGTCAATGGATAAAGCTTCGCGGCTCTGCCAGTAAAGCCACCGTCATTCACGAAATGGGACATGCAGCGGGTCTTTACCACGAGCATACGAGAAGCGACCGGGATGACTTCGTCAAGATCTTGTGGGAAAACATTCGTCCAGGAGTTGAGAATAACTATGAAAAGCGCTTGGGCGGGGTCTTGGTCACACCATATGACTACACCTCACGGATGCACTACACGGCTAAGCAGAACGGAGAGATTGACTTGGCGACTGGAGAGGCAAAAGTAACGATTCAGTCCCTTACCAGCGTTGCAGTCAATCCGTCAGATACGCTTTCGCCCCGCGACATAGAGGGTATCAATAAACTTTATCCACGCAACGACTGCGGACCGATGCCGGTTCTGTTTCAAAATACGAACAAGGGTGGCTCAAGCCTGCCAGTCGAATATGACCAACCCAACTTGGCTAGCAAAGGATTCGGAGATAAGGCTTCGTCCATCTGTGTCCCGATGGGGTGGACTGTTCATCTATACCGCGGCTCGGGGTACGGCGGCAGCCCGCTGACGATAGAGGGACCGCAAGAGGTGCTGGACCTAGGGCAAAGAGGATGGAACGACACCATCAGTTCTTTGCGCTTGGATGGCGCCTCAGCCAATCCCGCGCCCATCGCCTGCACAAGCGATCCAGATGAAACCGATGGAACCTCCAATGATTTTGGGCCTACGCTTTTTCAAGACGCACAATATGAAGGTCGGCGAGTTCATGTACTGAGAAGCATCGCGAGACTTGCGGATATGGATATGAACGACAGAGTATCGTCCGTGTGCGTTCCGGCCGGATGGACACTCACCCTCCATAAGGGACACGGATTTACAGGCAGATCCCTAAGGATTGTCGGAGACATGAGGCTTCCTGATTTGCACCGATTAGCTGACGGGTGGAACGACTCCATTAGCTCTGTCGAGGTTACTAAAGGCACTACAGACATGCCCGTAGATCTGCCTCGCGATTGCACATCATCGCCGGTATTCTTTTTCGATGACAACTTTCGAGGCTATCAGCTTAAGGTCACCGCAGACGTCAGGAATCTTCACCAACTAATCGTCAATCCAAATCACCCGAAGCCACTTCAAAGATCGCTTAGCGATGCCATCTCGTCAGTATGTGTGCCAGATAGCTGGTCAGTTACAGTATTCGCTGACGTCGATTTCAGCGGGTCCAGCGTTAGGCTGTCGGCCGGGCGTTACACGGACTTGAGTAGGGACGGTCCCGGGGGGCAGGATTGGGGCGACAGAATAAGTTCGATAAGAATTTCTAGGCGACCCGCGGGAACAACGGAAGTTAGTTGCTCCGATGGGACAGTGTTGTTTGAGCGAGACGGGTATATGGGCCAACAATTCTCCGTGGTTCGCGATTTTCGGAATTTGCACAATTACGGCTTTGGGGACAAAGCGTCGTCCATCTGTATAAAGCCGAATACGCGGATTGAAGTGTATGAGAATGTGGAATACCGTGGGGAAAGGCGTGTGTTTCCCGCCAGCCCAGCCGGCACGCCTAATAGCGCTATCAATTTGCATCGCATTGACTGGGGCGACAGGATCAGCTCGATTTGCGTTGATGATTGCGAAGTGCAAGAATCCATGGTCTTCTGCGGTGAGCCAGTAGCCTTCACCGATGCATACTTCAAGAGTCGGCAAATACGACTAGCAAGCCTTAGTGACTCCACCAAAAGTGATCTTCACCGCGCAGGCTATGGAGATCGCATATCGTCGATATGTGTGCCAGGAGGCAACAAAGTGACGCTGTTTGAACACACCGACCATGCCGGCGATCCCTTGGTGATCGAGGGGCCAAAGGTCCATGAAAATCTGTCGGACAACGGTTGGAATGACAGAGCCAGTTCCCTTACTGTGGAACCGTGAGGTCGGCACACGCGGCTACCCGCGGTGTTATTGCACTAGGTATCGACATTCGCTCGTCGTTATGCACGGCACGCCTTGAACAGCCCACGGTGGAGGTTTGCACGGCAAGTAGCGACTCGACGCTCCCTGATTTGCCGTCGCTGCTGGGGCGTCCGTTAAGGAAATTTTCCAAGAACCGGTCCACCTCAAGCTTGGACTGCTCTGACTGAACCATCCACGGCTTTGATCAAATCCGGCTTCGAATGACTCAACGGCTCGAAGAGCCTCCTATATGGCCTTTTAAAGAGTAGCTCAACCGTTTCCTGTATTCGTGTGCCGGGGCTGCCATCCGACGCGTCTAGCATGACGCGCTGGCGCGAGCAGATCGGTGAAGAAGGGTGCGAATGGCTGCTCGCGCAAAGCATCGAGGCGGCCCGCCGCGGCAAAGTGATCAAGCGGCAGAGCCTGGAGGTCGTTGTCGTCGACACCACCGTGCAAGAGAAAGCGATCGCGCACCCCATCGACAGCCGGTTGTTGAACAAGGCGCGCAAGCAGCTCGTCGCCGCGGCGCAGACATCTGGCATCGAGCTGCGGCAAAGCTACGCGCGCGTGGGCACGCAGGCCGAGCACCAGGCGCGGTGCTACTGCGCACGCCCGGCAGTACAAGCGAATGCGGCGAGTCTTGCGCAAGCTGCGCACGTGGCTCGGCCGCGTGATCCGCGACGTGCAGCGCAACGTGCACCCGGCGAGCATGCGTGAACTGCTAAAAGCCACAAGCTCGCGTTGGCGACGCGGCTGCACGCGTAGCGCCGCGATTCGACGAACAAACTGTACACGCTGCACTTGCCGGAGGTCGAGCGCATTGCCAATGGCAAGGCCAAGCGGCCCTACGAGTTCTCGGCGTCAAGGTGTCGATCGCGACCACCGCTCGCGAGGGGCTGGTGGTTGGTATGCGCACGATGCCGGGCAATCTGCACGATGGCCACGCGCTGGATGAGCAGATCAAGCAGGTGGGCATCCTGGCCGAGCAGCGACCCGCAACCGTCTTGGTCGATCGCCGCTACCGTGGCGTACCACCGCCCGAGGGTGCGCGGTTGCTGTCAGCCATGCGACAAGGCTGACCGACAAGGACAAGCGACTGCTGCGACGCCGCCAATGGATCGAGCCGATGCTCGGCCAACATGAGAGCGATGGATTGCTGGCTCGAAACTGACTCAAGGGCTCCCTGGGTGATGCGATGCACGCGCTGCTGTGCGGTCGGGGGCACAACCTGAGGCTGATCCTGGCGCGCCTACGGGCGCTTCGTTGGCTGTTGCGGCTGCTGTCGTGCAACCATGCTGGCTTGCGGACCGCGATGCCTAGCAGGTCTTTGCCGCCCTGGCGGTCAGCTTCGCGCCGACGCCGCCGATCGCGTCGGCGCGATCGCGCTTTGTTCAGGGCCGACTAATGGGCGGCCGACACCTTGCACCCATGCAAAAAAAACGAGCATCCCAAGACCAGTCCGCCACCAAGGGCAGTTCCTGGACGGGACGGTGAGTTCGAAGCACGGCGGCGAACGGCAGCAATCACTACATACCTGCCGTAGCTCGATCGGTGGCGACGCACGGCATCGGGGCCCCGAACCGCCGTTCGGGCGATCGCATCGAACGTCCGAGTTCAGTCTGAACCGGATGTCCGGTGGGAAACGTCGGCAGCTACCCCGCGAGTCCCACGAACACGTTCTGCACGTCGTCGTTCGCATCGATGGCAGCCAGGAAGGTCTCGACCTCCTCCAATGCCTCAGCGCTCAGGCTCCCGGGATCGATCGGGTTCTTGGCCTTGTAGCCGAGCTTCGCCGACAGCACGGAAAAGCCCTGCGCCGGCAGCGCGCGACTGACCAAGTCGAGATCGACGGGGTCGGTCAGAAAGACCGTGACCCCCTCCTCGCCACGCTCGAAATCCTGCGCGCCGGCCTCGATGGCGGCCAGTTCAGGGTCGGCACCCGCTTGCTGCGGTTCGGCCTCGATCATGCCGAGGTGATCGAAATCCCAGGCGACCGACCCTGAGGCGCCCAGCTGGCCCTTGCGGAACAGTACCCGCATCTCCGGCGCGGTGCGGTTCACGTTGTCGGTCAGGCATTCGACCATCACCGGCACCCGGTGCGGCGCGAAGCCCTCGTAGACCACGTGGTCGAAATGCACCGACTCGCCGGTCAGGCCGGCGCCCTTCTTGATGGCCCGCTCCAGCGTATCCTTCGGCATCGAGACCTTGCGCGCCTGCTCAACCACCAGTCGCAGCCGCGCATTCGATGCCGGATCGGCCCCGCTGCGCGCGGCGATCATGATTTCCTTCGCGAGCTTACCGAACAAGCGTCCCTTGGCGTTGGCCGCCAGGTCCTTGTGCTTGGCTTTCCATTGCGCGTGAGTCTCGGCTTTGCCGCGGGTAAAGGATTCTGCCGCAGGCCCGAAGGACCGCGGCACAAGGGCAGCTACTGAAGCCAGTCGGGCCAGACCGCCGAATCGCGCCCGGCACTGAAAAAAGCCGCCGCAACTCCGCCGGCGTGCGCCCCTCTGTGCATGCTTGCTCCGTTACCCGGATGCGCCCGTCTGGCATGACATCGAGTTCAGCAGGATCGCTACCAACCAGGGCGGGCAGCGCGGCACTTTTACCTATGCCGTTTTCAATGCGGCACTGTCGGCCAGGACGAGATACACGCGCTGCTCGTGGAGTTCAACAGCAACGACTAAGGGATCCGGCAGCACAGGCGTGGTGGCGCACTTGCCGATGGTTCCAGTGAGCCCCTCCGAGCTCGCCTCAAGGGAACGTCGTTGACGCGCGAAGACTTGATGCAAGCGGATTTTGTGCTGCCCCTGCGGCCCTTAATCACTGGTCAGTACGGGTGGCACCCAGCGACACACGTGCTTGTGGGGTCCTTTTACCGGCCGTTCAAGGTCTTCGCTCGAGCGTCATCTCAAGAGTCCTTTCGCGAACTCGGTCGCGTGCTTGGTACTCAAGGAGTCGATGAGGTCAGGAACGCAATCACGGAAATGCGCCGGTACGGCGATGGAGCCAACGGGCAGGATCCAAAGATCCTGACGAATCTCGACGAGCTTGCAACTCGCGGCTGAGGGAGCAGACAGCTTCGCAGCGGATGCCGCCCTTAGAGCTGGTCACGAACCGGAACTGTTGGCTGCAGCTGGACCTGCACATGCCTCGCTCAATGAACCATCAATGGTCATCAACCAGCATCCATGCTCTGCGCTGGAAAAGGTTCAGGGTCGGCAGGCATGTTGAAACAGGCCATAGAAGCCAGCAGCCCTGCCTTACGCTTCTGGACACCCACATGGATTTCTTGAATCGAAGGTGCTGATATGAGCACTCCCATAGTCATTCGCGCGCTGGCCGATTTTTATCAGAGGTACACTGGCGAACTTACCATCAGTAACGCGCAAAATGGACGTTTATATCTGCGGTCGCTTCTTTGCGGGTGCCCCGTCACGCGCCCCTTATCCCTACATACTGCTGGCGCGGGATAGTTGGAATGACTACGATTACTATACTCTTTTTGACGTTCGACTTCGGCTGAGCGACGATTTGTCCCATGATTTCTCGAACACGAAAATCATGCGAGCTGGCCAGGCGGAGGGGATGGCGAGCAAGCCATTTCAGGACCTGAAGCCAGGTTCCCGAATTTCCTCCGCCTCATTTGAGTCGATTTGCTCCTTGAGTTCAAATCCTAAGTATTACGGGGCGCTGACCGAGATTGAACCCGAACTCGCCCGCAGTATACTTGAAACGCTGAGAGACGCTTCGTTTCTCCCTGACGTTCGTCAACGTTTTCAAGACGAAAAATGCTTTCAAATATCTTTGCTCAGAGAGTCGAGCGCACGCGAACTGCTGGACAATGCGGGAACAAGTTTTGGCGGACAACAAAAATTTATAAACGCCTTTGCCGCGAAGGTGCTGCTCGATGGCGCCAGCGCTCCGCATGAGTTTGATTTCAACTTTCATTCGGATTTGGGTGCACCTCGCCGTATTCAGTCGATTGTCGGGCTAAACGGAGTGGGAAAAACGCAAGTCATGGCACGACTTGCAATGTTGATGAGCCGCTTCTCCAAACAGGCTATTAAGGAGAATCGCTCAACGCTTCAAAGCGAAGACGCCATAAGTCCCATACCGTCTATTTATAGCGTAGTAGCAGTATCCTTCAGCGCGTTTGATGAGTTCGAACGGCCGACGCAGTTGCAAGGCGAAAAATTCAAATACAGCTACTGTGGGCTGCAACACCCTCGTGGGCGGCTTAAAACCAAAGACGAGCTGCTGGATGAAATCAAGGCGATGTTGCGTGAGTTGCACGCAGGGAAAAAAGATCTTCTGAAAAAAGTGCTTGGAAATCTAGTCCGGGTGGATGATCTAAATAACTTCATCGATGAGCCCGAGAAGCACAAAAGTCTGTACGAGCGCCTGAGCGCTGGCCAGCGTCTGGCATTAAATTGTGTCTTCCATATTCTTTCCAAGATAGATCAACGAGCGCTGATTCTTTTTGATGAACCTGAGTTGCATCTGCATCCTCAGCTTCTGACAGGGCTTTTAAATACGCTTAGTGAGATCCTAGAAAGTCAAGACTCCTTTGCGATCATTGCAACCCACTCGCCTTTGGTGATTCAGCAGCTCCCACTGGAATGCG
This sequence comes from Variovorax paradoxus, assembly GCF_018614915.1. Lineage (GTDB taxonomy): Bacteria > Pseudomonadota > Gammaproteobacteria > Burkholderiales > Burkholderiaceae_C > Variovorax > Variovorax paradoxus_K. The sequence continues at coordinate 95,357 of NZ_JAGGNU010000077.1, read as the reverse complement.
TTCATGTGATCCGGCGGGACCGAATGACTCCAATAGTTTTGAAGCCCACTTTCCAAACATTTGGAGAAAGTTTGTCCGAACTCACGAAGTTTGTATTTTCTTCCACGGAAGCCGATCGCGACTATCGCGCGATGCTGGACAGGATGTACCAACAAAGAAATCAAGACACGGAGGCCGTACGAGCCATCTTTGGTGGTCGAATGAGCTTGAGCGCCGAAATTTATCTGGAATCGCTAAGAGAAAAAAAGGCAGCGGCCCAATGAGATATCAGCTCGCGGCGCAAAATCTCGACGTTGGCACGTATTTTCCGAAAATTATTGCCAATAAACACTTAAAGACTAGAACACTGTTGGTCGCAGCACAACCAAACGTTTTAGTCCTATGCAGCAATTACGCAAAGAGCATAAAAGCATTCAACGCACCTCCAACGCAGGCATGGGTTGCTGATACCTTTGAAGCATTGGCGGCTTGCTATTCATCCGGTACGGAAGCACTTTTTCTGCACAAGGATGCGATCCTCGGCGCACTGAAAGCTCAATCTGAAGTTAATCTGCAACGATGCGCTTATTGCATGTTGAATGATCCCAAAACTTGGGACCATTACATGCCTAAAGATCACTTTCCAGAGTTTGCCGTTTACCATGAAAATTTGGTCTATTGCTGCTATGGCTGCAATCAGCGCAAGTCGAACAATTTCGATCCGAATCGGCTGCTTTATTGTCATCCATACTTTACCGTGGACAGCAACCAAGCCCTTTTACATTGCAAAGTCACAGTCGCACACGGAAAGCTTTCGATTCAATACTATGGCGCCGGTGAGGGAAAGCTAGCCCAAGCCGCCGCGATTGCTCATCAACATCTCGTTCGACTTGGCTTGATCGATAGATTCAAAGGGGAAGCATCCAGCACGGTGAGCAACTTGATCGGAGAGTTGCGTCAATACCATCCAGGCGGCGTTTCCCAGCAGGCGCTTGACTTGGTACTGGAGCGAAGGTATGCAGAGGCCACCGAAAAGCTCGGGGTGAATGCATGGGACAGCCGCCTTTGGCATGGCTTGGCCGCTTGCCCTGACTTTCGCGGATATGCCAATAGCAAGATCACGCAGCTAGGCGTACCTAGCAGCAATGGTTTCCGGCAGACCTCGCCTCCGCCCCCGCCCTGATTTTTTGGCATGAGGCACTGAGCTAGTGAGCTCCGCTCGTTCCTGCATCCGACCAATTTGCGCTGGCGGCGGGGATGCTCTGTCCTTCGGCAGCAATTTCTGGCCGGTAGCACTCACGCTCCTAGCAGTCCTTCGGGTCGATCGCAGCACAGGACCGCAACCAGTCTGCAGCCGCCGGATCTGTGCAAAGGACGGCTGCAGCCGGCTTGGCACAGGCAACCTCAGTTTGCTCGGCAGTTCAAGGCATCTTCGACCTCGAGCCTAGGTATTCGATGGTCGCCAGACGGAATTTCCGATTTGGAAGCGAGCCAGGATCACCGCATCTGCCTGACGCGTGCTTTGAGGATGCCATGTGCCAATAGTCACGAAATCGCCGATGACCCAGCAGCCTAATCGCATCTAGAGCCCCTCGTTCGATAGAGTGCCGGCTTCACGGTCGATGTTGCCGATCGAACGACTACGAGGAAAACGCATGTTGCGATACATGAAGCGCAGCCCGCCGGAGGGCATGATTGGCTTGGTGTCGATGTTGCCGACGCGGATCAACGTTGCGATGGCCCCTGTCCAAGTGATGATACAGGTGCAGTTCTCCGGATCGATGTGATGGGAGAGATCGCCCAGCAAATCGCGATCATGGCCGGCGTGCTCGCCGCGAGCTTCGCGGGCCCGCTGCTAGCAATCGGCCTTCTTGTCGTTCGCAAGCGCCGTGCAAGGGCCCGTCGCCGGTCTCCTGTCGGCATGGACCTGCTTCGCAGCCCAGGGCACACGTTGCGAGATGAGATCGATGAAGCGGGCACCGACGTCCTCAGCGATGCGTTCTTGCTGATGCTGGTGCCGTTGATGGCACTCGCTGTGTTTCTCGCGCAGAGCCATCTGCGTGGCCTGCAGGGGATGATGCATCTGGGTCCGATCTATGCGGTCCTCGCCATGAGCTTCGTGGCCTTCATGGTGCGCAGACTCTGGAAAGCGGGCGAAAGGCTCGACAAGCTCAAGGCCGGCTACGATGCCGAGCTCGCCGTGGGGCAAGAGCTCGACCAACTGATGCGCCAGGGCGCTTTTGTGTTCCATGATTTCCCGGCGACGAACTTCAACATCGACCATGTGGTGATCGCTGCGGCAGGCGTCTTCGCAGTTGAGACAAAGGGCTTCACGAAGCCGAAGCGTGGACGGGGTCGGGCCGATGCAACCGTAGCCTTCGACGGCAAGGTTCTGAAGTTCCCGACATGGGCGACCAAGGAGCCGCTCGAGCAGGCTGAGCGTCAGGCTGACTGGCTCGCGAAGTGGTTGACGAGCGCGATCGGTAGCCCGGTTCATGCGCTTCCGGTTCTGGCGCTGCCCGGATGGTTTGTCGAGCTCAGCGGCCGGGGCAATGTCAGCGTTTACAGCGGGAGGCAACTGTCTCAGTTGCTGAAGTCGCGTGGTGCCCAGCCCTTGTCAAATGAGGACGTTCAACGCATCGCGCACCAAGTTCAGCAGCGTTGCCGTACGGTCGCTCCGATGTATTCGAAGCAGGAGAACGCGTCTTGAGCACAGCACGTGCACAGGCGAAAGTCCGGAGTGCCAGGCCGTAGGCTCGGGACCACATACAGTCACACATGCGCTATTGGTGGGTCAACCAGAACCAAACCTACCGCCACGAGGTCCGCGGCGGCTACCTATGGTCGCCGAAGCGCAAGGCCAACCAGGCGCAGAACCCCTTCTACGACTTCATGCGCGAGGTGGCGCCGGGCGACGTCGTGTTCTCGTTCGCGAACGCCGTCATCCGTGCCATCGGCATCGCCGGGTCCCATGCCTACGAGGCGCCCAAGCCGCTGGAGTTTGGCGTGGCCGGCGCCTACTGGGACAAGATCGGCTGGCGCATCGACGTGCGCTTTAGTGAGCTGCGCTCGCCGATCAAACCCTCCGAACACATGGCCACGCTGGCGCCGCTGCTTCCAGACCGCTATGCACCGCTGCGCCACAACGGGGCAGGCCTTCAGAGCGTGTATCTCACCCGCCTCCCTGACCGGCTCGCGGCTGCGCTGGTCGACCTGCTGGGCGCCGAGGCTCGCGACCTGATTTTGGGCTATCGCGTAGCGGATGAATCATCGGCCGCCTCAGCGATCGGCCTGGTGGAGTGGGAAGAGCACGAACTGAACAAGGTCCAATCGGACCCGTCGCTGCTTGAGACGGACCGGCAAGCCATTGTCCTGGCGCGTCGCGGTCAAGGACTTTTCAAGAAGCGCGTGATGAAAATCGAGCACGCGTGCCGGATCACCAGGGTAGACCGCGAAGAGCACCTGCGAGCAAGCCATTGCAAGCCCTGGCGTGACGCGACCCACGAAGAACGGCTAGATGGCGAGAACGGTCTACTGCTCACGCCGAGCATCGACCATCTGTTCGACCGCGGGTTCATCGCCTTCGAGGACAACGGGCAGGTGATCGTGTCCCCGGTCGCACACCGGGAATCATTGGTGAGGATGGGGATCGAGCCCGAGCGACCGCCGCACGTAGGCAGCTTCTCGACAGGGCAGCGACGCTTCTTGGAATTCCATCGCGAAAACGTGCTGCTGCGCTCTCGCTTTCTGAATCATATGACCTAAGACGCTCACGTCGGGACAGCCGCTTTGTGACAGTGCTTGCATCTGACCGATATTGTCATTCGAACGATCGCCTCCAGCCTGAAGACGGCTCAGCAGCGGTTGCTGCCGATGTGGTCGCACGTCTTCGGCAGTGGTTCGAGCCGTAGTTTCGGGGAATGTACTCATCGTAGTGAACCTCGCTCAATGATGAGCGGCCGGTACGGGCGCAGGACCAGGTCCTCGTTCACCATCATGCGCATGCGCGTGCCCGGGCGGATGGTCAGCGTGGGCTGAATGCTCGCATTTGCGCCTGGCAATTACCTGTCCTACTTGATTCACCGTGCCCTTCTTCCAACTGGTTCCGCATGTCGTGCGACGTATCCCTCGGGATCGTCAATCCAACTTTGAAGCGCTGCACGCGGCCATCCGCAGGCGCGCCCTCCTAGGTGCACAGGGGGCGGGAACTTTCCTCCAGCAATCCTTCGATACAAGGTAGCGCGACTCAATGCCGTGATGCGGATCACATCCGCCATGCGAAAGAACGCAGGATCTGCCACAGTCTGTGGATCAATTAGGCGGCCGTTGGCATGGTGTTCGATATACATGACAAGTCCTCGAAGTGCAGCCGTGTCTTCAGTGAGCGGATGCGCCTTTCCATGGCGGAGTTCTTAGCTTCATCCCGCTAGGCGGCCCTGGCTCGCCTCTCTCGCCTCGCCGCTCGGTGGCTTCTTGCGAGCGTGCGATGAAGAACAGCGAAAATCAACTATCAGTTCTGGTAGGTTCATGCAAAGCATGTGGGAACGGGCGGGCTAGCGTCCGGCACCATTCGCTATCGCTATGGTCATGAGACGATCGATCTTCACGCAGGTGATTCGATGTTGTTTGAAGCAAGAACTGCGCATGGTGAAGAGGCAGTCGGAAATGCACCGGCCAGCTGTATTTCGATCTGCTTCCAATGCCCGAGCGACCCATCATTTGAGTCCTTTGAAAATGGCGCGGTGTCGCACTCGGAGGTCCCCTACGGGCTTTGTGAGCCTCAGCCAGATGCCCGGGTCAGGTCACAACGGGTGTGGCAACGTCATGATCGAGCCGCGTGGCGCATGTGCATCTGACCTCTCCAGGCCCCACCCGATCTGATCGATGATGCGTGCGCTGCCGCATGCAAGAAGGGGCCCGAGGAGGCCGTGATTACATTGCGGCTCACCGGACCTGCTGGCCCGGCGGCCTAATTTTTGGGCGCTCTAGCACTCGGATTCTGGCCTGCTCTTTCCAGCGCTCAACCATCCGCTGCGCATCGGTCTGGACGACCGGCATGCGCGCGACAAAGCGATCCACCCGTGCAGCCAAATCACCTTCGCCTTGCCTTCGAAGCGCATCCGCCGTTGCGCGCCAGTCCGCCGCCACTTCCTGGCGGGTGCACTGCATCGCCGCCCCGCCGGCATCCAGCGCGCCCCGGCCCGACCGGAGGACCTGCAGCACGCTGTCCAGCTTGGCGCGCATGAAGGTCGAGGTCTTGGGCGGCCGGCGCTTAGCCTGCTCGCTGGACGTCAACTGCCCGAACACCCTAAGCGCACGGAGCCGATGATGGATCGCATCGCGGTGCGGGCGTCGGATCTGGCCCCGCACTTGTCGCGGCGTCGCATTGGCGGCCACGCCCTGCTCACGCATCAAGGCGGTGAACTGTTCGCGCCATTGCCGCAGCGTGTCCTTGCGGATGTAGAGGCGTTTGCCAGGCTCGAACTCGTGCTCGCACTTGACCACCAGGTGCACGTGCGGGTGCGGCTGGTCGATGTGCAGCACCATGGCATAGCGGTACTGCAGCGCGAAGTTTTCCCGCGCGAACACGCGCGCCGCAGTCAGCACCTTCTCCGCAGGCGTGCCCGCCGGCATCGATAGGACGATGTTGTGGGCGAGCTTCGCACGCATGTCCTTCTGACCCTCAACCGGCTTGGGCTTGTACTGGCTTCTGCAAAGGTCCAACTGCCAGTCAGTCACGATCTCCTTGGCGGCGCCTCGCCCCTGCAGCGTCAGTCCCTCGTCCGTTTCCATCGGCAGTTTGCCGTGCCGCCCGATATAGCGCAGGTGCGCGTCGACCCCACCAGCATCCCGCCCGCCGCCGGAGACCTTCACCATCACCTCGGGCGTGCGACCCACCGTGCGCTGGATCTGCGCGATCTGGTCGGCTCCAAAGCGCAGCTTGCCACCCGGTCCTCGCCGTCCGTAGCTCACGATGTCCAACGCCATGTCGCGCGCGCCGTCAGTCGGCCCGCGACTACTCCGACCCAGCCTCACGGTCTGCTTAGGCATTGTCCAACTCACTGCTCTCCCAGCTGATCAAGTTCCGGCGCACGACGGCAGCCGTGGCCGCATGGACCGCCTCGATCTCCCGCCGGGTCAGCGCGATCGCATCGCGCAGTTCCGACGCCATCGGCTCCGCCAAGGTGTTCGGCATGCCGAACATGCGAAGCTGCCGCCCGAGCGAAGCCAGCTGCGCGCCCGTCGCCTTGATCAAGTCCAGCTCGCTCGGCGGCATCACCGCGGCGCCGCGGACATGGTTGTGGACCAGCATGGCCAGGTAGCTGCCGGTCTTCATCCCACGCGCACCGGCCCGCTCTGCCACCAACGTACGATCCCCGTTGCGCAGCCGCAGCGTGATGCGATCCTCTGCGACACCGCCAACGGTTGAATCACGCTCGAATCGTTGCTCGCCCGATTCGCGCTCCGCCGGCCTGTTGGCCTTCAGCACTTCGTCGACCAGTTTGGCAAGCAGGCCCGACTCGCTGAGTTGATGGCGCGCGGCCAGCGCGGCAAACCGCGCCCTGGTATCGGACGACACCCTGGTTCCAATCACGCTCGATCGAGAGTTCTTGGTCATCGCAACGCCATGGCTGTTAACAATGTCTGACGGCAGTCTATCCTGCCCTCAAAGCGAAACAAGGACTCCGAGTTCGGCATGCCGAACGGCACGCCTTCGACGGACCGCGTCACGCCAATGGCGACATCCCGCCCTCAAAGCGAAACAAGGACTCCGAGTTCGGCATGCCGAACGGCACGCCTTCGACGGACCGCGTCACGCCAATGGCGACATCCCGCAGTACAACTGGCAGAGGCTTAACTCGGGGCCGGCCGGGCGAGGGGTGACCATGCAACGACTGCCCGCCACCGGGACGAGAGGCCACATGGCCTGGCTTCGGAGAACAGTGCGAAGTCTGAAGGAGCTGAAGGCGGCCAGATCTGCTCATTGGAGAAGTAGACCCCGATGTTCAATGCAGCCGCAGTCGACGATGGTTGATCATGTCGGATCGCGGCATCCTCGAGTGCCAAATTGAACTATTGCAGTCTACGGGTGGGCGTCTGGCTTGGTCGCAACCTCTATTGCTTCTCGAGCGAGAGGTCGTACCCAGGGAGTTGCCTCGGCAAGGTGCGAGCACCAGACTGACGCAATGAACCATGTCCGAATACTGACGTCCATGGCGCAGCTCGGCGACTCCGCGCTCAAGCCGGACATCGCCCTGGCGGTTTTTTCCGAGTACCTCGAACGGATGCGCCTGACGATAGATCAACGGACTACGACGGCCTTCTGTACACCGGCGCTTGCTGTGGAAGCTCAAGCAGAGATGAACAAGCACTGGAAGCCGGGCCGTCAATTCAGTCGTCGGCGACGCCGGGCGTGTGCGGATTCGGGTCGCTTGCGCCCACGCGAGGGGGTTCCTCGCCCTTGTCCAGTTCCTCTCACTCCCGCATCGTGTACACGATGACCAGGTAGCTGACCGGAACCTCCTGGACTTCCTCGATGCCATGCAACGCGCTCGCTTCGAACAGAAGGGAGTCTCCGGGTTTCAAGTCCATCGCCTTGGTGCCATACCGGTAACGCATCCTGCCCGAAGTCAGGTGAAGGAACTTCGTCCCCGGGTGCTGAAAGCCGACATAGGGCTTGGCATCAGGCAGCAGCCGCACAAGATAGGGCTCGACGAACATATTGCCCGACAGCAGGTGCCCCAGCAGCTCATATCGGTAGTTCTCCACCGCGCCGATGCGATCCACAACAATGCCACGGCCTGCGCGCACCAGCGACAGATCCGACCTGCTGCGCTGATCTGAGAAGAAGCGCGACAGCGAGACATCCAGGCCCTCGGCGATTCGGTTGAGCGTCTCCACCGAAGGGGACACCAGCCCGCGCTCGACGCGCGAGAGCAGCGAACTCGAGACTCCGCACTGCGCGGCAAGCTCGCCGCCCGTTTTGCCTGCCGCAATGCGAAGCGCCTTGATCTGTTCTCCAAGTCGCGAAAGCGGTTCGCTTTTCGCGGGTGCGACTCGAGCATGCGGACGCGACAGGCTGGCAGGAAGCCTCAGCTTTTCGGCCGTTGGGAAGGGCGACGCCTGTGCTCTAACCATGGGCGCCACCGTAAGGAGTTTCAGGACCTTTTGGACCCCAGCACCGCTCAAGCCAACGGGCGCCATCCGACGATGAGGCAATCACACGTGGCAGTTCGCGCATCTCCTGTGCCTTGCTGACGAGAAGAAGTCTCAGAGGTGCAAACGGCTTGAGAGCCAGCGCGGAGCCAATCGCCAACATACAGCGTCATCTATGCAGTGTATACGCCGTCGATTCTAGCTCGTCATTTCGACATCGTTAAGCCCCATGCCAACGGTGCCATCTGGAAACGACAAGTCGACGCGACCACGCATGGAACCGATTTCGGTGGCACTTGGCAAAAAGATCAAGCAGCTCAGAATTGAGGCGAACCGGTCGCAAGGCGAATTGGCCTTTGATTGCGAGCTTGATCGAACCTACATCTCCTTAATTGAGCGAGGACTCGCGAACCCCTCGCTCTGGACATTGGGAACGTTGGCCTACGCCCTGAAAACAACCGTCTCAAATCTGATGGATGGCAACAAATATGTCGTCAAGCCGTCGCAAGGCGCGCCAGACCGGAAGAGGCGGGTCAATCAGGCGTCGCATGAGACGAAACGACCCAGTGGTACTAGACGGTCACAACTCCGCTGAAGATGCTCGGGCAGTCTCTGGCGCGGCGTAAATGTGGTTGAGCTCTAGAGGCGGGATCCTTCTAATCCGTTGGTCACAAGTTCGAATCTTGTACGTCCTACCATGCAACCCGCATAACATATAGAAAGCCCGCTATCGAATCGATAGCGGGTTGTCTCGCCTCAGCGTCGTGACAGTCTCGTGCCAGTTGGTGCTCGGCGCCGCCCCGAGTCATCAGTTTGTGCATCCCTCCTGCTAAGGGTAGTTGCGCAGTTTGGCCGTGCCAAAATGTAAGAGACTCCCGTGAGACTCCCCGCCGCCGCCGGGGGTTAGGTCAGCCGGACTAGGCAGGCATAAATAACCATCAAAAATAAATGAAACCCAGAGAAAGAACAATCCATTTTTATGACCTGGTGCTCCGTTCGAGCGCGAACGCAGCGGGCATAAAAAATGCCGGTTGTGCAGAGTTGTCGGACATTCTTAAAAGAATGACCACTTTTCGACCCCAAGGGCAATCGTTGCGAAGAAAAGCTAGTGAGCTTGTCGATTTGGCGGATTGGAGATACGACGACCAAAATGGGCATCTGGTTATATTAATTAATAGAGCAGATAAAAATATTTCCGATATTACGTTCCGCAATTTTGACGATGGAACTACTAGAAAGGCTGGAAAAACCGATCGAGAAGGATTGGATAATTCATGTCACGTGCTTGTTCGTCCTGATCCCGATGGTCGAACAGCACTGCTGATGATGACAATGGGCTCTGGTGTTGGTACCGGTTTGCTGGAAAGAATGTTTTCCCTCCTCACGACGTCGTTGAAAAGCGATCCAAGAAACGATGACCTATTTAATTTTAGGCATCCATCCAATGAAGTCGACAAACAAGGCAAGCCTAAGACGTATCGGGTCAGATATCGTTTTGCCTGCGTTGCGCACAAAGGTGCGATACTGGATGATGCGCTAAGACATGGAGAATTTCAGCAGATGCGGCTAATAGCGCACAAATTTGAGAAATTTGATAGCGGGGGAAGCATGCATATTGAGCAGCAATCTGTGGTGGTGAAGCCTTCTCCTAATAAGGTAACTTCAGCTGCCGCAATAAAAAATGCGATTAGGGCATTTACTAAGAGACGAAATGACGTGGATTTTGTTGATGCCAGAATTTCGTATAAGGCGGCCAACGGCCACACGAAGATTGCCAGTTTGGATACCCGAAATCTTGACGCCGCATTCACGCGTAGAGAAATTGCGGAACTGCCCATCGATGTCGAGAATCATCAAAAGAAAATAAGCCGCATTATCCTTTCGGCTATGGTAAAATACATCAATTGAATTTGAAGATTCTCGGATGTTTCTCAATCTGGTTCGACCATTTGCTTATCTTACGATTAAGCATAAGTCCAGGCTGCCGCAAATCGTGAACTGGATTGTGCCCAGCGCGATTGCGATTTTGGCGGTTGGGACTGCACGCGCTGGAGGGCTGGATATCGACGTCTTTGGAACAAACGGCGCGGTGTCTCGTGTACTCAGCTTCGTACAGTCGCTACCAGGATTCTATATTGCGGCCCTTGCTGCGATTGCGACTTTCGGTGGCGTAGACATGGACCGCATTATGCCGGGGGATGCACCAACGATGAGTATCATTTACCACGGCCAATCGACCGAGGTAAAGGCGACTCGCCGGCGTTTCTTGAGCGCGATGTTTTCCTATCTCACGGCTTGCAGTCTTGCGATTACGCTGGGCTCTATTGGGGTTTTGGCGATTGCTGAGCCGCTCGCTAGACTTGTGCCCACCCAGTTTCATTGGGCGTTCAAGGACGTGTTTGGGTTTTTGTATTTGTTGTTTCTTGGGCAAATGACCTGCGTCACGATGTGGGGTCTTTTTTACCTTGGAGAGCGGATTCACACGCCAGACTAATTGCGTAGGCTAGATCGCTTGGCGTTAGCGTCGAAAAGCGCTTCGGAGACGCTAGTTCTATTAGGGGAAAAGGGTGCACGGACGCGGGGGTCTCCGCGCTGCCCTGCCGTGCTTGGGAACAATCAAACCCACTAATACCCTGCCGGATAGCGCGCCGGCAACGCGGAAATCATTTTAAGCGCCGGTCTGGGCGCTGCACTGCCTGGCGCAGGAGCGCAGCATAGCAATTTGCCACATCGCTAGCTGAGGCTCCGGCACATAGAAGAGGGACGTGTGGACCTTGAGCTCCCCATCTAAGCCGCCCCCCGTGGTCGACGTGATCGTCGTGGGCGGCATGCCATTGCCGTGCGAGAATTGGCAACTCTCGGCAACAAGAATCAAGCTATCGGCAATAGCACAGGACATAGGATACTGATCCGGAAGGTAAATTCTGACGCTCGACGAGGTCGCCGCATTCCTCAAGGCCGGGAAGCGCACGGTCTATCGATTAGCACATAAAAGGGAGATCCCCGCGTTCAAGCTCGGGGGAACCTGGCGCTTCCGACGCTCTGACCTGGATGGCTGGATCGCTGAAAGCATTAAGACGAGGAAGCCCTGAACGTGCGCCAACTCAGCGCCAGCAGCATGGCGGATGCAACGAAACGGAAGAACGAACTAGATGTCTCGATTGACTGACCTAATCACGCAGGTCAAAGGTAAGAACAACCAGCTGGGTGCAGATCTGGAACGCGAATTCCGGATCCTCTCAGCACGCTTACCCTTCGGTCTCAACTTCGAACGACATAGCCCTGAGGCGGTGGAACTGCCGCAGCGCCCGGTGCGAAAGGGCGATAAGGTGCGCGTGCTACCGGAACGAGGCACCGCAGCCAAGGGGGATGCACGGCTGTGGCAAGTCGTACGCATCATCAAAACCGACCAGAGCAAGGCGGCTGAGCTGGAACTACTTGATCCGCGGGATCCGCGGGTTCGCACAGTGGCGGTCGACGACCTAGTCGTGGTGGCTGAGTTTCGCGACACCATTTATCCAGGTCTCATAAGCACCGGCCGCGTGGATCAAGGCGGTGACAAGCCCTACCACACCGTGATCAACGGCGAGAACTATCACGTGCTGAGGGCATTGACTTTCACGCACCGCAGCAAGATCGATGCGATCTACATCGACCCACCGTACAACACAGGCGCAAAGGACTGGAAGTACAACAACGATTACGTTGAAGGCGACGATCTGTATCGCCACAGCAAGTGGTTGGCGATGATGGAACGGCGCCTCTTGACTGCCAGGGAACTCCTAAATCCAGAAGGTTCGGTACTCATCATCACAATCGATGAGAAGGAATATTTGCGACTAGGTCTGCTCCTGGAACAGATCTTCGAAGGCAGCAGGGTGCAAATGGTCAGCATAACCATCAGCCCCAGGAGTACGAGCCGCGCCAATGAATTTTCTCGAGTTGATGAGTACGCCTTCTTTGTATTCGTTGGAAACGTCGAAATTGGGGCTGGCGAACGTTCAGGCGACGATGCTGAGGTTCGATGGCTGTACCTCCGCCGAACGCAGCGTTCGCTTGTGCGCGGTTCGCGTCCACGGCAGTTCTACCCTGTGTATGTCGACCGGAAGACCCAGAAGATTGTCCATATCGGTGATCCGATGTCGAGCAATGATCGAGTTGAAGACGTCCCAGTTGTCAAGGGCGCGACTCCCGTCTTTCCCATCGCGCCGGACGGTACGCCGCTGATCTGGGGCCTCACTGGCCCTAGCTTGCAACAAGCTCTCGACGGCGGCTATGTTCGGGTTACCCCCGGAAATGAGCATCAACCTTACACTATCGCATACCTATCAACTGAGGACATCAAGCGCGTCCAGCGTGGCGAATACCGGACCACTGGCACGCGAACAGACGGGTCAAAGATTGTCGTGATCCCGGGCGGCAAAGCCTCCCGGCCCAGCACCGTCTGGCGCGAGGCGAGGCACGACGCCGGCGCATATGGGACCTCGCTTCTTCGATCGCTAATCCCCGGCCGCTCGTTTCCATTTCCGAAATCGCTTTATGCAGTGGAGGACGCACTGCGCCTTTTCATTAGGAGTAAGCCCAACGCAATAGTTTTGGACTTCTTCTCCGGTTCCGGCACCACTGCGCACGCCGTGATGCGCCTGAACCGCCAAGACGGCGGCCGCCGCCAGAGCATCAGTGTCACAAACAATGAGGTAGCGGCCAACGAGCAAAAAGCACTGCGTGAGAAAGGTTTGCGGCCCGGAGACGCGGAATGGGAGCAGTGGGGCATATGCGACTTCATCACCAAGCCGCGCGTTGAAGCAGCTATTACTGGCAAGGCACCGGACGGACAATCGGTCCAAGGTGAGTACAAGTTCACCGACGAATTCCCGTTGGCCGAGGGTTTCGAGGAGAACGCTGAGTTCTTTACTCTGACCTACGAGACGCCGGTGGCAGTGAGTCATCATGCAGCCTTCTCGCGCATCGCGCCGCTACTGTGGATGCGCGCTGGCGGTCGCGGGCGCCGTATTGACCGGTTGCCAGCCACTGGCTGGGCGGTTGTCGAGGCATACGGTTTGTTGGTCGACGTCGACAATGCCGCGCCCTTCCAAAAGGCCATCGCCAAGATTGAGGACTTGCGAGTCGCCTACATCGTCACCGACGACGAGCGGCGCTTTCAAGTGATCACGCGCCACCTTCCCGCCCACGTCGAACCGGTGCGGCTCTACGAATCGTACTTGGCGAATTTTAGTTTTGCGAATGGGGAATGAGGCATGAAGTTCACGCTCAAGGATTACCAGACTGAGGCCGTGCGCGATGCCTTGACCAATCTGAAGAAAGCACGTCGGCGCTGGCATGAGGACAATGACAAGCATGCCTTCTCACTGACAGCCGTCACAGGTGCAGGGAAAACGGTGATGGCAGCTGCGGTGTTCGAAGCGCTATTCCATGGCGACGACGAGTACGACTTCGACGCCGACCCCAGCGCTGTCGTCATCTGGTTCAGCGACGATCCAGCGCTCAATGAGCAGACCCGCTTTCGGTTGATGGAAGCGTCTGACCGGCTTCAGCATACCGATCTGGTTGTCGTGGAAAGCAGTTTCGCGCGCTCGAAATTCGATGCAAGAAAAATCTACTTCTTGAATACCCAGAAGCTTGGCAAGAACAGCCTTCTGGTGCGCGGCTTCGAGGGCGACGAAAGCGGTGGTCTGTTCCCCGAAACCCGTCCCGATCTGCGCTCGTACACGATTTGGGACACGATCCGCAACACCGTCGAAGACCCCGCGTTGACCTTGTACCTGGTGCTCGACGAAGCCCACCGCGGCATGGGCAACCCGACCACCGCAGCACAGAATGCTAAGGCCACCATCGTGCAACGACTGATCAACGGCGCATTCGGGGTGCCTGGCATCCCTGTGGTCTGGGGAATCTCTGCGACAGTCGAACGCTTCAACCGGGCAATGGAAGGAGCCCACGGGCGCGGCACGCTGCCCAACGTGGTGGTGGATGCACAAAAGGTGCAAGAGTCGGGCCTGCTCAAGGACACGATCATCCTCGACATTCCGGACGAAGCTGGGAGGTTCGACACGGTGATCGTGCGCCGAGCCACCGACAAGCTCAAAGAGTCATCTCTTGCATGGGCGGAGTACGCCAAGCAACAAGGTGACTCACAGTCAGTAATCCCACTGATGGTCTTGCAGGTACCCAACACACCGGACCCGAAGGACATCGGACAAGCGCTGACCACGATATTTCAGCAATGGCCAGGGTTACTCAGCGACGGCGTGGCCCATGTTTTCGGCGACCACTCCACGCAGCAGTTTGGCCCGTACAAAGTGCCTTATATTTCGCCCGAGCGAGTGCAGGATGCAACCTGGGTGCGTGTGCTTATTGCCAAGGATGCCATCAGCACAGGTTGGGATTGCCCGCGAGCGGAAGTAATGGTGTCCTTCCGAGCGGCCGTGGACCGCACTCACATCACGCAGCTTCTGGGCCGCATGGTGCGCACACCTTTAGCACGTCGCATTCCTGGCCATGAGCAACTGAATTCGGTGCATTGCCTGCTGCCGTTGTTTGACGCCAAGACCGTGGGCGCTGTCGCGGATGCGCTGATGAAGGGTGGCGGCATCGACGACAACGATCAGCCGCCGGCGGGGCGTGTGCTCGTCAACCCGAAAACGATGAGGCCAAACCCAGCCGTGCCAGACGGAGTGTGGGAAAAATTCGTGTCACTGCCTTCCCAGACGCGCCCACTGCGCGGGGCACGGCCGCCCCGACGTCTGACTGCGTTGGCACATGAACTGGCCTGGGATGACCTGCTGCCGGATGCTGGCAAGAAGGCGCACGCCGAAATGCACAAGGTGCTGGACGCCGCACAGGCACGTTGGCGCGACGACATCGCCGCCAAGCGCGATAGCGTGATGAAGGTAGAAGGCCAATCGCTGGTGGCCGACCTGAAAGACAAGTCCAAGTCGTTCAACCAGTTTTGGGAAGCCTCTGACATGGCGGTCATCGACGATGCGTTCCGCCGCGCAGCTCGAGTCATCACACCCGACATTGCACGCACGTACACAGACGCGCTGGCTCGACGAAAAGCAGCCCCAGACGATGCCGAAGAGTACCTGGATGCTTTGATCGAAGCGCGGGTAGATATCGCTGCGCTGGGGTTGATCGCAGAACCGCAGCCATATCTCGATCTGGAAGCAGACAAGCTGGTCAAAGCATGGCTTGCAAAATATCGTGTCGATATCAAGGGGCTCTCACATGATCGGCAGGAAGCATATCGCCTGGTCAATGAGATGAGCAGCGAGCCTCAGGATGTGGACTTGGTAAGGCCAGAGACCAAAGATGAGCCAGGATCAGTTCTCGAACACGAGAAGATCTCTCCGCTACCAGCCTACCGCCACCACCTGCTCTGCGACGAAGAAGGCAACTTTCCTGTAGGGCTCAACGCCTGGGAGAAGGCGGTTATAGAGACCGAAATGACGCGGGCTGGTTTTTGCTTCTGGTATCGCAACCCACAGCAACCGGGGCAGTCGTCCTTGGGAGTGGCGTACGAAGCTGGTGGCCAATACAAAATTGTCCGGCCCGACTTCATCTTCTTCGCAACACAGAACGACGGCACGATCGTCGCTGACATCATTGATCCGCACGGCCATCATCTCGGCGATGCTCTGCCGAAATTGCGGGGCTTGGCCAAATATGCCGCTCTGCACGCAGAAATCTACCGACGAATCGAATCCATCGCAGAGGTTGACAAGAAACTGAGATTGCTAGATTTAACAAGGGATGACGTTCGAACGGCGATCGCTAATGCGCAAGATGTAGCCACTCTATTCCGAGGGGAATATGCTAGCGATTATCTATAGGCATAGAAGCACACAGCAGATCTGCAGCAGAGTTCGACGGACGGGCAACCAGGGTTCTCGATATTCTGTGCATGACAAAGATAAATTTGAGATCGTATGCCTCAGGCCAGCCTGAAAACACCTGAGGCGAGGAAAACGATGAACTATACGCCATCTACGGTATATGAGGCATATCAAGTTGCGCCGGAAGAACGACCATCTGCTGACATTGGCTCACTGATTAGACTGACCGTGGTTCGGCAGTTGAGAGTTTTTGAAAAGCCTTCAATCGATGGCGACTGGCTACTGCTCCATGTCCTCAATTTAACCGCTCCACTTGTGATTCCAAAACTTCGCCCCATGAAATTTGGCTCCGAAACAATCACAGCGCTAGATTATGTGAAGCGAGTCTTGGAGCATGGTGATCTCATCGACGTGATTGCCCATCCTGCGCAAAACGGGGTAATTTCTATCGATCTTTTCTGGATACATATCGTGTATGTTGGAGACCCTTCTAGGGCGGGAGCCTTCTCTCGAAAAGATGATGGGCTTTTTGCCATGCGGGCAAAAGCCGGAGAAAAAGCCGAGCGGATCGTTGCAAAAACTCTTAGAGATGATCACGGCCACTCTTTCGACGATCATGTATTCATTACACCGGGATACTTTGAAATCAGATATGAAGGGAAGAAACAAAGGCGACCGGATCTCAGGTGCTCATGTTGCGGTCTAACGTTCGAAGTAAAAAAGCGAAACCGGGATGAGCATTTTAGGGTGTCTCACAGTTCAAACAGAACTTTTGAAAGCGAAAATCATCGATCAGGATGGCATGCCTTTGTGCTTCCTGATATGAAACCACGCTTTCTATCGAATGCAGCCATAGCAGCGGCTATTGCAAATGGAAATTACAGACCGGGCCAAGATCGATACGACACTTGGGCGGATGTGGATGGGCCTGGTGTCACCGCGATGCAACCACCGTGGTGTATGGGCGCGAGCGGGTGGTCTAGAATTTGAAAAACAAACTCAAGATCGGTCAAAAACATATCCATCAGTCCCATTTCCATTTGAGAATCAAGCGGGTGGGCTCCACCTTTATTGGGGTGACGGATAAGCTTTCGGAAGAAGCGACCAGATCGGCGGTTGCGCGCAAGCGGCGCATGAAAATGCTGCATGCAGCACAAGCCAAGATGATCAGGCCTTGCAAGGTGCTCTCTTCACAATAGGAAAATGGCCTAAAGAGCCTCCCAGGCGCGTGGTGAAATCGCTCTTTTTCAAAGGAGTTTTCCATGCAACACGTTCCAGGCTGGCTTCCGCTTCGAGAGCACGGCGAGGGTCAATCTGAGGAGAGCTGTGTCCGTTACCGCGATGTAGAGCGAGTCGCGATCACAGTGGGTCGCAGCGAGCAAGAAATCGTCGTACTCGTACAAGCGCTAGGTCGCGTCTACTGCCATAGTCGCCACGAGAACAAGCGTGAAGCCGATAGCGCTGCTCAACAGATCCTCAAGGACATTGAGGACTTCAAGTGATCTGAGATCGAAGTGTTGACGGGATATGAAAGGTTCCCTCAGCGGCTCTCCAGGTCTTTACAGCGCATGCACAGTCTAGTCGCGCGACTATGCGGCGCTGGAGTCGCTGCGAGGAGCGCCGGCACTGAGGCAGAGGCGGTCGTGCGCCGCGCCAGTGGGGACGCCCGCGCTCGACCACCAATCCCGATGCGCGTTCGATGAACTCACAAGCCAAGGGTTCGGGCCTGGCGGGCTACAACGTCCAGGCGGCGGTAGATGCCAGGCACCACCTGATCGCGGCGCACGAGGTCACCAACGAGGGCAACGACCGCGCGCAGCTCAGCAACATGGGCCAAGGCCGCGCGCGAAGCGATGGGAAAGAACAAGCTGCAGGCCCTCGCCGATTCCAGTGGGGTCCGTGTGCCGGGTGGTCTTCGGCCGCTTCGCAATGCTCGGCACGCTCCTGCCGATCAGCAGTTAGATGTCCTGCGATGTCTCGACCGGCTTGCGAGGTGGGGCAACCTCCTATGCAGGCGAGTGGGACGAATCATGTCGCCTTGAACGGAACAACCTTTGCGCCTTGGGCTATTTCGTCTAGGTAGTCCGCCCAGCGCTGCATCATCGCCCTGCGCGCCGGCAGGTGGGCGGTGCGGTTGTAGGCTCGCCCGTTGGGATCTTTTACCGTGTGCGCAAGTTGGTGTTCGATCAAGTCGGGGCGCTCGCCCAACACCTCATCCATGATCGTCCGCGCCATCGCCCGAAAGCCATGCGCAGTCATCACTTCCTTGGCGTAACCCATGCCTCGCAGCGCCGCGTTGACGGTGTTCTCGCTCATGCAGCGCTCTCCTGTGCGGATGCTGGGGAACACGTACCGACCATGTCCGCTGATGGGCTGAACTTCTCGAAGAATCCTCACGGCTTGGCTTGAGAGTGGCACAAGGTGCTCGACTTTCATCTTCATTCGTGGACCAGGAATTCGCCATTCGCCGGCGTCCAGGTCCATCTCGCTCCACTCTGCCGCCCGTAGTTCGCCGGGGCGCACGAATACCAACGGCGACAGTTGTAGCGCCGCCCGTACGGTCGGGTGCCCTTCATAGGCGTGGATCGAGCGCATGAGCTGACCGACCCGCTTCGGATCTGTGATGGCGGGATAGTTGGTCTTGTCGACCGATACCAGCGCGCCTCGAAGGTCGACGGTTACGTCTCGCTCCACATGACCGACCGCCACCGCGTAGCGGAACACCTGCGAGCAGATCTGCACGATGCGATGTGCGCTTTCATGAATGCCGCGTGCCTCCATGCGACGGGCCACCTTGTCGAGCACGTCCTTGGCTCGGATGCTCGATATGGGCAGCTTGCCAATGAACGGGAACACGTCCTTTTCAAGCCAGTTCGTGACCTTGGCCTGCGTGACCGCTGCGCGCTTGTTCGCCGTCCTGGCAAGCCAGTCCTGGGAGACGACCTCGAAGGTGTTTGCCGCGGCGTCGGTCTTGGCCCGCTTTTCCTCGCGCTTGGCAACGCCCGGATCAATCCCGTCCGCCAACTGTTCGCGCGCTTTTTCGCGCCGCTGACGCGCCTTGGCTAGCGAAACATCAGGGTAGACGCCCAAAGCCAGGGTCTTTTGCTTCCCAGTGAACCGGTAGCTCATGCGCCAGTACTTGCCGGTCGCCGTGACGTGCAGGTACATGCCGCCCCCGTCCGCGTACTTCTCTCCGTTGGCCGTGCCCTCATGCTTGAGCTGCCTTACCCGGGTGTCGTTGAGTGCCATCGCTATGCCTCCTTGTTGGTATCGGCTTTTTGCGAAACGACGGATACCAACAAAAATGATGGTATTTTCTTGAAATGTGATGGTACGTAGCGCGACTGCGCGAGGCAACAAAAAACCCGCAATGCCAGGAAGCATGCGGGTTCTGAGCTGGTTTGAGACCGTGCGAAACGATGTTCTGGTCCCGCCGCCAGGAATCGAACCTGGATCTCAGCCTTCGGAGGGCCGAATTCTATCCGTTGAAATACAGCGAGATGGGGCTCCGGCCAGTGACCGAAGCGGTGCATTATCGCCGATCACGCCGCGGCCTTGCAGGCGGCGTCCACGGCCGCAGACGTCCGATCGAATCCCAGGCCGGCCAGGTAGATGCGGAAGATGTGGCGGCCGGCCGGCACGAGATCGAAGGCCTCCGGCTCCAGCAGCCAGTCCTGGATCAGCCCGCTGATCACCGCATGCAGACCGTATGCGGCGGTCTTCACGGGAATGGGCAGCTCGATGCCCGCGCGCCGCGCCGCATGCTGCAGCGCGTTGCCGAAATCGACGACGCATTCGTTGCGCGCGCTGCGATGGCGCTGCAGCACCGCGGTCATGTCCTGGGTGTATTCGACCTTGAGGGTGGCGACCTCGAACACGCGCCGCACCTGCGGGTCGGTGGCCATCAGGCTCAGCGCCTCGACCATCACGCGTTCGATCGCCGCCAGCGGGTCCTCGTCGGTGGTGCTCGCTTCCCGCGTCGCAGCCTCCAGCGGCAAGGTGACGCGCTCCATCATGGCGTTGAAGAGATCCGCCTTGTCCTTGAAGTGCCAGTAGATCGCGCCGCGCGTGGCGCCGGCTTCCTGGGCGATCTGATGCAGCGAGGTCTGCGAAACGCCCTGTGCCTGGAACAGCACTTCGGCCGCATCGAGCAAGCGATGCCGTGTCGCGAGCGCCTCTTCCTTGGTACGACGAGCCACCATGTCTCCTTCTAAAACAAATAAGCTGGGCAGGGATTGTCACTATACATGCATGAATGTATGTAAACTACGGCACTTTCCCGATGGCCAGGCACGCCGTGCTGCTTTTGCAGCGCGCCGCTACCCAGCGCCGTCCCCTTCTTTGCTTCAAAGGATTCGCATGCCCGTCCTGCATGTCTCGCGTCATTCGTTGTTCTCGCCGCGTCACTCGCGCTTTGCGGTCGCCGCGGCCTCGCTCGCCGTGGTGCTGGCACTGGCGGCCTGCGGCAAAAGTGGGGCGCCCGGCGGCGCGGGCGCCGCCCCGGGCGGCGGCGGTGGGGCGCCGCCGCCTCCTGAAGTGGGCGTGGTGGTCGCAACGCCCACCGACGTCGGCCTGGTGACCGAGTTGCCGGGGCGGCTCGAAGCCTCGCGCGTGGCCGAGGTGCGCGCCCGCGCCGCGGGCATCCTGCAGAAGCGGCTGTTCCGCGAAGGCAGCGACGTGAAGGCGGGCCAGCCGCTGTTCAGCATCGACCCCGCGCCCTATGCCGCCGCTGCGCAGAGCGCGCAGGCGAGCCTGGCACGCGCTGAGGCCAATGCCGTGCAGGCCAAGGCCCTGGCCGAGCGCTACAAGCCGCTGGTGGAAGCCAATGCGGTCAGCAAGCAGGAATACCTCAATGCCGTGGCTGCCGCCAAGACCGCCGAAGCCGACATCGCGGTGGGCCGCGCCTCGGTGCAGACCGCGAAGATCAACCTCGGCTACGCGAGCGTGACGGCGCCGATCTCCGGCCGCATCGGCCGCGCGCTGGTGACCGAGGGCGCGCTGGTGGGCCAGGGCGACGCCACCGCGCTGGCCGTGGTCCAGCAGATCGATCCGGTCTACGTGAACTTCACGCAGTCGGCCAGCGACGTGCTCAAGCTGCGCCGCGCGATGGAGGCCGGCCAGTTCAAGCGCGCCAGCGGGGCCGACGCGGCCAGCGTGCGCGTCCTGCTGGAAGACGGCAGCGAATACGCGCTCCCCGGCAAGCTGCTGTTCTCCGACCTGACGGTCGATTCGAGCACCGGCCAGGTCACGCTGCGCGCCGAGGTGCCCAACCCGAAGGGCGAACTGCTGCCCGGCCTCTACGTGCGCGTGAAGGTGGAGCAGGCCCAGGCCACCAACGCGATCACGGTGCCGCAGCAGGCGGTCACGCGCACGCAGCAGGGCGACACGCTCACGGTGGTCGGCGCCGACGGCAAGCTGAGCAAGCGCACGGTGAAGATCAGCGCGGCCCAGAACAACCAGTGGATCGTGCTCGACGGCCTGAAGGCCGGCGAACAGGTCATGGTCGACGGCTTCCAGAAGCTCATGATGATGCCGCCCGGCGCGGCGGTGAAGGCGGTGCCGTGGACACCGCCGGCGCCGGCCTCCGCGGGCGCCCCGAAAGCTGCTCCTGCTGCCGCGGCAGCCGCCTCGGCGCCAGCCGCGAAGCAGTAAGGAGCGCTTCCGCATGGCCAAATTCTTTATCGACCGCCCGATCTTCGCGTGGGTGATCGCGCTGTTCGTCATCGTGATGGGCATCGTATCGATCACGCAGCTTCCGATTGCGCAGTACCCGCCGGTGGCCCCGCCGGCGATCGTCATCAACACCGCCTACCCCGGCGCCTCGGCCCAGACGCTGGAAGACAGTGTGCTGTCGGTGATCGAGCGCGAGATGAACGGCTCGCCCGGCCTCATCTACATGGAGTCGGTCGCGCAGGCGGACGGCACCGGCACCATCACGGTCACCTTCGAGACCGGCACCAACGCCGATCTCGCGCAGGTGGACGTGCAGAACCGACTGTCGCGCGCGACGCCGCGGCTGCCGGCCGCGGTGACGCAGCAAGGCGTGCGCGTGGACAAGTCGCGCAACAACTTCCTGCTGTTCACGATGCTGTCGTCCGACAACCCGGCGATCGACACCACCGCACTGGGCGACTACGCCTCGCGCAACGTCGTGCCGGAGCTGCAGCGCGTGGCCGGCATCGGCCAGGCCCAGCTGTTCGGCACCGAGCGCGCCATGCGCATCTGGATCGATCCGGCCAAGCTGCAGGGCTACAACCTGTCGGCGGCCGACGTCAACGCGGCCATCCGCACACAGAACGCGCAGGTGTCCTCCGGCACCATCGGCGACCTGCCCAATGCGCCGGGCCAGGCCATCGCTGCCACGGTGGTGGTCAACGGCCAGCTCACGACCGTCGAGCAGTTCGGCAACATGGTGCTGCGCGCCAACACCGACGGCTCCGCCGTGCGGCTGAAGGACGTGGCGCGCATCGAGCTCGGCGGCCAGAGCTATGCGACCTCGGCGCGCCTGAACGGCCAGCAGGCGGTGGGTATCGGCGTGCAGCTCGCGCCCAGCGGCAACGCCCTGGCCTCGGCCAAGGCGATCCGGGCCAAGATGACCGAGCTCGAGCGCTACTTCCCGCAGGGCGTGAAGTGGAGCATCCCCTACGACAGCTCGCGCTTCGTGAACATTTCCATCACCGAGGTGGTGAAGACGCTGTTCGAGGCCGTCGCACTGGTGTTCCTGGTGATGTTCCTGTTCCTGCAGAACTGGCGCTACACGATCATCCCGACCATCGTGGTGCCGATCGCCCTGCTGGGCACCTTCGCCACCCTGCTCGCGCTGGGCTTCTCGATCAACGTGCTGACGATGTTCGGCATGGTGCTGGTGATCGGCATCGTGGTGGACGACGCGATCGTGGTGGTCGAGAACGTCGAGCGCATCATGAGCGAGGAAGGCCTCTCGCCGCTGGAAGCCACGCGCAAGGCGATGCGCCAGATCTCGGGCGCCATCATCGGCGTGACGGTGGTGCTGATCTCGGTGTTCGTGCCGCTCGCCTTCTTCGCCGGCTCCACCGGCAACATCTACCGCCAGTTCTCGGCGGTGATGGTGGCCTCGATCGGCTTCTCGGCCTTCATGGCGCTGTCGCTCACGCCGGCGCTGTGCGCCACGCTGCTCAAGCCGGTGGAGGCCGGCCACCATCACGAGAAGAAGGGCTTCTTCGGCTGGTTCAACCGCGGCTTCACGCGCACCGCCAAGGGCTACGAAGGCCTCGTGGCGCGCATCCTCAAGCGCGCGGCGCGCTACCTCGTGATCTACGCGGCGATCATCGGCGCCGTGGTGCTGGTGTACCGCCAGCTGCCGACCTCCTTCCTGCCGCAGGAAGACCAGGGCTACATCATCGTCAACGTGCAGCTGCCGCCGGGCGCGACGCAGGAGCGCATGCTGTCGGTGATGCAGGATGTCGAGAAGTACATCCTCAAGCAGCCGGAAGTGGAAAGCATGGTCGGCGTGCTGGGCTTCAGCTTCTCGGGGCAGGGCCAGAACGCGGGCCTCGCCTTCGTGACGCTCAAGGACTGGGACCAGCGGCACGGCCCTGGCCAGTCGGCCGATGCGGTGGCCGGCCGCGCCTTCGGGGCGCTGTCGGGCATCCGCGACGCCTTCATCTATCCGCTGTCGCCGCCGCCCATTCCCGAGCTGGGCAACGCCAGCGGCTTCAGCTTCCGCCTGCAGGACCGCGGCGGCGCCGGCCACGAGGCGCTGACCAACGCGCGCAACCAGCTCCTGGGCATGGCCAGCAAGAGCCCGATCCTGACGCAGGTGCGCCCGGACGGCCTGGAGGACGCGCCGCAGCTGCAGATCGACATCGACCGCGACAAGGCGAATGCGCTGGGCGCGAGCTTCGACGCCATCAACAGCACGCTATCCACCGCGCTGGGCTCGACCTACGTGAACGACTTCCCGAACCAGGGGCGCCTGCAGCGCGTGGTGGTGCAGGCCGACGCGCCGGCGCGCATGCAGCCGGATGACCTGCTGCGGCTCAACGCCAGCAACACCAAGGGCCAGCCGGTGCCGCTGTCGGCCTTCGCGAGCACGCGCTGGGTCAATGGCGCGCAGCAGACGGTGCGCTACAACGGCTATCCCGCGGTCCGCATCTCGGGCTCGGCGGCGCCGGGCTCCAGCTCGGGCGCCGCGATGGCCGAGGTGGAAAAGCTCGCCGCGCAGCTGCCGCAAGGCTTCGGCTACGAATGGACCGGCCAGTCGCGCGAGGAAAAGCGCGCCGGCGCGCAGGCGATCATCCTCTACGCCTTCTCGATCCTGGCCGTGTTCCTGTGCCTGGCCGCGCTGTACGAGAGCTGGACCATTCCGCTGTCGGTGATCCTGGTGGTGCCGCTGGGCGTGCTGGGCGTGCTGCTCGCAACCCTGCTGCGCTCCTATTCGAACGACGTGTACTTCCAGGTCGGCCTGATCACCATCATCGGCCTGTCGGCGAAGAACGCGATTCTGATCATCGAGTTCGCCAAGGACCTGCAGGCGCAAGGCAAGGGCGTGATCGAGTCGGCGCTGGCCGCCGCCCATCTGCGGTTCCGGCCGATCATCATGACCTCGCTGGCCTTCGGCTTGGGCGTGCTGCCGCTGGTGCTCGCCACCGGCGCGGGCTCGGCGAGCCAGCGCGCGATCGGCACCGGCGTGATCGGCGGCATGGTGACCGGCACGGCGCTCGCAGTGATCTTCGTCCCGGTGTTCTTCGTGGTCGTGCGCAGCCTGTTCAAGGGCAGCGCGCGCCAGCACGAAGTCGACAAGCGCCATGCCGAGGCGGCAGGCATCGAGGAAAGCCATGACCAAAAATAAGTTCGCTTCCACCGCGTTGGCCGTCGCCGCCGCGATGTTCCTGGCCGGGTGCTCGCTGATCCCGACCTACGAGCGCCCTGCCGCGCCCGTGCCGGCCGCCTACCCGGGCGCGCAGCCCGCGGGCGGCGCGAGCTCGCCCGCCTCGACGCTGGCCTGGCAGGACTTCTTCACCGATCCGCGGCTGGCCAAGCTGATCGAGATCGCGCTGGCCAACAACCGCGACCTGCGCGTGTCCGTGCTCAACATCGAGCAGGCGCGCGCGCAGTTCCAGATCCAGCGCGCGGCGCAGTTCCCCGCGCTCGACCTCTCGGCCAGCGGCTCGCGCTCAAGCCCGAACGCGCTCCAGGCGTTGGGCGTGGGCGGCAGCGTGGCATCGAACTATTCGGTCAACCTCGGCGTCACGGCCTGGGAGCTCGATTTCTTCGGCCGCGTCGCGAGCCTGAAGGAACAGGCGCTGGCGCAGTTCCTCGCCACCGAGGAATCGCGCAAGGCGGCGCAGATCAGCCTGGTCGCCGCGGTCGCCAACGGCTGGCTCACCCTCCTGGCCGACGACGAACTGCTGGCGCTCACGCGCCAGACACTGACGACGCGCGAGGAGTCGCAGAAGCTCACGCGCATGCGCTTCGACAGCGGGGTCGCCTCCGAAATCGACTTTCGCCTGGCCGAGACGCTGGCGGAGAGCGCGCGCGCCTCCTACGCCGAGCAGCAACGCCTGCGCATGCAGGACGAGAACGCGCTGGCCCTCCTGCTCGGCGCGCCGGTACCGGCCGAAGCCACCGAAGGCGGCACGCGCGGCCTGGTTGCGCTCGCGCCGATGCCGGAGCTGCCGGCCGGCCTGCCCTCCGACCTGCTGGGCGAGCGGCCCGACATCCGCGCCGCCGAGCAGCAGCTGATCGCGGCCAACGCCAACATCGGCGCGGCGCGCGCCGCCTTCTTCCCGCGCGTCACGCTGACCTCGTCGATCGGCACCGCGAGCAGCGAGTTCTCGGGCCTGTTCGACAAGGGCTCGAAGGCTTGGTCCTTTGCGCCGCAGGTCACGCTGCCGATCTTCGATGCCGGCCGCAACCAGGCCGGGCTGGACTCGGCCCGCGCCGGCCGTGAGATCGCGGTGGCGCAGTACGAGAAGTCGATCCAGACCGCCTTCCGCGAAGTCGCCGACGCGCTGGCCGGCCGCGCCACGCTCGGCGAGCAGCTGCGGGCCCTGCGCGCGCAGTCCAATGCCGAGGCGGTGCGCTTCAGGCTTTCCGACCTGCGCTACCGCAGCGGCATCGCGAGCGCGCTCGACCTGCTCGATTCGCAGCGTTCGCTCTACGGCGTGCAGCAGGCCGCGGTGCAGACCCGGCTCGCGCAGCTGCAGAACCAGGTGGCGCTGTACAAGACGCTGGGTGGCGGCTGGGCCACGCGCTGAACGGGGGCGCCCGCCGGGCGCCTCTCTATAATCGCCGGTTGATTTCGAAACGCCCCCGATACTGAGGACGCCAATGAGCGACGACGCGCACTACCAGGCCACAGAAGACGCCCACACAGGCCCGATCAAGAACCCGAAACAACTGCTCCTGGCGGTCTTCTTCTCGTTCATCGCTCCCATCCTGATCATCGCGGGCCTGGTCTCCTACGTGGTCTCCGGCACCCATCCCTCGGGCAATGCCGAAGGCGAGAGCATGTCGCTCTACGGCGTGTCCAAGGACGCACGCGAGCGCGAGATCGCCGAGCGCCTCAAGAAGGTGGGCTCGATCGAGATCCGCGACGCCAACCGGCCGCTCGCCACCGGCGAGACCGTGTTCAAGGCGCAGTGCGTGGCCTGCCACGGCAGCCCCGGCATCCCGGGCGCGCCGCACCTCAACGATGCCGCGGCCTGGGGCCCGCGCATCGGCCAAGGCTACGAGACGCTGCTCGACCATGCGCTCCACGGCAAGGGCGCCATGCCGCCCCAGGGCGGCGGCGACTTCGAAGACATCGAGATCGGCCGTGCCGTGGCCTACCTGGCCAATGCCGGCGGCGCCAAGTTCCCCGTGCCCGACCGGCCCGCGGCGGCCGCACCCGAAGCGGCGGCGTCCGATGCGGCGGCACCGGCCAAGCAGTAAGCGCTTTCGCGCCCACGAAGAAAGAGCCCGCATGCGGGCTCTTTGTCATTGGCGTGCCGGATTCAGTGCGCCGGCTGGCTGATCGGCTGCCCCGCAGCGGGACTCATGACATGGCCGAAGCGCGCGGGCAGTTCGGCGGCGCGCACGTTCTCCGGCGCCCAGCGCCCCGCCTCGACCGCCTCGGCCGCCACGCCCACGTCCTGCGTGTGGATCAGTCCGAGCCCGAGCGGCGCCACCAGGTAGAGCTTGCCCTCCTCGTCGAGCAGGCAGGCCGAGGGCTCGACCGCCAGGCCGCTGTGCGAACGCACCGAGAAGTCATCGGCCACGCGCCAGATCCAGGGCGCGGCCTCCAGCTCGACATACACGCGCTGCGGCCCGTTCTGGAAAAACCACTGGCCCCGCTCGTCGTGCTCGTAGTTGCGCTGGATGAAGTCGATCAGCTTGTCGTGCCTGAGCAGCGAGCCCTTGGCCACCGGAAAGGGCCCCATGGCCTGCGTGCGGTCGTCGCGCATGTACCAGTTGCCACGCGCGTCCAGGCCGAGCCAGCCGTAGCAGTGCGGCACGTTCGGCCACTTGGCGAGCGCCTGTTTGACGATGTCGTCCATGGGCTTCATTCTGGCGCGGATCGGGCCGCGCCGCTGTAGTTCAAGGGCTCAAATGCTGTGCGAGCCAGCCGCCGACGCCCTCCGGCATGCCACGCACATGGCCGGGCGGCGCGCCCAGCGGAAAACCCACGTGCCCGCCATGGGCCGGCTGCCACAGCGTGACGCAGCTGCCGACCTGATCCTGGCGCGGCAGGCTGGCGGCCGGCACGAAAGGGTCGTTGGTGGCGTTCACCACCAGCGCGGGAATGCGGATCGCGCGCAGCTGCGGCTTGGCCGAGCCCCGCGTCCAGTAGTCGTCGGTGTCGCGGAAACCGTGCAGCGGCGCGGTGAACACGTTGTCGAAGTCGTAGAGGTCCTGGGCCGCGAGGAGCTTGTCGCGATCGAACAGGCCCGGATGCTGGGCCAGCTTGGCCAAGGCCTTGGGCTTCATGGTCGACAGGAACATGCGCGTGTAGACCAGGCGGTTAAAGCCGCGCCCGATGGCCGCGCCACCGGCGGCCAGGTCGAGCGGCGCCGAGATCGAGGCCACCGCACTCACCAGCTTCGAGGCTTCGTGGCCCGCCTCCTCGACCCAGCGCAGGAGCGCGTTGCCGCCCAGGGAAACCCCGGCAGCCAGCAGAGGTCCGCCGTGCCGGGCATGCAAGCGCCCGAGAATCCAGCCGATCTCCTCGTAGTCGCCCGAATGGTAGGCGCGCGGCGCGAGGTTGATCTCGCCGCTGCAGCCGCGGAAGTGCGGCACGGCGTAGTCCCATCCGCGGGCCTTGGCAAAGGCGCCAAAAGCCTCGGCATAGTGGCTCCTGGACGAACCCTCGAGGCCATGGAACAGCACCAGGAGCGGCCTCGGCGCGGCACCGGCGCCGTCGAGAAAATCCACGTCGATGAAGTCGCCGTCGGGCGTGTTCCAGCGCTCGCGCCTGTAGGCCGGCAAAGGCACGTCGACCCGGCGTGCACAGAGTGCAGGCCAGATGGTCTGGAGATTGCCGCCCGGCAGCCAGCGTGGTGCGACGTACTGCATGGCAATCAATGAAGAGTCTGCGGCGCCGCGTCGCCTTCGTCGTCCGGTGCCTGCACGCTCCCCGGGCTCGCATGGTGCGCCACCATGCGCCAGCCCTGGGCGGTCTTGTGATAGACGTTGGTGGCCAGCACGAAGGCATGGCGCGGACCTTCGGCGGTGAGCACCTCGATGCGCTCCAGCACGTTGTGCACCGCGCTCGCGAGCGACTCGACCCTGCGCACACGCGCCGGCGTCGCATGGATCGCGCCGTTGGCGAACATGTGCTCGAAGGCCGCACGGATCGCCTCGGTGCCCACCAGCCGCGGGCCGCCGGGGTGGACGCAGAACACCTCGTCCTCGTCGGCCCAGCAGGCCATCAGCGCATCGATGTCGCCGCGCTGCAGCGCTTCGTAGAAGGCCGCCTCGAGCTCGTCGGCGGTGCCGCCCAAGGCGGCGGCGCGAAGTTGGGTCTTGGGCATGGCGGAAGAAACAAGCAGATGGCCGAGATTGTGCGGCGTCGTGGCACCAAGGGCGGCCGCAAAGGCACAGACCAAGTGCTCCATTTTGGACCATTTGGTCCAGTCCCTGCAGAGTCGAAGCTGCAAGCAATTGATTTCAAAAGACTTTTCCGAATGGCACGGCCTATGCATAAGACCGTCCGCGCGTCCAAGGCGTCGCGCCCACACGTCATCCTCATCCCTAGCCCCAGGAGCGCAACGCATGAACGTCGGCATCTTCATCCCCATCGGCAACAACGGCTGGCTGATCTCGGAGAACGCTCCGCAGTACAAGCCGAGCTTCGAACTCAACAAGCAGATCACGCAGAAGGCCGAGCACTACGGCGTGGACTTCGCGCTGTCGATGATCAAGCTGCGCGGCTTCGGTGGCAAGACCGAGTTCTGGGACCACAACCTCGAAACCTTCACGCTGATGGCCGGGCTGGCCGCGGTGACGTCGAAGATCAAGCTGTTCGCCACGGCGGCCTCGCTGGTCATGCCGCCGGCCATCGTGGCGCGCATGAGCTCCACCATCGACTCGATCTCCAACGGCCGCTTCGGCCTCAATCTGATCACCGGCTGGCAGAAGCCCGAGTACTCGCAGATGGGCATGTGGCCGGGCGACGAATTCTTTGCGACGCGCTACCGCTACCTGTCGGAGTACGTGCAGGTGCTGCGCGAGCTGTGGACCACCGGCCAGTCCGATTTCAAGGGCGAGCACTTCCACATGGACGACTGCCGCGTGAGCCCGAAGCCGCAGGCCGCCATGAAGGTGATCTGCGCCGGCCAGAGCGACGCCGGCATGGACTTCTCGGCGAAATACGCGGACTACAACTTCTGCTTCGGCAAGGGCGTCAACACGCCCAGGGCCTTCGCGCCGGCGGCCGAGAAGCTGATCGAGGCGACGAAGAAGACCGGCCGCCACGTGACCTCCTACGTGCTCTTCATGGTGATCGCCGATGCCACCGACGAGGCCGCGCGCGCCAAGTGGGAGCACTACAAGGCCGGGGCCGACCAGGAAGCGCTGGCCTGGCTCACGCAGCAGAGCGCGGCCGACACCAAGTCGGGCGCCGACACCAACGTGCGGCAGATGGCCGACCCGACCTCGGCCGTCAACATCAACATGGGCACGCTGGTCGGCTCCTGGGCGACCGTCGCGCGCCTGCTCGACGAAGTCGCCGAGGTGCCCGGCACCGAGGGCGTGCTGCTGACCTTCGACGACTTCGTGCTCGGCGTGGAGGCCTTCGGCGAGCACATCCAGCCGCTGATGAAGAGCCGCACGCACATCGCGAGCCCGGTGCCTTCGCGCGTCGGCGCCGAGCGCCTGGCCGCCTGATCCGGGTGATCACCGCCATGAGCACGCCCAGGAACACCACCATCGCCTCCAGCACGCCGGTGGGCGTGCCGACTGCACCGGGCGCGCCTGCGCCGCTGGTGCTGCCGGCGCGACCCGAGCCGCTGGCGCTGCACGCCGCCGCTTCCGCGCTGATCGTCGTCGACATGCAGAACGCCTACGCGACGCCAGGCGGCTACGTGGATACGGCCGGCTTCGACATCTCGGGTTCGCAGGGCGTGATCGCCAACATCGCGCGCGCCATCGCGGCCGCGCGCGCGGCCGGCATGCGGGTCGTGTTCCTGCAGAACGGCTGGGACGCGGACTACGTGGAAGCCGGCGGCCCCGGCTCGCCCAACTGGTACAAGTCCAACGCGCTCAAGACCATGCGCAGGAAGCCCGAGCTGCAAGGCAGGTTCCTCGCCAAGGGCGGCTGGGACTACGCGCTCGTCGATGCGCTGAAGCCGCAGCCAGGCGACATCGTCATTCCCAAGACCCGCTACAGCGGCTTCTTCAACAGCACGCTGGACAGCACCCTGCGCGCACGCGGCATCCGCAACTTGGTCTTCACCGGCATCGCCACCAACGTGTGCGTGGAGTCCACGCTGCGCGACGCCTTCCACCTCGAGTACTTCGCCGTGATGCTCGAGGACGCCACGCACGAGCTCGGCGGACCGGCGATCCAGCAGGCTTCGGTCTACAACGTCGAGACCTTCTTCGGCTGGGTCTCGAAGGTCGACGACTTCTGCCGCACCTTCGTGCCCGAAACCCTCACCCCCTTCGCACCGGCCGACGCGGCCACCGCTTGATTTCACTTTCCCGAAAAGGAGCAACCCATGCCCAAGCAAGCCATCATCCCGCCCGGCACCGGCGTGCCGCTCGCGCCCTACGTTCCCGGCACGCTCGCCGACGGCGTGCTCTACGTGTCGGGCACCCTGCCCTTCGACAAGGACAACAACGTGGTCCACGTCGGCGACGCGAGCGCGCAGGCGCGCCATGTGCTCGCCACCATCCAGGGGGTGGTCGAGGCCGCCGGCGGCAGCATGGACGACGTGACCTTCAACATGATCATGATCAAGGACTGGGCCGACTACGCGAAGATCAACGCGGTCTACGCCGAGTTCTTTCCCGGCACCAAGCCCGCGCGCTACTGCATCCAGTGCGGCCTGGTGAAGCCTGATGCGCTGGTCGAGATCGCCTCCATCGCGCACGTCGGAAAGAAGGCCTGAGCATGCCGCTGCACTACGAGGTGCACGGGCCGGCCGGGGGCGATGCGGTGCTGCTGTCCTCGGGCCTCGGCGGTTCGGCGGGCTTCTGGCAGCCGCAGCTCGCTGCGCTGATCGAGGCCGGCCACCGCGTGATCGCCTACGACCAGCGCGGCACCGGACGCAGCCCGGCTGCGCTTCCGGCCGGCTACGCGATCGCCGACATGGCGCGCGACGTGGTCGAGATCCTCGACGCCACATCGACGCCGCGCTGCCATCTCGTGGGCCATGCGCTCGGCGGCCTGGTCGGCCTGCAGCTCGCGCTCGATGCGCCCTCGCGCGTGGCCAGCCTGGTGCTCGTCAATGCCTGGTCGGCGCCCAATCCGCATTCGGCCCGCTGCTTCGATGCGCGATTGGCGCTGCTCGGCGCCTGCGGCCCGCGCGCCTACGTCGAGGCGCAGCCCATCTTCCTGTACCCCGCCGCCTGGTGCGCCACCCATGCGCAGCGCGTGGCCGCCGAGGTCGAACATGCGCTCGCGCATTTCCCCGGCGAGGCCAACATGCGCGCGCGCATCGGCGCGCTGCGCGCCTTCGACGTCGACGCCCGCCTGGCCGGGATCGCCGTGCCCGCGCTGGTGGCCGCCGCCACCGACGACGTGCTGGTGCCGTGGACCTGCTCGCAGCGCCTCGCCGACGGCCTGCCAATGGCCACGCTCGAGCGCGTGCCGCACGGCGGCCATGCGCACAGCGTGACCGAGGCCGATGTCTTCAACCGCAGCCTGCTCGCCTTTCTGGCGCGCGTGCGCGCACCTGGAGTCCTTGCATGACACAGTCCCTGGACAGCGCCGCCCTGGCGCTGCTTTTCACCGAGGCCCGCTCGCACAACGGCTGGCGCCCCGAGCCGGTTTCCGACGCCTTGCTCGAACAGGTCTACGAACTCGCGCGCACCGGCCCGACCTCGGCCAACTGCGCGCCGGGCCGCTTCGTCTTCGTGCGCACGCCCGAGGGCAAGCAGCGTCTGGCGCCCGCGCTTTCCAAAGGCAATCTGGCCAAGACCCTGGCCGCGCCGGTCACGGTGATCGCGGCCTGGGACAGCGCCTTCTACGACAAGCTGCCCATGCTGTTCCCGCATGCCGACGCCAGGAGCTGGTTCACCGGCAGCGCCGAGGCTGCGCGCGAAACCGCCTTCCGCAACGCCACGCTGCAGGCCGCCTACCTGCTGCTGGCGGCGCGTGCACTGGGGCTGGACGCGGGGCCGATGTCCGGCTTCGACAAGGCGAAGGTCGACGCCGCGTTCTTCACCGGCACCCCCTGGACCACCAACTTCCTGATCAACCTCGGCCACGGCGACCCCGCGAAGCTGTTCGGCCGCCTGCCACGCCTGGCCTTCGACGAAGCCTGCGCGCTCGCCTGAGGAAAGCTGAGGAAAGCGCCGACGCCATGCACGCCCTGCCCAAGAGCGACTACCGCGATGCGATGGCCCGCCTCGGCGCGGCCGTCCATGTCATCACCACCGACGGCCCCGGCGGCCGCGCCGGCTTCACGGCATCGGCGGTGTGCAGCGTGACCGACGAGCCGCCGACGCTGCTGGTCTGCCTCAACCGCTCGGCCTCGGTCTACCCGGCCTTCCAGGCCAACGGCGTGCTCTGCGTGAACGCGCTGGCCGCCGGGCAGCAGGCGCTGTCGGGCCTGTTCGGCGGCAAGACGCCGATGGACGAGCGCTTCGCCGCCGGCCGCTGGAGCCGCAAGCGCACCGGCGCACCGGTGCTCGAGGATGCGGCTGTGTCCTTCGACTGCCGCGTGTCGCAGGTGACGCGCGTGGGCACGCACGACGTGCTGTTCTGCGAGGCCGTCGCCATCGCCATCGGCGGTACTGCGCACGGCCTCATCTACTTCGACCGGCGCTACCACGACATCGTCGCCGCGCCGCACTGAGCGCGGCGCGCGCTCAGTGCGGGGCGATGCCGCCGAGCACGATGCGCTGCACGTTGTCCACCGTCTCTTCGAAGAAGTCCGGGTCGTCCAGCGTGCGGCCCGTGATGGCCTGCACCTGCACGCCGAAGTCGGCGTAGTGCTGGGTGGTGGCCCACAGCGCGAAGATCAGGTGGTGCGGATCGACCGGCGCGAGCTTGCCGGCGGCCACCCAGGCGCGGATCACTTCGGATTTGCGCGTCACCAGGTCGCGCAGTTCGCGGTCGAGCTCGTCGCGCAGCAGCGGCGCGCCCTGGATCATCTCGAGGCAGAACAGGCGCGAGGCATCGGGCTGGTCGCGCGAGATCACGAGCTTGCGCCGGATGTAGTCGCCGATCGCCTGCCGCGGATCCTGCTCGGCGCTGAAGCCGCGCAGCGGCTCCAGCCAGACGGCCAGCAGCTCGCGCAGCACCGAGACGTACAGCTCCTCCTTGTTGGCGAAGTAATAGAGCAGGTTGCTCTTCGAGACATCCGCGCGCGCCGCGACCTGGTCGACGCTGGTGCCGTGCAGGCCGAAGCGCGAGAACAGCCCCAGCGCCGCGCGCAGGATCGCGGCGCGCTTGTCCTCGATCTGTCGCAGCCGCCGGTTCACCGACGTGACGCTGCGCGCCACGGCTGCGCGCTTGGGATGCACGCGCTTGGAAATCGGAGGCTCGGCGGCCAGCGTGGACGGGGGCTTGCTGCGTGTCTTCGGCATGTGGGCTTGCTTTCTTTCGCGACGGCTGCCCGTATGCAGGAGTCGTACCGCCGATGGTACGCACCACGGCAACACCGGGGTGCACGCATTCGCCGCGCCGCCTGCCGCCACGCACCACGCAGAGGCAGCGCGCCGCATTTGTCCATTTGGTCCAACTGGCATGGACGTTGCATGGCAAGGCCATCGCCATCGTCACCGAAGGATTGAAAGCATGACCCTGCTGTCCGTACCGATCATCGATCTGGCACCCTTCTTTTCCGGATCGCCCGAAGGCAAGGCCGCGGTGGCGCGCGAGGTCGACGAGGCCTGCCGCAGCATCGGCTTCCTGGTGATCACGAACCACGGCATCGCGCCCGAACTCATCGCGCGCGTCTCCGCGGTCTCGCGCCGCTTCTTCGATCTGCCGCTGGTCGACAAGCGCAAGGTCGATCGGCCGCGCGACGATGCGGTACGCGGCTACAGCGCGGTGGGCGAGGAAGGCCTGTCGTACAGCCTCGAAGAGGCGGCGCCGGGCGACCTGAAGGAGTCCTTCTCCATCGGCCCCTCCAAGGTGCCGGCCGACGAATACCACCGGGGCGTTGCGGCCGGCCCGCACTTCGAACCCAATGTCTGGCCCGAGCTGCCGGGCTTCCAGCCGGCCTTCGACGACTACTTCGAGGCGATGAGCGATCTCTCGCGCTCGCTGATGCGCATCTTCGCGCTCGCGCTGGCATTGCCCGAGACCTTCTTCGACAACAAGATCGACAGGCACATCAGCATGTTCCGCGTGCTGAGCTACCCGCCGCAGACCGAGGCCGCGCTGCCGGGCCAGCTGCGTGCCGGCGCGCACAGCGACTACGGCAGCCTCACCGTCGTGCTGCCCGACGACCGGGGCCTGCAGGTCTTCAACAAGGCCGGCCAGTGGGTCGACGTGCCGATGGTCGAGGGCGGCCTGGTGGTGAACATCGCCGACCTCATGATGCAGTGGACCAACGATCAGTGGGTGTCCACGCTGCACCGCGTGGTCAACCCGCCGCCGGACGCGGCCGCCACCAACCGCCGGCAGTCGCTGGTGTTCTTCCACCAGCCCAACTACGACGCGATGGTCGAGTGCCTGCCGAGCTGCCTCGCGCCGGGCGAAGTGCCGAAGTACGCGCCGATCTCCTCGGGCGATCACCTGAAGTCGAAATTCTTGAAACAGACGACCTTCGGCGGCACCAAGGTCACGGCCTGAAGATGCCGCATCTTTCCTACGTCAACGTCTTCGCGAAGGACGTGGTCGCGCTCAGCGGCTTCTACCAGCGCGTGTTCGGCTTCCCCGAGATCGAGGCCATCCGCTCGCCGATCTTCCGCGGCCTGGACACCGGCCAATCCAGCCTCGGCTTCAATGCGCTCGATGCCTACGAGCTGCTGCAGCTCGCCGAGTTCTCCGACACGCGCGGCGTCAAGTTCCTGCTGAACATCGACGTCGATTCGCAGGAGGAAGTCGACCGCATGGTGCCGGTCGCCGTCGCCGCGGGCGCCACGCTCGTCAAGGCACCCTACCTCACCTACTACGACTGGTACCAGTCGGTGCTGCTCGACCCCGAGGGCAATGTGTTCCGTATCAATTTCATGATGAAAGGCCAGAGTGATGTTGCGTAAACCGATTCCCTTCGCCGTGGCGGCGCTGGTGGCCTGTGCGGCGCTGGCCGGCCCGGCCATGGCCGCCGACGGCTTCACGCTCAAGGGCAAGCCCAAGATCGCGATGCTGTACTTCGGCCCCAAGAACGACGGCGGCTGGACGCAGGCCTTCGACGAGGCGCGCATCAAGGTCGAGAAGGAAACCGGCGAGAAGATCCAGTTCGTCGAGAACGTGCCGGAGGACGCATCCGCCATCAAGCCCGCGGCCGAGAAGTTCATCCAGCGCGGCGCCAACATCGTCATCGGCACCGCCTTCGGCTACTCCGACAGCTTCAAGGAGCTCGCGGCGAAGTATCCCGAGGTGGCCTTCCTCAACGGCTCGGGCACCAGCAACGGCGCCAACCTCGAATCCTTCTACGGCCGCACCTACGAGAGCCAGTACCTGTGCGGCATGGCCGCGGGCGCGGCATCGAAGACCGGCAAGCTCGGCTTCGTCGCGGCCAACCCCTTCGGCGTCGTCAACTGGACCATCAACGCCTTCGCGCTGGGCGCGCAGAAGATGAATCCGAACGCGACGGTGAACGTGATCTACACCGGCTCCTGGAACGACCCGGTGAAGGAACGCGCCGCGGCGGCGGCCCTGATCGACCAGGGCGCCGACGTGATCGGCCAGCACGTCGACAGCCCGACGCCGCAGATCGTGGCGCAGGAGCGCGGCGTCTACGGCACCGGCCATCACCGCGACCTGCGGCAGTTCGCGCCCAAGGCCACGCTGTGCTCCTCGGTCTGGGTGTGGGACAGGTTCCTCACGCCGGAGCTGAAGAAGATCATGGCCGGCAACTGGAAGCCCGCGCCCTACGGCGCCTTCATTCCGATGAGCGCGGGCGGCACCGACATCGCGGGCTTCGGCCCGGGGGTGCCGAAGGACAAGGCCGCCGCGATCACCGCCGAGCGCGACGCGCTGCTCAAGGGCAAGCAGATCTATGCCGGCCCGCTGGCCGACCGCGAGGGCAAGGAGCGCGTCGCCAAGGGTGCGGTGCTGTCCGACGCCGACCTGTGGAAGATGGACTGGTTCGTCAAGGGCGTCGTCACGCAGAAATGAAGACGGCGCTGCAGCTCCACGGCATCCACAAGTCCTTCGACGGATTTGCGGCACTGACCGACGCGCACTTCGCGGCGCGCTGGGGCGAGGTGCATGCGCTCCTGGGCGAGAACGGCGCCGGCAAGTCCTCGCTGATGAACATCGCGGCCGGCCTCTACGCGGCCGAGGCCGGCACGATGTCGGTCGACGACAACCCGGTGCGCTTCAGCGGGCCGCGCGATGCGGCGAAGGCCTGCATCGGCATGGTCCACCAGCACTTCCGGCTGGTGCTGCCGTTCACGGTGGCCGAGAACATCCTCCTGACCGCGCCGCCGTCCGCGCGCTTCGAACGCCACGGCAAGCGCTTGCGCCGCATCGAGGAAGCGATCCGCGAGAAGGCGCGCGAGCTCGGCTTCGACATCGACCCGACGCAGCGCGTCGACCGTCTGTCGGTGGCCGAGCAGCAGCGCGTCGAGATCCTCAAGGTGCTCTTGGCCGGCGCCCGCATCCTGATCCTCGACGAGCCGACCGCCGTGCTGACCGACCAAGAGGCTGAGCGCCTGCTCTCCACCGTGCACGCGCTCGCGCGCCGGGGCGCGGCGGTGGTGCTGGTCACGCACAAGATGGCCGACGTCAAGCGCCATGCCGACCGCGTGACCGTGATGCGCGGCGGCCGCACGATCGCCACGGTCGACCCGCAGCAGATGCCGGTGGGCGAGCTGATCCGGCTCACCGTCGGCGAATCGGTCACCGCGCCGGCCGCCGGTTCGACGCGCGCGACGCCGGGCCCGGTGCGGCTCGCGGTGCGCGGATTGCGCTCGCCCGAAGTGCAGGGCCGCCGCGTGCTCGACGGCATCGAACTCGATCTGCGCGCGGGCGAGATCTACGGGCTGGCCGGCGTCGGCGGCAACGGCCAGGGAGAGCTCGCGGGCGCGATCATGGGCCTCGCGGGCCCAACCGAAGGCGAGATCGCACTCGACCGCCATGGCGACCTCAAGACGACGCCGACGACGGCGCGCCGCGCGCTCGGGCTGGCGGCCATTCCCGCCGACCGCTACGGCCTCGGGCTCGCGGGCGGCCTCTCGGTGTCCGAGAACTACGGTATCGGGCAGGTCCACAGCGGGCGCTACGGCTCGGCCTGGCGCCTGAAGCGCCGCGCGATGGACCAGGACGCACAGGCCGCCGTCGCCGCCTTCGACGTGCAGGGCGTGCGCTCCATCGCGCAGAAGGCCGCGCTGCTGTCGGGCGGCAATGCGCAGAAGCTGGTGCTGGCCCGCGAGTTCGGCAAGTCGCCGCGGCTGGTGCTGGCCCACAGCCCGAGCCGCGGGCTGGACGTGCGCGCCGGTGCCGAGGTGCATGCGCGGCTGCGCGCCGCGCGCGATGCCGGCGCGGCGGTGCTTCTCATCAGCGAGGATCTCGACGAGGTGCTGGCGCTGGCCGACCGCGTGGGCGTGATGACGCGCGGCCGCATCGTGGCCGAGTTCGCGCAGCCGGCGGACCGGCAAGCCGTCGGCCAGGCGATGGTGGACCATGGCTGAGCCCGCGCTCGCGATGCCCCTGCAACATCTCGCGGAACCAGCAGCGGCGCCCCGGCGCCAGCCCTGGGCCGCGCGCCGCTACGCGCTCGAAATCCGCCAGCACATGACCTGGCACCGGCAGGCCCTGGTTCTTGCGGCCGCCATCGGCGTGGGTCTCCTGATCTCCGCCGGCATCCTGATCGCGGCGGGCGTGCCGGCCGGCGAGCTGGCGAACGAGTTCGTGGTCCAGACCTTCTTCGACGGCCAGAACCTGCGCGCCGTGCTGTTCCAGGCGGCGCCGATGATCCTGGCCGGGCTGGCCGCAGCGATGGCCTTTCGCGCACGCTTCTGGAACCTCGGGCTCGAGGGCCAGATGATCTGGGGCGCGATCGGTGCCACGGCCGTTTCCTTCTTCGAGCTCGGCCCGCCTTCGCTGCGCCTGCCGCTGATGTTCGCTGCCGCGGTGGCCGCCGGCGCGCTATGGGTGCTGGGGCCGGCGCTGCTCAAGCTCAGGCTGGGCGTCAACGAGATCATCTCGACGCTGATGCTCAACTACATGGCGGCCAACTTCCTGCTGCACCTGGTGTATGGCAGCTGGAAAGATCCGAAGGACAACTTTCCCTATTCGCCGCAGTTCCGCGCCTTCGAGCGGCTGCCCGATCTCTTCGCGGGCGTGAACAGCGCGATCGGGCTGGCCGCCATCGTCGCGCTGCTGGGATGGTGGCTGGTCGGCGTGAGCCGCGCCGGCCTGTACCTGCGCTTCGTCGACGCCAATCCGCGCATGGCGCATGCGGCCGGCGTGCCGGTCGCGCGCGTGGTCTACGGCGCAGTGCTGCTCTCGGGCGCGATGGCGGGCCTTGCGGGCTTCGCCGTCGCCGCGGGGCAGGAGGGCCGGCTCACGCAGGCCTTCTACCAGGGCTACGGCTTCTCCGGCATCCTGATCGCCTTCCTCGCGCGCAACAACCCGCTGGCCGCCAGCGTGGTGGCGCTGATGGTGGCGGCGCTGTTCGTGACCGGGCGCAGCCTGCAGGTCTTCTACCAGGTGCCGTTCTCGATGGTGCAGCTGATCCAGGCCGTCATCGTGGTGTGTGTGGCGGCCAGCGACTTCTTCATCCGCCACCGGCTGCGCCGCGTCGGGGCCGCAGCGTGATGGACATCGTCCTCAACTGGCTCGCCAACACGCCCGACTTCGCGGTGCCCTATGCGCTCGCCGCGCTGGGCCTGATCGTCTGCGAGCGCGCGGGCGTGCTCTCGCTCGGCGCCGAGGGCCTGATGCTGGTGGGCGCGCTGGCCGGCATCGGCGCGCAGCTGGCCTTCGGCGAGCCGGCGGTGTCGCTGGGGCTGGCGATGCTCGCGGCCGCCCTCGTCTCGCTGCTGTTCGCGGCGATGGCGATCTGGCTGCGCGTCAACCAGGTGATCGCGGGCCTGGCGCTGGTGTTCTTCTGCCAGGGGCTCACGGCCCTGATCGGCACGCTGGCCCAGTGGACCAACCAGGCCACGCCCGGCATCGGCACCATGGCGCTGTGGCCCTTGTCGCTGCTGCCCGGCGTTGGGCGCCTGTTCCAGCAGAACGCGGTGGTCTGGCTCACGCTGCCGGTGTTCGGGGCTGTCAGCTGGTTCCTGCTGCGCACCGACGCGGGCCTGCGGCTGCGCGCCGTGGGCGAGAACCCGCAGGCCGCCGATGCGGCCGGCATCTCCGTTTCGGCCTGGCGTTTTGCGGCGGTGCTGGCGGGTTCGGCGCTGGTCGGGCTGGCGGGCGCCTACATCTCGGTGGTCAGCACCAAGCTGTGGATCGCCGGCATGACCGGCGGCCGCGGCTGGATCGCGGTCGGCCTCGTGATCTTCGCGCGCTGGTCGCCGTGGAAGGCGCTGGCCGGTGCGCTGCTCTTCGGCTGCATCGAGGCGCTGATCCCGCAGCTCGCCGCGGCCGGCGTGCAGTTGCCGCAGTACTTCGTGCTGATGACGCCCTATGCGGTGACGCTGGGCGTGATGGTCTGGGTGGCGCTGGCGCGGCGCGGCGGCGACGGCGAACCCGGCGCCCTGGGTGTGCCCTATGTGCGAGAGGAAAGGCGATGAAGGCCTACGTCTACGAACAGCCGCGCGAACTGGGCGAGGGCTTCGACGACTACCTCGATCCGGCCGGCACCGCCGTGATCTCGATCGACATGCACCGCGGCCATCTCGACGAGGGCCCCGACTGCCCCTGCCCCGCGCCGCGCGCACGGGAGCTGGTGGCGCCGATCGACGCCTTCCACGACCGGGCCCGCGCGCTGGGCGTGCCCATCGTGCACGTCAAGTCGGTGCTCAGGCCCGGCGGCGCCGACGACCTGCGCGGCGTTCCGGCCGCTTGGCGGCGCACCTTCCCGCTGCACGTGGGCGAGATCCCGAACGCCGATGCGCACGCGATCGAGGGCAGCCGCTGGACCGAGTGGGTCACGCGCGTCGAGCCCGGTGACCTGCGCGTGGAGAACAAGCGCCGGCTCTCGGCCTTCTACCCCACCGACCTCGACTTCCTGCTGCGCAACCAGGGCATCCGCACCGTCGTGCTCAACGGCGGCTTCACCGACTGCTGCGTGCTCAACACGGCTTTCGACGCCAACAACCACAACTACCGCGTGATCGTGCTGCGCGACCTGGTGCGCGGCACCGACGCCCACCTGGAGGCCGCGGCGCTCAGCATGGTGTCGCTGCACCTCGGGCTGGTGGTCGAGGCCGCGGACCTGCTGGCGCACTGGCAGCAGTATTTATCCTTCGAAGTTCATCCATGAGCTGATCAGCGCGGCGCGCGCAGCCAGCCTTCGGCCACCGCGCGCAGCTCGCCCTGCGCCGCCTGCCAGACCAGCTCGGGCGCGGCCACGTGCACGCCCGGCGGCGCGATGCGCAACGCCACGTCGACCAGCTCGGCCACCTTGGTGGCGCGCACCGGCTGCTCGCTCGCCGGCACCATGAAGCGGGCGATCGACAGCATCCACGCCGCGAGCCGCTCGGCCGGGTTCGCGAAGCGGGCGGCGGCCGGCTTCCGCGCCGAGCGCACGATGATCACGCGCTCGAAACCCAGTGCCGTCACGGCCTCTTCGTCGAGGCTGGCGAGGCCGCGCTTCAGCGCCTCCGGCAGCCGGCCCTGGTCGTGCGGCTGCACGACGACCAGCGTGCGCACGCCGCAGGCCCGCAGCCAGCGCGCGAGCGCGGGCAGCTGCGCGGGCTCGGGGGTCCACAGTGCGCGTTCGCGGTCGTAGTAGAGACGCGGCGGCTCGAACAGGACCAGCGCGGTATCGGCCGCGACCAGCGGCCACTGCGCGAATTCCGCGCCCGGCGCGAGCAGGGTCTCGACGCCGCGCAGGCCGTCGCGGATCGGTTCGCGCGCCAGCACGCGGGTGTGGTCGAAACGGTGCCGGCCCGCGAGGCGCCGCACCAGTTCCTGGCCCAGCGCACCGGTGGCGCCGGCGATCAGCAGCGTGCCCTCGCCCGATGCGATGGGCCGCGCTCCACGGCTCGCTGCCTGCAGGGCTTGAAGAGGGTCGGCCGACATGCATCTATGCTAACTTCGCGCACTTCGCACACTTCGCACCCCTGGAGATCCGACATGGTGAAACGCTGGCTCTTGATCGTCCTCGCAGCGCTGTCGCTCGCAGGCTGCGGCTACAACGACTTCCAACGCCTCGACGAAGCCAGCAAGTCGGCCTGGAGCGAGGTGCTCAACCAGTACCAGCGCCGTGCCGACCTGGTGCCGAACATCGTGGCCACGGTCAAGGGCGAGGCCAACTTCGAGCAGGAAACGCTGACCAAGGTGATCGAGGCACGCGCCAAGGCCACGTCGATCCAGGTCACGCCCGAGACGCTCAACAACCCCGAGACCTTCAACAGGTTCCAGCAGGCGCAGGGCGAACTCACCGGCGCGCTGTCGCGCCTGATGGTGGTGGCCGAGCAGTACCCCAGCCTCAAGGCCAACCAGGCCTTCCGCGACCTGCGCGTGACGCTGGAGGGCACCGAGAACCGCATCACGGTGGCACGCAACCGCTACATCCAGACCGTGCAGGAATACAACGTGCTCGCGCGCAGCTTCCCCACCGTGATCACGGCCAAGGTCTTCAGCTACAACCCGAAGCCCACTTTCAGCGTACAGAACGAAGCCCAGATCTCGACGCCGCCGACGGTCGACTTCAGCGCACCGAAAAAGTAGCTCACCCCCAGTCTTCGCGCACTTCGTGTCGCTTCGCCAACCCCCTCGCCGGGGGCAACACCAGCGGCCCGGCAAAGCCGGTTCCGCGGTGTTCCCCGAATGGGTCGATGCCCTGTGGAGCGTTGCGGCCGGCATTGGAGCGCTCTTCTTGATAGTGCTCACCCTCGGCGCCGCTGCGCACGCGCAGCCACTGCTGCCGGTGCCGCCGCTGGAAGCGCGGGTGATCGACCAGACCGGCACGCTCGATGCCGCGCAGCGCCAGGCGCTCGAAGCCAAGCTCCAGGCCTTCGAGCAAGAGAAGGGTTCGCAGATCGTGATGCTGATGGTGGCGACCACGCAGCCCGAAGACATCGCGAGCTATGCCAACCGCGTGGGCAACGCCTGGAAGATCGGCCGCAAGGAAGTGGGCGACGGCATCCTCGTCGTGGTGGCCAAGAACGACCGCAAGATGCGCATCGAGGTCGCCAAGGCGCTTGAAGGCGCGGTGCCCGACATCGCCGCAGCGCGCATCATCGACTTCGCGATGAAGCCGCGCTTCCGCGAGAACGACTTCGCGGGCGGGCTCGACGCGGCGGCCGACCAGCTCATCGCGCGCGTCAAGGGCGAGGCGCTGCCCGAGGTCGATAACAAGAGCGGCGACTTCGGCAACGGCGAACGCGACGACAGCGGCTTCGACTGGCAGGACCTCGCCATCTTCCTGTTCTTCGGCGTGCTGATCGGCGGTCCGATCGCACGCGCGATGCTGGGCAAGGTGCTGGGCCCACTGGCGCTCGGCGGCGCGACGGGCGCCTTGGTGATGGTGCTGACGTCCAGCCTCGTGGTGGCCGTGCTGGCCGCCATGGGTGCGCTGCTCTTCACGCTGCTGTCGACGGCCTTCGGCGCCGGTGCCGGCCGGCACGGCGGTCGCGGCGGCGGCTTGGGCGGCTGGGGCCCGGTCGGCGGCGGTGGTGGCTGGAGCGGCGGTTCGTCCTCGGGCGGGGGCGGCTTCAGCTCGGGTGGCGGCGGCGATTTCGGCGGCGGCGGCGCCTCGGGGGACTGGTAGACATGGCCGCAGCGACCTCCTTCTTCTCCAGGCTGGCGCGCCTCTGGCGCCATCGCTGGATCGACGCGGCCGATGTGCGCCGAGCGCTGCCGCCCGAAGCGCTCGAACGCCTGGGCCGCCGGGTCGCGGCC
Organism: Variovorax paradoxus; assembly: GCF_018614915.1. Lineage (GTDB taxonomy): Bacteria > Pseudomonadota > Gammaproteobacteria > Burkholderiales > Burkholderiaceae_C > Variovorax > Variovorax paradoxus_K. Next base: position 51,596 of record NZ_JAGGNU010000077.1, on the reverse strand, counting down.
AGCGAGCGCCGGCACAGCGGCGAGCTGCGTATCTGCGTCGAGGCCGGCCTGCCGATGTCCTACATCTGGCGCGGCGCCCGGCCGCGCGAGCGCGCGATCACGATGTTCGGCAAGCTGCGCGTCTGGGACACCGAGCACAACAACGGCGTGCTGATCTACCTGCTCCTGGCCGAGCACGCCATCGAGCTCGTGGCCGACCGCGGCATCGACGCGCACGTGAGCGCCGAGGCGTGGGCTGCGATGGCGCAACGCATGGCCGCCGCGTTTCGCGAGGGACGCTTCGAGGACGGCCTCACGCAGGCGCTGGAGGAAGTGTCGGCACTGCTGGTCGCGCACTTTCCGCTGGCCGCGGGCGAAGCCGACCGCAACGAGCTGCCCGATGCGCCGATCGTGATCTGAGGCTCAGGATTTCGGCGCGTCCAGCAGCCGGCGGTTGACCGCATGGGCCGCATCCAGTTCGGACTGCAGCGCGCGCGTGACCTGCGACAGCGTGCGCAGCCGCCGGTTGCTTTCGCGCAGCCGCCCGGCCAGGCCCTTCGACAGGCCCATCATCAGGCGCACCGCAGCGGCGGGATGCGCCTCGACCAGCTCGACCAGCGATTCGCGCGACAGCACGCCGAGCTTGACGTCGGTCAGTGCCGTGCAGCTGGCGGAACGCGGCCCGCCGTCGACCACGCCCATCTCGCCGACCAGGCTGCCCGGTCCGAGGACCGAGATCACGAGCTCCTCGCCGGGCAAGCCGGTGCTGCTGACCGCGCGCAGCTGGCCTTCGAGGACCAGCACCATGTAGTCGTTGTCGACCGCATCGCCCTCCTCGAACAGCAGGGTGTCGGCCAGCAGGTGCAGGGGCCGCATGGCTTCGACCACGATCCGCGCCTCCTGCGGCCCCATGCCGGCCAGCGGCGCGGCTTGCGTCAGGAGATGAACGGCATGCTCGCGCAGATCGGTGCCGGGACGAGGGTTGCGGGGTTCGTGCATGGAGGGGCCGAGTTTCTCAGAACCGGGCAACTCGAATCGCCCAGTTCGTCGCAGCGCGCTCAAGTGGCGGCCGAGCTCGAGAATTTGTTCTCTTTCTGCGCCAGGCGCCTTCACGAAGGCAGCAGCGCGGCCAGCGTCTGCAGGGTGTCGGCCTCCTCTACCGGCTTGTCCTCGCGCCAGCGCAGCATGCGCGGGAAGCGCACCGCGATGCCGCTCTTGTGGCGCGTGCTGCGCGCGATGCCTTCGAAGCCGAGCTCGAACACCAGCGTGGGCGTGACGCTTCTCACCGGGCCGAAGCTCTCGATGGTGGTCTTGCGGATCACCGCGTCGACGCGCGCCATCTCGGCGTCGGTCAGTCCCGAGTAGGCCTTGGCGAAGGGCACGAGCTTTCGGTCCTCCGCTTCGAGCGGCCCGTCCCAAACCGCGAAGGTGTAGTCGCTGTAGAGGCTGGCGCGGCGGCCGTGGCCGCGCTGCGCGTAGACCAGCACCGCGTCGACGGAGAGCGGGTCGATCTTCCACTTCCACCACAGGCCCACGTCCTTGGTGCGGCCGACGCCGTAGCGTGCCTCGCGCTGCTTCAGCATCATTCCTTCCACGCCCATCGCGCGCGCGGCCTCGCGCTGGCGCGCCAGGTCCTGCCAGTCGCCGTGCAGCATGGGGCTGGCGACCAGCGAGGGGTGCTGCGCGGCGGTCAGCAGGTCGTCGAGCAGCACGCGGCGCTCGGCCTGCGGCAGGGCGCGCAGGTCGCGGCCCTCCCATTCGAGCAGGTCGTAGGCCAGCAGCACCACGGGGGTTTCGCGCAGCAGCTTGGGCGAGAGGGTCTTGCGGCCGATGCGCTTCTGCAGCTCGGCAAAGGGCTGGACGCGGTCCTCGCGCCAGACCGCGATCTCGCCGTCGAGCACGGTGCCGTCGGGCAAGGTCTCGCCCATCTGCGCGAGCTCGGGAAAGCGGTCGGTCACCAGCTCTTCGCCGCGCGACCACAGCCAGACCCGACCGGCGCGCTTGACCAACTGGGCGCGGATGCCGTCCCACTTCCACTCCACGATCCATTGCGAAGGCGGCCCCAGCGCCGCATCGAACTGCTCGTTCGGCAGGTTGAACGGATGCGCGAGGAAGAAGGGATAGGGCTGCCCGCTGGTCTGCTGGTCGCGTTCGCCGCCGCTCTCGGCCGAGATCAGCGCGGCATAGTCGGCCGCGGTGGGCTGGCCGGCAATGTGCGTGTAGCCCATCAGGCGCTGCGCCACGCGCTTGGGGTCCAGCGCGCCGACGGCCGCCAGCGCCTGCGTGACCAGCAGGCGCGAGACGCCGACGCGAAAGCCGCCGGTGATGAGCTTGAAATAGACCAGCCGCTCCTCGGGCGCGAGTCGGCGCCATTGGCTGCGCAGCGCCTCGGAGAGCTGCTCGGGGCGCATGCCGCGCAAGGGCAGCAGATGCGCTTCGATCCAGACGGCGAGGCCCAGGTCGTGCATCTCGGTCGGCGGCGGCAGCAGCAGGGAAATGGTTTCCGCCAGGTCGCCGACCGCCTCGTAGCTCTCGACGAACAGCCATTCGGGCAGGCCCGCGGCCTCCTGCGCGAGCAGCCGCAGCAGCTTGGTCGGCACCAGCTGCCGCGGCTTGCCGCCCGCCAGGAAGTACACGGCCCAGGCCGCGTCCGCCGGCGCGGCGCTTTGCAGATAACGCTGCAGCGCCGTCTGTTTGGCCAGGCTCGATGTGCTCGCGTCGAGTTCGTGGAAGAGCGCGGCGAACTGCTTCATGGCGCTGCGTTTGCTCCTTCCCCTTCCGGGGGAAGGCCGGGATGGGGGCCATCCCCGGCATCCTCGTCGCCGTATTCGGTCTTGAAGCCCTGCGCCTGCAACCCGTTCTCCGTGAGCCAGCGCACCATCACCGCGACGCTGCCGTGCGTGACGAACACGCGCTCGGCGCCGGTACCGGCAATGGCCTGCTGCAGCCCCGGCCAATCGGCATGGTCGGACATCACGAAGCCGCGGTCGACACCGCGCCGCCTTCGCGTGCCGCGCAGCTGCATCCAGCCGCTGGCGAAGGCATCCGAGTAGTTGCCGAAGCGCCGCATCCACGGCGTGCCATGCGCCGACGGCGGCGCCAGCACCAGCGCGCGCTGGAGCAGCGCCGCATCGACGCCCGGGTCGGTCGCGCGCAGGGTCGGCGGCAGGGCCACGCCAGCCGCGCGATACACCGCATTCAGGGGCTCGACCGCGCCGTGCACCACGATCGGCCCGATGGCGGCATCGACGCCGTGCAGGATGCGCTGTGCCTTGCCGAAGGCGTAGCAAAGAAGCACGGAGGCCCTGCCCTGCGCCGCGTTCGCGCGCCACCAGCCGTTGATGCCTGCGAAGAGCGCGGCCTGCGTGGGCCAGCGGTAGATCGGCAGGCCGAAGGTCGATTCGGTGATGAAGGTGTCGCAGGGCACGGGCTCGAAGGGCGTGCAGGTGCCGTCGGGCTCGGTCTTGTAGTCGCCCGAGGCCACCCAGACGCGGCCGCCGTGCTCGAGCCGCACCTGCGCCGAGCCGAGCACGTGGCCGGCCGGATGCAGCGAAAGCTTCACGCCGTGGTGGACGATGGCCTCTCCGTAGTCCAGCGTCTGCAGCCTGATCTCGCCCAGGCGCGCTCGCAGGGTGCCGGCGCTGTCGCGCTGCGCGAGATAGTGGCCGTGGCCGATGCGCGCATGGTCCGCATGCGCGTGCGTGATGACGGCGCGATCGACCGGCTTCCACGGATCGATGTAGAAATCGCCCGCTGGGCAGTAGAGGCCCTCGGGACGGGCGATGACCAGGTCGTCGGACATGGCGGCGATCCTAGGCCGATGCCCTGCCTTTCGCGCAGCGGGCCGGACGCGAAGCGCTGTCGGCGCCAGCCTACTTGCTACTTCTTCTTCCCGCCCATCATGTCCAGCACGTTCATCTTCATGCCGTTCGGCATCATCATGTCGCCCGGCTTCTGGCCCGCCTTGCAGGGGCCGACCCACTTGGCCTCGATGACCGCCGTGCCCTCCTTGCGGCCCGCGAGCGGCGGGTTGTAGCTGGAGCGGCTTTCCATGCGATAGCCGTTGCCCATGTCGCCCGAGACCACCGAATGCGTGGTGACGGTGGTGGCGCCGATCTTGCACACCGAGTCGACCACGATCCTGCCGCCTTCGGTGCGCATGTCCTGCTTCGAACAGGCTTGCTGGCCCGTGCTGCTGCCCATGTCGCGCAGCGCCTTGTCAGTGGCGGCATCGATGCATTGCTGGGTCTGCATCGCGGGCGTCTTGGACGCCCCGTCGTCCGCCTGGATCGACATTTCCCACAGGCCCGGCTTGCGCGGCGGATAGTCGAGCGCGCTCGCCGCGCTGGCGAGAAGGAAGCAGGCAGCAGCGGCGATCGCGGGGCGGGGGGCATGAATCCTCATCGTGTACTCCAGCAAAGACGGATTGGAAATGAAAGCCAGCCGCTTTCTAACCCAGGCGCCGGACCGGCGACATAGAGCGATCGGCCGGTGGGCCCCGGCCATTCGCGAAGTTGACGTGGCGGGCAACCCCGTGGCCTGATTTCCTACAAGCAGCGGACGACGCACCTCCTACGGTGCGAGCACTGACAGGAGCCAACGCAATGAAACAAGCAGCCAGCACGGGCGGCAGCATTCACTCCGACCGCATCGACATCAGCACCGCCCGCGAACTCGACAAATGGTCCCGAAAACTGGACGTCACGCACGACCGCCTGCGCGAGGCGGTGCGGGCGGTCGGCAGTCGCGCCTCGGACATCGAATGGCATCTCAGGGGCAGCCGTCAAGCCGGCGCCGGGCGGCGCTCCGTCGCGTCGCATTGACGGCCGCCATCAACCGCCGTCCGGCACCCGCTTGAGCTCCTCCAGCCACACCTCCGCTTCCGAATCGCTGGGCGCGCGCCAATCGCCGCGCGGCGACAGCGAGCCGCCGGAGCCGACCTTGGGCGCATTCGGCACGCAGGAGCGCTTGAACTGGCTGATCTTGAAGAAGCGGTAGAGGAAGGTGCCGAGGTGGCGCTTGATGTCGGCCAGCGAATATTCGTTGCGCGCCGGTTGCAGCTCGTCCTCGGGCCAGCGCCCGCGCGTGCGGTCGCCCCAGGCCGCATGCGCGAGGAAGGCGACCTTGCTGGGCCTGAAGCCGTAGCGCAGCGTGTAATAGAGGTGGAAGTCCTGCAGCTCGTAGGGACCGATCACGTCTTCGGTGCGCTGGCCGGGCTGCGTCGACGCCTCTGCGCCCTTCTGGGCATCGCTCGGGATCAGCTCGGGGCTGACCTCGGTCTCGAGGATCTCGCGCAGCACGGCGCTGCCCTCCTCGCCCAGCACCCGAGTCGCGGCCACCCAGCGCACCAGGTGCTTGATCAGCGTCTTGGGCACGCTCGCGTTCACGTTGTAGTGCGACATGTGGTCGCCGACGCCGTAGGTGCACCAACCGAGCGCCAGTTCGCTCAGGTCGCCCGTGCCGACGACGATGCCGTTGTGATGGTTGGCCAGGCGGAACAGGTGGCTGGTGCGCTCGCCGGCCTGCACGTTCTCGAAGGTGATGTCGTACTGCGGAACGCCCTGGTGGAAGGGGTGACCGATGTCTTCCAGCATCTGGCGGCAGCTCGGGCGGATGTCGACCTCGCGTGCGGTGCAGCCGATGCTGGTCATCAGCCGGTGCGCCTGGTCCAGCGTGCGCCCGCTGGTCGCGAAGCCGGGCATGGTGAAGCCGAGGATGTTGGCACGCGGCAGGCCGAGCCGGTCCATGGCCTGCGCGCACACGAGCAAGGCATGGGTGGAGTCGAGCCCGCCCGAGACGCCGATCACGAGCTTGTCGATGCGGCTCGCCTCCAGCCGCTGCACCAGCGACTGCACCTGGATGTTGAAGACCTCGCCGCAGCGCTCGTCGCGCCGGGCCGGATCGGCGGGCACATAGGGGAAGCGCTCGACCGAGCGCAGCAGGCCGCGCGGCACCTGCCGCGGCGGCGCCAGGTCGAACGCGACGGTGCGCCAGCTCGCCAGCGCACTCCTGTGCTTCTGGACCGAAGTGCCGAAGCTGTTCTGCCGCATGCGCTCGCGCGACAGGCGCTCGAGGTCGACGTCGGCCGCGATGAAGTGCGAGCGGTTGCTGAAGCGCTCGCTCTCGGCCAGCATGTCGCCGCTCTCGCAGATCAGCGCCTGCCCGTCCCAGGCCAGGTCGGTAGTCGACTCGCCGATGCCTGCCGACGAATAGAGGTAGGCCGCGAGGCAACGTGCCGACTGCAGGCTCACCAGCCGGTGCCGGTAGTCCGACTTGCCGATCGTGATGTTGGACGCCGACAGGTTGACCAGCACGGTCGCGCCGGCCAGCGCGGCATAGCTCGACGGCGGAATGGGCACCCACACGTCCTCGCAAATCTCCACGTGCAGCTTGAAGAGCGGCATCTGCTTCGACTGAAACAACAGCTCGGTGCCGAAGGGCACGCGCTCGCCGCCCAGCATGATCTCGGTCGAGAGCGCGCTGTCGGCGCCGTTGAACTGCCGGCCTTCGTAGAACTCGCCGTAGTTCGGCAGGTAGGTCTTCGGCAGCACGCCCAGCACGCGGCCGCCGGCGACCACGGCCGCGCAGTTGAAGAGGCGGTGGTCCACGCGCAGCGGCAGCCCAACCACGGCAACGGCGGCGATGTCGCGCGATGCGGCAGCCACGTCCAGCAGCGCGCGCTCGCAGGCGTCGAGCAGGGCCGCCTGGTGGAACAGGTCGTCGCAGGTGTAGGCCGAGAGTCCCAGCTCGGGGAAGGCGACCAGCAGCGCGCCGTCGGCCGCGGTCTCGCGGTACATGCGGATGGTCTCGGCGGCGTTGAACACCGGATCGGCCACGCGGTTGCGCGGCACCGCCACCGCGAGGCGCGCGAAGCCGTGGGTGTAGGGATTGAAGAACTCGTGCTCGGTCATGGCCGGATTGTGACGCTTGCGCCGGCGAACATCAGGGGCGCTAGCCATTGCCCTGCGGGGCAGACATTCGGGAGCAGCCGGATGCCGGCGAAGTGATTTTTCCGATGCCGCCGGCCACGCCCATGCCAGGCGCCGGTGCCATCGCCAAAGCGCACTGTCCTGCGTGCGCGAGCAGACCACGGGCGCGCTGGTGGTGGCCGAGGCCATGCACGCGACCGCCGCGACGGACATCGCGAACCTGGTGGCCGCCCTCGCCGAGTCGATGCGGGCCGCAGGATGGACGGTGCCGTCGCAGGCTCGGCTGCAGCGGTCGGCGCCCCGCTTCGAGCTCTTGAACGAAGCCGCGTGAGCGACAGCCGGGAAGTCCGACGCGGCTCAGCTCACCAGGCCGTCCACTTGGCCTCGCTCTGCGCCGAGGCCACCGTGCGCTCGATAAAGCGCACGCCGCGCGCGCCATCTTCCACGCGCGGGTAATCGGCATCCAGCGGGTCCGCCGCAACGCCCGCGAGCCGCGCGCGGATATCGGCCATGACGCCGGCATACAGGTTCGCGAAGGCTTCGATGAAACCTTCGGGATGGCCGCTCGGCAGCCGGCTCACGCGCTTCGCCGCCTCGCCGAGCCAGGGCGATCCGCGAGTGAGAATGCGCCGGGGTCCGTCCTGCGGCAGATGCAGCAGCTCGCTGGGCTGCTCCTGCCGCCACACCAGTGTGCCCAGCGTGCCGGAGACGCGCAGGCGCAGGTCGTTCTCCAGCCCGGTGTTGATCTGGGAGGCGATCAGCACGCCGCGCGCGCCGCCCTTGAAGCGCAACAGCAGGCTGCCGTCATCGTCGAGCGCACGACCCGGCACCAGCGCGCTCAAGTCGGCGCAAAGGCTCTCGATCTCGAGGCCGGTCACGCTCGCGACCAGGTTCTCGGCATGCGAGCCGATGTCGCCGATGGCGCCGGCCGCGCCGCTCATGGCCGGGTCGCTGCGCCACGCGGCCTGCTTGTTGCCTTCGCTTTCCAACTGGGTCGCGAGCCAGCCCTGGTTGTATTCGACGACCACCTTGCGGATCTCGCCGAGGCGGCCCGAACGCACCAGCTCGCGCGCCTCCCGCACCATCGGGTAGCCGGTGTAGTTGTAGGTGACCGCGAACACGGTGCCCTGCCGTGCGACCGCCGCGACCAAGGCATCGGCCTGCTCGCGGGTGTGCACCAGCGGCTTGTCGCACACCACGTGGAAGCCCGCCTCCACGAAAGCCCGGGCCACCGGGAAGTGCAGGTGATTCGGTGTGACGATGGAGACGAAGTCGATGCGCTCGTCGGCCGGCCGCTTCAGTTCGTCGGCGAGCAGGGCTTGCCAGTCGCCGTGGTTGCGCTCGTCGGCAAGGAACAGGTCGCGCCCCGAGGCGCGTGCCTTTTCCGCACTCGACGACAGCGCACCGGCCACCAGCTCGGCTTGGCCGTCGAGCGCGATCGCCTTGCGGTGCACGGCGCCGATGAAGGCGTCGCGCCCGCCGCCGACCATGGCGTAGCGCAGCTTGCGCGGGGAGGTGTCGGTCATCGGCCTCAGAACGGGGAATTGGGGTGGTAGAAGTCTTTCGCGTTTTCCTTGGTGATCAGCACCGAGGGGATGATCGTCGTCGCCGGCAGCTTCTCGCCCTTCAGGCGCGCCTCGGCCGTGAGCTTGATCGCGTCGTAGATGAACTTGGGCGAGTAGCTGACGTCGGCGTCGATGCGCTTGTCCTTGCCGTCGATGATGGTCTTGACCATGCCCTTGGCGCCGGCACCGCCGAAGATGATCTTGATGTCGTCGCGCTTGGCCTGCTCGATGGCCTTGAGCACACCCACTGCCATGTCGTCGTCGGCGGCCCAGATGGCGTCGATGTTCTTGAAGCGCGTGAGGTAGTCCTGCGTGACCTTGAAGGCGTCGTCGCGGTTCCAGTTGGCGTACTTGGCGTCGAGCAGCTTGATGTCGGGGTAGTTCTTGAGCACGCCGTTGAAGGCGTCCATGCGCTCGTTGTCCAGCGTGGTGGCGATGCCGCGCAGCGCGACCACGTTGCCCTTGCCGTTCAGCTTCTTGGCGATGTACTCGGCCGGGATCTTGCCGAAGGCGGTGTTGTCGCCGGCCACGTACGCATCCTGCGCGCTGGTGTCGGTGAGGCCGCGATCGACCACGGTGACGTAGGTGCCCTTGGCCTTGACCTGGGCCACCGGCTTGGTGAGCGCGGCCGATTCGAAGGGGAAGATCACCAGTGCGTTGATCTTGGTCACGGTCGACAGGTCCTGCAGCTGGTTGGCCTGCTCGGGCGCATTGGCCGCGGTCTTGATGGTGATCTTGAGGTCCTTGTGCTCCTTTTCGAGATCCTTCTTCGCCTGGTTGGCCCAGTAGTTGATGCCGCCCATGAAGCTGTGCGTGGCGGCGGGAATCGAAACGCCGAGGTTGACCTTTTCGGCAGCCAGGGCCGGGAAAGCCGCGAAGCTTGCGGCGGCGATGGCGGTGAGTGCGATGCGTCGGGTGATGAGATTCATGCTTGTTGTCTCCGTGGTTGAAAAACAGTCGAACGAGAAGTCGAGCGGGCGGCCGCCGCCGGGCCGCCAAGGCGGCCGCGCCTCCCCCTCGGGGGGTGGAGTTGCACGAGCGCAGCGAGTGAAAAGCTGGGGGGCCATTACCTGCGCCCGCGCTGAAGGAACGCGACGACGATGATCACGATGCCCTGCACTGCTGCGTTGAGGTACACGCTGATGATGCTGGTGAGGTTCAGGATGTTGCTGATGACCGAGAGCAGGATGGCGCCGATCACGGTGCCGGTGATGCTGCCCGCGCCGCCCTTGAGCGCGGTGCCGCCGACGATGACCGCGGCGATGGCTTCGAGCTCCCACAAGATGCCGGTGGTCGGCGAGGCCGAGCCGAGCCGCGGCACGTAGAGCAGCGTCGCGATGCCGACGCAGACGCCGAGCAGCACGTAGGTCAGGATCTTCACGCCGTCGACGCCGACCGCCGCGTAGCGCGCGACCTGCTCGTTGGAGCCGATGGCCTGCACGTAGCGGCCGTAGGCGGTGCGGTTGAGGATCAGGCCGCCGATGACGGCGACGACCAGGAACACCCACACCGGTACCGGGATGCCCAGCAGGCTCGCGTAGTAGACCGGCGCGTACAGGTCGGAGAGCTCGTTGTCGAGCGTGAGCGCGCCGCCATCGGCGAAGTAGGTCAGGTAGGCGCGGAAGATGCCGAGCGTGCCCAGCGTCACGATGAAGGGCTCGATGCGCCCCTTGGTGATGAGGAGGCCGTGCGCCAGCCCGAAGGCCGCGCCCAGCACGACCGCAAGCACGGCGCCCAGCATCACCGCCATGAGCGGCGAGCCGAGCGCCGGGCCCATGGCGTTGATGAACATGATCACGCAGCCTGCGATCAGCGCCGCCATCGAGCCGACCGAGAGATCGATGCCGCCCGAGATGATCACGAAGCACATGCCGACCGCGATGATGCCGATGAAGGCCGTGCGCGTGAGCACGTTCATCGCGTTGTCGACGGTGGCGAAGTCGCCGTTGAGCAGCGTGCCGGCGATGCACAGCAGCACCAGGCCGATGACCGGGCCGAGGCCGTGCAGGTGCTCGGTCCAGCGCGGCCTGCTTTCGGGCCGATGCGCGGCGGCGGTGGATTCAGGTGTGGAAGACATGGTTGGACGCTCAGTCGGCAAGCGAAGCGACGCCCGTTCGGGGGACACCGCGGAACCGGCTTCGCCGGGCTGCTGGTGTCGCCCCCTTGAGGGGGGAGGCGGCTACACGAAGTGAGCAAGCAACGGGGGTGGGATTAGTGCGCGGTTCCGGTGGCATGAGCGATGAGCTCCTCTTCGGTCAGTTGGTCGGCGTCGAGCGTGGTCACGAGCCGGCCGGCACGCATCACCGCGACGCGGTGGCACAGGCCGATGAGCTCCATCAGCTCCGACGAGACGACGATCACGGCCAGCCCTTCGCGGGCAAGCTTCTGGATCAGGAAATAGATGTCGCGCTTGGCGCCGACGTCGACGCCGCGCGTCGGCTCGTCGAGCACCACCACCTTGGGTTGCGGCTGCAGCACCTTGGCGAGCGCGAGCTTCTGCTGGTTGCCGCCCGAGAGCGACGAGGCGCGTGCGTCGAGGTCGCCGGTGCGGATGCCGTAGTCCTTGACGGCTGCGGCCAGCGCGCCGCGTTCGGCCTCGGGATGCAGCCACGGCGTGGCGTAGCGTTCGAGCGCCATCAGCGTGAGGTTCTGGCGCAGGCCGAGGTGCACGTGCAGGCCCTTGCCCTTGCGGTCTTCGCTCAGGTAGGTGAAGCCGTGCTTCGCGGCCGCGCGTGGATTGCGCAGCTGCACCGGGCGGCCCTGGAGCTCGACCACGCCGCTCGAGGGCCGCAGGCCGAGCAGACCTTCGAAGAGCTCGGTGCGGCCGGCGCCGACCAGGCCGGCGAAGCCGAGGATCTCGCCGGGGCGGACCTCGAAGCTTGCGTTGTCGGCCCAGCCGGGCACGCTGAAGTTGCGCACCTGCATCGCGGGCGCCGCACTCCTGACCACGGCGTCGCGCGGCGGGTAGAGGTCGGCGAGTTCGCGGCCCACCATCAGGTTGGCCATCTGGTGGCGCGTGAGCTCGGAGGTCGGCGCGCGCGTCACGAAGCGGCCGTCGCGCATCACGATCACCTCGTCGGTCACGCGCTCCACCTCGTCGAGCTTGTGCGAGATGTAGACGATGGTCACGCCGTCGGCGCGCAGCTGCGCGATCAACTTGAACAGGCGCTCGGTTTCGCCGGGCGTGAGCGTGGCGGTCGGCTCGTCCATGATCAGCAGGCGCGCATGGCGCGAGACCGCCTTGGCGATTTCCACCAGCTGCTTTTCGGCCACGATCAGGCGGCGCACCTTGGTCCGCGGGTCGATCTGGAGGCCCACCTGGGCGAGCGCGGCGGCTGCGTCGCGCTCCATCGCGGCGTCGTCGAGCAGCCAGCCCTTTTTCTTCTCATGGCCGAGGAAGATGTTCTGCGCCACGCTCAGGTCTTCGGCCAGATTGAATTCCTGGTGGATCAGCACGATGCCGAGCGCTTCAGCGTCGCGCGAACTGCCGAAGTGCTGCGGCTCGCCATTGACGCGCACCACGCCGCCCGTGATGGCCTCGTAGCCGGCCAGGATCTTCATCAGCGTCGACTTGCCGGCGCCGTTCTCGCCGAGCAGGCCGTAGACCCTGCCCGGCTCGATCGAGAAGCTGACGCCGTGCAACACCTGCACCGGGCCGAAGGCCTTCACCACCTGGTCGAAGTCGACGGCGACGCTGCGCTTGGCTTGCTGCGTCATGGCGCCACCCCCCGAACCTTGAGCGTCTCGTGCATGGCCAGCACCCCCGCACCGACGAGCCCGGCCTGTGCGCCGAGCGGCGTGTACTGGATCTCGAGGTGCCGCGTCGAAAGCGCCAGCGAGCGCTGGTAGACGCTCTGCCGCACGGCCGCGAGGAACAGCGGCCCGATGCGCGTGATGCCGCCGCCGATGAACACGTGCGAGGGATTGAAGAAGTTCACGATCGACGCCAGCATCTGGCCGATCAGGTTGCCCGCGCGCTGCACGATGGCATTGGCCGCCGCATCGCCGGCACGGCTGGCCTGGCCGACGTCGACCGCATCGATCCGGCCCTGTGCGCGCAGCCGCTCGGCCAGCGCCGCGCTCTCGCCGGCTTCCGCCGCCTGCACCGCCATGCGCGTGATGGCCGGGCCGGCCGCCATCGCCTCGACGCATCCGAGGTTGCCGCAATGGCAGCGCGGGCCTTCCTGGTCGACGCAGATGTGGCCGACGTCCCCGGCCGAGCCGGCGGCGCCGCGGTACACCTCGCCATGGCACACGATGCCGCAGCCGATGCCGGTGCCGATCTTGATGACGAGGAAGTTGGAAAGCGAGCGCTTCAGGCGCCAGAGCTCGCCGAGTGCCATCAGGTTCACGTCGTTGTCGACGAAGACCGGCGCCGCGTAGTCCTCGCGCAGGTAGTCGCGGATCGAGAAGCTGTCCCAGGCCGGCATCAGCGGCGGATTCACGAGCTGGCCGATCTCGAAGTTGACCGGGCCGGGCACGCCGATGCCGATGCCGATCACCTGCTTTGCCTGGAAGCCGCAGCGGCCCAGCAGCTCGCGCATCAGCACGCGCACGCGCGCCAGCACCACGCCCGGACCTTCGCGCACGTCGGCCGGTTCCGCATGCTGCGCGAGCACGGTGAGGTCGGGCCGCAGCACGGCGACGTCGAGGCTGGTGGCACCGATGTCCACGCCCACGAGCACGCCGAGGCCGGCATGAAGCTGGAGGTTCTCGGCCCGGCGGCCACCGGAGGAGCGCTGCAGGCCGGCCTCGGCCAGCAGGCCCTGGTCGACCAGCCCGGCGATCAGCGCATTGGCCTTGCTCTTGGAGAAGCCCAGTCGTTCGGCCATGCCGTGGCGCGACCCGCCGGCCGACCAGAAGGTGGTCTCCAGCAGTTGCATCTCGTCGGCAGTGAGGCCGCTCCAGGTGCTCAAGCTCTTGTCTCCAGCGATTCGTTCTTGCCGCTGCGACCTCTGCGGGTCCGGGCGAAGGCGAATACTAGGCGCCGGGCTTCAGCCGGGCAAGCTTGAACTTAGGCCAAAAACAGGCTGAAGATGTGCGGCCGCGGCAAAGAAAAGCCGCCCGGAGGCGGCTTGGTTAGAGTGGCGCGGGGCTCACTTCTTTTGGCGATACTTCCGGAGCGCGGCGATTTGAGCGGCCATCACCGCCAGCTCCGATTGCGCCATCGCGATGTCGATGTCGCTCCTGGCGTTCTTGAGCGCTTCCTCGGCGGCGGCCTTGGCCTGGCTGGCCTTCTCGTCGTCGAGGTCCTTGCCGCGGATCGCGGTGTCGGACAGCACGGTCACGGTGCTGGGCTGCACTTCCAGGATGCCGCCGGCCACGAAGACGAATTCCTCGCCGCCATCGGCCGTCTCGATGCGCACCGCCCCCGGACGGATGCGGGTGATCAGCGGCGTGTGGCGCGGATAGATGCCGAGCTCGCCGGCTTCGCCGGGCAGCGCGACGAACTTGGCCTCGCCCGAGAAGATGGACTCCTCGGCACTGACCACGTCGACGTGAATGGTGTTTGCCATCTGGATTCCTATGCCGCTTTACGCGACCTTCTTGGCCTTTTCGAAGGCCTCGTCGATACCGCCCACCATGTAGAACGCCTGTTCCGGCAGGTGGTCGGCTTCGCCGTTCACGATCATCTTGAAGCCGCGGATGGTTTCGGCCAGCGGCACGTACTTGCCCGGCGAGCCGGTGAACACTTCGGCCACGTGGAAGGGCTGCGACAGGAAGCGCTGGATCTTGCGGGCGCGAGCCACGGCGAGCTTGTCGTCGGGAGCCAGTTCGTCCATGCCCAGAATCGCGATGATGTCGCGCAGTTCCTTGTAGCGCTGCAGCGTGCCCTGCACGGCGCGGGCCACGTTGTAGTGCTCTTCGCCGACCACCAGCGGGTCGAGCTGGCGCGAGGTCGAATCGAGCGGGTCCACGGCGGGGTAGATGCCGAGCGAGGCGATGTCGCGCGACAGCACCACGGTGGAATCAAGGTGGGCGAAGGTGGTGGCGGGCGACGGGTCGGTCAAGTCGTCGGCCGGCACGTACACGGCCTGAATCGACGTGATCGAGCCGACCTTGGTCGACGTGATGCGCTCCTGCAGGCGGCCCATTTCTTCGGCCAGCGTCGGCTGGTAACCCACGGCCGAGGGCATGCGGCCCAGCAGTGCCGACACTTCGGTACCGGCCAGCGTGAAGCGGTAGATGTTGTCGACGAAGAAGAGCACGTCGCGGCCTTCGTCGCGGAAGGACTCGGCGATGGTCAGGCCGGTCAGCGCCACGCGCAGGCGGTTGCCCGGAGGCTCGTTCATCTGGCCGTAGACCATGGCCACCTTGGACTCGCCGAGGTTCTCGAGGTTGACGACGCCGGAGTCGGACATCTCGTGATAGAAGTCGTTGCCTTCGCGGGTGCGCTCACCCACGCCGGCGAACACCGACAGGCCCGAGTGGGCCTTGGCGATGTTGTTGATGAGTTCCATCATGTTCACGGTCTTGCCCACGCCGGCACCACCGAACAGGCCCACCTTGCCGCCCTTGGCGAAGGGGCAGACCAGGTCGATCACCTTGATGCCGGTTTCCAGCAGGTCTTGCGAGGGCGACAGTTCGTCGTACGCCGGTGCCTTGCGGTGGATCGAAGCGGTGACCTCCTGGCCGACCGGGCCGCGCTCGTCGATCGGGCGACCGAGCACGTCCATGATCCGGCCCAGGGTCGCCTTGCCCACGGGCACGGTAATCGGGTTGCCGGTGTTGGTCACGACGAGGCCGCGACGCAGGCCGTCGGACGAACCCAGCGCAATGGTGCGCACTACGCCGTCGCCGAGCTGCTGCTGCACCTCGAGGGTCAGCGTGCCGCCTTCGTACTGCAGCGCGTCGTACACCTTGGGCATCTGGTCACGCGGGAATTCCACGTCGACCACGGCGCCGATACATTGAACGATCTTGCCTTCTGCTGCGTTTGCTTGAGCCATCATCTGCTCCGATAAAAATTAAATCTGGTTGAGGTCGAGGGACCGAAGGGCTTCAGACGCCTGCGGCCGCCGCAGCGCCCGAAACGATCTCCGACAGCTCTTTGGTGATGCCGGCCTGGCGGGTCTTGTTGTAGACCAGCTTGAGTTCGTCGATCACGTTGCCGGCGTTGTCGGTGGCGGACTTCATGGCGACCATGCGCGCCGACTGCTCCGAGGCCATGTTCTCGGCCACGGCCTGGTACACCAGCGACTCGACATAGCGCACCAGCAGTTCGTCGATCACGCTCTGCGCATCGGGCTCGTAGATGTAGTCCCACGAGTGTTGGCCCTTTTCGACCTTCATCGATTCGGCGGCCAGCGGCAGCAGCTGTTCGACCACCGACTCCTGGCGCATCGTGTTGATGAACTTGGTGTAGCAGAGGTAGACCGCGCTGAGCTTGCCTTCGGCGTACGCGTCGAGCAGCACCTTGACCGGGCCGATCAGCTTGTCGAGGTGCGGCGTGTCGCCCAGCTGGGTGACATGCGAGACCACGCGGGCGCCGATGCGGTTGAGAAAACCCAGGCCCTTGTTGCCGATCGCCACCGCTTCCACGGCGTTGCCCGCCGACTGCTGCTCGCGCAGCTTGGTCGTCACTACACGCAGCACGTTGGTGTTCATGCCGCCGCACAGGCCCTTGTCGGTCGTCACGACGATGAAGCCCGCGGCCTTCACGTCGTTGATCTTCATGAAGGCGTGCGTGTACTCCGGGTTCGCGTGGCCTAGGTTGGCCGCGATGTTGCGGATCTTCTCGCTGTAGGGGCGGGCGGCGCGCATGCGTTCCTGCGCCTTGCGCATCTTCGACGCGGCCACCATTTCCATGGCCTTGGTGATCTTCTTGGTGTTCTCCACCGATTTGATCTTGCCGCGGATTTCCTTGCCAGCTGCCATATCTACCCCCGCCGATCAGGCGAACGACTTCTTGAACGAGGTGACGGCGGCCGTCAGCTCGGCCTCGGCGTCCTTGTCGATCGCCTTGGCCTGCTCGATCTTCTCGAGCAAGGGGCCGTGGCTGGACTTCAGGAACTGGTGCAGACCGTGTTCGAACGGCAGCAGCTTCTTCACGTCGATGTCGTCCAAAAAGCCCTTGTTCACCGCGAACAGCGAGGCACCCATCAGCGAGATGGGCAGCGGGCTGTACTGCGCCTGCTTCAGCAGTTCGGTCACGCGGGCACCGCGGTCGAGCTGCTTGCGGGTCGCTTCGTCGAGGTCGGAGGCGAACTGCGCGAAGGCGGCGAGCTCACGGTACTGCGCGAGGTCGGTACGGATACCTCCCGACAGGCCCTTGATGACCTTGGTCTGGGCCGACGAGCCGACGCGCGACACCGAGATACCCGCGTTGATGGCGGGGCGGATGCCGGCGTTGAACAGGTTGGTTTCCAGGAAGATCTGGCCGTCGGTGATCGAGATCACGTTGGTCGGCACGAAGGCGGACACGTCGCCGGCCTGCGTTTCGATGATCGGCAGCGCTGTCAGCGAGCCGGTCTTGCCCTTGACTTCACCCTTGGTGAAGGCTTCGACATAGTCGGCGTTCACGCGGGCCGCGCGCTCGAGCAGGCGGCTGTGGAGATAGAACACGTCGCCGGGATAGGCTTCGCGGCCCGGCGGGCGGCGCAGCAGCAGCGAAACCTGGCGGTAGGCCACGGCCTGCTTGGACAGGTCGTCATAGACGATCAGCGCGTCCTGGCCGCGGTCGCGGAAGTATTCGCCCATCGTGCAGCCCGAATACGCGCTCACGTACTGCATGGCGGCCGATTCCGAAGCCGAGGCGGCGACCACGATGGTGTAGTCCATCGCACCGGCCTGCTCCAGCGAGCGCACCACGTTCTTGATCGACGAAGCCTTCTGGCCGATCGCAACGTAGACGCAGGTCATGTTCTGACCCTTCTGGTTGATGATCGCGTCGATCGCCACCGCCGTCTTGCCGGTCTGGCGGTCACCGATGATCAGCTCGCGCTGGCCGCGACCGATCGGCACCATCGAGTCGATGGACTTGAGGCCGGTCTGCATCGGCTGGTCGACCGACTTGCGGGCGATCACGCCCGGGGCGACCTTTTCGATCACGTCGGTCATCTTGGCGTTGATCGGACCCTTGCCGTCGATCGGCTGGCCCAGTGCGTTGACCACGCGGCCGATGAGCTCGGGGCCGACCGGCACTTCCAGAATGCGGCCCGTGCACTTGACGGTGTCGCCTTCGGAGATGTGCTCGTACTCGCCCAGAATCACGGCGCCGACCGAGTCGCGCTCGAGGTTCAGCGCCAGGCCGAAGGACGGCGTGCCGTCCGCGCTGGGCGGGAACTCGAGCATTTCGCCCTGCATCGCGTCCGACAGGCCGTGCACGCGCACGATGCCGTCGGTCACCGACACCACGGTGCCCTCGTTGCGGATGTTCGCGCTGACGCCGAGGCCTTCGATGCGGCTCTTGATCAGTTCGGAAATTTCTGCGGGATTGAGTTGCATGACTCTTTCCTTCTTTCTTTGTAAGGGGCTGGCGGCCGTCAGGCTGCCAGCGCAACTTTCATTTGTTCGAGGCGCGCCTTGACGGAAGTGTCGAGCACCTCGTCGCCGACCACCACACGAATGCCGCCGATCAGCGCCGGCTCCTCTTGAACCGTGAGCTGCAGCTTGCGGCCGAAGCGCTTTTCGAGCGCGGCGGCAACGCCGTTCAGCGCAGCGGCTTCGATCGGGAAGGCGCTGTACACCACGGCGTCGGACGAACCGCTTTGCGCATTCGCCAGGACCCGGAACTGCTTGGCGATCTCCGGCAGCGCCGAGAAGCGCCCGTTCTCGAGCAAGGCCATCAGGAAGTTGTTGGCGGCGGGCGCCAACGCAGCGCCGTAGGCGCCGGCGATCACGCCCAGCACCTGCTCGGGCGTGACCTTGGGGTTGTCCGCGAACTGCTGGAGCTCGGGGCTGGCTGCGATGGCGGCGACTCTTTCGAGCCAGGCGCCTGCGCCTGCCAGGTCCGACGAAGACGCCTTGAACAGCGCTTCGGCATAGGGACGTGCAATGGTGGCGAGTTCTGCCATGGCTTCGTTTCAGAGTTCGGTCTGCAGGCGGGAGAGCAGATCGGCGTGCACGGCCGGATTCACTTCCTTGCGCAGGATCTGCTCGGCGCCCTTGACGGCCAATGCGGCCACCTGCTCGCGCAGCACCTCGCGCGCCTTCACGGCCTGCTGCTCGGCTTCGGCGCGGGCTTGGGCGACGATCTTGTTGCCTTCTTCCGTGGCGCGGGCCTTGGCCTCTTCAACGATGGCCTGCGCACGACGTTCGGCATCGGCAAGACGTTGCGCGGACTCGTTGCGCGCCTTGCCCAGTTCGACTTCCACCCGCTTGTCCGCATCGGACAGCGCGGCCTTGGCCTTGTCGGCCGCAGCCAGGCCGTCGGCGATCTTCTGGGCACGGTCGTCCAGCGCCTTGGCGATCGGCGGCCACACGAACTTCATCGTGAACCCGACAAGAATCAGGAACACGATCATCTGGACGATCAGGGTACCGGTAATGCTCACTTTTCACCCTCTCTTTGGGATTGAATCCGACGAGAAGCCGGGACCCCGATCACTTCGGCAGGTTTGCGATTTGCGCGAGGAACGGGTTGGCCGTGGCGAACCAGAGCGCGATACCGGTACCGATGATGAACGCGGCGTCGATCAGACCGGCCAGCAGGAACATCTTGGTTTGGAGTTCGCCCATGAGCTCGGGCTGGCGTGCGGCCGACTCGAGGTACTTGCTGCCCATGATGCCGATGCCGATACATGCGCCCACAGCGCCCAGACCGATGATCAGGCCGGCGGCCAGTGCAACAAAGCTAATAACTTCCATGATGACTCCTAGAGGACTTTGGTTGAAGAGAAAAGAAAAAACGGAAAACTGAAAGAAGCGGATCAGTGGTGGTCGTGGGCCTGGCCCACGTACACCAGCGCCAGCATCATGAACACGAAGGCCTGCAGCGTGATGATCAGGATGTGGAAGATGGCCCATGCGGTGCCGGCGACGATGTGGCCCAGCGCGAGGAACACGCCCGTGGCCGACAAGGTCCAGGCGCCGCCCATCAGCGCGATGAGCAGGAAGATCAGTTCGCCCGCATACATGTTGCCGAACAGACGCATGCCGTGCGAGACGGTCTTGGCGATGAACTCGATCAGTTGCATTGCGAAGTTGAAGGGATACAGCGCCCAGTGGTTGCCGAAGGGCGCGGTGAAGAGCTCGTGGACCCAGCCGCCGAGGCCCTTGATCTTGATGTTGTAGAAGAGGCAGATCAGCAGCACCGAGACCGACATGCCCATCGCGACCGACAGGTCGGCCGTGGGAACGACGCGCAGGTAGGCATGGTGCGGGTCGCCGCCGGCCACGCCGAAGATCCAGCCCCAGATGGCCGGGAACAGGTCGACCGGGAACAGGTCCATCGCATTGAGCATGAAGATCCACACGAAGATCGTGAGCGCCAGCGGCGCGACGAACTTGCGGCTTTGCGCGTTGTGGACGATGCCCTTGGCCTGTTGGTCGACCACCTCGACCAGGATTTCGACCGCGGCCTGGAAGCGGCCCGGCACACCCGAAGTGGCCTTGCGCGCGGCCAGCCACAGGACCCAGCAGCCCAGCACGCCGAGCAGGATCGAGAAGAACAGCGAATCGAAGTTGAAAACCGAGAGATCGGCAACACCTGTCGGCTTGGCACTCTGAAGATGCGTCAAGTGGTGAACGATGTATTCACCAGCGGTCTGACCATGTTCCGCAGCGTTTTCAGCAGCCATCCGTTACTCGTCTTTAAGTTTCAAGCGTCTGGGAGCCAGCATCACCGCCACCCACGCCGCCTTCATTGTCACCACCAAGCCGATCAGCATCGCCGGCCAGCTCAGCGCCGTTACCAGCCTTGGCGCGGCGATCAGCATCGCCACCGTCAAGGCCATCTTGACCATTTCCCACAAGAAGAATCCGAACACCGCAGTGCCCGGATTCAGGGAAGAGAACCTTCCGGTGAGCCCCCGCGCGAACACCGCAGCGGGAATGACCACTGCCAATGCGCCGTATCCGGCGGACCACCCCAGATTTTGCCTCCCCGTCAGGCCCCAGGTGGCCAACGCCACCAGCAGCCCCGCTCCGACCTGAATCGCGATCACGCGCCAGGGCGAGATCGACGGCTTCTTTTCGCGCAGCCGCTGGGCCTCTTCGGCACTCAGCGGCTTGAAGTCAGCATCCGGGTCTTGAGCGTCCTCTCGGACTTCCCTCTCTCTCACATCACGGGCGATTGTTTTCATTTCGAATGAAGCCCGGATGACGACCCAGCATTTCTACAAAGCCATTGATTATAAGTAAAAACCCATGGCTCTCCGCCATGTCCCGGGCCAGTTCCACAAAACATCCTTGCCCGCGCTGCGGCAAGCGAGCGCCGGTTGGAAAGCGCCGGAGTGCCCCCACCATAATCTCTCATGCACCCGATCACAGACGCTCTCCCCGACTCTCTCTGCTATCTCGATGGCGCCTATGCGCCGCTGCGCGACACCAGGGTCAGCGTGCTCGACCGCGGCTTCATCTTCGGCGACGGCGTCTACGAAGTGGTGCCGGTCTATGGCGGGCTGCCCTTCTGCTTCGAGGAACACATGGCGCGGCTCGACCGCTCGCTGGGCGAGCTGCGCATCGCCAATCCGTTGACGCATGCGCAATGGCACGCGATCGCGATGCATCTCGTCGAGGCCAGCCCGAGTGCCGAACGCGCGGCCGTGCAGGCCATCTACATCCAGGTGACGCGCGGCGTGGCCCCGCGCGAGCATGCGATGGTGCAGGGCGTCGCGCCCACTGTCTTCGTCATGCTGAACCCGATGAAGCCGGTGTCCGACGAGGCACGCGCCAAGGGCGTCGCCTGCGTCAGCGCGCACGACTTCCGCTGGCAGAAGGCCCACATCAAGAGCACCAGCCTGCTGGGCGCGGTGCTGGCGCGCCAGATCAGTGTCGAAGCCGGCGCGGCCGAAACCATCATGTTTCGCGGCGATTGGCTCAGCGAGGCTTCGTCGAGCAACGTCTGGGTGGTGAAGGACGGCACGGTGTACGGACCGCCCAAGGACGAGCTGGTGCTGACGGGCATCCGCTACGGGCTGATCGAGCGGATCTGCGCCGAGGCGGGCATCCCCTTCACGCTGCGCCGCATTGCACACGACGAAGTCTTCGGCGCCGACGAACTCCTGCTGTCCTCGGCCAGCAAGGAAGTGCTGCCGGTGGTCACGCTCGACGGCCAGCCGATCGGATCGGGGCGTCCCGGCCCCGTCTTCCAGGCGCTGCATGACGGCTACCAGCGGGCCATCGAACGCAGCGCGCAAGAGCAAGGTACTCAAGGAGTTACTGCATGACGGCATCACCCGACCCCTCACCCGGCACCCCGATCGACGCCCGCAAGGAATCGTTGATCGAGTACCCCTCGCAGTTCCCGATCAAGGTCATGGGCGCCAAGGCCGACGGCTTCGTGCACGCCGTCACCCTGATCGCCGAGCAGTTCGACCCGAATTTCGACGCCAGCACCATCGAGCTGCGCAACAGCAAGGCCGGCAACTACCTGGGCGTGACCATCACCGTCACCGCCACCAGCCGCGAGCAGCTCGACGCCCTCTACATGGCGCTGTCCGCGCATCCGATGGTCAAGGTGGTGCTCTGAGCGCAGCCCTCGCGCCCGCGTGGCTCGGCCGCGTCGACTACGCGCCGACCTACGCGGCGATGCAGCAGGCGACGCGCGAGCGCACGCCAAATTCGGCCGACCTGCTCTGGATCTGCGAGCACCCGCCGGTCTACACGCAGGGCCTGGCCGGCAAGGCCGACCACGTGCTGAACCCCGGCGACATCCCGGTCGTGCAGACCGACCGCGGCGGCCAGGTGACCTACCACGGGCCCGGCCAGGTGGTGGCCTATCCGCTCGTCGACCTGCGGCGCGCCGGCTACTACGTGAAGGAATATGTCTTTCGCATCGAGGAGTCGGTGATCCGCACGCTGGCGCACTTCGGCGTCACCGGCCACCGCGTGGGCGGTGCCCCAGGCATCTACGTGCGCCTCGATGACCCCTTCTCGCACGCCGCGCTGACCGGCCCGATGCACCCCGCCGACCCTTTCCGCGGCCTGGGCAAGATCGCCGCGCTGGGCATCAAGGTGAGCCGCCATTGCACCTACCACGGCGTCGCGCTCAACGTCGCGATGGACCTGGAACCCTTCTCGCGCATCAACCCCTGCGGCTACGCAGGGCTCGAAACCGTCGACCTTTCTACAATCGGCGTTCAAACAACCTGGGACGAAGCCGCGCAGGTGCTGGCCAGCAAGCTCCGCATCTACCTCGCACCCTGAGCCCCGCCAAAGAGAAGCCATGAGCACACTCGAAGTCGTGCGCGACGCACAAGGCCCCGAAAGCTACAACCCCCTGGCCAAGCAGAAGGCCGCGGCCAAGCTGTCGCGCATCCCGGTCAAGGTGGTCCAGGGCGAGGTGCTCAAGAAACCCGACTGGATTCGCGTCAAGGCCGGCAGCCCGACCACCCGCTTCTACGAGATCAAGCAGATCCTGCGCGAGAGCAACCTGCACACGGTCTGCGAGGAAGCCTCCTGCCCCAACATCGGCGAGTGCTTCGGCAACGGCACGGCCACTTTCATGATCATGGGCGACAAGTGCACGCGGCGCTGCCCCTTCTGCGACGTCGGCCACGGCCGGCCCGATCCGCTGGACAAGGACGAGCCGCTCAACCTGGCCAAGACCATCGCCAAGCTGCGTCTCAAGTACGTGGTGATCACCAGCGTCGACCGCGACGACCTGCGCGACGGCGGCAGCCAGCACTTCGTCGACTGCATCCGCAACATCCGCGAGCTCTCGCCGCAAACGCAGATCGAGATCCTGGTGCCCGACTTCCGGGGCCGCGATGACCGCGCATTGGAAATCCTCAAGGCCACGCCGCCGGACGTGATGAACCACAACCTGGAAACCGCACCGCGCCTCTACAAGGAAGCGCGCCCCGGCAGCGACTACCAGTTCAGCCTCAACCTGCTGAAGAAGTTCAAGGCGCTGCACCCGGATGTGCCGACCAAGAGCGGCATCATGGTCGGCCTCGGCGAGACCGACGAGGAGATCCTGCAGGTGATGCGCGACATGCGCGCACACGACATCGACATGCTGACCATCGGCCAGTACCTCGCGCCCAGCAGCAGCCATCTGCCGGTGCGCCGCTACGTGCATCCCGACACCTTCAAGATGTTCGAGGAAGAGGCCTACAAGATGGGCTTCAGCCACGCGGCCGTCGGCGCGATGGTGCGCAGCAGCTACCACGCCGACCAGCAAGCACACGAAGCCAGGCTCGCCCCCAGATCGGCTCACTCCGCGTAGCCTCAACCCCCTACCGGGGCACCACCTGCGGCCCGGCAAAGCCGGTTCCGCGGTGTTTCACGAAGGGGCCCGGCTTCGCCGGCCGCAATCAAGGACTTCTTGGGCAAGAAAATGAGCGATTTCCAGGCAGCCATCAACCGCGACTTCGGCCTGATCGCCGAGTTGGTCCGGCTTCATGCGCGTGCCTCGCCCGAGCGGCCTGCCCTGGTCGATCCGGCATGTACGCTGAGCTACGGCGCACTCGACGCCCTGATGGACCGCATCGCCGCGAGCCTGCAGCGCGACGGCCTGCAAGCGGGGCGCGATGCGATCGCGATCTGCGCCGCATCGAGCGTGAACTACGCGGCCGTGTTCCTTGGTGCGCTGCGCGCCGGCATCGCCGTCGCGCCGCTGGCGCCGGGCTCCACGCCCGCCAGCCTGGCGCGGATGATCGAGGATGCCGAGGCGCGCATTCTCTTCGTCGATGCGGCCGCGGCCGAAGTGATCGGCGATGCGGCGCCGGGCGTGGCGCGCATTGCGCTCGACGGTTCCGCAGCCGGGCGCACGCTCGAAGCCTGGCTCGCGCCGGCCGGCACGCAGCCCGCCGCCGTCGAGCCGCAGCCTTCCTGGCCCTTCAACATCATCTATTCCTCGGGCACCACCGGCGAACCCAAGGGCATCGTGCAAGGCCACGGCATGCGCTGGGCCCATGTGCGCCGCGGCGCGAAGTACGAATACGACGCCGATACGGTCACCCTGCTGTCGACGCCGCTCTATTCCAACACCACGCTGGTCGTGTTCTTCCCGACCCTTGCCTACGGCGGCTGCGTGGTGCTGATGCCCAAATTCGACGCCGCCGGCTACCTGCAGCTGGCCGAGCGGCACCACGCGACGCACACGATGCTGGTGCCGGTGCAGTACCAGCGCCTGATGGCGCACCCGGCTTTCGATGCGCACGAGCTGGCCAGCTTCCGCTTCAAGTTCAGCACCAGCGCACCCTTCAACGCGGCGCTGAAGGCCGACGTGCTGAAGCGTTGGCCCGGCGGCCTGATCGAGTTCTACGGCATGACCGAAGGCGGCGGCACCTGCATCCTCGAAGCGCACCTGCATCCGGACAAGCTGCACACGGTCGGCCAGCCGGCCGAAGGCAGCGACATCCGGCTGATCGACGAATCGGGCCGCGAGGTCGCGCGCGGCGAAGCCGGCGAAGTGGTGGGCCACTCGGCCGGCATGATGGTCGGCTACCACCACCAGCCGGAGAAGACACGCGAAGCCGAATGGTTCGATCCCGCGGGCAAGCGCTTCATCCGCACCGGCGACGTGGGCCGCTTCGACGAGGACGGCTTCCTCACGCTGTTCGACCGCAAGAAGGACATGATCATCAGCGGCGGCTTCAACATCTATCCGAGCGATCTCGAGGCGGTGCTGCGCGGGCATGCGGCGGTCGCCGACGCCGCGGTGGTCGGCGTGCCTTCCGAGCAATGGGGCGAGACCCCGGTGGCCTTCGTCGTGCGCCGCGCCGGCGACGACACGACGGCCGAGACGCTGCTGCAATGGGCCAATGCACAGCTTGGCAAGACCCAGCGGCTCGCACGCCTGCAGCTCATCGACGAGCTTCCGCGCAGCCCGATTGGCAAGGTGCTCAAGCGCGAGCTGCGTGAGCACGACGCCCGCTGAGCCGCACGGCGGCGGCCACGGCCTGCTGTGGGTGCTGCTGCTGGTCGCTATCGGCTTCGCGGTGGCGCGGCCGCTCGCACCGCTCGCCTATGTGCACCTGGTCGACTGGCAGACCATCGGCGCGCTGGCCGGCCTGCTCATCATCACGCAAGGCGTCGAACAAAGCGGAATGCTGCAGGCCGCCGCCGCACGGCTGCTGTCGCGCACGACCGAGCTGCGCCACCTCGTCTACCTGCTGACCGCGAGCGCGGCGCTGCTCTCCGCGCTGGTCACCAACGACGTCAGCCTGTTCCTGCTGGTGCCGCTCACGCGCGTGCTCGCGGCGCAGGCGCATCTGCCGCTCGCGCGGTTGGTGGTGCTGGAGGCGCTGGCCGTCAACGCGGGCTCGGCCCTGACGCCGATCGGCAATCCGCAGAACCTCTTTCTCTGGCATCGCTCGGGCGAGAGCTTCGTCGGCTTCATGGGCATGATGGCGCCCACTGTGGCGCTGATGCTGTTCTGGCTCTTCGCCGCGATCCGCTTCCTGGTGCCGCGCGCGCCGATCATGCTCAAGGCCGCGGGCGACGCAGTGCCCATGCAGCCGCGGCTGCTGGCCTTGTCGGGCCTGCTCTTCGTCGGCTTCGTGATCGCGCTCGACCGCCATTGGCTCGCGGCGGGCCTGGGCGTCGTGTTGGGCGCCTTCCTGCTGCTGCGGCCGCGCGTGCTGGTTGGCGTGGACTGGGCCTTGCTCGCGATCATCGCGCTGATGTTCATCGACCTGCGGCAGCTGGCCGAGCTGCCGGCCGTCGCCGCCCTGCTCGGCCACTGGCCGATCGGCGAAGGCTGGCGCGCCTACCTGGCCGCGATCGTCACTTCGCAGTTCATCAGCAACGTGCCCGCGGCGATCCTGCTGGAGCGCTACGTGCACGACCTGCCGGCGCTGGCGGCCGGCGTGAGCGTGGGCGGCTTCGGCTGCGTGCTGGGCTCGCTCGCCAACCTGATTGCGCTGCGGCTTGCCAAGGTGCCGCACGGCCTGCGCGAGTTCCATCGCATCTGCATTCCTTTCCTGCTGGTGTGCGCGGCCTCGGCGCTGCTGCTTCGCCTGGGGTGACAGACGCGCACAGGCCAAGGACAATTGACGCCCTCCCATGGACAGTACGGCCTCTTCTTCACACGCCCTGTCGCTGCGCCGATACGGCGCCTCGCGCGGCAGCCATGCGCATGCGCACTTCCAGGTGCTGGTCGGGCTCGACGGCGTGCTGGACCTGGAGGTCGAAGGCCGCGGGCGCCGCGTCGGCGCCGGCGAAGGCTGGGTGGTGACGCCCGGCGAGCGGCATGACTTCGAATCGCGTGAGGGCAGCCGCTGCCTCGTGCTCGACACCACGCAAGACCTGTGGGCCCAGTGCGCCGGCCGCGCGCCGATGGCGCCGCAGCTGCTCTCGCTGGCGCGCTACCTAGCGCTGTGTGTGTCGCAGGCATCGAAGCCCGCGACGGCACTACACCACGCGCCGGCGCTGCTGCTGGAGGCCTGGGGCCCCGTGGTCCCGAACGGCCGCCGGCGCGCCATCGACTGGCCGGCCCTAGCCGCCTGGGCGCAGGTGCGCTGGCACCACCCCCTCTGCGTGGCCGACCTCGCCGCGGTCGCCTGTCTGAGCTCCAGCCAGTTCGCGCAGCGCTGCCGCGACGAGCAGGGCATGGGCGCGATGCAATGGCTGCGAAGCCAGCGCCTGCTGCAGGCGCGGCAACTGCGCAGCGGCGGCATGAGCGTGGCGGAGACGGCACGCCGCACCGGCTACCGCTCGCCTTCGGCGCTCACCGCGGCCTTGCGCGCGCGCTGAACATCGGCGTTGCGCGACGACGGACCGTCATTGCGCGACGACGCGGCGGCTTAAGCTCGGCCGCCATGTCCCCCACGCTGCACGCCCTCGCCGCCATCGCCCTCTGGGGCACCCTCGCCTCGCTCGGGACTTCGCTGTCGCATCTCCCGCCCTTCCTCCTGACCGGGCTCGCGCTGGTGATCGGCAGCGTGATGAGCTGGCCGCACGTGCTGCGCAACCGCCAGGCCTGGGCCGTGCCGGCGCGCACGCTGGCGCTGGGCATCTATGGCCTGTTCGGCTTCCACTTCCTGCTGTTCATCGCGCTGCGCTACGCGCCGCCGGTCGAAGCCAACCTGGTGAACTACCTGTGGCCGCTCTTCATGGTGGTGCTGGCGCCGGTGCTGCTGCCGGGCATGTCGCTCAAGCCGCTGCACCTGGTCGCGGCGACGCTGGGCTTCCTGGGCGCGGCGATCGCGATCCTCGGCGCGCGCGAGGGCGCATCGGCCGGCGGCGGCTCGTATTGGGGCTTCGTGCCGGCGCTGGGCTCGGCTTTCATCTGGGCCAGCTATTCGCTGTGGACGCGGCGCGTGGCGGCCTTTCCGACGTCCGCGATCGGGCTGTTCGGCCTGGCCTCGGGCGCGTTGTCGCTCGTGTGCCATGCGCTGCTCGAGCCCTCGGCCGCGCTGTCGGCGCGCGACTGGCTGCTGGTGGTGCTGTGCGGCCTGGGCCCGCTCGGCGCCGCCTTCTTCTTCTGGGACATGGCGCTCAAGCGCGGCGACGCGCGGCAGATCGGCATCCTGAGCTACATCACGCCACTGGTCTCGACGGCGCTGCTGATGCTGGTGACCGGCAGGCCGCTGAGCTGGACCATCGCGCTGGCGGCCGCATTGATCATCTCGGCCGCGGTGATGGGCACGCGCGCCCGCTGAGGCGCGGCGCTCAAGCCACCGGCGCGTCTTCCGGCTGCGCCTGGGCCTGGAACATGCGCGTGAAGTCGCAGCAGGCCTGCGCCAGCATGATGATCGACGAGCTCAGCGCGCTGCGGTGCTCGCCCTTGTGCATCGCGATGTAGCGCACCACCGGCAGCGCCGGCGTCACGTCGAGCACGCTCAGCATGCCCGCCTGGACGAGCGGCTCCAGGCACTGGCGCGGCAGGTAGCTGACGCCGAGGCCGGACACCGTGAGCCCGGTCAACGCGACCAGGTTGCTCACCACGATGGCGTTCGAGGGCTGCACGCCCAGCTCCCTCATCCAGCTGTCGTAAGCCCGTCCGGTGCCCGAGCTGCTGCCCTGCACCAGCATGCGATGGCGCGCGAGTTCGTGCAGCCGGATGGTGCCGGTGTCGGGGACCACGCCCGGCTTGCACATCCAGGCGCTTTCCACTTCGCCGATGGGCTTGCTCGGAACGCGCGAATCCGCGAGCGTGTCGGGCACGATGACGAGGTCGAGTTCGTCGGCGAGCAGCTTGCCGCGCAGCTGGAGGCTGTCGTCGACATCGGGCGCGATGATGACCTTCGGGTAGTGCTGCTGGATCAACCCGACCAGCCGGGGCAGCCAGGTCATCGCGGTCAGCTCGGTGACGCCGATGCGGATGCGGCGCTCGATCACCTCGGGCTTGCCGAACTGCTCGACCGCGGCATCGCGCTGCGCCAGCAGCTTCTTGGCGAGCACGAACATCTCCTCGCCCTTCTCCGTCAGGCGCGCCGAGCGCTGGCTGCGGTCGAAGAGCTCGGTGTCGAACAGCAGCTCGAGCTCGCGCACCCGCTTGGACACCGCGGACTGCGAGGTGTGAAGCTGGTTCGCCGCCTGGGCGAAGCCGCCGAGCTGGGCGATCCAGTAGAGGGCTTCGAGTTGCTTGAAGGTCATCACGGGCTGCTCCGAAGAAACTCTTTTACTCATGCGATTCGATCACAAAAAATCGCTTTTGGAAATTTATGGCCACGCCGAAGATGCGCCCAGTTCAACATCGCCCAAAGGATCACTTCATGAGCTCCAAGCTGCCCCTGGCATTCGGACTTGTCCTCGCCTTCGCCTGCGCCACCGCGTCGGCCCAGGAGTCCGACACCCTGCGCAAGATCAAGGAGAGCGGCACCATCCACATCGGCAACCGCGACAGCCAGATCCCGTTCTCGTACAAGCTCAGCGCCGAGAGCACGCCGATCGGCTTCACCAACGAAATCTGCCTGAAGATCGTCGACGCGGTGAAGGCCAAACTCGGGCTGCCCAAGCTCGAGGTGCGCTACACCCTGCTCACGTCGACCAACCGGATCCCGCTGGTGCAGAACGGCACGGTGGACCTGGATTGCGCCACCACCACCAACACGCTGACGCGCCAGCAGCAGGTCGCCTTCGCGCCCAGCCACTTCGTCACCAACATCACCGCCGCGGTCAAGAAGAGTTCCGGCATCACCTCGCTGGCGGAACTGCAGGGCAAGACGGTCGCGACAGTGTCGGGCAGCACCTCCATCCAGCTGCTGCGCGGCTATCGCAAGACGGAGAACATCGAGGTGCAGGAGATCTCGGGCAAGGACACGGCCGACGCCTTCCTGCTGCTCGCGAGCGACCGCGCGGTGGCCTACGTGCTCGACGACGTGCAGCTCGCGGGCCTGATCGCGAGCTCGCCGAATCCATCGGACTACAAGATCCTGAAGGACGTGCTGCGGCAGGAGCCCTACGGCATCATGTTCCGCAAGGACGATCCGCAGTTCAAGGAGCTGGTCGACAAGACCGTCGGCGAGCTGATGAAGTCGGGCGCCATCGACCAGCTCTATGCGAAGTGGTTCACCTCGCCCATCCCGCCGCGCAACGTGAATCTCAACTTCCCGATGTCGGACGCCGTGCGGGAGGCCTACAAGAACCCCAACAACAAGGGCGTCTGAGCGCGCCGCAGTCCATGAACCATCCCAAGGGCCGAGCCTTCCCCGACGCGCTGATGCACGAAGTCAGGCGCCGCTTTCTTCACATCGAGCGCGACCATCACGGGCGTGAGCGCCTGTACTTCGACAACGCCGGCGGGTCCTACAGGCTCAAGGCCGCGGTCGAGCGCTTTGCGCAGGTCGATGCCATTCCCGACAACACCGAGCGCATCCATGAAGCGGCCGTCGAGCTGCAGGCGATCCAGGCCAGAGGCAGCGCCGACCTGCGGACCCTTCTGAACGCCGAAGGCGGCAGCATCTACGCCGCGCTGACGGCGTCGGGCGCGATGTTCGACATGGTGCGGGCAGTGGCCGAGAACGTTGCGGGTACGAACATGGTGACCACCGTGCTCGAGCATCCGTCTTCCTTCGACGCGATGACGCTCTACGCGCAGAAGACCGGCCGAGAGCTGCGGGTCGCGAAGAGCAACCCGGCGACCGGCGGCGTCGACGTCGAGGAGATCGTGCGCCTGGTCGACGCCGGCACCTGCCTGCTCAACGTGATCTACGCGTCGAACATCTCGGGCGCCAAGCTGGACCTGGAGCAGATCGTGCGGCGGGCCCGCGCCGTGAAGCCCGATCTCTACATCATCGTGGACGCGGTGCAGCATGCGCCGCACGGATTGATCGACTTGCAGAAGACGCCGGTCGACGGCATCAACATCGCGCCCTACAAGTTCTTCGGCTGCCGCGGCTCCGGCTTTGCCTGGGTCTCTGAGCGCGCCGCGGTGCTACCGCATCACAAGCTGAGCGGCAAGAAGCCGGACTTCTGGGATCTGGGAAGCGCCGCGCCGTGGCAGTTCGCCGCCCTCACCCAGATCGTCGACTACGTCTGCTGGCTCGGCGGCCACTTCAGCGATGCCACGCAGCGCCGGGCGCTGTTCGAAGCCGGCATCGAAGCCATCGAACTGCACGAGCGGGCCCTGCTGTCGACGCTGCTCGACGGGACCGCGGCCGCGGCCGGCCTGCGCGGGATGGAAGGCGTCCAGGTCTTCCTCGACCACGCCGACCTCACCAAGCGCGATCTGATCCTCGGCATCGGCTTCGACCGGCTCGACTGCACGCAGGCCGTGCACGCCTACGGCCAGCGCGGCGTCACGGTCTACGAACGGGTCGCGAGCAGCATCTATTCGAAGCGGATGCTCGATTCATTCGGTCTCGAAGGCGCGGTACGGGTCTCGCCGCTGCACTGCAACTCGATCACCGAGATGGAGCGCTTCCTCGGGGTCACCCGGGAGATCGCTAGTCTGCGACCTTGAGCACCAGCTTGCCGAAGTTCTGGCCCGTGAAGAGGCGCGTCAGCGCTTCGGGGAAAGTGTCGAGGCGCTCGACCACGTCTTCGCGGCTCTTCATGCGGCCGTCCTTCAGGTAGGCCGCCATCTCGGCCACGGCGAGGTGATAGCGGTCGGCGTAGTCGAAGACGACCATGCCCTCCATGCGCGCCCGGTTCACCAGCAGGCTCAGGTAGTTCTTCGGGCCCTGCGCGGGCGCGCTGTTTACGTTGTTGTACTGGCTGATCGCGCCGCAGATGATGATGCGCGCGCCGCGCGCGAGCCGCGCCAATGCAGCATCGAGGATCTCGCCGCCGACGTTGTCGAAGTAGATGTCGATGCCCTTGGGGCAATGCGCCTTCAGGCCGTCGCGCACGGCCGAGGGGCCGGCCTTGTAGTCGATGCA
The DNA here is from genome assembly GCF_018614915.1 of Variovorax paradoxus. Lineage (GTDB taxonomy): Bacteria > Pseudomonadota > Gammaproteobacteria > Burkholderiales > Burkholderiaceae_C > Variovorax > Variovorax paradoxus_K. Next base: position 19,745 of record NZ_JAGGNU010000077.1, on the reverse strand, counting down.
GGCATCGAAGCCGAGCTCCTTCACCACCCAGTCGCATTTCTCCGGGCCGCCGGCGATGCCGACGGCGCGGCAGCCCTTGACCTTCGCGAGCTGGCCCACCGTCTGGCCGACCGCGCCGGCGGCGCCCGAGACGACGACCGTCTCGCCGGCCTTCGGTTGGCCGATGTCCATCAGGCCGAAGTAGCCGGTCATGCCAGGCATGCCGAGCACGTTGAGCCATTGCGTGATCGAGCCGACGCGAAGGTCGATCTTGGTGAGCCCGCTGCGCCTGATGTCCTCCTGCGGGATCAGGATGTATTCCTGCACGCCCAGCGTGCCGTAGACAGGGTCGCCGACCGCAAAAGCCGGGTTGCGCGAGGCCTCCACGCGGCCGATGCCGCCGGCGCGCATGACGGCGCCGATCTCGACCGGCGCGATGTAGCTCTTGCCCTCGTTCATCCAGCCGCGCATGGCGGGGTCGAGCGAGAGCGACAGGATCTTGACGAGCACGCCGCCTTCGGCCGGCTCGCCGACCGGCTCGGTCGTGAACTGCCAGTTCTCGCGCGTGGCCGCGCCTTCGGGGCGCTTGGCGAGGCGGACCTGGTGGTTGGTGAGGGTGCTGCTCATGGCGTGTCTCCTTGCGGCTTGTGGGCGGGACGGCATGGTAGCCCTGGCCGGTGCAGCGGCCGGTAGCGCAGGCGACAACGGGCGTCACGGGCAGAGCCCAGCGATACCAGCCTCATTCGATGACTTCGTTCGCCAGCAGATAGAGCGCCCGCGGCACCGTGATTCCAAGCGCCTTGACTGCCCTCCTGTCGATCACCAGCTCCAACTTGGTGGCCTGCTCGAACGCGATCTCGCCCGGCTTCTCGCCCTTGAGGATCTTGTCGACCAGCGCTGCCGCGCGCCTGAACATGGCGGGGAAGTCCGACTGGTAGGAGGCCAGGCCGCCGCCGGTCAGGAAGTCGCGGCCACCCCACACGGACGGCATTCGCTTCTGCAGACACAGCTCGTTGAGCCGGACCCGATGCGTGTAGGTATTGCCGTCGGCAAACACGACCAGGCCGCCGACCCCGTCGCGCGCCATGGCAGCGAACACGCCCTCGAATTCGTCCGGCCCACGGGCTTCGTACACGAGGACTCGCGTGCCCAGCGTGCGTTCCCAATCGACGATGGCGCTGTCCAGCCCATGGCGCGTCACGACGTTGGGATTGAGCAGGATGCCGATCGGCCGTGCCATCGGCATGAGTTCGCGCATGATCTGCAGGCGCTTGGCGACGACTTCCAGTGCGAACCCGCTGATGCCGGTGATGTTGCCGCCGGGGCGCGCAAACGTCGCCGCGAGCCCCATCGCGATCGGGTTGTCGACGGATACGGCAACCACGGGCACGGTGCGGGTCGCGTTCTTCGCAGCCAGCGCTGCGGCAGGAAATGCCGCGACCAGGACATCGACTTCGAGCCGCAGCAACTCGTTGGCCAGGCCCGCCAGGCGCTCATGCACGCCGTTGGCCCACCGAGACTCGACGACGATGTTCTTGCCCTCGATGTACCCGAATTGCCTGAGTCCTTGCCCGAAGGGCTCGACGATGGCGCGCCTCATGACCTCGTCAAGAGCCGGCTCGGCAAGAAACCCGATGCGGGACTTCCGGCCCACGACCTGCGCCATGATGATCTGCGGCGACGCCGACAGGAGGTACAGGGCGGCGCAGGCTGTCCGACGATTCACGAGAAGCTTTTGCGCGCTCATGGGTCACCTCCTTTCGGAGTACCAGCCACTTGCAAGCACGGGTTCCCGTCCTTGTATGCGCGCCTGCAGGCACGCACGCCGAAACCGTACGCTTCGGCATGTACTGCGTCAACGAGCCCAAGCGAATTCAGGCGCGAGGCAGCACGACGCTGACGGCCAGCCCCGGTTCTGCATTGCGCACACGCAGTGTGCCGCCATGCGCGTCGGCCACCAGCCGGCACAGGTACATGCCGAGCCCGACGCCGCCGGTCGTGCGCTGGCGCGCGCTGTCGGTGCGGTAGAAGGGCTCGGTCAGGCGCTCGAGCTGCGCCGGGTCGACGCCGGGCCCGAAATCGCGCACCTCCAGCTCGACGCCCTGCCCTGCCGTGCGCAAGGCGATGTGCGGCGGCTCGGCGGCGTCTGCGCCGTAGCGCAGCGCGTTGTCGAGCAGGTTGCGCACCAGCAGGCGGATGCGCAGGCGGTCCAGCGGCATCGCCGGCAGATCTTGCGCGAGTTCCAGCACGACGCGGCCGCCGTCGGGAGCTTCGCTCACGATCTCGCGCACCAGCGCTGCAAGTTCGACCGGCTCGCGCTGCAGCGCCGCATGCGGGCTCGCGAGGCGCTCGCTTTCGAGCAGGTCGCTGATCAGGTCGCGCATCTCGGCCAGGTCGCGCAAGAGCGCCGCGCGTTCGGCCTCGCCCTCGGGCGTGGCCGGCAGCAGCTCGGCGTTGAGCCGGGCGCGCGTGAGCGGCGAGCGCAGCTCGTGGCTCAGCGCCAGCAGTAGCGCCCGTTTGGCATCGAGCATGGCCTGGATGTCGTGCGCCATGGTGTTGATTCGCTGGGCGAGATCGCCCAGCTCGTCGCGCCGGCGCAGCGGAATCGGCTGGTCGAAGGCGCCGCGGCCGAAGCGCTCGGCGCCGGCACGGATGTCGTCGAGCGGCCGCAGCAGGCGCCGCACGTAGGCGTAGGCGAGCGCGGTCAGGCCCAGCAGCAGCGCCAGCGTGATCCAGCCGATGCCGTGCGGCTCGCGCTGCCACGGCAAGGTGCCGAGGCCGAAGCTCACGCGGTGGCCGTCGGCGGTGCTGCGCGTGAGCCAGTCGCCGTTGCGCGGCCCGAAGTTGCGCATCGAGCGCCTAAACGGATGCGAGTCCCAGTTGACCTTCGGCCCCTCGATGCGGATCGAGATCGGCAGCCGCACGACCATCGCCTCGGCGCGCGAGATCTCGGGCGGCGTGCCGAGCTCGGCCACCAGCCGGTCCAGGTAGTCGGCGACCAGCGGCTGTGCGGCCTCGCGCCAGCCGGTCGAGAACGCGCGCTGCATGCCGCCGAGAAACACCGCCGCCATCGCCAGCGCGAGCAGCACGAAGACGGTGATCAGCCGCAGGCGCAGCGAGTGGCGCCAGCGTCGGCCCCACCGGCGCGGCGTGCTGTGTTCGTGCCTCACGGCTGGCCCTTGCCGATCGCCAGCGTGTAGCCCGCGTTGCGCAAGGTCTTGATGCAGTCCAGCGGCTCCAGCTTCTTGCGCAGCCGGCTCACGACGATGTCGACCGCGCGCGTGTAGAGCTCGGCTTCATGGCCACGCAGGCGGTTAAGGATGTCGTCGCGGCTCCAGACCTTGCCGGGCTGATCGGCCAGGAGCGCCAGCAGTTCGAACTCGGTGCCGGTCAGTTCGACGCGCTCGCCCTGGCGCAGCACCTCGCGCCTGTCGAGGTCGATGGACAAGCCCTCGAACACGCGGTGCTGCGCGGCCGCGGCCGGCGCCGGCGCGCGCTGGCGGCGCAGGATGGTCTGCACGCGCGCCACCAGCTCGCGCGGCTCGAAGGGCTTGGGCAGGTAGTCGTCGGCGCCGAGCTCGAGGCCGACCACGCGGTCCATCACGTCGCCGCGCGCCGTCAGCATCACGATCGGGATGTCGCTCTCCTTGCGGATCTCGCGGCACAGCGCGAAGCCGTCCATCTCGGGCAGCATCACGTCGAGGATGGCGGCGTCGTAATGGCCGGCACGCAGCTTCGCGAGACCCTCGCTGGGCCGCATGGCGCTCTCGAGCGCGCAGTCGAAACGCGCGAAGTAGCTCGCCAGGGGCGCGGCCAGATGCTCGTCGTCGTCGATCAGCAGGATGCGGGGCATTCGGCGATTGTGCATACCGGCGAACAGCAGGCTCGCGATCAGGCCGGACGCCATCGGATCGCGAAGGCCAGGCCCGCAACCAGCACCCAGAGCAGCACGGCGTGATAGACGATGTCGGCGTCGGTGCGCGGCCCGACGCCGATCGCGATCATGGCCACGCCGAGCAGCGTGCCGGCGAGCGCGAAGCCCTGGGCCGAGACCGCGAACCAGCGGGTGCGCTCCGGATGCGACCAGGCGGAGACGAGCGCCAGCACGAGCACCAGCGCGATCACGGCCTCGGCCGTGCGCGCCTGCGGGTGCGCGTAGCCGGCGACCAGCTGCCCCGAGTGGACGAGCGATGCGAGGCCCAGTATGGCCACCTCGATCAGCATCCAGGTGCGCAGGACGACGATCTGCGGATGCGCCTGCCGCGCAGGCGCCCACAGCTCAGCCACGGTGCCCCCAGCGACGGCCGCGCTCCATGAACTCGCGCACCTTCTGCTGCTGCGCCGGGTTCAGGTTGTCGAAGAAGTCCGCCGCGGCCGCGATCACTTCGGGGCTGCCGGCCTGGATGGCGGCGGTCTTGTCCTCGACCAGCTTCTTCGCGCGCTCCTGGTCCAGCTTGGCACCGGCGAACAGGGCGCGGAACTCGGCGCGCGGATCGCCGCCGCCGCGCAGTGCGGCACGCTGGGCCTGGAGCTTCTCGGTGAGTACCGTGAGCTTCTGCTTCTGAGCGGCGTCGAGCTCCAGCTTGCTGCCGACGCGCTCGACCATCCTGGCGCGAAACTCGGCGCGGTCTTGCTCCGAACCGCCGCCGCTCCAGCCGTGACGATGACCGCAGCCGACCAGGCTGCCCGCGACCAGTGCCGCACCGGCGACGCCGAAGAGTGAACGTTTGAACCAGGGTTTCATGGGAGTCTTCCTTGAGGACTGATCGGACGTCGATCAGGAAGACTCGATGGTGCGATCCGACCGCCGCGAAGTCCTTTCGCGGCGGTTTCGCCATGTTTCGTTTTATTGCGGCCGGAGCTAGCGCGCCGGCGCCGGCATGAGCGCGGCGGCCGGTTCGTCGGCCTCCAGCACCTGCTGCGCCCAGGCTTCGAGCTTGCTCGTGTCGGCGCGCAGCACCTCCTGCTTGACGGCGAGGATCTGCGAAGGGTGCATCGAAAAGCTGCGCAGGCCCATGCCCAGCAGCAGCCGCGTGAACATGACGTCGCCGGCCATTTCGCCGCACACGCTCACCCCCTTGCCCTGGCGCCGGCACTCGGCGATGGTCTCGGCGACCAGGCGCAGCACCGCGGGATGGGCCGGGTCGTAGAGGTGCGCCACCGATTCGTCGGCACGGTCGATCGCCAGTGTGTACTGGATCAGGTCGTTGGTGCCGATCGACAGGAAGTCGAAGTACTTCAGGAAGGTCTTGAGCGTGAGCGCCGCGGCCGGGATCTCGATCATCGCGCCGAGCTTCACGTTGCCGTGCACCGCGCCGCGGTTGTCGAGCTCGGCGCGCGCGAAGTCGATCAGCGAGAGCGTCTGGCGGATCTCGCTCACATGCGCGAGCATGGGGATCAGAAGATGAATTTCGCCGTGCGCGGCGGCGCGCAGGATGGCGCGCAGCTGGGTCAGGAACATCGCCGGATCGGCCAGGCTCCATCGGATCGCGCGCAGGCCCAGCGCCGGGTTGAGGTGCGCGTCGTCGCGCACCGACTTGCCGTCCAGCGGCTTGTCGGCGCCGACGTCGATGGTGCGGATCGTTACCGGCATGCCCTGCATGCCTTCGATCGCGCGCTTATAGGCCTGGTACTGCTCTTCCTCGTCGGGCAGGCGCGCAAGGCGCTGCGCTTCGCGGCCCATGAACAGGAACTCGCTGCGGAACAGGCCGACGCCGACCGCACCGGCCTTGACGGCGCCGAGCGTGTCCTCGGGCATCTCGATGTTGGCCAGGAGGTCGACGCGCTGGCCGTCGAGCGTGACGGCCGGCTTGTAGCGCAGGCGCGAAAGCCGCCCGCGCTCGAGATCGCCCTGGCGCTGCTTGAAGCCGTACTCGGCCAGGATGATCGGCGACGGATCGACGATCACCACGCCGGCGTCGCCGTCGATGATGACCCAGTCGTCCTGCCGCACCAGCTGGCTCGCGCTGCGCACGCCGACCACGGCGGGGATGTCCATGCTGCGCGCAACGATCGCGGTGTGCGAGGTGCGGCCGCCGACGTCGGTCACGAAGCCGGCGAACACGCTCTTCTTGAACTGCAGCATGTCGGCCGGAGAGAGGTCGTGCGCGATCAGCACCAGCGGCGCATCGATGGCGTCGTTCGCGGTCGGGTCGGCGTCGTCGTCCTCGGCCCGGCGCTTTTTCCGGGGCGGGGTCGGAGCCAGCACGGCGGCCGTGCCCTTCATGCGGTGCAACAGACGCTCGACCACCTGTTCGAGGTCGGCCTTGCGTTCGCGCAGGTATTCGTCCTCCATCTCGTCGAACTGGCGCGCGATCACCTCGAGCTGCGTCGTGAGCGCCCATTCGGCGTTGTAGAGACGCTCGACGATCCAGTGCTTGACGCCACCGGTGAGCACCTCGTCCTGCAGCAGCATCTGGTGCACTTCGAGCAACGCGGCGAGCTCGTGCGGCGTGTCGTTCGGCCCCATCAGCGCGACGCTGGCCTGCAGCTTCTGCAGTTCCTCGGCCACCGCATTGCGCGCGGTGCGCACGCGATCGATCTCGGTCTCGACCTGCTCGGGCTTGATGAAGTAATGCGCCACGTCGATGCGGCTCGAGACCACGAGCACGGCACGGCCGATGGCAATGCCACGGGCGACCGGTAGCCCGTGGACGGCAAAAGTCATTCGCCCTCTCCAAATTTGTCGTTCATCAAGGCGACGATGGCGTCGAGCGCCTCCTGCTCCCGTTCTCCGTTGGTTTCGATCTCCACCGTCACGCCGATGCCCGCGGCCAGCATCATCACCCCCATGATGCTCTTGGCATTGACGCGGCGGTCGTCGCGCGAGAGCCAGACCTCGCAGGGAAAGCCGCCTGCGATCTTGGTGAGTTTGGCCGAGGCCCGCGCATGCAGGCCCAGCTTATTGCTGATGGTCACGGATGTCTTGATCACTGTGCTTTCTTCTTGCCTGATTCTGGGGTGCCGCCACCGCCACCTGCATCACGCCCGCAGTACCGCCGGTGAGCGCACGCTGCACCAGGGTCTCGAGCGGCTCGTTGCGGTAGCTCACGGCGCGCAGCAGCATCGGCAGGTTGACGCCGGCCACGAGGCGCGAGCGCACGCCGTCGACCAGCTTCTGCGCCACGTTGCAGGGCGTGGCGCCGAACACGTCGGCCAACACCAGCACTTGCGAACGCGGCGCGCGCTGCAACTGGGCCAGCGTGATGCGCGCCGCAGCAAGGGTTTCGTCCGGCGACACGTTGGGCAGCACGTCCAGCGCGACGACCGAAGCCTCACTGTCGGGAAACACATGCAGCGCACACTGCCGCAGCGCCTGGGCGAGCGGTGAGTGGGCGATGATGAAGATGCTGTTCATGCGGGTCGGAGGGCAGCCCGTCGATTATGCGGGGGCGCCCACAGGAAGTAGAAATAAGACAACACGCAGCATCCCAGGAACAGGCCCAGCGCGCCGCGAAAGGCGCCCGGCGTGTCGAAACCGGCGCGGCCGAACAGGTCGATCAGGATGCCGACGCCCCACTGAACCACGAAAACGCCGAGGAACACCACCAGGTTGTACGCCGAGAGGGCACGTCCTGCCAGCGCGGCGGGCAAGGCCATCGCGACGGCGGGCTGGGCCAGCGCCACCACGGTCGAGCTGCACAGGAAGAGCGCCCAGGCCACGGTACCCGCAGCGGGGCCGAGCGCCAGGATGGCGGCGAGGGCCGCCATGGCGAGCGGCAGGCCCCAGCCGATCAGCCGGGAAGCGGCAATGCCACGGCGCGCCAGCCACGGGTTGGCAGCACCCCAGAGCCAATAGGTGACCAGCATCGCGATGCTGATCCGGAACAGTGCATCCGCGGCCTCCGCCGGCGCGTAGCCGGCAACCTGTGTCAGCCATGGGACGACCCAGAGCGTCAGCATGGCGACAAAGCCGCCGTAATTGAAGAAGCCGATCGGCATGAGCTTGCGGAAGAAAGGGTCGCGCCACACGGCGGCGTAGCCGGCGTCCCGGCGAGGGGCCGCGGCTTCCTCAACGCTCCCAGCATGGGCGGCGTTGTCCCATGCGGGCGCTGCCCAGGAGATCAGCAGCATCGAGACCAGTACACCACCCGCGAGCAGCCAGAAGAGCGGCCGCCAACCCACGAGCGGCATCAGCCATTGCACCGGCAGCGTCGCGGCGACCAGGCCCAGCGAGCCGACCATCAGCATCCAGGAATTGCTGCGCAGCTGCAGCGCCGGGTCGAACCAGCGGCGGTAGCCGGTCAACGGCGCCATGAGGCAGGCGCTGACGCCCACGCCGGTGAGCACACGCGCCGCCATCAGCAGCCAGAACTGTGTCGCCACCGAGAACAGCAGGCAACCGGCGACCGCTATCGACAGGAAACAGACGATCACGCGCTTTGGCCCATGGCGATCAAGCCACCTGCCCATAGGCAGCTGCGTGAACGCGAAGCCGAGAAAATAGCCGCCGGCGAGCAGCCCGAGGTCGCGCGAATGGAGATCGAACTCCGAAGTCAGGATGGGCGACAGCGTGGCGGTGATGGCCCGCACCAGCGTCGAGAGAAAGTAGGCGAAGGCGAAAGCCAGAAAGATCGCGGCAATTCGGCCGCGATCTGCAACAAGGCTGCTCATGGAAGACGCAACCCTTCGAAGAAGCTCGCGAGCGCCTCGGGCGAAGCGGGCTTGCCGAGGACGGTCGCCTGGTAGAGCGCCATCTTGCCGGCGCGTTGCTGGGCGAACCAGAGCACGTGTGCCGGCGCTCCGGCATCGCCCTGGGTGTCGAGCCGAACGGGCGCGGGCGACGCAGCAGCCCGGGGCAGCGCGGACGGCGTCTCGGCGACCGCCGCGCCGGCCAACTGCGCACGGGTGGCCGCTCGCCAGGCGCGCATCCAGCTCTCGGCCTGCGCCGCGTCGGCGGCCGATGCATGCGCAACCGCAAAGGTGGCCCCGCCGGCCTCACAACCGGTCATGTCGATGGTGACCGACTCGGCGCCGAGCGGCAGCGCGCGTGTCGCGCGGTCGGCCTTGCAGGGCAGGAGCGCGACGAGGCCCTCGTCGGCGATCGAAACTTCACGCCAGTTGAAGACGGGGCTGCAGGCGCCGATCGCGGCGGCGGCCAATGCGAGCGCCGCGAGTGAACGAAGGCACGGCGACATCAACGCAGCGCGCCGAACACCTTCTGCAGGATGGCGCTGCCGCTTGCGACCGGATCCTGGCGGATCTTGCGCTCTTCCTCTCCGATCATGAGGTAAAGGCCGTCGAGTGACTTGCCAGTCACGTAGCGCTGGATGTTGGCGTCTTCCTTTTTCACCAGCCCGTAGCCGGCGGCCTTGCCGGCGATGCGGTTGTACTTCTCGGCCAGCTTGACCTGGACCGTGGCGTAGGTCACGACGGGCAGGAACCGCTCGGTGAGCGGCGCACGGGTCTTGTTGGCGAAGAACTGGGTGACCGAGGTATCGCCGCCGACCAGGATGCCCTTGGCATCGGCCACGCTCATGGTGCGTACCGCGTTCACCAGCAGGTCCTTGGCCGCCGGCACCGCCTGCTCGGCGGCGCGGTTCATCGCCGTCACAAGCTCGTCGATGCGGCCGCCCTGGCCCACCACGCGCAGCATCTTGGCCGCGTCCTCGAGATAGCCGGGCAGTGGAATGCGCACCTTGGGATTGCCCAGGAAGCCGTCCTGGCGCCCCAGCAGGCCGACCGCCGCGGTGGCGCCTTTTTCGAGGGCAGCCTTGAGCCCCTTCGAGGCGTCGCCGGCGCTGAGATCGTCGATCGTCAGCGCATGGGCCTGCCGCGTGGCAAGCCATACCAAAGCGGCAGGCGCAGCGAGGAAGGCGGAACTAAAATTGCGGCGGTCCATCCATCGTTCTCCCATGAAAAAAATTATCTACGCTGCCGCCATCGCCGTCGCCCTGGCCGTCGGCGTGGGTGTTTATCTGAATACGGGCGTCTCGGCGGCGCCGGCGTCGACCTTCGTGCTGCTCGACGGCAGCAAGAGGAGCACGGACGATCTTAAAGGCAAGGTCACCCTGGTCAATTTCTGGGCCACGAGCTGCGTCACCTGCGTGGCCGAGATGCCCAAGGTGATTGCCACCTACGACAAGTACAAGGGCCGCGGCTACGACACGCTGGCGGTGGCCATGAGCTACGACCCGCCGAGCTACGTCGTCAACTTCGTCGAAACGCGCAAGCTGCCGTTCGAGGTGGCGATCGACAACACCGGCGCGGTGGCGCAGGCCTGGGGCGACGTGAAGCTCACGCCCACCACCTACATCGTCAACAAGCGCGGCGAGATCGTGAAGCGTTACGTGGGTGAGCCCGACTTTGCCGAGCTGCACAAGCTGATCGAGAAGCTGCTGGCCGAGGCTTAGGCCCTCGCATAGAGACAACCCGCAGGCGCGGCGGCGCCGACTTTGCTAATCTGCATTTCCCGCAGCTCTGCGCCCAAGCTCCGCCGATGTCCCACATCCCTTCGCTCGTCACGCGCCCCGCGAGCCTGGACGATCCCGCCTCGCGGCTGCCGGCCCCGGCGGTGTTCACAGCGTGCGCGGGGTCGCTCAGAGCATGAGCTTCTCGGCCTCACGCCCCCTGCCCCTGGCCGATACCCCGGCCATCGTGCTGATCACGCCCGACGAACGGGAAGAAATCGAGGCGACGCGCGCCATCTTCAAGGATTACGCGGCCTCGCTGACCATCGATCTCTGCTTCCAGAATTTCGACCAGGAACTCGCCGAGTTGCCCGGCGACTACGTGGAACCGCGCGGCGCGCTGCTGCTGGCGCTGGTCGACGTCAAGGATGCGGCCGTGATGGCCGACGTGCCGCTGATTCAGAGGCCGCAGGGCGGCCTGGCGCACGTCGCCGGCTGCTGCGCGCTGCGCCCCCTGGACACGACCGACTACCCCAATGCGGCCGAGATGAAGCGGCTCTACGTCCGGCCCGCCTTCCGCGGCCTGGGGCTGGGCCGCCAGCTGGCCGAAGCGATCCTCGATGTGGCACGCGGCGCGGGTTACGCCTGTGTGTTGCTGGACACGCTGGACGACATGGAATCGGCGCGGGCGCTCTACGAAGAGCTGGGCTTCGAAGAGGTGCCCCCGTACTACCACAACCCGATCGCGGGCTCGCACTACCTCAAGGTCGAGCTTTAGCTCACCCCCGGTTGGCTCACTTCGTGTAGCCGGCCGGTGTTTCGCGCCAAAGCAGCAGAGGTGGATCAGCCCTTGGCTTGAGCCAGCAGGGTGTCTGCGTCGCTGACTTCGAACTTGCCCGGCGCTTCGACGTTGAGCGCCGCGACCTTGCCGTCCTTCACGAGCATCGAGTAGCGGTTGCTGCGCACACCCATGCCGCGTGCCGTCAGGTCCAGCGTGAGGCCGGTCGCATTCGCGAAGGCGCCACTGCCGTCGGCCAGCATGCGCACCTTGGTGCCGGTCTTCTGGTCGCGCGCCCAGGCGCCCATGACAAAGGCGTCGTTGACGCTCACGCACCAGATCTCATCCACGCCGGCGGCCTTGAAGTCGTCGAAGTGCTGCACATAGCCCGGCACGTGCTTGGCCGAGCAGGTCGGCGTGAAGGCGCCGGGCAGTGCGAACAGCGCGATGGTCTTGCCTGCGGCCGCCTTGGTGACGTCGACCGGGTTCGGTCCGATGCTGCAGGCCTCGCCTTCGACTTCGGAATATTCCTGCAGGGTCGCTGGAGGAAGGGTGTCGCCGACTTTGATCATCTGAAGTGCTCCTGAAAAAGAAAAACGGCCCACATTGTGGGCCGCTTTCGCTTTGGCTGTGCGCCGGGGATCAGACCAGAACGGCCTTTTCGACCAGGCGGGTCACGACCCAGTTCTTCGACTTCGAGATCGGCCGGCTTTCGGTGATCTCGATGGTGTCGCCCAGCTTGTACTCGCCCTTTTCGTCGTGGGCGTGGTACTTGCTCGTCTTGGCCACGATCTTGCCGTAGAGCTCGTGCTTCACACGACGCTCGACCAGCACGGTCACGGTCTTCTCGCGCTTGTCGCTGACCACCTTGCCGATCAAGGTGCGCTTGAGGGATTTTTTAGCTTCCGTCATGTTCACTCCTTACTTGGCGGCTTGGGTTTCTTGCTGCTGCTTCTGCGCAAGAATGGTCTTGGCACGCGCGATGTCGCGGCGCGTGACGCGCAGCGTCGACGTGTTCGACAGTTGTTGCGTGGCCTTCTGCATGCGCAGGCCGAAATGGGCCTTCTGCAGATCCTTGATTTCGGTCTGCAGGCCGGCGACGTCCTTGTCGCGCAGCGTTGCAGCCTTCGACACCTTGGCCGGCGTGGCCGCGGCGTCCTTCTTCTTACGTGTTGCCATGAGTGTTCTCCTCGATCAGGCGCCGAGCTGGCGCGCGACGAAGGTGGTGCGCAGCGGCAGCTTGGCAGCAGCCAGGCGGAACGCTTCGCGGGCGAGTTCTTCGGGCACGCCGACGATCTCGTAGATCACCTTGCCAGGCTGAATCTCGGCGACGTAGTACTCGGGGTTGCCCTTGCCGTTACCCATCCGCACTTCGGCGGGCTTGTGGGAGATCGGCTTGTCGGGGAACACGCGAATCCAGATGCGGCCACCGCGCTTGACGTGGCGCGAGATCGCGCGACGAGCGGCTTCGATCTGGCGCGCCGTCAGGCGGCCGCGGTCGATCGACTTCAGGCCGAAGTCACCGAAGGACACCGCGTTGCCGCGGGTCGCGATGCCGGTGTTGCGGCCCTTTTGTTCCTTGCGGAACTTTCTGCGTGCAGGTTGCAGCATGTTTGTTACTCCGTGGATCTAAGAACGATCACTCGTTCTTGGCACCGTCAGCTGCTGCAGCTGGCGCGGGCTTGCGCACGCGCTTAACGGCGGGTTTCGAGTCTGCACCCGGTGCTGCCGGAGCACCACCGGTGGCTTCTGCGGGCTTGTCGCTGCCGTCGGCCGGAGCGACGTTGCCGCCGATCGGACCACGGGCACCAGCGCGCGGGCCGGGGCCGCGGCGGTCGGAGCCGGGACGATCGCCACCGGGGCGGCCATCGCGGCGCGGGCCACGCGGGCGACGCTCTTCTTCAGGACGCGGCGTCTCGACGGCCGGCAGGTCGTTGCGGCCCAGCGTGTCGCCCTTGTAGACCCAGACCTTGACGCCGATGACGCCGTAGGTGGTCTTGGCTTCCGAGGTGCCGTAGTCGATGTCGGCGCGCAGCGTGTGAAGCGGCACGCGACCTTCGCGGTACCACTCGCAACGCGCGATTTCGATGCCGTTCAGGCGGCCGGACGACATGATCTTGATGCCCTGGGCACCCAGACGCATGGCGTTCTGCATCGCACGCTTCATGGCGCGGCGGAACATGATCCGCTTCTCGAGCTGCTGCGTGATGCTGTCGGCGATCAGCTGCGCATCGATTTCGGGCTTGCGCACTTCCTCGATGTTCACTGCCACCGGCACGCCCAGCTGCTTGCCGAGTTCGCGCTTGAGGTTCTCGATGTCTTCGCCCTTCTTGCCGATCACGACGCCCGGACGTGCCGAGTAGATCGTGATGCGCGCGTTCTTGGCGGGACGCTCGATCAGCACGCGCGAAACCGACGCGTTCTTGAGCTTCTTCTTCAGGTACTCGCGCACCTTGATGTCTTCGGCCAGCATGCCCGCGAAATCGCGGTTGCTGGCGTACCAGCGGCTGGACCAGTTGCGGCTGACCGCGAGGCGGAAGCCGGTCGGGTGGATTTTCTGTCCCATAGTCTTCCGGCCTTTTAGTTGCCAACCGTCACGTACACATGGCACGTGGGCTTGCTGATGCGATTGCCGCGACCCTTGGCGCGCGCGGTGAAGCGCTTGAGCGTGGCGCCTTGCTCGACGTAGATGGTCTTGACCTTCAGCTCGTCGATGTCGGCACCGTCGTTGTGCTCGGCGTTGGCGATCGCCGACTCGAGCACCTTCTTGACGATCACAGCGGCCTTCTTCTGCGTGAACTGCAGGATGTTGAGCGCTTGATCGACCTTCTTGCCGCGGATCAGGTCGGCGACCAGACGGCCCTTGTCGACCGAGAGGCGGACGCCGCGGAGGACTGCACGTGTTTCAGACATGGTCGTTCCTTACTTCTTCTGGACTTTCTTGTCCGCGGGGTGCCCCTTGAACGTGCGCGTGAGCGCAAATTCGCCGAGCTTGTGGCCGACCATCTGGTCGGTGATGTACACGGGCACGTGCTGCTTGCCGTTGTGCACGGCGATGGTCAGGCCGATGAACTCGGGCAGGACCATCGAGCGGCGCGACCAGGTCTTGATCGGCTTCTTATCCTTGGTCGTCACGGCCTTGTCGGCCTTGGCCACCAGGTGGTGGTCGACGAAGGGACCTTTTTTGAGAGAGCGAGTCATTGTGCTGTCCCTTACTTCTTGCGACGCGACACGATGAAGACCTGCGTGCGCTTGTTGTTACGGGTGCGATAACCCTTGGTGAGATTGCCCCACGGATCGACAGGATGGCGGCCTTCGCCGGTCTTGCCTTCGCCGCCGCCGTGCGGGTGGTCGACCGGGTTCATCACCACACCGCGAACGGTCGGGCGGATACCCATCCAGCGCTTCACACCGGCCTTGCCGAGCTGGCGCAGGCTGTGTTCTTCGTTGGCGACTTCACCGATGGTCGCGCGGCACTCGACGTGCACGCGGCGAACTTCGCCCGAGCGCATGCGGACCTGGGCGTAGACGCCTTCGCGGGCCAGCAGCGTGGCCGAGGTACCGGCCGAGCGGGCGATCTGCGCGCCCTTGCCGGGCTGCAGTTCGATGCAATGGATCGTTGAACCCACGGGGATGTTGCGGATCGGCAGCGTGTTGCCGGCGCGGATCGGGGCTTCCGAACCGGACAGCAGCGTTGCACCGGCTTCCAGACCGCGCGGGGCGATGATGTAGCGGCGCTCGCCGTCGGCGTAGCACACGAGCGCGATGTGGGCGGTGCGGTTCGGGTCGTACTCGATGCGTTCGACCTTGGCCGGGATGCCGTCCTTGTTGCGCACGAAGTCCACCACGCGGTAGTGGTGCTTGTGGCCACCACCCTTGTGACGGGTCGTGATGTGACCGTTGTTGTTGCGGCCGGCCTTCTGGAACTGGGGTTCCAGCAGGGCAGCGTGCGGCGCACCCTTGTACAGGTGGTCCCGCGAAATCTTCACCGCGCCGCGTTGGCCCGGCGAAGTGGGTTTCATCTTGATGACGGCCATGATTAAGCGCCTTCCCCAACGAGGTTGAGCTCTTGACCGGCCTTCAGCGTCACATAGGCCTTGCGAACGTTGTCGCGGCGGCCGACGGACTTGCCGAAGCGCTTGGTCTTGCCCTTGGTGTTGAGCACCGAGACGCCCTGGACTTCGACCTTAAACATCAGTTCAACGGCGGCCTTGATCTCGGGCTTGGTGGCGTCCTGCAACACCTTGAAAGTGACTGCGTTCGACTTCTCGCCAACCATCGTGGCCTTCTCGGACACGATCGGGGCGACCAGAACGCTCATCAGACGACCTTCGTCGAACTGACGCTGCTGCGGAGTCGGGTTCATGCGGCTCATGCGAACATCTCCTTGAGCTTGTCGACGGCGCCCTTGGTGACCAGCACCTTCTTGTAGTGGACCAGCGACACCGGGTCGGCGTAACGCGGCTCGACGACGAGCACGTTCACCAGGTTGCGCGAGGCCAGGTACAGGTTCTCGTCGACTTCTTCGGCGATCACGAGCACGGACTCGAGATTCATCGCCTTGAACTTGGCGGCCAGCGGCTTGGTCTTGGGCGAATCGACCTTGATCGAATCGACCACGGCCAGACGGCCTTCGCGAGCGAGCTGCGAGAAGATGGCGGCCATGCCGGCGCGATACATCTTCTTGTTGATCTTCTGCGAGAAGTTTTCGTCGGGCATGTTCGGGAAAATCCGGCCACCCCCACGCCACAGCGGCGAGGACGTCATACCGGCGCGGGCGCGGCCCGTTCCCTTTTGCTTGAAAGGCTTCTTGGTCGAGTGCTTGACCTGTTCGCGGTCCTTCTGGGCGCGCGTGCCTTGGCGTGCGTTGGCCTGGAATGCGATAACGATCTGGTGAACCAGGTCTTCGTTGTAGTCACGGCCGAACACGGTCTCGGGAGCGTCGTATTTCGACGCGGCCTGGCCTTGTTCGTTCAGGAGTTCGAGTTGCATTACTTCGCTCCTTCAGCCGCTTGCGGCTTGGCCTTGACGGCCGGACGCACGGTGACGAAGCCACCCTTGGAGCCCGGGATCGCGCCCTTGATCAGAAGCAGCTGGCGCGCTTCGTCGATACGGATGACGTCGAGGTTCTGGGTCGTCACGGTGACGTCGCCCAGGTGGCCCGTCATGCGCTTGCCCGGGAACACGCGGCCGGGATCCTGCGCCATGCCGATCGAACCGGGAACGTTGTGCGAACGGCTGTTGCCGTGCGACGCCCGCTGCGAGCTCATGTTGTGGCGCTTGATCGTGCCGGCGAAGCCCTTGCCGATCGAGGTACCTTGCACGTCGACCTTCTGGCCCACCGCGAACACGCTCGCCGCGGCAATCACGCCGCCGGCCTTGTGCTGACCTGCCGTATCGGCGGTCACGCGGAATTCCTGGATGATTTCGCCAGCTTCGACACCCGCCTTGGCGAGGTGGCCGGCTTCCGGCTTGGTCACGCGCGACGCTTTGCGCGAACCGAACGTCACTTGCAGGGCGACGTAGCCATCGTTCTCTTGGGATTTGATCTGGGTCACGCGGTTGTTCGACACATCCACCACCGTGACGGGAACTGCATCCCCGTCATCGGTGAAGAGACGCATCATCCCCACCTTGCGGCCCAGCAACCCGAGGGAGTTGCTCAGACTCATTGGTTTTTCTCCAAAACTTCCGCCGCTGCCACTTCAATTGGCGACAGCGTTTGGTATGCGAAAGAAGGTTGATAAGGTTCTGCTCCAGCCCGCACCCAGAAGGCGCAAGTTGGGCAGAGCCGAAGATTATAGCCCGGGGACGGCCGCAGGCGCAAGCAGCCGGAGAGAGTCGCGCGGCGCGCCCCTATTTCACCGGCATGGCGCGGATCTTGTCGCCGTCCGGCGTCTGCTTGAGCGCGTCGCTGGCAGGCATGGCAGAAGGCGCCTTGCCGACTTGGACGGGGACCGAGGTGGCGCTGGTGGCGCCTCGCTGCGTCGTGAACACGTGGAGATAGCCGGTGCCGTCCGCGCCCGGCACCACCTGGACGGTCAGCGTGCTCGTCTGGCCGGCCGGCAACGGCTGTGTTCCACCGGCGCCGCCGACCAGCGTCAGGCCTCCGTCGGTCGTCAGGCGGAACGAGGCGCCCGCGGGATCGGTGATGCCGTCGAAGCTGAGCACGACGGAGACGGCGCTTCCAGCCTGGGGCGTGCCGTCGAGGCGGTACTGCACGGACACGCCGGAACCGTTTGTTTTCGCCGGCGCTGCCGTCATCTTGAGGTCGTGGCGCCCTGGTTTGCCATCGGCGCAGGCTTGCAAGGACACGCCCATCGCCAGCGCTGCGACGACGATGGTTGCCAAGCCGCGGTGTGCACGCATGGATCGGCTCCTCATTGGATGGTGACGTTGAAACATGTGTTCGACGACAAGTTGTTGAAGTCGTTCAAAACCAGAACGCTCTCGCCCGCTGCGAGGGAGACAGAGGCGGTCTGGATGTTGGTCGTTTCTGCGCTGGCATCGGCGACCTGGCGGCCCTGATAGACGACGAAATCTGGATCCGAGCCGGCAGGCCCGGTGGCGCTGATGGCATAGCTGCGCCCCGTGGGCGCCGTGAAGCGCAGGTAGACATAGCTGCCCAGCTTGTTGCTCGCCCCAGCCTGATTGGTCACGCAGGCAGAGGTGCCGCCGCCGCCCACGGTCGCGGTCGTATACATCGGTAGCGCGAGGCCGACGGTCCCATTGTTCGTTTCCGAAGTGCCAAACGCATCGTTGGGGGCGGCGCTGATGTTCTGGCCGGTGAGCAATGTGTTCAGGGCCGCAGCACTTCCAGGTGCGGCGGCGCGGAAAGCGGCCGCGAACGGGTGGATGGAGGTCACCGGCACGCCGTTCTTGAAGGGTCCCGTGAGAGTGTCATGAATCGGCTTGAATCCGACCTGGTTGTTCAAGTTCCAAAGGATCGAATGGATCGAGGCCTCCCGGTACCAGCCAGGATTGGACGGCGCACCTCCGGCCAGGTTGAGGTTGCCCCCCTGCGCCTGGCTCGGGCCGGCGGAATCGGTGTAGTTGCTGCGTCCCAGCGCAATGCCTGACCAGGCATTGCCCCAGCCTTCCGAAAACGCCAACCGCCGATCGAGAAGCTCGCCAAGAGAATGGCTGCCGCCCGGCGAATCGTCGCGGCTGAAGGCCGACTGGTAGTAATGGCCCCACTCGTGCGCCACGACGGGCGCATCGTATTCGTCGGTATCGACGTTCTCCTTGCCCAGCACGTAGATGGCGCGGCCCGTGCTTCTGTTGGTGAAGAAGGTCGTTCCGATCTGCCCGAGCGCCAGATTACCGGACGCCGGCACGTTGTTGACGCTCCAGAACACGCGCAACAGCGGAAAGGCGGTGCCCGGCGCCACCGAGAGGACCTTGGCCTGCGTCGCATAGATCGTGTCGAGCAGCGCGAAAGGCCCTGCGACCCGGGTCGAGGCGTAGCTCGTACCGTCCCAGCCCGAGGGCGCATGGACGTCGCGCGTGACCGCAACGGCACCGGTGGAGAACGTGGGCGTCTCCATCGCGTAGATCGCATCGGACTGGGTGTTGTCGCGGACGCTGACGTCCCAGCTCGCGCCCGAGCCGCCCTGCAGCATCTGCGCCTTGACCCGCACCACGACGGACGTGTTCGAGGGAACCGAAGCGGAATACGCTCCGTTGGCGTCGGTGCTCGCGGTCGCCAGCACCGCCGAGGCGCCGTTGACGATTTCGACCACGGCGCCGCGAACCGGCTTGCTCGAGATCGCCGAATAGTTCAGCGTACCGGTCGTATTCGGCACCGAATCGAAGGTCACGGTGCCGTTCAGCGTGACGGTCGTCGTCGCACCGGGCAGGCCCGTGATCGGAAAGCCGCCACCGCCCCCACCTCCGCCGCCGCACGCCCCGAGCACCGCCGCGACAGCCATTGCCAAGGCTCGAAAGAGCCACCTTTTAGTCTTCATCTTCGCCCTCTGAGCGTTCATGTCCGGCCGATCGCCGCCCCGCGGAGAATGCCACAGCCACGTGTCAAAAAACAAAGCCCACCGGCATTTCTGCAGGCGGGCTTTGATGAATGAAGTAACCGACGCTACTTATTGCAGCTTGATCTCGACGTCCACGCCGGCCGGCAGGTCGAGCTTCATCAGCGCGTCCACGGTCTTGTCGGTCGGGTCGACGATGTCCATCAGGCGCTGGTGGGTGCGGATCTCGAACTGGTCGCGGCTCGTCTTGTTGACGTGCGGCGAACGCAGGATGTCGAAACGCTTCATACGGGTCGGCAGGGGCACGGGGCCCTTGACGATCGCGCCGGTGCGCTTGGCGGTGTCCACGATCTCGGCGGCCGACTGGTCGATCAGCTTGTAGTCGAACGCCTTGAGGCGGATGCGGATTTTTTGCTTGGTGGCCATGGTGATATTCCTTTTCGCTCGATCAGATGTCGAGGATCTTCGCCACCACGCCCGAACCCACGGTGCGGCCGCCTTCGCGGATCGCGAAGCGCAGGCCTTCTTCCATGGCGATCGGGTTGATCAGCTTCACGGTGATGCTGACGTTGTCGCCGGGCATGACCATTTCCTTGTCCTTGGGCAGCTCGATCGCGCCGGTCACGTCCGTCGTGCGGAAGTAGAACTGCGGAC
>NZ_JAGGNU010000076.1 GCF_018614915.1 Variovorax paradoxus | reverse complement strand
CCTCGAACGAGGCGCAAAACCTATGCGGCGAAGGCCGCGCATCGCGAAGTTGACGGATTTCTCGGCTGCATTCCTTCGTCATCTCCTCAACTCTGGCTGCGATGCTCATAGTTCAGCGTCTCCCTAGGTGTGGCAGCAACACATCGGAGAGCCAATTGGCCACCATCGAGAACCACCTCATCGAACTGCTTCCGCGCAACGATCGCCGGAGCTTGCTGGCCCTCTGCGAGCCGATCCAACTGGTGCTGGCCGAGGTACTTTGCGAGCCCGGCAAGCCGACTCAGCATGCCTACTTCCCGATCGATGGCTGCATTTCGCTGGTGGCGCAGATCGACAGCCATCCCGGTCCCGAAGTCGGCATGATCGGCCGTGAGGGAATGCTGGGCGCGCAGCTGGCCCTGGGCGTGGGCGCTGTGCCATTGCACGCGCTGGTGCAAGGCCCGGGCGCAGCATGGCGCATAACCACCGCTGACTTCCAGCGCGAACTTGCGCGCAGCGCGGCACTGCAACGCGGTCTGAATCGTTACGTCTACGTCTTGATGTCGCAATTGGCCGCTTCGGCAGCATGCCTGCGCTTTCATCTGATCGGTCCGCGGTTGGCGCGCTGGCTGCTGATGAGCCAGGACCGTGCCCACTCCGACAGCTTCCATGTGACACACGAGTTTCTCGCCCTCATGCTCGGTGTGCGCCGCGTCGGCGTCACGACTGCCGCGAGTGCCTTGCAGCGCAGCGGCCTGATCGAATACCACCGCGGTGACCTGACGGTGCTCGATCGCGGCGGACTCGAGGCGATGGCGTGCGGCTGCTATGCCGCCGACCGACAGGCCTACGCGGAACTGCTGCCTTGAAAGCTCAACATGTACAGCCTCGACTCCTCACCGGTGGCCGCCGCACCCGAGCCGGAGCGCGTGCATCTGCACATGCCAGTCGACGTGAGAAGTGCATCGTTGGCGGTGCTCGCGGTGGTGGCCAGCGTCTACGCGCTGCACTGGGCCAGCGCGGTATTCATTCCGCTGCTGCTGGGGACCATGTTCAGCTATGTCCTGTCGCCGGCGGTGGACCAACTGCAGCGCTGGCACATTCCACGTGCGCTCGGGGCGGCGGCGGTGCTGTTCGCGGTCCTGGGCGGTCTCGGTTCGATGGTTTATTCGCTCAGCGACGGCGCCACTGCACTGGCCGAATCGCTGCCCGACGCTTCAGTATCAGGGACTACCTGTGGACCGGCACGGTCGGCGTGTTCGGCTTCATCGGTCAATCGATGATGGTGTGTTTCATCACCTATTTCCTGGTTACGTCCGGCGACAGCTTTCGCCGCAAGATGGTAAAGATCGCCGGACCCACCTTCAGCCAGAAGAAGATCACGATCCAGGCGCTCGACGAGATCAACGAGCAAATCCAGCGCTATCTGATGGTACAAATCCTCACCAGCGTGTTGGTCGGCGTGACCACGTGGGCCGCCTTGTTGTGGATCGGGCTGGAACAAGCAGCCGTGTGGGGCGTCGCGGCGGCCGTGCTCAACCTCGTGCCTTACATCGGCCCGATTGTGGTCACCGGTGGTTTGGCGCTGGTGGGTTTCCTGCAATTCGGCACGCCCGGCATGGCGCTGCTGATCGTTGGCGTGTCACTGGGCATCCACATCGTCTCGGGCTACCTTCTCACCCCCTGGCTGACCAGCCGCGCAAGCCGCATGAACCCGGTGGCAATCTTTGTCGGCGTTCTCGCCTGGGGCTGGCTGTGGGGAATCGCGGGCCTGCTGCTGGGCGTGCCGCTTCTGGTGGCCGTCAAGACCGTGTGCGACCGCGTTGAAGACCTGAAGCCGATTGGCGAATTGCTAGGCGCCGAGCCTTAGCACGCCGCAGCGCGCGGGCCAAGTCCAACGCCGCTTCATATGCGTACACATGGCGCGATGAAATTGCTCAGCGTTCACGTGCGGCATTGCAGCTCCGTTTGAATGAGTGAACTCTACCCACCATGGAGTAGGGGCGACGCGCTCCTACATACGTGTCGCGCCCGGAGGTGCTAGGTTGGTTTCCCATACTGGAGAAATCGACCATGACCTCACCAGCAAAGCCACGCTCTGGCAATGAGCCCAGCCCCGCCGAGAAAGCGATGAGAAAGCTTTCTACGAAGGACACTGACACTAAGACCACGGACGAGGATGCCCCTGTCGGGCCGAACGATCCTGTGCTCACACCCGACAGCAAACTCGGGGCGCCGAACCCATCCGTAAAAGGCAAGGAAGCAGGCAGCACAAAGCCCTAGTTGGCCGGATTCTGATCGAGCGCGCGCCGTGCATTAGCAGAGTTCGAGATAGGTATCTCCGCGTTTGCTCTTGCCCAGCAGATTGGCCTTGCCGCCCGAAGAATGTTGCTTGGGCACCAGGCCGAGCCACGCGGCGAACTGCTTTCAACCAGGTGCGGTATTCGGAGGCGCAGTCGAAGAGGTGCTCTGCGCGCAACGCATCGCCGCTCAACTTGTAGATGGCCGTGTATTCGGTACTGCGTCCTGTCATTGAGCAGCGCCAACGCAGGGCGAACCCCTTGGCCCGATGGTTTGAATTTTGGCCAGGCAAGTCCTGCTTGACGCTGGAGGCCGCAATGCGGCGCGCGTCGAACAGTGCGCTGGCTTCCAGCGATGCGGGAGCAGGTCGGCGTGTCAAGCGACATCAGGAACTGACCCCCCGCATTGACTCATCCGAACTGCTGCCCCCGTGCCTCACGTAACGTGCTACCTGCTGGATGGTCCGGCCGGAGCACACGAACGTGACGAGGCAAGTGAGCATGTCAACACGCAGGGAGTTGGTCGAGGCCGTCGGCGCTCGGTACCGGTTGGGTTCCAAGGGCGAGCGCAGCTCGATCCTGGACGAGTTCGTGGCGGTCACCGGCTATCACCGCAAGCACTGCATCCGCTTGCTCTCCAATCCGCCGGCGCCGCCGAAGGAGCGCCGTTCCAGCTTCCGATATGGGCCCGCCGTCCGCGAGGCTCTGGGAGCGCTCTGGGAGGTCTCCGATCGGGTCTGCTCCAAGCGCCTGAAGGTCATGATCCCGGCGCTGCTGCCAGCGATGGTTCGACACGGCAGGGTCAACGAAGACCCGAGCTTGCACGCGCAACTGCTCGCGGTCAGCGCAGCGACGATCGACCGGCTGCTTGCGTCTCTGCGACTCGCCGCGAGCAAGGGCCGAAGGCGCGCGGCTGGGCAGAGTTCAGCCGTTCGCCGGGCGGTCCCGATCCGTACCTTTGGCGATTGGAACGATCCTGCACCTGGCTACATGGAAGTCCACTTCGTCGCGCACTGCGGTCCGCAGCTTGCAGGCAACTTCATCCAGACTTTGGTGCTGACCGACGTTGCCACCGGATGGACGGAGTGCGTGCCCGTGCTGACGCGCGACAGCACCCTGGTCATCGACGCCATCGACCGAGCTCGCGCTTTGCTCCCCTTCCCGATGCGTGGCGTGGACTTCGACAACGACAGCGTGTTCATGAACGAGCGCGTCGTGGGATGGTGCCGTGCGCAGGGACTCGAGGTCACGCGAGCGCGCGCCTACCGCAAGAACGATCAAGCCTGGGTTGAACAGAAGAATGGTGCGATCGTGCGCAGGTTGGTCGGCTATGGCCGCTTCGAAGGCCTGGAGTCCCTGCACGCCCTGACCAGGCTGTATGCTGCGGCCCGCATCCACACGAACGTGTTGCAACCGTCATTCAAGCTGCGCAGCAAGACTCGGATCGGCGCCAAGGTTGTCAAGCGATACCACCCCCTTTGCCGCCAGCCAACCGGGTGCTGGCCCACGACGCGATCGGCGCGGCGCCCAAGAGAAGGTTGGCGCGAATGCTGGCAACCGCCGACCCCGTGGTGCTCGTGAATGAGATCCGGGATGCTCAAGAGGACCTGGGACGCCGGGTAGACCAACGCGGGGTCGCGGGAGCCACTGGACGCGTTCACGAGGTCATCAATGCCCCAGCGCCTACCACGAGCGCCGAACGCGGAGAGCAGCGCGCGATTCATCGTCGACCCTATCGGCGACTCAAGCCCGTACCGCGCAAGCCGCGCATGTTGGACGCCTACGAAGACCAAACGCGCAGCTGGCTGCAGCGGCAACCCGGAATGACGGCCGTGGAAATCCTCGACCGGCTGCGAGCACTTGCGCCGACAGGGACGTTCAAGGAAACCCACTTGAGAACGGTTCAACGTGCACTTGCAACTTGGCGGGCAGAGGCGATTCGTCAGTGGATCGAATGCCGTGCAGAGACGGGAACAAGTGCATCTCGCTCGGCCGAGGCAGCGGCGCTCTAAGGGGAGGCCAGGCGCTGCGCGCCTGGCAGCACATAAAAAATGAAATCAAAGGCGTCGGGCCGTGGACAACGCTTCGCGTTGACCACCGCCTGACATGGCGGGCTGATCAGACAGAGCCACACAGCGCACGCTACCGGGATCCTCAGTAACATTGCGCCGTGAGGAGGCAACATGGGGGGTCAGTTTGTCGTGTCGCCTGACACGGCGATGCGGCGATGCCGCTGGCCCGTTGCGTCGGCAACCTAGTCAGCACATCATTGAGGTAAGCGTATGGGTCGTGCCCGTTGAGCTTGTCCTCACGTGCCGGATGCGCATTCGGCATTGGCCGCTGTGTCGGGTTGAGCTGAGTGCCTACCGTACAGTGGCGGCAAGCAGCAAGGAGAAACACCATGCGAGCTTGGAAGCGGATCCGGCCTCAAGGCCATCGCAAAACGCCACGAGGCGCCATGCGAGGCATTGGTGTGTTGCTGGCATTGGCTGGTGTTGCGGTTCTGGGTTGGGCTGCGGTGCACCTCTACGTGATGATAGTGACGGCCGATTGAAACGATCGGCAGATCCGGCACCGGCGCTTCAATGGCGCGGCGTCGACTGTCTTCGCCGCAATCAACTTCACTCGAAGCAGCCGTTCGTGGAAGACAGCTTGTGGCCGGGTCCGGCCGTCGACCGCATTCTGCCCTGCCGGGCGCCCCAGAAGCACGCCGTCTCCGGCACCGTCCAACCCCACCAGCTCCGCCTCAGGCTCATGTCGATCTGCGCCAAAGACGCGCCGGAGGCGTTGCGCATCAAGTATTTGGAGCCAGATCTACCAGGTCACTTTGAACCCCTGCGTAA
>NZ_JAGGNU010000075.1 GCF_018614915.1 Variovorax paradoxus | reverse complement strand
CAGTGCGATCGAGGGCCTGGAGAGGATCGTGAACCGGGTGAAGTCCAAGGTGCGTTCGCGCGTCGAGCATGTGTTCGCGGTCGTGAAGCGGCTGTGGGGATTCAACAAGGTGCGCTACCGGGGCCTGTCGAAAAACGCCACACGCGCGTTCGTGGTCACGGGCTTGGCCAACATTTATTTGGCGCGCAAGCATCTCATGGCATGAGTGCGCCCGCGCGGCGCGCGGCATGCGCCGATGAGGCGCTGGGAGAGCCGAGATGGCTCAAACTGGACCGAAAACCCGGCAACGCATGCGCAGAAATAGGCAACGTTGTTGGCGTTGCTGGAATCGATGGCTTGTTCAGCATTGCCTTAGCAGCACCCCACGGTTGCGGCGTTGGGAGCTCCATGCCGAGTAGAAGCCGAAGGCCCCAATGCAGCGCGCCCGGTCCGGCGCCCCCCTCCTGAGCATGACGAGGGGACCATAAATAACGGCCATGCCGACAAAAGCATGTGAGGTCTCCCCAGAATTCCGAGCGTTCAAAACTAGAAGTACGGTTGCTTTCCGGTAGGCCCTAAGGGGCGCAAGGAGAAGCAAGGAAGAGGTCAAGATTCAGCGAAGAGCAGATCGCATACGCGTTGTGGCTGGCCGAGTCGGGCACGCCCGTCGTCGATGTGTGGGGCCAGGCACTGCCGCCGTCACATTCCGGGGCCAGGCATTCAATGGCGTCTGGCTCTGACTATGGGGATCCCCTTGACAGAGCGCCCGGCATCCAAGCCGAGCCTCAATAGCGGCCGCAGCCCTTCGCGGGTGGCCTGGTCCATCATGCCGTCGGGTACGCCGCTCGCAAAGCCACGCTGGTTCAGCGCGGTCTGGAGCTCGAGCAGCTGGCTGCGCATGAGAGCGGCCAGTTCGGGCCAGGGCGCCGGCACGCCGCTTTCAGCGGCGCCTGATCGGTCGCCATGCTGCGCACGAATTCAGCAACGTGTTGCATAAAGACACCGAGCCCGACGATTCATCGCGCACGGGTCTTCTCATGGGCTGGCCGGTGATTCAGACTTCGGCCCTTTGAGTCGTCCCCTCCCTCAGACGGCACATTGCTTTCCCGATCTGCGAGTAAGACAATGGACTTACGGTCAGAGAGGAGACCACCGTGGCACCTGAGTTTCGATTTTCGTTCGCCAGCCCAGGTCCAGGCTCTCAGCGTGAAGTCGCTGGCGATGAACGCCCCGGGCAGCCCACCTCGGGCGTGCCGTCGATGCGCTCCAGCACCATGGGGATTCCGAGTCTCCTGAGTCTCATGGCACGCCGGCGCTCCGAAGACGTGGCGTCCTTCGAATCCGATGGCGAAGCCTTCGTTGAGCCCAAGGAGCTCGCGGATGGCCCCCGGCGGGGGCACTGGAGGGGACAGATGAGAAAGATCATGTCGGGGCTCACCGCGCGTATCCAGGGGTGCGCCCCGTACGTCCGGCGCGTGACACCACTCAGGACCAATCCCGCGGTTCCACAGTCCCTCAATGCGGCCCAGGTAAAGCTTGTTCTGCAACTCAAGAAGATACATGACGACGACCCGGCGCAAGCGGCGGTGATGTTCGACTCTTGGGAGTCGGCGGGGATCTTCTCCGGGGCGCAACTGTCCATGATTTCAAGCATCTTGGGACTTGAGCACGACGACCTGATGCGGACGCTGCTTGATTGCGCGTCAACCGACGATGCGCGCCGCGTCGTGGGTGAAGAGCTGATGCGGAAAAACCTGTAGCACTGGCGCGCGAGAACGTCGGCCCGGTCCGTTCCAATGCGTGGCCTCCACGTGGATCTCAGCTTCTTGCCTCGCGCCAGCCTTGACGGGAGGACACATGGACTCACCAAGCCGGCGGCGGAAGTCCTATCAGCGCTTCTTCGCCTGGACGTTTGTGATATCGGCCATGCTGGCTCTCGTATTGCTCGCCGTTGAAATCGCCCTCCCGCCGGCGCCGCTTCCACGCTATGTCCCCTCCACCTCTGCGGCTACGACGCTCTCGGACTTCGCACAGCATGATCTTCAGCTGCTGGCGGTCGTCAGCGCACTGGCAATCGCAGTGGCGGCGCTGGTCGGCCTGGTCGTCACAGCGCTGCAGGCATGGGCAGAGTCCAAGCAAGCACGCTCGGGCAGCAGCTTCAGAGCCGCGCCGAGGAGCTGGGAAGAACGCAGCCACCGAAGCCTCGGCGCTCGAACACCGACCGTCTCCAGAACCACACGGCCGTGGACTGCTGATTGGCCATGCATCGAATCGCGCGTCCTGCGCCCGCCATCCAGCTCCTCGGAAAGCCCCCTCAGGCCGCAAATCAAGAAGGACTGACGGTTGGGTGACATGGTCAGCTCGCCTGAAGTCGACCGTGGCCCTTGAGCGGATGCCCCTAGTGAACGACCTCGTCCGCCCGCAATATCACCGACTTCTCGGATCAGTGTGTCGTCAAGCCGCTGCAACCCGTCGACGACCACATCAGCCTGATTCCGGCTGGCGACGAGCCCTTGTACGACCTGCTAAACGCGAAGACCGATGTGGTCATGCGGGCCCGCACTGCGCTCCATGCTCATGCACCCAAGTTCGACCTGTGCATCATCGACACCCCACCAGAGCGGAATTCGCTGCTGGTGGGCGCGCTGGCGGTCGCGGATTTCGTCGTCACGCCCATGACGCTGGGCCTCTACGAGCAGGGCGGCGTGGCCAAGCTGTTCGACACGATTCAGGGCACACGCTCGGCGCTCAGGCACATCAGCATCCTGTTGATGAAGACGAACGGCCGAAGCAGCAAGGAGCGCGAGATGGTGAAACATATGCGCTCCCAGTTCGGGGACTACGTCTTGCCGGCCGAGTTGCCCGAATTCATAACGCTGCGCGTTACGAACGCCTTCCCCCTTGCTCGCCTGTCCTCGAGTGCGCCGCATCTCACCGGGCGAAGAACTCAGGGAAACGGCGGCCAAAGTTCGCCGGGCTGGGCCACATGGGCCCGGTCACGCATCCGGAGCTCGTCAACGAAGCCGTGGCGGATTTCCTCGCGTGCCACTGACGCGAGTGGGGAAAAAGCAAGCTTCAGGTTCTTCCCGTCTGGGACGAGTGCCTCATGCCTTCCTTCGAGTTCGTCTGCTCGCCGATGAATTCTTCGGGGCCGGACCCGCTGGTTGCCTTGACCGAATCGATGTCCCTGTTGCGATGTCCTGTGGGTGGAATCACGGTCGACGGGTCCTCGGCCGCCAACTTCGGATCTTCTGCAGGCTGGATGTTCTTGCGTGCGCGTGCCATGGTGTACCTCCGGGGTTGGATCCACCCTAAGCCTTCGCTCTTGCCGGTGTGTGTAGGAGCGGGCCGCACAAGAGCGGCCGCATCAACGCACGGCTGATGCCCGAAAGCGGGATCGTCCCACGGCCCCGCCGCCGTCCTGCGGCCACAGTGCTGGCTTCCGTTCAAGAAGAGGAGCCACCATGAACAAACCCGCCCTGGCCAGCCTGTGCCTGGTCGCGCTGCTCGGCGCCGGCCCCGCGCTCGCCCAGTCGGCGCCGTCCGGCTCCGATGCCCGCATGGCGCGCGACCGCGCGGCCTGCGACGGCGTGCAGCAGGACAAGGCAGCCTGCCTTCGCGAGGCCGGAGCCGCGCGCCAAGAGGCCAGGCGCGACGGCCTCACCGGTTCGAGCGCCGCCGGTTACGACGCCGATGCGCTGGCCCGCTGCCAGCAGCAGCCGGCTGCCGACCAGGCCGACTGCGAAGCCCGCGTGCGCGGCGGCGCGGGCAGCTCCGCCGGCGGCAGTGTCACGGGCGGCGGGGTGATCCGCGAGTCGGTGACGCCGGTGCCGGCGCCTTCGCGTTGATCGCTGGACAGGTCGCCCCCATGCTGAGATTCGCGCTGGCCTCCGTTGCATTGGTCTTTGCGCACGCTGCGAGCGGCGCAGGCAACTGCGATGCCATCCTGTCTCAGATCGACATGAAGATCCGAGCCGCCGGCGTTTCCCGCTTCACGCTCACCACGGTAGACGCCAATGCGGAAGTCGCCGGCAAGGTCGTGGGCACCTGCGATCTCGGAACGAAGAAGATCGTGTATGCGCAGGGCGAGTTGCCGAACCCGCCGAATTCGCCGCCGCGCCCGCGCAGCGAGCCCCTCCTGACTGAATGCAAGGATGGCTCCGTCCCGGCCAGCGGCGAGTGCAAGAAATAGGCGCATCGAAGCGGTGAGCAGCACCGCAGGTAATCCGGGCCGTCGAAAAAAATCCCGAACCCTTCTTCACCGCCTACGAAGTTGCTCCATACAACTTCGGAGGCCGGTATGTTTCGGCCGATGCTTTCAAGGACACGTTCCCGCAGTTCGGGCGGTCCCAGGAGGCGCGAAATCGGTACAACGCACCGGTTCACAACGCTGCAGCGGTGCTGGCGTCGGACAGTTTCATCGCGCCTTGCGCGACGACTCCGACCCGAACCGCGATACCGCAATCTTCCTCACCGGTATTCCCGGCGCAGGAAAAACCTCAGCGGTGATCGGCTCGGGATTTCCCGCGAACGCACGTGTTCTATTCGAGGGCCAGCTCAATCGGCCTGAACCTACGATGGAGAAGATTCAAGCGGCACTCGATGCAGGGCTCACGCCCGTCATCATTGCCGTCCGCGTGACGCCAGAACTGGCGTTGCGGCGCACGTTTCAACGGTTCGAGGAGTACGGCCGCGGGGCAGGCATCAACGTGATGGCCGACATTCAGGCCGGCCTGCCCGATGGTCTCCGCAAGGTCCATGACCGCTTTGGGGACGCCGTCCAACTCACCGTTCTTGACAATCGATTCCCCGGGCAGCGTAAGGCTTTGCAAGGGGGCAACATCTCAAACAACTCACCCAGGAAGGAAACCATGAACGCATCTCACAACGCCTCCGCGCCGAGCTCGACCGATATCGCGACGAAGGAAAAATCTCCGAAGCCTGCTACCGCCAAGCCAGCGGAGACGCACCCCTCTCAGCCTCTCGAGGAATGGATCGAGAAAGTGGTCGACAAGACCAACGAGATGGCGACGAACGAGGCAGCGCGCAAGGAAGTCGCGAAGCGACTCACCTGAGTTCAATCGACGCCGAAAGCGCGACGCGACCGGCGAATCCGAACCGGCCCGCACGGGCCATCGCGTTCGAGCAACTGGACCAAGCCGAAGCCCTAGCCAAGCATCCGGAGTTGATGGGCTCCTTTCGCGAGATGGCGGTCCAGCGCCAAGCTCTCGCTGGCCTATCGATCGACGCCAAGGCTCGTGACGATCTGCTCGCATACACCAAGAGCGACATCCAGCGACGCCTTGACGATGGGCGTATCCCACCGCTACCACCAGTCAACATGCCGGCCCGCAGCTTGGAACGCGACCGATGAGGGCATGGCCGTCGTTCAATCGCAGCGGCGTGATGGCTTGGGTCGAAGGGGTCATGATCCTGCTCCTGTCGAAGAACGAGGCCGATTGCCTCGCTCCTCAACATAGACAGGGGCGCAATGATTGCCATGCGACGCAGCCTCGGCGGCGGACTACCGCGAATACGAAGGGACTCCTCCTCCTTCCACCAGTGGTGCTGAAGCGCCACGATTGAGCTTGCGATCATCAATCGAAGCCCAACAGGAGAGCCCCATGAACGAAGCACGAGCAACGATAGCGCGAGCAGGTGTCGACCTGGCCAAGCAAGTGATTCAGGTTCACGCAGTAGATGCCTGGGGGAGGCTCGTGCTGGTGCGGGCCTTCAAGCGCGATCAATTCTTCGCTTGGTGCGAGCGCCTGCCCGTGGGTTGCCTGGTGGCGATGGAGGCATGTTCGAGCGCGCATCACTGGGCCCGCAAGCTGTGTGCGCTAGGCTTGGACGCCCGGCTGATCGCGGCCAACTTCGTCACCCCTTACCGCATGGAAGGCAGGGGCGGCAAGAATGATGCTGCCGACGCCGCAGCGATCTGCGAGGCGGCGTCGCGGCCCAGCATGCGCTTCGTGCCGATCAAGACTTGTGAGCAACAGGGCGTGATGAGCCTACACCGCGTGCGCGAAGGCTTGAAGGAGGAGCGCACCGCCTGCATCAACCAGATTCGTGGCGTGCTGACGGAGTTCGGCCTCGTGTTTGGCAAGAGCCCCAAGGTGTTGCGAGCCGTGCTGGCCGACGTGATCGAGGACGCGAGCAACGAACTCAGCCCGACGGCGCGCCTGGTTATACAGCGAGCGTTTGAGCATTGGCGGGAGCTCGATGAGCACATGTACTGGTGCGACAGGCAGGTTGGTCAGCACGTGCGCTCCAACCCAGCGGCCCAGCGTGCGGTAAAGGTCATCGGAATCGGCGAGCTCGGCGCATCAGGTTTGACTGCAGGCGTCGGCGACTTCAAGCAGTTCAAGAGTGGCCATCAGTTCGGCGCCTGGCTTGGCATCGTGCCGCGTCAGCACTCCAGCGGCGGCACGATCCGGCTCGGACGCATCACAAAACGGGGCGACGACTACCTGCGCACACTGCTGATTCAGGGCGCCAAGTCCGCAGTGATGACTGCCGACAAACGCGACGATCCGAACTCGCGATGGCTTGCGCAATTGACGGCACGTGTAGGCTGGCAGAAGGCGTGCATAGCCATGGCCAACAAGAATGCCCGCATCTTGTGGGCTGTGATGACGCGAAAAGAATGCTTCGACCCCAATCACGTCAGCGTCAAGCCGAAGACCAAGCAGTCAGTCCAGCAGCTCGCTCCCGCAGTGCTCGGCGTCGGTTGTGCGGCCTGAGTGTCACGCCAGACTGCCGCAGTCGATCAACTCCACAACCAAGCCGATTCATTCCACCCAAGACGTGCTCTCGAAGATGCATTTGACAGGTCAGACCGGCAGCTGGTGAACTCGATAAACCGTATGCGGCGGCAACCGTGCCCAACCCCGTACCGCGAATGGAGCCTGGCTGAGCGGTTCGTATCTGGGTCCGCACCGGCAGGTGCAACAAGACCGGTTGTAGATGTGCAGTCTGTTCTCTGTCGCCATTGCAGCTTCATTCGGCCCGTCCGCCCTGGATAGATCAGAAAGCCAGCCCGACCAAAATGCAACTCAAGTCTTGACAGGACAGTGAGTCCTTGTAGCGAGCGGTTTAGTCCCCTGCGTCTTCTGCGCCCTCTGCGCCCTCTGCGCCCTCTGCGCCCTCTGCGCTCGAATGTCCGATTTCAAGCAGCCTTGCGCAACGCCTCCGGCGCCGCATGGCTCGCGAAATACGTCATCGCCTCCTGCACCCCGCTGCCCGCGAGCTTCACGCCCGCGAGCTTCAATCCCATCTCCACGCCGGCCACCATCGCGACCAGCGTGAGATCGTTGCTGTCGCCCAGGTGGCCCATGCGGAACATGCGGCCCTTGAGCTTGCCGAGGCCGGTGCCGAGCGAGAGGTCGAAGCGCTGGTGAATGAGGCGCCGCAGCGCGTCCGCGTCGACGCCCTCGGGCGTGATCACGCCGGTCAGCACCGGCGAGTACACGGCCGGGTCGGCGCACTGGATCGGCAGGCCCCAGGCCTCCACCGCGGCGCGCACGCCGGCGCCCCAGCGCTGGTGCCGCGCGAACACCTTGTCCAGGCCTTCGCCCAGCAGCATGTCGAGCGACTCGGCCAGGCCGTAGAGCAGGTTGGTGTTGGGCGTGTAGGGCCAGTAGCCGTCCTTGTTCATCTCGACGATCTCGTCCCAGGCCCAGAAGGCGCGCGGCAGCTTCGCGCTCTTCGATGCCTCGATCGCGCGCGGCGAGAGCGCGTTGAAGCTGATGCCCGGCGGCAGCATCAGGCCCTTCTGCGAGCCGCTGATGGTGACGTCCACGCCCCACTCGTCGTGGCGGAAGTCGGCGCTCGCGAGGCCCGAGATGCTGTCCACCATCAGGAGCGCCGGATGGCCGGCCGCGTCGATGGCCTTGCGCACCGCGGCGATATCGGAGGTGACGCCGGTCGAGGTCTCGTTGTGCACCACGCACACCGCCTTGATCTTCTTCTCCGTGTCCTTGGCGAGCCGCGCCTCGATCAGGTCGGCTTGCACGCCGCGGCGCCAGCTCGGCGCGTTCGGCAACTGCGCATCGCTGCCGGACCAGGCCAGGAACTCGGTCGAGAGGCCCAGGCGCGCGGCCATCTTCTGCCACAGCGCGGCGAAATGGCCGGTCTCGTACATCAGCACGTGGTCGCCGGGGCTCAGCGTGTTGGCCAGCGCCGCTTCCCACGCGCCGGTGCCCGACGAAGGGTAGATGACCACGGGGTGCCGGGTCTGGAACACCTGTTGCAGCCCGGCGATGACCTTCTTGCCTAGCGTCGCGAACTCAGGCCCTCGGTGATCGATGGTGGGCAGGCTGATGGCGCGCAGGATGCGGTCCGGCACGGGGCTCGGGCCGGGGATCTGCAGGAAGTGGCGGCCGCTGGGATGGTGGTCGAGAGCGATCATGGGTCTCCTTCTTTCGCTGTTACGCAATTTCTAGGGTCTACAACTGCACGGACGCTTGTCCGATGCCCGGGAACTCGGCCGTGACTAGATCGCCCTCGGCCGCGTGAAGAATGCCCACCCAGGTGCCGGTGGTTACCACGGTGCCTGCCGCCAGAGTGGCTCCGTCGCGCGTGGAGTGGCGCAGCCAGGCGGGCAGCAGGAAGGCGGGGTCGCCGAGCGAATGGGTGCCGCGCCGCTCCACCGGCGCCTGTACGCCGATCTGCACGCGGCAGCTCTGCGCCTGCCAGTTGCGCGCCTCGTAGGGCACCCAGTCGCCGAGCACCAGCGCGCCGTGCGACTGCAGGTCGGCCAGCTTGGCGAGCGCGGGTGCGTCGAGCCCCTCCTGCCAGCGCGAGTCGACCAGCTCGATCGACACGGTCATCGCATCGATCAGACGCGCCGCGCTCGCCATATCGAGCTCCGCGGCCAGCGCCACATCGACATCGCGCGCCGGCCGCAGCGCGATCTCGGCCTCGATGCCGCGCAGATGGAAGTGCCAGTCGCCGCTGCGCGCCGGACTGCGCCACACGCCGGCCGGCGGCAGCGGCGCGTGGGTCAGCACGGCCTCACGCGAGGGGCCGCCCGACTTCCAGCAGCGCGGCGAACCGGCCTCGAACCAACCGAGCTCTCGGGCCACGCAGGCCTGCACCGCGTAGGCGTCGTCGGCGCTTGCCAGCGCATCGGCCAGCGCGGCGGCGTTCGCCGTGCGGTGCTCGCGGCGCGCGCGAATCAGGGCGCCGGCCACGGCATCGATTTTCGAAGGTGTCATCTCCATTCCTTGTTGTGAGTTCGCGAAGGCTCAAAAGAAGACGCTCAAGGGAGCTAGCCCGCGGATCTCGACGCTCACGGCCGTGCCCGCCGACGCGAACAGCAGGCCCGTGCACGACCCGCTCGTGATGACCTGGCCCGCCTTGAGGGCCACGCCGCGCGCCGAACAGTGATTCGCCAGCCAGGCCAGAAGGCTGCCGGCATCGGGACTCGGATGCTCGCCCACTGTGTGGGCTACGATTTGCGCGTCGAAGCGAAGCTCCGCCTCGAGCTGCCGCAGATCGAACCAGACGGGCTCGAAGGGCTGGCACCGGCCCAGCACCAGCGCGCCATGGCTAAGCAGATCGGCGAGCTGCGCCTGCGACCCGGCGCCGAGCCAGTCGGCCAAGCGGGTCTCCACGACCTCGATCACCGGCAGCACGGATTCCACGGCCCAAGCCAGGTCTTCCCGCGTGTAGGGGGCCGCGCGCGCCGGCAGGTCGATGCCGAGCTGGAAGCCGACCTCCACCTCGATGCCGCGCAGGCGCCAGGCCGGCCCTTTGAGCAGGGCGCCGTCGGGCAGCAGCCCCTCGGCCGGCAGTGGCGCGCAGGTCGGCTCCTCGCCCAGCCCGCGCGCGCCGACCTTCCAGCCGCCGATCGGTCCGAGGGCCGCGAGCGTCGCATCCTGAATTGCGTAGGCCTCGCCGCGGTCGGCAGGCTGCAGCAGCGCCGATGGAACGCGCCGCCCGTCGCGTCGCGCGAGGCACAGCGCGTGCGCGACCGAGTCCGGCGTGACCGCGGGCATAGCGCGAGCCGCCATGGCCGTCACAGCGTGGGGAAGCGCTGCCACGGATGGGCGTGCTCGAAGGTCCGCGCCAGCGCGAACAGCGCGTCGTCGCCGCCTTCGCGCGCCACCAGCTGCAAGCCGACCGGCAAGCCCTGGGCGAAGCCGCAGGGCAGCGCGATCGCCGGCAGGCCGGTCGCGTTGACGAAGGCCGCGAAGACCGCATGGCCGCGCGGCCCGACCTCGCGGCCGGCGATGCGCGTGGGGTGCGTCTCGCCGGCCGGCCAGGGCAGCGCCGCAGCCGCGGGCGTCAGCAGGAAGTCGTGGCGCTCGAACAGGCGTGCCAGCGCGGCGCGCAGCCGCTCGGTCTCGAACAGCAGCTCGAAGAGTGCGCGCGCCGAAGCCTGGCGCCCGGCCTCGGCATTGGCCTGCATCGCAGGGCCGAAGAGGACAGGGTCGAAGGGCCCGTCGCGCAGCGCCTGCGGATGCTCCGCCAGCCACGCGAGTCCGACCTGCGACAGCAGCGGCCAACGCTGATTGACCGCCTCGGCCAGCTCGAAGCCTTCGGCCGTCGTGAGCTCGTGGCCCAGCGCCTCGAACCGTTGCGCCGCCTCGTCGGTGAGCCGCGCGATCTGGGGATCGACCGGGTGATCGGCGAAGCGCGGGATGTAAAGGATGCGCGAGCGCGCTGCTATCTGCTGCGTCGGCGGCACTGTGCCATCCCCGATCACCTGCATCACCGCGGCCACATCATGGACGCTGCGCGCGAGCGGTCCCGCGACCTCGAACTCGAGAAAGATCGGCGGCAGTCCGTCGCCGCGCGGCACGCGGCCGCGCGACGGCTTGAAGCCCACCAGGTTGGTATGCGAGGCGGGCCGGCGGATCGAGCCGCCGCCGTCGGTGCCCAGCGCGACTGGGCATCCGCCCGCCGCGACCAGCGCGGCCGCGCCGCCCGAGGAGCCGCCGGGTGTCAGCGCCGGGTTCCAGGGATTGCCCGTCGCGCCGAACACCGGATTGTCGGTATAGCCCTGCATGGTGAACTCGGGCACGTTGGTCTTGCCGAAGATCACCGCCCCGGCCTCGCGCAGCTTCGCCACCGGCAACTCGTCGCGCTCGGCCACGAAGCCGGCCAGCGCCCGGCTGCCCCAGTGCGTGGGCAGGCCTCGCACCTGCAGGTTGTCCTTGATCGTGAAGGGCACGCCATCGAGCGGGCCGAGCGCGCGACCGGCGCGCCAGCGTGCGCTGCTTTGCTCCGCAGCGTGCTTCGCGTCCTCGGCGTCGAGCGTAACCAGCGCGTTCAGCCGCGGGTTGACCTCGGCGCTGCGCGCCAGACAGGCCTCGAGCGCCTGAGGCGGCGTGAACGCTGCATCGCGAAAACCGGCCGCGAGCTGCGTCGCCGTGAGTTGCCAGAGAGGGGCGCTGGGTTTCATCGGGCGCTCACATGTGGGCCGGCAGCCAGGTCACCAGTTGCGGCACGGCCATCAGCAGCAGGGTGAACAGGATCATGATCAGCGCGTAGGGCAGCGCACCGTAGATCGCGTCCTCGATGCCGCCCCTGTCCGGCCGGATGCCGTGCACCACGAATAGGTTCATGCCCACCGGCGGAGTGATCAGCCCCAACTCGCACATCAGCACGATGAAGATGCCGAACCAGATCGGGTCGACGCCGAGCGCGACCGCGATCGGGTAGGTGATCGGAATCGTCGCGACCTGCATCGACAGCACGTCCATGAACATGCCCAGGATCAGGTAGAACACGATCAGCGCAAGGATCAGGCCGGTGGCCGACAGGCCCAGGCCCGCGACCCACTTCGTCATCGACTCGGCGACGCCTGTGAGGCTGATCGTGAGGTTGAGGATGAAGGCCGCCGCGATGATCAGCAGGATCATCCCGCTCACCCGTGCGGTCGAGACGAAGCAGTTGCGCATCAGCTCCCAGCTGAGCTTTCCCGACTGCAGCACGAAGCCGAGCGCCGCGATGACGCCGAGCGCCGCGCTTTCGGCCGCCGTTGCGATACCGAAGTAGAGACTGCCCATCACGATCCCGAACACCACCATCGGCGGGATCAGGTGCACCAGCGAGCGCAGTCGCTGGTCCAGCGGCACTTTCGGCTCGCGCATCACCTTGCCGCTGGCCAGGCTCGAGATTGCGATCCAGAGCATGAAGAAGCCAGTCAGCATCAGGCCCGGGATGATGCCGGCAATGAACAGCTTGCCGATCGAGTTGTTCGTGAGCGACCCGTAGACGATCATGTTCACGCTCGGCGGGATCAGGATCCCTAGTGTAGCGTTCGATTCTTGATTGAACTTAATTGAATGGCATCATTCCAATGCTCTACTTCGGTTTGGTTTGGAGCGAGCAAATGCGAATTGCCCCGGTCGTTGTACTCAGTGAAGTGCAAAAAGCAGAGCTGACCAAGCTCGTGCGTTCTCGGTTGACGAGCGTGCGTCTGGCGCAACGGGCGCGCATCGTGCTGCTTGCCGCG
>NZ_JAGGNU010000074.1 GCF_018614915.1 Variovorax paradoxus | reverse complement strand
TATTTCGTTGCCGGATCAATAACGTGAGTGAGCCGGCACCCGGCGAAGGTCGGGTAACAAAAACGGCTCAGGAGAGCCGGTTTTTCAGAGGATGTTACTGGGCTCAGTAACGACCACCGCCGTAGCCACCAGTCCCATAGCCAATGTCCGAGCGTTTGCCCGCACTGTAACCAGCCGCGCTGTAGCCACCCGAGCCGCTACCCTCTTCGCGGGGGCGGGCCAAGTTCACGACAATCGAGCGTCCATCGACGGACATGCCGTTCAGACCGGTGATGGCGGCTTGGGCGACTTCGGCAGAAGCCATTTCCACAAAGCCAAAGCCCTTGGAGCGGCCGGTTTCACGGTCCATCATGACCTTGGCCGAAGAGACTCGGCCAAACTCGGCAAAGTTGCTTTCCAGGCTGGAATCGGTCACGGAATAGGGCAGGTTGCCCACGTAGATTTTGCTGCTCATGGAAAGAGCCTTTCTGAATGAAGGTGCGCAACGAATGTCGTTCCGTTGGGACACGGGTGTGCGGATCGGAGTCCGCAGAAACTGGCAAGCATGGATGGGATCTGCGGCAGCAGATCATCAGCACGTAGGGGGGTGGGACATGCACGTTTGCAGCCAGCCCTGGGTGACTGCAAAAAGCCGGGCGGCTTCGCGCGAGGCAAAGGCTTTGTCAAAACGGAATACGCGGCAGTAGCTGCCGTTACCCTGGGAACGATGGACCGAGAAGGAGGCGCGAAAGCGGCCACAGTCGGTCTGGTGTGTCGCGGGCGAAACGACGTACTTGCCCATGGAAATGGCGATTTTTGGAATCTAATTCATTCAGGATCGCAGGCTTGAATCAACCTGCGTGAGCTATCTAGGAACTCGGTTGGCTGCAGCTCAACAGACCAACAGGGCGACAAAGGTCGCAAAAGGCGGCCTGCATGGGACGGATTGCCGCCTCTGCGCAGGCGTTGCGGTAACTGCGCGAATCAAACGCCGCGACTGCAACAAGACCTATCATATCACCAATCTGCATTTAAGAGTCAATCAGTCTTCAATTTGGTTTTAAAGAGCTCTTCGCGTTGGTGAACGATTTGGAAGAGGCACGCCGGCAATCTGCCTCATTCGATGGACATGAGATCTTTACTTGGGAAACTTCAAATTCGGCGCCGAAAATTTAGCGAATGCGTAGGACCGCTGCACCTCGGAGTGGCGCCGACGAGCGACCTCAGACAAGGACTACAAGGGGTTAACTGGCTTCCATCCGGCCGGTTTGCTCGCAGACCCTGCACTAGTGAACTGCGGCTGCAAACCTCACTGAGGCCTCAACGAAACACAAAACGCCAGGAACTCTTCCAGCTCGGTGGATTTGTCGAACACGGCAGTCGCCCCCGCGCTCATGGAGCGCTCGCGCATGATTGCCGGCGCATAGTTGGAAAGTACGACCAGCGCCAGGGAGGGGCGCTCCTTCCGGAAATGCCTGAGCACCCCGAGACCAGACCCCTGTTTGAGTAGCAGATCGACCACGACCAAATGAAGGTCGCCGCCGTGTGACGCGAGCCAGTAGGTCGCATCAGATTCTGTCTCGACCACGTCGATGACCTCCACATCTGCGAGGTCCCGCATGGTCGGAACCAGATGAGCGCGGATTGTCGGGTTGTCCTCGACAAGCAGAGTTTTGACAGAGATGGAGAGACTCCACGACATTTTTTCTCGGATTTTGAGAGCGTCCGGGCATCAGGCCTCGTGGGCCGTTGCCGTCGTTCATGTAGGCGGATGTCAGACAGCACTAGGGCTCAATGATTCCGCCCATGCCGCGAGCCTTAAGCTCTTCTGCGAGTGTGTCGTTGACGTCATCCAGCTTCTCCGCCGCGGTGGAAAGCTGCTCCTTCAGTACCTCTGCCTGCTCGACCGCCCTTTCGATGTCCTCAACAGGAGCGCCCTCTGGCGCCTTCTCGAGCACAGCGTGCACGACTGCCAGGTTGTCTGCCACCTGCTTGACCTCTTCGGTCGCCTCGACGTTCTTCGCCAGAGCATCTTCCAAGGGCGCGGTAGCTGCATTTTCTGAAGTGCTTGCCATGGCAATTCTCCTTTTGAGGCGATGGTATCTCAGCACATTACAGCGCCCTCGACCTCTACCGAGCCTGTGAATCAGGAGCCGGATCTTCCAGCTCGTCGAGATCATAGACCCGGTCACGGGGCGCGTAGATCACCGAACTCAGCAAGCCAGTCAGCACCAAACCGGCCAGCGTGCGGGCAACTTCGTGGTCGTCGTAGTCGCAAAGAGGCACCAACTGGCCCGAGTCCAGCGACAGCTTTCCGGTTCGTCCGAGATAGACACGCGTCAGCACCACAGGCTCGCCCTCGTGCCGTGCCGCAAACTCGAACTCCTGCAGGGCGGGTCGCCCCTCCGCAACAACCGCGCGCCACCGCACCACGTAGGGCGTGTCCAGGCACTGACCTGTGAACTTGTCTGCAGCGGGGGAAATCGATTGGACATGGCCACGGCACAGGGGCGCAACGTCCACGCTGCCAAGGTGCCGGAGAAACCTGCTGGCGATTGCGTCCAGCTCGGCAAACGCCGCCATGACGGGCTCAGTCTTCAGCTCGAGATAGGTGGTCATAGAAAACCTCACAAACAGGGTTGGAAAGACGGGTTCGTGGCTAGCGCCGCAGAAATGCAGAGATCGAAAAAGATCTCAAGTTCAGTGAATTTGTCGAAAACGCCGACCGCTCCGAATGACCGCCGATTGTCCGGGGATCATCGGCCGATCGCCCGAACAAAACGTCTTTTTTGCCCCTCCAAGCCGCTCGGCGAAAGAGGACATGGGCCTCCGTGACCCGAGGGTACGCTTCCGCCATGACCGACCAGTACCGCCGCCTTGCCGTGTTTGTGGACCGTCCAAGCCCGGGCAGTTTCCTCTGGATTGTCTTGGAGAGTACAGACGATCCAGCCGTCTGGCTTGATCTCGAAACGGGGATGACAAGTTCGACAGTTGGATTGAGGCATACGAGGCTGGAAATGCAGCTCTGCTGTCCTACGTCGATGACGAACTGGCCGGTCCGGTTAACGCGTCGCCGGATGAGGATGACGACGATTAGACCTACGTGGCCTGGAGGTAGGGCCCGACTTCACCCCCCGCAGAAGTGGGCGTCTGCGATTGGATGCCCTTGGGAGTGCCCTGCCCTGCGGCCACCACGTTGGTTACCTTCATCAGACTGATTGGCCGTTTTCAATCCAACAACCTACGTGCACGCCGTCAGATTTACTCCGGGTTGCTGGCCCGCGCAGCAGAGC
This sequence comes from Variovorax paradoxus, assembly GCF_018614915.1. Taxonomy (GTDB): domain Bacteria; phylum Pseudomonadota; class Gammaproteobacteria; order Burkholderiales; family Burkholderiaceae_C; genus Variovorax; species Variovorax paradoxus_K. The sequence continues at coordinate 44,186 of NZ_JAGGNU010000074.1, read as the reverse complement.
CACCCTGTGCGGACACGATCGTCATGACGAAGCTCTCGACCCGAGCGTTGCACTCGAGGTGGACCGCTCCTTGCGAGGCGCCATGCTGCCAGCGCCGCGCTGGGCAAGCCAGAATATCGGCAGCGCCAGCACCGCGGAGGCGGCCAGGACAGGTATGGCCAACCATTCGCGGGGTATACATGAGCGCCGCGGTTGCGATGACGCGCACGCACGCGGGCGCTCTGGCGGCGCAGAACAGCCTGCGCGCTGTAGAAGACTCGGTGGCTATCGTTTCGCGAGGGCCGCGGACCAAGTTTCGATCTCGCGAAATTTGACCGTAGGCCCCATGAATCTCTTCTTGTCGCAACGATGGTCGACAACATGCGGAGTCAGAACGACGGAGCGCATGCATTCGCCCGTCCTTCGTGTGCTGCTCCAGCGGTGGTAGCTCCCGTTGAGTCAACGCCTGCTGTCGGCGGCATAGCGGACCTAGCGGCCAATGGCCCGTAAGACGGCAACGGGCGCGGAGCTCCAGGTCGCCGCCTGTGAGAGCAGCCGCTGGGCCGGCACTTCCTGGGAGCCAACGGCGGCCCTCCGCTCAATTCCAGTGACAGGCCGGTTCCGGGCCAGCAGCGTCCATCTACCCACGCCCTTCCGTCGGCGCCCGGGACCGACACGAGCCGGCATGGCGTGCCTCGGCGAGGAGGCGCCATCTTGCGCGCTGGGGAGAATGTACGTAAAATACGGAAATCACGGAGATGATCATGATCACTGTCCCTTCCACCGAGTTCGCCAAAAATTTTGGCCACTATCGCGAGGTCGTCCAGGCCGAACCGGTGGCGGTCACGAGTCACAACCGCGTGACTGGTTACTTCATCTCTCGGAGGGAGTTCGACGAGCTTGTGCGCCTGAAAGCTCGCGCCACAAAGGCGTATGCCGTACAGGATCTCCCCGAGGAAGCGATTCAGGCCCTTGCAAATAGCCGCATGGATGCGCGCCATGACACGCTGAACGAACTCCTAACCGACTGAGCGAATGGCCTTTCCTGCGCCCGAGGTGGGCCTTGTCGTGTCCTTTGCCTATCTATGGAGTCACGAGCAACGCAGGGGAAGCACCGAAGGGGCAAGGAATCGCCCCTGCGTCATCGTGACGGCCGTTGAGGAAGTCGACGGGCAGACCGTCGTCACGGTGTCGCCAATTACGCACTCGCAACCAGAGGATGCGTCATTCGGGATCGAGATTCCACCAAGGGTTAAAAGTCACCTCGGACTAGACGGCGAAAAGTCGTGGGTGATCTTGACCGAAGTCAATCGCTTCACGTGGCCAGGCTATGACTTACGCCCAATTACGACCGGGGATTCGCGTGTCGATTACGGCTTCCTGCCACCAGCCTTATTCGACCAGATCAAGGCGGGAATCTTGACCATGATTCGGTCGGGGAAGCGAACCACCACGTCGAGGGATTGAAGTCGGATGATCTGTCGCCCATATGCGAGGGGTAGGATTCACGGACGGTACCGCGCGCGTCGCACTCTGGCGCGGCCTTCTCGTCGGACATCGATGCGCACGACATCCATCACTGCATTAACACCTCGTGGCTGTTCGCGGGCGTGGACATGGCGCGCTGGCTGGACTTTCGCGCGCGCGAGCCGCAGGCCTTCTCGACCCTGCTGGCGCGCGGCCGCGAGGCGCTCGGCAGCTTCGAGAAGCCGATCGTCTCCTGGCGCAACGATGTCGCCACCTTCCTCGGCCCGCGCAAGTCCGGCTTCAGCGCCCTCGACGTGGACGAGATGACGCAGGTAGAGTGGGAGTCGCGCAAAAGCATGACGGAACACCTGGCCTTCTACCGCGCCCACGCACCCGGCTTCGAGAACGCGTGGGTCATGCTCAGCGCGCCGCAGATCGGCACGCGGCACGGGCGGCGCCTCGCAGGCGTCAAGCGCGTACACCGCGGCGCCTGGGATGCCGGCGCGGTGGAGGCCGACGAAATCGGCATCAGCCCCAGTCCCTCGCCGCGCTTCCCCAACATCTCCGTGCCCTATGGCGCGCTGGTGCCCGAGCGGCTCGACGGCGTGCTCGCCGCCGGCAAGCACATCTCCTGCGACACCAACTCGCACGGCTTCATGCGCGAGATCCCGCAGTGCTGGCTGACCGGCCAGGCCGCCGGCGCGGCCGCGGCGCTGGCGGCGGATGCGGACGTGCTACCGCGCGACGTGGACGTGAAACGGCTGCAGGCGCTGCTGGTGTCGCAAGGCGTGCCCTTGCGGCAGACCGCGCCCGTCGCCGAAGCCCGAGCGACCGCATGAGCTTCCGTCTCTCGCTGGCCCATCTGGGCATGCTGGATGCGCCGCCCCCGCGGCTGGTGGAGGCCGCGCACGCGGCCGGCTTCGGGAGCGTCGGCGTTCGCCTGAGCCCCGCGCGCGCAGGCGAGCAGCCCTTCCCGATGGAAGCGGGCGGCGCGATGTCGAAGGAGACGCTGGCGCGCCTGCGCGATCTCGGCACGCGCGTGCACGACATCGAGATCATCCGCATCAAGCCGGGCTTCGACGCGCGCGTTCGAGGGCGTCTTGGCGTCCGCGCAACAGCTCGGTGCGCGCTGCCTCATGGTCAACGTCGACGACGGCGACGCGGCGCGCGCGGCCGACAGCATCAGCGTGCTGGCGGAGCGCGCGCAGGCGCACGGCCTCGTGCTCGGCCTGGAGTTCATGGTCTACACGGCCGCGCGATCGCTGCAGGCCGCGCAGCAGCTCGTCGTCGCGTCGGGGCACGGCGCGGTGCGCGTGGTGGTCGACGCGCTGCATTTCTTTCGCGCGGGCCACGCGCCGGCCGACATGGACGGCGCGCACGTCGAGCGGCATTTCATGCAGATCAACGATGCGCCTGCGCAGCGCCACCCCGGCCTGTCGGCTGCGGAGGAAGGCCGGGCGCATCGCCTGTTTCCCGGCGAGGGCGAGCTGCCCGTCGGCGAACTGCTGCCCTACCTCGCGCCCGATGCCGTGCTGTCGGTGGAGGCACCGAGCGCGATCCGCATCGCCACGCTGGACGCGCCTGCGCGCGCCGCTGTGGCTTTCCGCGCCACGGCAGACTTTTTGCAACGGAGCGGCCATGCATTCAGCTGAAACATCGAACTGGGACGGCCTGCGGCTCGACGGAAAAACCGCCGTGCTCGGCATCATCGGCGACCCGGTGGCGCAGGTGAAGGCGCCGCTGCCCCTCACCCGGCTGCTGCAGCAGCGCGGCATCGACGCCGTGCTGGTTGCCGGCCGCGTACGTGGCCCGGCTGCTGGAGACCTTGCTCGCCGTAGGCAACGTCGCCGGCGTGATCGTCACCGTGCCGCACAAGCAGCTGGTGGCCGGCCTGCCGATGGACCTGACACGCGCCGCACGCGAAGCCGAAGCGGTGAACGTGATCCGCAGGATCGGCAGCGCGTGGCAGGGCGAGCTGCTCGACGGCGCCGGCTTCCTCGCCGGCCTGTCGCGCAACGGCTTCGACGTGAAGGGCCGCAGCGTCGGTATCGCGGGTGCGGGCGGTGCGGGCAACGCCATCGCTTTCGCGCTCGCGGCCGCGGGCGCGGCCGGCATCGGCGTGCACGACGTGGACAGCGCCAGGCGCGCGAACCTCGTGGCCCGGCTGCAGGCGCTGGGCTACGCCCCCGAAGCCTGGGACGGCGCCAGCCCGCGCGAGCTCCTCGTCAACGCCACGCCCGTGGGCATTGCGGGCAGGAGATCCGCTGCCGATTCCGTTGTCGGCGATCCGCGTCGGCCACACGGTGGCCGACGTCATCATGGAGCCGCAGACCACGCAACTGCTGACGCTCGCAGAACAGCAAGGTGCGCGCATCGTGCGCGGCCGTCACATGATGGACGAGCAGCTGGAAAGCATGGTCGATTTCTTCGGCGAGGCCATTCGATGACCAGCGCGCCTTTCTTCCCCGGCTTCGCGGTGCACCAGGTGGCGCTGGGAGAAGCCATGATCCACGCCGAGGTCGGCGGCAGCGGGCCGCCGCTGCTGCTGCTGCTGCACGGCTATCCGCAGACCCATGTGGCCTGGCACCGCATCGCGCCCACGCTGGCGCGACACTTCACCGTGGTGGCGCCGGACCTGCGCGGCTATGGCGACAGCACCGGCCCCGCGGGCGACCCGCTGAACGTCAACCACTGCAAGCGCACGCTGGCCGCCGACAAGCTGGCGCTGATGCGCGCCCTGGGCTTCGAGCGCTTCGCCGTCATCGGCCACGACCGCGGCGCACGCGTCGGCTACCGGCTCTGCCTGGACAGCCCCGAGGCCGTGCGCTGCTTCACCTCGCTCACCGTGGTGCCGACCGAGGAGATGTGGAAGCGTGCGGGCATGGCCTTCGGCCTCAAGGCCTTTCACTGGTACCTGTTCGCCCAGCCTTTCGATCTGCCGGAACGCATGCTGAGCGCGGACCCGGCCTACTTCCTGGACTGGACCCTGCGCAACATGGTGCTGAAGGTCGACGCCGTCACGCCCGAAGCGCTCGCCGTCGGTGCGGCACGCCATGGTGGAGGACTACCGCGCCGCCGCGTCGCTCGACCTGCGGCACGACCGCGACGACCAGGCCGCCGGTCGCCGCGTCGCCTGCGCGGTGCAGGTGCTGTGGAGCGCGTCGCTTACTGCGCAGCCCGATCCGGTGGAGATCTGGAAGGGTTGGGCCGACCAGGTCGAGGGCGGCACCATCGACTGCGGGCACCTGATGGCCGAGGAGGCGCCCAAAGAAGTTCTGGCCGCGGTGCTGCCTTTTCTGCTGCGCCATGCGGCTGACCAAAGGCAGCCGCCGTCATCCGGCGCACCCGCAGCAGCAGCGTCACCGCGATCGACATGTTCAACAGGTTCCACGCGATGCCGTTGACGAACGCGGCGTGGTAGCTCCCGGTCAGGTCGAACACCTTGCCGGACATCCAGCCGCCCAGCGCCATGCCGAACAGGGTGCACATCAGCACGGTGCCACGCGGGCGCCCGCCTCGGCCGCCGGGAAGTGCTCCCGCACGATGATCGCGTACGACGGGACGATGCCGCCCTGGAACAGGCCGAACAGCGCCGAGACCAGGTAGAGCGACACGAGGCCGTCGAAGGGCAGGAAGAGCAGCAGCGCCACGCATTGCAGCGCCGACCCCAGCAGCAAGGTGCGCAGGCCGCCGATGCGATCGCAGATCGCGCCCGAGACGAGCCGGCTGACGATGCCGAAGCCGAGCATCAGCGACAGCATCTGCGCGCCGCGCGCCGCCCCGTAGCCGAGGTCGCCGCAATAGGCCACGATGTGCACCTGCGGCATCGCCATCGCGACGCAGCAGGCGGTGCCGGCCACGCACAGCAGGCCCTGCGCGGTGCCGAGGCTGAGTCCGAAGGGGCGCATCGTCGCCTCGGGCAAGGCCCGCCTCGACGCGGCGGCCGCAGGCGCTGCGACAAGCGCCACCGCCGGCGGCCGAGCCCGCATGAAGAGCGCGAGCCCCGCCATCGTGAGACCGCAGAAGATGCCCATGCCGAAGTAGGTCTGGCGCCAGCCGACCGTCTCGACGAAGTGCTGCACGATCGGCGGCCATATCGCGCCCGCCATGTAGTTGCCGCTGGCGCACACGGCCACCGCGATGCCGCGCCGCTTGACGAACCACAGCGAGGTGTCGGCCACCAGCGGCGCGAAGGCGGCGGCACTGCCGAAGAGCCCGACCAGCACCGCCTGCGCCGCCGTGAACGCGACGATGCCGTTGGCCATGCCGCAGGCGATGTAGCCGACGCCGAGACTGAGGGCGCCGAGCAGCAGCGGCCACATCACGCCGAAGCGGTCGGCGATGCGCCCCATCAGCACGCCGCCGACGCCGAAACCGATCATCAGCAGCGTGTAGGGCAAGGAGGCATCGGCGCGCGCGATGCCGAAGTCGGCCTGCACGGCCGGCAGCACGACGGAGACCACGTACATGCCGCTGCTGCCCACGGTCATGAGCAGGATCGTCACCAGCAGCCGCAGGACGGCGTAGCGCGAATCAGGTTGGTGGAGGTGCGGCTGCGGTCCGCTCATCGCCGCATTCTGCCGGACGCGCGGGGACGGTGCGATCACCACCGGGCCGCGCCGGTGGCCGCTGTCGCGCTCAGCGACGGGAGGGATTGTGCGGGCGGCGGTCGTAGCGATCGGGCACGCCGTCGCGATCGCTGTCCCGGCGGGCATGGCGGTAGTCGCTGCGGCGGTCATGGCGGTCGTAGCGGTCATGGCGGTCATAGCGGTGGTGGTCGCCGTGCCGCACGATGTGGCGCGGCGGGGGCGGCGGAACGACCACCACGTGAGGACGCAAGCCGCGATGTTCGTGATGGGGTTGCGCTTGCGCCGGCGCGCACAAGGCGGCGAATGCGAGGACGGCTGCGGTACCGAGTGCGAGAGATAACTTCTTCATGCCAACTCCTTCGAGGCGTTGTGTTCAGAAGCCCACATCCTGCGCGACGCATGTGCAGCAGGCGTAAGGCGTTCGTCGCGCAGAAGCTCCTGCAGGCGTTCGTGTCCTCTCACCGTCTACGAACGGAACCGTACGGCGCGAACACTTCCACCGTCCAGTCGACAAAGGCGCGCAGCTTGGCGCTCATGTGCCGGCTGGACGGGTAGGCCACCGACACGGGCAATCAGCGGCGGCTCCCAGTCGGCCAGCAACTCAACCAGCGCCCCGCTCTCGACGTGCGGCTGCGCCATGAAGGCAAAGGTCTGCGCCACGCCGAGCCCGGTCAGCAGTGCCGTCAGGTGGGCCGTGCTTTCGTTGACCGCGATAACGGCATGCCCATTGATCTCGATGCGCTCGTCGCCGCGCTCGTAGCGCGGCGGAATGTAGCGCCCCGTGCGCGACGAGAAATAGCTCACCACCCGGTGCCCGTCGAGCAGGTTGCAGGAACTCGCGCGCCCGACCGCCTTCATCCTTAGCCTCCTCGAGAGACGACGCAGCTTCATGGATGCGCCGAGCTGCTCGGAGTTGAAGGCGCCGGCGGAGATCAGCCCAGCCTGACCGGCCGGGTATGCCAGATCTCGTGCGCGTACTGCGCGATCGTGCGGTCCGACGAGAAGCCACCCATGCCCGCCACGTTGAGGATCGCCATGCGCGTCCAAGCGTCGGGATGGCGATACAACGCGTCGACCTTGTCCTGCGTCTTGACGTAGCTCGCATAGTCGGCCAGCAGCAGGTACTGGTCGCCCCAGTTCACGAGGGCGTCATAGATTTCCTGGTAACGCGCCGGCTCGACAGCCGAGAAGACGCCGTCGCGAATGCTGTCCAGCGCGCGGCGCAGCTGCGGGTCGGATTCGTAGATCGCGCGCGGCTGGTAGCCGCCGGCGCGGATCTCGGCCACCTCGGGCGTGGTGTTGCCGAAGATGAAGATGTTCTCCGCGCCCACGCTCTCGCGCATCTCGACGTTGGCGCCATCGAGCGTGCCGATGGTCAGTGCACCATTGAGCGCGAACTTCATGTTGCCGGTGCCGGAAGCCTCGGTGCCGGCTGTCGAGATCTGCTCGGACAGGTCGGCCGCCGGCATGATGACCTCTGCCAGGCTCACGCTGTAGTTGGGCACGAACACGACCTTCAGCAGCTGGCCCACCCGATCGTCGTTGTTGACCACCTGCGCCACGTCGTTGATGAGACGCACCACGAGCTTGGCCATGCGGTAGGCCGAGGCGGCCTTGCCCCCGAACACCACCACGCGCGGCACGTGGTTTGCCTGCGGCGCGTGGAGGATGCGTTGGTAGCGCGTGATCACATGCAGCACGTTGAGCAGCTGCCGCTTGTACTCGTGCATCCGCTTGACCTGGACGTCGAACAGGGCGTCGGTGTCGACGACGATGCCTAGGCTCTGCTCGATCCAGTTGGCCAGGCGCAGCTTGTTCTCGCGCTTGGCATGGCGAAAGGCGCGCACGAAGGCCGGCTGCTGTGCCATCGGCCGCAGCGCTTCGAGCTGCGACAGGTCGCGCCGCCAGCCGCGGCCGATGCGCGCGTCGAGCAGGGCCGCCAGCGGCGGATTGGCTTGCGCCAGCCAGCGACGCGGCGTCACGCCGTTGGTCTTGTTGTTGAAGCGCTCCGGGAAGAGGCGCGCGAAGTCGGCAAAGATCGACTGCTTCATGAGATCCGAATGCAGTGCCGAGACGCCGTTGATCGAATGGCTGGCCAGCACCGCCACGTAGGCCATGCGCACGCGCCGCTCGCCGGACTCGTCGATGAGCGACATGCGCCGCATGAGCTCCACGTCGTGGCTGTTCGCGTGCGCCACGACGTGGAGGAATCGTGCGTTGATCTCGAACAGGATCTGCAGGTGGCGCGGCAGGACGCGGCCCAGGACCTCGACCGGCCAGGTCTCCAGCGCCTCGTGCATCAGCGTGTGGTTGGTGTAACTGAACACCTTCTGGGTGTGGGACCATGCCGTGTTCCACGACAGCCCGTGCTCGTCGATGAGCAGGCGCATCAGCTCCGGGATCGCCAGGACGGGGTGCGTGTCGTTGAGGTGGATGCTGACCTGCTTGGACAGCGTGTCGAAGCCGGTGTGGTTGCGCAGATGGCGGTGCAGCATGTCCTGCACGCTGGCGCTGACGAAGAAGTACTCCTGGTGCAGCCGTAGCTCGCGCCCCGAGGCCGTCGAGTCGTCCGGGTAGAGCACGCGCGAGACGTTCTCGGAGTGGTTCTTGCTCTCGACCGCCGCCATGTAGTTGCCGCGGTTGAAGGCCGACAGGTCGATCTCCTCGGTGGCGCGCGCCGACCACAGGCGCAGCGTCTGGGTGGCCTGCGTGTCGTAGCCCGGGATGATGGTGTCGTAGGCCATCGCGAGCACGTCATGCGTGTCGACCCACTTGGCCGCGTCGTGGGAGGCGCCCTTGCCGTCCAGGCGCTGGACGTGGCCGCCGAAGCGCACGCGGTAGGTCACCTCGGGGCGTTGGAACTCCCAGGGGTTGCCGCGCGTGAGCCAGTAGTCGGGTGTCTCGACCTGCTGTCCATCGACGATCTGCTGCCGGAACATGCCGTACTCGTAGCGGATGCCGTAGCCCATGCCCGGCACCCCGAGCGTGGCCATGGAGTCGAGGAAGCAGGCCGCGAGCCGCCCGAGGCCGCCGTTGCCGAGCGCGGCGTCGGGCTCGCGCTCGGCGAGCGCCTGGATGTCGACGCCGAAGTCGGCCAGCGCGTCCTTCACGGTGTCCTGCAGCTCCAGCGCGAGCAGCGCGTTGGTGAAGGTGCGCCCGATCAGGAACTCCATCGACAGGTAGTAGACCCGCTTGAGCTTCTGGGTGTACTGGGCACGCGTCGTCGCCATCCAGCGCTCGACGAGCTGGTCGCGCACCGCCATCGCGGTCGCGTGCAGCCAGTCGTCGGGGCTGGCGGCCACGGGGTCCTTACCGACCGCGTAGATCAGCTTGTTGGCGACGGAGCGCTTGAAGGCGGCGACGTCGCGGTCTGGATGGTCGTACGAGAAATCGGCGAGGGACATGATGTCGGAGGGTGGGGTGGTGTTTGTTGCCTCAGGCCAGCGCCTGGGCATAGACGTCGAGATAGCGGGCCGCCGCGCTGCCCCAGTCAGCGGGGCGGCCCATCGCGCTGGCGCGCACCGCATCCCAGTCGGCCGGGCGGCGGTAGAGGGCGAAGGCGCGGCGCAGCGCGCGCGCGAAGCCGTCGGCGTCGAAGGTGTCGAAGCAAAAGCCGGTGGCCCGGCCGTCGGCCATGTCTTCCAGCGTGGCATCGACGACCGTGTCGGCCAGGCCGCCGACGCGGTGCACAAGTGGCAGGCAGCCGTACTTGAGGCCGTACATCTGCGTCAGGCCGCAGGGCTCGAACAGCGAGGGCACCAGCGTCACGTCGCCGGCGCCGAAGAGACGGTGCGCGAGCGGCTCGCTGTAGCCCAGGGTGACGCTGACCGACCGCGGCGCGGCCGTGGCCCGTTGGCGGAATGCGCTCTCCAGCCCGGCATCGCCGCTGCCGATCAGGGCCAACTGGCCTCCCTGCGCCAGCAGGGCGTCGAGCCCGCCGAGCACCAGGTGCAGGCCCTTCTGCTCGGTCAGGCGGCTCACGATCACGAAGAGCGGCGTCTCGGCCCCCGGCGCGAGCCCGAGCTGCGCCTGCAGCACCGTCTTGCAGCGCATCTTGCCGGCCAATTGCCTGTGCTCGAAGCGGTGCGGCAGGAGCGCGTCGGTGGCCGGGTTCCAGACCTGGTCGTCGACCGCGTTGAGGATGCCGCTGAGAACGCCCGCGCGGCGGCGCAACAGGCCGTCCAGCCCGCAGCCCTGCTCGGGCGTCTGGATCTCGCGGGCGTAGGTCGGACTCACGGTGGTGATGCGGTCGGCGAAGCCCAGGCCGCCCTTCATGAAGGAGAGCTGGCCGTGATATTCCAGGCCCTCCATCCCCCAGGCGGTGGCCGGCAGGCCGAGGTCAGCGAAATCCCAGGGCGCGAACAGCCCTTGGTAAGCCAGGTTGTGGACCGTGAAGACGCTGCCGACGCGCGGATGCCCGTGGCGGGGCGCGAACGCCAGGTAGGCCGGCGCCAGCGCGGCGTCCCAGTCGTGCGCATGAACCACCTGGGGCTGCCAGGCCGGGTCGAGCCCGTGCGCCATCCGGGCCGCGGCAAATCCCAGCAGCGCGAAGCGCCGGTGGTTGTCCCCATAAGGCTGTCGCTGCGCATCCTCGTACGGATTGCCCGGGCGGTCGTACAGCCACGGCGCGTCGATCCAGTAAGGCCGCAGGTCCGGCGCGCCTTCGGTCCTGATACGCCCGAGGCGCAGGCGTACGCGCTCGCCCCAGGGAGCCTCCAGCTCGGCCACCTGGAGCGAGTCGGCAACGCCATCCCTGCTCGCCGGAAAGCCTGGCAGCAGCACCCGCACGTCCTGCTCCGCGGCCAGCAAGGCCTGCGGCAGCGCTTCGGCAACGTCGGCCAGGCCACCGGTCTTGAGCAGCGGGAACAGTTCGGCGCTGACCTGGAGGATCCTCATTCGGGTCCTAGCCGCTTCAGCATCTCGCGCGTGATCAGCACCACGCCGCCTTCGGTGCGCTCGAAACGCGCCGCGTCGGCGGCTGGATCCTCGCCGACGATCATGTCCTCGGGAATCACGCAGGCACGGTCGATCACGACCTTGCGAAGCCGCGCGCCGCGGCCCACCTCGACGTCCGGCAGCAGCACTGCCTCCTCGCTGCTGCAGAAGGAATGCACCCGCACGCCCGAGAACAGCACCGAATCCTTGACGTGCGAGCCGGACACGATGCAGCCCCCCGAGACGATGGTATTGACCGTCATGCCATGCTTCCCGTCGCGGTCGAGCACGAACTTGGCCGGCGGCAGCTGCCGCTGGTAGGCCCAGATGGGCCAGTCGGTGTCATAGATGTCGAGCTCGGGGGTGATCGAGGCCAGATCGAGGTTCGCAGCCCAGAAGGCATCAATCGTGCCGACGTCGCGCCAGTAGGCCTTGACGTTGATGCCCTGGCGCGCGCGTCCCGCAGGACATGCCGAAGGGGTGCGCCACCGCCCGCCCCTGGGCGACCGTGCGCGGGATGATGTCCTTGCCGAAGTCATGGCTGGAGGCCGCGTCGGCGCTGTCTTCCTCCAGCAGGCGGTACAGATACTCGGAGTCGAAGATGTAGATGCCCCATGCTGGCCAGCGCGATCTCGGGCTTGTCGGGCATGGCCGGCGGGTCGGCCGGCTTCTCGAGGAAGGCGGTGATCCTGCGTTCGCCATCCACCGCCATCACGCCGAAGGCGACGGCTTCCATGCGGGGCACCTCGATGCAGCCGACCGTGCACCCCCGCCCATGTGCGACGTGGTCGCCCAGCATGATCGAGTAGTCCATCTTGTAGACGTGCTCGCCGGCCAGCACGACCACGTAGTCGTGCGGCGTCGAGCGAGTCTGGATGATGTCCAGGTTCTGGTAGACCGCGTCGGCCGTGCCGCGGTACCAGTGCTCCTCGCCGACGCGCTGCTGGGCCGGCAGCACGTCCACCATCTCGTTGAGCTCGGCGCGCAGGAAGCTCCAGCCGCGCTGCAGGTGGCGCATCAGGGGGTGCGACTTGTACTGAGTAACCACCGCCAGGCGCCGGATGCCCGAATTGAGGCAGTTGGAGAGCGCGAAATCGATGATGCGGAACTTGCCGCCGAAATACGCCGCCGGCTTGGCCCGGCGGTCGGTCAATTGCTTGAGGCGGGAGCCCCGCCCCCCTGCCAGCACCAGTGCAATGGTGCGGCGAACGAGCTGGTGGGCCTGAAGATTTGGTTGCGCGCTGCTTCCCATCTCTTGCCTCCGTCGGTTTTTGACGTCGGTGGCAGCCTAGCATTTCTGGTGGGTTCGTGGCTGGTTCGCTGTCGAGATTCGCAGGCGATCGCCGCCCCGCGCCTATCGGTCGGGCGTGTCATGACTGGGTGGGGAGGGCCGCGCCTGCTCAGATCTGGCTGCGAAGCGCGCGCGCCATCTCGGCCGAGAACGTGCCCATGAAATCGCCGCCGCGTTGATGCGAGCAACAGAATCGTCCACGAACGCATCCAGGGGGCTTTTGATATCGAACCGCAATCGATGAGACGGATAGTGAACTTCGAGGCTCTTCTCAAGACGGCAGGCTTGATCCCGCCAACAGCGGAACTTGGGCGCCATTGGCGATCTTCCCGTTGATTTCGATAGAAGGCAAAGGTTTCTGCGATGAGGGCAGCAAGCTAACCTCGTGCCGTAGCTTCACAGCATCTAGGGTTATGGGCGGACGCGGAACCCGTTGTGCCTTGGGCATGGCGGAAGGCGCAGCGTGGGGGCTGACCGCTGGGTTCGAGGGGGCTGGCGTCTGCACCAATGAAAACGACCCCGAAGGGCCGATCTACTTGAACCGATGCTCGATCCCGGCCTGCAGGTCGTCCGCGAAGTGTCTGTCGTTGATGTGGTGTGGCACGGTCTGGTTTCGGCTTCCCTTCTGCCAGACATCGTGAGAACCCTTTCTGGCCCTGCTCTCGTGCGACTTCGCCAGCAGCAGCTTGCAACAGAATTGGCCCTTCCGATGGGACCTCGGCTTAGCCGCCATGTCCATCGGTGCCCTTCTGGGGAAACACGTAGTAGTGGAAATCCCAGTCCTCGCCAAAGGAGGAGTTCCGCACCAGTTCATCCTGATCCAAGGTCGCTCGAAGCTTTTGCGTGCGTGGCACCCGGATTGATATTCGGCGCGAGCAATGGTCCACTCTACTCGCCGCTAACCCCTCAGAACAGCGGCGGCTGCTCGGGAGGCCGCTTGGGCTTGGCGACTACGGCTCGTCCGGGAGAACTCGCAATTCGCCATCCTCCGACACCGAAGCCCATCCTGCACAGCAGGCCATGATCGCCGCCTCGCATCCGCTGTGCCATGGGGACGTCACGCCGGGCGCTACGTTACGCGTCGTGGCTTCGACGAGCGGCCGATCAAATGGTCCCAACCGCTCTCGTCCCTCTTGACCTTCATCAAGACCTACGACGCGAATGCAGCGGGTGCCGTCCTTCCGGGTCGCTGGCCAAACTTGCGCTGTCAGGCCGATTCCAGTCGTCCGGGTGCCAAGGAGCCCTCGGCATTAACGACCGGTCCCAGGGTATTGCAGACACGGCCGGTCACTTGCCTTCGGGCGACCGCGCCATCGCAGTATCGAATGGCCGCTGTTCAGGCCATCGAATGGAAGTCCGGGCCCGAAGCCGACCTTCCGTTTGGGTGGAAGAGCCTGACTGGCGAGCAAGGATCACTGAATCAGGCCGGCATTGCATCCCAGGGGCTGCGGCGTCTGGGACCCATGAATGGGCGGCGCGGACCGTGGCTGGTGCGAGCGGTGTCGGCTCGGCTGCTACTGCGATTGCGCGGATTGAACGCGACCGAACGATGACCCACAAGCGACGCCGCGCGGAGCGGACGGCCAGCGCGGCCACGTCGCCTGCGAAACCGCAAGCACGAGCAGGTCGCTGAGTTCCAAGCAGTGTTCTGCCGGTCGCGATTCGCTGGTGCCGTTCGACTATCCCAAAGTCGTAGTCACCTGAATGAGAAGCGTACGCGTCCAATCGCTTTGGTAATGGACGCTCAATCCGCCGGCGCTTACTCTTTCATCTCATCGAGACCGCAGGTGCCATCACAGGTCGTCGCCTGTCTCGCCAGCCTGCAACCGAAAGGAGTACGCCATGCTTGAACTAGACCAGGAGAACAGCGGCCTGCGGATCCTCGATGTCTCGCGCTGCGGACCCACATCCGCGGCACTGCCCGCCCCCGACATCGAAGCCAGCGAGTATCGCGAGCTGGAATCCGCTTTCCGCCAGCGCGGAGGATTGGTCGAGTGCGAAACACTGACCGAGTTGCTGCGCAGGCGCATGGACCAGCCCATCTCAAGGCTGTCGCGCTGGATCGTGGATCGCGATGTGCTCAGCCTGAAGTGGAGCTCGCGCATGATGGTGCCGCTTTTTCAGTTCGACCGCTTCTCCTTGTTGCCGCACCCAGCCGTGGGCGAGGTGATTCGGGAACTGGCGCCCGTCCTGGGCGACTGGTCGCTGGCGCTCTGGCTGGTGCGGCCCCATGCGCTGCTAGGCTGCCTGGCGCCCGTCGTCGCGTTTCAGCACCATGCGCCAGCCGTCGTCGACGCTGCGCGGGCGCAGCGCTACCTCGTATGCGGCTGACGCCTAGACTCGACCATGAATGCCTCTGGATCACGGCGTGTCACCCCGTTGCGATTTCGCCAGCGCCTCGCGTACGCAGTGGAGCAATCCATCAGGCGCAAACGGCTTGCCCAGACAGCACACGATGCCGCCCCGCTCGCGCGTGCGCGGACGGAATCGCCGTCATTCCGGCAGGTTCTTCGGCTTCGGCGACGCGATCCGAGCGCCGCGCGCTAGCGATCCAGCGGAAGGTACAGGCTTTCCTTGACTTCTTCCATCACCACGTAGCTGTTCGACTCGGCCGGCACCGGCAGCTTCTTCAGCAGGTCACCCAGCAGGCGCCGGTAGTCGCTCATGGGAAGAAACCAGCTTCGCCAATGCCGGCCAGGTGTCGCCCGGCTACTCCACGCCGTGGGCCGCGCCGGGCATTCCCTTCAAGGCGCTCAAGTGGATGTTCCAGAAGCACGCGCCGCTCTCGATCCGGCCCGACGGCAGCCTGTTCCAGCTGCGCTGGATGGCGGCCATGCTGAAGAACTGCTCGCCCGAGCGCTATGCGGTCAACAAGGAACGCATGCCGGGCATCGTCCTCGAAGATGCCTCCAATGAACTCGGTGGGCTGGCCCGGTTGACGCTGCAACGTGCGCAACAGCAGTGGGACGAGATTGACGCCCACATGCCTTGGTGCGACGACAACCAAGGCATAGTCGGCAGTGCCAGCACGCTCAGAAGTGGCCTCAGGGTGTTTCAGATCTTGGAGGTCTTCGAACGGGAGTGGCGGCCACTGCGTGTCAAACGAGCTGGCATGCCTGCTTGATTCGCCGCAGTCGAGCGTGTCGATGGTGCTTCACACGCTCGAGTCCGAGACATACAAACGGCGACCGTCTTGGAATAAACACGCACACATACACGTCGGGGGGAATCCGACGCGCAGCAAGAGAAGCGTTCGAGCTGGTAACCGACGCGGGCGAGTGTGTTCAGTAGCCAAAGAAAACGTGATGGAAGCTGGCGCGCTCTGGCGTGAAGAAGTGCAGGCGCTATGCGATGAAGAGTTCCGCGACGTTGAGCTGTCACACATGCTTGCCGACAACGGTGCGATGCAGCTCGTACGTGCTCCGGCTCAGTTCGATGTGATCGTCACCGATGGACCCGAAGACGAAGGTGAAGCTGCCGCTCGAGCTGCAGGACAAGTGCAGCCTGATACCGAAGCGGCCGACTTTGACCAATGGCTGGAGGGATCGGTCGAGCAGGCGCAGCTGCTGCTGAAGCTTGCGCCGGCCGCGATCTTCGAAGCGCGCCGGTGCCAGCTGACCCCCTAGGGAGCCCAAACCCAAGCCGCAGCGAGTCCAGCCTAAGGAGCCACCGCCGGAGGCCTTTGAAGAGCCTTCGCTGTTCTAGCTATGAACGAGCTGAAAACGTCCTACAGGAGATCGCCGTGCTGATCATGCTGGACGCGGTTCCCGGATGCAAGACTCCCGTATCGTGATCGCCTGCATTCGCGCATGCATCTGGGCGCGCATCGAGGGCTGTCCGTTCTGTGTATTGAGGTAGCGCAACAGCGCTCTTGTCCCGTCGCATTCACCGCAGGCTTCGAGACGGTGACGAGATCGACCTGGGGGATGTAAGCTGATTCGATTCGTCAGTGCGCGGGCGAATGCCCGTAGAACGCCAATCGGCCGCCGGGGCCGGTTGGGCGAGGAGAAGATCATGTCCATCATGTCTCGTCTGTTGGCCTGCCTCATGCTTGCCTGGCACCTGAGCGCCGCCGGCGTGGACATCGTCCGCTTCCCGAGGCCCGAGTTCGACGGCGATCGTCGCTTCGACTACCCGTTGCAGTTGCTGCAGCTCGCGCTGTCGAAGACCGGCACCGAGTATCGGATCCAGACGGCCGAGTTCCCCATGAACCAGGAGCGCCAGGTGCTGGAAATCGAAGCAGGACGCACGATCGATGTCGGCCCGATCCCCAGCTCCGCCGAGCGCGAGGCGCGGCTGCTGCCGATTCGTATCCCCGTGAACAAGGGCATTCTCGGATGGCGCCTGGGCCTGGTCCGCAAGGGCGACAAGGACCTGGTCGCGGGCGTCAGGACGCTTGACGACCTGAAGGGCGTGCGGCTCGCGCAGGGACACGAGTGGCCCGACACGAACATCCTCCGGGCCAACGGCATCGACGTGATCACCGCCCCGAAATACGAAGTCCTCTTCAAGATGCTCGACGGCAAGCGCTTCGACTACTTTCCGCGCAGCGTCATGGAAATCTGGGACGAGCAGGCGATCAACGCTGAATCCCTCGAAGTGGAACCCCACCTCGCCCTGCACTACTTCTACGACTCCTACTTCATGGTGAACCGCAAGAACACCAAGCTGGCACAAGACATCCGCGAAGGACTCGAAAAGGCGATTGCCGACGGCTCGTTCGACAAGCTCTTCCTGCAGCACTTTGGCGAACGGCTGCGCAAGGCGCGCCTGGACAAGCGCACGGTCATCGAGCTGCGAAACCCGTTGCTGACGCCCGAGACGCCATCCAATCGGCCGGAGCTTTGGTACGACCACAGACGGGGGCGGTGAGGCTGTCCCATCAAGCCGGACCAGGCCACGGCCGCTGCAGCGCTTCGATGCGTGGCTGGCCCCACCCGTTCAGGGCAGCTGTCTTGGCCCGAGTGCCTGCAGTTCGGAAATGACCGGACCGAGCAGCTGAGTCACTTTCCGAACCAGGGTCTCGACATCCGCATCGTCGGTGCCGTCGCTGCAGGCCCGTTCGAGCTCCGCCGCCGCGGGATGAACGGCGCGTACGGCGAGGGCACCGGTGACGCTTTTCAGGTTGTGCGCCATGCGCATCGCCGCCTCCTTCTGGCCCATCGCGCGGGCGGCCCGGAAGCGCTCCGGGAAGTCCGCTTCCCGATCGCGAAACATTTGCAGCAGGCGACGGTAGAGGGCCTCGTCGCCCATCGCGTCGAGGCCCGCGCGGCGGTCGATTCCAGCCAGTCCTTCCAGCGAATCGGTGCGCGTTCCGTCGCAGGCGGACTTCGGCGTTTGCGCGGGCTCGATCGCGGCCGGTCGAACCCAGCGGGCGAGCGTCGCGAACAACGCATCGACCTTGATCGGCTTGACGATGTGGTCGTTCATGCCGGCTGCCAGTACCTTGTCGCGATCGCCGACCAGCGCGTTGGCGGTCATCGCGATCACCGGCAGCTCGCGCCCCTGCGGCTGCTCGCGCAGCGCACGGGTGGCAGCATAGCCGTCCATGACGGGCATCTGGCAGTCCATCAGGACGCCGTCGAAACGCTGCCGGTCCAGCATGTCCAGGGCCTCCCTGCCATCGCAGGCAACGCTGACGGCGATGCCGGCGCGGCGCAACACGGTCGAGGCGATCTCGCGGTTGATGGGGTTGTCCTCCACGAGGAGTATCCGCGCGCCGCGCAGGCCGGCTTGATGGCGCAGCAATGCCTCCTCGCTTTTGGTCGTGCGGGTCGAGCGGGGAGCCGACGGACCGAGCGCCTGGCTGCAGGCTTCGAAAAGCGTCGCCGGGATGACCGGCTTGATCAGCAGCGCGCCGATGCCGAGGTCTCGTTCCCTCAGCTGTTCATGCACTTCGTCGCGGCCGAAGGCGGTCACCATCAGCACGGTGGATGTCCGCGGGCGCCGGCACTCGCGCTCGCCCAGCAGGCGCGCGCACTCCACGCCGCCGAGGCCGGGCATTTTCCAATCGAGAAGAACCAGGTCGTATGCCTTGTCGCTCGCATCGGCAAGCTCCACCATGTGCAGGGCGTCCTGACCATCGGCCGCGGTGTCGGCTTCCAGTCCGAGTGCGGCGCTCATGTCGGCAAGCACGTCGCGGGCGCAGGCGTTGTCGTCCACGACCAGCACGCGGCGGCCGCGCAGGACTTCCTGGTGCAGCAAGGACTGTTTTGCCGGCTCCGGCTGCAGGTCGAAGCGCAGCGTGAAGTGGAATCGGCTGCCGAGGTGCGGCGCGCTGTCGACCTCGATGTCCCCGCCCATCATGCGCACCAGGTGACGACTGATCGACAGCCCCAGTCCGCTGCCGCCGTAGCGCCTGCTCGTCGACGAGTCGCCCTGCGAGAACGGCTGGAACAGGCGCTGCTGCACGTCGGACGCCATGCCGATCCCGGTGTCACGCACCTCGAATCGCAATCGAACGGACTGCGCCTCGTGCTCGACGACCTTGACGGCGATGACGACCTCGCCGCGCTCGGTGAACTTGACGGCGTTGTAGCCCAGGTTGAGCAGCACCTGGCGCAGACGCGAGGGATCGCCCACCAGGGCCATCGGCAACTCCGGCGGCAGGACGAACAGCAACTCGAGACCCTTCGCCTCAACATTCAGGCCGACCAGGTTGCCCAATCCGTCCATCACGTCGCCGAGGTCGAATGGAATGGACTCGATGTCGAGCTTGCCTGCCTCGATCTTGGAGAGATCGAGGATGTCGTTGATGATCCTGAGCAGCGATTCGGCTGCGCCGTGGATCTTCTGCACGTAGTCGAGCTGTTGCGGGTTGAGTCCGCTTTGCAGGGCCAGGTATGCCATGCCGAGAATGGCATTCATCGGCGTCCGGATCTCGTGGCTCATGTTGGCCAGGAACTCGCTCTTGGCCTGATTCGCTGCTTCGGCTGCCTGCCGCGCAACCTGGTCCGCCTCGGCCTGCCGCCGTGCGGTGATGTCACGAGCGATGCCGACCGTACCGGCCACGCGGCCATCGCCGCCGTGCAGCGCGGTCTTGATGGTCTCGACCAGGGTACTGCTCCCGTCGGCGTTGATGTGGTGCTCCTCGATCCGTTTGCTGCCGTTCGATGCCATCACTTCGGCGTCGTCGAGAAGATAGCTCCTGGCGAGTTCTGGGGGGTTAAGCTCGAGATCGGTCTTCCCGATCATCTGGCTCGGCTCGGAAAAGCCCTTGGTGGCGGCGAAAGCTCGGTTGACTGCGACCAAATGACCGCTCGCGTCCTTGACCCATGCGAGGTCCGGGATGTTGTCCAAGATCGCCGCCATGCGCGCATTGGCATTCCTGAGCTCCATGGCGTGCTGCCGCAGCCTCTCGCGCATCGCGTTGAGGGCGTCCACCAGCTGGTCGAGTTCATCGCCCTTGCCCGGCACGCGCCGCAATCGCAACGGCGCGGCCTCTGCATTCGGGGTGACGCTGCCCAGGGAAACGGCCATGTCCTGCAGATGGCGCGTCGCCAGGCGGTGCACGACGAATAAGATGAAAAGTGCGACCAGGAAGGTCTTGGCAGCGTTGCTGAGGAGGATGACGACAGCCTGCGCCGCGATGTCGCGGTAGATGTCCGTCAGAGTCGCTTCGATGTGCAGCACGCCGATGACTTCCGGCCGTTCGCCGCAGCAGGTCAGCGGAAACTCCTTCACGACAACGCTGGCGGTCTGTCGCTCGCCACGAAAGACCCTTAAGGCATGGGCAGACGAAGCCGCCTCCCGAACCTCCACGGCGCGCATGGAGGGCAGGCGCAAGATGCCGTCGAGCTGCTCCTGGAGTTGCTTCGAATCCAGCGTCCACAGGCTTTCGCTCAGGCTGCGCGAGGAGGCCTGATCGATCTCGTCGAACCGGCTCTCGAGGCGCGCCCTCTCGCTACGGTAGCTCAAGGACAACTGCAAGATGGTCAGGACCAGCGTGACCACGGTGCTGAACAGCAGCACACGAAGCAGCAGCGCGATCCCGATGCCGCCTCCTGGGATCCGCGAAATCGATGCCAGCCAGCCGTGGCCCAGGGACCGTGTGTCCGACTCACGCGCTTTGAGGATCATCGGTGAACTCGCCCGTCACATCGATCCATCGAAATCTATGCGCTTGGTGCGCGTCCGGCAAGGGGGAGATGCAGGAGTTCGCGGGGCTGACCGCTCGGGAGCCTGAGCCTTGGTCGCCACGTGCGCTCCGGCCTGCTTTCCTTTTTCTCCCCTCGGTAGCCTAATTCGGATTGGCGCGAGAGGCATGGACAAGATGACCTCTTCAAGAAGCACTGGTCAGGGATTTATCCCCTCGTCGAAGGATCATGACTACGACCAATGACATCCTCGTCATCGAAGACGACGAGATCATGCGCGAAGCCTTGGCGGAGTGGCTCGAGGCGGCCGGCTACGTGGTGCGCACGGCCGCGGACGGAAGCGCCGGGCTCGCGGCCGTGAGATCGGCGGCGCCGGCGCTGGTGGTCACCGACATCCACATGCCGGGAACGAGTGGTGCGGAGGTCATCGCCGAGTTGCAACAGCACCACCCGGACATCCCGGTGATCGCGATCTCGGGCCTCTTCCAAATGGGACGCGGATTGGACGCGGACAGCGCGGTCGCGCTGGGGGCCGCGCGTGCGCTGGCCAAACCGTTCACCCGCCGCGAGTTGCTCCAGGCGGTGACCGTGGCGGACCTCGCCGCCCGAAAGCGGGCCGAGTATCTGACGCGCCAGGTGTTCGAGAGTGCCTCCGATGGCGTGGCCGTGATCGGCCGGGATTACCGTTATCAAAGAGTCAACCCGGTCTATGAGCGCAATTGGGGGATGCCGGCCGAAAGAATCGTCGGCATGCATGTCGCCGATCTTTCGGGGACCGACGTCTTCGAGCGCACCTTGAAGCCGCATCTCGACCGCTGTCTGGCCGGAGAGCACGTCACTTTCGCGGAATGGTTCACGACCGAACTGGGCCGCTTCTACCTGTCGGTGTCCTATTCGCCGCTGCGGCTCGACTCGGAGCGCCTGGAGGCGGTGCTCGTGATCTCGCGCGATCTCACCGACCACGTCCTCGCATCGGAAGCGCTGCGCGAGGCGCAGGCGGCGCTGGCGCGGGTGAACCGAGTGACCACGCTCGGCGTGCTGGCGGCGTCCATCGCCCACGAGGTGAACCAGCCGCTCACAGCGATGGTCGCGAGCGCCGGGTCCTGCGCGCGCTGGCTCGCGGCCGAGCCGCCCCAGCTCGAGAAGGCACAGCGCTCGCTCGAACGCATGGCCAGGGACGGCCAGCGCGCGAGCGAAGTCATCGACCGCATCCGCGCCCTGGTGATGCGCCAGCCGCCGCGCCGGGATCTCGTCGACGTCAAGCAGACCATCCTCGACGTGATCGCGCTCACGCGCGACCAGATGCGCCGCAACAACATCGCGCTCGAGACGGCGCTCGCCGACGGTCTGCCGAGCGTACGCGGCGACAGGGTGCAACTCCAGCAGGTGATCCTCAACCTGATCGCCAACGCCATCGACGCGATGAGCGCGCCCAGCGAACGTCCTCGGCAGCTGGTCATCGGCTGCGCGGGCGAAGCGGCTGGCGGCGTGTGCATCGAGGTGCGCGACTCCGGCCCCGGCATCGCGCCCGAGATGGAGGACAAGCTCTTCGAGCCGTTCTGTACCTCCAAGCCGCAGGGCATCGGCATGGGGCTTTCCATCAGCCGGTCGATCGTCGAGGCCCATGGCGGCCGGCTCTGGGCCGCGTCGAACATGCCCTACGGCGCCTTGTTCCAACTCTCGCTGCCGCCCGGGGATAGGGAGCCGTAGCGGGAAAACGGGGCGGCACCCCCTTCAAGGTCCAGCGCGGGCGGATCATGCGCTCGTGGTTGGAGCCATGCGCTTGCCCTGTTGGCGCCGGCCGAAAATTGACCCACCTGGTACGCCGCGTGCAAAGCGGACGCGCGAGATCCGGACTGCAAAGCCGGCCCGTCGAAGGGATTGGCGAGCTTCAGCGCTGCGCCCCAGTGGGAGGCGGTCTGGACCGTGCGATGGCCGCGTGCCGTGTCCATCGTCATTCCTTCGACGCGGGACGCAGGCAGTCGCCCAGGAGCGCGGCGCATTCGCGCGCGGCTTCCAGCGGCCAATGGACGGTGATCGTCGCGCCCTCGCGCATCAGCTCGATGCGGATGTGGCGCTCGCCTGCCGCGGCACTGCGCTTCGACAGCGAACCCAGCAGGCGCGGCCACCAGCCGATCTTCTCCAGCTTCAACGGTACTGCTTCGGCCTTGGTGACGTGCGGCCTCTGGTCGAAGGTCGATGACGACACAGGGGCGGTCGCAAGCGCCGGCTCCAACGCCGACATGGGCACAGGCATGGTGGCCGGGCCCGATGCCGCTTCTGGCGAGCCGGTTCCGCCCGGCCCGTCCTGCTGCGACTCGATCCGTGCCGCCAGCTTCTGACCGAACTCGTCCCACATGAGGTCGGCCTTTGTCCTCATGATGCTCAGGCCGAAGCTGCCCAGCCGCCCGAGCACGTCCACCTTCACCTTCACGCGCAGCTCGGTGCTGCCGTCGGGCTGCTCGGCCAGGAACATCTCGCTCTGCTGCCTGAGCGAACTGGCCACCGAAGCGTCCTCGCCCGTGCCCTCGCACCGCAGGTAGAGCGGCGCGCGCTGCTCGAGGATGGTCGTCCTGAGCCTGAACTTCGCGCTCACGAAGGCGATCTTGACTGCGATCAGCGCCTTGTATTCGGTGGGGCTCACCACCTCGACCGACTGCATGCCGGGAATGCAAGCACCCATCACTTCGGGGTCCAGCAGCAGTTCCCACACCCGCGCGGGCGGCGCGGCGATGGTCAGGATCTTTTCAATTTCCATTCAGTTTCTCCGCGGCGTCCAGCACGGACTCCACAATCTGGGTATAGCCGGTGCAGCGGCAGAGGTTGCCGTTGAGGCCCTGGCGCACCTCATGCTCCGTTGGTTTGGGGTTCTGCGCCAACAGCGCGCACGAGGCCATCAGGAAGCCCGGCGTGCAGTAGCCGCACTGCAACCCCCCGCAACGCATGAAGGCATCCTGCAAGGGATGCAGGTGCTCGCCTTGCGCCAGTCCTTCCACCGTGGTGACGGCGCAGCCGTGCGCGTGCACCGCCAGCGACAGGCAGGACTTCACGACTTCGCCATCGACCAGCACGGAGCAGGCGCCGCAGACACCGGTCTCGCAGCCGCGCTTGGTGCCGGTCAGGTGCAGGTCATCGCGCAGGAAGTCACTGAGCAGCCTGCGCGCGGGGACCTCCGCCTCCTGCAGTTCTCCGTTGACGACCAGGGTGATCGAGTGATGGCTCATATCTCTTCTCCATTCAGCCCGAACAGCTCGGCGATGGTCCGGCGGCAGGCGACGCGGACCATGTCGCGCCGGAAATCAGCCGAACCGCGCGCGTCCGAGATCGGCTCGATGTCGGCCGCGACGATGTCGGCGACCTCCGCGGCCACCATCGGGTCGATGTGCCTGCCGCGCAGGAACTCCTCTGCGCGGCCGAGGCGGCCCGGGATGGGCACCGAGGCGCCCACGACCAGCCGCGCCTCGCGGCACAGCGCGCCCTCGCGCCGCGCCACCAGGCACACGTTGGCGAGCGGGCGGTGCTCCGCGGCCGTGCGCAGGAAGCGTGTGTAGCGGCCGTAGGCGTCAGGCTGCGGCACCGGGACGCGGATCTCCACCAGCAGCTCGTCGGGCTCGAGTGCGGTCACGTAGTAATCCAGGAGGAATTCCTCGATGGAGAGGACGCGCTCGCCGCGCGCGCTGCCCAGCACGACTTGCGCGCCATGCGCCATCAGGCAGCCGGGCGGGTCCGTGGCGGGGTCGGCATAGCAGAGGTTGCCGCCCAGGGTGCCCTGGTTGCGCACCTGTGGATTGGCGACCTGCTCGGCCATGGCCGCGATCGTGGGGTAGTGCCTGCGGACGCTCTCGGAGCGCGCCAGCTCGGCATGCCTCGCCAGCGCGCCGATGCGCAGTCCCCGGCGCGGATCGAAGGAGATGCCGCGCATCCCTTCGAGCTGCATGGCCGACACCACGTGCGACGGCGCTGCCATGCGCTGCCGCATCGCCAGCAGCAGGGCCGTGCCGCCGGCCATCACCCGGCATTCGTCGCCCAGGTCGGCGAGCATGCGGCTCGCCTCAGGTACGCTGCGCGGCTCGAGGAAGTCGAACTCACGCATGGCGCGGCTCCTTGTGCCGGCGCAGCGCGGCCAGCACTTTCTCCGGGGTGATCGGCAGGTCGGTGATGCGAACGCCCACGGCGTCGAACACCGCGTTGGCGATGGCGGCCGCACCGGGCAGGATCGCGGTCTCGCTCGCGCCCTTGGCACCGTAGGGGCCGTTGGGATCGTTCGATTCCACGATGCCGCTGCGCAGCATGGGCAGGGCGTCGGGCGAGGGCATGGTGTAGTCGGCGAAGTTGCCGTTGACGATGCGCCCGTCTTCCACCTGCAGGCACTCGTAGAGCGCCCAGCCGATGGCCTGCGCGGCGGCGCCGTTGCTCTGCCCGTGGACCGCCTGCGGGTTGAGAGCCTTGCCGCAGTCGTCGGACACGAAGCTGTCGACCAGCGTCACCTGGCCGGTCTCGGTGTCCACCTCGACCTCCACGGCCTGGACCGCGAAGGAGTAGGCCGGCGCGATGTTGCCCATGAGGGTCTTCTTGTCGAACATCTCGGTCCTGGCATCCCAGCTTCCGCTGACCTGGATGCCTTCGCCGCCGTGGCGCCAGATGTGCGCGCGTGCCAACTCGGCCAGCGTCATGCTGCGTTGGGGCGCGTCGTTCGCGCACACGACGCCACCGGTGCATTTCAGTGCATCGACAGGCAGCTGCAGCATCGACGCGGCCTGGTCGAGCAGCTTGTCGCGCGCGGCGCGGGCCGCCACGATGGCCGCGTTGCCGGCTGCCATGGTGACACGCGAGGCGAGCGAGCCGATGCACCAGGGCGAGCTGTCGGTGTCGGGTGCGACGACGTGCACATGCGCGAGCGGGATGTCGAGTTCGTGCGCCACGACCTGCGAGAGCATGGTCATGGCCCCCTGGCCCATGTCCGATTCGCTGCTGTGCAGGACGACGCGGCCGTCTTCGTTGATCTTCAGCATCACGGTGGAGCCGTCCCAGTCGCCGATGGTGCGGTTGCCGCTCACGTGCATGGCAGCCGCCAGGCCCAGGCCGCGCCGCTTCGCACCACGGCCCGCGCTGCGGCTGCGCCTGGCGCTCCAGCCGATCGCGTCGGCACACTGCCCGAGGCACTCGACCAGGCCGGTGCTGCCGATCTTCCAGCCGTGCACCGACGTCTCGCCGCGCTCGATCGCGTTGCGCCGGTGGACGTCCAGCGGGTCGAGGTCCAGCTGGCGCGCCATCGTGTCGATGTGGCTGTTGAGTGCGAACAGCATCTGCGTGCCGCCGAAGCCGCGAAAGGCGCCGTGCGGCGGCGTGTGCGTGTAGACCAGCGTCGCGTGCGAAAGCACGTTGCCGTTGCGGTGCATGTTGTCGCTGCGCATCGCGCTGACATGCATGACTTCCGCGGATAGGCCGCTGTAGGCGCCGCAGTCGGCCACGATGCGCACGTCCTTGGCCACGATCCGGCCCTCGCGGTCCATGCCGAGCTTGAGCGTGATGCGCTCGGGCACGCTGGTCGCGCAGGCGAGGAAGTCTTCCAGCCGGTTGTTGACCAGCCGCACCGGCCGGCCGGTGCGCAGCGCCAGCAGGCCGGCGATCAGGTTGTTGGCGTCCTCGATGATCTTGCCGCCAAAGCCGCCGCCGGTGGTGGCCTGAATCACGCGCACCCTGGAGACCGGCAGTTGGAGCACGGCGGCCAGGCGGGCGCGCACCAGGAACGCGGACTGCGTCGAGGTCCACACCTGCAGGCGACCGTCGGCGTCGACCGTCGCCACGGAGGCCATCGGCTCCATGTAGCCCGGGTATTGCGAATGCGTGGTGTAGGTGGCCTCATGGACCAGGTGGGCCTGCGCGAAAGCCGCATCGACGTCGCCGCGCTCGAAGCGGATCTCGTGGGCGATGTTGTCGTCGCGACCGGGATGGACCCGAGATGCCTGCGGCTCGAGCGCCTGCTCGGGCGTGAGGATCGCGGGCAGTTCCTCGTACTCGACCTCGATCAGGTCGAGCGCGTCGCGCGCGATCTCCTCGCTGGTCGCCGCGACGGCCGCGACTTCCTCGCCGGCGAATCGCACCACGTCGCGCGCCAGGGTGAGCCGCTCCTTGTGATGGACGCCCCAGGGCACCTGCGGCCCGTCGACGCCTGTCACCACCGCCTTCACGCCCGGCAGGGCGAGCGCCTGCGTCGCGTCGATGCGCACAATGCGCGCGTGCGGGTAGGGACTGCGAAGCACCTTCCCATGCAGCATGCCGCCGATCTGGATGTCGCCTGCGTACTGGGCTCGCCCCAGCACCTTGGAGCGGGCGTTGACCTGGGGCACCGAGGTGCCCAGCGTGGATGCACTCATGGAGCCCGTCTCAATCGGCCGTGATGGCCAGGTCCTTGATCAGCTTGCCCATCACCTGATATTCGGTGGCGTTCGTTTTCGCCAGCACGTCGGGTGCGCCTCCGACCGCCTGGGCGCCGAAGGTCGCCAGCTTGTTCGCGACCTCGGGTGACTTGAGGATCTCGTTCAGGTGTGCGTTGAGCAGGCGCACGACCTCCGTCGGCGTGCCCTTTGGCGCGAAGAAGCCGTTCCAGGCGCCAACCACCAGGTCCTTGAAGCCCAGTTCACTGAGCGTGGGCACGTTGGGCGCGAGCGGCGAGCGCCTGGCATCGCCAATGGCCAACGGGAGCAGCCGGTTCTGGCCGATGTACTGGCTGACGACGCCGAGCGTCACCCAGGCCGTGTCCACATGGCCGGCAACCACGTCGTTGACCGAGGGGGCGACGCCACGGTAGGGCACGTGCGTGATCTTCACGCCGGCGGCGCGGTTGAGCCATTCACCCACGATGTGCATGGGCGAGCCAGCGCCTGGTGTGGCGTAGGTGAGTGTCTTGCCGGACCGGGCCAGCGCGACCATTTCCGGCACCGACTTCGCCCCCACGCCCGGATGCGCCACCAGCACCAGCGGCTGGGTGGCGATCTGGATGATCGGCTCGAACCCGTGGAGCACGTCATAGCTGGAAGCAGGCGACAGCCGCAGCACCATCGGTGCGGTGGTGAACGGGTTGGGCGTGAAAAGCAGCGTGTAGCCGTCGGGCGCGGCGCGGCTGACGAAGGAGTTGCCAACCGTGCCGCCCGCACCCGGCTTGTTGTCCACGATCACCGCCTGGTTCAGGCGCTGCGACAACCGTTCGGCCAGCATGCGTGCGATCGAGTCGGTGTCACTGCCGGGTGGGTAGGACACGACGATGGACGCCGGCTTGGCCGGGTAAGCCGGCTGGGCGCGCGCCGGGGCGAAGGTGAGGCCGCAGGCAAGCGCGAGGGCGCCAAGCGCCAGCTGTCGTCGATGGGTTTGCATGTGATGGCTCCTGGGCACGGGCCCGCAGGGATGTGGATGAAAGGAGAACGCGAGTGAATTCTGCGATTCGCCTCTCCGGGCGGACAGATATAATTTCACTCAGTGAACCAAAGCATCCGCAATGCCTTCCGCAGTGCCGGCCCCGCGCCCGGCGTGAAGTCGATCACCGCGCTGCGCCGCGGACTCGATGTGTTGTGGTCCATCCAGCAATCGTCCGCCGTCACGTTGGCGGACCTGCACCGCCAGACCTCGCTGTCTAAAGCCACGCTGCTGCGCATCCTGAAGACCCTGCAGGAGGCCGGATGGATCGAGCGCAACGAGATCGAGAACCGCTACGTGCCGGCCGCAAGCGCTGGCGAATCCGGGATTGCCGTGGAGTGGCGCGCGCGTCTGTCTGCGCTCGCGACGCAGCCGCGGGAGCGGCTGCAGCGGGTCGTGCCCTGGCCGATCGATCTCGCAGTGCGAGATGGGCTGGCGATGCTCATCCTCGACACCCACCGGCCGATGAACGGCCTCGCGGTGAATTACCGCGTCCTTGGTTTTCGTCCGCGGCTGCTGCTGTCGTCGCTGGGGCGCTGCTATCTCGCCTTCTGCCCCGACGCGGAACGTCGCCGCCTGCTGGAGGCGCTCGCACGTTCACCGTACGAAGTCGACCGCGCGGCGTTGAAGTCCCACGGGGCCCGTGACTGGACTGCGCGCTACCGCGCCCAGGGCTATGCCTCGCGTGATCCCAGCCCGACGAGCCTGGACTCTCCGGAGCGATTCGGCGCGATCTCGGTGCCCATCCAGGTCAATGACTCGGTGGTGGGCTGTGTCAGTTGCGCCTGGCTGCCTGCCGTCGCCACCGAGCAGGACATCGTGACGCGCCATCTCGAGGATCTGAAGGCTGCCGCGCAGGCGATCCGGAACCGGCTGGTTGCAGCGAAGTTTCCGCCCGTGCCACCACGCTGAGCGCGCAGCCGCACCCGCGACGGCACACGACTAGAACGCGTGCCGGATGCCGAACTCGGTGCCGCGTGAGGCGCGGTTCGGCGCGGTGATCGAGCCGTTGAGCGACTGGGTCGCGCCGTTGCGGTTGCGCACGAAGGCCAGCGTGCCGTAGAGCGCGGTGCGCTTCGACAGGTTGTACACGTAGCCCAGCGCCAGTTTCGACGTCGTGGGATCGGGCACATTGCCCAGCGGGTCGCGCTTGTGGCGCGCGTAGGAGGCCTTGATCTCGCCCGCCCCCACCGGCAGGTTCAGGCCGATCAAGGCACCCTCGCCGTCCACCGGCCCCAGCGACTCGGTGTAGTACTCGCCCATCAGCTTGAGCCCCAGCAGGGATTCGAAGACGTAGGACGCGCCGATGTTCGACACGCGCAGGTCGCCGCTCGCGTAGCGCGTCTTGCCGGTGGCGAGGGCCACGTTGAAGGGCCCGCTCAGCCAGCCCACGCGGATGCCGGTGTAATCGCCGTCGTCGCGGTTCGAGATCAGCGTGCCGGGCAGCACCGAGCGGTTGTCGTTCTCGCCCATCGCCACCATCAGCTGGCCGTAGAAGCCGCCCAGGTTCGGCGGCAGGAAGTAGCCGATGCTGTTCGACGCGCGCGTGCCGGTGGGCGCCAGCAGGCCACCCAGGCCGGAGAAGTAGAGCTGGTTCGCGCCGATGCCTCCGCCGGTGCCGAAGGGGTCGTAGAGCGCCGTGTTCCAGAAGGTCGGCGTGTAGTCGCGCCCCAAGCGCAGCTCGCCGAAGCCGCCCGAGAAGCTCACCGTGGAGCGGCGGTTGAAGCTGATCGCGCCCACGCCGGCCGCGCCGCTGGCCTGGTTGTTGGTGTTGGAGTTGAAGCCGGTGCCGTTGTCGCTCTGCAGGCCGGCTTCGAGCCAGAAGCTCGCGGCCAGGCCGCCGCCCAGGTCCTCGCTGCCGCGAAAGCCGAGCCGGCTGAAGCTGTTGCCGCTGTTGGTCAGCTGCCATTTGCTGCTCGAGCCGTAGCCCGAGCCGGTGGTGTAGGTGACGGCGTTGTCGAGCACGCCGAAGACCTGCACGGAGGATTGCGCGCAGGCGCCGGCCGCGGCCAGGCATGCGGCCGCGGCCACAAGGGTTGTCTTCATTGGTTCTTGGAGAGGGAGAGTTGGAAACGGGGTGCGGCTAGATGTCCAGCACGAGCGGCCCGCGCCTGCACTGCGAGACGCAGATCATCATGGTCTTGTTGGCGGCGCGCTCCGCCTTGCTGAGGATGCCGTCGCGGTGGTCGATCTCGCCGGCCGAGACGATCTTCGTCTCGCAGGCGCCGCACACGCCTTCCTTGCAGCTGTGGTCCGGGCTGAGGCCGGCATCGATCAGGCTGTCGAGGATCGACTTGCCCGGAGGCACCTCCACGCTCCTGCCGCTCTTCGCGCACTCGACCACATAGCTCTCGGTGGCACTGGGCGCCTCCACGTGCGCGGCGGCAAAGCGCTCGATGTGCGCATGGGCGTAGCCCAGCTGCTCGCAGGTCTTCTCGAAGGCATCGAGCATGGGCGCCGGGCCGCAGCAATAGAAGTGGCTCGCGGCGCCCTTGCCGGCCAGAAGCACCGGCAGGTCGGGCGGCTCGCCCTTGTCGGCATCGAAATGCCAGGTGAGAGACACGCCACGCTCGCGCGCCAACGCTTCGATGGCGTCGCAGAAGGCGGCCTCCTTGCGATTGCGCGCGCAGTAGATCATCTCCACCGGCTTGCCGATGGCAACGAGGCGCTGCAGCATGCACCAGATGGGCGTGACGCCGATGCCGCCGGCCACGAGCACGGAACGCTCCGCGCCCTCTTCCAGCTTGAAGTTGTTGCGCGGCGCCGAGATCGCAAGCGTCATGCCCACGCGCAGCTGCTGGTGCACGTAGCGCGAGCCGCCGCGGCTCTTGCGGTCGTTCGCGACGCCCACCACGTAGCGCTGGCGGTCACTGCAGGGATTGCACAGCGAGTAGCTGCGCACCAGGCCGTTGGGCAGGTGCAGGTCGATGTGCGAGCCGGCCTCGAAGGCGGGGAACTCCACCTCGGGCGAAACCGGCCGGAACTCGACGCTGACGATGCCGTCGGCCTCGTAGCGCATCGTGTGCACGAGCGCATTCAGCGTGGGGGAAGACATGGCAATGGACCTCGAAGAAGAGCGTGGGAAGGATCAGGCCGCCGCCTGCTCCAGCTGGGCCTGCGCCAGGTTGCGCATGTGCCGGCGCAGGCGCACGACGCCGAGGTCATGCTGGTAGAGGTTCTCGTGCTGGTTGGCGTCGGGCTCCATGTCCTCGAGCATCACGCGGTCCTGCTCCAGCACGTGCCAGTGGCGCGCCTCCAGGCGGTTCTTGTAAAGGAAGCGCCAGGTGTCGCGCTCCCAGCCCGGCGCCAGCTTGCGTGCGCGCCAGAAGAAGGTGGCGGTCATGCCGTTGGGCATGGGCGCGAAGGCGCCGATGATGATGAAGTTGCCGCCGGGGCCGCCGGTCTTCGGGTATGGGATCTCCAGCCGCATCCAGTGGATGCCGGTGTCGGCCCACTCGGTCCAGTCGAAGTTGACGTTGCGCTGGCCTTCCTTCTCGAACACGAAGCCGGTGTCGGTCTGGCGGATGCCGAACTTCGCCTGCGACTCGCCCTCGGCCATCGAGTGCGACTGCTTGTGCAGGAAGGCCCCGTGCATCGGGTCCATCACGTTGTCAAGCACGTAGCGGTAGTCGCCCTTCCACTCGGTGTAGCAGAGGAAGGAGGAATACTGCGCGTCATCCGTCAGCTCGTCGGGCAGCACCAGAGGCGGCGGCGTGTCGACGGATTCGCGGCCGTTGTAGAGGAAGACCGCGCCGGCGCGCTCCTCCACGTGGAAATGGCGGGTGGCCTTCGAGCCCTCGAGCTTGCAGCCGGGGCTGCCGGGCACGCGGGTCACCACGCCGTCGCAGCGCACCTCCACGCCGTGGTAGGGGCAGGACAGGCGGTCGCCCAGGATCACGCCCTGCGACAGCGGCGCGCCGCGGTGCGGGCAACGGTCTTCCAGCGCATGCAGCTTGCCGGTGCCGTCGCGCCACAGCGCGATCTTGCGGCCAAGGCGGCGCAGCGAGATCGGGTTCTCGCGAATGAAGTGGGAGGGGCAGATCGGGTACCAGAGATCCTTCAGGCCGATCTCGAGCAGCTGGTCCACAGGGTCCTGCGTCGTGGTCATGGTGCTTATCTCCTCAGGCGGCCAGCTTGGCCATTGCCTGGCGATAGTTGTCCTCGGTCCAGGGCTGGCCGCCGGGGCTGGCCAGGCCGCTGTCGTTGAGCCGCTCGACGAGGCCGGCGAGGTCCTGCACGCCATCGGCGAAGGCGCGCTCGATTGCGTCGCCCAGCAGGTCTTCATAGGTGGTCGGCGTGCGCTCGCGCGCCTGGTGGGGTTGCAGATAGCGGTCTTGTTGCATGGTTGCCTCCGTGGGGGCCGAGGGGATGGATCAGGCGATGGCTTCGAGGGCTACTCGGCCACGATGTTGCGGGCCTTGATGATCCGGGCCCACATCGCGGTTTCGTCGCGCATGTAGGCGGCGAACTCGGCCGGCTTCATCGTCGCCTCGGTCATGCCCTGGGCCTTCAGGCGCTCGCGCACCTCGGGCTGCGCCAGCATCTGGGCCGCGTCCTTCGCGAGTTGCTCGGCCACGGCCGGCGACGTGCCGGCCGGCGCGAGCAGGCCGTACCAGGAAGTGACGGCCACGCCCTGGATGCCCTGCTCCGCCAGCGTCGGGATCTCCGGCGCGGCCGGCGTGCGCTTGGCCTCGGTCACGCCCAGCACCACCAGCTTGCCGTTCTTGATGAAGGGCAGCGTCGCCGGCAGGTTGCTGAACATCAACGGCACCACGCCGCCCAGCACATCGTTGAGCGCCGGCGCAGTGCCCTTGTAGGGAACATGCAGCAGGTCGATGCCGGCCTGCTGCTTGAACAGCTCGCCGGCCAGGTGCAGGCCACTGCCCACGCCCGGCGAGGCATAGGACAAGGTGCCCGGCTTGGCCGTGGCCTGCGCCACCAGCTCTTTCGCGCTCTTGAGGCCGGCCGAGGGCGAGGCCACCAGCACGTTGGGTGCCTTCGCAAGCATGGTGACGGCGACGAAGTCCTTCTGGATGTCGAAGGGAAAGTTCGGCATCAGCGTCGGATTGATCGTGAGGTTGCCGGCAGGCACCACCAGCAGCGTGTGGCCGTCGCCCTTCGCCTGCTTGACCTTGTCGATGCCGATGTTGCCGGCCGCGCCGGGCATGTTCTCGACCACCGCCGCCTGGCCGTAGCGTTTGGCGAGCCCTTCGGACAAGACGCGCGCCAGCGTGTCGACCGGACCGCCGGGCGGGAATGGGGAGACGATGGTGAAGCGGTCGCTCGCGAGTTGCTTCTCGACCGCGCTCTGCGCATGCGCGGGCGCGACGGCGGCCAGCGCCACCAGGGCAGCACCGGCGATGGAGATCAGATGAGTGCGTCGTTGCATAGTCATTTCTTTTCGGTGAGGAACTTGCCTTGGGGGCCGTCTGCGTTCTTCTGTCGGCGCGTGTTGCCGTCCAGGCCGCCGTCGACCGCCCACTCGGCGAACACGGTCGGGCCCGGCTCGAACTCGCGCGGCTGCCAGTCGGCAGTGAGCTGGTCTTCGTCGGCGTAGTACTCGATCAGGCCGCCGGCGGGGTTCTTGAAGTACCAGAAGTAGGCCGAGGACACCGGATGCCGCCCCGGCCCGAGCTGGGTGTCCCAGCCGCAGCGCGAGAAATGCAGCCCGCCGCCGAACACCTCGTGGATGTCGCGCACGGTGAAGGCCACGTGGTTGAGCCCACGCTTGCCCGAGGGCAGCTGCAGCAGGAACAGGTCGTGGTGCCCGCCCTCGGGCGCGCAGCGCAGGAAGGCGCCGCGGTTGGGGTAGCTGTCGGACGCGACGAAGCCGAAGCGATCGGCATAGAAGGCGCCGGTGGCCTGCACGTCCGCGACGAAGAAGACCACGTGGCCCACCTCGATCGGCGTGGCGCGCTCGTAGACCGGCGCGGCCTGGTTGATGCGCGGCTTCGTGTTCCAGGTGTTCATCGCGCCGCAGTCGATCTCGATCGCATGCTTGCGGCTCACCTGCAGGCGTACGGCCAGGCCGTTGGGATCGATGCAGCCGATGCGGCGTGCGCCCTCGATCTCGCCGTCGTCGAAGTCCTTGTCCTTCGAGATCGCGAGCGCATAGCGCGCGAGGTCGGCCTCGCTCTCCACGCCCCACACCACTTCCAGCAGCGTGGGCCCCTCCTCCATCGCAGCCGGCAGCCCCGCCTTGCCCAGCGCGGCAATCACCACGCGGCAGCCGTTGAGGCATTCGAAGACGAGCTCGTCGGCCGTCTCGGACCTCAGGGCCAGGCCCCAGTCCGAGAAGAAGCGGCGGCAGGTGACAAGGTCGTCTGCCCCGTAGGTGATCTGATCGATGCCCAGAACGCTCATGGCATGTTCCTTATTAATTGGCCCACGGCAGCGGCTGCGCGTTGATACCCCAGTACATGCTCTTCTGCTCCATGTACTGGAAGATGCCCTCGCGCCCCTTCTCGCGGCCCAGGCCGCTGTCGCGCCAGCCGCCGAAGGGCGTGGACACCGAGAACTGCTTGTAGGTGTTGATCCACACGGTGCCGGCCTGCACCGCGCGGCCGAGGCGCCAGGCGCGCTTGAAGTCGCGGCTCCACACGCCGGCCGCCAGCGCGTAGACGCTGTCATTGGCCTGCGCGATCAGCTCCTCTTCGCTGTCGAAGGGCATCGCCACCAGCACGGGGCCGAAGATCTCCTCCTGGCTGATACGCGCGCTGTTCGTCAGGCCTTCGAGGATGGTGGGCGCGTAGAAGTAGCCGCGCTCCAAGTCGGCGCCGTGCGGGCGCACGCCCCCGGTTCGGATCTGGCCGCCCTCGGACACGCCGAGCTCCACGTAGCGCTCGATGCTCTCGCGGTGCTTCGCGGTGATCAGCGGCCCCATCTGCGTCCGCTCGGAGGCCGGGTCGCCCACGCGCAGTGCCTTGGCCGCCTCGGCGATGCGGGTGACGAACTCGTCGTAGATGCTGCGCGCCACGAACAGGCGCGAGCCCGCGATGCACGATTCGCCCGAGGAGCTGAAGATGCCGTAGAGCACACCGTTGACCGCGTGGTCCAGGTCCGCGTCGTCCAGCACCATGGTGGGCGACTTGCCGCCGAGCTCCAGCGAGACCGGCATCATCTTGTCGGCCGCGATGTGGGCGATGTGGCGCCCGGTGGTGGTGCCGCCGGTGAAGGACACGCGCTTGACCAGTGGGTGCTTCGTGATCGCATCGCCGATCACCGAGCCCTTGCCCGGCAGCACGCTGACCATGCCGCGCGGCACGCCGGCCTTCTCGCAGATGCGGGCCAGTTCCAGCGCCATCAGCGGCGTGACCTCGGCCGGCTTCACGATCACCGCGTTGCCCGCGGCCAGGGCCGGCGCCAGCTTCTGCGCCTCGCTGGCGATCGGCGAGTTCCACGGCGTGATGGCCGCCACCACGCCCATGGGCTCGTGCACGCTCATGGTGACGAAAGGGCCGCGCGAAGGCGTGATCGTCTCTTCCAGCGTCTCCAGCGCCGCGGCGAAGTACTGGAAGGTGCCCGCCGCGCTGGCCACCAGCGCGCGCGTCTCGTTGATCGGCTTGCCGTTGTCCAGGCACTGCTTCTGCGCGAGCGGCTCGGCCTCCTCGCGGATCAGCTGCGCCACGCGGTGCAGCACCGCGGCGCGCTCGTGCGGCAGCTTGCTCGCCCAGCCGCTGGTGCGGAAGGCCAGGTCGGCGCGCACGATGGCCTCGTCGACATCGGCCGTGCTCGCAGCCTTCAGGCGCGCGACCGGCTCGCCGGTGGCGGGGTACAGGCTCTCATAGGCATCGCCGCCGCCGAGGCGCCATTCGCCGGCGATGTTCAGGGGAAGAAGTTCGGTGGAGATCATGGGGGGGTTCTTTCGCTCCGCGTCAGATGGCCAGCGGCGCGGCGCGGTTGCGCAGCGCGCGCACCGCGCTGTAGACGGTGAGCGCCGAGGTCTTGGGATTGGCCGGCAGTGGCTTGTTGCGCATGCTCAGCTCGAAGCGGCCGAAGGCGCCCTCGGCCTCGACGGTGTGCACGTTCTCGTCCACGGCCGGATCGGCGATCAGGCGCACCTGGGTGCGGTCCAGGCCGAGGCCGGCGAGCGAGATGGTGGCCGCGACGTTGGCATTCTTCGGATAGAGCGCGGCGGCTTCGCGCGCGCTGCCCTCGAAGATCACGCATTCGCCGCGCAAGCCGTCGAGGTCGCGACCCTGCTCGGCCGGTGTGCCCTTCCACGCATGCGGCGGCTTGCGGCCGGTATAGCGCACGCTGTCCAGGCCGCCGATGCGGGCCGCGGCAAGCGCATCGATCGCGCCGATCGCACCCGCGATCAGCTGCACCTGGGTGCCGCCGGTGATGGCGGCGATCTCCAGCTTCTCCGCCAGGCCCCGCGCAGACAGCGCGCCCACCGAGGCGACGACACAGGGCGTGCCGAGGCGCAGGGCCGGCAGCACGTGCTCCTCGATCGCGGCATGGCCGGCGGTCTCGAGCACCAGGTCGATGCCGCCGGCCGGCACGGCGGTCGTCGCCTGCACGCCGGGGGCGAGCCGCTGCAACACCGCCTGCGCGGCGGCCAGGCCCTCCTGCGGGACCACCACGGCCACCACCGCGAGCGAAGCGTCGCCCTGCAGCAGCTCGATCACCGAGCTGCCGATGGCGCCGCAACCGATGAGTGCCACGCGCAGCATCTCAGTCCCTCACTTCGCCAGCGCAGGGATCTGCGTGACGGTGTTGGTCGGAGGGCCGGCGAAGGCGCTCTTGAAGCCGCCGATCGACAGCATGTCGATCTCCAGCAGGAAGGGGCCGCGCGCGGCCAGCGCCTCGTCGAGCTGGCCCTTCAGGTCCGAAAGGCGCGAGACGCGCGCATGCGGCAACGCGATCGACTTGCACAGCAGCGCGTAGTCGGGGGTGTGCAGGTCGGAATAGCAGCGGCGGCCGCCGTACTGCGCGTCCTGGATGTTCTTGATGACGCCGTAGCCCTTGTCGTTCATCAGCACGATCAGCAGATCGGTCTCTTCTTGCACCGCGGTGGCGAGCTCGCCCAGGTTCAGGATGAAGCCGCCATCGCCGGCCAGGCAGAAGGTCTTGCGGCCGGAGCCCGTGGCAGCCGCGCCGATGGCCGCGCCGATGGCCATGGGCATGCCCTGGCCGATGCCGCCGCCGGTCGCGTGCACGCCCGCGCTGGGCTCGAAGATGCGCAGCTCGCGGTTGCCCCAGGTGCTGTTGGAAACGGTGACGTCGCGCACCCAGTTGAAGCTGCGGCCGGCCACCGACTGCAACTGGCGCACGAGCTCCGCGTAGGGGCCGAGGCCGTCGGTCAACGCGGCGACCGCCTGCTCGTGCGCGCGGCGCAGGTCGGCCAGCAGCGCCGGATCGGCCTGGTAGTTCGCGGCTTCGAGCCGGTCGGCCAGGCCTTCGAGGGCGAGCGCGGAATCGCAGCAGATGAATTGTTCGCTCGCATAGCCGCGGCCCTCGGCCATGGCGTCCGCATCGATGCGGTACAGCGGGCGCGGCAGCTTGAGCTCGTACTTGAGCGTTTCGTTGCCGCGCAGGCGCGAGCCGACCACCAGCATCGCGTCGCAGCTCTGGTAGAGGGCCTCCACAGGCTTCTGGATGTTGTACGCGCCGAGCGAGCCCGCATCGTCCTCGGGCACGGTGCCGCGGCCCTGCGTGGTCGTGACCACGCCGAAGCCCAGTTTCTGCAAGCGCCGGATGGCCGCGCCCGCGTGGCGCGCGCCGCCGCCGACCCACAACAGGGGGCGCTTGGCAGCGGCCAGCCGTTCGGCCAGCGCATCGAGGGCCGCCGCGGCGGGCCGTGCCGACTCGATGGGCAGCGGCGAGAGATCGGCCGGCATGGTGGTGAGCGCCGACTGGATGTCGATCGGGATCTCCACGCTGACCGGGCCGGTCGGCGCGGTCAATGCCAGCTGCACCGCGCGCTTGAGCGTGCCCAGCACCGTGTCGACGCTGCGCACCCGCAGCGCCGCCTTCGACACCGCCTTGAGCATGGTGAGCTGGTCGGGCGCCTCATGGATGTATGACATGCCCCTGTCCAGGTACGGCGTCTCGATCTGCCCGGTGATGTGCAGCAGCGGCGAGCCGGCCGTCAACGCCTCCACCAGGCTGCCCGCGATGTTGCCCGCCGCCGGCCCGGTGCTTGTGAGGCAAACGCCCAGACTGGCGGTGGAGCGCGCATAGGCGTCGGCCATGTTGCCTGCGCCCGCCTCGCCGCGCGCCGGCACAAAGCGGATCGCGCCGCGCTGCGCAAAGGCATCGAGGATCGGCATGTTGTGGATCGAGATGACGCCGAAGGCGGCCTTGACGCCGCACTGCTCGAGGAAGGCGGCAACCAGCGCGCCGACCGTGACTTGCTGGGATGTGTGCTCGGTCGCGTGCTGGGACTTGTTCTGAGGGTTAGGCATGGCGTGAAAGGCCTCCGGAGATGTCGAAGTGGCTGCCCGTCGTGTAGGACGCGAGGGGCGAGGCGAGGAAGAGAATCGCGCGCGCGGCTTCGGTCGGAAGCCCCAGGCGACCCAGCGGGATGTGCTTGTCGTGCGCGAGCTGGCCGCTCCAGGAGGACCAGTCGAGCGTCTTGTCTTCGCGCGCCTCGAAGCGGCGGCGCCACTGGCCCGACTCGACCAGGCCGATCAGGATGCCGTTGACGCGCACGCCCTGCGGCGCGAACTCGGTGGCCATGGAGCGCACCAGATTCAACAGGCCGGCGCGCGCGGCCGAGGTCGCAACCATGTGCGGCTCGGGCTGGCGCGCCAGCAGCGAGTTGGCGCACACGATGGCGGCGTCGCCGAGCACCGCGCGCTGCGCTGTCAGCTGCGGCAGGAAGGCGCGGGTGGGATGGATGACGGAGAAGAACTTCAGGTGCAGCTCCTCGGTCCAGGCGCTGTCTTCGGTACTCGCGAAGGTCGAGACCCTGCCCTGCCCCGCGTTGTTGATCAACATCGAAGCCGGGCCGAGCGCGGCCTGGCTGGCGGCGGCGAAGGCCTTCACCGACGCGGGGTCGAGCACGTCGCAGGGCTGGGCGAAGAGCCTGGCCTGCGGCCGCGTCTCGCGCAGGCCGGCGACCGCGCGGTCCAGTCGCTCGGCATTGCGGCCGCACAGCGCCACCGCTGCGCCGCAGTCCAGCAGCTGCTCGACAGTCGCCAGGCCGATGCCCGAGGAGCCGCCGGTGACCACGGCGACGCGGCCGGCCAGCGCGTCGGCGGCGAAGAAGGAGGAAGAAGTCGTCGTCATGTCCGGGTCCTCAGGCGCTGCGCAGCGGGACCACCTTCCCGCCGGCGGCCGACGAGTAGTTCAGGAGGCCCGAGATCTCTTCGGCCGTCTCGCGCACGCGGCGCACCATCTCGTCCATGCGGTTCTCGTCAATGTGGCCGGAGGTGATGGTCACGCCCAGCGCGGCCACGATGTGGGCGCTGTGGTCGCGCACCGGCGCCGCGATGGTGGAGATGTTCGATTCGAAGAAACCCTCGCTCAGCACATAGCCGCGCTGGCGGTCGGACTGGACCATGTCGAACAGCTCATTGACGGTCTTGGGGGTGGAGGGCGAGAAGGTCTCCAGCCGCTCCTCCGGATACAGGGCGCGCAGCTGTGGCAGGGTCAGGTCTTCCAGCAGCACGCGGCCCAGCACCGTCGCATGGGCCGGCAGCCGCGTGCCCACGGTGACCGAGCTGGCGAAGGGCGTGGGCGGCGCCACCTTGGCCACATAGACGATGGAGCGGCCATCGCGCACCACTAGGTTGCAGGGCGTGCGCAGCTCCTCGCACAGGCGGTTGAGCAGCGGCGTGCCCAGTTGCGTCAGTTCCAGCGAGGCGAGGTACTCGAAGCCCAGACGCAGCACCGCCAGGCCCAGGCGGTAGTCGCGGCCGCCCTCGGCACGCTCGAGGAAGCCCATGTTCTCCAGCGTGGTGAGCAGGCGGAACACGGTGGAGCGCGGCAGGTCGAAGCGGCGCGCGAGCTCGGGCGCGGACAGCGTGCGGCTCTCGCGGCTGAACTCGCACAGCATGCGCAGGCCGCGTTCCAGCGCCGGCACGTTGTAGCGGTCGGCGCCGTCTTCTGGCAGATCCTTGTCGGAGGTGTTCATGAGGCCTTCTTTCTTGTCGTTGATGAGGTCAGGCGGCAAGCGCCTCGCGCAGCAGCGTGGCCACGGC
Source organism: Variovorax paradoxus (assembly GCF_018614915.1). Taxonomy (GTDB): domain Bacteria; phylum Pseudomonadota; class Gammaproteobacteria; order Burkholderiales; family Burkholderiaceae_C; genus Variovorax; species Variovorax paradoxus_K. Next base: position 4,267 of record NZ_JAGGNU010000074.1, on the reverse strand, counting down.
CGCGGGCTGCTCCACGTAGCTCGCGTGGCCGGCATCCGCCAGTTGTTCGAGCGGCACGCTGCACTGCTTCGCCACCTCGGCGCAGGCCGCGGGCGTGGTGACCGCGTCGAGCGCGCCGCAGGCCACGCGCACCGGCATGGCGGGCGGCAGGTCGGCCAGCAGGTCGCCGCGGCAAAGCAGTTCCACCGCCTGGCGATAGCCGCCCTCGTTCAGGCGAGCCATGTTCCAGCGCACCCATTGGCGCGCCGTTTCGCTTGCGTTGTCGGAAACGAGGCGCCCGGCGCGCTTCGACGCCATGCCGGCGATGCCGAGTTGTTCCAGCGTGCCGAGGCGCTCGGCGCGCACGCGGGCCTGCGACTCGGCGCGCCCTGGCGCGCCGTAGCCGGCAGCGGGGCTGATCAGCAGCAGCTTCGCGATGCGCGGCGCCAGCGGCGAGCCAGGACGGGCCGCGGCGGCGGCCATGAGGGCGCCGAGCGAATGGCCGACCAGCACGCAGGAATCGATATCCAGGGCGTCGAGCAAAGCTGCAAGGCGCTGCGCGTAGTCGGCCGCCGTTGGCGCGACGGCGGCGAGCGGCGTCGATTCGCCGTAGCCCGGCGCATCCCAGGCAACCAGGCGTGCCTCGTCTGCCAGCAACAGGGCCGTATCCAGCCACGAAGCCGCGCCCGAGCCGATGCCGTGCAGACAGACCAGCGCCGGGCCGCTGCCGCATTCGCGCACCGAGACGCTAGCGCCGCCTTCCACCGGCATGCTGCACGCCGGGAAGCGCGCGTCGAGGCGTGCCAGCTCGGCGGCCGGCAGGGCCTGGGCATCGATCACGGCAGCGTCGGTCATGGTGTCTCGTCCCTTGCGGCTTTAGCGTTTGATCTTCGCGAGCGGGTGGTCGGTGGGGTACGTCGGCGTGACCGGCTTCTTCGCACCCAGCATCACGCACATCAGCGCGTCCTCGTCGCCGATGTTGATCTCCTCGCGGTAGACGCCCGGCGGCACCGAGATCAGGTCGCGGTCGGTCAGGACGGTCTCATAGCGCTCGCCCTCGGCCGTGGTCAGCACCACCTTCAGCTTGCCGCGCATCACGAAGAACACTTCCTCCACGTCGACGTGCAGGTGCGGCGGGCCTTCGTGGCCGGCCGGGATCACCATGGTCGAGAAGGTGAAGTGCTCCGAGGGCACGGTGTTGACGTCGCTCGCCACGCCGGTGCCGCCGGTGCCCAGGTAGCGCATCTGCGCGCGGCGGAACTTGGGGTCGTAGTCGGCCTGGAACTTCAGTGCATCCCAGTCGTACTTGCGGGTCGAATAGCGCGCGATGCGGGCGTTCATCCACCCCTCCAGGCTCGCGCCCTCGGGGCGGCGCAGGGTCTCGCCGACCTGGCTGTCGTCGAATTTCTTCTGTTCGGACAAATCGCTCATCAAAAAACTCCTTGCAAGGAAATCAGTGCATCACGAAGCCGCCGTTGACGGCCAGCAACTGGCCGGTCACGAAGCGCGACAGGCCGGACAGGGAAAACAGCACCGCGCCGCAGACGTCCACCGCCTGCTGCTCGCGCGGGATGGCGCGGCCTTCGAGGTATTTCTGGTGGCGCGCCATCGGCACGTACTCGGTGGCCTCCACCAGCGTGAGGCCGGGCGCGACCGCGTTGACGGTGATGCCCTGCCCGCCCCACTCGCGCGAGAGCGAGCGCGTCATCGAGATCACCGCGCCCTTGCTGGACGCATAGGCCAGCAGATTGGGCGCACCCCACAGGGCCGTGTCGGAGGCCAGGTTGACGATCGCACCGCGGCCGCTCGCGGCCAGGGCTGGCTGACAGGCCCGACTCATGAGCCAGGTGCCGCGCACGTTGACGTCCATCACGCGGTCCCAGGTCTCGACGTCCAGCGCGTGGGCATCGCGCCCGCCGGAGTTGGTGATGGCGGCGTTGTTGACCAGCCCGTCCAGGCCGCCCACCAGGCGGGCTGCCTCGGCTGCGCAGGACTCGATGGAGGCGGGATCGCACAGGTCCAGTGCAAGCGCATGGGCATCGTGGCCGGCCTTGCGCAAGTCCTGTGCTTCGGAGGCAGCAAGTTCCGACAGGATGTCGGCCAACACCACCGCAGCACCCGCCGAAGCGATGCACTTGGCGAAGGCCAGCCCCAGGCCGCGCGCGGCGCCGGTCACCAGCACGCGGCGGCCGGCCAGCAAGTTGTTCGGCAGCTCCGCCAGCAGCGCCTGCAGGCTGTCGGGATCGGGAATGGCCTTGAGCTCGGTCATGCTGGTCTCAATCGGCTTGGATGCCGAGTTCCTTGATCACCTTGCCGAAGCGCTCGAAGTCGGCGGCATTCGTCCTGGCCAGCACCTCCGGCGCGCCGCCCAGCGGCAACGCGCCGAGGGTGGCCATCTTCGAGACCACTTCGGGCATCTTGAGGATCTCGTTGAAGTGCCCATTGAGCGTCTTCACGATCTCGGGTGACAAGTTCTTCGGGCCGAAGAGGCCGTGCCAGGCCGTGACCTCGACATTCTTGTAGCCCAATTCAGCGAAGGTGGGCACGTTGGGCGAGAGGGGGGAGCGCACGCGGTCGGCCACCGCGAGCGGCAGCATCTTGCCGCCGGCCAGGTGCGGCGCGATCGGCCCGTAGGTGATGTAGGTCAGCGGCACATGGCCGCCCAGCACGTCGTTCACCGCCGGCGCGACGCCCTTGTAGGGCACGTGCCCGAGGCTCAGGCCCGCGGCCTTGTTGACCATCTCGCCGAGGATGTGCATCGGCGAGCCGCTGCCCGGGCTGGCGTAGGCAAGCGTCTGGCCCTTGGCGCCCTGCAGGTCCTTCAAGCTCTTGAAGCCCGTGCCTGCGCCCGCCACCAGGAACAGCGGCAGCGTGCCGGCCTGCACGATCGGCGTAAAGCCATTGAGCACGTCGTAGCCCGTGGCGCTGCCGGTCTTGAGCACCAGTTGCGCGATCGAGAAGGTGCTGGGCGCCAGCAGCAGCGTGTGGCCATCGGCCGGTGACTTGGCCACGTGGCTGCTGCCGATGACGCCGCTGGCGCCGGGGCGGTTGTCGACCACAACGGGCTGGCCAATGCGCGCGGCCAGCTTCTCCGCAAAGAGCCGCGCGAGTGCGTCGGTGTCGCCGCCGGCCGGGTAGGCCACCACGATGGTGATCGGCTTGCTCGGATAGCCTTGCGCCCAGGCCGATCCGGCGGGGCATGCTGCGGCAATGGAAACGGCCAGCGCGAGCGCTTGGCGGCGGGTGTGTTTCATCATCGTGGTGGGTGGGATCCGTGTGGCTGTGTGGCGTCTTTGTTTGTTTCACTAATAAAACATCGATTTATTAATGAAACGATGGACGAAGAATAAGTCCGAAGTCCGCGCGTCGAATAGGTGGTAACCCTAGGTTTACACGCGCTTACTCGCACAGCGCGAGGGCGTCCCATGCAGCGCAGGAGCGACGGCCGCGAAGAAATCCGGTGGCCGGCGCGCGAGCATCCTGCGCTTTCGGCACCTGCTCGAAGCACACGACCTGGCCCAGCAAATCCTGGCGCCCTCAACGCCACGCTGGCGTCCAAGGGTCTGATGCTCAAGAGTGGCACCGTCGTCGATGCCACCTTGATTGCCGCTCCCAGTTCGACCAGGAACAGCACTGGCAAGCGCGACCCCGAGGAACCTGCGCTTGGTGCACCTTCCACCATGCAGTCCAGAGGCGGCCGCCAATGGAGCAGCCTGGCCGCAAGTTGTGCAGAACGAGCAATGATCCGATACGGTTGGTGTGGGCGATGCGTTCGTGCCTCAGTCGCTGCAGTTCACGGTGAACGCGGCGCGCGTCTTCGTCTTCCGCACTCGGTTCACGCAGTACCGGCCAGACATGCTCGCCACCATGATGCCGGGCAAGCATCGCGAGCAGTTTGTCTGCGTCAAGCCGATCGGTCTTGGCCCGGCGAGCTCGCCGGCTGACTTCGATGCTCGCCGGGTCGACCACGATGTTGTCCACACCCTGCTCGCTGAGCCAGCGGTGCAACCACCATCCGTCACGCCCTGCTTCGTAGTCTCCTGTTTCGAGCGAGACTGCACACGGACCCTGAACCGGGGTAGTGTTGCTGGCGCGGAGTCTTGCCGCAAGCAGCGTGGCCGCTTTGTCCTTTGGTGCGTCCAACTGCCCGGTATGTAGATTGGCTCCGGTCGCGGACTGCTGCGCATCTTGGTGAGCTTGGCTTCCCGTTGGAAAGATTTGTCATGCCCTGAACGCGACCGGGCTTGCGACGAGACATCGCGATCCTGGTGACTCGATAGGGGAGCAT
>NZ_JAGGNU010000073.1 GCF_018614915.1 Variovorax paradoxus | reverse complement strand
CGCCGCTGTCGATCGGCGGACGCGCCGCGCCGGGCTGCGGCATCGCGGCGGCGGTGCCCTCGTCCGCGCCCGGCGCAGCCGCCGCAAGCGCCGGCAGCACCGCCAACGCCGACTTCGCGCCCTCGGCCACGACAGCGGCCGCAGCAGGCGGCAGGGCTGCCGCTTCGGGCGCGGTGCTGCGCGCGGGTGCCCAGCGCGCCTGCGGCTCCTCGGCCAGCTGTGCCAGCGTGCGGGTGCCGGCCGCGAACTCGCGCAAGTGGGATTCGTAGAACAGGCCGCTGGCGCTCACGGTCTGCGCCAGCGTGCCGGCGAGCGCGGCGCCGGAGGGCCGCTGCGAGGAGGGCCACATCGGCGCCGTGCCGCGCAGCGGGCCCGCATCGGGAAACTCCGCCAAGAGGGCACCGATGACGCGCGCCGCCACCGACAGCCGCGCGCCCACCGGCGCGGCCGCATCGGGCTGGCCCGGCGCTGCCGCGGCGCCGGCGGCCGGCACATGCCGGCCCACGGACAGCTCGGGCGGCAGGCGAACGTCGTTGACGACCTTCTGCACCCCGACCACCGGGCCGGTAGCCGCGCCGGTTCCGACCTGGCTCTGCTGCAGCGCGAGCAGCTCCAGCCGCGGCGCGAGCTTTGCGCTCAGCAGCGTGTCGAGCAGGCCGGAAAGTCTGTTCATGACCGCGATGTTCCGCTCAGCGCGAAAGCCCGTAGGCCTTGTCGAGCTCGCCCTGTCTCTGCAGCCGCGCCATCGTGGCCACCAGGCGCTCGAGCTGCGGCTTGACGAGCCGGCGCACTTCGTCCTGGTCGGCCCGGATGCGCTCCATCAGGCGCTGCGCCTGGTCGAGCTGGGCAGGATCGAGCGGCTCCGTGGGGCCGATCTGCTTCAAGCGCTCGACCACCGTCGCGCACTGCTCTTCCAGCGCCGGAAGGCGGTCCCATTCCTTGGCCCGCGCCAGCGCCGCCATCGACGACGTGGTCGAGGCGAGCTGCACGTAGCAATGGACGATTTCACTGTGGGCGGCCATGTCTCTCTTCCTTCAGTGATCCGTGTTCATTGGCCGACGGCAGGGCCATCGATCTCGCGCCATGCCGAAGCGACGTTCTCGAGCAGCGCCTCGGCTTCGTCGAGCGCCGCTGCATCGTTGTGCAGATTGGCCTGGAGCAGGCGCCGGATGACGTAGTCGTAGAGCGCCGACAGATTGGCAACCAGCGCTTCGCCGGCCGGTCCGGCCGCCTTGGCGTCGAGGCTGGCCTTGAGGCCGTTGTCGACGATGCCGACGGCCTTCGAGATCGCGTTGCCCTTGGCCACGACCTCGCCGCTCGCCATGTGGTGCCGCGCCATGCCGATGGCCCTGACGGCGCCGTCGAACAGCATGCAGATCAGCTGGTGCGGCGACGCGCTCATGGCCTGCGTTTCCACGCCGAGGCGTGCATAGGCGTTGGCGCCGGTCCTGAAGGTATGGGGTGTGTACATGCGTGGCTCCGCTGTGCTTACTTGCTGCTGCTGCTGCTGCTGCTGCTCATGCTCGCGAACTGCTGCGTGAGATAGCTGCTGGTGCTGTTCATCTTGCTGACCAGCAGGTCCAGCTGCGTGAACTGCGCGCGGTAGTACTCGACCTTGGCGTCCACGCGGGACTTCATGTCGGTGTATTGCTCGTCGAGCTGCTTGAGCGAGGTGTTGATGCCGTCGGTCGCCACCTTGAGCACGCCGCCGGTGGAGGTGGCCTTGGTCACCAGCGCGTCGAGCTGCTTGCCGTAGCCCGCGGTGCTGCCGCTCGCGCTGGAGAAGAGCTTGGAGACGCCGTCCAGGCTGGTGGCGAGCGCGCTCTTGAGCTTGTCCGAATCGACGCTCATGGTGCCGTCCTTCGTGAAGCTCACGCCAATCTGCGACAGCATCGTGAGATCGCCCGCGCCGCCGGCCTGCGGCGAAGTGAGCGTGTTGCGAATGCTGGTCTGCAGATTGCGCAGCGTCGAATCGCCGACCAGCGCCGCGGCCGTCTGCTTGTCGGTGTCGAAGGCGGTCAGCGTGCCGGCCATGCTCTGCAGGCCGTTGTAGGCCTTCACGAAATCGTTGATCGCCGTCTCGACGGTGCTGGTGTCGCGCGCCACGCTCAGCGTGCTGGTGCCGGTCTTCAGCACGGTCAGCGCCGTGCCCTGGATCGATTCCTTCACGCTGTTGCTGGCGCTCGTGACGGCGATGCCATTGACCGTGAGCTCGGCGTTCTGCGCCTGCACCGTTTGCTGCAGGTTCTGCGTGCCGGCCGGATCGTGGTCGAGCAGGTTGGCCAGCGCCGCATCGCCGGCGACGGAGACGCGCATGCTCGAGGCCTTGCCGGTCTCGGTCGAGGTCAGCACCAGCCGGTTGGGCGTGCCGCTGCCGTCGTTGACGATGCTCGCCGTCACGCCGGCCTTGGCGGCATTGACTGCGTCGCGGATGCCTTCGAGCGTGTTGTGCGTGGCGTCGATGGTGATCGGCACCGCCGTGCGGCTGGCATCCGGCGTGAAGCCCGCGCCTGTGTACTTGCCGCTCACTGCGTCGTAGGTACCGCCGGCGATGGTGCCGAAGTCGATCGTGATGGTGCCGGTGCCGATCGCCGTCTTGGCGCTCGCCTGCCCGGCCGCCACCACCGACTGCGCCTGCGCAAGCTGGGTCACGTTGATGTTGTAGACGCCGGCCGCTGCCGTGCTGCCCGCGCTGGCGGTCATCACGTCGGTGGCGCTCGTCGTGGCCTTCACGCCCAGGAAGAAGGCCGGGTCCGACAGCTTCTTGGCCGCGGTCTGCAGCGTGCCGAGCGCGCTCTGCAGCTGGCCGTAGGCCGACAGCTTGCTCGTGTAGCTGACCTGGCGCTGCTGCAGCAGCACCAGCGGCTGGCTTTCCGCCGTCTCGAGGTTGGTGAGCAAGCTGCTCAGGTCGAGGTTGGAGCCGATGCCCAGGCTGCTGATCGATGCCATGAATGAGTTCCTGTTGTTCAATGAGTGCGAACGACGCATGCCTGCGACCCGCGGCCGGCGAAGCCAGGCCCCTTCGGGGAACACCGCGGAACCGGCTTTGCCGGGCCGCTGGTGTTGCCCCCGGTGAGGGGGTGGGCGGCTACACGAAGTGAGCCAACCTGGGGGTGTTTCATATTCAAGCCGACTGGCTGACGAGCAGACCGGGCGCCTTGCCCAGCACCTTGGCGATGCGCACCACCTCTTCGCTCGGGATCTGGCGAATGACTTCGCCACTCACCCGGTCGACCACCTTGACGATGAGCTTGTCGGTGTCCTGGTCCACCTCGAACTGCAGGCCGACCGCGCGGCTCTGCAGCGAGGCATTGACCTCGCGCACCGCCTGTTCGACCTGCGTGGGCGTCGCGGCCTCCACCGCGTCGGCGGCCGCGTTCGCGCCCTGCGCCGATACCGATGCGCCCGCGCCGGTCGGCCGGCCCGAGAGCATCTGCACCCACCACTGGCCGTTGTCTGCTGCCGGAACTACAGGGATCGACATGGTCTTCACCTTTGCTTGCTTGCTTCGCTGTCGTCTGCGGCCTGGACAGCGCCAGGCCGCAGAGAACAGAGCGCAGGCGCTGTCGGGCTTGCGCCCGGACGCCTGCGATGCTTCTTCTTCGATTAACGCAGCAGCGACAGCACGCCTTGCGTGGTCTGGTTGGCCTGGGCCAGCACCGAGGTACCGGCTTGCTGCAGGATCTGCGCACGGGTCATGTTCGACACTTCGACCGCGTAGTCGGCGTCTTCGATGCGCGAACGCGAAGAAGACAGGTTGGTCACCGTGGTGCCGAGGTTGGCGATCGTGGAGTCGAAACGGTTCTGCACCGCACCCAGCGAGCTGCGCAGGTCGTCGACCATCTTGAGCGCTGCGTCGAGCTTCTTCATCGGGTCGACGGAAGCCGCGCCCGTGAACTCGGCCGTTGCGCCCGCGCCGCTCAGCACGATGTCGGTGGCGGTGTTGTCGAAGTCGGTCGGGGTTGCACCGCCGTTGGCCAGGGCGCCTGCGCCGACGCTGAAGTTCTTGCCTTGCACGGCCACGTAGGCGGTGGTGGCGCCAGCGGCGTCCACACCCACCTTGACCAACTGGTTGTTCAGCGCGACGGCGGTCGTCACGCCGTTGTCGGTGTCGGTGAACTCTACGTCGGACACGTTCAGCACCACGTCGCCGGTGGCGTCGTCAACCGATGCGGCGTAGAAGTCGTCGCCCGACTTGACCACGTAGTTGGCCGTGGCGGCGCCGGTGGCGTCCTTCACGTTGTGCAGGCTCAGGGAGCTGGCGGCGACGCCCAGCGACGTGGCGGCGGAGCTCAGGTCGACAGCGGTAGGCGTGGCAGCCAGGTTGGTCTGCGTGATGGCTTCGCTCACGGGGAGGGCGTTGCTGCTCACCGAGAAGCCGCCGAGGCCGAGGGTCGACGAATCGATCTGCTTGAGGTCGATCTTGATGGTTTCGCCGTCGTTGGCACCGACCTGCACCGTCAGCGGCTTGGCGCTGGACGAGAGAACCTTCACGCCGTTGAAATCGGTCTGTGCCGAGACACGGTCGATTTCGCTCATGCGCTGGGTGATTTCGTCCTGGATCGACTTCAGGTCGCTGGCCGAGTTGCTGCCGTTGGCGGCTTGCACGGCGAGTTCGCGAACGCGCTGCAGGTTGTTGTTCACTTCCTTCAGCGCGCCTTCCGTCGTTTGCGCCAGCGAGATGCCGTCGTTGGCATTGCGCTGGGCTTGCGACAGGCCCTTGATGTTGGCCGTGAAGCGGTTGGCGATGGCCTGGCCGGCCGCGTCGTCCTTGGCGCCGTTGATCCGCAGGCCCGAAGACAGGCGCTGGATCGCGGTGTTCAACGACGACTGCGACGCGTTGAGGTTGTTCTGCGTGAGCAGCGAGAGACTATTGGTGTTGATGACTTGCGCCATTTCAGACTCCTGTTGACAAAGGTTGTGGACTCCGGCCCTCCGGCCGCAACGCTGGACCCGCTTCCCACCGTGAGATTCAAGCCATCGTTGGTTCAGTTATCGGCAGGGCTTTCCAAACATTTAGGCCGGTGCGCCAAAAAGATGCGCGGCCTCCACAACCGGTCGATCAGGCGGGCAGGTTCATCACCTCTTGATACGCAGCGACCAGGCGGTTGCGCACCTGCAGGCCGGTCTGGAAGGCGACGTTGGCCTTCTGCAGGTCGACCATGACGTCGTTGAGCGCCACGCCCGGGCGCCCGAGCTCGAAAGCCTCGGCCTGGCCGTAGGCCTTGGTCTGCGCCGTGCTGATGTTGTCGAGCGAGCGCCGGAGCTCGGCGGCGAAGCCGCCCGGCTGGGCCGCTTCGGCGGCGGGCGGCGTGAAGCCGGACTGAAGTGCGGTGACCCGCATCTGCTGCAGAACGGATTCGATGGCGGCAATCGACATGGGAATCTTCTCTCGTCTAGAACTTTGGCATTGACAAAGGAAGCGCCGAGGCACTCCCGCGTGTCTTCAGCGTAGCAGCGAGGGCCGCAAACACATGCGTCCAACTGACGGCAAAAACCGCGGTTGTTCGGCCAATCGAATCCGGCCCTGCTGCAGAGAATCGACTGCGAACAAGAAAGCCTGCTGACGACATCAACGGCCCTGCGGCATGACTCCTCCACATCGACGACTCTCTTTCCTCCCCCTGAATCCGGAGCGCCCGGCGCGGCCGGCACCGCCCGGGGTGCACGCATGAGTCCGGCAGCGCCTGCGGGCGCCGCGCCGGCCTTCCCGCCCCTGATGGAGCGGATGCGCGCGCAGCCGAAGCTGCCGCTGATCGTCGGTGCCGCCGCGCTGGTCGCGGCCGCCGCGGCCTTCTTGCTCTGGAGCCGCGCGCCTGATTACAAGGTGCTCTACACCAACGTCTCGGACCGCGACGGCGGCGCGATCATCGCGTCGCTCGCGCAGATGAACGTGCCCTACAAGTTCGCCGACGGCGGCGGCGCGATTTTGATCGCCGGCGACAAGGTGCCCGAGGTGCGGCTGAAGCTAGCGGCCCAGGGCCTGCCCAAGGGCGGCGGGGTCGGCTTCGAGCTGATGGACAACCAGAAGTTCGGCACCAGCCAGTTCGCCGAGCAGGTCAATTACCAGCGCGGGCTCGAAGGCGAGCTCGCGCGCTCGATCGAGTCCATCGGCACGGTCGAGTCGGCGCGCGTGCACCTGGCGCTGCCCAAGCCCTCGCTCTTCGTGCGCGACCAGAAGAAGCCTTCGGCCTCGGTGGTGCTGAGCCTGCATCGCGGCCGCAGCATCGACGAGGGCCAGGTCAGCGCCATCGTCCACATGATCTCCAGCAGCGTGCCGGAGCTCGACGCCAAGAGCGTGACGGTGGTCGACCAGCGCGGCAACCTGCTGTCGGCGGCCAACGCCGGCGCGCGCGGCCTGGACGTGAGCCAGCTCAAATATGCGCAGGAGATCGAGCAGGGCTACATCCGCCGCATCGAGGCCATCCTGCAACCCATCCTCGGCGCGAGCAATGTGCGGGCGCAGGTCGCGGCCGACATCGACTTCTCGGTGGTCGAACGCACCGACGAGAAATACAGCCCCAACCAGGACCCGCGCATCGCCGCGGTCCGCAGCCAGCAGTCGAGCGAGTCGAGCCAGCACGGCGGCACGCCGCCCGGCGGCGTGCCGGGCGCGCTGTCGAACCAGCCGCCGACCGCGCCCAACGCGCCGATGACCGCGCCCGCCAACGCGCCGCGCCCGCTCGGCACCGCCGCGACGCCGCCCACCGCCGCATCGACGGCCGCCACCACGAGCACGGCGCCCGGCGCGCCCGGCAGTTCACGCAAGGACGTGACGACCAACTACGAGCTCGACCGCTCGATCCGCCACGTCCAGCAGGGTGCCGGCGCGGTCAAGCGCCTGTCGGTGGCGGTGGTGGTGAACAACCGCGAAGCCACCGACGGCAAGGCCGGCGCGCGCGCGCTGACGCCGCCCGAGATCGAGCAGATCCGCAACCTGGTGAAGGAGACCATGGGCTACAGCCAGGAGCGCGGCGATTCGCTCAACGTGGTCAACAGCGCCTTCACGCGCGAAGGCCATGACGAATCGGCGCGGGAGGTGCCGGTGTGGCGCGACCCCGAGAACATCGAGCTCGCCAAGACCATCGGGCAGTACCTGCTCCTGGCTGGGCTCGCCCTCTTCGCCTGGTTCGCGGTGCTGCGGCCGCTGCTGCGCAGGCACCTGGCGCCGCCGGCACCGCCCGCCTCTGCGGCGGCGCCGACGGCCGCGGCCGCCCATGGCGACCCCGACGATGCCGACGCCACGCAGGCCAGCGCACGCCAGCGCGAAGCCGCGCGCCAGAAGGCCGACCTCGACTACGTCCACCAGACCGCCGACAGCGATCCGCGGCTGGTGGCCACGCTGATCAAGCATTGGATGAATCCATGAGCGTTGCGACGATGAATGAAGGAACCCGCAAGGCCGCGATCCTGCTGATGTCCCTGGGCGAGGACCGCGCCGCCGCCACGCTGCACCACATGCCCACCACCGAGGTGCAGGCGCTGGGCGCTGCGATGGCCAAGCTGAGCCAGGTCTCCAAGGAAGAGCTGGCGGCCGTGCTGGCCGAGTTCCGCATGGAGACCGAGCAGCTCTCCGCGCTGCACCTGGGTTCCGGCAGCTACATCCGCGCGGTGCTGCGCAAGGCGCTCGGCGACGACCGCGCGAGCAACCTGCTCGAAGACATCCTGCAGCCCGACGAGCCGCACGGCGGCATCGAGCGGCTCAACGATCTCGAAGCCGGCGAAGTGGTGGAGCTGATCCGCGACGAGCATCCGCAGATCCTCGCCACGCTGCTGGTGCACCTGGACCGCAAGAAGGCATCGGAAGTGCTCGAGAAGCTGCCGGTGCGGCTGCGCCACGACGTGATCATGCGCGTGGCCACTTTCGGCGGCGTGCAGCCGGCGGCGCTCGCCGAGCTGACCGACGTGCTGACCGAGATGCTCTCCGGCGAAGGCCTGAAGCGCAGCCGCCTGGGCGGCGTGCGCACCGCGGCCGAGATCGTCAACCTCATGAACAGCGCGCAGGAAGACGAGGCCATCGCCCACGTGCGCGAGCACGACGAGGCGCTGGCGCAGCGCATCCTCGAGGAGATGTTCGTGTTCGAGAACCTGCTCGACCTCGAAGACCGCTTCATCCAGCGCCTGCTCAAGGACATCGAATCCGATTCGCTCATCGTCGCGCTCAAGGGCTCGCCGCAGGAGCTGCGCGACAAGTTCCTGAAGAACATGTCGCAGCGCGCGGCCGAGACGCTGCGCGAGGACATCGAGCTGCGCGGCCCGGTGCGGGTCTCGCAGGTCGAAGCCGAGCAGAAGGCCATCCTGCAAGTGGTGCGCCGCCTCGCCGATTCGGGCGAGATCACCGTCGCCGCGCCCGGAACCGATGACTTCGTCTAAAAGCCCTGCCACCGGAACGCGCTCGCGCCTGGCCGCGGCCTATGCGCCGGTGCGGCCGCCCGTGCCGCCCAAGCCGGCCGCCAAGCCCTCGCTCTCCGCTTGGCAGCGCTGGGAGATGGGGACACTGGACGAAGAAGCCGCGGCGCCGCAGCGCGAGGTGGTCGAGGCGGCCAATGCGCATCGCATCGATCCCGCCGTGCTGGCGCGCGATGCCGAACTCGAACGCCTGCGCATCGAGGCGCGCGCTGCCGGCGAGGCCGAGGGCCGCCGCGAGGGCTGGACCCAGGGTCATGCCGAGGGCCGCACCGAAGGCCTGGCCGCGGGCCTGGCCGCCGCCAGCGCGCATGCCGAACAGCTGCGCGCACTGGCCGCCACGCTGCCGGAGGCATTGCGCCGCGCCGAGAGCGAGCTCGCCGACGCGATCCTCACGCTCGCGCTCGACGTGGCCCGCCAGGTGGTGCACCGCACCCTGCGCGCGGAGCCCGAATGGGTGCTGCCGCTGGTGCAGGACCTGCTGCACGCCGAACCCGCACTCCAGGGCGAGCCGCGGCTGCTGCTGCATCCCGAGGACGTGGCGCTGGTGAAGAACAGCCTGGGCAACGAACTGCAGATCGCCGGCTGGCAGCTGCGCGCCGACGACACGCTGGCGCGCGGCGGCTGCCGCGTGCAGTCGGCGAGCGGCGAGATGGATGCCAGCCTCGAAACCCGCTGGAAGAGCGTGACCGCCGCATTGCACCGCGATGTGGATGCACTGGACATCTGATGCCGACGCTCGCACCTAACCCTCATCTGCAATCCTGGCGCGGCATGCTCGCCCAGGCGCGCAGCGAGGTCAGCCGCTGCACGACCACCACCCACTCGGGCCGCCTCACCCGTGCCGTCGGCCTGGTGCTCGAGGCCGTGGGTTTGCAGCTGCCCGTGGGCAGCGACTGCCTGATCGAACTGCCGCCCGGCTACCCGCAGCGCCACGCCGAGGCCGAGGTGGTGGGCTTCGCCGGCGATCGGCTGTTCCTGATGCCGCAGAGCGAAGTGGCGGGCCTGCTGCCCGGCGCGCGCGTGTTCGCGCGGCCCGGCGCGGCCGGCGATTCGCACACCAAGCGGCTGCCGGTCGGCGAAGGCATGCTCGGGCGCGTGGTCGATGCGGCCGGCCGCCCGCTCGACGGGCTGGGCCCGCTGGACATCGCGCGCAGGGTTCCTCTTTCATCGCCACCGATCAACCCGCTCTCGCGCGCGCCGATCGACGCGGTGCTCGACGTCGGCGTGCGCGCCATCAACGCCATGCTCACCGTGGGCCGCGGCCAGCGCATGGGCCTGTTCGCAGGCTCCGGCGTGGGCAAGAGCGTGCTGCTCGGAATGATGGCGCGCTACACCAGCGCCGAGGTGATCGTGGTCGGCCTCATCGGCGAACGCGGCCGCGAAGTGAAGGACTTCATCGAGAACACTCTCGGCGAAGAAGGTTTGGCCCGCGCGGTGGTGGTCGCCGCGCCGGCCGACAACTCGCCGCTGCTGCGCCTGCAGGGCGCGGCCTACGCGACCTGCCTGGCGGAGTACTTCCGCGACCAGGGCAAGGACGTGCTCTTGATCATGGATTCGCTCACACGCTACGCGATGGCGCAGCGCGAGATCGCGCTGGCCGTGGGCGAGCCGCCGGCCACCAAGGGCTATCCGCCTTCGGTGTTCGCCAAGCTGCCTGCGCTGGTGGAACGTGCCGGCAACGGCGCGCGCGATGCCCAGGGGCGCGGCGGCTCGATCACCGCCTTCTATACCGTGCTGTCCGAAGGCGACGACCAGCAGGACCCGATCGCCGATTCGGCGCGCGCCATTCTCGACGGCCACGTCGTGCTCTCGCGCACCCTGGCCGAGGCCGGCCACTATCCGGCCATCGACATCGAGGCCTCGATCAGCCGCGCGATGACCGCGCTGATCCCGCCCTCGCAGTTCGAGACCGTGCGCCGCTTCAAGCAGATGCTTTCGCGCTACCAGCGCAACCGCGACCTGATCAGCGTCGGCGCCTATGCGGCCGGCCACGACCTGCAGCTCGACCAGGCGATCGCGATGTATCCAAGGATCGAAGCCTTCCTGCAGCAGGCGATGCACGAGCGCGCCGACTACGCAGGCTCGATCGCCCACATCGGCAGCCTGTTCAAGGAGCCCTGAGCATGTCCAAGAGACTCCCTCTCGATACCCTGACAGAGCTGGCCCGCACGCAGAAGGAAGATGCAGCGCGCCGCCTGGCCGCGCTGCAGAGCGCGCAGGTCAGCGCGCACCAGAAGCTCGACCTGCTGCTGCAGTACCGCGAGGACTACAGCCACCAGCTGCAGTCGCTGATGGAGCACGGCCTGCCGGCCTCGCAGTGGCGCAACTACCGCAACTTTCTCAGCACGCTCGACGGCGCCATCGAGCAGCAGCGCGCGATCGCGGTGCAGGCTGCCGTCCGGCTGGACCACGGGCGCGGCGACTGGCAGCACCATGCGCGCCGCCTCAACTCCTTCGACACCCTGGCCGACCGGATGCGCCGGCAGGAAGCGATGGTGCAAGCCAAGCGCGAGCAGCGCGACAGCGACGAACGCGCGGCACGCAAGTTCATCGACCGCACTGCCCATCCGAGCCTCTGACTCCCCTCTTTTTCGAAAATCGCCATGTCCACCTTCATCGCTCCCTCCGCCGGCCCGAACGCGCCCGGCCAGCCGCTCAGCGCCTCCGGCCCGCGCGGGCGCATGGCCGACGAGCCTCAGGGCGGCCGCTTCGGCGATGCGCTCGAGCGATCGCGTGCCGCCGGCGCGCGCAAGTCCGAGGCCGCATCCGACGCGCCTTCCGCGGAAGCCGCGGCGCAGCAGAAGCCGGAACGGGCCGCAGACAAGAAGGAAGACCGGGTCTCCGATCTGCTGGCCTTCGCATTGTTTGCACCGGCGCCGGTTCCGGTTCAAGCGACCGGCGTTGCCGCGCCCGCCACCGGCGCGCCGAGCGAAGGCACGGCGGAGCTCGCGCTGGCGACGGATGTGGCGCAAGACCCCCTGCTCGCGCAGACGCCGGCGAAGGCCCTGCTGCCCGAAGCCGGCAGCGAAGCGACAGCCACCCCAGCTGCTGTGGCAGCAGACACCGACGCGCAAGCGAAGACGCTTCCGGCATCCGCGCGCGCAGCGCAGGCCGATACCGCTGCCAAGGCCGCGCCGCTCGCAGCGGTCAGTGGCGCCGCCGAAGCCGCCGCGCCGGCGGCCGTCGCCGCCCTGCCGCTGCCGCCGGCTGCGAGCGCCCTGCCCTCCGCAAAAGCTTTGGCATCCGCTGCCGCCGCGCCGGTCTCTGCCATGGAAGCCGCGCAGGCCCAGGCATCGGCGGCCGTGCCGGCCGCCGAGGAAGCGAAGGCTGCGCCGATCGTCGCCGCGACGGGCCGCGATCGTCCCGACCCGGCCGCCGCGGCGGACACCGTCACGCCCCCGCTTGCCGTCGCATCGACCTCGTTCGCGCCGCAGGCAGTGGAGCGGCCCGGTGCAGCCGCGACGCCCACGCCCTTGCTGACCGTCGCACCACCGGTAGGCAGCGACGAATGGGGACCGGCCATCGGCCAGCAGATGCTGCGCATGAGCGCCGGCAGCCACCAGGTCGCCGAGCTGAACCTGAACCCCGCCGGCCTCGGCCCGCTCAAGGTCACGCTCGCGCTCGGCGACAACCAGGCGCAGGCCATGTTCGTGTCGGCCCATGAATCGGTTCGCAAGGCCGTCGAAGCCGCGCTGCCGCAGTTGCGCAGCACGCTCGCCGAGCAGGGCATCAGCCTGGGCCAGACCTCGGTCGGCGCCGAATCGCGGCCCTGGGCCGGACAGGGCGGCGGCTTCGGCCAGCAGCAGCAACAGCAGCCTGGTGCCTCGCGGCAGGCGGACTATCCGGGCGCGAGCCGCGCCGACACCAGCGCCGGCGCGGCGCCGCGCGGCCTGCCCGCCACGGCACGCCACACCGGCAACGGCGTCGACACCTTCGCGTGAAACGCGAGATCTGAGGCCTTTTCCCCCACTTGATCGGCGCTTCGTTTGCGCGCGCGCCGGCCAAGAATAGACCGAACCGTTTTGCAGCTCTCACCATGGCCACCAGTCCTTCACTCACCCAAGACGCATCCTCTGCGCCCTCCGCGCCCCGCTCGTCGAAGCTGCTGATCGGGCTCTTGATCGTCGTCGGCCTCTGCGCCGTCGGCGCCGGCGGCTATGTGCTCAGCCGCAGCAGTCTTGTCGCGACCGAAGCCGCGGCGCCGGCACCGGTGAAGCCGATCTTCGTGACGCTCGAGCCGCTGACCGTCAACGTCCAGTCCGAGGGCCGCGGCCGCTTCCTGCACATCGGCATGGCGCTCAAGGTGCGCGACGAGAAGGCCAAGGCGCAGATCGTCGAATTCATGCCCGAGCTGCGCAGCCGGCTGCTGCTGCTGCTGTCGAACCGCCAGCCCGAGTCGCTCCTGTCCACGCAGGACAAGGCGAAGCTGGCCGAAGAGATCCGCGCCGAACTGAACAAGCCGCTCGGGGCCGACCTCCCCGCGCAGGACATCTCCAGCGTCTCCTTCAACACCTTCGTGGTGCAGTGACCCCTACCGGAACCGCGATCCATGGCCTATGAACAGGTGCTCTCGCAGGACGAGGTCGATGCGCTGCTGCAAGGCGTCACCGGCGGCGCCGTCGACCAGACCCACGCGCCCCAGCAGGCGGCCGACGGCCTGCCGGCCTACGACCTCGGCGCGCCCGACCGCGTGGTGCGCAGCCGCATGCACACGCTGGAGGTCATCAACGAGCGCTTCGCGCGGCATCTGCGCAGCTCGCTCCTGAACTTCATGCGGCGCAGCGCCGACATCTCGGTCGGCCCGGTGCAGATCCAGCAGTACGGCGAGTTCGTGCGCCACCTGCCGGTGCCGACCAACATCAACATGCTGCACTTCAAGCCGCTGCGCGGCACCGCCCTGATCGTGTTCGATCCGAAGCTGGTGTTCCTGGTGGTGGACAACCTGTTCGGCAGCGACGGCCGCTACCACGTGCGGGTGGAAGGCCGCGACTTCACGCGCACCGAGCAGCGCATCATCAAGCGCCTGCTCAACCTCACGCTGCAGTGCTACGGCGACGCCTGGCAACCGGTGTTCCCGCTCGCCTTCGACTACGTGCGCGCCGAGATGCACGGCAAGCTGGCCAACATCGTCGCGCCCAATGAGGTGGTGATCACCACCACGCTGCAGGTCGAGTTCGGACCGGTGGGCGGCCTCGTGCACGTGTGCATTCCCTATTCGATGATCGAGCCGATCCGCGACCTGCTGTCCAACCCGGTGCAGGACGAGATCGAGGTCGACAAGCGCTGGGTCAAGCAGATGTCGCAGCAGATGCAGAGCGCCGACGTCGAGCTCAGCGCCGACTTCGTGAAGCTCCACGCAACCATCGGCGAGATCCTCAAGCTGCAGGTCGGCGACGTGCTGCCGATCGAGCTGCCGGAGACCGTCACCGCCCGTGTCGACGGCATTCCGGTGATGGAGTGCGGCTTCGGCGTATCGAACGAACGCTACGCGCTGCGCGTGCACCAGATGATCTCCCACCAAGACAGCGATCTGAAGAACGACCATGACTGACAACACTCCTTCCAGCAGCGATGCGGACGACTGGGCCAGCGCGCTGGCCGAGCAGACCGCGGCTTCCGCGCCGGCGCCTGCGCCCGCCGCCGCACCCGCTCCCGCCGTTGCAGCGACGCCCGCGGGCCCGCAGGTGTTCCAGCCGATCCACGACGCGCGCACGCCGGGCACCTCGCCGGTGGACATCGAGCGCATCCTCGACGTGCCGGTGCAGCTCACGGCAGAGATCGGCCGCACGCGCATCACGATCAAGAACCTGCTGCAGCTCTCGCAGGGCTCGGTGGTCGAGCTCGACGGCCTGGCCGGCCAGCCGCTGGACGTGCTGATCAACGGCTACCTGATCGCCCAGGGCGAAGTGGTGGTGGTGAACGAGAAGTACGGCATCCGCCTGACCGACATCGTCACGCCCTCCGAGCGGATGCAGAAGCTCAGCCGCTCATGACTTTCCTCAGGCGGCCGCTGCAGGCCGCGGCCTCTCTTCTTGCGTTCGCATGCGCGCTGCCCGCGCTGGCGGCGCTGCCGACCGTGCCGGCGCCGGCCGCCGAGGCCGCGCCGGCGGTCGGTGCCGGCAGCCTGCTGCAGGCCGGCTTCGGCATGCTGGTGGTGCTGGGCCTGATCTTCCTGTGCGCCTGGATGGCGCGCCGCTTCGGCCTGCAGCGCTTCGGCGGCGGCAGCCTGGTGAAGGTGGTGTCGAGCTCGATGGTCGGCCAGCGCGAGCGCGTGGTGGTGGTCGAGGTGGGCGCGACCTGGCTGGTGCTGGGCGTGACGGCGAGCCAGATCAACACGCTGCATACGCTGCCGGCGCAGGCCGTGCCCGCAGCGCCGTCGGCGGCACCGCTGGACACCCGGACCTCGCAGGCGCTCGGCCTGTTCGCGCAGAAGCTGCGCGAATCGCTCGGCGTGCGACCGCGAGCGGGCGAATGATGCACGGCCAACGTTGCCGAAGCCTGCGCCGCGCAGGCCTGCTGCTGGCGCTCGTGCTGCCTGCACTGCCGATCGCCGCATGGGCGCAGGGCCTGCCGGGGCTGGTGAGCACGCCCGGCCCCGGCGGCAGCCAGACCTGGTCGCTGAGCGTGCAGACGCTGGTGCTCCTGACCTCGCTGTCCTTCCTGCCGGCGCTCTTGCTGTGCATGACGAGCTTCACGCGCATCCTGATCGTGCTGGGCCTTCTGCGCACCGCCATCGGCACGCAATCGTCGCCGCCCAACCAGATCCTCGTGGGCCTGTCGCTGTTCCTCACCTTCTTCGTGATGTCGCCGGTGTTCGACAAGGTCTACAACGAGGCCTACAAGCCCTTCTCCGAGAACAAGATCAACGCCGAGCGCGCGCTCGAGCGCGGCATCGCTCCCTTCAAGACCTTCATGCTGAAGCAGACGCGCGAGAACGATCTCGCGCTCTTCGCGCGGCTGGCCAAGGTGCCGGCGATGGAGGGGCCGGAAGATGTGCCGCTGCGCATCCTCTTGCCCTCCTTCGTGATCAGCGAGCTGAAGACCGCCTTCCAGATCGGCTTCACCATCTTCATCCCGTTCCTGATCATCGACCTCGTGGTGGCCAGCGTGCTGATGTCGATGGGCATGATGATGGTGCCGCCGGCCTCCATCGCGCTGCCCTTCAAGCTGATGCTCTTCGTCATGGCCGACGGCTGGCAGCTGCTGATCGGGGCGCTTGCCGAAAGCTTCTACTTATGACGCCCGAATCCGTCATGTCCCTGGGCAGCCAGGCCATCCACGTCTCGCTGCTGGTCGGCGCCCCGCTGCTGCTGGTGGCGCTGGTGGTGGGCCTGGTCATCAGCGTCTTCCAGGCCGCCACGCAGATCAACGAGGCCACGCTGTCCTTCATCCCGAAGCTGCTGGCCGTGTTCGCGGTGCTGGTGATCGGCGGGCCCTGGATGCTGGGGCAGATCGTGGACTACATGCGCACGCTGTTCTCGAGCATTCCGCAGCTCGTCGCGTAGGGCCTGGGTGAACAGGCCCTAGGATGCCCGCGGTCTTCTCCGTCACCTCGGGGGAACTCAACGCCTGGATGGTGGCCTTTCTGTGGCCCTTCGTGCGCATGCTGGCGCTGGTCAGCACCGCGCCGATCTTCGGCGAGCCCGGCGTGCCGCGGCAGATCAGGGTCGCGATCGCGGCCCTGCTGGCGGTGGCGATCGCGCCCACCATCGGGCCGATGCCCGACGTGCCCGTGGTGTCGGCCGGCGGCGTCTGGATCCTGGTGCAGCAGGTGCTCATCGGCGGCGCCATCGGCTTCACGATGCGCCTGGTGTTCGCTGCCGTGCTGGCGGCGGGCGAGTACATCGGCCTGCAGATGGGCCTGTCCTTCGCGTCCTTCTTCGACCCGATGAGCGGCGGCGCCACGATGGTCGTCGCGCGCCTGCTGCACATGCTGGCGATGCTGGTCTTCCTCGCACTCGACGGCCACCTGCTGCTGGTCGCCGCGCTCGCGGAGAGCTTCCAGTCGCTGCCGATCGCCGATGCGCCGCTGGCGGCCAAGGGCTGGATGCTGCTCGTCGCTGGCGCCGGCCAGATCTTCGCCAACGGCCTGATGCTGGCGCTGCCGCTGGTGACGGCGCTGCTCACGCTCAACCTGGCCATGGGCATCCTGAACCGCGCCTCGCCCCAGTTCAGCATCTTCGCGGTCGGCTTTCCGCTGACGCTGCTGGCCGGCATCGGCATGCTGCAGCTCCTGATGCCGCAGCTGGGCGCCTTCCTCGCGCCGCGCATCGCGGCGGGGTTGTCGTCGGTGATGGATCTGACGCTGGCCTTGCGGCCCTAGACAGGTCCTGGGCAAGCTCTGGTGGAGAACTTGGCGTGGACCGCCAATGCGACATTGCTATGCAAGCGAACGCACGGTTGTGGGCTCTCTCTGGCTGCGGGCTCGCCCCCGATGCAAGCTGGCTTTGGCGACATCGACAACGCAGACCCGCGTCGATCTACTCGGCTCGATCGCTTGGCGCCGCCGACTGGACGCCTGCAAGTCCTTTGTCAGCAACCGCGGCTTCATTGTCATTGCTGCCCGAATCCGAAGCTCCTAGACTCGCTGCTTCGATCACGCGCGTGGGAGACGCATGGAGGCGTACACCTCTGCGTATTCCGATCAGCACAATCGATAAGCACCCGAGGAGCACCGAGGTCGCGACATATTTCATCAACTATCCATCCGAGATCTGAACAACTCGGGAGCTCGTCTCTCGTCCCTGGGATTTCCTTCCTACTCACAGGTGAACAGCATGTCAAAGCTTCGATTCAGGATCTCAATGTCGCTGGACGGGTTCGTCGCCGGTCCAAACCAAAGTTTGCAGGAGCCACTCGGCATTGGCGGCGAGCAATTGCACGAGTGGGTATTCCCGCTGGAGGCTTGGCGGCGTCCACATGGCATGGATGGCGGCGTGGTGAACGAGAGCACGCCGGTGATGGAGGAAGAACTTGCCAACGTTGGCGCGACCATCATGGGCCGCAATATGTTCGGTGGCGGTCCTGGCCCGTGGGGTAAGCCGGATCCCTGGTATGGCTGGTGGGGTCGAAATCCGCCGTTCCATCACCCGGTGTTCGTGCTAACGCATCACGCACGCGACCCGTTGATCATGGAGGGCGGCACGAGCTTTACGTTCGTGACCGACGGGATCGAGAGTGCGCTGGATCAGGCCCGGCGCGCGGCGGGCGGGAAGGACGTAGCGCTGTCGGGCGGCGCGCGCGCTGCGCAGCAATACTTGAAGGCCAGCCTGGTCGATGAAATGCAGCTTCACCTCGTTCCGACGTTCCTCGGCGGTGGCGAGCGCTTGTTCGACGACGTCGACGCGCTGCATGCCCTCGCCATAGTGAAAACGGTCGCGGCGCCGAACGTGATTCACCTGAAATTCGAGAGAAAGTAGAAGCGTCCTAAAAGGATGTTCGCACAGCGCCCCATAGCGGAAAGCAGTCGCTCGCGACCTACAGGCGCCGATACATAACGAGCGCGTCGGGGTAGCCCTGCGCCGGATGGAGAAAGGCTTCAGGCACCCGGCCAACTGTCTTTGCAACGTGTGAACCCGCCCTTGCGGTTTGGATGCAGAACGTAGGTGCCGACAAGTTCAGCGGCGACCGCTCTTGGGCCGCATTCTGCCGAAGTTCCAGCCCGCCTTCCTCGGCGCAAGGCTCAGAGCACTTTGCGCATGAGTGCGTTGTGCAGAACAACACCACGCCGCATTGGGTTGCGGCGCTCCACTACCTGAAAGCCATACCGTGCAAAGAACGGTTCAGCAGTCTTGCTGACGTCGGCTGTTAGTTCTGCCAAGCAAAGAAGCTCAGCTTCCTGATGAATACGTTCCATCAGCAGGCGACCGATGCCGAGCCGCGGCTTGAACCCCGAGACGAAGAAGTGGTCGATGTACCCGCTGCTCTGAACGTCGGCGTATCCGACGATTTCGCCGTTTAGCTCTACGACGAATGGCTTGATGGTGCGCATACGGTTGCCCCAAAGCTCCTCATCGCGCTCCGCAGGAGCCCAAGCATTGACCTGCTCAAGGCTGTAATCGCGCGAGGCAATCTGATGAACGGCCGAGAAGTAAACACGATACAAGGCAGGTTCGTCACCCGCACGGAAGCGGCGGAGATGCATGGCACTCATGGATAAGTCAGCGGTCTGCTCGGCGTCGGCGCGACGTACCCGCTGGGAACTCGGATAGTCCTATATGGCATCTCCTGGCCGTTGATTCGCTTGCAAGCAGTGTCAACGGCTGTACAGCCCGACCACGCTCTGGCCACCGAGCGCATGACCTTTGAGCGCGCCGAGCAAGGCATCGCGCCCCAAGCCAGCAGGCAACGCTCCTGGCGGAAGCTCGGATGCCACCACAGTCAGCGTGTAGTGATGCGGCAGGTCGCCGACCGGCGGGCACATCCCTCGGTATGCTGCCGCGCCCGAGACGTTCGGACCCATGGCAAAGTCTGCGCCCGCCTGGGCTTCGCCGGACTTAAGCTGCCTGCGGTCGGCGGCGATGTTGTAGGCCACCCAATGCGATACGCCGAGGCCGTTGGCGCCGTCCGGATCCCAGAGCAAGACTGCGACCGACTTCGCATTGGCAGGCAGGTTGGTCCAGGCCACAGGCAAGGACACATTCATGCCACCGCAGTCACCCAGCCCCGCATGCTCGGCCGGGATGCGGCCGTTCTCGGAGAAAGCACTGGAGGTGACTTTCATGCCTGCGGAGGGCCTGCTTCCGGTGGCCGACGACGTCACAGTACAAGCCCCTATCAGGCTGACGGAGGCGATCGCCAAGATGGACAGAAGGCCGGACCGGCTACGGGAACCTGGGCGTCGGGTAGACATGTTTCTCTCCTGGGACTCACTGTTGCGAACACGCGCATGTGCTTGCTAGGCACAAGCCACCTCGCCATATGCGGCCTGCTCCTCCTCGGAAGGTTCCCTCTCCGAACGTCTGCAGCCGGAATCTGCCTGTCGGCCTCAGCCTGAACTCCATCATTGGTCGACGTTTTGGTACTGCTCGATTTGACACGCATAGGTGCCTGGCTGCGTGGAGCATACCGAATAGGCCTGAGGAGAACTGCTGGCGCAGCCGGCAAGCATGCACAGGAGTATTGCGTTCGCGGCCTTGAACATGAAGTCTCCAGACAAGATGACAGCAGGTCTACTCTTGGACGCCATCTGACGCCCAAGGTTCAAGCTTGGCGTGGTGAGGACGTAGCTCGCCGCCGCAGTTCGGGCACGTGCCGGCCAAGCGCTGGGAACCGTCGTTCGACCACCTGAAATCCGTGAAGCGCGAAAAAGGGCTCGGCAGTTCGGCTCACATCCGAAGTCAGCTCGGCCAGACAAAGTTTCTTAGCTTCCTCGTGAAGTCGATCCATCAGCCGCGTCCCGATTCCTTGTCGCGGATGAGCGCCAGACACGAAGAAGTGGTCCCGGCACGACCTCTCCGCGCACATTGAGCCAGTGCGGCCGGTCGCGTCGACGGTGCTGGGGTGTTGGGCGCTGCCCGACGGGCTGATCCGCCGGATCGGCTGGCTGCGGCCGTTGTTCGGGCTCAAGCGCCCCGCGCCGGCTTCCGCCGGCCACGTGGCGAGCCCGGCGGCCTGATCAACGCCAGACGTAGTGGCCGCGCACGTAGCGCCGGCCTTCACGGTGCGCCGGCACCCACACCTTGTGCTTGCGGTGCTGCGGCATGGCATGGTGTCGGTCCATGCCAGGTCCGGGCGGCGGTGGGCGCATAGGCTGAGCCAGTGCGGCAGCGGAAACGGCGCAGGCCGCCAGGGCGAGAAGGATCTTTTTCATGTTGGATTTCCTTGTCAGGTGCGCAAATCGGCACGCCACGAGGGTACGTCTTCCGCGCGCAAGCGGCGTGTAGGCCGGATGGCATTTCGAACGATGAGGCGGATCCTGGTGTCAGTCCCAATAGGTCTGCAGTAAGCGCTTCGTCAGGTGCAAAAAATTCGAGATGTGGTGAAAACCGACAGCTGGGACGCGGACCGCCGGTCGCCGTGTGGCGCCGCCAGTGCGGAACGCCACAGGCTGGCCTTCCCAATCGAGCACTACTACACCAAGGTGAGCTGGCGGAAAATCAGTCGAACCGATTGCATAACGCAATCAGAACCGCGCGGATGTGCCGCGTAAGGAAAGGAAGTGGGTATGGCTAAGCTCGTGTTCGGAATGAACCAGTCCCTGGACGGCTACGTCGACCATATGGCGTTTGCGCCAAGCCCCACGCTCTTCCGCCACTTCATCGAGGAGGCCCAGGGGCAGGCGGGCAGTGTGTACGGTCGCCAAATGTATGAGGTCATGCGTTACTGGGACGACGATCATCCTGAATGGGATGCAGAGCAACACGCCTTCGCGGCGGCGTGGCGGAACCAGCCGAAATGGGTCGTCTCGCGATCGTTGAAGTCGGTCGGCCCCAACGCCAGGCTTGTTGAGGATGATCTTGAGGGCGCGATCCGCGAGCTGAAGGCCGAGCGCGCCGGGGAGATCGAAGTTGCTGGCCCGGACTTGGCGCAAAGCCTCACCGAACTTGGCCTGATCGATGAGTATCGGATCTACCTGCACCCCGTCGTGCTTGGTCACGGCAAGCCGTATTTCGCCGGACCCCGGCCGCCGCTCCGCCTTATGGCTAATGATCGGATTGGCGAGGATGTGATCAGGTTGACCTACGTTCCTGCTTAATCTCGCGACTCGCCGGATGGAAATCGCCGCTCAAGTCTGGTTTGGGTTGGGCCTGTCGTTTCATCGGGTCTGGAAACGCCAAAAGCGTCAAGGGTGCGGTTGGGTTCATGTTCTCTGAGAGGGGACCAAGAATGCGTACTTGAGCGAATTCAGCGTTGCGGCCGGGTGGCTGCTTCTGGCCCGAAAGCCGGCATCGCCGATCACTCCTTGCTCGTGCCAGAAGCGGGGATTCCGAAAGATACCGGAGGCAGCACAAGTCGACCGGACATAGACAAGACAGACTCTTCCACAGACTTGTGCAGTGCCTCGCCCCATGCGACCAGAGGTTCTGAGGTGTCATGCCGGTCCTCTGCTTTCGCCTGCACCTGAGGAAGACCGGCGAACTTGCGATTGGTCATGAGGTTGACGCGCAGCAGCGTGCCGCCATTGGCCCCGTAGACGCTTCGGATCGAAAAGCCAGACTTGAATAGGGCAAGACCTTTTTCCGTTGCCGCCCGAGCAATCTCCGAATCAGCCTTTAAGTAAGCCATCGTCGCGAACGCGGAGTTGACCACCAGGCATTGGCGCGTTCGCGCGTTCAGGCCGGTGCCGAAGTCTTCGGTATGGAACTTCGGTCGCGCTGGTGGACAGGTCTCGCTCAACCAACGCACGTTCGCACCCGCTCCTCCTTCAGTACTTGTCAAGACAAGAACCGCAATTGGCTCCGAGTCAGGGCCCGCCAGGTAGAACGCCTTGGTCTCAAGAGCAATCGCATGTGCACCACCATCGAACTTCAACGATGTCGAGTACCGGCTCAGTGGAATCCAGGGCAAGCCAGATGGATCAAACTCTGTACGTCCTATTGACTCTGCGCTGGCGCTAACAGCGGTCGACGAACGAACCACAAGCAGCAACAGCACAAACTTTCTCGAAAAAATGGCCGGAGACTTGAACATGATAAGGAGCGGGTCAGTCGCTGATACGGTGCCAGGAATACACGGGAAATTGCTTAGTTGGCCTGAAACCTAGGGACTGAGAGAGTTGGCTTGACGATAGATTCCGCTCAAAACAGTCCCAACCGGGCTCAAGGCCTCGACGGACGCATTCGTCTACGAAGGCGGAACCCACTGCCTTGGCCAAGCCTTGACGTCTGAAGTCTCGATGCGTCAATATGTCGATCGCGTGTCGCCGACCGGAGACGAAAACCGAGTAGCACACACTCAAGACCCAATACTGTTCGGATAT
>NZ_JAGGNU010000072.1 GCF_018614915.1 Variovorax paradoxus | reverse complement strand
GTCTTTAAGTGAAGAGTATTGCATCTAGCCCGACTCCCCGAGACGCACCGACAGATCCGCTCGATCAAGACGACCCCCGCCCGCAGCCGGCGCGAACAGTAGCAGCGACGGTTCGTCCCCCACCCAGAACTGCGCGTGCAACACCGCCGTGGATAAAAGACGAGAAACTTCGTCCCCAACGGCGAGTTGCAGCGGACGCTTTCAAAGGCGATGGGGCTGCGCCAGCCCTCACGTTGGGGCGGCGGCCCGTCACGGATATGCCTCCGAGCATCAACGATGTGCCGCCTCAAGCGCGCTCCGGCACGCAGTTGCAGGCCGCCACCACGCCTTCGTCAGCAGAAAGCGTGGCCACATGCGACCGATACAACCCGTTCGGAGAGGCGCCTTGCTTGACCACCAGGCAATCAGGTCAGCTGATGCGATCACCCCAGGCCGGAGGCGCAGGAGCGCCTTACGGATTAGTCGGCTCTTCTGGCGCGGCCAGCGCTGTTGTTGCCTCCAAAGCAGCGGGCGGCCGCGAGCCCATCGGGGTTGCTGGCGGTGCCGGCGCCGGTGGTGGTGGTGGTGGTGGTGGTGGTGGTGATGGTGCTGGCGCCGGTGGTGGAGGTGGAGGTGGAGGTGGTGCTGGCGCCGGTGGTGGAGGTGGTGGTGGTGGCGCCGGCGGCGGTGCTGCTGGCGCCGGTGGTGGTGGTGGCGCCGGTGGTGCCGGTGCCGGTGCCGGAGTTGGCGCCGGCGGTGCCGGGGCCGGTGTTGGCGCTGGTGTTGGCGCTGGTGTTGGCGCTGGTGTTGGGCCAGGTAGGTGATGCCGCTGTTCAAATGAGACAGCCATCCAAGCGCAGCATCCATGAAAAGACCGATGCCGCAAAGGCGTTGGGGCTAGTTCTTTCCGATGATCGGCAGAAAGGACTCATCGTTGCGCGAAGTGGTGTCAGCGCATTCGGTTGGGGCGAGAGCGTGGTCATCAACCTGGAGCGCACGAGCGGCCGCAGAGGCACGCGGGTCCAGGTCACCAACAAGCGGGCGGTGTCGGGGAACTTGCTCGGCCCGGATTGGGAGCGACGGCTCTTCGACGATCTCGATCAGCGGCTGGCGTCGCGCTGAAAACCGAAGCCAATGTAGCGGTTTGATGCCTCTTCTCGCCGCGCTTGATGAGCGGAGCCGGCCATGAAATTGCCGCCGCACAGGGAACTGTGGACTTCCTCCAAAAGCAATCTGCGCAAAGAACGATCAAAGGTCTTGCACTGGTCGCGGGCATACCAGATCATGAATCGGCTGAAGTCAGTTGACATGCAGTGCGCCGGAAGCAGATGCGAAGCGATTGCGTCCTGCCGCTTTGGCGTCATAGAGTGCAGCGTCGGCCTGCGCCAGCAGCTCCGGCGCAGTGATTGGGCCGTCGGTCGGCCTGCGAAACGCAACGCCGATGCTGGTGGTGACCTCCAGCAGCCGGCCGTCAATCTGGAACGCCGGCTCGCGAATCCGCTCGACGATCTTGCCTGCCACCAACGCCGCGGAATCCTCGATGCTCAGGTTCTCGAGGACGATCACGAACTCGTCGCCGGCCAGCCGGGCCACCATGTCCGTGCTTCGCACGCTGTCATGCAGGCGCCTGGCAAACTCCGTCAGAACGCCGTCGCCGCCCGCATGCCCAAGCGTGTCGTTGATCGACTTGAAGCTATCAATGTCGAGGAACATCAGGGCAAGCGCACTTCCCGTGCGCTCGGCCCGCGAGATCGCGGTCGGAAGATATTCGCTGAAGGCGAGCCGGTTCGGAAGGTCGGTGAGCGTGTCCACGCGGCCAGTTGGTCTGCCGGATGCGCTTGAACGAATAGAGGCCATGGATGCCCGCCCGGTTGGAGCCTTCCGCGGTGCCCTCGAAGCCGGCGAGCGCCTCGTCCGTCTCGGTGTCCCCCTCGCCGTCGGCGTTGAACTGCTTCAGGATGCGCGATTTGTTCGGATGATCGACCAAGACGCCATCCGTGGTCGTAATGAACAGATAGCCTGCGTCGCCGAACTTGATGTCGGCGAGCTCGCCCAGGAAGTTCCGCTCCTTCAGGTTGATCGCGCCGGAGATCACGAACTGAAGCTGCCCGGCCCGGTCGAGCACCGGTTGCGTGAGGGCCACCTGCGCCTGGCCGTTGAGCCGGTTGCTGTAAGGCTGGGAGATCCTGCCGAACTTGGAGACCACCGTCTCCTTGAAGTACGCCCGGTCTGCGATATTCACCTGCCGCATCTGAGGTGTGACATTCAGGGCCGCCCCCAGGCGGCCCTCGAGATCGAAGAATGCGACGTTGTCGAAGGCCTCCCGAAGCGACGAGTGCTCTTGCAGGAAATCTTGCAGCGGCGCGGCATCAGCGAAGCCGCGCGAGCGCACGCCCTGGGCGAAGGCTTTCAGCAGAGTTTGTCGGCTAACGAACTTCTGATCCACCGCATCGGCAATGGCCGTCACCCGAGCAAACTGCTCGTTCGCGATCGAGGACTGCATGCTGGACTTGACCAGGTTCAAGGCGACAGTGGCGACCGCGAGCGTAGCGGCCAGTACCGCCGCCACGACGCCGAGGCTCAGGCGCGTGTTTAAGCTGATCCGCACGTTGCGAAGACCTGATGATTTCATACGTACCGTGCGCATTGAAGAGCAAGCTCTGGGCCGTCAGCAGGAGCTTCGCCGATTTGCTGACTCGTCGGGGCCTGCTGTCTCAAAAAAGCCGTCGCCACAGCATGCGCTAAGTCACGGTGCCGGCTATTCAATGCTCCGGCACCACGAGCGACGTACTACTAATGTTTGCGCCAACTCTTGCAGATTCCCTTGGCACCTTAATCTCGTCGCTCCCGAGAATCAACGTGCGAGCGTCTGACTGCTTGAGGCACCTTGTCGTCGGCGAGAAAGCGCATCTCGCAGGTACCGAGCCTGATGACGTCGCCGTTGGCCAGGACCAGGGTCTCGTGAACGCGGGTTCCATTCACGAAGGTACTGTGGCCGCTGCTCGAGGTCTTCAGAGTCACTAGCACTGGTCCGATGAGGATGGACGCGTGCACCTGGCTGACCTGTTCCGCTGAAACCACGATGTCATTCGTCTCAGCGCGCCCGATGGTGGTCTCGCCGAGGTTCAAGGCAACCGAGCGGGCGTTGCCCGACGATTCCATGACGATCAATCTCGGCATGAGGTTGTGCTCTGGCGCAATGGTTACTCGATGGCACGCGCTTTCGATCTCTGCCATGACCACCCGAGAGTCATCCCGGCGGCGGCGATCAGGATCGCAGCCGATCCAACGAACTGCAGCGGCTTGAGCCTGTGGTCGAAGGCAAGGAAGTCGACGACCATGGCGATGATCGGATAGAGGAAAGACAGCGCGCCCACCGAATGGGTCGGCAGCTTCTGAATCGCGCCGTACAGGAGTACGAAGACCAGGCCTGTGTACACCGCGCCCATCACGACGAAATCGCCCCAGACACGGTTCTCCGTAGGCAGATCCGCCAGGTTCGCGAAGGGCGCGATCATGACGATCCCTACACAGACATGGATCAACGCGATGAGGTGCGGCGGCATGTCACCCAGCTTTTTCGTGACGATCGCGGAGATCGCGTAGCAGAATGCCGCGCCGAACGCCATCAGGACGCCGGAGATGTATTCGGTGCCAGGACCGGCATAGCCGGCATTCGACGGCCTTGCGTGAACAATGAGTAGCACGCCTGCAAAAGCGAACCCGAGCCACGTCAGCTTTGTTGCGGTAATGCGTTCGGAGAAGAAGATCGCGCCGAAGGCGATCAGAATGAAGGGCTGGGTGTTGTAGACGGCGATCGAGACAGAAATCGAGGCCCGCGAGAACGCGGCGAAGATCAGCAGCCAGTTGAGGACGATGGCCACGCCCCCAAGGGCGGCCCAGCCGAGGCGGTCGATGGTGAGGGTACCGGAGAGCGACCCTCTGAGCGCGCAGACGACCAGCAGGGTCGCCGCTCCAAACACGCAGCGCCAAAATAGCAGGTCGATGACGGGTTGCCCGGAGCGCACGACGAACCACCCGATTGTCCCCGAGATCATCATGGCAGCGGTCATCTCGAACATGCCGCGCATTTGATTCATTTTCATAACTTGTTGAGGATGCCACGGCAGATCCGCGACGGCCATGCCGCCGAAAGTTCTACGCTTGCTCCTGGCCTGAGAGACGGCCATTGTTCGTATGGCGCCATCAACGACCCGCCGCTAGCGCCGGTGCGTGGCCGTCGGAAGTAGGCAACGGATTTTTTAGCTGCTAGAAATCGGTGGCGTTGCTGCTGGTCTCCTGATTTGCTCAGGCGCTGATGAACGGAGCCTGACAATCTGAGGGCCGTGTAGTCCTTTGGATTTCCTTGTTTCTGCCCAGCGTCGCTCCATTGCAACGGCACCTACGTGTTTCCAGCGGCTTGAACGGCGCCGGCGCGAGGCGATGGAGCGGGTTTTCTTTGAGGCGTGACGTGTGGACACACCGTCCGGCTCTAATCGACTACTGGCTCGTAGAGGCCTGACTTTTTGATGTCTTCGCGGCGAAGCGATGTCGTCGCAGGTAGCGGCGCAGGATCCCCTCGTCCACCTGGGATGTTGCGGGCGACAGCCGTATTCCGAAGAAAAGTTCGGCTGGGTCGAACGGCAGCTGGAGGAAGTCAGACTTGGCACCACGTTCGATGATTACCACGCGATGCTCATCCTCCATCTCAAACGCATCGCGCTTGAGCATCAGTGCGTGAGCAGCCAAGCGGGCGACTTCTCCGGCCTCGCCTTCACCTTTCAACCGCTCAAGTTCTTCGTTGAGTTCCTCACGGGAATGGTATTGGACGCGGCCGAGATAAACCTTGCACTCCTTCTCCTGCGCGTACCGATCAAGCACGTCCAGCAGGTCCCCCGGTTCAATTGCCACTCGGATGACAGGCACCGTGTTGGAGTTGTCGTAGAGACGCCAGTAGGGCTCATCGGCATACGCTCGCGTGAAGCACATGCCGTAGGCCTTCACACTTGCAAGCTTGCTTTCGTTGCGGAAAAGATGCCTGCACCACCATGCTTCGTATGGATCTTTCCACTTGGCCGGGCTGCAAAAGAAGAGCTTTCCGCTCTCGAACATATCTAGTGTGAAGGTGTTCCACTGAAAGTAGCGGTACAGAGTCTTGGTGAGGTCGTAACCCTGCTCGTGCCAGACGCCAGAAATACCGGGCGAGTGGGATCGACGACCAGGTCGCTCTAAGCTCTGCTCACGTTCGGCTGCAGCTCGCTGCCGCGCCCCAAAGGCTTCGTCGGGGTGATCCGCAAGCACAACCGCGCCGATCACGAGCGGACCGACTGCGATCGGCCTCAGCGCGACGAGATCGCGCTACTCAGCGTGCTCCATAGTGGCAGCGTGGACGGCACCATGTCCTCGCGGAAATACCACCAGAAATAGCCGCCGACATAGTTCGGCGTGTTGACCGTCATGGTGTAGTAACGGGTCAGGTATTCGGCCTTCTTGGCAGCCGTGGTGGTACCAACCTCGCCGAAACCCAGGCGGGAAGCGGGAAACATCACCGACAACCGTTGGAACACGGCCTGCCAGTCGGGCCTCAACCCATTGCAGTCCTCTTCGTAGTAGCTGATCAACACGAAATCCAGCCCCGACTTCATGCGCTCGGGGACGTTGGCCTGCGCCCAAGTGAACATCTCGTTCGAGGGTTTCGACCAGCAGTCCTGGTTGTAGTACAGCGTCAGCGCAGCGGTCTTGCCCTGCGCTTTGACCAGGTCGTACGCGCCACTCATCTTGGCGACGACATCGGCAGTGTCGCCGAGCCATTCGCCGTTGATCTCGTTGCCCACCTCCCAGATGTCGACGACATCGCCGAGCGTGGCCAGGTACTCGGACGTGCGATCGCGGTAGCCCTGCACCGAGTAACGCGGCACGTACAGTGAATCGAGGATCTCGCCCATGACATAGCTGACCTGGCCGATCGCCACCGCCGCCTGCCGGTAATCCGAGGCAGGCTGGAACTCGTCGAACACGATGCGCGTGGTCGGCACTTTCGGCAGACTGGCCAGCGATTGCGTGATCGCCGACAGGCCACTGATGTCGTCGACCGTGACCCCGTACAACGGCATGGGGATCTGGCGACCTGCACCGGACGCTGGTGCGGGTGCAGGTGCGGGTGCAGGTGCAGGTGCGGGTGCGGGTGCAGGTGCGGGTGCGGGTGCGGGTGCGGGTGCGGGTGCGGGTGCGGGTGCGGGTGCGGGTGCGGGTGCGGGTGCCCGTGCCCTCGATCGACCGCTTTTCTCGGACGCCGTGTCCGAACCGTCGGCCGTTGCGGTGACGGCCCCGTCGTTGACCATGGAAAGGGTTCCGACGTCCGTCGTGGTGGCGCCGGGAGTGTCCATTTTGGAGCTCACGCCGGTGACGGCATCAACGCCGCCGTTGCCCCCCCCACCACCGCCGCAAGCGGCGAGCGCGCCTGCGGCAACAAAAAGCAGAAGCGCGCTTTTATCGAACACTTTCAAGCAAATCCCTCCTAGTTTGATTAGGTTTGGGTTTGTACGGGTGGCGCCACGACGGTGCAATCTCTCTTGCACTTCTTTTCCTGGATATACACCAACCCCGTCGTGGTGTTACCAAAGTTGTGCTTGCTTACGCGGCTGACGCAAATTCGGCACGCATAGGGTCTCATGGCCGTTGCTGGCCGCGACCGTGCCGGTGATCGATGCGGCCAGCGGCGAGATCCGACGCGCCCAGATCTTCGTGGCGGTGTGTTCCTCGTACCCTGACCCAGCGCTTCCGTTTGACGGCGGGCATTGGCTCTACCCGTGCACAGGGATGGCGTGGATCTCTTCGCCGGGCGTCCGGTCCGTTCCGGAAGTAGCTGCCGTCGGGCCCGGCGTTACAGCCGCCGGCGAGGCTTCAATGAGGGTGTCTTCGTTTTGAGTCATGGCGCGCATCCTAGAGCACCATCCCGCCGCGTGTATGTGCCAGGGCGGCTGAAGAACAGCCGCACGCGCTAGGCGAGCTGGACAGTCTCTAGACCATGAGTCCTTAGGCTAGCGAGCAGGTTGCCAGGACCGGCAAGGTGAAGAGCGCCGACCACCAGCAAGGCTCGCCTTCCACTGGGAATGATTTCCCGCCGAATGCGCTCTGCCCAGCGCCGGTTCCGCGCCTCGAACACCGCGGTCCAAATAGAGGAAATGCTGCCGATGGGGGAGTCCCGCAACACATCAAACATCCGCTCTGGATCCCCTCCAGCCCACGCTTCGTATTGCCGCTCGAACATCTGCTGAGCCTGTGCGCATTGCTCGACTGCTCGATACAGGCTCGCCACCAAATCAGCCATCGGTACCGCTTTGAGCCCTTCCGAGAGGTCGACGTGCGTCTCGAGATATTGGAGCGGCCGGTTGCCAAGCCCTCTTAGAAGCAGCGCCTCAACACCTTCTTGCCTGTGAAGACGAGCTGCGCCAAAGACCAGACCGAGCGCCCATGGCTGGAATTCGTCGAGCTTGAAGCCTGCAGGCATATTTTCTTCAAGCGCCGCCCAGAGATCTACAGGCAGGATGGAGGAGGGCGGCGGGTCACCTGGCGCGAGGCGAAGGACCGTCGGATCCATCTTGTGCTCCAGCCAAACTTCTTCTGCTGCCGCAAGGGCGGCATGTACTCGCCCCGGCATCGCTGATGGCACCCCTGCCGGGAAGAAATGCATGCTGCCCAAGATGCGCAATGGTGAATTTACAACCGCGTAGTACAGTTGTCGGTTGTCGGTTTTCACCACCCCTTGAATTTTTTGCAGCTTAGTTTGAACTGGCGGCAGTACAGGGGCGGCGGTGGACAGAAAAGAACAAGGGCGCCATCGGCGCCCTTGTCAAGGATGCGTTCCAGCGGCTCAGCCCTTCGTCTTCTTCATGGACGCCTTCGCCCTGTCGTGATCGGCCTTGGCCTGATTTACGCAGGCATCCTTGGCGTCGCCGGACTGGTCATCGCACTTTTCCTTGGCCACTTCGTATCTCATGTTCGCCTTTTCTTCGGCAACCTTGCGCGCGTGACCCGCGCTGGGCTTGTACTGCTGCTCCAGCTCCGCCTTGGCAACATCTTCGGTTCCCTTGGCTTCCTTCATGCAGACATCCTGGGCGTTGTCCTTCAGTGCGTCGCACTTCGCCTTCGCCACCTTGTAGTCGGCTTCGATCTTTTCCTTGGCGACCTTGTATTCGCTCTTGGTCATTGCCAAGGCGCCGGCCATGGCGAAGCAGGAAGCAGCCACCGTGAGCATGAGTAGTGTTTTCATTGGAGTCGTCCTTGATGTCTGTTGGCGAGGCATTGTCCCGAGCAGCCCCGCATGGCTGATGCTGCGCTTGCGGCACCGCAGGCAGTCTGTCGAGTCGGCGCGATTCCACCGGTAGGCAGGTGCAATCACAGTCTGTAGGGGGCGGGCTGAATCGCTGGTCCACCCTGTCTTACGGCGCACGCTCGAAGCGAGACAAAGCGCCTACCCAGGAGCGGACAAAGCGCCCATGGACAAGCAGGGTTGGAGAGCGGAAGCTCACCCGGGAGTCTGCGCGGCAGAAGCCCGTCGGTTTCTGCCGCGCAGACTTCCGCAGTGGTCGGCGACGACGAGCCGCCCTTGTCCGTCACGGCATCGGGGATCGATGCGCCGGGCCAACGCTGACCGGCCAAGAAATGGCTCGCCTCTGCGCTCCTCTACTCAGCCAAGAAGTGGTATGTCGCCACTCCGACAAGTATGACGATTAGCACGATCACGCTCCACCGCAAACGGCGACTGCTCGTGCGCGCGTCTGCTTTCACCTCCTGATGACGATTCATGCCAAACCGCCTTTCGACTAATTGGTAAGGGGTGCTTGCGCTAGTGAAGCGTTCTGCGCGGTAGCCCCGGTTCCGTCCAAAGTACGAAACGCTCAACATGGGAGCCGATGTCCCGTGCAAATTCACGATGGTCAGCCCAGAGTGTCCCATTCTGCGCTCTGATACGCGACCGAAGTAGCCTCGCGGAGGGAACCTTGTTGGAGCGGACAAGCCCAACTCCTCGATGGCAGCACCAATTGGGCCGCTTGAGAAGCGGAAGAGTTCCGCACCGTGGCCGGAGCCGTGGGACGAAACACCATCGGAGCGCCGAACCGTCAAGGTGGCAGACCGTCGACTCGCGCGGGTCCTGGAATTCCAGTGGAGGAGGGCGGCCAAGCCGCCCGATCGCTGGCCGCTGCCCGGGTCGCGCCCCCGCTCCGAGCGACCTCAGACCGGCTACAGGCCATCAGCAACTTTCACGAGCGGCCGCTTTGAGTAGGATTTATCGGTTTGCAGGTGCGTATGAGCTACTGTTCCCAGAGCGATGCGATGCTAAGCTTTTGCTCTTCAGCGTCATCAGGAAAAGTTGTCAATGAAGCAAGTCATCTTCGCCGTCGTGTTCGGCCTCTGTGCTGTCTCGACCATGCCTGCGTTCGCCAAGGCAAACTGCAAGGCCTATCCCAAGGCCGAATGGATGAAGGAAGCCGAAGCCAAGTCCAAGATCGAAGCGCAGGGTTACACCATCTCCAAGTTCAAGGTGGACGGCAACTGCTATGAGATCTACGGCAGGAACAAGGCCGGCAAGAAGGTCGAGATCTATTACGACGCGAAGACGCTCGAACCCGTAAAGAGCGAAATCGAAAAGTAGCCCCATGTCGGTTCACGGCGGCAAGGCGCCGGCACCCGGAGGCGCCCCGGTGTGGGATGTGGCTGTGCGTCTTCTGCACTGGTTGCTGGCGGGCCTCGTCCTCTTTTGTTGGATTCAGGACGATGGCGGCCAGGTGCATCGCACCGCGGGCTACATGGCGGCTGGCGTGGTCGTCGCGCGGCTGCTGTGGGCTGCTACGCTGGCGAGAGGACATGGCAGCCTCGCGTCCCTCAAGCCGTCCGTGTCCACCACGCTCGCTTTTCTTCGCGCCCGTGCGCCACGCTGCATCGACCACGACCCGCTCGGCCTGTGGATGGTGTGGCTGCTCTGGTCGCTCGTGCTGCTGCTCGCGCTCACGGGATGGATGAGCCGCCTTGACGCATTCTGGGGTGACGAGCGCCTGCAGGACATCCATGCGTGGCTGGCCGATGGTTTGCTCGCCGCGGTGGCCCTGCACCTGCTCGGCGTGGGCGCGATGAGCTGGCGGTGGCGCGAGAACCTGCCCGGCGCGATGCTGACCGGCCGCAAGCGGAATTGATCAGTAAAGGGGGCGCGACCGAGTCAGCCGTGGTCAGATGGCTTTTGGCTATGGTTCGAGCTGGGCTGCCGGTCGTCCGAGCAGGAGAAAGCCTCTCGCCGACTCGCCTCATGCCTGGCGATGTCTTGCGCCATGTTCATCGCCAGCTGGCAAAATTCAGCATGGGTTCGGTTCAGCAGCGTCTTGGAGATTTAGTGAGCGAGATCTCGCTCTCGCTATCTCTTGGTCCCGAGTACCCCTCTTGGAGTCGGTGGGAGTTCAAAGCCCACATGGCCGAGATCAGACTGGTGTGGTCCTTACTACGACCGCAGTTGAGTTCCGAGATGGGTGAAGTCGCCATTTTCGAGACCAAGCTTGAAGAGATGCTGTCAGCTTTCGAAGCCGGCGACCAGGATGGCGGCAGGCGAGCCGGTTGGTCGTTGATACGGATGGACTTGACCAAGATCTTCTGACGCTGATGCCGGGCGTGGGTCGGCACGGGGAACAGGACCGCGAGAGGGCAGTGCCGCGGGACGGCGTCATACCGCGCTGCTCGCGCTCACGGGATGGATGAGCCGCCTTGACGCATTCTGGAGTAACGAGCGCCTGCCGGACGTCCATGCAGGCGCGGCTGCTGCCGGCCCATGGCAGCGCCCAGCTTGCGGCGCCGATGCTGCGCGGCCGTCTGTCGCCGCAGGTGCGGCGACGGGTCCTTGATTGCGTCGAAGCCGCACAGGCAGCCGGCAGCGCGGTCGGTCTGCCTGCCGTCCTACCACTTAGTGCGCATGTTCGAGGTGAGCTTTAGCATGAGCCGGCATGTCCGGGTTACGCAGGGCCGCCTGACCCATGCCGCCGGCTGCTGGCTGATACCCGGCGGAGCTGCTGCAGGTGGCCGCCAATACGCGCGCGCAACTGAGTCACCTGAGGCAGCGTTTCGACGCGCCCAGCTCAGCAGCGCGCCGCGCCACCGGCACCCGGCCTTCTCGAACGCTTGAGCCTTCGTTGCTACCGCACCGCGGCGAACAACGAGACGCTTGGCGTCGCCGGCCTGTGGGCGCCGTGGAAGGATCCGGCGACAGGGCAGTGGGCCAACAGCTTCACCATGCTGACGATCAACGCCGACACGCATCCGCTGTTCAAGGAGATGCACAGGCCCGACCCGAAGCGGCCGCCGCACCTGCAGGACAAGCGCTGGTGGTGGTGGTGCCGGAGGCGCAGTAAAGAGTTCGCCCTGGGTTCGCCACTGGTCTTGATTTCCTGCAGGCAGGCGACATCCGGCCGTGATTCCTCCAGCCACTCCAGCAGGCGCGGCAGGCGGCCATTGATGCCGTTGACGTTGAATGTGGCGATCTTCACAGGCCGATCCCTCGATGCCGCGGGGAACGCGGGGTTCTGCTAGGAATGCCCTGAGCGCTTGGCCGCGAAGTACTGCCTGACCGCATCTGCGGAGTTGCCCACAGCATTCACCGCCTCGCGCAGCTGCTCCTCGCTGCATCCCAAGCTCTTCATCCAAGCGTGCACCTCATCGGTCTGTTCCAGCGAGATGAATTTTCGATCGCTACCAGTCTCGGCTGTGTCGTCGGGCATGGCCATCCCCTTGGGTTCTGAGGCCGCGAGGATTGCGCGGCAATCTGCCCCAATCTGTAGGAAGCCGCCCCCTGTAAGCCGCGATAAAAAGGCACAGAGCCCCATGGCGCGCGACCATCTCTCCACCGTTCCGCATCCACGGATGCCTACGCCGGCCGCACAGCGAAGCACTTTGACCGACGCCGGATCGGTCGAGGCGATCACCGCCGCGATCTCGATAACGGCATCCGGATTGCACTCACAGGGTGCCGCCGCGCCGCCGCAGGCGCACCTGGCATTTGTGAGCATGGTCGAGGGCGGTCCTCGCAGCCTTTCGCGAACCGCACCCGAGTCAGCATCTGGTCAACCGCAAGCGGCCGTCGGCCGTCTGCAACGTGCCGTCAGGATGTTCGACGAGCACATCGCCGGTGATTGCAGAGTGGAACAGCGGCGGGCCTCCGGCGGGTTCCGCGTTGATCGACAGCCCCCATTGGATTTCCGAATCTCTCGCGCGCGCTCGACCACCGTGTGCTCAATGCCCATTTGATCCACCGCTTTGAAACGGCAGATCTCTCGGAAATAGATCCGTTGCGCAGGGCGCGACATTTGCTTACTGCAGCCAAGTCTTGACGGAACCCGGATTGATAGTCGCGAACACCGCTTTGAAGACGACATTAGCTTCCGGATTGCATACGCAGGGGGCACCTTCGGCTCCGCACTCGCAACCGCCATCGGTGAGCGGCCCCCAGGTGCGGTCCTTGTGGTCAGCACAGACCCAGCCGGAACCACAGGGCACTTCGGATCGATCATGTGCTGGACCGCGCGCTATCTCCTGAGTGGTTGGGCGATGGGGACCGGCCGATCAGCGGGACATGCTGAACCTGCCGGCCGATTCCTGCAATCGGTGGCCCCTGGACTCGTGCAGCAACAGGAGCCGCCCGACGGACAGGCTTCCGCCCTCCCCCCAAACCCGAAGGTTCTTTGCATCTGAGCGCACCCGGAAAGCGCCAACACCACTGCCAAACCAAGCAATGCTTTCATGTTGCTGCTCCTTGAAAAGGGTGATGCAAATCTGGTCTCGAACGAGCTTCCAGGATGTAGGTGGCGTCCGTTCCTCGACGTGGGCGTAGGCGGATTGCAAGAGGGCGTGCTGCACGGTACGTTTTGTCGCATGGACAGGCTCCGCAGCACCTCACCCAGAATGCCGCCGGAGGCCGTCAAGGCCGACATGCCGGCGAAGCTCTCGCCGGTGCTGGCCATGCTGGTCGACAAGACGCCGCCGCGGCCTGGGACTGACTCTTCGCGATCAAGTTCGATGGCTACCGCATGCTCACCCGCATCCTCGCCGCGGCTCTCACGTTCGGCAACGATCTTCACAGAGCAGACGTCTACCTCGTTCGCGGGGCGCGCGTTGTGTACTGCATAGGGGCGGTTTTCGCCCTTCCTCAGGAGACCCCACTGTGAGCCTCAATCGTTCGATTCTCTTCAAATGGGCTGCCGCCGGTGCCGTGGCGGCCGGCGCACTTTTCGCCGCGGCATCAGCGAATGCCCAGGTGAACTGGTCCGTTGGCATCAGTGCTCCTGGCGTAGCGATCGGCGTTGCCGAGCCCGGCCCGGTGTACTACGAGCCCGCGCCCGTCTATTCGCGCCCGGCGCCGATCTACTACCAGCCGGCCCCTCCTGAGTACTACCGCCCACCGCCGCCAGTGTATTACCGCCCGGCACCGGTGTACTACGGGCCGCCCGCGCAGGGCTACTATGGACCAGGCGAGCGTTGGCGCCACCGTCATCACCATCGTCGTGACTGGGATGACCGAGGCGATCGAGACTGAGTCCACTCGCTGATTAGAGCGGAGAGCGCGTCAGGCGTCGCGCTCCTCAATCCAGTGCGTGCCCTCGCCGTAGGTCTCGTTGCCTGCCGCCATGACCTGCTCAAGGGCCCGACGGTTCTCGGGCGTGTCGGGATGCCACAGCCCGCCGCCAGGGTGCACCGGCACGCCCACGACGGTGAGCTGTTCATCGTCTTTCGCGATCCCATCGGACCAGCGTAGTCGGATCTCCTTCATGGTGGTCTTCCTCCGATTCTTGGGGGTGTCGGCACACTGCCTTGATTTGAGACTGTGAGGCCGCCCCGGCAAGAGCGCGTAAGCCGGTCAGAAAAGCGACGTTGCTCAGGGGCAGCATCTGGCGATGCCTGGCCATGTTGGCCGTTGCAGCGGCCGTGCGCCCGTGCAGGGCGTCGATCGCAGCGAGCATCAGATAGGGCCTGCCGTTGTTCGGGGACTCCGCCGCCCAGTTGCGCAGAATCTCGTAGGCCTCGTCGTCGCGTCCTTGTGCGAATGCGAGGTCGGCCAGTGTCTGGCTGAGCCACTGCTGGCGCCGCGACTGGTAAGGACGCAGCTCGGTGACCTGCCCGATGTGCTGCGCAGCCACCGGATAGCGGCCTTGCCGGACCAGCGCTCGCCAGCCGCAGGTGGGCGTTCTGGTCATCGGGGCTGATTTCGAGCGCCCTGCGCCAAACCCAGAACGCGTCTTCCGGCATCTGCCGCAGCATTTCGGCCCAGGCGACCAGGTTCTGGGGATTGTCCGGAGCCAAGTCCAGTGAACGCTCGAGCACCTTCTCGGTTGTGTCAAGCTTGGCGCGTGGAGCATCGCTGTAGAAGTAGTAGAACTCCACCAGATGCGCCATCCCGAGCGCGATGGACGCATCGACCGATTTGGGGGTCGGCATTCGTGGCGAACTCGAAGCGAAGGCGAGCGCTTTGGAGGTCTTCCTGGCTGCCTCGGTCCAGATCGCGCCATCCCAGGACGATCGAATCCACCGGATTCTTGTCGCGGCCCGGGAGGCGAGCTCGCGCGGTTTCGATTTCGTAGAAGCGCGCCCTGAGCGCGCTCATCACCTGCTGTGCGTAGCTGGAGCGTGCAGGCTCGTCCTCGGTCTTGAAATCGGCCTGGTGCAGCCTGAAGACCGCCCCTGTTTCGATCTCCGTCAGGTGGGTCGCGACGCGGGCTGCATCCCCGATCTGGGTGATCCGCCCGCTGAGTACGTACTTCACATGCTGCTCAGCACCGATGCGCTCGAACTCCGGTGCGGCCGCGTTCTGATGGATCGTCGTCGCACGCTCGATGACGCGCATGCCGTTGCGCTGGAGCTGTGCGCCGACGTCATCCGCCAAGTCGTCACTGAGCGATGATCCGCCGCCATTGGCGCGCTTGTCGTTGAAGGCGAGGACCGCAAGCGCGCGCCGTGATGCGACTTCCTCGTCGACGTTGACAGCAGGAACGGGTTGCCATCGCCATGCCGCACCTGCTGCGAGGAGCGCGACGCCGACGAGCACGCCTGCGCCGAGCCCTGTTCTCCAGCGGCGCAGCGGGGGTGCCCTGGCACGACGACTGGCCTCGGCCGTCGAGTCGATCGGCGGCACGTCCGCAGGCCGGTCCGTCGACTCATCGCGCTGCGATAGGCGAAACGCCCTGACCGGCGTCGCAATGTTCTTGACCGATCGCTCGCCAATATCGACAAAGGCCAAGTGGGTGCGGTGGGAAGCAGTCTCCTCCACCGCATGCGACACGATCACGCCACCCGGATCGGCCAGCGCATGCAGGCGCGAGGCAATGTTGACGCCGTCGCCATAGACACTGCCGTCCGACTTCTCGACCACGTCACCTAGATGGATGCCAATGCGAAAGCGCAACTTCAGGTGCTCGGGCACTCGTTCGATCAGGCCTGCGAGTTCCGCCTGTACTGCGGCTGCGCTACGCACCGCGCCATTCGTCGAGTCGAAAACCGCCAGCACGGAATCACCGGAGGTGTCGACGATGCGACCGCCTTCCGCCTCGATCCGTGAACGAAAGACTTTTCGGGCGCTCTCCAGTGCGTCCAGCGTTCCCACATCGTCGATGGACATCAGGCGTGAATAGCCAGCGGCGTCCGCGGCCATGATGGCCAGAAGGCGATGCCGGAACTCGTTTGGCATGGCTGCGTGTCGCGTGCGACCTCCATCTCGGCGCAGGCGCCATTGTCGTCCGTCGCCGCGAAACACGAAAGAACCGGGCCGCGCTTCACCAATTGCAACCGGCGCCCCATTTTTGGCCGCCTCAACCTCGTGGCGGAGTGAGCGCTTTGGCGCAGGCCTGGAGACCGCTTTATGAGACAACCTCTCTGATCCCCGGCGAACGTAAGACGGGGGCCACGAGTCCATTGACGTGCGACTAAAGGTTCAGCGCCGGCGTCGACACAGCCGACGCCGTCTGCGCATCGGCGAGCTTGACTTTGAGGACGGCCGGCCAGGCGTGGAGCTGATCGCGCCGCCGTGCCCCGATTGAAGGTCGGTTTCACGCCCAGCCGGCCAGCTTGACGGCGCCAGCGCCATGGGATAACATTGTTAATCTTGGACCCAGTCGATGCACGTCACCATTCGCCAGATCGGCAACTCTCACGGGATCGTCATTCCCAAGCCTTTGATGGCTCAGCTCGGGCTCGAAAAGGAGGCGGACATCGTGCTTGAAGGCGATGCTCTCGTGCTTCGCAAGCCGGCGCGTCGAGCGCGCGAGGGCTGGGCGGCCGCGGCAGAGGCGATTGCTGCACAAGGCGACGACGCATTGGTCCTGGGCGAGTTCGCGAACGAGGGCGACGAGGACCTTGCGTGGTGAAGCGAGGCGAGATCTGGCTCGTCAATCTGGATCCTACGGTCGGCAGTGAAATTCAAAAGACCCGCCCTTGCGTGGTCATTTCCCCACCTGAAATGCACGATCATCTCCGTACGGCGGTCGTCGCACCGATGACTACGAAAAGCAGACCGGCGCCCTTTCGGGTTGCTGTGCTTCATCGTGGACAGAAAGGTTTGATCCTTCTCGATCAAATCCGTGCGATCGATAAAATTCGCTTGGTGAAGAAACTCGGCTCAGTGCAGGCCAAGACACTTGCGCTCACCTTGTCCACCTTGCAGGAGACGTTTGCGCAATGACCTCGAAGAGCGCGCACGCCCATGGGTCGGCTGCAACGCCCTCGTCCTGATTTGATGCCGTGGAGTTGTTGGTGGCCTTCAGTTGATGAGGGTGGGATTTCGGTGCTCGTATGAACTTTGGGCGCGTGAAATTCGTCGCGGGTCCGGCGCGATAACCCGTATGTGTCGCACCACTCCTTCCTGCGCAGAAAAATAGATTTCGCTGCACAGCTCATCGGCTTGCGCTCTTAATAGGCCCGGGTGATTCGTGGACCCTTAGCCTGCCTTCGAGGTCCTGGGTCAGGTAGGAGTCCTTCATCCACTCGACCCGTTGGCCCAGGGTCCTCTTCCTGAACCTTCCGATGCGCACCTGGCGGCGCGCATCCCGGTTCTCGATGGCGCCGCTCTGGTCGTGGTCGACCAGGATGGCCTTGGTGAGCAGTTCGTACTGCTGTTAGCTGAAGCATGCAGCGGCCGAGCTTGCGGTCAACCTCGGCACGCTGCTCAGGAGCAGTTCCTGGTGTCGCTGCAACTGCGGGCGCAGCGACCTGGACGTGGATTTCCTTGGGAATGCCTGTCGTGGGTGAACGCTATCGGCGCCCGATGACGTCCGTCAAA
Source organism: Variovorax paradoxus (assembly GCF_018614915.1). Classification (GTDB taxonomy): domain Bacteria; phylum Pseudomonadota; class Gammaproteobacteria; order Burkholderiales; family Burkholderiaceae_C; genus Variovorax; species Variovorax paradoxus_K. The sequence continues at coordinate 2,431 of NZ_JAGGNU010000072.1, read as the reverse complement.
TCTTCACCCGGTTGGCTGGGTCTCGAAGTCACACATCCGCACACCCCCAAGGCCCTGAAGGGTGGACTGTGTCGGAGTGCTGCAGGAAGACATGGCGCTGCCCGCCTAGGGCGGGACGTTCCCTTGCAGGTTTCGCTCCTCGCTCATCCCCTTCGGGGACTGCTGCGCAGCCTTCCAGGCGACTCATCGGAAGAGGGAAGGGCCGGGGGGCTTTGCCTGTGAGCGTTGACGCTACCCCACCGATCTCGCGTCCAAGGCCCTGCGCGCGCTCGCGCGTGCTCGGCGCGTGCCGCGCGCCTGCGGCGGCCTTGAGCGCTGCGCTGCGGCGGGGTCCAGGGGTCACGCAGGCAATCCCGCCTGTGTCATCTCAGGAGTCTCTTCCATGTCTTCGAACGCCGTCCACTACACCGCCGACCAGCAACGCATCGTCGAGGGACTGCGCGTCTTCCTCGGCGAGCACGCCGTGGCGCTCTACGACGCGCACGGGCGCTCGTTGCAGCAACTGGCCCATTTCGCGCGCGAGTCTTCGATGCCGGGGTGCCGCCATCTGGCAACCGGATTCTCGCTGGCGCAGGCACTGCTCGTGGAGGCGATGACCAGTGCGCCGGTGTTCAATTCGCCGACCGCGGTCTCGGACTTCCTGAAGCTGCACTTCGCGGGGCAACCCTACGAGAGCTTCGCGGTTCTCGCGTTCAAGGCCCTGCGCGCGCTTCGCGTGCTCGGCGCGTGCCGCGCGCTGCGGCGGCCTTGAGCGCTGCGCTGCCGCGTGAGCCAGGGGTGACGCAGGCAATCCCGCCTGTGTCACTTCAGGAGTTCATCATGGCCCAGCAACTTTTCAACCACTTCGCATTCGCAGCGTCCATGTCGCTCGAGCGGCTGGCCGAGCGCGTACCCGCGGCCTTTGCCGAGCATGCCGCGGAATCGACGGGGCCACGGTATGTCTTTATCAGCGCGCGCGAGATCGTCTCGGCACTGATGGACGCGGGCTTTGCGCCGACGCACGCCACGCAGACGGCTGCGCGCGCTGGCAATGCGGCGTATGCCCGGCACCTGCTGCGGTTCCAGCCGACGGTCGAGAAGGTGTCGCTGCGGGACGCACTGCCGCAGATCGTGCTGATCAATTCGCATGACGGGCGCAGTGCCTACCAGCTGCGCGCGGGGCTGTTTCGGCCGGTATGCACCAACGGATTGATGACGCCGATCGGCGACTTCGGGCTGGTCCATGTGAGCCACCGCGGCAACGTGGTGCGCAACGTCGTGGAGGCGGCGCCGCAGATCACCGGCGAGTTCTCGCGGGTGGGCGACGCGATCGAGTGCATGAGCGAGACGACGCTGTCCCAACGGGAGCGGCTGGCCTTTGCCGAGGCGGCGCTGGCATTGCGCTACGCCGGGCGCGATGACAAGCCGCTGCAGCCGGCGCAGTTGCTGGAGACCCGGCGCATGGCCGATGTAGGGGACGATGTCTGGCGGACCTTCAACGCCGTTCAGGAGAACGTGATGCGCGGTGGCCTGTGCGGCCGTTCGGCCCATGGCCGGGCGGTTCGCGCGAGGGGTATCCGGGCGATCCGCGAGGACGTGCGCATCAATACCGGGCTGTGGAAGCTGGCGCTCCAGCGCATCGGTCGCTAAGGCGCGTGCGCCGGCCGGAGCTGCCGCTCCGGTCCTTGACGGTGTGCTGCCTTGCCGGCCCGTGCGATGGAGGCGACCAAAGCTACTCAGGCGCACTGCTGGTAGGGTGGTGCGGGGTGCCGCGCCGACTCGCTTCGTGGCGTTTGTGCAGCCTGCGCGTCTCGCGCGCCAGTGTGCAGGTCACGTAGAGGGAAGTCGCTTCAGTTTGATTTCCGGAGCGATCGAGCGATACGGGTATCGGTCATCGGAGGTCCGCTCAGCGGCAGGTTTGCGCGCCCTTCTGGACACCCGGGCAAGCAGTCCTCAAATTTTCAGCCGCCAGGGCGCTTTCCGAAGATTCGGCGGATGATCTCGTCTGCATCCGTATCGAAGCAGCGTCCGTGACTGAGCAAGATGCGACGAGGCCTCCACGCACGAATCTTCGCGATCGCCTCGGTTGCTCTCTTCCGCTGCAACAACAGGGGTAGGCGCATCCCAAAAAATACCTGGCCGCGCGGATGGTACATGCCGCTCACCCTCGTGAACGTTCGCCACGGCTCGTCCATCATGTCCAGTTCGACGTTGATGATCGCGTCTGTCACGATGAGTGAGTCTGATCCCTTATGGAAAAAGATGAACTCCTTGAAGTAACCACCCGGAAACAGCGTTTGGTCCAGTTCGCTGCGCCATTCGTCCGGCGGGTCCAGGCCCATTACTGTTCGATTAGAGTAATGTCGCCTACAATTGCTTCCGTGGCAACTCGATGGCGGACGGGATATGGCACGGACGAAGGCAGTGTTTGGCGAGGGGGCCAGGCTTAGCG
>NZ_JAGGNU010000071.1 GCF_018614915.1 Variovorax paradoxus | reverse complement strand
GGAAGAACACTTCCTTGGGTGGACCTTGCACTGCGCGCCACTGGCGGATATGCCGCTGCAGCGTGCGCAGCATGCCGTCGGAGAAGCGATCGGGGTGATCCTCCTGGAGCTTGCGCAATAGCGTGACGGCCATCAGCTTGGGTGCGGCCTTGAGCAGCGGCACCACCTCGGTGTCCCAGACCTGAACAAACGGATCGGCTCGCGAGCGCCAGTAGCGCCGAGGGTTCTGAGAAGGCAGCGTCGCCGCGCTCTCGATGCGTCGCGCGCTACGCTCGCTGATGCCGGCCTTGGCTGCAGCCAACTCCTGGGACTTCTTCTTGCGGGTGTTCATATAGAGGCGTACCTGCTGATCGGTGATTCGGGGACCTGACACGGGGCCGACCTCTTCTTGAGACCTGAACCCGCCATCGTGAACCCCGCCCATCCGGCACCGCCGGTGGCTCGTCGTCTACGGCGGCTACGCCGCCTCCGACTCCTCACCACCGGCCATCATGGATGTCGTTCAGCCGGACAAGATGAGTGTCGCCGTCCAATCGATCACCAGCTCGCCGCCGTCGAGCAAATGCACCTGGCGACCTTCGGCCGCGCCGCGTGCTTCGGCCAGGGCCTGGGCCATTCGGCTGTCATAGTACTCGTGATTACCCGGTACGTAGATCACCGGCTTGTCGGCGAAACGCGCCTCGGCCCACTGGACGGCGCGCCGGCCAGGCGAATGGATGTCTCCCGCGAGGACAACGACATCGAAGTCGAGTCCCTGCGGGGGCTCAAAGGGCTCGAACTCGAGATGCAGGTCGGACAGGATCAGCAACGTCAAAAGTCATCCCCAGGCTCACGTTCCCGGTATTGAACGCCCGGATTTAGCCACTGCCCCATGTTCCCTACCGATGGATCGATGGCAAGCCATTTGCCGATCGGATACTCGCCCTTCACGGCGTCCAGGATCTCCCCGAACGGCGGGAAGTGCGTCAGGATCTCGCGCGCGCGCATCTGAAGGTCAACAGGCAGCGGCCCATGGAAAAGCTCATAGTGCGCATACGACCGCTGCCCGACCTGCAGCAGCAGCTCGCCAGCCTCTAGAAGCGCCTTCAGGCGCAACCCAGGAGTGGTCCTGTAGTTTTCGGGCATGTATCCAAGCTTCAGGATCTTTTCGTCCGATGTCCACGGACGTGGCGGGGGAAATTTCTCTTCAATCGCCATAGCTGCTACTCCTCATACATCCATCCTTGAAAATCAGAGGCGTGCACATCACACCTCTGCTACGAGCGCTGGATCGAACTGCTCGTTCTCCGGTGGCCGGCTCGAACACAGGCAGCCTCGCGGGTTCGACACCACCCACAGTTGCCGACGCGGTAGTCGAAGCTGGTGTGCCCTCGGCAGCGTGCTTTATCCGTGCCGTGACGGGCTGGATGACGCCTCCGTAAAACACATGATCGCCGGGCACGTAGGTCACCCCTTTGGCGCCAGGGGACGTCGATGGGCGCTTGGCCCAATAGACCGCACGCGCCGAGATATCACCTGCGATGATCGCGATTCCGTGTCCCTCGGTGCGCCGCACGAAGGTGTGCCAAAACTCGAGGTGCGGGTCGGACAGGATCAGGGTCTTCATGGGACAGATCTTTCAAAGTGAGCGCGTAAGGCCGCCTCGGCTTCACCGTCAAAGCCGACGAAGGATCCGCAGACGACCAGGTGGTCCTTGTGCCAGTCGAACTGCCACTCGGCATCGTCGAGCGCCACCCATGGCTCCTTGACCGCGTCGTTGATCTGCAGCCAAGCGAGGATCTCCCCTTCGCGATGGGCGAACGGATGCGGAATGCCGAGTCCGCGCGGCGGAGTGGCTCCGATGATTCGGGTGCGGATGTCGTCCGAGAATGGCCTCAGCAGGGACTTGAAGACAAGCCGCTCGCGCCAGCTCGAGCTGATGACAATCCTCACGTTCGGGAACTCGCGCAGCAGCGCCTCCAGGCGCGGCAGAAAGCAAAAGTCCGCGCCATCATTGGGAAGGTGTCCCTCTCCTTCCGGGTGCAGCACGCCGTCGAAGTCGAGAAACAAAATCACTTGGGGCCCCTTCCATCAAGCGGCCAGACCAGATGCGAGCCCATGTCCACGCCGAAGGCGCGAAACGGCGCGGTAGCCACCATCAACTTCTCGCGGACATATTCGATGGCGCGGTGATGATGGCCATACACCACAAGCCGAACGCCCAAGGTGATCGCCAGCTCGTCAATAGCCGCGAAGCCAAAGTGGCGCGCTCCAGGAGCCGCTACAGGAGCCTCATGTGAGACCAGCGCGGCGCGAGATTTCCCCGCGCCACTTCTCCTGCGGAACCCTGCGGCGATCAATGTAGCGCTGAAGGTGCTCTGCCGAGGGGAACAGCACCTTCTCCCTGGGCTCGGTAGGATTCCAGATCTTGCCCTGAAGATGCCGCCCAGACCGGCAAACCGGTAGCCGGCGATCTCGACGACCCGCCCGTGCAGGTTGCCATCGGCGAGCTCCGACCCCCACAAATTGTCGTAGTCCGCGTCCGAATCGGTGTCGTGGTTACCATGGATGAACCAGATCTCGGTGAGATTTCTGATCGACTGCAATGCGAGTCGCGGTGCGGGTCGCCGAAGAACATCAACTTGGGCGCAACCCGCCTCAGCCGCAATGCTGACTTGGGAGAGAAACCGCTTCCGGCTGACCATTCTGGGCTCCTTGGCGGAGCCGATTTGGTCAACTCCCTAAGACTGAGAAACGAGCGTGAGAAGTGGCGATGCCGCCGCTATCTCTTGATTCGAATTGCGGGTCCACATACCCGAGCAAATCTCAAGGAGCACAGCCAAGCTCGCGTCGATATCGATGCGTTTGGTGGTTGCGGTTGAGAGGCTCAACATGGCGATCGGGAAGATGAGAACGTCTTAAGGAGAGATTGGCCGAGCCATCTTAGCGGGCAGAACTAAAAGCGCGCAAGGTTGGGCGTCGCCAAAGTCCACTTTTTCGCGCTGCCGTTGCCGCCATTTCTCTAGGGCGCAAGTTGCTCGACAGAAAGCGCACCTTCTGGTCGAGATTGCTGATCAAGCGTCGGCTTGTCGAAGACCGCAGCCTGCCGAAGGTCTCCGCAGAAGCCTATTCGGTCTTCTTGCTGGGCATTTCAGTATTCACAGGACATCAGACAGACCCCAAGGTGCTGAATTGGGCGAGGCATTGGGCAGTCCCGAGACGGTCTACTCCCGGAAATATTCCGCTAGAAATCCGCCTTAGCTTTGATGAGGTTCCATTGATGCGATCGCGCCGCTCGGGAACGCCGGCAAACCCAGCCTAGTACAACATCCCGTAAATGGTTTTAATTATTAGGATCGAAGTAGGGGTTGAGCAGGGAGACGACCAAGTCGGCGACCGTGGCGAGATCGCCTGTGGCGGGCAAGGGCTCCCAGCGGCCAGTGTGGCTGCGGAATGCCGATGAGTAGGAGTTTCGCCCCAGCTCGGTGAGGCGTGCGATGGTGTCGACGTGGTCCTCACGGTGCATCTGGATCAGCAGATGCTTGCCGTAGGGCTTGACCTGGGCCAGTGCGTGGCCGGTGAGCGTGGCGAGTTGGCGCTGGAGCTCAGCGGCCTTTCTTTGTGCGTCGAACGTTGGCATCGTGTTTGAACCTCAGGGGTTCGCCGGTTTGTAGCTCAAAGCCGGCGAAGGTCCATTTGAACGGCTTGGGCGCCTGGTTGCGTTGAGCCATGAAGGCTTCGGTGCGCTCGCGCAATTGCGCGATGGACGAATGACTGGCGTGGCGCAGGACGCGCCGCGTGTAGATGCCGAACAGCAACTCGATCTGGTTGACCCAGCTCGCATGCAGCGGCGTGAAGTGAAAGACAAACCGGTTGCCGTGTCGGGCGTTGAAATCGTCCCACACGGCCTGGGCGCGATGGGTGTTGAGGTTGTCCCACACGATGTGAACTCGGCCCTTGGGGTGGGCGAGAGCGACCTGCTCCATGAAGGCCACGAGGTCGGCTTGGGTGCGCCGGTCCATGCAACTGCCCATCACGCGCCCGGAATGCACGTCCAGGGCGGCGATGAGGGCCTGGGTACCGTGGCGCGCGTACTCGAACTCGCGCCTGCGCGCACGCCCTGGCTGCGGCGCGCGGTCTGCGTGCTTGCGCTGCAGGGCCTGGATTCCCGTCTTCTCATCGACCGACAGCACGACCGAGCCTTTGGGCGCTTGGGCGTACAGCGCGCAGATCGCGTTGACCTTCTGGCGGAACTGCGGGTCGGGGCTGTGCAGCCACTGCCGAACACGGTGAGGTCGCAAGTCACCGGCCTGCAGGATGCGTTGCAGGTGGCTGCGGCTGAGTTGAGAGACCACGCCCCGCTCAATGGCGCGACCCACCAATTCGTCCAGCGTCGGCGTGGCGCGCCCCTGCGCTTCGGCGGGCTCGCACGCCAAGGACAGCAATTCCAGGCGCTGCGCCGCACCGATACGCCGGGGTCGGCCCGAGCGCGCCACTTCTTGCAAGCCCTGAACACCTTGACGGGCCAAGCGGGTGCGCCAGTGCGACACGGTCTGCACGGAGACGCCCGTCGCCTGTGAGATCGCCGTGGTCGTCTCGCCCGCATGGGCCATCAGGGCAATCTGCGCTCGAACAACGTGTCGGTGCTCGGCGCTGCCTCGGCGCGTCAACAGTTCAAGCGCCTTGCGAGCTTCTCGAGACAGTTTGATCGCCTGCGCTTGTCGTCCTCGACTCATGCATCGAAGCTTACTTCACCCTCTGCATTAATGAAAGACAATTCAGGGATGTTGTACTAGTCTACTCAGTCACCTGCCTTCGTCGCTGTGTAGCTGCCCGACTTCCCCCCATGCTTCTCCAGCACATGCACCCCGGTGATCGTCATCCCCCGATCCACGGCCTTGCACATGTCATAGATGGTGAGCAGCGCCACCTGTACCGCCGTCAGCGCCTCCATCTCGACGCCGGTCGGCCCGACGGTTTCGACGGTGGCCGTGCAGGCCACCTGCGGAACCCCGCCCTCGGCGATCGCGAAGGCCACCGCCACCCGGGTCAGCGCCAGCGGATGGCATAGCGGGATCAGGTCGCTGGTCTTCTTTGCGGCCTGGATGCCCGCGATGCGCGCGATGCCGAGCACGTCGCCTTTCTTCGCGCTGCCCGATTCGATCAGCGCCAGGGTCGAGGCCTGCATCTCGATGCGGCCCGTTGCCACGGCCACGCGGTGGGTGGCCGGCTTGCCCGCCACGTCGACCATGTGGGCCTGGCCTTGGGCGTCGAAATGGGTGAGAGAACTCATGGTTGAACATTCCACAGAGTGACGCATCATACGAGGCCAAGCCATCGACCTCCTGCCATGCTGCGCCGGACCTTTTCTTCCCCTCCGACCCGCTCGCCGAAACCCCTGCTGCGGGCGCTCTGCGCCGCGCTCCTGATCGCCTGCCAGCTCGCGCTGCCGCCCTTGGCGCGGGCCCAATTGCTGCCCGGCATGGGCGACGGCGGCGAGATGACCGCGAGCGCCGAGCGCCGGCTCGGCGACCAGATCGCGCGCGAGCTGTACCGCGACACCGACTACATCGGCGACCCAATCCTGGTCGAGTACGTGCAGGACATCTGGCAGCGCCTGCTGGCGGCCGCGCGCACCCGCGGCGATCTCACGCCCGAGCTCGACGAGCGCTTCGCCTGGACGGTGCTGCTGGGGCGCGACCGCAGCATCAACGCCTTCGCGCTGCCGGGCGGCTACCTCGGGCTGCACCTGGGGCTGATCTCGGCCACCGGCAGCAAGGACGAGCTCGCCACCGTGCTCGGCCACGAGCTCTCGCACGTCACGCAGCGCCATATCTCGCGGATCATGGCCAGGCAGAGCCGACAGATGCCGCTGCTTCTGGCCGGCATGATCCTCGGCATGATCGCGGCCGGCAAGAGCCGCAATCCGGATGCCGGCCAGGCGGTGATGATGGGCAGCCAGGCCGCCTTCGTGCAGAACCAGCTCGGCTTCTCGCGCGACATGGAGCGCGAGGCTGACCGCGTCGGCTTCGGCGTGATGACGCAGGCCGGCTTCGCGCCCCAGGGCGCGGCTGCGATGTTCGAGAAGTTGCAGTACGCGTCGCGCCTCAACGACAACGGTTCCTATCCCTACCTGCGCAGCCATCCGCTCAACAGCGAGCGGATCTCGGACATGCAGGGGCGCTTCCAGTTCAAGCCGGGCGCCGAGCACGCGATGCCGCTGGTCATGGAGCACGCGATGATCGCCGCCCGCGCCCGCGTGCTCTCGCGCCCCGGTGTCGACGTGCTGCGGCTGTGGGTCAACGCGGCCGGAAGCGGCGAATTCGCGCGCAGCTCGCCCGCCCAGCAGGCCGGCACGCTGTATGCCGCGGCCCTGTCGGCCAGCGAGCTGCGCGATGTCAAGGCGGCGCGCGCGCTGGTGCAGCGGCTGGCCGCGCGCAGCGCTGAGGATGCAGCCGCTGCGCGCCTGGCGCGCCTGCTGTCGGCGGAGATCGAGCTCGCGGCCAACGACGCCCCCAAGGCGGCCGCGCTGCTCGATACCAAGGCCCGGGAACGGCCGGAGATGCTGCTCGCCGCGCAGGCGGCCGTTGCCACCCGCAATGCGGCGCCGATGGTGGCGCCCTTGCGCGATTGGGTGGCTACACATCCGCGCGACGCGACCGCCTGGCGCACGCTGGGCCATCTCTACGGCGCGCAGAACGACACGCTGCGCGCGGTGCGCGCCGATGCCGAGGCCAACATCGCCGTGCTCGACTACGCGGGCGCGCGCGACCGGCTCAAGGCGGCGCAGGAACTGATGCGCAAGGGGGCCGAGGGGCAGGGCGGCGTGCCAATCGACCACTACGAGGCGTCGATCATCGACACGCGTGCGCGGGCGGTCGAGGTGCTGGTCAGGGAACAGGCGGCCGAGCCGCCGCTCAGGTGATCAGGCGACCTTGGCGAACAGGCCGCCCAGCGCCGCCTCGATGATCAGCCCGAAGAGCGAATAGATCAGCGAGCCGATCAGCGCCGCCACGAAGCCGTTGACGTGAAAGCCCGAGAGCAGCCCCGAGGCGGCCCAGAACAGCAGCGCGTTGATCACGAACAGGAAGAGCCCCAGCGTCACGATCGTGACCGGCAGCGTGAGCACCACCAGCACCGGCCGCACGAACATGTTGAGCAGGCCGATCACCGCCGCGGCGATCAGCGCCGAGGTGAAGTTCGGCACCTGCACGCCGCTGTAGATGTAGGTCACTGCGAGGAGCGCGAGGGCGCTCAGCAGCCACTTGATGAGGAGTCGCATGCGTCGGACGCGGGGCGAGGGCCCTATTCCGACAACTCGTTGGCCAGCACCAGCAGGGCGCCCATGCCCAGCACCGCGCCAGGCAGCGCCCAGCCCGACTGGCCGGGTGAGGGCACGTCCGGCGCCACGGGTTCGAGGTCGACGCCGATCTTCGGCCGCCGCGCATCGATCACCTGGGCCGCACCGTGCTCCAGCTTCAGGCGCTGGGTCAGTGCAGCCAGCGGGCCCTTGGCCAGGACCGGAGTCACCTCGCCGCCTTCCATCCGCAGCGCCGGCAGCAACTGCTCCTGCACCTTGGCAAACCACTTGCTGCGCCAGTTCTCGCGCGCGCTGTGGCTTACCCATTTGCTGATGCGGTGCGTCATGCGCGGGGCGCAGGCCACCAGCACCCAATGGCGGGCACCCGCGCCGACCGCCGCAGGCGACAGCTTGGCGAGGAACTCCCGCGCATAGGCCGCATCGTCGACATAGAGAATGATCTTTTCCATGGGTGCTCCTTCTTTCTTGCGAGGTCAGGCCGTGGCGGTGCTTTCGGGCTTCGGCTTGCGCATGGCGACCCACCTGCCGATGGCCAGCACCAGCAGCGCACCACCGATACCGGCAATGTAGCGCACCGTGTCGGTCTGCGGCAGCTTCGGCACCCAGTTCCAGGCGGCGGGGTTGGCCACGGCAGGGTCGGTCACGGCCATCGTGCCTGCGATCCAGCCCAGCAGCATGCCGCCCAGCGTGATGATGATCGGGAAGCGGTCCATCAGCTTGATGACCAGCTGGCTGCCCCACACGATGATCGGGATGCTGACCAGGAGGCCGAAGATCACGAGCGGCATCTGGTGGCTCTGGCCCGCGCCTTGGGCGGCGCCGGCGATCGCGATCACGTTGTCGACGCTCATCACCAGGTCGGCCACGATCACCGTCTTGACGGCGGCCCACAGCTTGTCGCTGGCGGCGATGTTGCCGTGCGCATCGTCATGGTCGGGCGCAAGCAGCTTGACGCCGATCCACACCAAGAGCAGCGCGCCGACCACCTTCAGGAAGGGAATCGCAAGCAGCGTGAGCGCAAAGAAGATCAGGATCACGCGCAGCACGATGGCGCCGGCGGTGCCCCAGAGAATGCCCCTGGTGCGCAGATTCGGCGGCAGCTTGCGGCAAGCCAGTGCGATCACGACGGCGTTGTCGCCGCCGAGCAGGATGTCGATCATGATGATCTGACCGACGGCGACCCAGAATTCGGGGGCCAGAAACTGTTCCATAAAGTCCTCTGTTCGTTTTACGCCATCCCGAGTGGTTTGGACGAAGCGACTGAATGAGGACCGGACGGCCCTGGGGACTTGCAATCGCTTCGATCAAACCTGCGCGGGTTCAAATCGAAGGTCTTGCTCGGCAGCGCATGCGGCTGCCCGGCAGGCCGGAAGTGTTGTGTGCTTCGTATTGACGACCTGACGATGTCTGCTTTATGGGAAAGCGGACGGGAGCTACTCCCCTTCGTGGCTCCGATTAGAGCATCGAGAGCCCCGGCGTGGCAACCGAAATTTCCCCGTGCCTGAAGGAGAAGCCGCCGGCATCCACCGTGGCTTGGACGTTCGATGCTATCGATTCCGTAGCGCCTCATAACCTTCCGCGAGCTCGGGACTTTGCCGGACTATGATGCCCGCTCGCTTTTTTCCGTTGCTCATGGCCGCCATCCACATCACCGACATCGAGGCCGCCATCAACTTCTGGCGCGAGACAAAGCCCTCGCCAGATGGCGTCACCCTCGCGCCCGAGCTGCGCGCGCTGGCCGAGGTCTACGCGCTGATGGTGTTTCACCACGAAGACGAGGTCGACGAGGTCGGCTTTCCCGCCAAGGCCTGGGATGCCTGGCTGGCGTGGTACCTCGGCACGCCGGACACGCCCTGCATCGCGATCTGCTCCACCAGCCAGGGTGACGACGAATGCAAGGGCTGCGGGCGCAGCTTCGACGAGGTGCAGCACTGGCCCGCCATGACCCCGGCCGAGAAGCGCGCGACCTGGCGCCGCATCACGATGCAGGACAGCGCCTGGCGCTTCAACAAATACGCAGAGCGGGCGCGCGAAGCCGAGCACGTCTGGCCCGATGATCCCGCGCCGGCCGACCCGCCGGCCTGAAAGAAAACCGTGCGCCGCCTCGTGCAAGCTCCCAACCTGGCGATCGCCACGCTGTGGGTGCATGCGCTGCGCGAGGACGGGGTCGCCGCCACGATTCAGCGCGAATACCTCGGCGCCGCGGCCGGTCAGCTGCCGCCGGACCAGTGCCTGCCGGAAATCTGGATCGAGGACGAATCCCAGTTCGCGCTGGCCGAGCGCCTGCTCCACGAGCTGCAGCACCGGCCGCAGCGGCGCTGGCAGTGCAGCTGCGGCGAGCTCATCGAGGGCGGCTTCGAGCAGTGCTGGAAGTGCGGCGCGATGATGCCCGCGGCCTGAGCGCGCCGGCTACTTCAATCGCACCGGCTCGATGTCGATGTTGTGCGTGCCGTCGCCCAGCATCAGCGCGCCTTCCTGGATCGTGGCCTGCAGCTGCATCGAACGCTGCGCGAGCGCGGCGAGCGACTGCGATGCGGCCGTCGGCACGCGAAACACGCTCAGGTTCTGCGGCCGGGTGAGCTTGTTCTCGATGCCGCGCCACCAGATCTCGGCCGCGTGGTTGAAGCAGTAGACGATGACTTCGTCCGCCTTGCCGCAGGCCTTGATGATCGGCTTGTCCTCGGGTTGGCCGACCTCGATCCAGAGCTTCACCTCGCCGGTGAAGTCGCGCAGCCAGACGTCCGGCTCGTCCGGGTTCGACAAGCCGGCGCCGAAGGCCAGCGTGCCGTCGCCCTGGCACACGTCCTGCAGCTTGTGCGCGTTCAGCGCCAGCGCGACCAGCCGGATCATCATCCGCTCGTCGGTCTCGCTGGGATGGCGCGCCAGCGTCAGCGCGTGGTCGGCGTAGTAGCCGTGGTCGATGTCTGCGACGGCGAGCGTGGCTTTGAAGATGGTCGATTTCAGGGCCATCAGATCCGCCGCCGGGCCGCCCCAAGGCGGATCAGCCCCCTCGGGGGGCAGCGAGGACACGAAGTGCCGAGCGTGGGGGTATTCATATGCGCCGCGCGAGTTCTGCGGCCTTGCCTGTGTAGCTGCCGGGCGTCATTGCCAGCAACCGTTCTTTCTCGACTTCCGGAATCTCGAGCGAGCGGATCAGCCCGTGCAGCGCTTCGGCCGTCACCGTCTTGCCGCGCGTGACTTCCTTCAGCTGCTCGTAGGCGCCCTGCACGCCGAAGCGCCGCATCACGGTCTGGATCGGCTCGGCCAGCACTTCCCACGAGGCATCGAGATCGGTGGCCAGCGCTTCCTCGTTGAGTTCGAGCTTGCCCAGGCCGGTCGCGAGGCTGGCATAGGCCAGCACGGCGTAGCCGAAGGCCACGCCGATGTTGCGCAGCACGGTGCTGTCGGTGAGGTCGCGCTGCCAGCGGCTGATCGGCAGCTTCTCGCTCAGGTGGCGCAGCAGCGCATTCGCGAGGCCGAGGTTACCTTCGGCATTCTCGAAATCGATCGGGTTGACCTTGTGCGGCATGGTCGAGGAGCCGATCTCGCCCGGCTTGAGGCGCTGCTTGAAGTAACCCAGGCTCACGTAGCCCCAGATGTCGCGCGAGAGGTCGACCAGGATGGTGTTGGTGCGCGCCACGGCATCGAAGAGCTCGGCCATGTAGTCGTGCGGCTCGATCTGGATGCTGTAGGGCTGGAAGCTGAGGCCCAGGCCCAGCGGCGCCGGCGTCTCGACCACCTTGCGGCTGAAGGCTTCCCAGTCGAATTCCGGCCAGGCTGCCATGTGCGCGTTGTAGTTGCCGACCGCGCCGTTCATCTTGGCGAGCAGCTGCACGCCGGCGATCCGTTCGCGCGCCTTGGCCAGGCGCACCGCGACGTTCGCAAATTCCTTGCCGACCGTGGTCGGGCTGGCCGTCTGTCCGTGCGTGCGCGAGAGCATGGGCACGGCGGCAAACTTGGTCGCCATCTCGCGCAGGGTCGCGATCAGGCCGTCAATCGCCGGCAGCACCACCTTCTCGCGGGCCGCCTGGATCTGCAGCGCGTGGCTTGTGTTGTTGATGTCTTCGCTGGTGCAGGCGAAGTGCACGAACTCGGAGGCCGCGAGCAGTTCGGGCCGGGCCTCGAACTTCGACTTAATCCAGTATTCGACCGCTTTCACATCGTGGTTGGTGGTCTTCTCGATCTGCTTGATCGCGACCGCGTCGGCCTCGGAGAAATTGGTGACCAGGCCCAGCAGGTACTTGCGTGCGCCGCCCGTGAGCGGCTTGAATTCGGGAAAACCGCAGTCCGACAGGGCGATGAACCAGGCCACCTCGACCTGCACCCGCCGGTGCATATAACCCTGTTCGCTCATCAGCGGGCGCAGCGCCGAGAGCTTGGCCGCGTAGCGGCCGTCGAGGGGGGAAAGGGCGGAGACGGTGGAGAAACTCATGGGCCAATTTTAGGTTGCGCCCCGCCGCCTTCAATTTCAGTTGACCGCGGCGTCCTTGAAAAAGGCGATTCGCTCGGCCGTGGCCGGGTGCGAGGAGAAGGCCAGGCCGATGGCGTCGTCGTCGAGCCCGGCGCGCTTCTGCTCGCTGCGCCAGCGCTCGATCGCCTCGAAGAAAGCGACCATCACGCGCGGCGAAATGCCCACGGCGCGCATCAGCCGCACCGATTCCGCGTCGGCTTCGCGTTCCGCATCGCGCGAGTAGCCCAGCGCCGCCAGCAGCACCGGCGCGCTGCCGATCAGCGTGCCGTAGTCGCCGAAGGCGACCGACACCGCGAAGCCGACCGCCGAGACCTGCACCAGCTGCCGCATCGCATGGCGCAGGCGCACGTGGCCGAGTTCGTGGCCCAAAACGCCGAGCACGGCTTCGTCGTTGCCGGGCATGAGAAGCACCAGCTCGTCGGTCAGCACGATGGTGCCGCCCGGCAGCGCCAGCGCGTTCGGGCCCAGCTTCTTGTCGCGGCCGCGCCGGAATTCGAGTTTCCACGACGGCACGTCGCCCGGGTGGGCGGTCTGCACCATCTGCGCGAAGGCGCGGCGGATGCGCTCCTGGTCGGCAGGCGGCAGGGCGCTGGGCAGCAGCAGCGATTCGTCGATCGAGGCCAGCACCTCGGCGCCGACCATGGCATCGACGCGCAGCGGGATGGCGGCCGTCACGCCGCGCGCCACCCAGGGCAGGCCCCACTGGTACAGGGCTGCGGTCGCGGCCACCAGCAGCACCAGGGCGAGCGCCACGCCGCGCCAGTTCTGCTGCGCGCGCACCACCCAGCTTTCGGCGCGGCCCTGTTGCGCCGCCCATTCGTCCCAGGCCGCCACGTCGAGCGCCTGCACGCTGGCGCCCTGGGGCAGCTGCGCGATGCGCCCGCCGTGGCGCGTGCGCTCGGGCCAGCGCACCTGGGCCAGCGGCACGCGAAGCGGCGCGAAGTCTTCGCCCGGCGCCGGCGTGATCGTCAGCACGTCACCCTGCACGTGCAGGCGCGCCGCATGCGGCCGGCTGCTGCGGCCGTCGAAGAAGCGCGCGTCCAGGGCCGAGCTCACATCCCGATGTCCAGGCCGAACAGATCGGCCGCCATGTCCCCGGTCGCGCCCGGCTCCTCGCGGCGCGCCACCTGGCTGATCTGGTCCAGTCCGATGCGGGTCTGCAGTTCGACCGCTTCGACCTGCGCGCGCCGCGTGTTCACCACTGCGAAGGGCCAGTAGAGGCCCAGGGTCAGGAAGATCAGCAGGTAGTTCTTGCACTGCAGGCCCAGGTAGCTCTTGAGCAGCAGGCGGCTGTCGAATCGCATCAGCTCGTTGCCGGTGGTCGACCACAGCAGGTTCTGCAGCCGCACCTGCAGATAGGACTTGGGCAGGATGTTGAACAGCAGGATGCCGCCGAAGCCGAGCACCACGGCCAGCACCACGAAGGCCGCGCCCATGCCGCTCTTGCGGCCGGCGAAGGCCAGGCCGCCGAACACGACGATGGCGATCAGGAAGGCCACGAAACTCAGTGCGATCAGCTTGATGAAGATGCCGTAGAGCACGCCCACGTCGGCCTTGAGCCGGGTCTGCAGGCCGCCGATGGCGTAGTTGCCGTGCTGATAGCGCTTCACGCGCCAGAGGAAGTAGGGCAGGCCGACCACGAAGAGCATCATGCCGAGGCCGATCACGCCGGCCGCGACGGCCGGCAGGGCCTTCTGGTCACCGGGCGTACCGGCCATCGCGCCTGCGAGCGCTACCGGCAGCAGCGCCAGCGCCAATGGCGGCACCATGCAGGCGTAGGCGCCGGCCGTGTCGCCGGCGAAGTGGAAGCGCAGGCCACGCCAGCTCGTGTTGGCGAGCCGGAAGCGCATCGCGGCACGGAACAGGGCCGGCCACAACGCGACGAAGGCCAGCGCCGCCACCAGCGCGGCCCAGCCGGAGAAGTTGCTGCCCACCGAATAGGCAATCAGGAAACCGGCCGCGATCAGCGTGCCGCGCAGCATCTTGGCCGGCTCGCCGTGGAAGTCGAGCGCGTCGCCGCCGACCCAGGTGTTGCTGTAGAAGTACTTGAGCTTGCGGACCTTGGCCCAGGGCAGGTAGATGCCCAGGGTGACGAGGATCAGTAGCAGGTTCACGATCCAGATGCGGAAATACTCGCTGCCGCTGGCCGTGAACTCGATCGGATGGCGTTCCGGGGTGGCGTCGACGGGCGCTTCGATGTCCATGCTTTCTACCTTCTCCCTCGTTGGTATGTGGCCGATTCTGCACTGCGCACGTTCGCCAAGTGCCCGGAAAAGCCTTCGGGAGACAGAGCCTGGCTGGCGTAGCCGTTCCCTCCACTGACATTTTTGCCATCACACCTTGTGCGTGATGCTATGGGCATGAAATACTGGATTTATGTCCAGTCTTTCTGACCCCGCCGGCCATACCCTGAAGGCCTATCGCTATGCGCTGCGCGCGAAACCGGCCCAAGAACGCCACCTGCGCCGCTATCTAGGCGCCTGCCGCTGGGTGTGGAACGCGGCGTTGGCCGAGCAGCAGGCTAGACAAGAGCGAGGCGAGAAGTACGCTGGCTTTGCACAAATGTGCAAGTGGCTGACTTCCTGGCGCAACGCCCAAGAAACGAAGTGGTTGGCCGACGTCTCCTGCGATCCCCTGCAGCAGACGCTGAAGGGCCTGGACAAAGCCTTCCAGCGCTTCTTCAGGAACGCGAAGGCGGGAATTGGGCCACCGGGCTATCCACGCTTCAAGGTCCGGGGCCAAGAGGGCGGTCTGCGCTTCCCCAATTCGAAGACGGGTACGGCTCGATGCAGTGAACGCACGGGTCCTCCTACCCAGGCTAGGCTGGCTGCGCCTGCGACAAAGCCGTGAGATTCAGGGTGAGCTGCGCAACGCCACCGTGACCCGACAGGGCAATCGCTGGTTCGTCTCGATTCAGACGCGCAGCCCTGCTGTGATGCCGGCCGCTGGGCTTGAACCGACGCTGGGCGTTGACTTGGGCGTCACCGTCTTCGCGGCGACGAGCGAAGGCTCCTTAGTCGCGCCGTTGAATGCGACCAAGCGCCAGCAACGACGTCTCCGCCGTTACCAACGCGCGGTCGCGCGCAAAAAGATTGGCGGCCGCAACCGGAAGACAGCGGTCAAGCGCTTGGCGGCATTGCACCGAAGCATCGCAAGTCAGCGCAATGACTGGCTGCACAAGTTGACGACGGAGTTGGCGGATGCACACCCTGTGATTGCAATTGAGGATCTGCGCGTAGCTGCCATGTCGGCCACGGCTAAGGGCACGGCCGCGAAGCCTGGCAAGAACGTCCGAGGCAAGGCCGGGCTAAACAAAGCCATCCTCGACCAAGGCTGGGGCCAGTTTGCCCGTTTGCTTGAATACAAGCTCGCCTCGCGTGGTGGCGAACTGGTGAAGGTCAATCCGGCCTATACCAGTTGCACGTGCCGTGTTTGCGGCCACCTGAGCGCTGACAACCGAAAGAGCCAAGCGCTCTTTTTCTGTGCGGCGTGTGACCACGCGGAGCATGCGGATGTGCATGCTTCAAAGAACATTTTGACCGCGGGACGCGCGGCTTGGGCTGTGCGAACAGCCGAAGGGCGGGCTTCTGGGCAACCAGAAACTGCCGCCTGCGAAGAGGACGTTAGACACCTGTCATGCGCGAGCGTTAAGGGTGCAGCTTCGAAGGCCCGAGGGCTCGCGCCCGCGGGACAGGCGCAGGAACCCACCGAAACGACCGTGCGTGGGCGTGCCCCATGCGTGGCGCGGTAGGAGTCCCCGTCCGTCCGGGCGGGGAGGACGTCAACTAGAATCAAAACGCTACAACGACGACCCCAGAGGGGAGAGAGCCTGCATGAAACTGATCGGATCCGCTGCCAGCCCCTATGTGCGCAAGGTGCGCGTGGTCATGGCCGAAAAGCGGCTCGACTACCAGTTCGTGATCGAAGACGTCTGGTCCGCCGACAGCACCATTGCGGCTTCCAACCCGCTGGGCAAGGTGCCTTGCCTGATCATGGACGCCAGCGAAGCCATGTTCGATTCGCGCGTGATCGTCGAGTACCTCGACACCCTGTCGCCGGTCGGCAAGCTGATCCCGCAGCAAAGCCGCGAGCGTGCCGAAGTGAAGACCTGGGAGGCACTGGCCGACGGCGTGATGGATGCCGGCGTGCTCTGGCGCCTCGAGGCGACCTGGGCGCACCGCGCCGATGGCGAGCGCAGCCAGGCCTGGATCGATCGCCAGCGCGCCAAGGTCGAAGGCGGCATCCGCGCGATGGCCAAGGGCCTGGGCGACAAGCCCTTTTGCAGCGGCATCCACCTGAGCCTGTCCGACATCGCGGTCGGCTGTGCGCTCGGCTGGGTCGGCTACCGCTTTCCGGAGATCGACTGGCGCGGCGAGCACCCGAACCTCGGCAAGCTGTACGACAAGCTGATGCTCAGGCCCAGCTTTGCCGACACCCAGCCCTGATCGGGAAAAACAAAAAGGCGCCGAAAGGCGCCTTTTCTTTTGGCTTCGACCCGGAGGAATATAAAAATGCTGCGAGGCGCCCCGAAACGAAGGAGGGAGGGAGGGAGGAGGAGAAGAATCGCCTCGGGATTTCGACCTGACGGCAAGCGCCTGGAAGACCTCGCAACATGAAAATGATCGGGCTTTCCGCGCCCGAGACCGGTATGAGCCCCGCCCGCGGGAGCCGGTTCCCGCGGCAGTGGTAAGCATTTGTGACGAGGCGCGAGCGGCGCCGAATCACTGGGGACCGAGCTGCTTTTCCAGGTCGCGCACGAAAGCGCGATCGTCCGGCGAGGTCATGCTCGAATAGGACTCGACCACCTTGCCGTCGCGGCCGATCAGGTACTTGTAGAAGTTCCACTTCGGCGTGGTGCCCGAGACTTGCGCCAGCTCCTTGAACAGCGGATTGGCGTCCGCACCGCGGACCGAGGACTTGGCGAACATCGGAAACTTCACGCCGAAGGTGCTTTCGCAGAACTCGGCGATCTCCTTGTTGGTGCCCGACTCCTGCGAGAAGTCGTTGGAGGGAAAACCCAGCACCACCAGCCCGCGCGAGCGGTACTTGCTGTCCAGCGCCTCCAGGCCCTTGTACTGCGGGGTGAAGCCGCAAAAGCTCGCCGTATTGACCACCAGCACCACCTTGCCCGCGTACTGGCACAGCGCTTGGGGTTTTTCGTCTTGCAGCCGCGGGAAGGTGTGCTGCAGGATCGGCGGGCAGGCCGCCGGGGCGCTCGCACCCTGGGCGCTGGCGCCGAGCGGGAGCATGAAGGCGGCAGCTGCAGCCGTCGAAAGAAGAAGCGCTGGGCGTCGAATCGAAATTCGCATGGCGAGGTTTCCGGTATGAAAAAAGGGTGCATCCGCGCCACCGGGGGCGCATGCAGCCACCATCATCGCGCGCTTGTCACGAAGGCGCCAAACCTGCCGATTAAAATCGGCGGCCTTAAGAAAGACATTGATGCTTTATCCGGAACTCTTCAGACAGCTCGAATCCGTCCGCTGGGACATGGACAAGGATATTCCATGGCAGTCTTTCGATGCAAGCCGCCTGTCCGAAGAGCAGGCCCAGACCATCAAGATGAACGCGATCACGGAATGGGCGGCGCTGCCGGCCACCGAGATGTTCCTGCGCGACAACCGGCATGACAGCGACTTCTCGGCCTTCATGTCGATCTGGTTCTTCGAGGAGCAGAAGCACTCGCTGGTGCTGATGGAATACCTGAAGCGCTTCAGCCCCCAGCACGCGCCCACCGAACAGGAGCTGCACGATGTGCGCTTCGACTTCGACCCCGCGCCGCCGCTCGAAACGCTGATGCTGCATTTCTGCGGCGAGATCCGCCTGAACCACTGGTACCGCCGCGCGGCCGAGTGGCACACCGAGCCGGTCATCAAGCACATCTACACCACGCTGAGCCAGGACGAGGCCCGCCACGGCGGCGCCTACCTGCGCTACATGAAGCGGGCGATGGAAAAATTCGGCGACGAGGCGCGCGCGGCCTTCACCAAGGTCGGCGTGCTGATGGCCAGCGCGCGGCGCACCGCGCAGGCGCTGCATCCGACCAACCTGCACGTCAACAAGGCGCTGTTCCCGCGCGACACCATCCAGAGCCGCGTGCCCGACCCCGACTGGCTCGAGCACTGGCTGGACAAGCAGATCAAGTTCGATTCCGTCTGGGAGAACAAGGTCGGCGAGCGCATCCTGCACAACCTGAGCCTGTTGATGAACCGCAGCTTCAAGACCGTGCAGGAGCTGAACCGCTACCGCAAGGAGTTGGCGGCTTCGCTCGGCCCCCAGCCGGCCTACCAAGGGGCCTGATCCTCCAGATCCCCCTGAGCCCCCGGTTCGCACAGCGTCCGTCACAAGACCGGCTTCCCGTCCGTCTTGCTGGCATATGGACGCTTCAACCGCTACTTTCGACCGCCATCGGCGCCGCCTGCTGGGCATCGCCTACCGCATGCTCGGCTCCTCCGCCGATGCCGAAGACGTGGTGCAGGACGCCTGGCTGCGCTGGAACGATGCCACCGTCGATGCGCTGAACAACCCCGAGGCCTGGCTGGTGACGGTCGTCACGCGACTTTGCATCGACCGGCTGCGCGCCACCAAGCAGCAGCGCAACCACTACGTCGGCACCTGGCTGCCCGAGCCGCTGCTGACTGACGCGCCGGCCTCGCCCGAGCAGATGCTGGAGCGCGCCGACGACGTGTCGATGGCTTTCCTCGCGGTGCTCGAGCGGCTTGCGCCCGAAGCGCGCGCCGCCTACCTGCTGCGCGAGGTGTTCGATGCCGACTACGAGGACGTGGCCAGGACGCTCGGCAAGAGCGAGGCCGCCTGCCGCCAACTGGTGCATCGCGCCAAGGTCCAGATCCAGGACGAACGCCCGCGCTTCACTGTGGGGCGCGAGGCCCATCTGCGCATGCTGCAGGGCTTTGCCGAGGCTGCCGCCAGCGGCGACATGAAGCGCCTGAAGGCGCTCCTGGCCGAAGACGTCGAGCTGATCGGCGACAGCGGCGGCAAGGTGCCGGCGTTTCGCAAGATGCTGCGCGGGGCGCAGCGCATTGCGCAGTACTACTACGCGGTCCCGCGGCTGCTCGGCACCGGTCTGCGCCTGCAGGTCGTGGAAGTCAATGGCGAACCGGGGCTGCTTCGCTTCTTCAACGGTGCGCTGGAGTCGGTGCAGACCATCGAGACCGACGGCGAGCGCATCCTGCGCATCCGCACGCAGCGCAATCCCGAGAAGCTGCAACGCATTGCCGCGCAGTTCGCGTCGCGGGCCATCACGCGCGAGGAGCTGATGGCCCTGAGGACGCCCGCGCCCTGAGCGCTCAGCGGCGCTCGACGATCATGGGCACGAGCTGCAGGCCGTTGCGCACCTGCTCGGCCGTGTCGCGCGCCAGCTCGCGCGAGGCATAGGGCCCGAGCTGCAGCCGGTAGGTGCCGCGCTCCGCGAACACGTTGAGCGCCTGCGCCAGCGCGGGCAGGCTGCGTGCCACCTGCTGCTGGAAGCGGTCGACGCCATCGCGCTGGCTGAAGGCGCCCAGCTGCACCCAGAAACCCGAGCTCGGCGATGCCGGCGATGCCGGCGCGGCTTCGGTTGTCGCTGCCGGCAGCGGCGCCGCCTCGGGCATGAGCGGCGGCAGCGCCGCGAGCTCGCGCACCTCCGCGCGCGGCATGGCGACGACCGGCGTGGTGAGCGCTGACGGTACGGTCACGCTGTCGGGCGCAAGCGCGCGTGGCGTCATGGGCACGGCCGACGCCAGCGCCGTGCCCGCGTCGCCGCGCCGCCACGTACCCGCGCGGATGTCCTCGTTCGTGATGCGCTCGATCTCCACCGGCGCCACGCCGCGCAGCAGGTCGAGCTTGAGCGCCGCGGTGTAGCTCAGGTCGATGATCCGGTCGTCGTGGAAGGGGCCGCGGTCGTTCACGCGCACGATCGCCTCGCGCCCGTTGGCCGGGTTGCGCACGCGCACGTAGCTCGGCAGCGGCAGCGTCTTGTGCGCGGCCGTCATCGCATACATGTCATAGGGCTCGCCGCTGGCGGTGGCCTGGCTGTGGAACTTGCGTCCGTACCAAGAGGCGAGGCCGGTTTCCCGCCACGGCCGATCGTCGGTGATCGGCACGTAGGAGCGGCCCAGCACCACGTAGGGCTTGCTGGTGCCGCCGTTGCTGCGAATCGCCTCGATCCGCGGCTCGGCGTCGGGCACCTGGCCGAGGCCCGCGGGCGGATTGGCGTCCGCGCCATCGCGCCCAATGCCCGGGCCGCCGCGCGGACCGCTCGCGCAGCCCGCCAGCAGCACGGCCGCCGCGCATGCGGCGCAGGTGAGCGCGCGCCTAGCCAAACACCGCCTTCCAGAGCGCCAGTATGGCCTCGCGCTCGGCCACGAGCGATGTCATCGGCACCTGCGTCGGCTCTTCGTTGAGCCGCGCCCGGTGTTGCACGCGCCGCAGTTCGCGGTAGGCGGCGGCCGCGTTGGCACCGATCCCCGCAGCCAGCAGGCCGGCCATCTCGGCGCGCAGCAGCAGCGCGATGTTGCCCACGTTCGGAACCAGCTCGGGATGTGCCTTCGCTTCCGACAGCACGAGGAACTGCACCGCGAACTCGGCGTCGACCATGCCGCCGGGGCTGTGCTTGACGTCGAAGCGCTCGGCCTTCACCGGTCGCGCGGCGCTGACCTTGGCGCGCATGGCGACGATCTCGGCCTTGAGGGCGGCCCGGTCGCGCGGCGCGGTGATCACGGCTTCGCGGATGCGGTCGAAGCGCTCGCCCAGCGAGAAGTCGCCCGGCCAGCCGCGGGGCTGCGCCGAGGACTCGCCGGAGCCGAGCGTGGGGGCCATGCTGACGAATCGTGCACGTGTCATGGCCTGGTGCTCCCAGGTCCACGCCGTGTTGCTGCCGCGGCCGAGCTGGTACCTCTCGTAGGCCTCGAAGCTGGTCGTGAGCAGGCCCGAACTGCCGTTGGGCCGAAGCGCGGTGTCGATCTCGAACAGGTCGCCTTCGCGGGTCTTGACCGTGAGCCAGTTGATCAGCTTGCGCACATAGGAGGCATAGACCTCGCTGGCGCGCTCGTCGTCGTCGTCGTCGTAGACGAACACGATGTCGAGGTCGCTGCCGTAGCCGAGCTCCTTGCCGCCGAGTTTTCCGTAGCCGATGATCGCGAACTGCGGCGTTTCGCGGTGCGGATTGCGCACATGCGGCCAGCACCAGCGCGCCGTGATGCGCAGCACCGCATCGGCCAGGGCGCTGAGGTCGTCGGCCACCTGTTCGACGGTGATGCGGCCATCCACATCGCGCGCCAGCGTGCGAAAGACTTCGGCGTGGTGCGCATGGCGCAGCAGGTTCAGCAGGCGCTCCTCGTCGGCCTCGCCGGTCCGGCGCAGCGAGAGGTGGCGCTCCTCCAGCTCGCGCTCGAACTCGGCGGACGAGAATCTCCCGGCCAGCATCTCGTTGCTGGCGAGTTCGTCGATCACGCCGGGATGCTGCATCAGGTAGCGTGCCGGCCACCTGGCGGCGCCCAGCAGGCGCAGCAGGCGCTCCTGCACCGCCGGCCGCTCGACCAAGAGCGCGATGTAGTTCTCGCGCCGGAGCAAGGGCTCGATCCAGTCGGCCCAGCGCAGCGCGGCATCGACATGGTGGCCGATCTGTCCCGGGCCTTCGCTGTCGGGCTCGCGCAGCCACTGGCCGGTGCGCTGCACGAGCTGGCGCAGGCGCGCGCGGGTTTCGTCGCGCAGCGTCGTGACGCGCGGGTTCTCGCACCAGTTGCGGATGCGTTCGGCAAAGGCCGGCGGCAGCTCGTCGATCAGGTCGCTGAGGTCTGCCGGCACGGGCTTGGCGCCGCCGCCGTTGCAGCGCGAGCAGGGCTTCTTGCCGCCCAGCAGCTTGTCGAATTCGTGCGCGACGAATTCCCGGTGTGCATCGAGCTGCGCCAGGAACGGGCAGCAGTCGGCATAGCCGAGCGAGTGCGCGATCCAGCGCAGGTCCTCGTCGTGCACCGGCAGCACGTGGGTCTGCTGGTCGTCCAGGTACTGGATGCGATGCTCGACCCGGCGCAGGAACTCGTAGGCCGCGGCCAGCGCATCGGCCGTCTCCTGCGGCATCAGGTTGGCGCGCGCCAGGCGCTGCAGCGCGTCCAGGGTGGGCCGGGTGCGCAGCTCGGGGAACTGGCCGCCGCGCACCACCTGCAGCAGTTGCACCGTGAACTCGATCTCGCGGATGCCGCCGCGCGAGAGCTTGACGTCGTTGGCGCGCTCGGGCCGCCCGGCGCTGCGGCGCGCGGCCTGCTCGCGGATCTGTCGGTGCAGCGTGCGCAGCGAATCGAACACGTTGTAGTCGAGGTAGCGCCGGAACACGAAGGGCAGCACCACGCCGCGCAGCGCCCGCGCCGAGCAGTCGTCCACCACCGACTGCGGCGCCACCACGCGGCTCTTGAGCCACGCGAAGCGCTCCCACTCCCGGCCCTGCACCTGGAAATATTCCTCGAGCGCGTCGAGCGACACCGCGCTCGGCCCCGAGTTGCCGTTGGGCCGCAGCGCCAGGTCGACCCGGAACACGAAGCCGTGCGCGGTGGTGTCGCCGACCAGCGCGTAGATGCGCTTCACCGCGCGCGCGAAGTATTCCTGGTTGGCGAGGCGCGAGCGCCCGTCGGCATCGCCCGCGGTCTCGCCATCGTGGTCGTAGAGATAGATCAGGTCGATGTCGCTCGACACGTTGAGCTCGCGCGCGCCGAGCTTGCCCATGCCCACCACCCAGAGCTGGGCGCGCTGGCCTTCGGGCCCCAGGGGCATGCCGTGCTGGGCGTCGAGTTCGGCGCAGGCCTCGCGGCAGGCGACGTCGAGCGCGAACTCGGCCAGCTGGGTCACCGCGGTGGTGACCACGGCCAGCGGCGCGTGATGGTCGCAGTCGAGCGTGATGAGCCGCTCCATCACCAGCTGCCGCACGGTGCGCAGCGCATCGGCCACGTTGTCGCCGCGCTCGCGCAGCGCCCGGAAGGCCTGCGCCATGTGTTCACGCAGCGGCTCGCCGGGCGGCAGCAGCGCGAGTTCCGCGGCGTAGCGGCGGTGCAACCGCTGCACGAAGCGCGAGTAGTCGGACAAGGGTGGCGCCGCGATGGCTGCGGCTCCGGTGGAACCCGGGTGAGAGCTGGCGGTCATAATTCCTGACACAGCGCGATCCTCAATGAACGACACGACGTCTTCCCCTTCACGTCTGCTCAAGATCACCGCTGTGACGGCGCACTGGTTGTTGGGTTTGCTGATCGGTGCATGGCTGCTGCTTGCGCTGTCAGTCGTAGTCCTACACGTCTGGATTGTGCCGCGAATCGGCGACTACCGTGGCGCGCTCGAAGCGCAGGCCAGCAAGGTCATGGGCGTGCCGGTGCGCATCGGTTCGATCACGGCCCGGTCCGGCAGCCTGTTCCCGAGCTTCGAACTGCGCGACGTGGTGCTGCACGACGAAGGCCGGCGCGAGGCACTGCGCCTCGCGCGCGTGGTGGCCAGCGTCTCGCCGCGCTCCATCTGGCGTCTGAGCTTCGAGCAGCTCTACATCGAAGAACCGCAACTGGAGGTGCGGCTGGACACGCTCGGCAAGCTGCACGTGGCCGGCCTCGACATGTCGACCGACACCACCGGCGAAGGCCGCGGGGCCGACTGGTTCTTCGCCCAGCGCGAATTCGTGATCAAGGGCGGCGTGGTGCGCTGGACCGACGAGCGCCGCGGCGCGGCGCCGCTGCTCCTGACCGACGTGCAGTTCGTCGCCCGCAACAGCAGCCGCCGCCATGCGATGCGGCTCGACGCCACGCCGCCGGCGGGCTGGGGCGAGCGCTTCACGCTGCGCGGCCAGTTCCGCCAACCGCTGTTGTCCGTGCGCAGCGGCAACTGGCAGAGCTGGGATGGCCAGGTCTATGCCGAGCTGCCGCACATCGACGCCACGCGGCTCGGCCAGTACGTGGCGCTCGACGCCCGCATCCGCGAGGGCAACGGTGCGCTGCGCGTCTGGGCCGATGTCAACGAGGGCAAGGTCATCGGCGGCGCCGTCGACCTGGCGCTGATGCGCGTCGACACCTCGCTCGGCAAGGACCTCCGGCCGCTGGTGCTGCGCGCCGTCACCGGGCGCCTCGCGGGCCGCATGACCGACGAGACCCTGGAGTTCTCCACCGCCAATCTGCAGTTCGACACCGCCGACGGCATGCGCTGGCCGGGCGGCAACCTGTGGTTCCAGCACACGCCCGCGAAGGGCCGCACGCCGGAGCGCGGCGCCTTGCGCGCCGACCGGCTCGATCTCGCGGCGCTGGCGCTGATCGCGGACCGCCTGCCGCTCGGCGAGACGACGCGCAAGCTCATCGGCGGGCTGGAGCCGCGCGGCCTGGTCGAGCGCATCGACGCCAACTGGCAGGGCGCGCTGGGCGCGCCCGACAAATACCAGGCCCGCGGCCGGCTCAGCGGATTCGGCATCGCCTCGCGGCCCGGCATCCCGTCGGCCGGAACGCCGGCGCCCGGGACGGCAACGCCACCGCCGGTGCCGGTGCCGGTCGGCGCGCCCGGCCTGCGCGGCGCGACCATCGACTTCGACGCCAGCCAGGCCGGGGGCAGCGCCGCGTTCTCGATCGCCGACGGCGCGCTCGAGTTTCCGGGCGTGTTCGAGGACCCGATGATCTCGATCGACCGCCTGTCCACCCAGCTCACATGGAAGATCGACGGCGACAAGACTCAGTTGCAGCTCGCGAACCTGAAGTTCGCCAACGCCGATGCCGAGGGCGAGGCGCAGGCCAGCTGGCGCACCAGCGACCCGGCCGTCTCGCGTGGCCGCTCGCGCTTTCCGGGCGTGCTCGACCTGCAAGGCAAGCTCGGCCGCGCCGACGGCACGCGCGTGTTCCGCTACCTGCCGCTGCACATACCGAAGCACACGCGCGACTACGTGCGCGACGCGGTCACGAAGGGCAGCGCCAGCGTGGTCGATTTCAAGGTCAAGGGCGACCTGCACGACATGCCCTTCACCGATCCGCGGCACGGCGACTTCCGCATCGCCGCGCGCGTGGCGGACGTCAGCTATGCGTATGTGCCGCCCGCGGCGGGCGAGGCGAAGCAGTGGCCGGCGCTGAACGGCCTGTCGGGCGAGCTGGTCTTCGAGCGCGCCGGCATGCTGGTGCGCAATGCGCGCGGGCGCATCGCCGGCGCGCCCGGCATCGAAGTGAGCAAGGCCGAGGCCCAGATCGCCGACATGGCGCACCACGCGCCGCTGCTCAAGGTCGATGCCCAGGCCAAGGGCCCACTCGGCGAGCTGCTGCGCGCCGGATCGCCGCTTGCCGGGGAAGCCGGGCCGACGCTGGCGCACGCGCGGGCCACCGGCAACGCCGACTACCGGCTGCGCCTGGAACTGCCGCTCTCCGCGATGGACAAGGCCAAGGTGCAGGCCAGCATCGCGCTGGCCGACAACGAGCTCCAGCTCTCTCCCGAGGCGCCGCCGCTGACCCAGGCACGCGGCACGCTGAGCTTCACCGAAAGCGGCTTCTCGCTGGCCGGCGTGCAGGCTCGTGCGATGGGCGGTGCGCTGCGCATCGAGGGCGCCGGCCGCTATGCCGGCACCACGCACGAGCTCAGCCTGCGCGTCCAGGGCACGGCGACCGCCGACGGCCTGCGCGCGGCGCGCGAGGTCGACTGGCTCGCGCGCCTCGCGAAGAACGCGAGCGGCAGCACGCCGTACACGGCCTCCTTCTCGGTGCGCGAGGGCGCCTCCGAGTTCTCCTTCGCCAGCAGCCTGCAGGGCCTCGCGCTGCAGCTGCCGGCGCCGCTGGCGAAGCCGGCCGACGAGGCGATGCCGCTCTCGGTCGAGAAGAAGATCGTGCCGCGCGAGGCGCGCCCGGGCGGGCCTGCGCTGGTGCAGGACCGGCTTTCGGTCGAGCTGGGCCGTGTCGGATCGGCCTCCTACGTGCGCGACATCTCCGGCAGCGAGCCGCGCGTGCTGCGCGGCGGCATCGGCATCGGGCTGGCGGCGGGCGAATCGGCGGCGGCGCCGGAACGCGGCGTGCTGGCGAACATCCAGCTCGCGCGCATCGACGTGCCGGCGTGGCAGGCGCTCTTCAGCGAAACCGCCGGCCAGCCACCGCAGCCGGCCGCCGGCGAAGGCGCTGCCGACGATGTCTCGGCCTACCTGCCCACCATCCTCGCCGTGCGCGCCAAGGAAATCGCGGTCGGCGGCCGCATGCTGCACAACGTGGTGCTGGGCGGAACGCGCGACGGCAGCTTGTGGCGCGCCAACATCGATGCCACCGAAATGAGCGGCTACGCGGAGTACCGCAGCGCACAGGCCGGCCGCCTGCATGCGCGGCTCGCGCGCCTGAAGATCGCACCCAGCGAAGCCACCGCGGTCGAATCGCTGCTCGACGAGCAGCCCGGCACGCTGCCGGCGCTCGACATCGTCGTCGACGACTTCGAGCTCTTGGGCCGACGGCTCGGCCGCGCCGAGATCGACGCCGTAAACCGCGGTGGCGCCGACCGCGAATGGCGGCTCAACAAGCTGGCCTTCAGCATGCCCGAAGCCACCTTCACGGCGCAGGGCACCTGGGCCGCGGTGCCGGGCGGCGCGACGGTGCGAGGGCGCGCCGAGCAGCGCCGCACCACCATGGACTTCAAGCTCGAGATCGTCGATGCCGGCGCCCTGATCACGCGCTTCGGCATGAAGGACGTGGTGCAGCGCGGCCGCGGCCGGCTCGAGGGCGAGGTCCATTGGAGCGGCTCGCCCTTCTCGCTCGACTACCCGAGTCTCGGCGGGCAGCTGAAGATCGATGTCGAGCAGGGGCAGTTCCTCAAGGCCGACCCGGGCATTGCCAAGCTGCTCGGCGTGCTGAGCCTGCAGGCACTGCCGCGGCGCCTGACGCTCGACTTCCGCGACGTGTTCAGCCAGGGCTTCGCCTTCGACTTCCTGCGCGGCGACGCCAGGATCAACCAGGGCGTGGCCAACACCAACAACCTGCAGATGAAGGGCGTCAACGCCGCCGTACTGATGGATGGTTCGGCCGACATCGCGCGCGAGACGCAGAAGCTGCGCGTGGTGGTGGTGCCCGAGATCAATGCCGGCACCGCGGCGCTGGTGGCGACCGCGATCAATCCGGCGATTGGCCTGGGCACCTTCCTCGCGCAGATGGTGCTGAGCCGGCCGCTGATCGCGGCCGCCACGCAGGAGTTCCAGATCGACGGCACCTGGGCCGACCCCAAAATCGCCAAGGTGCAGCGCCGGCTGCTGCCGGAGGCCCTGGGCGCGCCGGCCCCGGTGCGGTAGAACGAGCAGATGGAGATCCGGCCATGAAAGTTGCAGCCATCCAGATGGTGTCGGCCATCGCCCGCGAGGCCAACCTGGCGCGCGCGCACGCACTGCTGGGCGAAGCCGCCGCCGCGGGCGCCGAACTCGCCGTGCTGCCCGAATACTTCTGCATGATGGGTGCGCGCGACACCGACAAGCTGGCGCTGCGCGAGACCGCGGACGCCGGCACCGTGCAGGGCTTCCTGGCCGATGCGGCGCGCGAGTTCGGCCTGTGGATCGTCGGCGGCACGCTGCCGCTGGAAACCGGCGACGAGTCGCACGTGTTCAACAGCTCGCTCGCCTACGCACCGGACGGCGAGCGCGTGGCGCGCTACGACAAGATCCATCTGTTCTTCTTCGACAACGGCCGCGAGCGCTACGACGAGCGCCGCGTGATCGCGCCAGGCACCGAGCCGGTCTGCTTCGAGCTGCCCTCGCGCGACGGCCACCGCTGGCGCATCGGCATGAGCGTGTGCTATGACCTGCGCTTTCCCGAGCTCTACCGCGCGCTCGCGCGCCAGGGCGCCGAGCTGCTGCTGGTGCCCAGCGCCTTCACGCACACCACCGGCGCCGCGCACTGGGAAGTGCTGCTGCGCGCCCGCGCGATCGAGAACCTGGCCTGGGTGGTGGCGCCCGCGCAGGGCGGCGCCCACGAGAACGGGCGCCGGACCTGGGGCCAGTCGATGGTGGTCGACCCCTGGGGCACGGTGGTGGCCCAGCGCGCCGAGGGCGAGGGGCTGGTGCTCTTCGAGCTCGACGCAGGGCAGATCGAGCGCGCCCGCACGCAGCTGCCTGCGCTTTCGCATTGCGTGCTCTAGCTCGACAGCTTCGAGTGTCCTCCACCACCCTGCCTGCCGCCCGCACCCTTCGCCACGCCTTCGCGTGGCTGCGCTTCCTGCGCTCCGTCTGGCAGCGCTGGTTCCTCTGGGTGCTGCTGGCCGTGCTGGTGCTGGCGCTGCTGGTCACGGTGGTGTGGCTGGCGGGCCGCCACGAGGTCGAGCAGGTCCAGACCGCGCTGGACCGCGACACGGCCGATGCGGTGTCCGACCTGCGCAGCGGCCTGCAGCGCAATGCGCAAAGCCTGCGCGCTTCCCAGGCCGGCGGCCTGGACCGCGAGCACTGGCCCGTCGAGGCCGCAGCGCTGCTGCGCGAGCACCGCGAATGGCTCAGGCTCGAATGGCGCGATGCCGCGCTGCGCCCGCTGGCTGCCGTCGACACGCCGTACCGCCGGCGCGTGTTCGACGAATCGACCCGCAGCGTCGACCAGCCCGATGTCACACTCGCCTGCGCCGCGGCACGCAAGCTGGGCGCACCGGCCTACTCGCCGAGCCACTACGTGCCTTCCGTACCCAGCGGCGGCCTCGAGGTGATGGAGCTGTGCCTGCCGGTCGACGGCGGCGCCGGCTACCTGGTCGCCACCTATTCGCTGCGAGATACGCTGATCGAACTGGTCGCGCCGACACTCACGCGCGGCCAGGAAGTCGCCTTCACCGAGGCCGACGGCACCCGCCTGGTGGCCGTCGGCGCGGCACGCCGCATGGGCACGCGCGTGTTCACCTCGCAGCAGCTCATCGACCTGTCCGGCACCACCGTGATGCTGCGCGTCGACGGCTGGCGCGCCGCGCCCGACCTCTTTCCCAACCTGCTGACCGCGCTGGTCACGGCGATCTCGATCGCGCTGGTGTCGGTGCTGGTGCTGCTGGCGCGCGACACGCGCCGGCGCCTGCGCGCCGAGCGCGATCTTGCCGACGCGCTCGCCTTCCGCAAAGCCATGGAGGACTCGGTCATCACCGGCCTGCGCGCGCGCGACCTTCAGGGCCGCATCACCTACGTGAACCCGGCCTTCTGCGAGATGGTGGGCTTCAGCGCCGAGGAACTCCTGAACCATGCCGGCGAAGCGCCGTACTGGCCGACCGAGCTGGCGCACGAGTACCGCCGCCGCCAGGCCGCGCGACTGACCGGCGGGCCGCCGCCGCGCGAGGGCTTCGAATCGGTCTTCATGCGCAAGGACGGCAGCCGCTTTCCGGTGCTGATCTTCGAGGCGCCGCTGATCAACGCGCACGGTGCCCAGACCGGCTGGATGAGCGCCTCCATCGACCTCAGCGAGCAGCGGCGCATCGAAGAGCTCTCGCGTGCCAGCCAGGAGCGCCTGCAGGCCAGCGCGCGGCTGGCGACCGTCGGCGAGATGGCGTCGCTCTTGAGCCACGAACTCACGCAGCCGCTGGCGGCGATCGCGAGCTACGCCAGCGGCTCGCTGAACCTGCTGCACGGCGCGGGCCAGGTGCAGCAGGGCGGCGAGTACGGCGAAGTCGCGATGGCGGTGCGCCGCATCGCCGAGCAGGCCGATCGCGCCGGCCAGGTGATCCGCAGCGTGCACGACTTCGTGCGCCGGCGCGACCGCACGCGCGAGGCCGTCGCGCCGCAAGCCTTGCTCGATGCGGTGCTGCCGCTGGTGCGGCTGCAGGCGCGCAAGCTCGCGGTGCGGGTTGAAGTCAGCTTCGAGGAACGCCTGCCGCGGGTGCTGTGCGATCGCACACTGGTCGAGCAGGTGCTGCTGAACCTGGCGCGCAACGGGATGCAGGCGATGGACCTGCCCGAGCTGAGCGACCGTGTGCTGCGCCTGCGTGCGTCGCGCGCCCGTGCAGTCGGCGAAGCCAGCGATGCCGGCGACAAGCCCGACACCCGCCGCTGGATCGAGTTCTCGGTAGCCGACTTCGGCTGCGGCATCAGCGAGGAGGTGGCGGCGCGCCTCTTCACGCCCTTCTTCACCACGCGGCCCGACGGCATGGGCCTGGGCCTGAGCCTGTGCCGCACGGTGGTCGAACAGCACGGCGGCGCGCTGATGTTCGAGCCGCAGGCGCCGCGCGGCACCATCTTCCGCTTCACCCTCCCAGCGGCGTAATGGCTCTCCCCCAGGATCCGCGCACTTCGTGTCGCTCCTCCAACCCCCTCACCGGGAGCAACACCAGCGGCCCGGCAAAGCCGGTTCCGCGGTGTTCCCCGAATGGGCTGCGACGGTATCGTGTGTCGCGGGCTTCATGCGGCGCTTCGGGGAAAATGGAAGTCAAAGCATGCAACCCTTGATCGATGCCCTGATCTTCATCGTCGACGACGACGCCAGCGTGCGCGAGGCGCTGGCCTGGCTGCTGCGTTCGCGGCGGCTGGTGAGCGAACATTTTGCGAGCGCGGAAGCCTTCGAGCTGCGCTTGGCCGAGGAGCCGCTGGCCGATCAGCCGCACTGCCTGCTGCTGGACGTGCGCATGCCGGGCACCAGCGGGCTCGTGCTGTTCGACCGCCTGGCGGAGCGCGGACTGCTGGAGGTGATGCCGGTGATCTTCCTGACCGGCCATGCCGACGTGCCGACGGCGGTGGACGCGGTGAAGCGCGGCGCCTTCGATTTCTGCGAGAAGCCTTTTTCGGACAATGCGCTGGTCGACCGCATCGAGCATGCACTCGGTGCCTCGCTGCGCGCCATCGAGGTGCGGCGCACGCAGCGGCTGTTGATGCGCCGCATCGAGGAGCTGACCGAACGCGAGCGCGAGGTGATGCGGCGCGTGGTCGAGGGCCTGCCCAACAAGCTGATCGCCGAGCAGCTCTCGATCAGCGTGCGCACGGTGGAAGTGCACCGTGCGCGCGTGTTCGAGAAGATGGAAGTCAAGTCGGCCGTGGAGCTGGCCAATCTGCTGCGGGGGGTCGAAGGCTAGCCTTGCGGGCCGCGCTCGCCCACGTAGATCTCGACGCGCCGGTTCTGCGACCGGCCCGCGTCGGAGTTGTTGTCGGCGACCGGCTCGCGCGAGCCGCGGCCCTCGATGCGGAAGGCCTGCTGCGGCACGCCGCGCGCGATCAGGTAGTCGCGCGTGCTGGCGGCGCGGTCGACCGACAGCGGGTTGTTGATCGCATCGGTCCCGGTGCTGTCGGTGTGGCCGATGATGCGCACCTCGGCATTCGGGTTGTTGCGCAGGCCATTGGCGAACTGGTTGAGGACCGGCGCGAAATTGGGCTTGATCGCCGAGCGGCCGGTGTCGAAGGAGACGTCGCTCGGGATCGCGAGCTTCAGTTCGTTGTTTGGGGTCTGGGTGACGGCGATGCCGGTGCCTTGCGTGGCAGCCTGCATCTCGCGCTTCTGCGCTTCCATGCGTTGCGACCAGAGGTAGCCGCCCAGCGCGCCGGCAGCGGCACCGACGGCCGCGCCGGTCCCGATGGCGCCGCGATTGCCGCCGGTCGCGGAGCCGATGGCCGCGCCACCGAGGGCGCCGATGCCGGCCCCGATGCCGGTGTTGCGCTGGGTGTCGGTCATGCCGGCGCAGCCGGAGAGGACCAGGGCTGCGGCCGAGGTGGCGAGTACGAATTTCTTCATTTAAATCCTTTCCGCGGTGAATCCGCGACGAACGATTATGTGGAGCCGTCCTTGGGCGGCTCGTCGGACAGCGGCGCTTTTTCAGCTTCGTCCGCCTCGTGCATTTCGCCGCCCTTGCGGCCCGAAAACATGGTCCACCAGACGATCAGCACCAGCACGATTCCGGCACCGAGCGCTTCAAGCAAAATCAATCCCATGACAAAAGGACTCCAGTGGCTGGTCGGGCTCGCGATCGTAGCAACGCTGGCCGGCTGTTCGGTCGGCACCCTGCAGCCCGAAACGCCCGCAGCCGTGCCGGGCGCCGCCGGCCCCCAACGCGAACTGGGGCCGCTCACGGGATCGCTCGCCCATCCCAAGAGCCGCTGGGTGCCCGTGCACTGGTCGGAACTGCCCGGCTTTGCAGAGGACCCGCTGCACGAAGGCTGGAGCGCGCTGATCGCCAACTGCGCGCGCCCCAATGCCGCTTTCGCGCCGCTGTGCCGCGAGGTGCGCCAGCTGGCGCTTGCCGAGACCGAGGAGCAGCGCGAATGGATGCAGCAGCGCCTGCAGCCCTACCGCGTCGAATCGCTCACGGGGCCGACCGAGGGCAAGCTCACGAGCTATTACGAGCCGGTGTTCGACGCCTCGCGGCGGCCGACCGCCACCCACGCCGTGCCGCTCTACCAGGCGCCGGCCGGACTGGTGGCACGCCGCCCCTGGTACACCCGGCAGGAGATCGACACCTTGCCGCAGGCCCAGGCCGCGCTGCGCGGCCGCGAGATCGCCTGGCTGGCCGACCCCATCGACGTGCTGATGCTGCACATCCAGGGCTCGGGGCGGCTGCGCGTCACCGAGGCCGATGGCTCGCAGCGCACCGTGCGGGTGGCTTTCGCGGCCACCAACGAGCAGCCCTACAAGAGCGTCCAGCAATGGCTGGTGAGCCAGGGCGCGACGAAGGTCAGCCTGTGGCCGGACGACACCAAGCTCTGGGCCGCGCAG
This sequence comes from Variovorax paradoxus, assembly GCF_018614915.1. GTDB lineage: Bacteria > Pseudomonadota > Gammaproteobacteria > Burkholderiales > Burkholderiaceae_C > Variovorax > Variovorax paradoxus_K. The sequence goes on along the minus strand of NZ_JAGGNU010000071.1, from coordinate 5,379 downwards.
AACCCGCAGAAGGTGCCGCAGCTCTTGTGGAGCAATCCGCGCTACGTCTTCTTTCGCGAGGAGCCGCTCGCCGAGATCGATGCCGCCTCGGGCCCGATCGGCGCACAGGGCGTGCCGCTGACCGCCGGGCGCTCGATCGCGGTCGACCGCGACAGCATCCCCTACGGCACACCGGTCTGGCTGGCCTCGCCCGGGCCGGCCGTGTCGCTCGCGAAACTGGTGGTGGCGCAGGACACGGGCAGCGCGATCGTCGGCGCCGTGCGCGCCGACTATTTCGCGGGCACCGGCGCCGAAGCGGGACGCCTGGCCGCGCGCATGAATCAGCCTTTGCGGCTGTGGGTCTTGTGGCCCAAGTAGCGGGGGCCGCGGCATGATCCTTGCCTCCAACGGGCAAGAATCTCATGAACTTCCAGACCTTTTCGATCATCTTCGCGGGCGTACTGCTGAATTCTGCAGCGCAGCTGATGCTCAAGGCCGGTGCCAAGACGCTGGGCACGGTGTCGATGGGAAGCGGCGCCTCGCTGATGACGGCCGCATCGACTGCGGCCACGCAGCCCTGGATCCTGCTCGGCCTGGTCTGTTATTTCCTCAGCGCCGGGCTTTGGATCATCGCGCTGACGCGCGTGGACGTGACCGTCGCCTATCCCATGCTGTCGATGGGCTACGTGATCGCGGCCCTGCTCGCATGGCAGTTCTTCGGCGAGCCGCTGACCGCCGGCCGGGTCCTGGGCATCGCCATCATCATGGCGGGCGTCGTGGTGCTGGGCCGGAGCTGATGCCGTGCGCCCGCTCTACGTCGATCTCGATGGCACGCTGATCGCCACCGACCTGCTGCACGAATCGCTGCTGCAGCTGGTGCGCGCCTCGCCTCAGTCGCTGCTCGCCCTGCCGCTGTGGCTGCTGCGCGGCAAGGCGGCGTTCAAGGATGAGGTGGCGCAACGCACCTTCGTCGATGTCGCGACCCTGCCCTACCGGCCCGAGGTGCTCGAGTTCGTGCGCAGTGCGCGCGCCGCCGGCCGGCGCACCGTGCTGGCCACGGCGAGCGATGGCAAGCTGGCGCGCGCGGTGGCGTCGCACCTGGGCCTGTTCGACGCGGTGCTGGCCTCCGATGGCGAGCGCAACGTCAAGGGCGCGACCAAGCTGGCGGCGATCCAGGCCGACGCCGGTGGCGCGGCCTTCAGCTATGCGGGCGACCATGCCGCCGACCTGAAGGTCTGGCGCGGCGCCGAGGCCGCGGTGGTGGTCGGCCGCTCCGAATCGCTGGCCCGGCGCGCGGCCGGCGTGACCACCGTCGAGGCCCGGATCGTGCCGCCGCGCACCTCCTTCAGGCGCTATCTGTACGGCGCCCGGCTGCACCAGTGGCTCAAGAACCTGCTGATCTTCCTGCCGCTGATGCCGGTGCTGCACCACCTCACGCAGCCGCTGGTCGTCAACGCATCGCTCGCCTTCCTGGCTTTCGGCCTCATGGCCTCGGGCATCTACGTGCTCAACGACCTGCTCGACCTCGAAACGGACCGCCAGCACCACCGCAAGCGCACGCGCCCCTTCGCCGCCGGCGAGATTTCGGTGCCCATGGGCCTGGCGATGACGGCCCTGCTGTGCGCGGCGTCGCTGGCGCTGTCGCTCGCGCTGCTGCCACGGGCCTTCGTGGGCGTGCTGCTGCTCTACATGGCGCTGACCACGGCCTACTCGCTGCATCTCAAGCGGCGCGCCGTGGTCGACGTGTTCTCGCTGGCCGCCCTCTACACGATCCGTGTGGCGGCTGGCACGGCGGCCACCGGGCAGCCGCTGTCCTTCTGGGTCCTCTCGTTCTCGCTCTTCATCTTCCTGAGCCTGGCGCTGGCCAAGCGCTACGTCGAGCTGACCGGCCCGCCGGCCGAGGTGAAGCAGATGAAGCGCAATCGCGGCTACGTCGCCACCGATGCGCCCTTCGTGCTGTGCACCGGCGTCGCGGCCGGGCAGATGTCGGCCCTGCTGCTCGGCCTCTATCTGCACGACCAGCAGATGCTGGCGCGCTACGAGAACCCTCAGTACCTCTGGGTGTTGATCCCGGTCTTCCTGTTCTGGACCATGCGCATCTGGCTGAAGGCGATTCGCGGCGTGCTGCACGACGACCCGGTGGTCTTCGCGGCGCGCGACTGGGTCAGCCGGCTGGCCCTGGCGATCGGCGCGATCGCGCTGTGGGTCGCCCATTGAGCCCCCCGGTCATGACGAGGCGCAGCAGCCTGGCCTGGGATGCGCTGCTCGCCGCCCTGCTCGCGGCGCTGGCGCTGCTGCTGCTGGCGGCCCTGTCGCGCCAATTGCCGGCCCAGCTCTTCGCACGCGGGGGCCTCGACGCCTGGTTCCAGGCCGACCTGCCGCGTGTGCTGGCCAACATGGTGGACTCGCAGAGCAACCATTACCGCACCAAGGTCCATCCGATCGCTTCGATCCTCATCCATCCGCTGGTCACCGGCCTGCGCGCGCTGTGGCCGGGCACCGATCTGCAGGTGGCCATGCGATTCGCGAGCGGGGTGGCGGCGCTGTGGGTCGTCTCCTTCTATGCGCTGTGTCGGCTGCTCGGCGCCGGCCGCTTCGGTGCGGTCTGCTTTTCGCTGCTGGCCATCGGCAGTGCCGGCTTCCAGTTCTGGTTCTCGGTGCCGGAGACCTTCGGCGTTGGTTCGCTGACCTTGCTGTGGGTGCTGCTGGTCGCCGCGCTGGCGGTGCACCGGCCCGTGAGCGACCGGCTGCTGCTCGCCGCCAGCATCGCGAGCCTCGCCATCACAATCACCAACTGGGTCGCGGGGCTGGCGCTGGCCGTGGTCCAGCGGCCTTGGCGGCGCGCGCTCGCCATCAGCGCCATCGCCTTGGGCATCGTGGCCGTGCTCGCCGTCGTGCAGCGCTTTCTCTACAGCTTCGCCAAGCTCTTCTTTCTCGGCAGCCGCGAAGAGGCGGACTACATGAACCTGGAACAGTCCGGCACCGTGCTGCACAAGCTCGCCGGCATGTTCTGGCATCCGCTCAGCCTGCCCGAAGTGCTGGCCAAGGCCGCCGAGGCGCCGAAGCTGAACTGGCTCACGGTGCAGCTGAGCGCGCCGGGCTCGGGCGGATGGGCGGGTACGCTCGCGCTCGGCCTCTGGAGCCTGCTGCTGGCGGCCGGCGTCCACGGGCTGCTGCGTTCGCCGCAGTGGCGTGCCTTCGGCAAGGTCCTCGGGCTCACGCTGGCGGCGCAAGTCGCGCTGCATCTGGTCTATGGCGAGGAGACCTTCCTCTATGCGGCGCACTTCCTGCCGCTCCTGATGGCGTTGGCGGTGTTTGCAGTGCGCTCGCTGCCGGGCCCTCTGGCCGCGCTCATCGCGCTGCTGACAGCCGGGCTCGCGGCCTTCCACAACGCTGCGATGTACGAATCGGCGGCGCGCCTGCTGCAGAACGCACCCTGAGGAGAGACGGGGGGCAGGCGGAGGAGGTCGCGCTGTCGTCGTCGAATTGACCCATGCCTGACTTCCGGGCGTCACATTGAACTTTTAGCGTACCGGGTTGAGTTTTTTCACAACCAGCCCCCACTGAAAGATCCGCGAATGACCGCCAACAACCGCAGCGAAATCGCTGCGATCGATCCCGACGACATCGGACACAACCCCAGCGCCAACCCTTCCTTCAGCGACCTGATCGGCGCGCGCCTGAGCCGCCGCCATCTGTTCGGGCTGGGTGTCGGCACCGCCGGCACCGCACTGCTGCAAGCCTGCGGCGGTGGCGGCAGCGGTGGCGGCTTTGCCGCGCTGCCGCCGGCTGCAGCACCCGCTCCGGCTCCTGCGCCCGCACCGGCGCCGGCCGCACCGAAGCTCGGCTTCACGGCCGTCGCCAAGAGCCTGGACGACGTCGTCAGCGTGGCGCCGGGCTACACCGCGACCGTGCTGTACCGCCTCGGCGACCCGATCGCATCCGGCGTGCCCGCCTATGCGAACGACGGCAGCGACGCGCCCGCGAGCTACGACAAGCGCGCCGGCGACCACCATGACGGCATGACCTTCTTCGGCATCAATGCCTCCGACAAGTGGGACCCCGCCAACGCCGCGCGCGGCCTGCTGGTGATGAACCACGAAGCCATCACGCCGCTGTTCCTGCACCCCACCGGCCAGACCATCGTCGGCGCCGGCAACGCCGCGGTGCGCAGCGTCGCCGACGAGGTGCAGCGCGAGTTCTTCCTGCACGGCGTGAGCGTGATCGAGGTCAACAAGGGCGCGAGCAGCTGGAGCTACAAGCAGGATTCGAGCTTCAACCGCCGCGTCCACACCCTGACCGAGATGACTTTCTCCGGCCCAGCCGCGAAGACCGACTACCTCAAGACCAAGTTCAGCACCGACGGCAGCAAGACCCGCGGCACGCTCAACAACTGCGCCAACGGCACCACGCCCTGGGGCACCTACTTGACCTGCGAAGAGAACTGGGCCGGCTACTTCCGCCGTATCACCGCGACCGACAACCCCAGCCGCAGCGCCAAGGAAATCGCCGCCTTCTCGCGCTACGGCGTTGCCGGCACCGGCCGCGAGCTGTGGGCCACCGTCACGCCCGACACGGCCGACGGCATCTACGGCCGCTGGAATGCCCAGGTCGTCGGCGCCAGCGCCACGGACGACTACCGCAATGGCGCCAACACCTACGGCTGGGTGGTCGAGATCGATCCCTTCACGCCCGGCAGCACGCCGAAGAAGCGCACCGCGCTCGGCCGCATGGGCCACGAAGGCGCCTGCCTCGGCCCGGTGGTGGTCGGCAAGCCTCTGGTCTGGTACATGGGCGACGACTCGCGCAACGAGTACATCTACAAGTTCGTGTCGACCAAGTCCTGGGATGCGGCCGACATCAATGGCGGCATCGCGGCCGGCGACAAGTACATGGACGACGGCAAGCTCTACGTCGCGAAGTTCAACGCCGACGGCACGGGCGCGTGGCTGGAACTCAAGCTCGGCGTCAACGGCATCACCGCGGCCAACCCCGCCTACGCCTTCGCCGATGCGGCCGACGTGGTGGTCAACGCGCGCCTCGCGGCCGATGCCGCCGGCGCCACCAAGATGGACCGCCCCGAGTGGACGGCCGTCAATCCGAAGACCGGCGAGGTCTACGTGACCCTCACCAACACCAACGCCAGCGCGAGGCCCATCACCGCCACCGATGCGGCCAATCCCCGCTTCTACAACGACCCCAAGGGCGCGGCCGCGACCGCGCAGACCGGCAATCCCAACGGCCACATCGTGCGCTTCGCGGACGACGGCGGCGACCCGGCGGCGCTGAGCTTCAAGTGGGACGTGTACCTGTTCGGCGCGCGCGCCACGGCGTCGGCCGACGTCAACCTCTCGGGCCTGGTCGCCGACAACGACTTCTCTAGCCCCAATACTCGTCACT
>NZ_JAGGNU010000070.1 GCF_018614915.1 Variovorax paradoxus | reverse complement strand
GCGATACCCAGATCCAGCGCGCTAAGGCCGAGCGCGTGAAGGAGTCGTTGCGTGGCGCCTGGACCGAAGAGCATCTATTCGCGCTCAGGCAAGCTCTGCAAAGCTGGGAGCACTACCAAGGCCAGATTGCCGAGTGCGACCATTGCGTCGAATCGCTGCTGCACGAAATGGAACCAGCAGTGCCGTCGGACGCAGGCACCATGGCTGCGCGGCGCGGAAGACCTGGAGTCAACGCGCCAAACATACCCAACCTGTCTTCCATCCTCTCGCAGATATGTGGCGGACAAGACCTCACCGTGCTGCCCGCTCACACCGAATACAGCGTCCTGCAACTCATCGCTGAAGTCGGAACCGATCTGACCAAGTGGCCCACCGCCAAGCACTTCACGGCCTGGACCGGACTCGCCCCCGGCAGCCACCAAAGCGGCAAGCGAAGCAGGTCGACCAAGCGAAGCCGAAACCGTGCCGGACGGATCTTCTGCGTGATCGCGCGAAGCCTCGCGCGCAGCAAGGACATCGCCTTGGGTGGCTTCTACAGACGAGTGGCCGCGCGTCGTGGCGGTCTGGTCGCCAACATCGCGCTCGCACGCAAGCTCGCCGCCTTGTTCTGGCGCGTCATGGTCAAAGGGATGCACTACGTCGAACTCGGTCTGCAGCAGTACGAAGCCAAGGTTCTCGAAACCAAGCAACGCTCGCTGCGCCGACTCGCCCGCCAACTCGGTCAACAGCTCGTTCCAATCCCAACCCCAGCGCGAATCACGAACCCAGCTATCGACAACGCCAACTCATGAAAGGAGGCCTCCTTATTCTGGTTCATGGAAAGCAGCTATGAACGTGCGCTCGATCGCCGGTCTGCAGCCGCAGGGCCGCCTTGACGATCGGCGCGCGTCAAGGTAGTTGCCGCCTCGTTCATGCAGCCAGCGGCTGTATATCTGATGCTCGCGAATGCGTCTGAACGACCGAGTCGCGTTCGGGGTTGAGCGTCACGGCGCCGATGGGCGACCAGTTGCGAGTGCGGCCAGACCAGCGAGCTGGGTTGATCTCACGAGCGCGGGTGTACAGCGCGTGCCGAGCGGCCAGGATGGCGTGGTCGTCGCCGGCATGACGCTGGGCTGGGCTGACGTAGCGAATGCCGCTGTGGCGATGGTCATGGTTGTACCAACGCACGAAGCCGGCTGCCCAGATGCGCGCCTGCTCGAGATCAGCGAAGCCCTTGGGCGGGAATTCCGGACGGTACTTGGCCGTTCGGAACAGCGCCTCGGCGTAGGCGTTGTCATCGCTCACGCGGGGTCGCGAGTACGACGGCTTCACGCCCAACCATTTGAGCATCGCCAGCACCGTGGTGGCCTTGAGCGTCGAGCCGTTGTCGCCATGCAGCACGGGCTTGGAGTCGAGTGTCGCGATGCTCTCGGCCAGCGCCGTGCGACGCACCAGGTGCGCGGCATGGGCGGAGTCATCCGTGTCATGCACCTCCCAACCCACGATCTTGCGGCTGTACAGATCCAGAATCAGGTAGAGGTGGAACCAACGCCCGATCACGGTGGCCGGCAGGTAGGTCAAGGACGCGGTTCATTGACCGCATACGAATGATCCATTTGATTCACCTGCTCCAAACGCTTGCTGCAATAGTGGCTCGCAACGATTTGACCGTTGCCGAGAAGGCTTTGCGCACCCGGAAGGTACGCAAATGGGCGCCAACGGACTGACTCATGCCCGCAGCAGACGCTGCTTGGTTCGGCCCTCTATGTCGGTTAGTCGTGTTCAGCATCGAAGCTGCCTGAGTCGCAGAGGTAAGAGCGCTTCGACGGGAGCGCTCGTACTCGAACTTGCCGCCTCGCACTGTGCTGGCGCTGGTGAACCTACCGGCTTCCTGCCCGAGCGGCTCGCTCTTCCGCTCTTCGCAAGCGCCTCCTGCAGGCCCCCGCATCGTCGTCAGTTCGGCTTCGCGCCGGTCTCCTTGATGACCTTCGCCCATTTCACGAGTTCGGTCTTGAGGTAGGCGGACGCTTCCTGCGGCGACCCTCCCATCACCTCGAAGCCAGCCTGGGCAAGCTTGACCTGGAAATCGGCCGTACGCTGGATCGCGCCGATTTCCGCATTGAGCCGCGCGATAACGGCAGCCGGGGCCCTGGCCGGGGCGAGCACCGCCACCCAGGTGTAGTCCTCGAAATCCGCGAAGCCCGACTCGGCGACGGTCGGAACGTCCGGGATCGCCGCCACGCGCTTCCTGCTCGTGACGGCGAGGCCGCGCACCTTGCCCGCCTTCACCAGTTCCACCGCCGAGGGCAAGGCCACGCTCGCAAGTTCGATTTGCCCCGCCATGGCGGCATTGAGCGCCGGGCCGGCACCCTGGAAGGGAACATGGGTGACGTCGACCTTGCCGAGAATCTTGAAGAGGTACTCCGCACTCAGCTGCGGCGTGGTGCCCGCGCCGGCGGTGCCGTAGTTGAACTTGCCCGATCGCGCCTCGACCATCACTTCCTTGAGCGTTCTGGCGTGCAGGTTCGGCGCACCGACGATCAGGTTCGGGCTTGAGGCCACGAGGCTGGCGATCGTCAGATCCTTCTCGGTGTCGAACCCAAGATTGCGCGACATGCCTGCGTTGACTGCGAGCGAACTCGTGTTGACCAGCAGCGTGTGCCCGTCCGGCTCGGCCTTGGCCACCATGCCTGAGGCGACGCTGCCGCCAGCGCCGGGCCGGTTTTCCACCACCACGGGCTGGCCCAGCGCTTCGCCAAGCTTCACGCCGAGCACGCGCGCAATGATGTCGGCCGGCCCGCCGGGCGCGAATGCAACGACGAACTTGACGGGCCGCGCAGGCCAGCCCGCTTCGGCACGCAGGACCTGCGGCAGCCCGACGAAGGCAGCGGCGACGCCGCACAGTGCATGGCGGCGTCGAATCATGTTGACTCCTTCTGTTGTGCGAGGACGTAGCGCGCCATCTCGTCGCGGGTGCAGATCCACACATCGGACGCCGCTTTCACGATGCCCATGATCTCGTCATAGACCCATGCCCCCGATGGCCGACCGAGCACGTGGGTGTGCGCCGTCACGTCAAGCATGAGCGGCACGGTCTCACGCTCACGAAACGCCGCGAAGGTGTCGTTGAAGAGATCGAGCATGTGCCGCGGCCCCTGTCCGTAGCGGATACAGGTCGGCAGATCGTTCACGTCCATGGTGAGCGGAATGCCGGCGATGCGCTTGCCTTCGCCGAAGTCCATCACATAGGGCCGGTCGTCGTCGTTCACATCGCCATGGTGGGTGTAGCCCGCCTCGGCCAGCAGGCGCGAGCTGATCGGGCTGCCGGTGCCGCGCGGGCTGATCCAGCCGGTCGGTGCGACATCGGCCGTCGCGACGAGGATGTCATGGTTGCGCTGCAGGTTGGCGCGCTCGCCAGGCTCGTCGAAATACACCGGAATCACGTCCATGCCCCACGAATGGTTGACGATCTCGTGGCCGAGCGCAGCGATGCGCCGGACGGTCGCGGGATCGCGCTCGCAGATCACGCCGTTGACCATCACGCTGGTCTTGATGCCGTGGCGCTGCGCGATCCCTATCAGGCGATGGATACCGCGGTTCAATCCGAAGCTGGCCCATGAATGCGCGTTGGTGTCGAAGAATCCCGCCTTCAGCACGTTGCCCATCGGCCCGATCCCGGGCGCTTGCCCGTCGGACCAGGCTTCGTAGGCGATGTTGAAGATCACGGCGACACGCCGGCCGCCAGGCCAGCGGAAGTCGTCGGACAGGCGGGTGATCAGGGGCTCGTTGCGCATTGCGTTCACTCCTCGTCCGCCACGGTGTTGGCCAGCACGCCGATGCCCTCGATCTCGATCTCGATGCGGTCGCGGGGCTGCATCCACACCGGCGGCGTGCGGGCATAGCCCACGCCTGCGGGCGTGCCCATGATCACCACGTCGCCCGGCTCCAGCGTGAGCGCCTCGGTGATCAGGCAAAGCGTCTCGGCCACGGGGAACAGCATGTTCTTGGTGTTGTCGCTCTGCATGACTCGTCCGTTGAGTCGCGATTCGATCTTCAAGCCCGCCGCGCCTGGCGGCAGGTCCGCCGCCGGCACGAACCAGGGGCCGAAAGCCCCGGTCCCGTCGAAATTCTTGCCAATCGTCCATTGCGCGGTGCGCCGCTGGTAGTCGCGCAGCGTCGCGTCGTTGAAGCAGGCATAGCCGGCGACCGCGCCGAGCGCGTCGGAAGATGTGAGATGCCGCGCGCGCCGCCCGACGATGACCGCGAGCTCGGCCTCGAAGTCCAGCTTCTGCGAAACCCTAGGGCGAACCATCGGCTGGCCGTGGCCGATCAGCGAGGTGGCGCCGCGCATGAAAAAGCTTGGGTACTCGGGGCGCGCATTGCCGCCTTCCGCCGCATGGTCCGCGTAGTTGAGCCCGAGGCAGATGACCTTGCCGGGCCGGATAACGGGGGGCAGCAGTTGCACGGCGCCCAGGTCCGCGCCGGCAGCCGCTGGGGCCCAGGCTGCGACTGCCGCGGCGTGCGCCAGGCCATCCATCTCGATGAGCCGCACCAGGTCATCGGGCATGGCGGGATCAGCGAGTTGCAGATCGACGATCGTCTGGCCCCGGACCGCGCCAAGGCGACGACCGGGTTGGTGTGGGGAGAGGAACTGTGAGAATCGAAAATTCATTTTGTCGATAAAATTGATAGGAGCATTGTTTGATCGATAATTAGTATCCAACCCCTCGCATGTCGACAATGCCGGGATAAACCCGAACTACACCGTTCTGCTCACCGCAATGGCCGCCTTCATGGACCTCACCGCCGCACCCCCCATCAGCATGACCCGCCTGGCCTACGAGCGCCTGCGCAGCGACGTGCTCGACGGCCACCTGCAGCCAGGACGCAAACTGCTGATGCACGAGCTGCGGCAGCGCTATGCATCGGGTGCGAGCCCGCTGCGCGAGGCGCTCAGTCGTCTCGCCACCGAAGGGCTGGTGGTGCACAACGAGCAGCGCGGCTTTGCGGTCGCGGACGTCTCTGCCGAGCAGCTGCGCGACCTGGTGCGCACGCGCATTGCCATCGAATCGACTGCGTTGGCGCAGGCATTCGCGAACCGGGCGACCGATTGGGAAGAAGCCCTCGTGCTGGCCTTTCATCGCCTGTCGCGCGCGCCGCGCTCGTTGCACGAGGACCGCTACGAAGAAAACCCGCAGTGGGAGCGCCTGCATCGCGCTTTTCATTTCGCTCTACTGCAGGGCTGCGGTTCGACGCTACTGCTCGGCTTCTGCGAGCAGCTCTATGACCAAGCCTATCGCTACCGCCAGCTCGCCGCACGCAGCGCCCACAAGCGGCGCAGCGAGCTCGACGAGCATCGCGCCATATTTGATGCCGTCATGGCACGCCGCCTCGACGAAGCGCAGCGGCTCCTTTCGGAGCACTACGAGCGCACGGCGAGGCTTTTCAGTGCCGCGCGCTAAGAATCAGCCTATCGCGCTGCCTGGAGCTGATTGGCAATCGAGAGCAGCTCGCCTGCGAACTCATGTTCAGTTCACTCGGCACGGCCCTTGGTACATGCTGGCGTAGCACGTGCATTCGGCGCAATCGCCCGGGCAGGCGCACCGCACTGGGACCTGTGAGATGGCCGAAGGGAAGTACTAGGATCGGTACGGTCGCGCTGGTACACCAAGAACGGGAGGTGACGCGAGGTTCTGCCAGCGCTGACCCGCCGATGCGCGATCCACCTCGCGCATGACACCCTGCCCACTGATTCCTACGAGCCAGCCTCACCTTCACCGCGTTTTCGCGGGCAGCTCCCGAATGATCACCGTCGCAGGCTTGTCCGTGCGCAGCCCCTTGAACGACGGGTGCCGAATGCGCCCGTCGTAGGCTCTCACGCTTGAAACGCTCCGGCCAGACGAAGGTGCTTGGCAATGCCGGCTACAGCCCGATCGAGATGTCCTTGCTCTTCGGCCCGCGCTTGAAGCGTTGCGCCGGGATCGCATTTTTCCGTTTCACGTTGACCCAGTCGGCCGTCCGCGCGCCGGGCCTGTAAACGCTGTCCTTTCTCTTCGCGACCAAGCCCTCCAACTCGAATGGCACGACAGCGTCGCGAACGATGGAGTTGATGTCGTGCGCCTCGTTGTCGAAGTGATTCACGAAGAGCACGCTGAGCGGCGGCACCTTGAGCAGCTGGGCCAGGCGCGCCTTGCGTTCGATGAGCGGCAGCTGCGTGACGTCCACGCCCTGGTCGACCAGGAGGTCGAACACCGCGTAGGTGACCGGTGCGGCGCCCGGGAACCAGCGCCTGCGGCTCGCGCGGTCCTGGAGCCTTTCGAAATCACTGCGGCCCAGATGGTCGAGCGCGCAAACCTCTCCGTCGGTCACGAACGGGCCACCCTTGATACTGGAAAGGCTCTTGACCACCTCGGGGAACCACTTGGTGGCGTCGGCGCCGTGGCGCGTGCGCAGCTCGGTCTTCATGCCCTCCCCGAACTCGGCGAGCACGCGATAGCCGTCGAACTTGACTCGTAGATCCAGCCCGGCTCCTCGAGGTCCAGCAGACGCTCGTCGAGCAGCATGGGTCTGAGCTCGCGTAGGTGGTTCACAGCGTGAAGAATCCGCCACTTCCTACGCTTGTACTGTCAGCCGAAAGCGCAAACCTTAGTTCACAAAATTAGGAGCGCGACATGGCAGCCAGGTCCCCCAAATATGGCGATGGCAAGTTCGACGCGGACGCCGAGAAGCTGATCCAGTCGCTCCGAGAGCTCGGCGGCCCGAAGCCTGCGAAACGAGCGCCGCCGAGGCCGACCGCGGAGTCGAAGGCGACCAAGAGGCCTGCGCGGAAACGCGCGGGAGCGACATGAGCTCGTTGACCTGCGTCCACTGCCTCGGATCTGGCTGGGTTTGCGAAAACCACATGGATCGACCATCGGATGTGATCACCGAGGGCGGTTGCGATTGCGGGGGCGCCGCCGCGCCCTGCAGATGCAATCCCGCCGCGGTCTACAAGTTCGACCTGGTGTATGCGTCCGCGGATGATGAGCCAGCCATAACCGCACTCCTGCATTGAGGCCAGCGGCGACCTACCACACCGGAGCGGACGCCCGGCTGATGGACGCCGACCCATGCGGCGAGATCCTAGCCCCCCCTACTTTCACTTGAGCTCCGTA
>NZ_JAGGNU010000069.1 GCF_018614915.1 Variovorax paradoxus | reverse complement strand
GCCAGGTGCCCCTATACAAATTTTCCGGCGCTCCGGCGTGCGGCCATGGTCGCCAACAAATCCATCAGGCAGTTTTTCTCCGTAAACGAACAGTATTGGGTCCAGGCCGAGGTCCGTTCCGAAATGGATATCCAACTCTCGTGCCCTACTCCTCTTGCGCACGCCCGGCGAGGCCCATGCAATGGCATCGGGATAGGCCTCCAACCATTCTCCAATGTGGGCATAGTCGAACTGGTTGGGGGAGATCAGATGACGGACTTTTCCGAGATGCTCAAGGCTGTCTGCGAGAGCGCGATCGAATTTCGTCGGAGAGTGAAGGAAGAGATCACCGTTCGCGAGGCGCACCACCGTCATGCGCGTGGTGAACGGCAAAGGCAGCCTGACGCCAGCCACCGTCAGGTATTCAAAGGACCCGTCGACAACTCCGATGTTTGCCGCCACGGGCTTGTACACATTGATCGGCTCGTAAAGTGCTGCGCCCATCTTGCCGTCCCATTAGGCACCCTGCACGATTTTGGCAGGAGTTGAGCGCTGGGTCTCGTTGACGCGCCAGCAATGCGCCGTTGAGGGCCGACCAGCCCTGCAGCGAACACCAGGTTGCTGACCGTCAGGACCCGCCGGCTCCCGAGGTGATCGATCGCGCGCCCGGCCTAGGGTCCCACCGCAGCCGACACGATGAGTGCGCCAGCGAGAACGCTGCCTGGAGCACGGAGGTCGAAACACCAAGCTTCGCGCCGATTGGCTGCGCAAGTACGGCGGGAAGGTAGTCGCAGGGCCAAGGCGAGCGTCTGGGCCGTGCCGAGCATCAGAGTTGTGGTTCTCAGGCTCAGCATGAATTGCTTCAAATGCTGCGCTGAGTGCGTTGCGAGGCGATGGGGCGGATGCGCGCAAGGTCGAATGTAGTCGCCATCTGAAAGGCCGGGCGCTAGAAGGAGCCCGGCGGCGCCTTGGCCGCGAGCTTGACGCGGCGCAACGGGGCGATGGCCCGTGAGAGCGACGAACGGGCAAAGCCGACCATCCCACCGACAGGCGCCTTAAGCGAATCCGCCATGAAGGATTCGCCGGGGAATGCCGGCGACAGTCCGGCTCTCCGCATGAGTCTGTTGACCTGGTGAACGCACGCCATCTTTCGCGTGACCGAAGTGTAGAAGGTCACGCCGATCGAGATGGAGACACCGTCGCCCGGCTGCGTCCAAGTGCGGTCGGAACTCGTCATGTGCGGCGACGTGCTCGGGAAATAGACGGCATCACCCGGCTTGGTCTCAAACTGGTGGCTACGCGCTCGGAACTCTTCCTTGAAGCGGACCTTCCTCAGCGAATGGCCGACGATGAAATCCTCCACGGCACCGGCCGGCACCACGACCCGATCCGTATGGTCCCAGACATTCATGGTCTTGCGACCGTGCAGCTGGAGCCAGAAGTTGTTCTCTCGGTCGATGTGGAACGGAGTCACAGAGGGTGGCGCCGAGATGAAGGCGAAGCCGTTGACATTGAAGATGCCGGGCTGCTCGCGTTCGACATAGGGCCGCATGGTGTCGACGATGCTCGCGAGCAATTCCGCATAGCGGGGAATGACTTCGATGTTGTAGAGGGCCACCCACGAGCCCGTCTCCTCGATGCGCTGGAACACCTCCTCGATGCTCCGCCCCTCAGGATGCCGGCTGTCGTGCGTAAAGGTGGAAGCTTGCGAGATCCCCGGCTTGGTGAATCGGCATTGATCGAAGGGCACGAGCTCCTTGGCCAACCGGGCGAGCTCGGGCACCTGGAAAAGCGGATGCTCGTGGAAGTTGTGGCGCAAGGCCGCGATCCGGTGCGTCGAAAAGCTCCCAGGGTCGTCCGCCCATACGCGATAGCTCCGGGCTTGCACGCCGGGCGCATTGGCGCTCCTGTCCATGGTTTCTCTCGCTTCCCGCTCAGCGGAACCGGAAGGCGGGGCGCAACTGCAAGAGCGCCAGCGCGGTTTGTCGCTCGGTCCCGGACCGCGCAGCCGGCCGGACGTCGGCCTCGCTCAAGCCGCGACCCCCGGGCGTGATGAAGTCGATGCTGTGGGGCTTCTCGGCTTCCGTCTGGAAGGCGCCGTATCCGCCGACGAGGGCGATGTCCTGGTTCGCAAAGGAAATCGTGCTGCCATCCTCGAGATTGAGAATGCCGGAGCCGCCCTCCGAACCATGGAGTTGAAACGTGCGGACCAAATTGCCATCGACGATGACGCACTCGGCCGCCCTCAGCGCGCAGAACATGCTGGCCGTGAACTTATTCATGTTGACTCTTCCTCGCGGCGCCGCCCCCTCCAAGCAAGCTGAGGCGTGTTGTTATTGATGCCAATTGAAGAAAATAGTATTAGCTATGTTCGGGAGTGTCGATAGGTAACTGCCGCAATCTCACGGCAGTTGGTCGACCTACCCGTCACATTGCACGCTGTTCCCCTTTCGTGGAATGGCGCCTAGTACTAAAAGCTGACATCGTGACGACGCCAGCTGCAGATGCGCCTACAGGATCTGGTGAGGGCAACCTTTGGTGACCACGCGTGACAGCCGCACCAGCTGTCGATGTTTCCGCCATGGCGTCATCGTCCCGCTCAGGCGCGGCATCGAAGGCGGCTGACATGACGGAAGCCCACGAGGAGACAAGCATGAAGAAGCGGTATTGGCTGAGGCCGGTCGTAGTGGCTCTGGGCGTTTACGCCGGAACGGCCCTGGCTGCGCAACTCGATAACCTGAGCGGGCAGTCTTGCGGGGGGTACACGGGGACCTGGCACTTCGTCAACAACCAGACGGGCGGCGCCGGCGCCGGCACGCTCAGTGCCACCTGGTCATCGGGCAATTCCTGCAGCGTCAGTGCCACGAAGGTGCTCTCGAGCACCCAGCATTTCTACTGCACGGGTGCCGGCACGCTGCTCGGTGCCTCGACAAACCTGCCTGGCAGGCTGGTGCTGTCCGACTTCAGTTGCGACGACCCCAAAGAGCCGCCTCCGTGCGACCCCAAGAAGGAAATCTGCAAGTAGCCGACTCCGGTTCCGCGCGCTCGAAGGGTGGTCAACACCCTCGATTCGGGCGCGCGTAGGACTGCTCTCTCATAACCTGGAAAGCCACGCCGATGAGCACGCACCCTTCCCAATTTCGGTCCGTCGCCTTTGGCTCGCTAGCGGCTTGGGTCGTGACGCTTGCCGGCAGTGCGATGGCCCAGACGGTGGTTGATCGCCCGCCCAACCTGAAACCTCTGCCCGCTTCGAACCTCTCGCTCGTAGCCGACGCATCCGGTGGTTCCACGCTGCGCTTCAACACGACAAGCTGGAACAACGGAACCGGGCCGCTTCAACTCGAGGCAGGGCCGGTCGATACGGGATCGGGCAAGCAGCAAGTGCTTCAACGCGTCTTCCTGAGCGATGGCACATCGTTTCTCCGTCTCTCAGGCTACTTCGAGTGGCATCCCGCCCACAACCACTTCCACTTCGACGACTACGCGCTGTACACCTTGCAACCCGTCAATGCTCCGGGCGGCTCGGAGCGAACCGGAAGCAAGACCACCTTCTGCGTGATGGACACTACCAAGATAGACGCATCGTTGCCCGGGGCGCCCGCGCAAGCGGCGTACAGCAGCTGCGGCCAGTTTGTCCAAGGCATGTCCGTCGGCTGGGGCGACACCTACGGAAGCCATCTCGCAGGCCAAGAAATCGACTTCACCGCCAACGCGGATGGCATCTATCAGCTGAAGATCGAGATCGATCCGAAGAAGGTCATCATCGAATCCACAGAGACCGACAACATCTCCTGTGTTCTCCTGAATATCAAGAAACCGAGCACGGTCACCGTGCTGGACAGCAGCGGAAACTGTTCGACGGCGGTGTCGATCACTCCGAACACGGCGCAGGTCGGAACGACCGTGCAGGTCACCATCACCGGCTATGGATTCAGCGACGGCATGACGGTGTCCTTCGAGGGCGGCAATGGTCCGCGACCGATCGCGAGCAATGTCCGCTTGGCCAGCGATACCGCGACGCTCGACATGATCACCGCCACGGTGACGGTGCCGTCCAAGAAGCATGGAAGCCGCAATCCGGTATGGGATGTTCGTGTCGGTCCGGGTGGTGTGTTGCCCAAGGCGTTTACCGTCACGCAGTGAGCATGGCCACAAGAGGTGCGCGAGACGAATCGCGTACGAGGCGCCCCGGCAACTGCATCCTCAGATGCTGTTCGAGGCCGCGGGGTGCGGACGCAGCGCCACCAAGGCGCGTCGGCGCACCCCGAGCTTGCGGAACACGCTTTGCAAGTGCTTCTTGACCGTGTCCTCCACGACTCCCAGCTGATTGGCGATTTCCTTGTTGGTGCAGCCGCAGCGCAGCAGCTCGACGATCTGCTGCTCGCGACGCGTGAGCGTGGTGCTGCTGCTTGCCGAGTGGGGTGGCTTGGCTGGAACGATGGAGGGGGAGGCCGGCAGCAGGTCAGCAATTGCGCTCGCCAGCGCGACACGCGACATCCAGAGCTCGCCTCGGCTGACTGCACGGATGGACTTGAGGCACACCTCAGGCAACCAGGTCGCGAGCAGGAAACCATGGAAGCGATAGCGCAAGAGGTCGACGACCAGTCCATCGCAGAGCTCATCCCACAACAGAAGCACGCGCGTGTTCTCGAAGAGTGCGCGTATCGTTTGAATGGATTCCCCATCCAGGCGGTCCAGCATGGCCTTGTCGAGCAGCATGACGGCTGGCGACCTCTGCTCAATGCTGTAGCCCAGGCGCGCTGGGTCAGTGAACGACTCGGCATGAAACTCGATTCCCGGCTCGTGCATCAGCCTCGCCATCCATGCCAGGAGCAGCGCTTGGCGGTCTGACGCGATCATGATCGTGATCGGACAGGCGGTGTCATCCGATAGCCGATGGTCGTTCTCCGAACACGAAGGGCCGCATCGCGCGATCCCATGGCCCGCATAGACGGCGCGCCCATGATGGCCGTTGCGGTCTGACGAATTCGGCTCCGCCATAGCTATCCTCCAAATTGTTGTTCAGGTGATTCTGTCGTTCGTCGCAGAACGTCGACCCGACTGAACGCACTGGGTCTATGCCAATGGAGACGAGGCTACGCCGCAAGTGCCCGTCGCTCCATAGGCGCTTTGTCATACGGCGCATGGGTGCTTTGTCTGTGGACCAGGCACCTGTCACCACCGAAGGTATTCAGGGGCGAGTTCAAGCGCGACCCTAGGTAACGGCCCCGCGTTGCACTGTTCCCCTTTCGTGGAATGGCGCCTGGCACTGGAAGCTGACATCCTGAAGATGCCAGCTGCAGCAGGCGACCGGCAGCAAGTAGCAACAGCCATCCTGGCAATACCAAGGACACCGTCGTGGTGCTCAGACAACGTGGAACGCGCCTGGCGCTTGCAGGTCTTTGCCTGGCAGCCCTGTCGGCAACCGCGGGTGCACCGCTGTTCGCAGCCGAAGCTCAGAAGCCGTCTCCAGTCGAAGCCGACCACATCGGCCAATCAGCGGGCGCCGATGTCCAGGCTAACGAATCTGACTCGGGGAGCCATGGCGGCGCGCTCTACAGCCCATTCAGCACCGCCTTTGACACGGCTGCGTCAATACCTCAGACCCACGCTACGCCGAAGCGACAAAACGTGGACGAAGGATCGCCCGACCTCGTGACGACGGCAGTCGCCGCGTTCGTTGCTGCTGGGTTCCTCGTTGTTCTTGTTCGGGTCCTCATTGCGAGCTAGGGAAGCATGCGCCCTTGACTCAAAGGCGACCGCGGGATCGGGCGCGGGTAGGTGGGCGGAAATCTGCCAACCGAACTCAGCGACAAGGAAAGACCGTGGTTCCTTACTTAACCTGCATGGGCGTTCCTGGCCGAACTCTGCCTTGCCAGATCACTCTGTTCTGTCATTGAGCTCGGGTGCAGCGTCAGGCGACGCCACTTCGACCACCCATCAGTGCCGCAGCCATGCCGGCCAAGCCCGGTCGAAGCGCTGTGAGCAACTGGCAAAGGCTTCCTCTGGGCCGGCCGACAAATTCGCAGCACCGAACGGCGCTGCAGTCGAGCCATCTGCCCAAGCTTCGAATCGCCGGCGTCGTACTGGAATACCGGATAGCGGTCATCGACGACCGTCAGCCAATGGCCGGCATTCTGCCTCCGGCAGACTCCAATAGCTCCATCGCTACTGCGGCACGCGCGCCTCTGACCCGCCAGTCAGGCGTCCTTGGACAAACGGTAGAGCACGTGCTGCGCCAGCCGATGGCCGGCTGGGACTAGCGGGTGCTCAAAGTCGTCCGCTGGGTCGCGCGTCATTCCAAGCCGCAACATCACGGCCTGCGAGCGCGTGTTGTCGGGCACCGTCATCGCGACGATCTCGACCAGGCCGACGTTTTCGAAGCCGAAGGCAAGCGCAGCTTGCGCTGCTTCACTCGCGAACCCGTGGCCCCAGAACCGCCGCGCCAGGCGCCAGCCCACCTCGACGCAGGGCGTAAAGGGGGCCGTAAAACCTGGAACTGAAATTCCGACCATTCCAATGAAGTTCGCCACGCTTGGCGCCTCCACTGCCCACAGGCCGAAGCCTTCACGCTCAAAGTGCCTGGCAATGCGCTCGACGAGCGAATCGCTCATGGCGCGGGTAATGGGGCCGAGCAGGTGCTCGCTGACCTCAGGATCGGCATTGAGCTCGGCGAAGGGCGTGAGATCCTCGGCTCTCCACGCCCGAAGTCGTAGGCGGGAAGTCCTCAGCTCTGGAAAGTCGCCATTCATTGGTCGATGGTAGGTCCTGTGCGACCGCCTGCTCGTTGTCCCCTCTTGTTTTTCAGCCTTGAGTGAATCAGCGCGCATGTTCGATGGCGGCGACCACCGCCATTGCCGTCGCCTCAGCTTCCGCACCGCCCTGGCTTCGCAGTCCGTACACGACACCGTCCCGATCGAACGGCGTGCGGTTCTGGCTTACCTTCCACTTTCCACGGAGCGAGCTCAGCGTGAATTCGATACCGACGATCGCGCGCAACCGCGAATCGATGAAGCCGGGGGGCGCATCGCTCACCGCCCACGGGACCGGGCGCGCAGCCTCATGGCGCTCGGTCAGGCGGGCAAGGAACGCACGCAGCCAGTCCGCCTCACTGATCGCGCGCAGCCTGCCACGCCCCTGCACCATGATGTAGTTCCAGGTCGGCACGACCTTGCTGGTGGCCGCTTTGCTCGGATACATCGACGGCGAGATGTAGGCCTGCGGACCTTGGAACACGATCAGCGAATCGACATTGGTGCGCGATTCCCGCCACACGGGTTTGCACGCTGCCGGCAAGGCTCGCCTTGAGCACTCGGTTTAGGGTCAACTGAGCAGTCGCTTCGACGGTCCGTTCATGGCCCTGTCGACGCTTGATGCCGCCCGGGTGCCGATCAGGCTGCGACGGTGACGCCGTTGCGCTCGAGCACCGCCAGCAGCTTTGGGATATCGGGCGGGCCTACCGGAATCTCATGGTCGACGGCGGTGAACATCTGGGCGGCCAAGGCGTTCTGCCCGGTGATCTCGAGCATCTGGCCGCCGCCCTTGCCGTAGTGGAAGCCGTGTACCGTTCCGCGCGGTACATGGACAAGGGTGCCAGGCTGACACAGGTGGGCGTGGCCGTCGCAGAGAAACTCGATCTCACCGTCGAGGACGTAGAAGGATTCGTCCCAGTCGTGGCTGTGCGGGGGCGGGCCTGTTCCTTCGTCACCCCGTTGCAAGGTGATTCCATAGCTCTGTGTTGCCGCATTCGATGCAAGCACCGTCACCTGTGTGCCAAGTACGTTCAGAGGAACTTCGCGCCCATCGGGCGTCAAGACAAAGTACGGAATCGTCATGTTCCATTCCTCCGAGGTGGGTGCGCAATTCTGCGCGCCGTGCGGAGGGGGCACAAGCCGTCGGCCGAATCGTGTCTGGCAAGTTCCGGCGTTTCGCGTGGTGGACGTCGAACCTGGATCTGGCCTTGGCGCTCGCCCTCCAGCGTCCGCTTCGGCCCTCGGTGCCATGAGCACGCGATCCAGTTGGGGCCGCGTTGCAGGCGCGTTGCCATCCATCTCGGCCGGCAGCTTGCCCTGGAGGTGGTACTCGGCCACGCCGATCGGGTTCGACTTGCTCTTCAGTGCGAACTCCACTTCGAGGTTGTCCTTCTCGGCGCACAGGATGATCCCGATGGACGGCGCATCGTCCGGCGCGCGCTCCTTCTCGTTGAGTAGGTTGAGATAGAAATCCATCTTGCCTGCGAACTCCGGCTCGAAGGGCCCGATCTTCAGCTCGATCGCCACCAGTGCCTTGAGAAAGCGGTGTTAGAAGAGCAGGTCGATGAAGTACTCCTTGCGCCCGAGCGTGAGTCGGTACTGGCGCCCGACGAAGCAGAAGCCATAGCCCAGCTCGAGGATGAAGTCGCGCAGCTTGTCGATCAGCTGGTCCTCCAGCTCGCGCTCCTTGATCTCGCGCCGGATGCCAAGGAATTCCAGGTTGTAGCTGCTCTTGAGCGCCTCCTCGGCCTGCTCGGCAAAGTGCGCGGGCAGCGCCAGCGCGAAGTTGTGCACCTTGCCTTCGGCCAACGAGCGCTCGTAGGCCTGCGCCTTGATCTGGTTGAGCAGCACGTTGCGGCTCCAGCCGAAGCGCGCGGCGGCCCTGAGGTAGAAGAGCCGCTGCCCCGCGTCGTTGAGCTTGGACAGCAGGTTGACGCGGTGGCCCCAGGGCACCGCTTCCACCATTTCTCGCACAGCCTGTGCGAGTTGACGATGATCGACAGCCGTCAGCGCCTTGGGACCTTGGGTGCGTTTGACGTCGCGCTCGCTTTCTCGCACAAGCTGTGCGAGAAACTCCGGCGCGGCGTAGGTCTCGTGAAACTGACGCATGCGCCAGAGGCTCGCCGCTGAAAAGCCAGTGGTCCTGGGAAGGATGCCTTGAGATCGCGCGCCAGCCGATCGACCACCGCGTCGCCCCATCCCCGGCGTGCCTGCTGTTCACGGATGGCTTGCCCGATGTCCCAGTACAGGGCCACCAGCTCCCGGTTGACGGCGCGCGCGGCCGACAGCCGCGCACCGTCGATGCTGCGTTTCAGATCCTCGACGAAGCGAGCGTAGTCGAACAGCGTGGGCGCGGTGGTAGACACCGGGGAAATGTAGTGCCTCGCCGTCATCCGGTGCGCCGATGCGCCGATGCGCCGATGCGCCGATGCGCCGATGCACCGATGCGAGGGTACCGGGAATTTTCTTTTCAGTAGGCAGCCGCTCGGCATGCCGGTACAGGCGATAGACGGTGCAGAACACTGGGAAAGCATAAGGGGTATCCTTTTAGCTCCA
>NZ_JAGGNU010000006.1 GCF_018614915.1 Variovorax paradoxus | reverse complement strand
GACCAAAACAGTTTCATTTCAGCCCTTAGAGCTGAACTTCGGTGAGCTTCGCGCCTTCGATTTCAGGGGTCCTTCTTTTGACAAACAGACTGACAAGGCGAAGCATCTGCGAATCGCCGCGCATTGCAAATGCATATTAGGCCAGCACGAGCCGGGGTCGCGAGGCACCATGAGAAGGAGACCTACGCAAGGTCGAGCTACGAAGGAACTGCGCGGCGCCAAGGTCAACCGCGGTGTGTTGGGGACGGAGCGACCAAGTGACGATGGGCGTTGATGAGCACGCTGCGCGCCGCAGCATTCGCCAAACCTGCTCCGGGCGGGCGGACGCGAGTCATTTGCGACGCTGAAGTCGCTGGTACGAAGCCATCAACGGCGTTGCTGACGAGCCATGGAGCAGGACCGACAACGCCACCGCAAGCAGCACGCAGTCCGTCAGCGCCTGCAGTTGCGACGCAGGCGCTCCGTGGTTGGCGGCGTAGGCCAAGTAATAGAGCGATCCGACGCCGCGGATTCCGAACCAGGCGCCGAGCCGCCGCTGCATCGGGGTCCAATGGATGGCGAAAGTCGTGAGATAGACCGAGAGCGGTCTTGCCACGCAGATCAAGACCCCCGCAAGCGAGAAATTTGTCGCCGTCAACATATCGCGCGAGAGCAGGCTGCCGATAACGAGCATGGCGGCGAGCTCGATGAACCGTTCAAGCTCCCGCGCGAAGTCGAGCACCAGACGGGTCATCTTGCCCGCAGTCCCGGCCGCAGAAGCAGTCGGCGCCCCGTCAGACGTCTGCACATCTGAAGCTGCATCTTTGCCGGCAGGATCGTCGTTGGCTACGACGCTTTCAACATCGCGCATACCCAAGCCCGCCACGAACACTGCCAAAAAGCCATAAACGGAAGCTTGAAGCGCGATGCCATAAGTCAGTGCAATCAGACCGAGGGCAAGGAAACTCTCCATGCCGAGCGCCTGATGCTTCCTTTGCCGCAAGAACATCACCAGGCGCGTAAACCCCGCACCGCACAGCCAGCCCAGGGCCAACCCACCGCCAATCGCCCACAGCACGTCGGCGCCAAGCCATCTCAGGCCCATTGGGCCGAGCTCTCGGGCACCAAGAAGGCCCAGTGCGAGCATGACGAACGGAAAGGCGGCCCCATCGTTGAGTCCGCCTTCGGCGGTCAGACCGAAGCGCAGTTCATCGCGGTCCTTCTCGTGCTTGACTCGTACTTCCGAAGCAAGCACGGGGTCGGTAGGCGCCAGGATCGCCGCCAGGAGCAAGGCTGTAGCGAACGCCAACTCGAAGATGACACCGGCAACGGTCATGACCGCGATGGTCAGCGTCATGGCAACGGTGGCTAGCAGCACAGGCGCCATCCAGGTGGCGTCGAAGACCCGGATCTGTAGCCGCAGTCCCACTGCGAAAAGTGAGATCAGGAGAGCGATCTCGGCGATAACTTCGATCAGATAGGCGTCCCGCGCGAGGCTCAGGTCGAGGAGCCCGAAGCCTTCGGGACCTGCGACATAGCCAATCAGCATGTACAAGGCCGCGGCGCTGATCGGCAGCGCTCGCACCAGCGTGCCGGCTAGCCCCATCAGGATGAGCAGCCCGCCGATGAAGAGGCACCAGGTGGCAAACGCCATGATCTTTGAGAGCCGTTGCGGGTGGATTGAACCATCGAATCAGCGGGTTGCGTGTATTCGCCCATCGGTTGAATGGCGCACCGAGGCCTCCGCAGCTGCGCACCGCGCGCTTTGGCGGTTTTTCCTCCGCCTGCTGTCGTCACGGCGCCGCCGCGCGGCGGCGGATCGCCTTGAGTTGCTTTTTTTGCCAGCGTGCGACCATGGCGCTGGCCAGGGCGAGAACGCCCAGCAGCACCAACTGTCCAAGCAGCGCGGCTGCCGCGCTTTGTACGCGCCGCTCGATCTCCTTCTTTACTTCCGCGGCAAGAGTCAGACCTGAATGGTTTGTTGCTAGGGCTGGCTCCTCGCCCCAGAGCGCGCGCCCGCCCGTCAATCCATCCGTGCCGGCTGCCGCCGCCGCCGCAGCGGCCTCGGTCGCCGCAAGCGCCTTGGCGCCAGCGAACGAGCCGTGCTCATCGGCATAGACCTTGGTGAACTCCGCGCCCAGCAGGAAGATCTGTGCGGCGTAGTAGACCCAGGCAAGCAACACCACCAATGAGCCGGCGGCCGCCAACGATTCGGTAAAGCCGCTCTTGCCGAGGTACAGGCCGATCAGCAGTTTGCCGATCTCGAACAACACGGCCGTCACCGCGGCCCCTACCCAGACGTCGCTCCAGGCAATGCGCGCCGTCGGCATGAACTTGAAGATCATCGCGAACAGCAGGGTGGTGACCGACAGTGAGATCAGCGCAAACCCGAAGGACAGCAACCGGGCGCGCAGCACGGCCCAAACGCCCGAGGGCTTGTCCTTCTCGGGCACGTGCCAAATGCGGTCGAGCGCGTTTTGCAGTTCGGCAAATACCGTCGTGGCGCCCACCAACAGTACGGCGATGCTGATAAGGCCGGCCATCAGGCTCTTCCCGGGCTCGCTCGCGCTTCGAACCAGCCCCTGCACGGCGATCGCTCCCTCTTCCCCGATCAAGTCTGACAACTGCGCCACGATCTCGCCCTGCACCGCCTCACGCCCAAACAGTGCGCCCGCGATAGCGATCACGATCACCAGCAAGGGCGCCAACGAGAACATCGTGTAGTACGCGATGGCGGCACCCATGCTCGGCGCGAAGTCGTCGATCCATGCCATGGCGGCTTTGCGACAGAGATCGAACAGGTGTTTGGGCGTCATGTTCGTTGTCGGCGATAGGGGCCGGTCCAATGTCGCTCGTGCGCGCGCGTCGGGCTATGCGCCAAGGTTGCGAGTTGGAGTAGGCGCTGACGTCGCGCCGCGCTGGGCGTGCGATGCACTGACGCGCATTCTCAAGGGCACGTGCGCGGTCAAGATCCCTCCGAGCCTCCGGTGCGGAGGATCGGGCGCAGGCGCTCGATCCATATGGTTTGCCAAGCGTGCCCAGGCGTCGAGAAGAATGCGACGACGTCAGCCGTGATTGAGCGCGTCGGAGTCCAATTGATCGATCTGCGCGCACACGGCCTGCATGGCCTGGGGTGCGCGAGTTCTGATCTGGACCGGCAACAGTGGAAACGTGTTCAAGGTGTTCCCACCGAGCGCTTCCAAGCGTGGCGGCGGGCCAGCAGTCTTCGCGACCTCCAGAAGGAACCCTCGCTGGCCTCGTAGCAAAAATACCGGCGCGATCCTGGCCTTGCGAGAACTGCTTCGCCAGCGATGAGGCGATGCTTGGCGGAAGTGGGCCGAGGTTTCGCATACGCACCAACTAGCAGCAGCCCTGCATCCGCGCTGGCGGCTGGATGCCCTCCTTCGCTGGAACGCCGCCCGCTGCGTCCCTCACGCGTGCGCAAGCAGCCAAGCAGCAGTCATTCATATTCTTTTCGGGCCTATCCGGCTCGTGTTGGACTGGCCGTCCCCTCCTCCACTGGAACTCCGCAATGCACGTGAGAGAAGGTCCAGGGTGACGGCTCGAGGGTCGCTGGTCGCCGGTCGGTCCTCCATGGCCATCGCCAAGAGTGCGGGCGCGGCGAGCCGGTGGGGGCCTGGATGAAGCCCGGCTCGTAAGCCAAGCGCGGGTCGTGAATTGGACCGCAGGCCGGCCCAACCGCTCTCGTGCAAACGCGCGACGAGCTTTCCTTCCATCAAACGAAGGCGCCGGCCGACGGCAAAAGCAATGCCCACGCCCAGCATTGCTTGCATGAGCAGCCGCTTCCGGACGGCACATGGAACCTGCACTGATACTTCGTACGTCGACGGTCCTGCTGGTCATTGCGGCCGTCGGCGGAATCGTAATGGCGGGGTTTCGCTTCGCTGGGGCAGGCGATCGTGGGTCGCCTGCAGCACTTGCCATGCTGCACGGATTCCTGGCGGCACCAGCGATCACCTTGCTGCTGCATGCAGCGGCGACTGTCGGTTTGACCGGAATGGCGCTGATCGCGGCAGCTGGCGGCGGCGTCATTCTGAACTCACGCTGGGAGCAACTTCCGTTGCCCAGTTGGCTTATCGTCGTCCACGCGATCGTCGCGGTAGCGGGCTTCATATTGCGGGTCGCAGCAACCTCGACGACCTGGAAGTAGCAGAAGGGCAGTCGCAGCGCCGGAAGAAGCGTCTTCGTTCAGATCAAGCTGCTAAGTACCCACCCCAGCGCCGCTCCGACCGCCAGCAGGAGCAGACAAAGACGCTGGCGGACATCGTGCTGCTCACGATCGCGACCTCGGTAGTCCTGCACGGCGTCTCGGCGACGCCGCTGAGAAGCTATATCAGGAACGGCGCGGCCCGA
Organism: Variovorax paradoxus; assembly: GCF_018614915.1. Lineage (GTDB taxonomy): Bacteria > Pseudomonadota > Gammaproteobacteria > Burkholderiales > Burkholderiaceae_C > Variovorax > Variovorax paradoxus_K. The sequence goes on along the minus strand of NZ_JAGGNU010000006.1, from coordinate 19,892 downwards.
ACCGCAGGCCCGGCGACCAATCGAGGTAGGAAAGATTTTGGACATGGGACGAATCGCACCGAGCTGCAAGCATGGTTGAGTCGGATCGACTTCCCGGGCGGACCCCGCCCGCTATTCAGGCTTCAGGGGCGATTGAGCGCATCGAAATCCAGACCATCGATCTGGGCAAAGATGGCCAGCATGGCTTCGACGGTTCTTTCATTTTGATCAGGCCCAGTCGCCGTACCACCCTCTAGTTCGTGCCACGTCTCGCCCGCCAGCATGACGCGCGCCGTGTAGTACGTGGATTGCGGATCGTGCGTCAAGCTCGCTTCATAACGCACCGGCTCTCCCGTTCCCGCTTGCACATGTTTTCCGCTTGTCGTGGCCATCGCGCGCGCCTCCCCGTGGCAAAGCCGACAGTATGGCCGAGGAGCACGCCACTTCGTGACCCATCCTTAGGCGCGCCATGCCCACCGCAATCGTGCCACGCGCCAGCCCCTGTGGCCGCGGCAATCTGCGACACACCTCCGCGTCCGATCGACTTGGCTTCGGCGGCGGCGAGCGCCAGGCGATCCCGCATCGCAGGCGGTATGCGCCGAGTCCTACGTGAACATCCGGCGGATAAGAAGCTGTCCGATGGGCGATTGGGGGCGACAGTACTCGCTGTCGGGTGCAAGAGGCTATTTTTTCAGGAGTTCTTTCATGTCCTCCCCGCCGCCGTTCGCTCGTTTAAGTAACCGACCTCGTACCAAACGACTTCGACGCACTTGCCTCGCACATGCGCCATTGCGCGCAGGCCCACGGCCGATGGTTCATGCTGCGCGGTGAGCTGCAGCGCGCGTGCGCCATCGCGGCTAGTCACTTGGTGACAATGGCCTGCTTGGGCGTGTTGTTCGGTGTCGCACTCTACGCCCTGGCTTGAGTGCCAACGCGATGGGACGCAGGGTGTAGGCCCTCTACTACAGCACGATTGATTGAATGCTGATCCATGACGCCCGTGGCGGCAGGCAAATTCTTTCCGCTGGGGCCTTGAAGCCACACCGGCATTTCCCAGCGGTGCCGGTCACCGGAGTTCTTGTTATGGCTACGACCTTCACCAGTGATGTCATTTCTTCCGATCGTGTGGAAGGAACGACGGTCTACAACGCGGCAGGCGAAAAGCTCGGAACGATCGATGATCTCATGATCGACAAGATTTCGGGTCAGGTTCGCTACGCAGTCATGGAGTTCGGCGGTTTCCTGGGGATGGGCACTGACCGATACCCCGTCCCGTGGAGCATGCTGAAGTACGACACTTCGCAGGACGGGTACGTGGTGCCCTTGGACAAGGCACAACTGGAAGGCGCGCCGCGATACCCTGGCGACAACGTGCCGGACTACGACGATACCTACCGCTCCAGCGTCGATAAGTATTACGGGTCCTGATGAAATCCGTCGTCCCAGGGCCCTTGGAATAAGACATCGTGCGTGTCGTGTGTTATGGAGTCCCGCCCCAGTCGGGGATTTGACGCAGCGCCATTCAGAATGTGCCGAATTCCCCGCTGGCCTGGTCGCACCTGCGTCAGGCAGGCGTGCGCGCATCCTGCTGTCCGCTTCCCCTTGCGCATCCAAGCGTAGAGAGACCTACGCGAGGACATCCGTGATTCCAAGCGAGCCACCAAATGAAGTCGCCCCTACCGTCGCGGATGAAGCCAGCGCCTTCATCGATGATGCGCACGTGATATCGAAAACACTGCCAATCCGTAGGGGGCGGCTCAGGGATCCGGTGCATCTGGCGCTGAATGTCATGCGCGGCCATGTGATCGAGCAGCCGCTGCTGGCGTTACTGCTCGCTGGCATCGGCGGTGTTGTGTTGTCCGCTGTGGTGATCACCGCATGCGCGACGACGCGCGATGGCCCCCGCGACATCTGACCGCCTTGTCGGTGAAGTGGACAAGGCGCACGCCGTGCGAGATGAGTCCGGCGGGGAGCCAGCGTTATAACTGGACCTCAGTGATCTTCGCACCCTGGAGCGAGACGCCGGCCTCCAGACCCACATGGAGTCTGTTTCCCATGGCGGCGGCGTGCTCGAGCTTCTCTCTGTTGTGCGGCACGTCCGGCATCCAGAGGCCGCCGCGGGAATGAGCCTGGTCCGGAAATACCTGGTCGGACCAGCAAAGCCGGATCTCATACAGCACGCGTGCTTTGGGCGACCAGATGCCCCTCAGTGCAGAAGATGTCACGGTCGTCAACTCCAAGTTACCAACTGGACAGCGACATCAGTCGCCGTCTTACAACCAAGCACTGGCGACTATAAGAAAAGAGGCCTACTAATGTGAATATTTTCCACGTAAGTAGCTGGATCGCGAGAGCAGCAATGTCAAGGTTTGTCACACGCAAGAAGAGGTCGGCTGCATGGAGGAACAGCCATTCGACCGTTGGATCGCGACATACCAAAGCGTCGACGGCGAAAGGCCGCCGAATGGGAGCGGCCAGCGCCTGGACTGCCGCAATGCACGCGAGGCAAGCGGTTCAGGCACGCATCGTTACGGCCTTCGGGAGATACGTCGCTGGCGTCGGACCAGGGCCGACGGACGAAGAGCTCCTGACCTTCGCCAGACTGGCGATCGCCGAGCAACGGCACGCTCGCCGACTGCGCTAGCCGGTCTTTTTCGAAGGAGAGCAGCGGTGAACTCTGGTTCAGTGGCAGCGGGTGGCACTGCCTATCCTTCGGATGTTGTCTTCGGCAATTTGATCGAACTGGCGATGGCCAGCACAGGCGTAGGCTCGGTTGAAATCTGTGAGGGTTGCAGCACCATCAATCTCGGCTCCGCACGGTTCTGCAAAAGCTGCTCGCACAAGCTATCGGCGTTCCATGCAGCAAGGACCGCCCGCGAAACGGTGCTGCCGCCCAAGCGGCAGTCCGTCTCGCTGGATCGCAGCTGGGCATGGGATCTGGCGGCCTTCTGCGTCGTGATCAATGTGCTGGCAGGCGTGACAGCACTGGTTCCTCTTGCTTAGCGCCACAACCGGTTGGCCCCAATGAACGACATAGCTCGCCAAGCGATGCCGGGCACCAGCGTGCCGGAGACAAGTCGGGGAGCCGACACGGCCGCCAATGAGCCAGTCCACGAAGCGGAACCCGCGCCATCCCAAACAGGATCGCCTCAGCCCGACTGGACAGACTGGCAGCCGCCGGAACCGGCGACCCCACCGCACCAGCTCACGCGCGTTTGCAGCGCGTGTCAGACCCTCAACAGGGACACCGCCCAGTATTGTCGGAACTGTGCCCGCAAGCTTTCGCCGGACAACACCGGAGAAGCGGCGCAGGCAAGTCAGACGCCTGCGCACAAGCAGCAGGCTTCGGTGCGCTCGGTGGACGAATGGCCCCAGGTACATGCGAAGCGCACGGGCAGGACCTCGCGGCGCGTGCTGGGCATTCCTGTACCCGCAGGGGTCGATGTATCCATCTTGTGGCTGCTCATCGTGCTGGCAGTGTTGCATGCCGCTTTCGTGCTTTGGTATCTCGGCCGCTCGACAGGGCAGAGCCTGCCGCTTTCCCAGGCGCCGTCGGCCCTGTGGCAAGCGCCGAGCGCGTCGAAGAGTCAGTCCGCAACGACTGCGGCGCCCGCGCTTGCTCCTCCGATCAAGGTCGAGGCCAGGAGCGAGCCTGCTGCGCCGGTGACCGCCGAAGCCAGGAGCGAGCCTGCACCGCAAGCGACAGCCGAAGCCAGGAGCGAACCCGCTGCGCCGGCGACGGCTGAAGCCAGGAACGAGCCTGCTTCGCCGCAGGTTCAGGATGCCCTCGCGTCTCAACAGACACCGGCGATTCCTCTTGCGCAAGACGATCCTGCGCCCGCACCTGCGGAGACGACAACGGCTGCTGCTCGTCTAGCGCCCAAGACGGCGCGTGCTGCACCGGCGGCGCGCGCGCCAAGCACGTCCAGGTCTGTCGAGACAGCCAGCGCGGGTGTGCCGGCGAAGGCCAGGGAGCTTCCCCGGGTTCTCGAGGCACCGAAGCCCTTCGAGCCAGCGAAGCTCGCCCAACCTGCCAAGCCGGATGCCAGAGGAGACGCCAGGGGCGACCCCGGCCCGGCGCTTGCTCAGCCTTCTGTCGTTCCTGGCGCGCGGCCGAGCGCCGACGTATTGCGGGCTAGGCCGATTCCAGGTGCGCAGGCCCAAGCCGCAGCGCCTCAGCCTTCTGTGCTCCCGAGCCACTGCGACCGCTACAACCCCTATGGGGAGGCGGTCTGTCAGAACCCCAGGCCTGCGGGTCGAGTGGCACAACCGTCGCAATCCGGTGGCGGCCCCCGTGTGGCTGGAACGGCTGCGCCCGGCCCCGCGCCAGGCGCCAGGAACACCAAGGACTCCGGTGGCAGTCTCAACTGGCTCTTTGCCGGCGGCGATGGAGGTGGCGCCGGCGCGGGTAGCGGCGGTGCAGGCGGAGGCGCAGCCGGTGGCGGCGCAGGCGGCGCGGGTGGCGCAGGTGCAGGTGGTGCTGGTGCAGGCGCAGGTGGCGGCGGTGGTGCCGGCGGGGGCGCTGGTGGTGGAGGCGCAGGCGGTGGCGGCGGTCCAGGCGGCGGTGGTGCCGGCGGCGGTGGCGGTCCAGGCGGCGGTGGTCCCGGCGGCGGTGGCGGTCCAGGCGGCGGTGGTCCCGGCGGCGGTGGCGGTCCAGGCGGCGGCGGTCCCGGCGGCGGTGGCGGTCCAGGCGGCGGTGGTCCCGGCGGTGGTGGTCCTGGTAGATGACGAGTGAGATTGCCGCGACACCGGAATATTGGTTTCCACACCTGTGGCACAGCCATGGCTGCACGGGCACCGGACACTTCGATGCAAATCACGTCTCCCCCTCACATACAAACAAACATCTGGCAGCGCTAAGCTCATTGGCTAGCGTGAACTGGGCAACAATGAGGAAGTGCTGATGCGCACCAGCGCCAATTTGTTGGAAGTGAAGCACCTCGATCGAGAAGCGTGGTCGGTTGGCATCTTTTTGATCACTGGGAGTTCGGACGGATTCGTCGCGGGCCATGCTGATCTCCACTTCGATGGCGAGCACGTATGCCGCATCGCCTTGGCCGGTCAGCACTATGATCAAGCTGGAGCGATCAGTGTTCTCGAAGGCAAGGCGGACGCCTTCATGATCAGCTGGGAGAGCCGCAGCCACGCTGGCGATACTGGACTCGCCGAACTGTGAACCTCAGCCAGTCGGGGTCCTCTCCGACAGTACTGCGGTAGAGATCAGGGCACGGTCCCACTATGCCCTCTCCAAGCGCATTCATCTCCGCCACAGTAGTCGAGTCAACGCCGGGCGAATTTCGCTGGCGGTTGCACGACGTGTCGGGCAATGGCTGGGTGCTTCTGAAAGCATCGCGACAGGCATTCAAGAGCCGCCGCAGCGCGATGGTTGCGGGATTGTTGGCGCTCAAGCGGTCGATCCCCACTCAACATAGTCCCCTTCCAGGAGACGCGCTTGCGCCACTGTGAGGCTCGGCGCGCCCGAAATCCTTGCGGCAGCTGCGCCGGCACTGTGAGCACCTCGGCAAGGGCAGCCTCTACGAAAGGGCGTTGATTGACCTGATACTGCGCGAAGTTGGCGTCTTCCAAAGGAGATGCATTCGATCGATTCAAGGGGGCCTGGCCGCCCTCCTCCACGATGCGCGGTGCCATCCACGGTGGGGAGCGCGTCGCAAGCCGTCCTGCTGCCGGGCTAGCGAGATACTCCGAACGGTGGATGCCGGCGGTCCGATATGGCGGTATGTTGGCGATCGAAGGCGGCAGGGGACCACATCGTTCGGACGCTCGAGCACGCACTCGCGCCCGGTATCGCCGCCAAAGGCGGAATCCCCAAGACCTCGGAGGCCAAGGCCTCGCCGCGCTGAGTCAGTACGGGTAGAGCACGACGTCGATGTGCTCGCCCGCGTTGCCGTCGTTCGTCCCATACTCGTCGTCGATCGAGGCCACCCGGTCCTGATTCACTCAAGGCTGCAAAACAAGAGGGGGCGAGCAGGCGATCGCACAGGGCCTACCATCGACCAATGAATGGCGACTTTCCAGAGCTGAAGACTTCCCGCCTACGACTTCGGGCATGGAGAGCCGAGGATCTCACGCCCTTCGCCGAGCTCAATGCCGATCCTGAGGTCAGCGAGTACCTGCTCGGCCCCATTACTCGCGCCAAGAGCGATTCGATCGTCGAGCACATTGCCAGGCACTTTGAGCGTAAAGGCTTCGGCCTGTGGGCAGTGGAAGCGCCAGGCGTCGCAAGCTTCATTGGGATGGTCGGGATGTCAGTTCCGGGTTTTACAGCCCCCTTTACGCCCTGCGTCGAGGTGAGCTGGCGCTTGGCGCGGCGGTTCTGGGGCCACGGGTTCGCGAGTGAAGCAGCGCAAGCTGCGCTTGCCTTCGGCTTCGAAAACGTCGGCCTGGCCGAGATCGTTGCATTGACGGTGCCCGACAACACGCGCTCGCAGGCCGTGATGTTGCGGCTCGGAATGACGCGCAACCCAGCGGACGACTTCGAGCACCCGCTGGTCCCAGCCGGCCATCGCCTGGCGCAGCACGTGCTCTACCGTTTGTCCAAGGACGCCTGGCGGGCGGGGCAGAGGCACGCGTAGCGCAGTAGCCATGGGGCGATTGCAGTATCGCCAGAGGCAGAAAATGCGGCCCACAACCAGACATTCATCACGGTCCTCTGATTCTCTTTGCGAGTGATTCTGAAACAGGGGCGCGGTGGCTAAAGTTGCACGTACCGTGCTGGCTCGGACAGCCCGCGCCTTGAAAGCGAACCATCCATCATGATGACGCCGCGCTTTTCCTTGACCGCGACCACGCGTGCTCTCTACGGTGAGAACGACGAATTGCAGGTCTCCTTCGCAGTCGTTGGTTCAGCGTTCTCTGGTGAGCTCGTTGCATTCGACGACCACCGCAAGCTGGCGGCAATCCGCTTGGCCTTGACTGGCTTCCCCAAGCAAGCCGGCGATGCGGCTATGTTCGAGTATGGAATATTTGATAGGGTCAAAGTTGCCATTGGAACGGACGCCAAGGGCCATGCTAGCGTTGTCGTCCGGCTTGAGAAATACGAGGGGCCTCCGGCGAACACATACGGAGAATCGATTTCTGTCCGGTTCTGGTGCGACAGGTCGAGCATCGACGATTTTTGTGCTTCTCTTGCGGGCTTCGTTGCAGGAGAGCCTTGTGAAGCCCTGCTCATCGGCCGGACGCCAAATTTTTGACTGCAGTCGGCCAGGCCAACTGCGGACATTCAACCTGGACGCACACTGAGCGAGAAATGACCATCGAAGCTACCAAAGCTTCGCGGGCATCAGTTCGGGCCAGGAGGTGCTCCCGTCGTGCCTGGGGCACCCGCGTCGATCGGTGCTTCGCGCCTCGGCGAGAATGGACGCGATGAAAGCACCGCCGCGACTCCAAGCACTGATCGACGAAGGCCTGATCGACACCGTGGTGCGCCAGCTCATGAGCGGCAAGGAAGCGATGGTCTACGTGGTGCGCTGCGGGGACGAGACGCGCTGCGCCAAGATCTACAAGGAAGCGACGCAGCGCAGCTTCAGGCAGGCCGTCGACTACACCGAGAACCGCAAGGTCAAGAACACACGGCTGCAGCGCGCGATGGCCAAGGGCACCACATTCGGCCGCAAGGCCACCGAGGCGGCCTGGCAAAGCGCCGAGGTCGACGCGCTCTACCGCCTAGCCTCAGCCGGCGTACGCGTGCCCGAGCCCTTCAACTTCTGCGACGGCGTGCTGCTGATGGAACTGGTCACCGACGCCCATGGCGATGCCGCGCCGCGGTTAAACGACGTGGTCTTCACGCCCGAAGATGCGCGCCGGCACCATGCGACTCTGCTGCAGGAGGTGGTGCGAATGCTGTGCGCCGGCGTCGTGCACGGCGATCTGTCGGAGTTCAACGTGCTGCTGGCCGCCGATGGCCCCGTGATCATCGACCTGCCGCAGGCGGTCGATGCCGCGGGCAACAACCACGCCCGGCGGATGCTGCTGCGCGACGTCGCCAACCTGCAGGACTTCTTCGGCCAGTTCGCGCCGGAGCTGCTGCAGAAGCGGTATGGCGAAGAGATCTGGGCGCTCTACGAGCACGGCGAGCTGCACACGGCGTCGCCGTTGACTGGCCGCTTCACGCGCGCTACGGGCCCGGTGGACCTGGGCGGCGTGTTGCGCGAGGTCGACGACGCTCGGGCCGAGGAAGCCGCACGCCTCGCCCGGATGGCAAGCATTGCGCTGAACAAGAAGTCGATGGCTCAGTAGCCGCGCACGCTGAGTTCGTGTGCGCACCGGGCCCAGCTACCGCCGAAAATCGGTCAACACCAACGTACTTCAGCGCGACGAGCTCGGCCAATCGGATACGCTGCAGCGCCCGCAGCCCTCGACTCCCCCAAGGGACGCGCGAGACGGGATGCAATGCGAGGCGCAAAGCGCAGCAATGCCTCCGGCATGGTGCAAGCACTTGCAACGACGCAGCGCGCCTGTATCGCGTAGAGAGCAGCGGGCGATTTCAGTGATCCAGTGGACCAGAGCCGCTCAGCCCTTGAAGATCGCTGCCAGGTCGACTTCCTCGGTGGCGCCGTCGAGCTTCATGCTGCCCTCGATGTGCTCCAGGTGTTCCAGCATCAGCTTCTGGGCTCGCGCCGCATCGCGCTTCGCGATCGCCTCGATGATCTTCGAATGCTCGTCGGCCCGGCAGCTGACCGAGGTCGGCGCGTCGTAGAGGAAGATCATCAGGCAGGTCAGCACCGACAGCTCGCGCATGCTGCGCGCCAGCGCGGTGTTGCCGGCCAGCTCGGCCGCGAGCGAGTGGAACTCGCCTGACAGGCGGATCACCGCGCGCTTGTCGTCGCGGCGCCGCGCATCGAGCTCGCGCTCCTGGTGCTCGCGCAGCCGCGCCAGCTTTTCGGGCGTGAGCGTCTCGACCAGCCGCCGCATCACGGCCGGCTCGATCAGCCGGCGCGCCTCGAAGACGTCGCGAGCCTGCTCGATCGAGGGCTTGGCGACGTAGGCGCCGCGTTGTGGGAAGAGCTCGACGATCTGCTCGTGTGCGAGTCGCGCCAGCACCTCGCGCACGCGCGCGCGGCTGGCGCCGAAGATCTCGGCGAGCCGCTCCTCGCCCAGCTTGGTGCCGGGGTGCAGGCGGTGTTCCAGGATGGCGACGTAGATCTTTTCGTAGATCTCGTCCTGCGTGTTCTCGCGTTCGAGTCGGGTGGGTGTGGCGGCGGGCTTGCGCGCGCTTTGGGTCGGCATGGGTGGGTTGAGCATGGCGAGCGATTCCGGCGCACGTCGCACGCGCGCGTGGGAATGGGCGCCGGTGGAAGGGTCGCGCATTATCGCCAGCTGAACATGCCGCCCCAGCCGCTCACCTGCGCCGGATCGGTACCGGCCGCGCGCAGCTGGCCCCAGACCGTGGTGCTCACCGTGTCGAGCAGCGGGATGCCGAGCTCGGCCTCCATGGCCTCGGCCAGCGGCGCCGCGTGCAGGTTGGTGCAGAAAGTAGTGATCGCCTCGGGCTGGGCCGCCGCCACCTCACGCATCAGGCCCAGGAGGCGCTCGGGTTCGACAGCGGCGAAATCGTGGTTCACGCGGATGCCGAGGTGGCGCTCGGCCACCACCTCGATGCCGATTCGCCGGTAATTGTCGACAATTTTCTGCTGCACGTCCCCGGTATAGGGCGTGACCAGCGCAAGCCGCTTGACGCCGCGCAGCGCGAGCAGCTCATTGAGCGCCAGCACCGCGGTCGTGGCGGCGATGCCGGTGCGCTCCTGGATGCGCTCGACCAGGCGCCGGTCGGCGTCGAAGCCGAGCCAGCCCGAGGAGGTGCCGCTCCAGCCGATCACGTCGACCTTCGCGTCCGCCAGCAGCTCGGCGGCCGTCAGGATCTTGCTGTCGTCGAACTGGCCGAGGGCCTGCTCCGACAGGGCGATCTCGGTCACCTTGAAGCGCGAGAAATGCGCGCTACAGCCGGGGAGGGACGCCGCCAGCGCGCTGGTCAGCGGCTCCAGCGCGGTGTTGGACGAGGGCGTCAAGACGCCGAGGCGCAGGGTCTGGGGCATGCGGTTCCTTTGAGCCATCGGATTGTCAACATCAGTGTAATCACTATGTTCGACAGCGTTATTGTCGACGACACTGTCGACAACGAAAAGAGATATCGTCAACAAAATGAGTCAGACCGCACACCCCTTCGACCTCGTCATCCGCAATGCCCGCGTGGCCACGGCCAGCGACACCTTCGACGCCGACATCGGCATCGCCGGCGGCCGCATCTTGCAGCTCGGCAGCGGCCTGGCGTCCGGCGCGCGCGAGATCGATGCTGCCGGCCGCGTCGTCACCCCCGGCGGCGTGGATGCACACTGCCACCTCGACCAGCCGATGGCCCCGCCGGTGCGCATGGCCGACGACTTCGACAGCGGCACGCGCAGCGCGGCCTGCGGCGGCACGACCACCGTGATCCCCTTCGCGGCGCAGGAGAAGGGCCAGTCGCTGCGTGCCGCGGTCGCCGACTACCACCAGCGCGCCGAAGGCAAGGCGCATGTGGACTACGCCTTCCACCTGATCGTGAGTGATCCCACGCCGCAGGTGCTCGACGAGGAGCTGCCGGCGCTGATCCGCGAGGGCTACACGTCGTTCAAGATCTACATGACCTACGACGACCTCAAGCTCGACGACGGGCAGATCCTGGACGTGCTGGCGGTCGCGCGCGAGCATGGCGCGATGGCGATGATCCATGCCGAGAACGCCGACTGCATCGAGTGGCTGACGAAGCGGCTCGAGGCCGCCGGCCGCACCGCGCCGCGCTTCCACGCGCAGGCGCGGCCGATGCTGGTGGAACGCGAGGCCACGCACCGCGCGATCGCGCTGTCGGAGCTGGTGGACGTGCCGATCCTGATCGTGCATGTGTCCGGCAAGGAAGCGGTCGAGCAGATCCGCTGGGCGCGCGCGCACGGCCTGCGGGTGTTCGCCGAGACCTGCCCGCAGTACCTGTTCCTCACGACCGAGGACCTCGGCATCGACGACAGCTACCACGGCGCGCGCTGCGTGTGCAGCCCGCCGCCGCGCGACCGCTCGAACCAGGAGGTGATCTGGAATGGCCTGAACGACGGCCTGTTCACCGTCTTCTCCTCCGACCACGCGCCCTTCCGCTACGACGCGCCCGAGGGCAAGAAGCCGGGCGGCGAGGAGGTCGCGTTCCGCCACATTCCGAACGGCATCCCGGGCCTGGAGACGCGGCTGCCGCTCCTGTATTCCGAAGGCGTGCTGGCCGGGCGAATGAGCCTGAACCGCTTCGTCGAGTTGACCTCCACCAACCCTGCCAAAGCCTATGGCCTGCATCCGCGCAAGGGCACGATCGCGGTCGGCAGCGACGCCGACCTGGTGGTTTGGGACGAGCGCGAGCGCGTGCTGCGCAATGCCGACCTGCACCACGACGTGGACTACACGCCCTATGAGGGACGCATGCTGCGGGCCTGGCCGGGCCTCACACTGGCGCGTGGCGAGGTCGTGTGGGATGGCCGCGAATTTCATGCGCGCGCCGGCCGCGGCCAGTTCCTGCGCTGCGACGCGCCCTCGCTGCTGCCGCGGCGCGCCTGAAGCGCGGCACGCCCCGGGCCCGACCATGACGAACTCGCGCATCACCGAATTCAGCGCGCTGGCGCTGGCCCGCCTGGTCCGCAGCGGCGAGCTCGGCGTGGTGGAGGTCTTCGAGGCCTTCCATGCGCGTGTCGAGGCGCTGAACCCGGCGCTGAACGCGATCGTGCGCTACGACCCCGAGGCGGGCCGCGCCCGGGCGCGCGAGGCCGAACGCCGCCTGCGCGCGGGCGACCCGGCGCCGCTGCTGGGCGTGCCCTTCACGGTCAAGGACAGCCTCTGGGTGGCCGGGCAGCCCGCGAGCCAGGGCTCGCATCGCTTCGAGCACTTTCGCGCGCCGCAGGACGCCTTCGCCGTGGCCCGGCTGCGCGCGGCCGGCGGCGTCTTCCTCGGCGCCACCAACTGCTCCGAGTTCGCCTGCAAGGGGCTCACGACCAACCCGCTGTTCGGCCTCACGCGCAACCCTTACGACCTCGATCGCACGCCGGGCGGCTCGTCCGGCGGCGCGGCCAGCGCGGTGGCGGCCGGCCTGGGGCCGCTCGCGCTGTGCACCGACGGCGGCGGCTCGACGCGCCGGCCCGCCTCGCACACCGGCGTGGTCGGCATGAAGCCGACGGCCGGCCTGGTGCCGCATCCGGTCGGTTTCGCCGAGCCGGTGTTCGGCAACGCGGTGGTCGGGCAGATGGCGCGCAGCGTGGCCGACGCGGTGGCGCTGCTCGACGTGCTCGCGCAGCCGAGCCTCGCGGACCCGCAGGGCCTGCCGGTGCCCATCTGGTCGCGCGCCGAGGCCGACCCGGAGCGCCTGCCGCGCACGCTGCGCATCGCCTTCAGCCCGCGCTTCGGGCTCGACGTGCCGGTGGACCCGGAGGTCGCGGCCAGCGTCGAGGCGGCGGTCGAGCGCCTCGCGCGCGAGGGCTTCCGTGTCGAACGCGCCGATCCGGTCTGGCCCGAGAGCGCCGGCGAGGCCGCGCTGATGCCGCTGCAGCTCGCCGGTCTCGCCGCCCTCCACGGCGAGGCCTGGCAGCGCGGCGAATGGGAGGCCGATCCCGACGTCGCCGCGCAGATCGAGGCCGGCCTGCGCCTGTGCGGCGCCGAGGTGGCGCGCGCCCTGTTCGCGCGCGACGCGCTCTACCGCGTCTTCGACGAGTTCTTCTCCCGGTACGACCTGCTGGTCACGCCGACGACGCCCTGTACGGCCTGGCCGTGCACGCACACCGCCCCGCCCACGATCGGCGGCCAGGCGGTGAGCCCACGCAGCCATGCGGTCTTCACGCCACTGGTCAACCACTGCTTCCTGAGCGCGGCCTCGGTGCCCTGCGGCCTGGACCGCGGCGGCCTGCCGATCGGCTTGCAGATCGTCGGCCCGCGCTTCGCCGATGCGCGCGTGCTGGCCCTCGCTGGCTGCGTGGAACAGCAGTGCCCACACGACTTTTCGCGCCCGGTGAGCGCGCCGGTCCCATCCACCTCCCGAGGAGATTCCCCATGACCACATTCTCCGCTGCCGTCGCGCAATCCGCGGTGCCGGCCCCGACGCGCTCGGTCAAGCGTGTCGTCGGCGCCAGCCTGGCCGGCACCACGCTCGAGTTCTACGACCACTTCATCTACGGCTCGGCCGCCGCGCTGGTGTTCCCGAAGCTGTTCTTCTCGCAGGCCAGCCCGCTTACCGCGATGCTGCTGTCGCTGGCCAGCTACGGCGTGGCCTTCGTCGCGCGGCCTTTCGGCGCGGCCCTGTTCGGCCACTTCGGCGACCGGCTCGGACGCAAGTGGGTGCTGGTGGTCACGCTGCTGTTGATGGGGCTGTCCACCTTCGCGATCGGACTCTTGCCTAGCGCCGCGGCGGCCGGGGTGCTGGCGCCGGTGCTGCTGGTCTTGCTGCGCATCCTGCAGGGCCTGGCGCTCGGCGGCGAATGGGGCGGCGCGGCGCTGATGGTCAACGAGTTCGACCCCACGGGCCGGCGTCGCGGCTTCTACGGCAGCCTGGTACAGCTCGCGGCGCCGATTGGGCTGCTGCTGGCCAACGGCGTATTCGCGGGCGTCACTTGGTGGCTGTCGGAAGACGCTTTCCTGTCCTGGGGCTGGCGCATTCCCTTCCTGTCGAGCGCGCTGCTGATCGCGGTGGGCTTGTACATCCGCATGGGCCTGGCCGAGTCGCCGCTGTTCGAGAAGATGGAGAAGGAAGGCCAACAGGGCCATGCACCCATCGTCGAGGTGCTGCGCCACCACAAGAAGGAAGTCGGCCTCGCGCTGGGCAGCCGCATCGGCAGCGACATCGCCTTCTACGTGTTCACGCTGTTCCTGCTGGTCTACCTGCCGCAGCAGCTGCAGCTGCCCAAGTCCATCGGCCTGCAGGCGGTGCTGGTCGGCGCCTTGGCGCAATGCATCGGCATTCCGCTATTCGGCCACCTCTCGGACAAGGTGGGGCGCCGGCCGGTGCTGCTGTTCGGCGCGGTCGCGGGCATCGTCTGGAGCTTCGCATTCTTCGCGCTGGTCGACACCAAGTCGACCGCGCTGATCCTGCTGGCCGCCTTCGTCGCCATGTTCATCGTCGCGGCGATGTTCTCGCCGCTGGCCTCCTACATCCCCGAGATGTTCCCGACCCAGGTGCGCTGCACCGGCTCGTCGCTGGGCTTCCAGCTCGCAGGCATCTTCGGAGGCGCGCCGGCTCCGCTGATCGTGGTGCCGCTGGTGGCGGCCTTCGGCTCCAGCCTGCCGGTGTCGATCTATCTCGCGGCCACGCTGCTGCTGATCGTAGTGTGCGTTTTGGCGGCACCTGAAACCGCGCACAAGAACCTCGAGCGCTGACCATGAAACTGCTGCTCATCAACCCCAACATCTCTGACAGCGTCTCCGACCTGATCCGCAGCGAGGCCGAGCGCAGCGCCGCGCCGGGCACCGAGATCGAGGTGCTGACCGCGCCTTTCGGCGTGGCCTACATCGAGACGCGCTTCGAGTCGCTGCTCGGCGCCTACGCGGCGGCGCAGCTGGCCGGCGAGCACCATCGGCGCTTCGACGCGGTCGTTGTCGCAGCCTTCGGCGACCCCGGTCTCGGTGCGCTGCGGGAGGTGCTGCCGATCCCGGTGACCGGCCTCACCGAGGCGGCGCTCGCCAGCGCGCACCTGCTGGGCCACCGCATCTCGATCATCGCGATCTCGCAGCGCATTCAGGCGTGGTACCGCGAGGTGGTCGAGGCCTGTGGCTTCGGGCCGCGCCTGGCCAGCATTCGCGCGCTGGACCGCCCCCTGAGCAGCATCGGCGCGGTGCAGGACGAGCATGCGCAGGCGCTGAAGGCACTCGCCGAGCGCGCGGTCGACGAAGACGGCGCCGACGTGATCGTGCTGGCCGGCGCGCCGCTCGCCGGACTGGCGCGCAGCCTGAGGGGCCAGCTGCCGGTGCCGGTGGTCGATGGCGTATCGAGCGCGGTGCGCCACGCCGAGACGCTGGTGGCGCTGCAGGCGGGCCGGGCGCAGCACGGCAGCTTTGCGCCGCCGCCGGCCAAGCCTCACCGCGGCCTGCCGAGCGCCATCGAGTCGCTGTTGCGCCGCGACTGACCCTCATCCCTTCCCCACGACCAGGAGCCTTGGAGCCATGCAAAGACGTCAGTTCATCCACGCCGCCGGCGCAGCCGGCATTACCGCCCTCGGCGCACCGCGTCTGTCTGCGCAAACCCTGCCGAACACGCCGATCCGCCTCGTCGTCGGCTTTCCGCCAGGCGGCGGCGCCGACGCGCTGGCGCGCGTGGTGGCGCAGAAGCTCACCGGCCTGTGGAACCAGCAGGTGGTGGTCGAGAACAAGGCCGGCGCCTCCGGCACGCTCGCGGCCGACTACATGCTCCAGCAGCCGGCGGACGGCAGCGTGCTGATCGTGTCCAACATCAACAGCCACGCGCTCGCGCCGGCGGTGCGCACCAACCTGCGCTACGACGCCGAGCGCGACTTCGTGCCGGTGGCGCTGCTCGGCGTCACGCCCAACGTGCTGATCACCAGCGCCTCGAGCCCCGTGAAGTCGGTGAAGGAGGTCGTCGCGCTGTGCAAGGCGCAGCCCGGCAAGATCAGCTTCGGCTCTGCCGGGCCGGGCACAATCCAGCACTTCGCAATCGAGATGTTCAAGCTCCAGGCCGGCGTCGACGTGCTGCACGTTCCGTACAAGGGCAGCGGTCCGTTGCTCACCGACCTGATCGGCGGGCAGATCCAGTTCACCTTCGAGACCATGACCGCGGCCACGCCGCACGTGAAGAACGGCCGTGTCGTGGCGCTTGCGCAGACGCGAGGCAAGCGCTCCAAGGCCTATCCCGACCTGCCGACGATGAAGGAGCAAGGCTTTGCGGATTTCGAGACCATGAACTGGTACGGCATCTCCGGCCCGGCCAAACTGCCGACGGCCCTGACGCGCAAGATCAACCAGGACGTGAACGCGGTGCTCGCGATGGCCGACGTGCAGGAGAAGTTCGAGGGCTTTGGCGTCGAGGACGGCGGCGGTTCGGTCGAGCGCTACAGCAGCTTCACGCACGGTGAGATCGCCAAGTGGGCGAAGGTGGCGAAGGACGCCAGGGTCTCGATCGACGGCTGAGAAGCCGCATACTCCTGGCGTGCAATTTGCAAGGCGCACGCAATGACCGCCACTCCCCGCCGCACGCCCCGCAACGCCAGCCCCGTGAGCCGCATCGATCGCGATGGCGACAGCACGGTGCAGTCGCTCACGCGGGCGCTGCAGCTGCTGGAGGTGCTGGCCGAGGACGACGAGGGCTACCGCCTGGTCGATATCGCGGCGCGCAGCGGGCTGTCCTCGTCCACCGCGCACCGCCTACTCACCACGCTGGAGCAGCGCCAGTTTGTCCAGTTCGACCGCGAGACCAACCTCTGGTATGTGGGCGTGCGCTGCTTCTCGGTCGGCGCGGCGTTCGCCCGCCGGCGCCGCATCGCGCACCTGGCGCTGCCGGTGATGCGGCGGCTGCGCGACAGCACGGGCGAGAGCATCAACCTCGGCATCGCCGACCTCGGCGACATCGTGTTCGTGACCCAGGTCGAAAGCCGCGAGATGATGCGCGCCATCGGCAAGCCGGGCTTTCGCGCACCGCTGCACGGCACTGCGATGGGACAGGCGATCCTCGCCGCGATGCCCGAGGACGATGTGCTGCAGTACCTGCGCACCTATGGCCTGCCCAAGCTGACGCCGAACACCATCGCGCGCGCGTCGCGGCTGCACGAGACCCTGGGCGAGGTGCGCCGCGCCGGCCATGCGATCGACGACGAGCACAACGCGGTGGGCCTGCGCTGCATCGCCGCCGCGATCCGCGACGAGCACGGCCAGCCCTTCGGTGCGATCTCACTCGTCGGGCCGACGCAGCGCATCAAGAGCGCCGACTTCGCGCGCCTCGGCGCCACCGTGCGCGCCGCGGCCGACGAGATCACTGCGGCGTACGGCGGGCGATTGGCGTAGGCTGGCCAAGAGCATATCGCCCGGCCTCCACGGATAGGCCCGGTGCCCTCACCCTGATCCACTCCCAGAGGATGAGGGAACAAGACAGGGATACGTTTCAGGCGCTTCCATTCGCACATGCGGTTGCTCCCTCTCCCTTTGTGAGAGGCGGGGGTGAGGGCCGGGGCAGCCCACGGGGTCGCCCGTTCCATCGGCGCGCGGCGCCAACTGCTTGATTCACAAGATGTTTTTGCCGCCTTCCCACGCAGCGGGAAAGTCCGCAGCCCGGCCGCGCTGCAGGCTCCAATGGGGTGTCTTTCGCTGCGTCATTCCCTGCTCAACCCCTTGTCACTTCGAGGAGAAACCATGTTGCTGCACCCCCGCCTCAAAACCCTTGCCGCCGCGGCGCTGGCCGCCATGCTGGCGCTGCCCGCCGCACACGCCGAAGACCGGATCAGGCTCAAGGCCATCGGCCAGCCGCTGGCTACCGGCCTGATTCAGAAGAATAAGGAGCAGCCCTTCTTCGAGAACTTCGCCGCCAAGACCGGGCTGCCCATCGATATCGACTACAAGCCGATCGATACGCTGGGGATCAAGGACACCGAGCAGCTGCGCGTGATGAAGGCAGGTCTCTTCGACCTCGTCTCGTTGCGGGTGTCGCAGAACTCGCGCGACGAGCCGACGATTCTCGGCCTCGACCTCGTGGGCGCCGCTCCTGACTACGCCACCGGGCGCAAGGTGGCCAAGGCCTACTTCGACACGGTCGATGCGCGGCTGCAGCAGCAGTTCGGCGTCAAGCTGCTCGGCGTATGGCCGTTCGGCCCGCAGATCTTGTTTTGCAAGAAGCCAGTCGCCAAGCTGGCCGACATCAAGGGCATGAAGGTGCGCGTGTACGACCAGAACCTGGCCAAGTTCATCGAGATGGTCGGCGCGACGCCGGTACCGGTCTCGTTCGCCGACACGCACCAGTCGCTGTCGCTCGGCGTGGTCGATTGCGCCATCACGGGCCCGAGCTCGGCAAACTCGGCCGGCTGGCCCGAGGTGACGACGCACCAGCTGCCGATCGGCTTCCAGATGGCGCTCAACGGTTACGGCATGACCATGAAGTCATGGAACGCGCTGAAGCCAGACCAGCAGGCCAAGCTGCAGAAGGCCTTCGACGGCCTGACGGACGACGTGTGGAAGTACTCCGAGGAGCTGTTCCAGGACGCGCTGAACTGTAACGCCGGCAAGGACCCGTGCACCACCGGCAAGAAGTTCAATCTGGTCAACGTGCCGGT
Organism: Variovorax paradoxus; assembly: GCF_018614915.1. Lineage (GTDB taxonomy): Bacteria > Pseudomonadota > Gammaproteobacteria > Burkholderiales > Burkholderiaceae_C > Variovorax > Variovorax paradoxus_K. Next base: position 1,635 of record NZ_JAGGNU010000006.1, on the reverse strand, counting down.
GACACCGGCCGATCTCGAACTGGTGCGCAGCGCAGTGAGCAAAGTCTCGCTGCCAGTGTGGGCCGAAGTGTGCGACAAGTCCAATGCCGGCTGCTCGAAGACATGGCAGGCGACTGTTGCACCGGTGCTGGGGCTGAAGTGAGCGGCGCCGCCATGACCGGCAAGGAGCCGTCGATCGCCGTGCCGCCCGGCGCGGCAGCGCCCGCCCATACCACTCGCCCGGTCGATCTCAAGAGCCGCATCGAGACAGTACTCGCCACCGCGTTCGGCGCGATCTTCCTCGGCCTCGCCGCAATCGTTACCACCGAAACCGCAGCGCGCAAGCTGTTCAACGTCTCGCTGCAAGGGGCCGACGAGCTTGGCGGCTACGCCCTGGCGGTGGGCTCGACCCTCGCTTTCAGCCTCGCGCTGATCGGGCGCAACCACATCCGGGTCGATGTCTTCCACGAGAAATTCCCGGTGCGTGTCCAGGCGCTCCTGAATTGGGTGTCGATCGTCTCGCTCGCCGTGTTCGCGGTGTTCATCGCCTGGGTTGCGTTCAAGGTGATTGGCGACACGATGGCCTACCGCAGCACCGCGCAGACGCCGTGGGCGACGCCGCTGATCATTCCGCAGAGCGTGTGGTATGCGGGTCTCGTGGTCTTCGCGCTGGTGGCCTGCGGCTTTGCGCTGCGCGCGACGCGGCTGCTGTTCAGCGGCGACATCGCAAGGCTGAACACCGACTTCCATCCGAAGAGCGCGAAGGAAGAGCTCAAGGAAGAGCTCGATGACCTCGTAGTGCGCCAGGCGGCGGACGGAGAGAAGCCATGAACATCATGCTCATCGGCCTCGCGTTCTTCGCGATGCTCGCCATGATGCTGATCGGCATGCCGATCGCCGTGTCGATGGCGCTGGTCGGCATCCTCGGCGGCATCGCTGCCTACGGCATTCCGTTCATGGACTCGATCGCACCGGTGGTCTGGGGCGTCCAGAACGAAGCCCTGCTCACCTCGATTCCGCTGTTCGTCCTGCTCGGCGAGCTGCTGCTGCGCTCAGGTATCGCAGACCGCATGTACATCGCGTTGTCGGCTTGGCTCGGGCGCCTGCCGGGCGGGCTGCTGCACACCAACATCGGCAGCTGCGCGCTATTCGCGGCGACCTCCGGCTCCTCGGTGGCCACCGCGGCGACGGTCGGCACCGTGGCGCTGCCCTCGCTGCAGAAGCGCGGCTATCCCATGCGCGCGTCGCTCGGCAGCCTGGCCGCCGGCGGCACGCTAGTGCAGTGTTGCGTTCTGTTTGGAACTTAAGCGCGAGTTGGCACGAATGACCTTTTGAAGGATGTCGCGGGCGCTCTTGGTCCAGATAAACGGCTTGGGGTCGGTGTTGTGATGCCCGACGTATTCATCGATGGCGGTCACGAGTTCGGTCACACTTGTGAACACGCCTCGGCGCAACCGGTTTTCGGAGATGTCACGGAAGAAGCGCTCGACCATGTTCAGCCACGACGCCGAGGTGGGCGTGAAATGCATTTCGAATCGGGGGTGCTTGGCCAACCACTGCTGCACGGCCGGGTGCTTGTGCGTGGCGTAGTTGTCGGCAATCAGGTGCAGCGTCTTGCCCTTGGGCGTTTCGCGATCGATTTGGCGCAGGAACTTC
>NZ_JAGGNU010000068.1 GCF_018614915.1 Variovorax paradoxus | reverse complement strand
GCACTTCGCCCTTGAAACCGCCTCCGTATTCCCTGATGTTGGCGGAGTAGACGACTCGTATCCGCGACCGGTGTGACATCAGGTATTGAACGCTCCCCCTTTGACATAACTGTCATTGCAGCCCTGCCGAACTCGCCAAGGTCAATTGGTCGAGTGAACCAATCAATCCGAGCTGCTTGGCTCCGCTAGCCAGGTCGGTATGTCCCGATTACCGTGAAGTACCCGCCAGACATCGATGTGGTCGCTGCATTCGACGTAAAAGATCAAATGCGGGTAGCGCGTCAGCGGCCATGAGCGCAGGCCAGGCAGGTTCAACTCGTGCGCGTAGCGCGGCGAGCCGGTGCTTGCGTAGCGCCCAATGTGACCGAGGGCGCGCTCAAGGGCATCGACAAAGCCCATCGCGGCTTGCGCGGCAGTCTCGTTGAGGTAGTAAGAGACGATGTCCTCGATATCCTGACTGGCAAGTGCGCGCAGGACGACAGGTCGAGTTCTCACGCCTTGCCGGCCTTGCGCACCCGCTTGCGAAGATTTTCGAAGTAGGCTTTGTCAGCCGTGGCAGCGGCCGGAGATGAGGCACCTTCGAGTAGCAGTCCGCGCAGCTTGACCCGATCCTGATCTCGCCGAATCAACTCCCGTAGATACTCGCTGCTCGTGCCGTACCCACGCTCGCCGACTTGCTCGTCCACGAAGGACTTGAGGCTCTCGGGAAGAGAGATGTTCATTGTGCTCATGAGTCAAGCGTAGTCCCTTTGGCAAAATTTGGCAAGGTAGGCCTTTGACGGCTGATTGGTCCACGTTCACAACGCTGTACGCGGGTGTCGTTGATGGCAGCGGGCAACGCGCTCCTGGCACTGTGCTCGCCCTGCCCTACCTGCGCCGAGCCTGGAGGGGCGGCTCACCCGAAACCGCCTGGCTGGAGCGGTGCAGCGTACCTCTTACAGGAAGGTGGCGACGTCTCCTTCATGTCTTCGAACAGGTTGGGCAACGTGATCTTGAGGCAATGGCATAGCCAGGTGCGCGCCCTGCGCGTGGCGGCATGAGCGTCCGGCGGCGCTCTGGCCTAGGCTCGGGCATCTCCCGCTCTATGCTCTCGCGCACCCAGCACGGCCTCGTCTCTGCCTCGGTGGAGACCCTGGACCGCCGCTCGGCCTGGGTGTGCAGATCTCGCGCTTCTTCGGCGACCTAGCCAACCGTACGGACTTCTGCCACGTGATCGGGGTCAGCGCAGTATCAGCATCGGCACTTCGCTCGTGCGTAGCAGTGTCGTCGTCGTGCTGCCGACGATGAATTGGCGGATGCGCGAATGACCGTACGCACCCATCACCAATAGCGTTCCTGGCGCGTTGACCAGGGCGGGCAAAGTCGCCTCGGGTTCGCCATCCAGCAGTTGGGTCTCGGCGCTGAATCCACTCGCTGCTAGCAGTTGCTGTGCTTGGTCAAGTTGCCCTCGTGCCGCAGGCACGTCGGCCCCCGCCATCGCGACCAGCATCGGGAGACCGGTGAGCAGCGGGCTGGCGGCCACCCGCTCGACAGTCTTGCGCGCGGTCGGGCTACCGTCGAAGGCGATCACGACGCGCTGTGGCGCTGAAAAGCTGTCGCCGGGGACCACCAGCACCGGACGCTGTACAGAGCGGATCAAGCGCTCCACATGGTGGTCGACATGGATCCTGGCGGACGTGCTGGCGCGATGGTGCTCGCCGAGCACGAACAGCCGCGCGTCAGGCTCCAGTTCCAACGCGGTCGTAGCCAGATCGCCATGCCGCATCCGACCGTCGAGCCGCGTCAGGCCGGTACTCGCTGCACGCTCGCGAGCGGCGGCTAGCAGGCGGCGCCCCGCTTCCTGCGCGAGCTTGCTGCGTCGCTCATCCAGCTCGCTCAGCTCCTGCAGGAGCGAATCCTGCGCGCCCAGCCCGATGGCTCCGCTGTAGTCGGCCATTGCCGCTCGTTCCGGCTGGCGTTCCAGCACATGCAGGAACTCCAGCGGCAAATCCAGTCGCTGTGCGGCCCAGGCGGCGCCGTCGATCACGGCCGAGGTGTTGGTTTGCCCATCAATGCAGGCGTAGACCTTGTTCATGCGCGTCTCCTCGATCTTCGGTCAGTGCATCAGCTGCTCGACGGCACCGGGCTTGTCATGGATGGCGAATCGGTCCACCAGTGTGGCACTGGCCTCGTTGAGCCCGATCACCTCAACCTCGACGCCCTCACGCTTGAACTTCAGCACCACCTTGTCCAGGGCACTGACCGCAGTGATGTCCCAGAAGTGCGCACGGCTGACATCGATGCGCACCTTCTGCACCACTTCCTTGAAGTCAAAGGCAGCAATGAAGGTTTCGCTGGACGCGAAGAAGACCTGTCCGACGACGCCGTAGGTGCGGGTGCCGCCGGCTTGATCGCTGCTGCGGTCGATGCGCAGGACCCGGCCGACCTTGTGGGCGAAGAAGATGCCGGACAACAGCACGCCGACAAACACGCCCTGGGCCAGGTCGTGGGTGGCGACGGTCACCACCACGGTGGCGACCATCACGATGGATGAACTGGGCGGATGCTTGCGCAGCTTCTTGATCGAGTCCCAGCTGAAGGTGCCAATGGAAACCATGATCATCACGGCGACGAGTGCCGCCATCGGAATCTGCTTCACCCAGGGTCCGAGAAACACCACGAAGATCAGCAGGAAGAAGCCGGCCACAAAGGTGGAGAGCCGGCCGCGGCCGCCCGACTTCACGTTGATGACCGACTGGCCGATCATCGCGCAGCCCGCCATGCCGCCGATGAAGCCGGTGGCGATATTGGCCGCGCCCTGACCCAGGCACTCGCGGTTCTTGTTGCTGTTGGTGTCAGTCAGCTCATCGACAATGGCGGCCGTCATCATCGACTCCAGCAGGCCGACGACGGCCAGGGTGGCCGAGTACGGCAGGATGATTCTTAGGGTGTCCAGATTCAGCGGGAGGTCGGGCAGCAGAAAGACCGGCAGGCTGTCCGGCAGCGCGCCCATGTCGCCCACGGTGCGAACGTCCAAGCCGAGCGCCAGCGACACACCTGTCAACACCACGATCGTCACCAGCGGCGACGGCACCGCCCTGGTGATGTACGGAAAGCCGTAGATGATGCCTAGGCCGGCCGCAGTCATCGCATACACCTGCCAGCCCACGTTGGTGAGTTCGGGCAACTGGGCCATGAAGATCAGGATCGCCAGCGCGTTGACGAAGCCAGTGATGACCGAGCGCGAGACGAAGCGCATCAGCGAACCCAGCTTCAGTACACCGGCCAGGACTTGCAGCATGCCCGTCAAGACAGTGGCTGCCAGCAGGTACTGCAGGCCGTGCTCCTTGACCAGGGTGACCATCACCAGGGCCATGGCGCCGGTGGCCGCCGAGATCATGCCGGGCCGGCCGCCGGCGAAGGCGCTGATGACGGCGATGCTGAATGAGGCGTAGAGCCCCACCTTGGGATCGACCCCGGCAATGATGGAAAAGGCGATGGCCTCGGGGATCAGCGCCAGCGCCACGACCAGGCCGGCGAGCAGGTCGCCGCGTGCATTGGACAGCCAATCCTTGCGGATGGATGAGAGGAAGGACATGGGCATGGACGCATCGAAGAAGCGATGCGTCAGAGTTCAATTCGAATGAGAAGGCCGAATCCTGGCAATGGACTCGTCAACACCTGGGCGGTGTTGCGGCGCGGGGTTGCAGGATCAGTGACGCCTAGGGCGGCGTGACTGTGCAGAAATAGCCGCGCGGCAACTCGCGCCCGCGGCAAGGCGCGGGCAGCCGGGCGAGTGTGGGGCTGAGGTCATGCACTGCGGTATTGTAAATCTTGGCCTCGAGATGACTTCCCCTCGTTCGCCGGCTCAGTGCAGAGGGGCGCCTTCACCCCTGCTTATCAAGCTCATCGATGCAGTTGCACGGCAGCGACATCCGGTTGCTGCCTCGACCCGACAAGGGCGCGGTGTTTTGTTTCTGTCTCACCTAGGAACAGGTGGCGAAGCGTCCCATGCTGCACGTTTTAGACGGTGTGCCGAGAAGGGAAGCACTACGCAGGCGGGCGCTTATCTGGAGCGGGCGCCTCTGAGCCTATGGCACCTCCCACCATGTGCTCCGCCAGCGATTCATAGAGCGGCCGGCTGATCATGCGCGAGACCAGGCTGGCCAGCATGGCAGAAGCCATCAGGCTCAGCACCATCGAATGGCCGTCGACCATCTCCATCACGATGATGAAGGCGGTGAGCGGTGCCTGCGTTACGGCGGCGAGGAATCCTGCCATGCCCATGGCGATCAATGCCGGGCCGAGGCCGGGGCCAGCGAGTTGGGAGATGCCGTTGCCGATCCCGGCACCGATGGACAGTGCGGGCGCGAATCTGCCTGACAGGCGATCGCGGTGCGCTTTGCTTGTCCCCTGCCGATCTGGAGCATCTGGTCTTCCTGCCGCCCGGGGTCGCTGCACTGACGCGCCGGGCGCGAAAGTACTCGATGCTGTCCGCCGTGGTCCTCCGATGGAGCCTCGCCCGCCGCAAGTACGAGCGGCAGGGTGTCCTGGTCGAGGAAGCGGGTCTCGCCCGGGCGGAGGCGGAATGCATGGCCGATGACGACGCGCGGGCAAGGTGGCGCAACCGCGAGGCCCAGCGGCGCGCGGACCAGGACCAGACCTATGTGGAGCGTTTTGCGCAGCGCGTGCGTGAGTGTTTCCCAAGCTGTCCGGAGGCTTGCAGACGGTTGATTCAGTCCAGCGGAGCGTCGCGCGATGTGCCATCGACAGGCTCGAAACGGATGGACATCGCAACCCCTTGGTTGTAGCCAGGGAACAGTTCATCGCAGGACCGGTCAGGTAGCTTCGCCAAATTCCATCTGTGAGTAGAACCCGCAACGAGGTGACCACCGCCATCTCGCCCTCGCGAGGGGATTTCCTCGAACAGAGTTCGCCGTGCGCCAAAGGGAACGACGACAGGTGCTACTTCCGGAAGACGCGTTCGTGACGCGGACCGTTTTCATTTGCCGGTTGACGCGAGATGTCCCGGGGTCTGCCCGCAACCGCGCCTTCACGGCTGACGGCCCCAAGGCAGTGCTAGTGGGCTCAGGTCTGAAGCGCTGCATGACGGCGGTTCGAGGCCGCACCGCATGGCGCCGTTTCAAGGGCGGACGAGCTCGGAGCCGAGCGCTTTGCTGCCCCCAGCCCTCGCCACCGCCGGCAACTAGGCGCCGCCCGACAACTACTTTCCCAACGTGTCAGTGCCGAAGACTTCGTAGTGCAAACGCGCCTGCGCGATCCCTAGCGACTTCAGCGTTTCGACCTGCATGCGCATGAACGGCATGGGGCCGCAAACGTAGTAATCGGCGTCCGGCTTGAGGACCGACTTCGCAACTCGGCGCAGATCCACCAATCCCACGTGATCGTGATCGTAGCCTTGTACATCGCTGTCCAGCGGTGCGTCGTAGAACACGATGCTCGTCAGGCGGCGGTTGGTGTCGGCGGACGCTTTCACTCGTTCCTTCATCGCGTGCACGCTGCTGTTGCGTGCACCGTGCACGAATACGACTTCGCGCTCGGTGTTCTTCAGCACCGCGTTGAGCATGCTGACCAGCGGCGTCAGGCCGACACCGCCGCTGATGAGCACCACCGGCGTGCTGGCGTCGATATCGATGTGGAAAGCGCCGAACGGCGGCGTGATCCGGACGATATCGCCCGGATTCACATGGTTGTGCAACAGGTTCGATACGTAGCCGGCCGCGTGCTCCGAGAGCTCGCCTTCGCGCCTGACGGAGATCCGATAGCTCCTGCCATTGGGCGCATCCGATAGACTGTACTGGCGGACATGTTGCTGACCCAGTCGCGGCGCATCAACCGTCACGCTGATGTACTGACCGGGCTTGAAGTCCGCGAGCGGCTGACCGTCTTCAGGCTCGAGGAAGAACGACGTGATCACATCGCTCTCCTTTCGTTTGCGGCGCACCACGAAATTGCGCCAGCCTCGCCATCCGCCGGGGCGCGCCGCGGCTTCGTCGTAGAGCGCGCGTTCGGCCCCGATGAGGATGTTGGCAAGCGCCTGGTACGCCTCGGCCCACGCGCCGAGGATGTCGGCTGTCGCTGCTGCTCCGAGCACCTCCTCGATAGCTGCCAGCAAATGCTCTCCGACAACACAGTACTGAGAAGGTTGCACATTCAGACTGGCATGCTTGTGCGTCATCCGCGTCACGATGGGACCCAGCGCCGGCAAGTTGTCGATATGGGTCGCATAGGCCAGCACCGCCGCTGCGAGCGCGCGGTGCTGCTCGCCTGTCTGCTGGTGACGCACGTTGAACAGGTGCTTCAGTTCAGGATGCGCTTGGAACAGCCGCTCGTAGAAGCGCTGGGTGATCGTCAAGCCGTGATCGGCAAGCACCGGCGCCGTGGTCTTGATGGTGGCGATGGCGGTCTGCGTAAGCATCTCATCTCCCTGACATTGGTGCCCCCTGACATTGGTGCCGTAGCGGGCAGCATAGGAAGCAGGTAACGATGCGTCAACCGAAAGCCCCTTCCTCTGCGCGAGGCTTCAATGCGGGTGGTCGCAAGCATCTGCTGGTTAGTGTCGAGCGCCCAGCATCGGATCGAATCGCCAGTTCATAGCCTTGGTCGACAAGCAGCCTCGTCTCGCTCGGTGATGATGTCGCGTGTGTCCCATTGCGAAAGGCGTGTGCATGGCCCAGTGACGCCACGCTGCGGCGCCCGCCGAGGAGCGGGGAAGGCGAGTCGACATCGGCGGCGAAGCCGGCTTCATTTCGACGGGGATGATGAGGCAGGGGTCGTACGCACGTGTGGCGGCGCCGCCTGTTGAGGTCTACGATCCTGCTCTCTAACCCATCGAGGCAGGCAATGGACGACACGGGCATTCGGCAGCGCCTGGCGGCAATATTGGTTGCGGACGTTTCGGGCTATTCGCGGCTCATGGCAGGAGATGAGCGCAGCACAATCGCTGCGCTCGATGTTGGGCGCAGCGTCTTCAAGGCTCAAATCGAATCCCACCAAGGCCACGTGATCGACATGGCCGGGGATTCGGTGCTCGCCATGTTCGAGACGGCGATCGGAGCAGTGACGGCTGCCCTCGAGATACAGAAGACGCTCAATGCGTCGGTCGGGGAGACTCCCGACGATCATCAAATGCGATTTCGAATCGGCGTGCATCTGGGCGATGTGATTGAAAAGGTCGACGGCACGATCTATGGTGATGGCGTGAATATCGCTGCGCGGCTGGAAGGGCTGGCCCAGCCGGGTGGCGTGACCATCTCGGGAATGACCCAGGAGGCGGTACGCAATCGACTCAAGGCGACCTTCGAGGATCTGGGCGATCAATCGGTCAAGAACATACCGTACCCCGTTCGGGCATTTCGCATCCACACCGACGGCACGGGCGCGCCGCCGCCTCGGGCCGCGCCCCCGAGTCGCAGGTCGAGAAGCCCAGACGCCAAGCCAAGTGTGATGTTGTTTGCGTTCGAATCGCTCGGCGACGACGCGCAAGGTCAACGGCTTGCTACCGCTGCGACCGAAGAAATAGAGTCTGCGCTTGCAAAGCTGACCGGACTTTCCGTGGTCACCTCCGCCGAAATGGCAGACTATGCGGTAAGAGGAAGAGTCCAGCAGGCCGCAGGCCGTGTGCGGGCCACTGTCCATCTACTCGATCAGCACACGACAAAGGAATTCTGGTCGCAGCGCTTCGACTCCACATCGACCGATGTATTCCAGGCGATCGACGATCTTGCCCTGCACGCCTCAACTGCGGTGCGCTACGAAATTCATGCGCGCGAGACCGAAATGGCCGCTTGCCATGCGCCCGAAGAACTCAGCGACGAGGAGCTGATGTCGCAGGCGGGTCATATTCTTCTGTGCTCCAGGACCGCCGATTGGCAGCGCTCCAGGGAACTGATTGATCGGGTGATCGGCAGGAGTCCAAACAATTTTATGGCGCTTAGCATCCGCGCGGCTGGCGCGATGACGCAGGTAATTTGCGGCTACAAGGAGATGTCCGCCGAAGACGCCGCCGATTGCCGTCGTCTTGCGCAGAGGTCCATCGACCTGAACGAGCGAAGCGATTTCGGCCATTCGATTCTCGGAACGTTCCACCTCTATGGCGAGCGCGATATTGCCTCTGCCATTCGCGAGGCCAAACGAAGTATCGAACTGAACGCAACCTACATCCTCGCGATGGACCTTCTTGGCGCCGCGATGATTTTTTCAGGGGATGCTGCAGCAGGTGTTGCTCATTGCCTGAAGGCGGCCGAGGCCAATCCTCGTTTCCCCGCAAACGCATGGTTCATGCAGAGCGTAGCGCTCGGATACTTCGTTCTCCAGCGATACGACGACGCCGTCGAATGGGCTCAGCGCGCCGACCAACGCGAGCGCAACGTCCCTCGGTACCTTCTACTTCTCACGACGGCCGCGTGGCACGCAGGCCAGTTCGACCTGGCGCGACGGAAAGCAGACAACCTGCGGGTAGGATTTCCCGAATTCCGGCTGCGCGATCTGAGAAGGTGGCCATTTCAAGACCCAGACCATTGGTCGCGGTTTCGCCGCGGCCTCGTCGAATGCGGTTTGCCCGAGTGATCGGCCGGCTTGCCAGCTTTGCGCGCCGCCGATGTCGTGGCTTGAGCTTACTAACCGGGCGAGTCGGTGCTCAAGTCGCGTGATTTGCTATCGGCCATCCAATATCTTCGTATAAGACTTGACCGGCTATTGCAGTCGCATGCACGAATGCCCGGTGATGGCTGCGGATTCAACCGGTCGATGCGACGAACTGATTGAACATTCATCAGGTGTTTGGAAATTAAGCGTCTTCCTTGATCTCTCGCCGCCGCCGAGCGATGGCACATTCACAGCAACGGGCATGCGTGGGTGTTTGGCGCAAGAGGCGGTGGCGGTTGCGCAAACGTTCGCACTGCGCGGCGACAAAATGCCACAAAAGTACTCCAATATCAATTGTGAGAACTAATTCACTAGTGATTTCGAAGCAATCACGGAGACTACTTAGGCCGATCCAATTAACCCTTTCGGACTAACAATCGCCATGAAAAAGCTCTCCCTGATCGCCGCGGCAATCCTTGCCGCCACAGTCACCAGTGCTGCGCTGGCCGCAACCACCACCGCCACATTCCAAGTGCTGATTACCGTCGCCAAGGCCTGTTCGGTCACCGCTGGTGCCGCATCCAACCTCAACTTCGGCACGGTGAATTCCAGCGATACCGCTTTGTCGACTTCTAGCAACATCAGCGTGACCTGCTCCAAGTCGACGCCTTACAACGTCGGTCTGCTGCCTTCGAATAACAGCACCACGGGCGCCGGCGTGATGAGTCCGGCCGTCGCGGGCCCGGACACGGTGGCCTACCAGCTCCGCTCGGTGAGCGCTGCGGGTCCGGTCTGGGGCAACACTGCCACGGCCACTGACGTCGGCAACGGCGTTGCCGGCACTGGCACCGGTGCGGCGCAGACCATCCCGGTGTTCGCCACGGTTGCAAGCGCGAACGTCACGCCCGGCAGCTATGCCGACACCGTGACGGTCCAGGTCAACTACTGATCGAACTCGCCATGCACCTGCCGCGATACGCCGTCATCCTTGCGCTCGCCCTCTCGTGCGGGGTCGCGGCGGCGAGCGGGCTGCAGGTCTCTCCGGTCACGCTGACGCTGGAGCCAGCGCAGAACGCCGACGGCCTGTGGCTCAACAACACCGGCGACAACGTGGTGCATGCCCAGGTGCGGGTCTATCACTGGACGCAGGAGAACGGCGTCGAGAAGCTGACGCCGTCGCGCGAGCTCCTGGTGAGCCCGCCGATGATGCAGCTGGCCGCGTCGGACCGCCAGCTGATCCGCGTCATTCGTGCCGGTGCTCCCGCGGCGACCGTGGAGGGTGCGTACCGGGTCATCATCGACGAGCTGCCGGTCGAGGTCTCGGGCAAGAAAGGCCTGCAGCTTGTGCTGCGCTATTCGGTACCGATCTTCGTCGCAGCCGCCGGCGCGCAACCAGCGGCGCCGCAGCTGAAATGGTCGCTGCGCCGGGAGGCCGGCCAGGCCGTGCTGGAAGTTGCCAACAGCGGCGGCATGCACGCCCAGCTGGCCGACGTGAACTTTGTCGATGCCGCCGGCCGCCGCACCCAAGTGCATGCCGGCCTGATGGGCTACATACTGCCGGGCGCACAGATGCGCTGGCCATTGAAGTCGTCTGCAGAGGCTTTTGCTCTCGGGGGCGTCTTGGAAACGATGATCAATGGCAACGCGACGCAGGAAAAAATTCCACCGCTCGAACGCGCCCGCTGAGCGCCTGCTGCCACTGCTGCTTCTCTTCGGCGTGATGTCCATCGCCGCACGGGCGGAGACTGCTGCAACCGTCACGAGCTCACCGGTCACGCCGGCCGGCAATGCGTCCGCGGACGGCGACCTTGCCGGGCCCGGCGGCAGCGATCTCTATCTGGACCTCAGCCTCAGCGGCAACCCGCAAGGCCTGGTGCATTTCGGTCTGCGCGGCGGCGAGCTGTGGGCCAGCGCAACCACACTGCGGCAACTGGGCTTCGTGTTGCCGCCAGGCGCAGCCGATCCCGTCCGACTGCGCAGCCTCCCCGGAGTGCAAGTCAAGTACGACGCTGCAAGCCAACGCGTCGCGATCAATGCGCCCGCCGCCGTGCTGCGCCTGTCGAAGACCGTGGTCAACACTTCGACGGTGATCGCACCGAAGGCCAGCGCTTCACCCGGCGTGCTGCTCAACTACGATTTCTATGGCACGCAGGGCCGAAACAGCACTTCAAGCCTCAACGCACTCACCGAGCTGCGCGCGTTCAGCGGCAACTCGGTGCTCAGCAACACGCTGATGACGCGCGCAAGCCGTTTCGATGACGAGGGCTGGAGGCATGACTCGGTCCGGCTCGACACCACCTGGAGCACGTCCTTTCCTGAAGACATGCTGACCCTTCGCGTGGGCGACACCACCACGGCCGCGCTGTCATGGTCGCGCTCCACCCGAATCGGCGGCATCCAGCTCTCGCGCAACTTCGCGCTGCAGCCCTATCGCACCACCACGCCAATGCCCTCCTTCCTGGGGGCAGCTGCGCTGCCCTCGCAGGTGGAGCTCTACATCAACGGCATGCGCCAGTACACGGGCCGGGTGCCGGCCGGGCCATTTCAGCTCAACACCGTTCCGAGCATCAACGGCGCCGGCAACGCCCAAGTGGTCCTCACGGATGCCTTCGGCCGGGCCACGACCCTCGACTTTTCCCTGTACGACACGCAGCGGCTGCTGCAGGAGGGCCTGTCCGACTGGTCCATCGACCTCGGCGTGGTGCGCCAGGCCTATGGCCTGCGCTCCTTCGACTACGGCAGCGATCCCGCGGCCACGGGCACCTGGCGCTACGGCGTGAGCAACAGCTTCACGCTGGAGGCGCACAGCGAGGCCGCGCGCGGACTGATCAAGGGTGGCGTCGGCGGCGCATGGCTGCTCGGGCAAAGTGGCGTACTGTCGGGCGCCGTGGCGCACAGCGGGTACCAAGGTCAAGTGGGCTCGCTGCTGAACCTGGGCTACAGCTGGCGTGACAACCATTTCAACTTCGCGGTCGAAGGCACACGCACGCGCGGCGAGTACCGCGATGTCGCGTCTCTGTACGGCGGTGCGCCGCCACGTGGCTCTGGCCGGGCCTCGATCGGCTACACCACCGACAATTTAGGCAGCTTCGGCCTCAGCTATCTGTACCTGCGCTATCCCGTGCAACAGGCGACGCGCCTGGCGAGCGTGTACTGGTTCAAGTCGGTGGGACGCAGTGCCTCGCTGAACGTGAGCCTCAACCAGAACCTTGACGAGCGTCGGGAACGCAGTCTCTTCGTCGGCTTCACCTGGTCGCTCGACGGCCAGGTCACGGTCACGGCCACGACCGGCGCCCAGCGCGATCGCGACCGCACCGTCTACACCGCCGATGTGCAAAGCTCGACCCCAAGCGAGGGCGGCATCGGCTGGCGCGCCGGCGTGCGCCACGGCGGCAGCCAGAGCGGCGGACAGGCCGAGATCGACTACCTGGGCCGCTACGGCCGTGCCATGGCTGGCATCAGCGTGCTCGGCGACAGCCGCTTCGCCTACGCCGGCGCCGGGGGTTCGGTCGTGTTCATGGGTGGTCAGCCGTTTGCGGCCCGCCGCATCGACGATGCCTTCGCCGTGGTTTCCACGGACGGCATCGCCGGTGTGCCGGTGAAGCTGGAGAACCGATCTATCGGCACCACGGACGGCAATGGCATGCTGCTCGTGGCGCCGCTCAGCGCCTACCAGAACAACCAGCTGTCGATCGATCCCATGCAATTGCCCGCCGACGTGAGGATCGACCGCGTGAAAACCCTCGCCACGCCGAGCGACCGCGCCGGCACGCTGGTGCGCTTCGGCATCACGCCGATCAGCGCGGCCGCGCTGATCCTGGTGGACGAGGCGGGCCAGCCACTGCCGCTGGGCAGCCGGGTGCACGCCAACGGCCGCGCCGGCGAGCCCGCGCTGGTCGGCTTCGACGGCGCGGTGTACCTCGAGGCTCTCGTGCCGCGGAACACGCTCGACGTGCAGATGCCCAATGGTCATTGCCGGGCCAGCTTCGATTACCGCAAGGACGGCGCCGGCATTCCGCAGATCGGGCCGTTGCGCTGCGCCCGGGGAGCCGGTACGCCATGAGCCTTCTGACCCGCACCTTGCAGGCCCTGTGCCTGCCCTCGATGTGTGGGCTGCTGTGGTGGCTGCCGGCGGGCAGTGCACAGGCGGCCGTCAACTGCACCGCGACGATGACCGGCGTGGCTTTCGGCACGGTCGACCTGGTTGCCGGCGGCACGCCATCGCCCGCCAACGCCAACTTCAACTACACCTGCACCAACGACGGCCTCCTCACCGAGCAGGCCAGGGTCTGCTTCAACATCGGCGACGGCAATGAAGGCCTGGGAAACTTCAATCCGCGCGTCATGAAGAACACCGCCGGAAACACCTTGAAGTTCCAGCTCTACCAGTCGACGAGCGGCGCGGTCTGGGGCTCGAACGGCAACGCGGCGGCGCCGAATCCTTTCACCGTGGCGCTGAGCATTCCTCCCTGGACGCCTTTCGGTGGCCTGGGACGCGTGTCGGGAAGCGCCACCATGCGCGGAGAGCTGATGGCCCTCCAGAGCACGGTACCTCCCGGCGCGTACCAGGACAACTTCGCTGGAGATCACACCTCGATCACGCTCTCGACGAGCACGTTCTCCGCGCCGACGACCTGCAACACCATACTGCCGGGCACGTTCCCATTCGTGGTCAGCGCGACCGTCGCCAAGAGCTGCCAGATCACAGCCGAGACCCTGAACTTCGGCAGCGTCGATGGCCTCCCGGGCGCGGCCAACGTCGATCGCACGAGCACGCTCAGCTTGACCTGCACGACGCCGACGGCCTACACGGTCGGGCTGGCGCCGTCCAATGGCGCGACGAACGGTTCCGGCGTCATGGCCCCGACGGGCGGCGTGCCGGGGAACTCCGACACAGTGCCCTACCAGCTCTACCGCGATGCTGGCCGCTCGAGCATCTGGGGCAACGTCATAGGTACCAACACCGTCGCGGGCACCGGCAGCGGCCACGCCCAGGCTTTGACCGTCTATGGCCGGGTTCTTGGCGTCAGTGCCAACGTGAGGCCGGACAGCTACCGCGACATCGTGACGGTCATCGTGACCTACTGAGCTGCGCCCGAGAAGTTGCTGTATCGCACCGACGCCAAAGCACGCCTGTCGGTTGTCAGACACCGCTATGGTTGTCCAACCCATGGAAGTCCCGGAGCACAACAACTCTGTGTCGGCCGTTCGCTAGTAGGTCATCGTCACCGTGTGTATGTCGATCTGGTTGCCCATAGGCACGTTCTGAAAAGTTGGCAGGCGACCATGATCATCGGGATGCGATGGGACGCGGCCTACGCCAGTGTCCGTGGCGGTGCTGGCTCCAACGGTGCTTCGCCATGCGAACCCCTGACTCCTGTCGCGGTCGAGTTGCTTGTCCATGTCATTGACGCCGCCGTCGACCTTCAACGTTGTCTCCCCGACCTTGCTGAACCGATACTCGCGACCGCGGATGACCACCGATTTGGTGTTGGTCCACACGCGATACTCGTATCCGTCCTTCACAGGTGTGACCTCCAGAACATTGAACACGGGGGGAACCATCAACGTCACCATCAGATGGCTTGTCGCTCTGCTCGCACCAGGCAGGGGCTCCGCGCTGAGCGATGGTAGTTGAGGCGACGTGCACAAGGCGGTCACCGCTGCGACTCTGGACAAGCTCAGGCAGGCCGCGGCCATTTGGAACATGCTTCTGTACATAGGGATTGCCGACACAACATGGGTTTTGGAGCGTTGTGCGAGGCCCCATATCCATATCGGCAGAGATGCCGAAAAATGAAGGCTGGCATCCTTGGCGCCGAAGATCAAGGGACTGCGGGGTCCCTGCCGCGCTGAACGAGGGTTCGTGGTCACCGCAACGGTTTAGCGACAGCGACGACTTGCTTCGTTGAAACGAAGGCCGGGAGTCAGGCAGCAGGGGCTGCGGGAGAACTGAATTGCCTGTCCGTCAATCAGCTTTGCGCGGCGCCCGAATACTTCACCTCCCCTTCCCACACGCGGGACCCGCGGTGAATGCCGAATCGGCAACAGCGGCCCCGAGCAACCTCCATCAGAGTGCCCCTGTGCCTCGTCGAGCCCGGTGCAACCCAGGAAACATTACCAACGCGAGCGACCTAGTCCCGCCCGATCCTCGGCGGCCTCATTCGGGCCGCGCAGGCTTACAGGCCTTCTAGGCCGCACCGAGCGCTCAGCACATCGGGGCCGCGCGCAAGTTTCAATGGCGTGCCGCACGCGGCCGCCTGCTCGATCGACGGCTGCTGCTGCTCGTCCCGCCCCGGTCACGCCTGGCGCTTGCCTCGGCCCCTTGCAGGTGGGCCCGCCAGTTCCGAGCCGGCTATCCGATTCGACCATGAGCGGACTGACCTTTGCTGCTTGGCACGTCCAGTTGAACATCTTCTCCGCCGATCGCTCCGCAGCCACCCGGCAACCGTTCTCATGTCCACGTCGTCATATGAACTGACGGTGTCCACGTCGTCGTCAGCGCCAGCTGGCAAAATTCAGCATGGGTTCGGTTCAGCAGCGCCTCGGAAATTTAGTGAGCGAGATCTCGCTCGCGCTATCTCTTGGTCCCGAGTACCCCTCTTGGAGTCGGTGGGAGTTCAAAGCCCACCTGGCCGAGATCAGACTGGTGTGGTCTTTACTCCGACCGCAGTTGAGTTCCGATGTGGGTGAAGTGGCCATTTTCGAGACCAAGCTTCAAGAGATGCTGTCGGCTTTCGAAGCAGGCGACCAGGATGGCGGCAGGCGAGCCGGTTGGTCGCTGGTACGGATGGACTTGACCAAAATCTTCTGACGCGGCTGCCGGGCGTGGGCGGCATGGGGAACACGACCGCGCCAGGGCAGGGCCGCGGGACGGCGTCATACCGCGCCGGTGTGCTCACCCCGCGCCGGGTAATCGGGACAGGAAGATGGCACGGACAGGTGAGCGCGGCCAGCGCACCCCAAGCGTGAGCTCGCCTGCGGGAGCCATGAGTGACCTCGGGCGCAGGGGAGTTACGCATGGTCGCCTCCGACGTTTCGCTGCCGGGTGCTCCGCAGCAGCCCTTGGGCACGCTCGCGACCGACGGCAAAGGCATCCTGGACGGTCACGATCTCGATTCCGGGGTGCTTCGTAACCCAGTCCCGAGCCACGGTGGCGGAAGCGAAGAAGTGCACATGACAACAGAACGCGTGGCGGATGTCCGTTGTGTTCTGCGGCATGATCAGCGACACGGTTGCGCCCGCGGGTTCGACCTCCCCTATTGCGGTGGGCGTAACCGTGAGCGACACCGCTGCGCCGGTCGCCGCGCAGCGCGAGACCACATGGGCAGTCCGATTGATCAGGGCCGGCAAGAACAGCGTGTCGAACGCGCACCAGGTGTACAGGCGCCGGCCGTCGATTTCGAAGGCGTGTGCCGTCTCGCGCAGCGTCAGGCCGTATCCGACGACGTTCCCATCATCATCTCGTTCTGTGCTGACCGCCTCCCGGAGTGCGGCGGCCACGCGCTCGACAGACCAGTCGAGGACCCGGGCGAGCGTTGCAGGCGAGACCGGACGCCCCCTGGCGAGTTCGCGTAGCAACATGACGAAGAGATCCGCAAAGCCTTCGGACCGGTTGGCCATCGTCAGGCGTGCGACGAACTCATCCGTGTAGCGCGCAAGGTCCATCGCGGCCCCTCCGGTTAGCCGGCACAGCACGACAACTGCGCCACATCCTTGATGAAGGTTTGTGCGGCGAGCTTCAGTCCCTCGACCATCGTCAGGTACGGGAACAGTTGATCGGCGAGTTCCTGCACCGTCATGCGTGCGCGCATCGCCAGCGCGGCGGTCTGAATAATTTCCCCCGCCTCCGGGGCGACCGCCTGCACACCGATGAGCCTGCCACTGCCCGCCTTGGCGACCAGCTTGATAAATCCGCGCGTGTCGAAATTGACCAGCGCGCGGGGCACGTTGTCGAGCGTCAGCGTGCGGCTGTCGGTTTCGATTCCCGCACGATGTGCCTGCGCCTCGGTGTAGCCCACGGTGGCCACCTGCGGATCGGTGAAGACCACGGCGGGCATGGTGTCGAGATTCAGGCGCGCATCGCCGCCGGTCATGTTGATCGCCGCGCGGTGCCGGCCGCCGCCGCGACGTAGACGAACTGCGGCAAGTCCGTGCAGTCGCCGGCGGCGTAGAGGTCCGGTGCGCTGGTGCGCATGCTGGCGTCAATCACGATGGCGCCGCGCTCGTCGCGTTCCACACCCGCCTGTTCCAGATTCAGGCTGCGGGTGTTGGGCGACCGTCCGGTGGCAACCAGCAGCTGATCGGCCCGTAATTCGCCGTGGTTCGTCGCGAGCACGAATTCGCCCGACGCATAGGATACGTGGCTCGCCTGCATCTGTTCCAGCACGTCGATGCCTTCCGCGCGGAACGTTGCCGTCACCGCTTCTCCAATGGCCGGATCTTCGTGAAAGAGCAGGCTGTGGCGCGCCAGAATCGTCACCCTGCTGCCCTGGCGGGCGAAGGCTTGCGCGAGTTCGACCGCGACCACCGAGGAACCAATCACCGCCAGCCGGCTTGGGATCGTGTCGCTGGCCAGTGCCTCGGTCGAGGTCCAGTACGGCGTGTCTTTCAGGCCGGCAATCGGCGGCACTGCTGCGCTCGCGCCGGTGGCAATCAGGCACCGGTCGAACGGCACCCCCTGTTCGCCGCCGTCCGTCAGCGCAACCGTCAACGTATGCCTATCCCTGAAGCGTGCTGCGCCGTGCAGGATGGCAATGTTTGGATTCGATGCCAGGATGCCTTCGTATTTGGCATGGCGCAGCTCATCCACGCGGCCCTGCTGCTGCTCGAGCAGGCACGAGCGGTTGATGACCGGCGCGCTCGCGCTGATGCCTGCATCAAACGGGCTCGTCTGCCGCATGTGCGCGACGTGTGCCGCGCGAATCACAAGACGCTTCGCCCGACTGAGCTTCTCATCTTCGACAATCCCCAAGGGGGCACCCCCTTGCTGGAATGCGCGCAGACCGCCGGCATCGATTTGCCGCTGAAGGCGCAGGTCTGGCTGGGTTCCAACGATCCTGCGTACTTGGCGCAGCGCCACGGGGCTATGTCATGTCCGGTCGTCGAGAACTTGCGCAAGGTGCTGGCGGGTGTGGCCGAGGCCGTCGTTGCGCGCTGATGCAATGTCACGCGCGTGGATGGTCGAAAACAATTGGGGTGCCGAGACCCACCGTGTGATCATGAAGGCCGCCTTCAGGCGGTCACGACATCACCCACGCTCGCAAGACGTTGCCGCACAAAGCGTTCTGACAGTCGATCTCCACCGATCCCTGAATTTCTTGCAGCTAAGTTGGAACACTCGCGGGGTCCGCGCGGCCAGAGCACCGTCGCGCGGGGCCGTGCTTTCCGGAGAGGGCACCGTGCCGTGACCTGCAACCTCATCGATCTGGCGATGGCGCGAGCACGGCTCGACGCAGGTCGTCGAAACCATCGATGATGAAGTCGTAGGCCATGTTCGGCAGCGGGTCGGGTGGACCCTCGGGGCCCCACTCCTCGGGCCGGCGCACGAAGGCCGTCCGCATGCCGGCTTGGTGGGCGGCTTTCAGGTCGAAGTTGTGGCAGGCCACCATCAGGATCTGCGCGGGTTCGAGGTTCATCCAGCGCGCCGCTGTGCGATAGGCCTCGGCGTGCGGCTTGTACACACCGATCATTTCGCAGGAAATGATCGCATCCCAGATGATGCCGTTGCGCCGCGAGACATCGACTACCAGCGAAACCGGCAGCATGGTGAAGGACACCACTGGCAGCGCCGCCCTGAGCGCCGCCAGCGCGGCCGGGAAGTCGGGCCAGGCGTCGAGTTCGTGCCAGGCGCGCCAGAGTTCGAGGCGGTCCGCGGCGGTGAAGCGGTCGAGGTCGAATTGGGCCAGCGTGTCGTCGAGAACGCGCCGATGCACGTCGTCCATGTGGAAGTCAGGCCGCACCTGGCCGACGATGCCCTTCATGGTGCGCCGCCGCCAATCGTTGACCGGCGCGTGCCAGTCTGCGGTGATGCCATGGCGGGCGCCCGACACGATGGAACGCATTCACGAGCCCGGCGTGCCAGTCGAGCACGGTGCCGCCGGTGTCGAAGGCCAGGGCCTGGATGTTCATGCGGTGTCCTCGGTGCAAGTAAGGCGGCGCGGGTCAGGCCCGCGCCGCGCCATCGCGTTGCTGCCAGGCGGTCGGGCTTTGCCCCAAGCACTGCGAGAAGACGCGCCCCAGCGTGCTGGCGTTGGCGTAGCCCACTTCCACGGCCACCTGTTTCACCGGCAGCCCCCGGCGCAGCATGGTGCGCGCCAGCCCGAGACGCCACCCGGTGAGGTATTCACCCGGCGGCACACCAACGAGCTGCGCGAAGTGCGCCGCAAAACGCGCACGCGACATGCCGGCCTCGGCAGCCATTGATTCCAGCGTCCAGGCGCGCGCGGGCTCGGCGTGCACGGCGCTGAGCGCCTTGTGCAGCCGCGGGTCGGCCAGGCCCGCCATCAGGCCGCCGTCGACCAGGCGCTGCTCGATGGCATAGCGCAACACCTGGATCAGCAGCACCTCGGTCAGGCGGTTCACCACGGCGTCGTGGCCGCAGCGTTGGCGGAAGGCCTCGCCGAACAACAGCTGTTGCGTGAGGTCCAGCCCGGGCAGACCAGCCAGCGGCACGAGCAGCCGGGCGGGCAGGGCACGCAGCAAGGGGTTCTCGTCACCGACACCGAACTCGACGGAGGCGCACACCAACTCGGCGCCTTGCACCGGATCGGCGTCCAGACGGTGTGCCGCTGGCCGGGCGAAGAACAGCACGCTCGGCTCGTCGAGCACCGTGCGCTGCCCGTGGACATCGGTGACGCCGAGGGTGCCGTGTCGCAGCAGGTGCAGATGGCCCACGCCGTGCTCGGCGTCGAAGCCGCTCACGCCGCACAGCGCACCCCTGTGAAAGACACGGGCGCTCAGCTCGAAGCGCTGCAGTAAGGCGGAAAGACGGTCCGACATGAGACGTATCGTATATCAATCGAGACGAACAGCGGCCCAAAGTCTCGCCCAAGCCCGTAGACTCCGGCTCATTCCAAGGAGACCCGTCATGCTGATGCCCCGCCAACCCGTACCCACGCTGCACGTGCCCACGCTCGCCCATGGCAACTTCAAGCTGGTCGAGGACGCTGCGCCGAACTTCACCCTGGTCGTGTTCTACCGCGGCCTGCATTGCCCGATCTGCCTGAAGTACCTGTTGGAGTTAGGCCGGCTGCAGCCCGAGTTCGAAAAGCGCGGCGTGAAGGTCATCGCCCTGTCCAGCGACGGCCGCGAACGCGCGCAGGCGATGGCTGACAAGCTGAAGGCGCCCGGCCTGCGCATGGGGTACGACCTCGGCTTGGCGAACGCGCGCGCCTGGGGCCTGTACGTCAGCACCTCGCGCGGCGTCACGTCGATCGGCATCGAGGAGCCGGCGCTGTTCTCCGAGCCCGGTGTCTTCATCGTTCGCCCGGACGGCACGCTCTACTACGGCGCCGTGCAGACCATGCCGTTCGCGCGGCCGCATTTCGACGAACTGCTGGCGGCGATCGACTTCGCACTGGCGAAGGACTACCCGGCCCGTGGCGAGTACGTGGGTGCGGTGTAGCCTCGTCCGCGCGCGTTGTCCTCATCCATCGTGAAGAAGATCCTCCTCCTCATCGTTTCGCACGCGGTGGTGGCCGCATTGGGCTTCGGCGCGGGCATCTATGCCTTGCCCATCCTCACGGCGCCGCCCGCACCCGCGCAGGCCGAGGTCACGGCACTGGCCGCCCAAGCGCAGTTCACCGGCCGGTTCAGACGCGACCTGACAGACAGCGATGCCTTGCACTGGGGTGAAGGCACGGTGGCGGTGAGCCGCAGCGCGGTGTCGCTGCAAGGCAGCATCGCGCCCGGGCCCGACTACAAGCTCTACCTCGCGCCGGAGTTTGTGCAGACCAAGGCCGACTTCCTGCGGCTGAAGGCGAAGATGCTGCGCGTGGGCGACGTGAAGACCTTTGAGAACTTCATCGTGCCGATGCCGGCATCGGCCGATCCGACGGCCTACAACACGGTCATCGTCTGGTGCGAATCGTTCGGCCAGTTCATCACGGCGGCCAAGTACCGTTGATGCGGATGCGGCAACGCGCGAGAGGCTCTTGCGAAGTCAGCCTGGCAGGGGTGTCACGCCCATGATCCGGCGCAGGCACACCCTCGTCGCGAGGGCGGGTGGGCTGATCGGGATGCCGGTCGTCCGGCGTTGGTCCGCGTGGCGCCCGCGCAGCGTCAATCGCCCCGGTCGGCGCTATTTCACGCCCGAGGCAGCGATTGTGGCGACCGACACGCCCAGCCTGGGCGCAAGCTGATTGGCGATCTGCGCCCGCAGCCAACAACCCCCCGTCTTGCCCAGCTGGCTCGGCGATGCCGGGATGGCCGACATGCTCACCGCGCGTTGCACGGTGCACGGCCAGACGGCTTGGATGCTGCGTTTCCTGCTCGAGGACTGAGTGAGGACTGGGCCGCGCCGCTCTCAGAACTTCGCGCGCAGCGTGATCTGCACTTCGCGCCCTGGCCCCGGCAGGATCAGGTTGTCCACGGTCCCGTGCGCCGAGACGTAGTACTTGCGGTTGGTGATGTTCTTCAGGTTCAGCGAGAGCTCGTAGCGATCGGTTTTGTAGCTGCCCGCCAGATCGGCAGTGAGGTAGGACGGCAGCGTCACGAGGTTGCTCAGCGACGCATAGCGCACGCCCACGTAGTTCAGGCCGCCGCCGGCGCTGAAGCCATGGCCCAGGTCCTTCATCGCCCAGACGAATGCCGAGTGGCGCGGCGTGAGCGCAGCGGTCTTGCCCTGTACCGGGATCGGCGCGCCCACCGGCAACTGCAGCGAACTGACGGTGGCCACCGACTTCACCATGACGGCGTCCAGGTAGGCATAGCCGGCGCTGACGTCCCAGCGCCCCGGCAGCCGGCCGTTGAGCGCGAGTTCCAGTCCCTGGGTGCGCTGCGTTCCCACGTTGACCTGGCGGCGCGGATTGTTGGGGTCGGTGTTCTTGATGCCCGTGCGCTCGAGGTCGAACAGCGCAGTCGTCAGATTCAGTGCGCCATCCAGCAGATCGAACTTGGCACCGACCTCCTTGTTGACCGTGATCTCCGGCTCGTTGTCGATGTTGCTCGTGGACAGCGCGAAGTTCTCGCCCGAGGGCTGGAAGGAGCGGCTGTACGAGAGGTAGTAGGACTGCACCGAATCCGGCTGCCACACCAGGCCCGCGCGCGGGCTGAACTTGCGGTCGGTGCGCTCCAGCGCCGAGAGCTTGCGCTCGAAGCCGGTGTCCTGCTTGAAGACGTCGTAGCGCGCGCCCACGAGCGCCTTTCACTGCGGCGCCAGCGTGATCTGGTCCTGCACGTAGAGCGCGGCGGTCTTGAACTCGCTGTTGCTCGGGATCGCGCTGTCCGCGAGGTAGCTCGCGGCCGGGATCGGCAGGGGGTCCGCCACCGGGTTGAAGATGTTCACGCGCTGGTAGCCGACGGCCGACGACACCGAGTAGAGGCGTTTGCGCTGCAGGCCGAACTCGGTGCCGATCAGCCACTCTTGCTGGAAGCCTCCGAGCTGATTGCGATATGTCAGGTCGGTCTGGTTGAACCAGCCGTTTTCGTCGCGATCGACGAAGCCGCGGGTTCGGCCCACCGTGAGGCGAACGGGGTCGGTGGTGCCGCTGGACAGCGTGTTGAAGCGGTCCAGGTGGTAGCTGGAGTAGCGCGTGGTATTGCGCAGGCTCAGCGTGTCGCTGAAGCGGTGGTTCAAGGTCGCGGTGAAAGTCTGGACCCTGCTGGTCACGGTGTCATCGCGCCGCGCATGCGCCGAGCCGTAGTAGGTGCCGATCGGCACGTCCACGGGTCTGCCGTTGAGTGCCGGGACGCCGAAGTCGGTCAGGCGCTGGTCGCGCAGGTTCGTGTATTGCAGCAGCAGATCGGTCTGCGGGCTGAACTTGATCGCGAGCGAGGGTGCGATGCTGTAGCGATCGGTGAACTGCTGGTCACGGTAGCTGTCGGACTTCTCGCGCGCAACGTTGAGACGAAATGCCATTGCCTCGCCGATCGGCGTGTTCAAGTCGGCGGTGGCGCGCTTGTAGCTGTTGCTGCCCACGCCCAGCGAGACTTCGCCGAACTGCGCGCCGAACACCGGCTTCTTGGTCACGCGATTGATCAGCCCGCCCGAGGAGCCGCGGCCATAAAGCACGGCAGCCGGGCCCTTGAGCACCTCGATGCGCTCGGTGTCCGAAAGGTCGCGGAAGTACAGCCCGTCGTCGCGCACGCCGTCGACGAACCAGTCGGAGATCGCGCTGAAGCCGCGGATCACCACCTGGTCGCGCTGCCCGTCGCCGTGGTTGAAGCTCACGCCGGGCGCATTGCGCAGCGCGTCCTGCATGGAGGTGGCGCCCTGGTCGCGCAGCAGTTGTTCGGGCAGCACGTTGATGGCCTGCGGGATGTCGCGCAGCGGCGCGCTGCTCTTGGTGGCGGTGCTCGCGGCGGCCGGCGCGTAGCCCTTGTCTGGCTCCGCGCTGACCGTCACCTCCTGCAGTGTCGAACTGCCCGCGGCCGGCGCGTTCTGTGCCACGGCGGAGCAGGGCAGCGAAGCGAGCACAGCGCTGGCTAGGAGGGAAAGGGGCCACACGGGGTACGGCGTTGTCGCAGAAGACTTCATGTTGGGCGTTGTCGATACGATGGAGACGTGCGCTGACGCAGCCGCGCATGCCACGGCGATCGCGGCGAAGCGCGAACGGCGGCATGCCCTGCCTTGAAGCTTTCTGGGTGGGGCGTTTGGTGTGCGCAGACGAAGCACCGCCGGGGCGGGTTCGCTGGCACCACAAATGACGGCCGCTTGGCGCGGCGGATCGAATTCTAAAGAGTTAAATGCAACTCGTTCGCATTTTGTTGCTACACGCCGAGGAACTGGCGCACGTCCGCAAAGAAGACCATGCACCCGCTACATCACGGCGTTCTGCGGCTACTACGCGGCGCGATGGAAGTGATCGACGAGCGTTGGGTACTCGACGGGCGAATTCGCCCTTTAGGAGACCATGATGAGCGTTGCTCGTTCTACTTTCTTCAAATGGGCTGCCCCTGGCGCCGTGGCAGTCGGGGCCCTCTTCACCACCGCTTCCGCCAACGCCGATGAGTTGGTCCATCGGCATCGGCACCCCAGGTGTGGTCGTCAATCCGCCGGTGTACTACGCGCCGGCGCCTGTCTACACCCTCTCCGCCACCGGTCTACTATCAACCGGCACCTCGCGTGCACTACCGTCCGCCGCCGCCGGTGTACTACCGTCCGGCTCCGGTCTACTACGGACCACCGGCGCGGTCTTTTGCGGGCCGGCCTACGGCTACGGCCACCGCCGTCACTACCGCAGGGATTGGGACGGATCAGGACGACTGAGAGCCTGCGGCGCGGGTGACGACCCCGCGTGGCCGAGGGTACAGCCCGGAAGGGTTGATCAGCCCTTTTGGCGGATCGTAAGGTTTGACGTCGACCTGTGACGGGAGTGCACTGGCTATGGCGAATTTCGTTGCAAAGTCACAGCCAGTGGCTAGGTAGACGCGCGACCTGTTCACTTGGACCGGTGCTCGCAGGAGGGCTTGGTGCAGGACCCGTAAAGCGCCAGCGAGTGATCCTGAATTCGGTAGCCGCGTTCGGCCGCGATCGCCGTCTGCCGATGTTCCAAGGCTTCGTCGTGAAACTCCTCGATGCGTCCGCAGTCGAGGCAAAGCAAGTGTGCGTGGCGGCGCCCGTCGTCAAGTTCGTAGACCGACTTGCCCGTCTGGAAGTTGCTGCGCTTGAGCAGTCCCGCGTGCTCGAGCTGGGATAGCACGCGATAGATCGTCCCCATCCCGATGTCGCTCGGCGACTCGATCAGCAATCGGTAGACGTCCTCGGCCGAGAGGTGCTGCCCGGCGCGAGCCACGAACAAGTCCAGTATCTTCATGCGCGGCAGCGTCGCCTTCAACCCGGCATGTCGGAGATCGGCGGGATGCATCACAAGGCCCTCCCTTCTCGCTGCGGAGACTCAACCATCGGTAACACGTCAACCGTGCCGAAGTCGCCGCATGACGCGCGTCGCGCGTTGAGCAGTCCGCTCGAGGAGAGCATCACGCGGAGGCCACCATGCGATCAAAAATGCAAGGCGAGACGCGCTGGATCATGCAGCGCAAAAAGATAGCTTAATTTCTCTTCACTGCGTCTTTTGTCTTGGCGGCGAGCGTCGCCGGGGTTGACTCTAGATCATTTGCGCATCGAACGAGTTCAGCATGACTTCGAATCACGTAGTGGCACGGATGCGGATGAACTGCTTTTCGCGCAACGATGCTAAGCTTTTGATCCCTTGCATGGCCAGGAAAAGTCAAATGAAGCAAATCACGTTCGCCGTCGCACTCGGCCTCTGCGCGGTCTCGCCCATGCCTGCGTTCGCCAAGGCAAACTGCAAGGCCTACCCCAAGGCCGAATGGATGAAGGAAGCCGAGGCCAAGGCCAAGATCGAAGCGCAGGGTTACACCATCTCCAAGTTCAAGGTGGACGGCAACTGCTATGAGATCTACGGCAGGAACAAGGCCGGCAAGAAGGTCGAGATCTATTTCGACGCGAAGACGCTCGAACCCGTAAAGAGCGAAATCGAAAAGTAAGCCCATGTCGATCCCCAGCGGCAGGGCGCCGGCACCCGGAGGCGGCGTCCCCGTGTGGGATGTGGCTGTGCGTCTTCTGCACTGGTTGCTGGCGGGCCTCGTCCTCTTCTGTTGGATTCAGGACGATGGCGGCCAGGTGCATCGCACTGCGGGCTACGTGGCGGCTGGCTTGGTCGTCGCGCGGCTGCTGTGGGCTGCTACGCTGGCGAGAGGACATAGCAGCTTCGCGTCCCTCAAGCCGTCCGTGTCCACCACGCTCGCTTTTCTTCGCGCCCGTGCGCCACGCTGCATCGACCACGACCCGCTCGGCCTGTGGATGGTGTGGCTGCTCTGGTCGCTCGTGCTGCTGCTCGCGCTCTCGGGATGGATGAGCCGCCTTGACGCATTCTGGGGTGACGAGCGCCTGCAGGACATCCATGCGTGGCTGGCCAATAGCTTGCTCGCCGCGGTGGCCCTGCATCTGTTCGGCGTCGGCGCGATGAGCTGGCGGTGGCGCGAGAATCTTCCCGGCGCGATGCTGACCGGCCGCAAGCGGAATTGATCAGTAACGGGGGCGCGACCAAGTCAGCCGCGGCCAGATGGCTTTGCCTACGGGTCGACCTGGGCTGCCGGTCGTGTCCGAGTAGGGGAAAGCATATGCCGGCTTCAGTCCCGGTCGTCGTCCCAATCCTCGCGTCGGTAGCGATACCGCGGCCCGTGATAGACGGGGGCGGGGGGCCATAGTAGACGGGAGCAGGTCGGTAGTACACCGGCGGCGGGCGGTAGTAGACGGGAGCAGGCGGCCGGTAGTCAACCGGTGGGGCCGGCACATAGACGGGTGCCGGCGGGTAGTACACCGGTGCGGGTTCGCTGACCACGACGCCCGGCACTCCCACGTTGATGGACCAATCCATGCGAGCATGGGCCGCGGTGCCCATGAACAAGGCGCAGACCGCCGCCACGCCGGCCGCGGTGTGTCATGAGGTTCCTGGTGCAGGGCAAGATGCCCGATTGGCCTTTTCAACGCGTAGCGCGAAGCGCCGGTCTACAGAAATGTGCAAGGAATCGTTGCCTCTCGAAGGCTGGCCGGCCGGGCCGCTCATGGCTTTCATGCCGATGATTCCTGCTCAGCCCGGCTGATGCACAAGTATGCTTGCGCGACCCAATTCTCGGCCGCCGGGTCAGTCGTTGCCAACTGCTCCAGTGCAAGCATCAGCGGTTCGGAAACTTCCCACCGCCGTTCGGCGATCGCGCGCAGGAATAGCAACAACACCTCCTCTCCCAAGCTGGGGTAGCGGCGAATTTCTCCATAAGCACCTCCGCGATGGTCCTTTTCGCTGCCTAGGTTAGACCTTCGCCCCATTGGAAGGTCAAGGTCGTCGATTGCTTGACCTTCGCCTTAAAGCGAAGGTTTATCCTTCCATGATGGGTACTGCTTCATCTCCTGAGCCCGGGACCTTGACCGTGGGCAAACTCGCCGTCTTGGCGGAGGTGTCCGCCAATGCCGTTCGCTTCTACGAGCGTGAAGGCCTGATGAAGGTACCGTCGAAAACCGAAAGCGGCTACCGGCTATACGGTCCCGAGGCGGTGCAGCGGCTGCGGTTCATCAAGCAGGCACAGCGCTGCAGCTTTACGCTGTCTGAAATCCAGGGCCTGCTGCAGCTGCGCGACAAACCGTCTTCGTGCTGCGCTGACGTGCGCGCCAAGGTGATCGAGAAGAAGCTCGAGCTGGAAGCGCGCATCAAGGCGATGAAGGAGATGTCAAAGGCCTTGGACCATCTCATCGCCGAATGCAGCAATGGCGCGCGGCCGGCCGAGGACTGCACGATCCTTGCCGCCCTGTCCGCAAGCAAGCAGGGAAGTCGTCGATGAAGGTTGAAGTGCTTCACGCAACCGGCTGCGCGAAGTGCCTGCGCGAACTGGAGGGCCTGCGTGCCGCTGCACTGCGAGCTGAGCCGGCGCTGGAATGGAAGGAGACCGACATCCTCTCGAACATCGACTACGCCGTCGAGCTGGGGGGTGCTCAGGCTGCCAGCGGTGGCGATCGACGGCGTCCTGGTGTTCGCTTCGCTTCCCACGCCTGACGCGCTCGCTGCAGCCATGCGTGAGCGACGCAGCCACCCCGCGGGCTGATATGGACATCGAAACCTTCCAGCAGGCCGTGCAGCAGGCTGGCGTGGCGGCGCTGGTGGTCAGCTTCTTGACCGGATTTTTCTTCAGCTTCAATCCAGTCGCCTTGGCGGCCATTCCGGTCTCCCTGGCGTATGTGACGAAGGCGCGTGCGCCACGCCAGGCGCTGATGTTCGGCGCCATGTTCATCGCCGGGATGATCCTCACGCAGGTTGTCGTTGGCGCAGCGGCGGGTGCCGGCGGTAGTGGCGTGCAGGCCCTGCTGGGGCCGCTACTGGGGACTGCTGCTCGGGCCCTGGCTCATTCTGATGGGCCTGCTGTGGCCAGGCTGGATCCGCATGCCGTTCAAGGGCTTCTCGTTGCGCGCCAAACGTGCGACCGGCTTCTGGGGGGCCTTTTTGCTGGGCGTTCCCTTCGCCGTCGCGATCTGCCCGTCGTGCACGCCGGCGCTGATTGTTCTACTGGGCGTCGCCGCCGGCATCGGTTCGCCGGCATGGGGCGCGTTACTGCTGCTGGCCTTCGCCCTCGGGCGCGCGGTGCCTATTGCCCTCGGTGCCAGTGCCATGGGCTGGCTGGAAAAGCTCCGGCCTGTTGCGCGCTACGGGCGCGCCTTCGAAATTGTTGGGGGTATCACGTTGGTTCTGATGGGCCTTTACATGCTCAACGCCCAGTTCTTCTGGATACCGGCGCTGGCCGCTTGACGCCATTGTGGTCGACGTGACGACGCAGGAATCAATGGGACCCGCGCAGCTTGTCTCGCTGCTGACATGCCCATACTGCGGGCATGCCAAGCAAGAGACCATGCCAACAAACGCCTGTTTGTTCTTCTACGAGTGCGAAGGGTGCAAGTCCGTCCTCCGCGCCAGCCGGGGGCACTGTTGCGTGTTCTGCTCGTTCGGATCCGTGAAATGTCCGCCAATGCAAGGCGGGCAAGCTTGTTGCGAATAGCTCTCGCGCAACCATCGGGTCCGAAAGTCAGCAGTGGCACGCAGACCTGCCGCTCGCTGACACCGGAAAATTCAAACTGAAGTGCAAAGCTGAATGAATAATTCAAACTATGTTGCTCAGCGAATTCAAGGTGGCTTGGCGCAGCTGCGCGTAAGTGGTTGATCGGTATGGGTCCTGTGGTCGGGCGGTGACTATCGACAGAAGCAGGCCCGGAGCCCCGGAGCCCTTTGTCGGCGGTTCTTGCTCCTGGCGGTCGCGCCTGACAGGCGGTCGGTGGCCCGCACTAGTGGCCGCGGGCCGTGGTCGTGGATGGAACCGACCATCGGACCGCGGACCCTCAACCTCGTGGCGGGGATTCGACTCGCGTGAGTCGCGGTGTTCCAGTGGAGGAGGTCGCTGGCCGCTGCTCGTCCGGCCCGCGCATCGGGACGCCAAGCTATGAGGAGACGGAGGTCTAGGCCAGATGATGGGCCAGCGCGCCTTGCGTTTGAGCCTGGGCGAGCCCGCTCCGCACGACCCCCTGACCGGCTACAGTCGGCCAGGACCCAATACTGTTCGATTAGAGT
>NZ_JAGGNU010000067.1 GCF_018614915.1 Variovorax paradoxus | reverse complement strand
ATGCTCCCCTATCGAGTCACCAAGATCGCGATGTCTCGTCGCAAGCCCGGTCGCGTTCAGGGCATGACAAATCTTTCCAACGGGAAGCCAAGCTCACCAAGATGCGCAGCAGTCCGCGACCGGAGCCAATCTACATACCGGGCAGTTGGACGCACCAAAGGACAAAGCGGCCACGCTGCTTGCGGCAAGACTCCGCGCCAGCAACACTACCCCGGTTCAGGGTCCGTGTGCAGTCTCGCTCGAAACAGGAGACTACATAGCATCTTCGGGAATGGCCGGATGTCCGCAATGGCGCGCAAAGCTGCCCCTCGCCAAGCTCGAACAAGGCCATTAACTTTGAGCTTCAAAGGGTTTCACCGAGCACGTGTACTCGCTGTCGAGGCCGGCTGAGCGGGCGGCCCGGGCGCTCGGCGGCGAACTTGCGGCAGTATTCGACGAACTCCTGCATGGCATGCCCCGGCCGCCGCTCGCGGTGCGACACGATCGACAGCGCGCGGAACTCCCTCGGCAGCCTGGTCTGCAGTTCGACCAGCGATCCTTCCTCCAGCGCATCCGACACCGCGTAGCGCGACATGCAGCCGATGCCCACGCCGGAAGCGAGCACGCGCTTGATGGCATGGCTGCTGCCGAGTTCGAGTTCGATGTCGAGCGGCCCGAGCCGCTTGATGAGCCAGCGGTCGGTGGCTTCGCGGGTGCCGGAGCCTTCCTCCCGCAGCACCCAGCCGGCGCCGGCGAGCTCGCGCACGCCGACCGGACGCCCGGCCAGCGGGTGCGCAGGCGCCGCGACGAGCACCATCTCGTCGGTGAGCCATTGCCGCACCGCGAGGTCGGGATGCGTCTGGCGTCCCTCGATGAAGCCGACGTCGGCGTCGAAGCCGACCACGGCGGAGATGACGTCGGCGGTGTTGCCGATGATCAGCCTCGCGCGGGCCTGGGGGCTGTCCTGCTTCCATCGCAGGACGATGTCCGGCATCAGGTATTCGCCGATCGTGAAGCTGGCGGCAATGCGCAGCGGCGCACGGTGCTCGGCGAAGAACATCGCCTGCAGTTCCGCCGCCTGCTCGACCAGGGACACCGACTTCGCGAGCAGCGACCGGCCGTCCTCGTTCAGCACCAGCCGCCGGCCGATGCGGTCGAAGAGCTGGGTGCCGAGCGCCGCTTCGAGATCGGCCAGCGAGGCGCTGGCCGCCGACTGTGAGCGGGCGACCCGGCCGGCGGCTGCGCGCGTCGAGCCTTCGCGCGCCGTGGCCGCGAAAACCTCGAGCTGGCGCAGCGTGAGGCGAAGTCGCTGATCGGTTTTCCGGGTCATGGTTACCTAAATTACCTGCTTTTTTGTTCAACGGCAACTGCCTATCATGGCCGCAAACGATCCCCACGGCGTCCCACGACAAGGAGACAAGCCTTTGTTCAACTTCCTTTCGCGCGAGCCGCTCCACGACCCGCTGGCCTCGCCGACGCCGACGGCCGAGTGCGAGGTCAAGACCACCACCTGCTACATGTGCGCCTGCCGCTGCGGCATCCGAGTGCATCTGCGCGACGGCGAAGTGCGCTACATCGACGGCAACCCGGACCATCCGCTGAACCAGGGCGTGATCTGCGCCAAGGGCTCGTCGGGGATCATGAAGCAGATCTCGCCGGCGCGGCTCACGCAACCGCTCTTGCGCAAGGCCGGCAGCGAGCGTGGGGCCGGCGAGTTCGAGCCGATCAGCTGGGAGCGCGCCTTCGACATCCTCACCGAGCGCTTGCAAAAGATCCGCTCGACCGACCCGAAGAAGTTCGCGCTCTTCACCGGCCGCGACCAGATGCAGGCGCTCACCGGCCTGTTCGCGCGCCAGTTCGGCACGCCCAACTACGCGGCGCACGGTGGC
This sequence comes from Variovorax paradoxus, assembly GCF_018614915.1. GTDB lineage: Bacteria > Pseudomonadota > Gammaproteobacteria > Burkholderiales > Burkholderiaceae_C > Variovorax > Variovorax paradoxus_K. Next base: position 40,983 of record NZ_JAGGNU010000067.1, on the reverse strand, counting down.
TTCTGCTCGGTCAACATGGCCGCCGGAATGATCTACACGGTTGGGGGCAGCTTCTGGGAGTTCGGCGGGCCCGACCTCGACCGCGCCAAGCTGTTCGTGATGATCGGCACCGCCGAGGATCATCACAGCAACCCGATGAAGATCGCGCTCGGCAAGTTCAAGCGCGCGGGCGGGCGCTTCATCTCCATCAACCCGGTGCGCACCGGCTACTCGGCCATCGCCGACGAATGGATCCCGATCAAGCCGGGCACCGACGGCGCGCTCTTCATGGCGCTGCTGCACGAGCTGATCGGCAACGAGCTGGTGGACCATGCCTTCCTCAAGCGCTTCACCAATGCGCCGCAGCTGGTGGTGCTGGACGACTGCGACCGGCAGGGCCTGTTCGCCTTCGATCCCGAGCGCGGCGTGCCGGGCGACGGCCGCAATCCGCACAACAAACTGGTGTGGGACAAGAGCTCCGGCAGCGTCAAGCCAGCGTACCCCGAAGGCATTGCCGACGGCTGCGACCCGGCGCTCGAAGGCCACTACACGCTGGCCGACGGCACGCGCGTGGCGCCCTCGTTCCAGCTGCTGCGCGAGCGCGTCGCGAGCTGCACGCCCGAGTGGGCGCAGGCCATCACCGGCATCGACGCCGAGCGCATCCGCAAGCTCGCGCGCGAGATGGGCGAAACGGCGCTGCAGCAGGCCTTCGAGCTGCCCATTCCGTGGACCGACGCCTGGGGCAAGAAGCATCCGACGACGCAGGCGCGGCCGGTGGCCTTCCACGCCATGCGCGGGCTGGCCGCCCATTCCAACGGCTTCCAGACCGTGCGTGCGCTCGCCGTGCTGATGAGCGTGCTGGGCACCATCGACGCGCCGGGCGGCTTCCGGCACAAGGCGCCGTACCCGCGCCACATCGTGCCGAACTACCGGGCCTTCAATGCGCCCGAAATGATCCAGCCCAACACGCCGCTCAACGCGGCGCCGCTGGGCTTTCCGGCCAATCCGGAAGAGCTGGCGATCAACCCCGACGGCTCGCCGATCCGCATCGACCACGCCTTCTCGTGGGAGCATCCGCTGTCGGCGCACGGGCTCATGCACAACGTGATCACCAATGCGGTGAAGGGCGACCCCTACCGCATCGACACCTTGCTCATCTTCATGGCCAACATGGCCTGGAACTCGAGCATGAACACGATGGCGGTGCGCGAGATGCTCAACCGCAAGGACGAGAAGGGCGAATACATGATCCCCTTCCTCGCGGTCTGCGATGCCTTCCAGAGCGAGACCGTGGCCTTTGCCGACCTGGTGCTGCCCGACACCACGTACCTCGAGCGCCACGACGTGATGAGCATGCTCGACCGGCCGATCTCGGAATTCGACGGGCCGGTGGATTCGGTGCGCGTTCCGGTCGTGCCGCCGACCGGCCAGTGCAAGCCCTTCCAGGAGGTGCTGATCGAGCTGGCCTCGCGCATGAAGTTTCCGGCCTTCACCACGCCCGAGGGCGAGCGCAAGTTTGCCGACTATCCCGACTTCATCGTCAATTTCCAGCCGCAGCCGGGCATCGGCTTCCTGATGGGCTGGCGCGGCAAGGACGGCACCGATCACTTGCGCGGCGAGCCCAATCCGAAGCAGTGGGAGGCCTACGCAAAGAACAACTGCGTGTTCCAGTACCACATGCCGGAGACCACGCACTACATGCGCAACTGGAACCGCGAGTACCTGGACTTCGCCAAGGACAAGGGCTGGCGCCAGAAGAACGACGTGGTCCAGCTCGCCCTCTATTCCGACACGCTGCAGAGCTTCCGCCTGGCGGCCCAGGGCAAGAGCGCCGGCCGCCAGCCGCCCCATGCGCTGCGCGAGCGCATCGAGACCTACTTCGATCCGCTGCCCTTCTGGTACCCGCCGCTCGAGGAGGCCGCGACCGACCTCGAGGCCTACCCGCTCAACGCGATCACGCAGCGGCCGATGGCGATGTACCACTCGTGGGATTCGCAGAACGCCTGGCTGCGCCAGATCCACAGCCACAACTACCTGCACGTGAACCCGCTCACTGCGCAGGCCGCCGGCATCGCCGACGGCGGCTGGTGCTGGGTCGAGAGCCAGTGGGGCAAGGTGCGCTGCATGCTGCGCTACAGCGAGGCGGTCGAACCCGGCACGGTGTGGACCTGGAACGCCATCGGCAAGGCCGACGGCGCCTGGCAGCTCGCGCCCGGGGCCGACGAGGCGCGCAAGGGCTTCCTGCTCAATCACCTGATCTCGGAAGAGCTGCCCTTCGACGGCGGGCGCATCAGCAATTCGGATCCGATCACCGGCCAGGCCGGCTGGTACGACGTGCGCGTGCGCATCCGGCCGGCCGCGCCCGGGGAGCCGGAAGAGACTTTCCCGCAGATCGCCACCGTGCCGGCCGCGCCGGGCGTGTTGGGCAAGGCGGCGAGCGTGCTGACCTACTTTGCGGGGCGCAGGAAATGATTCAGTGGCTAAAGGATTTGATGGGCTTGCCCCCTCTCCCTCTGGGAGAGGGCGGGGGTGAGGGCAGCGGCGGTGGAACTGGAAGCCGCGCTGCCATGACGGCCGCCGCGCCCCCACCCCAACCCTCCCCCAGAGGGGGAGGGAGCAATACCCAACGCGCGGCGCAAGGCGAGACGCTCGCGAAGCAATTGGCCCTGGTGATCGACCTCAACGTCTGCGTCGGCTGCCACGCCTGCGTGACCTCCTGCAAGCAATGGAACACCTCGGGCAGCGCCGGGCCGCTGGCCGACCAGAAGCCCTACGGCGCCGACCCCACCGGCACCTTCTTCAACCGCGTGCAGACCTACGAAGCCGGCGCTTTTCCGGGCACCGACACCATCCATTTCCCCAAGAGCTGCCTGCATTGCGAGGATCCGCCCTGCGTGCCGGTCTGTCCCACGGGGGCGAGCTACAAGCGCAAGGAAGACGGCATCGTGCTGGTCGACTACGACAAGTGCATCGGCTGCAAGTACTGCGCCTGGGCTTGCCCCTACGGTGCGCGCGAGCTCGACGAGGAGCGCCAGGTCATGACCAAGTGCACGCTGTGCGTGGACCGCATCTACGACGAGCAACTGCCCAAGGAAGACCGCAAGCCGGCCTGCGTGAAAGCCTGCCCGACCGGTGCGCGCCTGTTCGGCGACGTGAAGGACCCGGACTCCGAAGTCTCGAAGGCGATCCGCGAGCGCGGCGGCTATTCGCTGATGCCTGAGTGGGAAACGAATCCTGCCAACCAGTACCTGCCGCGGCGCGTGACGGACGTGGCCGGCGGCGCGACCCAGGTCGAACCCAAACTGGGCGGGCCGCAATGAACCCGGCGTTCTCGGTCGTCATCTTCACCACCGTCGCCGGCGCCGCGCAGGGCCTGGCCGTCACGCTGGCGCTGGCCCTGCTGGCCGGCGTGCCGCTGGCACCCGCCTTCGCGAGCCTGGCGCTGATCGTGGCCGAAGCCATGCTCCTCGTCGGCCTCGGCGCCTCCTTCGGCCACCTGGGCCGGCCCGAGCGCGCATGGCGCGCGGTGCTGATGTGGCGCACTTCGTGGCTCTCGCGCGAGGTGATCGTGCTGCCCGCCTTCATCGCCGTCGTGGCGCTGTGGTGGCTGGCGCTGCACAACGGCATCCGCACCCCGTTGCTGCCGCTGGCTGCGATCGTGGTGGCCGCCTTGCTCTGGTACTGCACCGCGATGATCTACGCCTGCCTGCGCTTCATCCAGGAATGGGCGCAGCCGCTGACCATCGTCAACTTCACGCTGATCGGGCTCTCCTCGGGCCTGGTGCTGGCCAGCGCGCTGGCCGCGCTGATGGGTGAAGAGCGCCTGCTGCAGCTCAGCGGGCCGTGCGCGCTGGCGGTCACGCTCGTCGCCTGGGCCACGCGCACGCTCGCGCTGCGCCGCAACGCGGCCCTGAAGCCGCGCTCGACGCTGCAGTCGGCCACCGGCATCCAGGCGCCGAAGCTGGTGCAGAAATCGATGGGCATGTCGGCCGGCGCCTTCAACACGCGCGAGTTCTTCCATGGCGCGAGCCGCGCGGCGCTGGGGCAGGTCAAGCTGGCCTTCATCGTGCTGGCCTTTGCCTTGCCTGCGCTGCTGCTGGTGTGGGCCGTGAGCGCGCATTCGGCGCTTGCATTCGTGCTGGCCTTCGCGGTGCAGGTGCCGGGCCTCGTCGCCGAGCGCTGGTTCTTCTTCGCGCAGGCACGGCATCCGCAGAACCTCTACTACCAGGTCGTGTCCTGAGGCGCCGCGGGGCGGCTCGCTACCTGAGCGCCATCTGCTCGGCGTGCGCCAGATGGCGCTCGACGACCGGCAGCATCTCGCGCGCCAGCGCCTTCAGGTCCGGATCTTTCGCGTCCGCCTGCGCTTTCTGCAGCAACTCGCGCGTCTTGCGATGGTCGCTCACGCCGGCCCCTGCCAGGTACTGCTTGTCGAACTGCTCGCCTTCAAGCGCTTGCATCGTCTTCATCCAGCTCCTGTGCTTCAGGTCGGGCTCGTCCGGCAGGGTCGCCGACTTGGCCCGGGCCAGGTGCTTGAGGTCCTCGAGCGCGGCCGAATGGTCGTCGACCATCGTCTGCGCGAACGTCCTGATCTCGGCGTTGCGCGACTTCTGGAGCGCGAGCCTGGCCGCAGCGAGCTCCGCGAAATTGGCCTGCGCGATGTCGCGCAGCATCCGCCGGTCGCCGCGCGGGAGCTTGGCGGCGGGCGACAGGGTGGCCGCCGGCCTGTCCCCGCCCGACGGCACCTGCGCGGATGCCCCGGTCAGCAGTGCCGCCGAAACGCCGAGCACCGCGAGGGCCAGCAGGACTTTCGGCGGAGACATCTTGCTACTTGGCCGGTGCATTCGCAGGCGCGCTATGCGGCGTCTGCGGGGTGGCTCCCTCGACGCCGGGTGCACGTCCCTTCGCCGAGATCCAGTAGAGGCCGAGCAAGGCCAGAAGCACCAGAACGATCACCGCCATCACGCCCCACCCCAAGACCCGCTTGCTGTCGCGATCGTCGCTTTTCGTTTGCCGGGGGTCCATGCTGAATCCTTCCTTTTCCGTGAGACTCCTGAAAGCTAGGAGCAGCTCCTGCGCCGGCGCGTCGGACAGAAGCCCAGTGCCCTGTATTGAAATGCCGGCGCTGCGTGCAGAGGCACCGGCTCCTATACTGGCCGGCCCAGCCCGAGACCAGGAGACAGCGACATGCCCCACGACACGCCAGTCAGCACCCTTCAGCTGCGTTCGCTCGTCAAGCGCAACGGCGAGCTCGAGCTCTCGCTGGCCGAGGAGCCGGTGCCCGAGCCCAAGCCGGACGAGGTCGTCGTCCGCGTCGAGGCGGCGCCGATGAACCCGTCGGACCTCGGCCTGCTGTTCGGTGCCGCCGACCTGGGCACCGCCAAGGCCTCGGGCACGCCGTCGCGGCCGGTGGTGACGGCCAGCGTTCCCGAGGCGGCGATGACGAGCATGGCCGCGCGCCTGGACCAGTCCATGCCCGTGGGCAACGAAGCTGCCGGCGTGGTCGTGGCGGCGGGCTCCTCGCCGGCGGCGCAGGCGCTCCTGGGCAGGGCGGTCGCGATGATCGGCGGCGCGATGTACACCCAGTACCGCACCCTCCCGGTCGCCCAATGCATGCTGCTGCCCGAGGGCGCGACGCCGGCGGAGGGTGCATCGTCCTTCGTCAATCCGCTGACCGCGCTGGGCATGGTCGAGACCATGCGGCGCGAGGGCCACAAGGCGCTGGTGCACACGGCCGCGGCTTCCAACCTCGGCCAGATGCTCAACCGCATCTGCATCCACGACGGCATCGGGCTGGTGAACATCGTGCGCAGGAAGGAGCAGGAAGAGATCCTGCGCGCGCTCGGCGCCAGGTATGTGTGCAACGCGAGCGCGCCCACCTTCATGCAAGACCTGACCGACGCGCTGGTCGCCACCGGCGCCACGCTGGCCTTCGATGCCATCGGCGGCGGCAAGCTGGCCGGGCAGATCCTCTCGTGCATGGAAGCGGCCCTGAACAAGACCGCCACCGAATACAGCCGCTACGGCTCCAGCACCCACAAGCAGGTCTACATCTATGGCGGCCTCGACCGCGCCCCCACCGAGTTCGCGCGCAATTTCGGCATGGCCTGGGGCATGGGCGGCTGGCTGCTCTTCCCCTTCATGCAGAAGATCGGCCCCGAGGGCGCGAAGAAGCTCAAGGAGCGCGTGGCGGCCGAGCTGAAGACCACCTTCGCGAGCCGCTACACCAAGGTGGTGTCGATGTCCGAGGCGCTGCGGCCCGAAGAGATCGCGGTGTACTCGAAGCACGCGACCGGCGAGAAGTACCTGCTCGATCCAAGCAAGGGCTGAGTGTCACTTGCGGACACGTCCGGGCGCTCACTCATGCGCGGCCGTTGCGGCCGACCACGGATTGGATGGCGTCCAGATAGGCCGTGCCGAGGTCCTCGTCCGGTTCCAGGTAGGTGCCCTCCGCCCATTCATTCCAGGCGTTGATGAAGATGAAGCGGCTCCCGGCACGACTGGCTCTCTCGTAGAGTCGAGAGAAGCCGGTCCGGAAGGTGGCGACGTCCACGTTGCGCATGACCAGGCTCGTGTCCAGTTTCCTGCGCGGAGTGTTGTCCCAGTCGACGAATGCCCCGGGGTAGTGGCCGGAAGGCAGGGGACGGTTGGCAATCTCGCGCCACATCGATCGGTAGTCCCTGCTTCGGGGCGCGTAGGGGCCTCTACCAAGACTCTTCCAGCACAGCCGACTGACGCCATTCGCGAGCTTCTCGGAAATCCTCAGATGGACGGGCAGGTGCGCTTGCGTGTAGAAGGGCTCGAACTCGGCATAGGCATCGAAGAGATGGCTGCGCACATCGCGTCCGAACAGGGTCAGCATGCTCACGACGTGCAGCCCGGCGAAGCCGCTCTTCACCGCCAGGCTTCGCCAGCAATCCAGCATGTCCTCGCATTCGGCGATGCTGGCGCTTCGGTAGATGAGGACCACCGGGCAGCCGTCCACCTGGATGTAGCGCGGGTCCCGAAAAGCCTTCTCGAGATATCTGAAGTGCGCCTCCCAATGCTCCTTGCCGCCATAGCGCTGCGGCATCAGGACGTGGCGGTCGCCCCCATCCCAAGCACGTGTCCAGGGTTCGTTGGCCCAGGCGACGCAGAACGGGAAGTCGGGCGCGCGCCGTCGCAGAATCGACTCGAGCGGCCTTTCCAGCAGCTGGCGGCCTGCGAACCAGTAGTGGTAGTAGCAGAAGCCGCCCAGTCCGTGGGCCTTGGCGAGCTCCGCCTGCCAGTCCTGCGTGTCGGGATCCGACAGGTCGTAATAGCGGCCGTCCTGCGGAACCCGCGGCTGACGATGGCCGCGGAATCTCGGCTGCGCCTTTCTGACGTTCGTCCACTCGGTGAAGCCCTCGCCCCACCACTCGTCGTTCTCCGGGATGCGATGGAATTGCGGCAGCAGGAATGCCAGCAGCTGCGGCTTGGTCAAGATCGAGGTCCGTGTTTGGCTGCCATGGGTGTCATCTTGAGGCAAGGGGCAGCAAGCAGCGCTTCGCGTGGGTGCGTTTCGCTTGTAGGCTGATGCCTACTTGCTGTAGGCCATGGAGCTGCGCAGGCGTGGTTCGCCGGTGCCCGTGCCTTGAAAAGCCGCCGCGGCGGAACTACCCCAGCGCCAGCCGCGTGCCCGAGCCGCCCGCCGCCCTGCGGATCCCGTCCGGCCCGTAGAAGGGCTGCGCGCTGGCCTGCAGATAGTCGAGCGCGTTCTGGGTGAAGTCGAGATGGCCGTAGACCATCGATCCGATCCGGTGGTTGTCGGTCTTGGCGCGTTCCGCGAGTTCGAGCAGGGCCGTCCAGGCTTGCCGGGTCGCTTCGCCGGCGGCTGCCGCGGCCTGGTCGGCACCGGCGCGGCCGGGCTCGAAGCCCAGCGCCACCTGCGCCGATTCGCGTGCCTGGTCGAGCGCGGCCATGCGGTCGAGCAGGGCGGCCTTGCGTTCGGTGAGCGGGGCCAGATCCGCGAAGACGCTGTTCTTCATGGCCTGCTGCTCATGCGCCAGCACCGAGAGGAATTCCTCGACGCAGGACTTCTCGGCCAGCAGGTGGGGCAGCAGCATCATGGCGTGGCTCACAGGTCTTTCTTGGCGCCGAGCAGGTCGCGCACGCTGGCCAGGAGGCCCTTGGCGATCCGCTCGGGATGGATTTCGTAGCGGCCGGCGCGGATGTCCTCGCGGATCGAGGCGACGCGCGCGGCATCGAAGTCGGTGCTGGGCGAACTGGGCAGCGAATGAACCTGGCCCGTCGAAACCTGCACCGCGTCCTTGCCGGCTTCGGCGGCATCGGCGCCGGCGGCCGGCACGGCCTTGCCGCCCTTGGCAGAGCGGGTGATCGGGGTGGCCGAAGGGGCGGGTTGATCGATTTTCAAGATGGTTCCTAGAGAGGCTGACCCGTATATCGGCAGTTTAGGATGGAACTTTAGGGTGGAATTTCAGGGCGGAACGTCAGGGCTTGGCGACAGCTACTGCGACAGCCGGACCTGCCCGTCCTCGTCTGCCACGCCGCTGACCAGGCGCCCGTCCCGGGTCTTGGCCTGCACCATCGCGCCGACCTCCGCGCGAGTCATGGCGCGGGCCTCGGTGCTGACGGTGAAGCCCGGCCCCCCGGCGATGACCTGCACCGTCTGGCCCTGCTGGATCACGACCACGCCGCGCACCAGTTCGCGCCGCACGGGCGCGCCGGCGGCGATGCGGTTGACGGCCACCACGCCCTTGAGCTCGGTGGCGTCGGTCACGACCGAGCGCGGCAGGGCGCTGAGATCGCCCGTGCGTTCGGCAAGATCGCCGGCGCCCAGGGCCTGGCCGGCATCGATCGCGCGCGCTGCCACCACATAGCGGCCCTCGACCGCGACATGGGCCTGCACGTAGCGCGTCCAGGGCCGGGCGTCGCTGCGGCAGCGCAGGCCGACCGAGACCCGGCCCCAGGCCAAGGCGCCCTGCGGCAGGAAGGCCTCGAGCGCGTCGCAAGGCGGCAGCGCGCCGGAGCCCGGCGCCGCCACGCTGATGCGCACCTTGCCCGGCAGGCCGGCGGCCTGCACCTGCAGGAACTTGTCGACCACTTCGCGCGCATCGCCGGCCAGCGGCGCGGCCGTGGCGGCGCCGGCCGCCAGCGCGGGCAGCATGAACAGGAGGAGTCGGGCGAGAAGGCGGGCGTTTTCCATCATCGGTGCCGGGTGATTCTAGGAATGCAGCCCCGGACCCGAAGGTGCGAAGTGCACCCCAAATGCCCCTTTGTTCGGCCCATTGCAAACACCACCCGTGCATAGACTCGCTTTCCATCAGTCGCCATGCCCTGCCGGGACGCGACGCCTCCAAACGATGGAACCACATGATCGACAAGCTGGATGCGGCGCTTCGCTTCAACCGCGAAGCACTCAACCTCCGGGCGCAGCGCCAGGAGGTGCTGGCCGCCAACATCGCCCATGCCGACACGCCCAACTACAAGGCGCGTGACTTCGATTTCGCCAGCCGGCTCTCGCAAGCCGTGGAACAGGGCCGCGCCGCGCAGTCGGTGACGCTCTCCGCCACCTCCGCGCGCCATCTGCAGGCCGAGGCGTCGGCGCTGCCCGATGCCGATCTGCTCTACCGCGTGCCCAGCCAGTCCAGCATCGACGGCAACACCGTCGAGATGGATGCCGAGCGCATCAACTTCGCCGACAACGCGCTGCGCTACGAGGCCAACCTCACGGTGCTCAGCGCCAAGATCAAGTCGCTGCTCTCGGCAGTGCAGTAGGAGTTCGAGCATGCCCCTGCCCAGCGCTTCCATGAACATCTTCAACGTGGCGGGCTCCGCCATGGCCGCGCAGTCGCAGCGCATGAACGTGACCGCGAGCAACCTGGCCAATGCCGAGAGCGTGGCCGGCCCGGACGGCCAGCCCTACCGCGCCAAGCAGATCGTCTTCGAGGTTGCGGGCTCGGGGCAGCAGGACATCGGCGGCGTCAGGGTCGCGGGCGTGGTGGAAGACCCCTCGCCCATGAAGATGGTCTACGACCCGAAGAACCCGCATGCCAATCCCGCCGGCTACGTGACCATGCCCAACGTCAACGTGGTGGAGGAGATGGCCAACATGATCTCCGCCTCGCGCAGCTACCAGGCCAACGTCGAGGTGCTCAACACCGCCAAGACGCTGATGGTCAAGACGTTGACCATCGGCCAGTAAATCCCACCCCAAGAAGAAGCAGGAACCATGGCCATCGACGACTCCCTCGCCATCAATGGCGCGAGCGGCAACACGACGCAGAACAACAGCAGCAACGTGAGCGGCCCCGACAGCGAGCAGCGCTTTCTCAAGCTGCTGGTGACGCAGCTGAACAACCAGGATCCGCTCAACCCGATGCAGAACGCCGAGCTCACCTCGCAGCTCGCGCAGATGAGCACCGTGAGCGGCATCGAGAAGCTCAACAGCACACTCTCCGGCCTGGTGAACCAGACCGGCACCAACCAGGTGCTGCAGGCGGCATCGCTGATCGGCTACAACGTTCTCTCGCCCGGCAACGAGATCGCCACCACGACGCCGAAAGAAGGCGAAGACCCCGCCGTCGTGCCCTTCGCGGTGCAGCTGCCGGGCTCGGCTGGAGATGTCGAGGTGAAGATCCTCGACGCCGCCGGCAACACGGTGCGCACCCTCTCGCTCGGCTCGATGGCCGAAGGCGTCAATGCCGTCACCTGGGACGGCAAGACCGACGATGGCAAGGTCGCGCCGGCCGGCGCCTACACCTTCACCGTCGCGGCCGACAACAACGGAACCAAGGTGGACGCGACCGCGCTCACCTTCGCGCAGGTGGCTGCGGTCAAGCAGGGCACCAGCGGCGTCACGCTCGAGCTGGCCTCGGGCCGCAGCATCACGCTGGCCGACGTCCGCATGTTCCTCTGAGCGTTGCGCACGTCCTCCCCCTCGGCCAAGGCCTTCGCGCTGCAAGCCGTTTCTTCATCGCACTGAAATAGAAGGATCGATCATGAGTTTTTCCCAGGGTATCAGCGGCCTGTCCGTGGCTGCCGCCAACCTCGACGTCATCGGCAACAACATCGCCAACTCGGGCACCGTGGGCTACAAGTCGGCCGCCGCGACCTTCCAGGACGTGTATGCCGGCTCGCGCATCGGCCTGGGCGCCTCGGTGTCCGGCGTGGTGCAGAACTTCACGCAGGGCGTGACGCAGACCAGCAGCCGCCCGCTGGACGTGGCCATCCTCAACGGCGACGGCTTCTTCCGCCTCTCCAGTCCCAGCGGCGAGGTGATGTACTCGCGCAACGGCCAGTTCACCAAGAACGAAGACGGCTACATCGTCAACGCCGCCGGCCTGCGGCTGACCGGCTTCGGCGTCTCGGCCACCGGCGGGCTCGACGGCGGCACACCGTCGCCGATCCGCATCCCGACCACCGCGATGGACCCGAAGGCGACCACCGGCGTGAAGACCGAGTTCAACCTCGACTCGCGCCAGACGACGCCGACCAAGACGCCGCTCAACGTGACCGACTCGGACACCTACAACTATGCGAACTCGATCGGCCCCGTCTACGACTCGCTCGGCAATCCGCACGAGCTGGGCGTCTATTTCGTGAAGACCGGCGCCAACGCCTGGAACGTCTACGGCGCAGCCGACGGCACGGCACTCAACGCCGGCGCGCCGATCTCGACCATGAGCTTCGACGCCAACGGCAAGCTGCTGACGCCCGCCGGCGGCACCATCGCGCTGCCGGCCATGACCTTCCCCAACGGCTCGGCGCCGCTCAACATCACGGTCGACCTCTCCGGCACCACGCAGTTCGGCAACGCCAACGCGATCAACGAGCTCAAGCAGGACGGCTACACCTCCGGCTCGCTGACCGCCTTCTCGATCAATCCCGACGGCACCATCACCGGCAAGTTCTCCAACGAGCAGACCCAGCTGCTGGGCCAGGTGGTGCTGTCGAGCTTCGCCAACCCGAACGGCCTGGAGCCCAAGGGCAACAACGTCTGGGCCGAGACGCAGGCCTCGGGCCAGGCGCTCACCGGCACCCCGGGCGCGGGCACCAAGCAGGGCTCGCTCGCCTCGGGCTCGCTGGAGGCCTCCAACGTCGACCTCACCTCCGAGCTGGTCAACCTGATCGTCGCCCAGCGCAGCTACCAGGCCAACGCGCAGACGGTGAAGACGCAGGATCAGGTCGTGCAGACGCTGATCAACATCCGCTGAGATCCCCATGGACCGCATGCTGTATGTCGCCATGAGCGGCGCCAAGCAGGCCATGGAGCAGCAGGCCTCGGTCGCCAACAACATGGCGAACGTCTCGACGCCGGGCTTTCGCGCGCAGGTCAACAGCTTTCGCGCGGTGCCGGTGGTCGGCGAGGAATCGCCCACGCGCGCCTTCGTCGCCGCCACCACGCCCGGCGCCGACTTCAGCCACGGTCCGATGACGGAGACCGGCCGCGCGCTCGACGTCGCGGTGAAGGGCGACGGCTGGCTCGTGGTGCAGACGCCCGACGGCGGCGAAGCCTACACGCGCGTCGGCAACCTGCAGGTCGGCGCCGACGGCCAGCTCCTGACCATGGGCGCGCGGCCGGTGGTCGGCGAGGGCGGCGCACTGGTGGTGCCGCCCGGCTCCACCGTGCAGATCGATCCCAACGGCGCCGTCACCGCGCGCGGCGCCGGCGACCCGCTGGTCGGCGTGGCCGAAGTGGGCCGGCTGAAGCTGGTCAACCCGCCGAGTGCCGACCTCGTGCGCGGCGACGACGGGCTCTTTCGCATGCGCGAAGGCCTGCCGCCGGCCGAGGCCGATGCGGCCGTGACGGTGGCCAGCGGCGTGGTCGAGGGCAGCAACGTCAACGCGGTCGAAGCCATGGTTTCGATGATCGCGCAGGCGCGCAGCTTCGAGATGCACATGAAGTCGATGCAGACCGCGGACACCAACGCGCAGTCGGCCAACAAGTTACTTGCCTACGGCTAACCCTCTTCGAAGGACCCATCCATCATGATGCGCTCGCTCTACATCGCCAAGACCGGCCTCGACGCCCAGCAGACCCAGCTCGACGTGGTGTCGAACAACCTGGCCAACGTCGGCACCACCGGCTTCAAGCGCAGCCGCGCCGTGTTCGAGGACCTGATGTACCAGAACCTGCGCCAGGTCGGCGGCCAGACCTCGGACCAGACGCGCCTGCCTTCGGGCCTGCAGGTCGGCACCGGCGTGCACGTGGTCGCGACCGAGCGCATCCATGCGCAGGGCAACATGACCAAGACCGACAACCCGAAGGACGTCGCGATCAACGGCGCCGGTTTCTTCCAGATCCTGATGCCCGACGGCACCACCTCGTACACGCGCGACGGCTCCTTCCAGACCGACCGCGACGGCCAGCTCGTCACGGCCAGCGGCTTCCTGATCCAGCCCGCCATCACGATCCCGCAGAACGCGACCAGCATGACCGTCGGCCGCGACGGCATGGTCTCGGTCACGCAGGCCGGCAGCACGGCCACGGTGCAGGTCGGCCAGCTGCAGCTCGCCACCTTCCTCAACCCGGCCGGCCTGCAGAGCCTGGGCGAGAACCTCTATGCCGAGACCGACTCCTCGGGCGCGCCCAACCAGCTGAACCCGGGCCTCGAAGGCGCCGGCATCCTGAGCCAGGGCTACACCGAGGCCTCGAACGTCAACGTGGTGGAAGAGCTGGTCAACATGATCGCGACCCAGCGTGCGTACGAGATCAACAGCAAGGCGGTGCAGACTTCGGACCAGATGCTCCAGCGCCTCGCGCAACTATGACCTCCCCCAGGTTGGCCCACTTCGTGTGGCCGCTCACCCCCTCGCCGGGGGCGACACCAGCGGCCCGGCAAAGCCGGTTCCGCGGTGTCCCTGGAAGGGGCTTGGTGGCGCTGCTCGGGCTTTTGTTCGCCACGGGCTGCGCGCAGATCCCGCGCGAGCCGCTGGTGCACCAGCCGATGACGGCGCGCGCCAGCAACTACGCCGGGCTGCCGGCGCCGCGCGCCAACGGCGCGATCTTCCGCGACGGGCCCGGTGCCAATGCGCTGTTCGAGGACCGCCGGCCGCGCAACGTCGGCGACATCCTGACCATCGTCATCAGCGAGCGGGTGAACGCGAGCAAGAACTCGGGCGCCAACGCGAGTCGCAGCGGCAGCCTCACGGCCGCCTTCCCGACGATTCCGAAGCTCATCGGCGGCCTCCTGGACGACCAGGACGCCAAGCTCTCGGGCAACAACGTGCTGAGCGCCAAGGGCGGCGCCAACGCCAACAACACCTTCAACGGCGTGATCACCGTCACGGTGGTGGATGTGATGCCCAACGGCAATCTGCTGGTGTCCGGCGAGAAGCAGATGGGCATCAACCAGGGCACCGAGTTCATCCGCTTCTCGGGCGTGGTGAACCCGCGCACCGTCTCCGGCAGCAACACCGTGCCCTCGACCCTGGTGGCCGACGCGCGCATCGAATACACGGCCAAGGGCTACATCGACGAAGCCCAGCACATGGGCTGGATGCAGCGCTTCTTCCTCAATGTGATGCCGTTCTGACCATGAACCTCAAATTTTTCCGGCGCTGCATCTTTTCGGCCCTGTGCGCCGTCGCTCTGTCGTCGCCCGCGCAGGCCGAGCGGCTGAAGGAGCTGGCCAGCATCCAGGGCGTGCGCGACAACCCGCTGATCGGCTACGGCCTGATGGTCGGCCTCGACGGCACCGGCGACCAGACCATGCAGACGCCGTTCACGACGCAGAGCCTCAACAACATGCTGCAGCAGCTCGGCATCACCATCCCGGCCGGCGTCAACATGCAGCTGAAGAACGTGGCGGCCGTGATGGTCACGGCCACGCTGCCTTCCTTCGCGCGGCCGGGGCAGAACATCGACGTGACGGTGTCCTCGATGGGCAACGCCAAGAGCCTGCGCGGCGGCACCCTGCTGATGACGCCGCTCAAGGGCGTGGACGGCGCAACCTATGCGATCGCACAGGGCAACATGGTGGTCGGCGGCGCCGGCGCCTCGGCCAGCGGCAGCAAGGTGCAGATCAACCAGCTCAGCTCGGGCCGCATTCCCGGTGGCGCGCTGGTCGAGCGCAGCGTCGAGGCGCCGGTCGGCAGCGAGGGCACGTTGACGCTGGAGCTCAACCGTTCCGACTTCGGCACCGCACAGCGCACGGTCGACGCGATCAATCGCCAGTTCGGCGCCGGCACCGCCGATGCGATGGACGCCCGCGTGATCCGCGTGCGCGCGCCCGAGCCGCAGGAACGCGTCGGCTTCCTGGCGCGCCTCGAAGGACTCGAAGTCACGCCCACCCAGGCGGTGGCGCGCGTGGTGATCAATGCGCGCACCGGGTCGGTGGTCATGAACCAGGCGGTGCGCGTCAACGACTGCGCGGTGGCGCACGGCAACCTCTCGGTGGTCATCAACACCGAGCCGGTGATCAGCCAGCCCGGTCCCTTCTCTGGCGGCAGCACAGTCGTCACCCAGACCTCGCAGATCTCGGTCGCCCAGGGCGGCGGCGCGCTGCAGATGGTGCGCGGCGGCGCGTCGCTGTCGGACGTGATCAAGGGGCTCAACAGCCTGGGCGCGAATCCCGCAGACCTGGTATCGATCCTGCAGGCAATGAAGACGGCCGGCGCGCTGCGCGCCGAACTGGAAATCATCTGATGGGCGAGCTCTCCCCCAGGTTGGCCCACTTCGTGTGGCCGCCCAACGTGCCGCGGCCAGAGGCCTTGGCCCTTCAGGCCGTCCAAGCCTGCGCAGGCAGGCTTGGAGCCGTCGGCCTTCAGCCCTCACCGGGGGCAACACCAGCGGCCCGGCAAAGCCGGTTCCGCGGTGTTCCCCGAACGGGCCTGGCTTCGCCGGCCGCGTTGCGCGCTGTGGAGACTTGAGATGGCAATTCCGGAGAGCAGAAATGGCGCGCTCGACCAGCGCTTCGCGCTCGACGTCCAGGGCGTCGACGCGCTGCGCCGCACCGTGCGCAGCTCGCCCGAAGAAGGCCTGAAACAGGTCTCGCGCCAGTTCGAGGCGCTGTTCATGAACATGGTGCTGAAGAGCATGCGGCAGGCCACGCCGTCCAGCGGCCTGCTGGAGAGCCAGAACGAGAAGGTCTACATGTCCATGCTCGACCAGCAGCTTTCGCAGAACCTCTCGGGCCGCGGCGTCGGCCTGGCCGAGGCGATGCTGGCGCAGCTGAGCCGCGGCGCGGCGGCAGGCGCTGCCGACGACGGCGAGGCCGGGCCGATGCCGCTCGACAGGCCGGCGGGCTTTCCGCTGAAGCCGGATGCGGGCATTCCGCTCGGCTCCGCGCCCGTGCAGGGCACGGTGGCGAGCCGTCGGTCGACGCCGGTGGACCTGAGCGTGTACCAGAACAACGGCAGCGGACGGCCGTCGCCCTCCGCCATGGCCTCGTTGCAAGGCCAGGTCGACAGCTTCGTCGACCGCATGGGCGGCTCCGCGCAGGCGGCGAGCGAGGCCAGCGGCGTGCCGGCGCCGCTGATCCTGGCGCAGGCCGCGCTCGAATCGGGCTGGGGCAAGCGCGAGATCCGCGCCGACGACGGCACGCAGAGCTTCAACCTGTTCGGCATCAAGGCCGACCGCAGCTGGAAGGGCCCGGTGGTGGAGACCACGACCACCGAGTACGTCGACGGCGAGCCGCAGAAGGTGCGCGCCAGGTTCAGGGCCTACGGCTCCTACGACGAGGCCTTCACCGACTACGCGAAGTTCATCACGCGCAACCCGCGCTACGCCAACGTGCTCGCCACCGACGACCCGGCCGAGGCCGCGCACGGCCTGCAGAAGGCGGGCTACGCGACCGATCCGCAGTACGGGCAGAAGCTCGTTCGCATCATGCAGAAATTCACCTGAGGAGAACCCACGACATGGCAGAGATCAGCAGCCTTCATCAGCACGCGAGCGCGCCGTCTCTCGCCAACGCCGACCGCCTCGAGGTGGTCACCTTCACGCTGGGCGAGGAGGAGTACGGCATCGACATCCAGAAGGTGCAGGAGCTGCGCGGCTACGACGCGGTGACGCGGATCGCGAACGCGCCGGAGTACATCAAGGGGGTGGTGAACCTGCGCGGGATCATCGTTCCGATCATCGACATGCGCATCAAGTTCAAGCTGGGCACGCCGAGCTACGACCAGTTCACGGTGGTGATCGTGCTGAACATCGGCGGGCGGGTGGTGGGGATGGTGGTGGACAGCGTGTCGGACGTGATCACGCTGACGGCGGAGCAGATCAAGCCGGCGCCGGAGATGGGCTCGGTGCTGGACACGGACTACCTGATCGGCCTGGGCACGCTGGAGGAGCGGATGCTGATCCTGGTGGACATCGATCGCTTGATGTCGAGCGAAGAGATGGGCCTGATCGAAAAAATGGCCGCTTGAAATTTGGCTCTCCCCCAGGTTGGCCCACTTCGTGTGGCCGCCCACCCCCTCACCGGGGGCAACACCAGCGGCCCGGCAAAGCCGGTTCCGCGGTGTTCCTGGAACAGACACTCGAACTGAATTGACGCACATGAAAAACTGGAAGATCGGCACGCGCCTGGGCATCGGCTTCGCACTGGTGCTTGCACTCCTGGCCAGCATCGCCGGCATCGGCGTGCTGCGCCTGCAGAACGTGGGCAATGCCACGGAGGACATGGTCCAGCGCTCGCTCGTCAAGGAGCGCCTGGCCGCGGCCTGGCTGCTGGGCACCAGCAGCAACAGCGTGCGCACCTTCGCGCTGGTGAAGAGCAACGATGCGGAAGTGCAGGACTACCTGCAGAAGAACATCACCAAGACCAGCGCCGGCATTTCCGAGACGCAGAAGAAGCTCGAAGCGATGCTGGACTCGCCCGAGGAGCAGGCGATCAGCGCCGACATCAAGGAAAAGCGCAGCCAGTACATCGCCTTGCGCGGCGGCATTCTCAAGCTCAAGGCCGAAGGAAAGCAGGACGAGGCGGCCCAGATCACCAACAGCAAGCTGGTGCCGATGCTCGATGTCTACGACGCCAGCATCCGAAGCATGCTGACCTACCAAGCCGGCCGGATCGACAAGGCGGCCGGCTCCATCGACGGCCTCTACCGCTCCGGCCGCGTCAACGTGATCGTACTGGCCCTGATCGCGCTGGCGCTGGGCGCCGTGCTGGCCTGGTTGCTGACGCGCAGCATCACCCGCCCGCTCAACGAGGCAGTGCACGTGGCACAGACGGTGGCCGCCGGCGACCTGCGCAGCGAGGTGCTGGTGAAGACCCGCGACGAGACCGGCCTGCTGATGCAAGCCCTGAAGGGCATGAACGCCAACCTGGCCAAGGTGGTGGGCGACGTACGCGCCGGCACCGACACGATTGCCGCGGCGTCCAGCCAGATCGCTTCGGGCAACCAGAACCTGTCGACGCGCACCGAGGAGCAGGCGAGCTCGCTGGAAGAAACCGCCGCCTCAATGGAAGAGCTCACCAGCACGGTGAAGCAGAACGCGGACAACGCGCGCCAGGCCAACCAGCTCGCGATCTCGGCCTCCAAAGTGGCCATGAAGGGCGGCGACGTGGTGTCTCAAGTGGTGGACACCATGGCCTCGATCAATGCGTCTTCCAAGAAGATCGTCGACATCATCGGCGTCATCGACGGCATCGCCTTCCAGACCAATATCCTGGCGCTCAATGCTGCGGTGGAAGCCGCGCGGGCCGGCGAGCAGGGCCGCGGCTTCGCGGTCGTGGCTTCGGAAGTGCGCAGCCTGGCGCAACGTTCGGCCGCAGCCGCCAAGGAAATCAAGGGCCTGATCGACGACTCGGTCGGCAAGGTCGATGCGGGCAGCGCCCTGGTGGGCGAAGCCGGCAAGACCATGGAAGAGATCGTGAGCAGCGTGAAGCGGGTGACCGACATCATTGGCGAGATCACCGCAGCGAGCCATGAGCAGACCCAAGGCATCGAGCAGATCAACCAGGCGATCACGCAGATGGACCAGGTGACGCAGCAGAACGCGGCGCTGGTGGAAGAAGCTTCGGCCGCCGCCCAATCGATGCAGGAGCAGGCCGGCAATCTCGTGGACGCGGTCAGCGTGTTCAGGCTCGATGCCGGAGCGCAAGCCATTCGCGTCGCATTGCTGGCGAGCCGGCGCGAGATACCGGCGATTGCCGCCGTCCCTCCCAAGGCCCTCGCTCGCGGCGCCGCGGGCGAGTGGGCGCAGTTCTGAACTTCGAGGAATCCCGATGAGAACAAGAACAGCGCTCCCCTTCGTCTCGCTGGCGCGCACCCTGACCCTCAGGGCCGGCGTGGCGATGCTCGCGCTCACGGTGCTCGTGCTGGCGGTCTTCTATGCGCTGGCCTCTTCGCAGCAGCAGCGCAGCGCGGCGCAGTACGCCAATGCCAAGGCCGAGGCGATCGCTCGCTCGCTGGACATCTTCGACCAGACCATGCAGCTGAACGCGGAGAACGCCTTCGGTGTCTTCCGGCGCCAGTTTGCCGCGACCTTTGCCCTCGAGGACGCCGCGCAGGGACTGTTGACGAGCTACGGTACGGCAATCAACGGCACCTCCACCGCCGAAGTGGATGCCTTCGCGCGCGATTTTCCCGGCGCCAATGCGACGGTGTTCGTGGCCCAGGGCGAAGATTTCCGCCGGGTCACGACCTCGGTCAAGAAGGAGAACGGCGAGCGGGCCATCGGAACCCTGCTCGACCGCAAGAGCGGCGCCTATCCGGTGCTGCGCGCCGGCAAGAAGTTCGTCGGGCGGGTCATGCTGTTCGGGCGCCCCTACATGACGGTCTACGAACCCGTGCGCGATGCCGCCGGCCACGTGGTCGCCGTGCTCTACATCGGCCTGGACATCTCGCGGCAGCAGGCCTCCTTCGGCGAGGCGGTGAACCGGACCCGCATTTTCGAAAGCGGCGGGCTCTACGTCGTCAATCCGGGCGGCGGTCCCGCGGCGGCGACCCTGGTGTTTCACCCGACGCTCGCCGGAAAGAAACTGGCCGAGGCGCTGCCTCCAGGCGCCGATGCGGCGGAGTGGCTCGCGCGCCTCGGCAGCGGCGACGGCAGCTGGATCGACAACGCACCGGCGCTGCTGGCGCAGGGCCCGGAAGGGCGGCGCCAGGCCTCCGTGGCCAGGAGCGAAGCGAACGGGTGGCTGGCGGTGGCGGAAGTGCCCGCCTCGGAGGTGCTGGCCGAGCTCTATCGCCAGATGGCCTGGCTGGCCGGCTTCATTGCCCTGGCCGCCGTGCTGCTGGGCATTGCCCTGGTCGTCTTCATTCGCCGCACGGTGCGGCCCCTCGGCCTGCTGAGCGAACACGTGCAGGCCATCGGAGGAGGCGACTTGTCGCGGCAGTTGGCGTCGGATCGCCGCGACGAGATGGGCGTCATCACCCGGGCCGTGGAATCCATGCGGGACGGCCTGGCGCGCGTGGTGAGCGGCGTGCGCGAGGGGACCGATGCGATCGCGACGGCCTCTGGTCAGATCTCTGCCGGCAACCAGAATCTCTCATCGCGCACCGAGGAGCAGGCCAGCTCGCTGGAGCAGACGGCGGCCTCGATGGAGGAACTCACCAGCACGGTGAAGCAGAACGCGGACAACGCGCGGCAGGCCAATCAGTTGGCCCTGTCGGCTTCGGAAGTGGCAGTGAAGGGTGGCACGGTGGTGAACCAAGTGGTCGACACCATGGCCTCGATCAATGCCTCTTCGAAAAAGATTGTCGACATCATCGGCGTCATCGACGGCATCGCCTTCCAGACCAACATCCTGGCGCTCAATGCTGCGGTGGAAGCCGCGCGGGCCGGCGAGCAGGGCCGCGGCTTCGCGGTCGTCGCCTCCGAAGTTCGCAGCCTGGCGCAGCGCTCGGCCGCAGCGGCCAAGGAAATCAAGGGCCTGATCGACGACTCGGTCGGCAAGGTCGATGCGGGCAGCGCCCTGGTGGGCGAAGCCGGCAAGACCATGGAAGAGATCGTGAGCAGCGTGAAGCGGGTGACCGACATCATTGGCGAGATCACGGCAGCGAGCCACGAGCAGACCCAAGGCATCGAGCAGATCAACCAGGCGATCACGCAGATGGACCAGGTGACGCAGCAGAACGCGGCATTGGTGGAAGAAGCCGCCGCCGCCGCCCAATCGATGCAGGAGCAGGCCGGCAATCTCGTGGACGCGGTCAGCGTCTTCAGGCTCGCGGACTGAATCTTTGGCCGGCGCTGCCGATAACCCATGGACAGTACCGCACAAGCAACCGACCTCGAGACACGCACATGTTCGACTTTCTGAACCTCCGTTCCCTGAGCATCGCCAAGAAGCTGAGCCTGATCACCTTCAGCGCCATCGCAGGCGTGGTCCTGCTGACGGCCTTGTTCCTGATCTCGGAACGCAAGCTCATCCTCGAGGAGCGGCAGAGCAGCGTGCGCCAGGTGGTGGAAAGCGCGCATGGCCTGCTGGGCCACTACCACGCGCTGTCGGCCCAGGGCGTGCTGACCGAGGAGCAGGCGAAGCAGCAGGCCATGCAGGCGATCAAGGCGTTGCGCTACAGCGGCAGCGAGTATTTCTGGATCAACGACATGCAGCCCCGCATGGTCATGCATCCGATCAGCCCGGCGCTGGACAACAAGGACCTGTCGGGCAACAAGGACGCGACCGGCAAGCAGCTCTTCGTCGAGTTCGTGAACACCGTGAAGGCCAGCGATGCCGGATTCGTGTCCTACCTGTGGGCCAAGCCGGGCAGCGACAAGCCGGTGCCCAAGGTGTCCTACGTCAAGGGCTTCAAGCCCTGGGGCTGGATCATCGGCTCCGGCGTCTACGTGGACACGGTTCACACCACGATCCTGCACCGCCTGATCGGCTTCTCGATCTGCGCACTGGTCCTGGCGGCCGTGCTGCTGGCGATCGGCTGGGTGATTTCGCGCGGCCTGCTGAAGCAGCTGGGCGGCGAACCTGCGCACACGGCCCGCATCACGCTGCGCATCGCAGAGGGCGATCTGTCGGTGCCGATCGAGCTCAGGAAGGACGACAGCACGAGCCTGCTGCACTCGATCAAGAGCATGCGTGACAGCCTGGCCCGCGTGGTGGGCGAAGTGCGTGACGGCACCGACACCATCGCGACGGCCTCGGGCCAGATCGCTTCGGGCAACCATGACCTCTCTTCGCGCACCGAAGAGCAGGCCAGTTCGTTGCAGCAGACGGCAGCCTCGATGGAAGAACTCACCAGCACGGTGAAGCAGAACGCGGACAACGCGAGACAAGCCAACCAGCTCGCGCTCTCGGCCTCCGAAGTCGCGGTGAAGGGCGGCGATGTGGTGTCTCAGGTGGTGGACACCATGGCCTCGATCAATGCCTCGTCGAAAAAGATCGTCGACATCATCGGCGTGATCGACGGCATCGCTTTCCAGACCAACATCCTGGCGCTCAATGCTGCGGTGGAAGCCGCGCGGGCCGGTGAACAGGGCAGGGGCTTCGCGGTCGTCGCTTCGGAAGTGCGCAGCCTGGCGCAGCGCTCGGCCGCAGCAGCCAAGGAGATCAAGGGCCTGATCGACGACTCGGTCGGCAAGGTCGATGCGGGCAGCGCCCTCGTGGGGGTTGCCGGCAAGACCATGGAAGAAATCGTGAGCAGCGTGAAGCGCGTGACCGACATCATCGGCGAGATCACCGCAGCGAGCCACGAGCAGACGCAGGGCATCGAGCAGATCAACCAGGCGATCACGCAGATGGACCAGGTGACGCAGCAGAACGCGGCGCTGGTGGAAGAAGCTTCGGCCGCCGCGCAATCGATGCAGGAGCAGGCCGGCAGCCTGGTCGAGGCGGTCAGCGTGTTCAGGCTCGATGCCGGAGCCCGGCCCGCCTCCCTCAAGTTTTAACCCTCAAGAAGACGCAGATGAACACGACAGAAAGCTCGAAACAGGCCGTGAGGCCGCTGGAATTCCTTTCCTTCACGCTGGGCGAGGAGGAGTACGGCATCGACATCCAGAAGGTGCAGGAGCTGCGCGGCTACGACGCGGTGACGCGGATCGCGAACGCGCCGGAGTACATCAAGGGGGTGGTGAACCTGCGCGGGATCATCGTTCCGATCATCGACATGCGCATCAAGTTCAAGCTGGGCACGCCGAGCTACGACCAGTTCACGGTGGTGATCGTGCTGAACATCGGCGGGCGGGTGGTGGGGATGGTGGTGGACAGCGTGTCGGACGTGATCACGCTGACGGCGGAGCAGATCAAGCCGGCGCCGGAGATGGGATCGGTGCTGGACACGGACTACCTGATCGGCCTGGGCACGCTGGAGGAGCGGATGCTGATCCTGGTGGACATCGATCGCTTGATGTCGAGCGAAGAGATGGGCCTGGTCGAGAAGATCGCAGCGTGAAAGCCATCGCACCCATCCAATCCCATTCAACACCACGGCCAGCAATGAACTTCCTATCCAACGTACGCATCGGAACGCGCCTGGCCATCGGCTTCGGCCTGGTCCTCGCCCTGACCCTGATCTCTGCCGCCTTCGCGCTGATGGGCGCCAAGAGCAATGCCGAGGCCACCCGCCAAATGATGCAGAGCCCGCTTGCCAAGGAGCGGCTGATCTCGGATTGGTACGTGCTGACCTACTCGGCCATCGCACGCACGGCGATGATCGCCAAGACCACCGACGAAACGCTGCCTGTCACTTTTGCCGACGTGATTTCCGACAGCGTCAAGAAGGGCGGCGAGACCATGGCCAAGGTCGAAGCCCTGCTGGTGACCGACCTCGAGAAGTCGAGCTTCAAGTCCATCGTCGAGCTGCGGGCCAAGTACCAGCTGGCCAAGGATGCGGTGCAGAAGGCGAAGGCGAGCGGCAACGCGGCGGACACGGAGACCGTCTTCAAGGATGTCTTCCAGCCGGCCGCCAAGGCCTACGAAAGCCGCGTGCTCGAACTGCTGGCACTCGAGCGCAAGGCGATCGACGACATGAGCCGCGCGATCGACGACGCGAACGCGCAGAGCTTCAATCTCGGCATCGCGCTCACCGTGCTCACGCTCTTGATCGGCGGCGCCTGCGCCTTCCTGATCGCCCGCAGCATCACCCGGCCGCTCGGCCGTGCCGTCAAGGTGGCGGAGACGGTGGCGAGCGGCGACCTCAGCGCGCAGATCAAGGTCGATTCGCGCGATGAGACCGGCCAGCTGATGCATGCGCTGAAGAACATGAACGAGAGCCTGGCCCGTGTGGTCGGCGAAGTGCGCGCCGGCACCGACACCATCGCGACGGCCTCGGGCCAGATCGCTTCGGGCAACCATGACCTGTCCTCGCGCACCGAGGAACAGGCGAGCTCGTTGCAGCAGACCGCAGCTTCGATGGAGGAATTGACCTCCACCGTCAAGCAGAACGCGGACAACGCGCGCCAAGCGAATCAGCTGGCCGTCTCGGCCTCCGAAGTGGCGGTGAAGGGCGGCAGCGTGGTGAGCCAGGTGGTCGACACCATGGGTTCGATCAATGCGTCTTCCAAGAAGATCGTCGACATCATCGGTGTGATCGACGGCATCGCCTTCCAGACCAACATCCTGGCGCTCAATGCGGCGGTGGAAGCCGCGCGGGCCGGCGAACAAGGCCGTGGCTTCGCGGTCGTGGCTTCGGAAGTGCGCAGCCTGGCCCAGCGCTCGGCCGCGGCAGCCAAGGAAATCAAGACCCTGATCGGCAACTCGGTGGAGAAGGTCGAGGAAGGCAGCAAGCAGGTCGCCGAAGCAGGCCGCACCATGGACGAGATCGTCGACAGCGTGAAGCGGGTGACCGACATTATGGGCGAGATCACGGCAGCGAGCCACGAGCAGACGCAAGGCATCGAGCAGATCAACCAGGCCATCACGCAGATGGACCAGGTGACGCAGCAGAACGCGGCGCTGGTGGAAGAAGCTTCGGCCGCCGCACAGTCGCTGCAGGAGCAGGCCGGCAGCCTCTCGCAGACGGTCAGCGTGTTCAAGCTCGGCAAGGAAGAGGCCACCGTGGTGCTCGCGCAGGTGCAGGCCCGAAGCCGGCCGGCATTGCCCTCGAAGCGCGTGGCGCCGGCGCTGAAGGCGCCGGCCAAGCCGGCCGCGCCTGCACGCAAGGCCTTGCCGCCGAAGCGGCGCGAGCCGCAGCTTGCCGTGGGCCATACGGCCTCCGGTGAGTGGACGGAGTTCTGAACAAGAAATCCCGCCCTCAAGTTTCAGGCGGGATTGCCGATATCTCTCACAACCGGCCTCTCGTCGACGGCCTTCGCAGGAAGAACAAAATGCAGTGGTTCCAGGAGCTTCGCGTCACCGTCAAGCTGATTCTCAGCTTTCTGATCGTCGCCGCGCTCGGCGCGGTGGTCAGCGCGCTTGGCATCTTTCACATGGGACGCATCAGCGCCTCGACCGAGAGGCTCTACAACCACGAACTGCAGACGCTGAAGGCGGTGCAGTCCGCCAACATCCACCTGCTCTATGCGAGCCGGGCCCAGATCAGCCTGCTGTCGGCCTCCACCAAGGGCGAGCGCAATGCCGGCATCGCGGAGCTCAAGAAGGCCGGCGCCGAGCTGGCGGCGCGGATGGAAGAGGTCAAGCCCGTGCTGCTGGAAAGCGAGGAGGGGAGCAAGCTCAACGAGCAGTACGAGGCCCAGTTGCCGACGCTCACGAAGCGCATGGCCGACTTCATCACGCTGCTCTCCGCGCAATCGCTGGACAGCTCGCAGTTCGATGGCCGCGTCTCGGAAGACAGCGCGCAACTGTTAAAGGACTCGCGCTCGCTCGAGCAGGTGCTCGAGAAGATGGTGGCACTCAGCGACACCATGGCCAGGACCAGCATGGAGAGCGCTGCCCAGACGTACAAGACCTCGCGGCTCTTGATGCTGGCGATGGCCCTGATCGGCATTCTCGCGAGCCTGGGGTTGGGCGTGGTGGTGGCCCGCCTGCTGGCGCGCCAGCTGGGCGGCGAACCCGGCTATGCCGCGGACGTGGTCGGCCGCATCGCCAGCGGCGACCTGACGGTGGGTGTCGAGGCCCGCTCGGCCGACGACGGCAGCGTGCTGCATTCGATCAAGCAGATGCAGGACCAGCTGACGCACGTGGTCGGCAAGATCAAGCTGTCGACCGATGCCATCGCGACGGCCTCCGGCCAGATCGCTTCGGGCAACCAGGACCTTTCTTCGCGCACCGAGGAGCAGGCCAGTTCGCTGGAGCAGACGGCGGCCTCGATGGAAGAGCTCACCAGCACGGTGAAGCAGAACGCGGACAACGCGCGGCAGGCCAATCAGTTGGCCCTGTCGGCTTCGGAAGTGGCAGTGAAGGGTGGCACGGTGGTGAACCAAGTGGTCGACACCATGGCCTCGATCAATGCCTCGTCGAAAAAGATCGTCGACATCATCGGCGTCATCGACGGCATCGCCTTCCAGACCAACATCCTGGCCTTGAATGCGGCGGTGGAAGCCGCGCGGGCTGGCGAGCAGGGCAGGGGCTTCGCGGTCGTCGCCTCCGAGGTTCGCAGCCTGGCGCAGCGCTCGGCCGCAGCCGCCAAGGAGATCAAGGGCCTGATCGACGATTCGGTCGGCAAGGTCGATGCGGGCAGCGCCCTGGTGGGCGTTGCCGGCAAGACCATGGAAGAGATCGTGGGCAGCGTGAAGCGCGTGACCGACATCATCGGCGAGATCACCGCAGCGAGCCACGAGCAGACCCAAGGCATCGAGCAGATCAACCAGGCGATCACGCAGATGGACCAGGTGACGCAGCAGAACGCGGCATTGGTGGAAGAAGCCGCCGCCGCCGCCCAATCGATGCAGGAGCAGGCCGGCAATCTCGTGGACGCGGTCAGCGTGTTCAGGCTCGCCGACTGAATCTTCGGCCGCCGCTGCCGATAAACAAACAAGCAAACGCATTCACAGGTAAAGCCAAATGTCGATGTTCTATACGGGCCTGAGCGGCCTGGCCGTGGCGCGCAGCGCGCTCATGACCACGGCCCACAACACGGCCAACGTGTACACGGCCGGCTACAGCCGCCAGACCTCCATCGTCGGCACCAACGGTGCGATCTCGACCGGCGCCGGTTTCATGGGCACCGGTGCCCGCGTGACGACGGTGGCGCGCAGCTTCGACCGCTACCTCACGGCCCAGCTCAACGGCGCCGAGGCCACGGGCGCGGCGCTGGCGAGCTACAACTCGCAGATCAGCCGCATCGACTCGCTGCTCGCCGACAAGACCTCGGGCCTCACGCCGCTGATGCAAAGTTTCTTCGCCGGCATGCAGGGCGTGGCCAACACGCCGGCCGATCCGGCGGCGCGCCAGCAGCTCGTCAGCGCGGCACAGGCCATGGCCAACAAGTTCC
The DNA here is from genome assembly GCF_018614915.1 of Variovorax paradoxus. Lineage (GTDB taxonomy): Bacteria > Pseudomonadota > Gammaproteobacteria > Burkholderiales > Burkholderiaceae_C > Variovorax > Variovorax paradoxus_K. The sequence continues at coordinate 13,794 of NZ_JAGGNU010000067.1, read as the reverse complement.
GCGCCACCGACCAGTACCTCAGCGACCTGAACACCTCGGTCAACGACCAGATCGTCGGCAGCGCCGACCAGATCAACAGCTACGCAACCCAGATTGCCAGCCTGAACCAGCAGATCGGCCAGCTCCAGGCGATGGCCGGGGGCCAGCCGCCCAATGACCTGATGGACCAGCGCGACCAGCTCGTGGCCGAGCTCGGCAAGATAGTCGACGTCAAGGTGCTGGAGCATGACGGCGGCAAGTACAACGTCTTCATCGGCAACGGCCAGACGCTGGTGCTGGGCGACCGGGCGGCGGCGATGAAGGCTGTCGACTCCGCGGCCGACCCGACGCGCAAGGCGATGGCGCTGGTCGGGCTGAACGGCACCGCGTCCGAGCTCAAGGACAACGTGTTCAGCGGCGGCTCGCTGGGCGGCCTGATGGCCTTCCGCGCCGAAACGCTGACCACCACGCAGAACGCGATCGGCCGCCTCGCGATGGCGCTCGGCAGCACCTTCAACGACCAGCACAAGCTGGGCATCGACCTGAACGGCGTGCTGGGCACCGACTTCTTCTCCGAGGCCGTGCCCGGCGTGTTCTCCAACGCGCGCAACACCGGCGACATGGTGCTCGGCGCCAGCGTGACCGACACCTCCCAGCTCAGCACCAGCGACTACGCAGTGGAAGTGAAGGACGTGGCGGGCACGCTCACCTACTCGGTGACGCGGCTCTCGGACAAGACGCCGATCGGCGACTTCACCGCCTTCCCGATCGACTTCGACGGCGTCAGCCTGTCGGCTGCCAGCGGAACGGCGCAGCCGGGCGACACCTTCCTGGTCCAGCCGACGCGCACCGGCGCGCGCGACCTGGAGGTGCTGGTGCGCGATCCGGCCAAGGTGGCGGCGGCCTCGCCGCTGGTCACCGGCAACACCAGCGGCAACCAGGGCACTGGCGCGTTGAGCGCTGCCACCGTCGATGCCGCCTACCTCGCCGCGCCGCTGGCCGCCACGGTCACGCTCGCCTACGACGCCGGGACCAACACCTTGTCGGGCTTCCCGGCGACGTCGGCCGTCACCGTGACGCTCGCCGACGGCACCGCCACCAGCTACCCGGCCGGCACGCCCGTGCCCTACACCGCCGGCGCCGCGATCAGCTTCGGCGGCATCAAGTTTGGCATGACCGGCGCGCCGGCCCAGGGCGACACCTTCACGATCAAGAAGAACGTCGGCGGCGTGTCGGACGGCAGCAATGCGCTCTTGCTCACGGCGCTGCAGAAGAAGGGCACGATGGGCGGCGGCAGCTCGACCTTCAACAGCGCCTATGCGCAACTGGTGAGCTCGGTCGGCAATCGCACGATGGAAATCCGCGTCGCCGAGACCACGCAGACCAGCGTGACGGACCAGATCCGCGCCACGCGCGATTCGATCTCGGGCGTGAACCAGGACGAGGAAACCGCCAACCTGCTGATGTACCAGCAGATGTACCAGGCCAACGCGAAGGTGATCCAGACCGCGCAGGCCATGTTCGATTCGATCCTCGGCATCAGCAACTGAGCCGCGGACAGGCAGACCCACAGAAATCCCAGGAGTCGCGATGCGCATCAGCACCCAGACCTTCTACCAGCAGAGCATGAAGGGCATCGGTTCGCAGCAGCAGCAGCTGTTCCGGATCCAGCAGCAACTGTCGTCGGAATCCAAGTTCCTGACGCCGGCCGACGATCCGGTGGGCGCGGCGCGCTCGCTGGTGGTCTCGCAATCGATCGCGGAGAGCGGACAGTACGCGGCCAGCCGCAGCCGCGCGGTGCTTTCGCTCTCGCACGAGGAGAGCGCGCTGCAATCGGCCACCACGATCCTGCAGAACATCAAGACGCTCACGGTGCAGGCCGGCAACGGCACGCTGTCGGACGCCGACCGCGAATCGCTCGCCACCGCGATCCAGAGCAACCTCGACCAGCTCGTGAACGTGGCCAACGCCGACGACGGCAACGGGCAGTTCCTCTTCGCCGGCTTCAAGAGCGCCAACCCGCCCTTCGTGGCGCAGGCCGGCGGCGGCGTGCAGTACATGGGCGACCAGGGACAGCGCCTGATGCAGATCGACGTCTCGCGCCAGATGTCGGCCACCGACGACGGACGCAGCGTGTTCCAGTCGGTGCAGGGCGGCGCGGGCTACGTGACTACGGCAGGCGCCGGCAACACCGGTTCGGGCGTGTTCGGCGCGGTCGGCGTGACCGATGCCACGGCAGCGAACTACGGCAAGGACTTCACCATCAGCTTCGCCGGCGGCAACTACACGGTGACGACCAGCGACACGCCGCCCGTGGTGGCGGCCACCGGTCCCTTCGTGGCCGACGCGCCGATCTCCTTCGGCGGCGTGCAGATCAGCATGAGCGGCGCGCCGGCCGACGGCGACAGCTTCCAGGTCTACACGGCCAAGAACGCCGGCACCGACGTGTTCGCCGCCATCGGCGAGCTGGTCGCATCGCTGAAGAAGCCGCTCACCGGCGGCGGCGCAGCCGCCCAGGCCGACCTGCAGAACGCGCTCTCCACCGCCAACGTCAAGGTCACGAACGCGCACGACAACGTGCTGACCATCCGCTCTTCGGTCGGCTCGCGCATGAACGAGCTCGATGCGCTCAACACCGGGGGCGCCTCGCGCGCCCTGATCGACAAGAGCTACCTGTCGGAGCTGGAAGACCTGGACATGGCGAGCGCGATCTCCGAGTACCTGCAGCGCGAAACCTCGCTGAAGGCCTCGCAGGAGACCTTCGCGCGGCTGCACAGCATCGCGCTGTTCAACTACCTGTAGCGCCTGCCCCCGTCGGTTCGAGCGGCCAGTGAGCGGTCGCTTGCGTGGTTTGCCGCGCCCGGCGCTCGGTCGAGGCCATGGCCAAAGGCTCTTCGGGAAGCTCGCGGTGTAAACTGCCGGGTTTTTCGAAGCGGCGGTATTGGTGCAAGAGTCACGGCGCACAGTTTTCACCGGCTCGGCGTTGACTCGCTTGCTCGCGCGGCTGACCGGCATCGACGTCCGCGAATCCAGACAAGGCACGGAGGATCGATTGAGTCAATGGCTCGGCTGGGCCGACGCCATCTCGCTGTCCGCGGCCCTGGATGGAAGTCCGGCGACTGCGCCATCCGGCGCACGGGCTGCCGGCGGCGCCGAAGACCGCGAATGCATCCGCGTGCGAACTGCGTTGGTGAACGCCATCGTCGAAGGCAGCGCGGACACGGCAGCCGATTTCACGCCTTACCGTCGCCGCTACCTCGCCAGGCAACAGGCGATGGAGGCGGGCATCGGCCCTTTGCGTGGCCATCTGCGGGCGAAGCTGGTGGCCCGATCGCCTGCCATGGCCCGGCTTGCGGCTGTGGATGTCGTGATGGAGCAGGTGCTGGATCCGCACGCGCGCAGCTTGCTGTCGACCGTGCCCGTGCTGCTCGAAAAACATTTCGAGCGCCTCCGCCAGTCCGGCCAGGCCGGCCCGGCGCCCGAAGGCGCGTGGCTGGACGTGTTCCGCAAGGACATCCGGGACGTGTTGCTCGCCGAACTTGACTTTCGATTTCAACCGATCGAAGGGCTGCTCGAAGCCCTTCGCACGAGACAACCAGGCTGACATGACCCGATATCTTCATCACGCTGTCTTTGTCGCCGGTCTGGCCGCCGTGTGCTGGGTCGGCGCCGGGTACATCGGCTCGAATCCGCTGGCGCTGGCCATCACCCTGCTCGTCGGCGCGTTCTATGTGATGGGCGCGCTCGAACTGCATCGCTACCAGCAGGCCACCTCCACCCTGGCAGGCGCCGTGGCGGAGCTGTCCGATCCGCCGGCGAGCCTGGGCCCCTGGCTCGAGCGGCTGCATCCTTCGCTGCAGAACGCGGTGCGGCTGCGCATCGAGGGCGAACGTGTCGGCTTGCCCGGCCCGGCGCTGACGCCCTACCTTGCCGGGCTGCTGGTGCTGCTGGGCATGCTGGGCACCTTCCTGGGCATGGTGGTCACGCTGAACGGCACCGGGCTGGCGCTGGAGAGCGCGACCGACCTGCTGGCCATCCGTGCCTCCCTGTCCGCTCCGGTGAAGGGCCTGGGCCTGGCCTTCGGCACATCGGTGGCGGGCGTGGCCGCGTCCGCGATGCTGGGCCTCGCCTCGGCCTTGTGCCGGCGCGAGCGCCTCTCGGCCGGGCAGATGCTCGACACCAAGATCGCGACCAGCTTGCGCGTCTACTCGCTGGCCCATCAGCGCGAGGAGTCCTTCAAGCTGCTGCAGCGGCAGGCGCAGGCGATGCCCGAGCTGGTCGACCGGCTGCAGGCCATGATCGCGGCGATGGAGCGGCAGGGCCAGGCCTCGGCCGAGCGCCTGGTCACGAGCCAGGACCACTTCCACAGCAAGGCCGAGGCTGCGTATGCCGGCCTGGCCGCCTCCGTCGACCGATCGCTGAAAGAGAGCCTGACCGAGAGCGCCCGCATCGCCGGCGCGGCGATCCAGCCGGTCGTCGAGGCCACGATGTCCGGCATCGCGCGCGAGACGGCCTCCCTGCACGACAACATCGCGCGGATTGCGCAGCACCAGCTCGAAGGTCTGTCGAGCCGCTTCGATGCCGCCACCGCCCGCGTGGTGGAGACCTGGCACGGCGCGCTCGCGCAGCATGAGCGCGTCAGCGAGAAGTTGTCGGCGGACACGCAGCAGGCCTTGGTGGTGGCGGCGGCGAGCTTCGAGCAACACTCGGCTTCGCTGCTGCGCAGCGTGGACCAGGCGCAGGTGAAGCAGCAGGCAGAGATGGCGTCGCGCGACGAAGAGCGGCTCGCGGCCTGGACAGAGGCGCTGGCCGCGATGGCCGCCTCGCTGCAGCAGAACGCCCGCGACATGAGCGCCCAGACCGAAGCGCATGCCAAGAACACGATCGCCGAGGTCGCGCATCTTCTTCAAGCCGCGTCCGAAGCGCCACGGGCGGCGGCCGAAGTGGTCGCCGAACTGCGCCAGAAGCTTTCCGAGAGCATGGCGCGCGACAACGCGATGCTCGAGGAACGCAGCCGCATCCTGGAAACGCTCTCGACCCTGCTCGATGCCGTGAACCACGCCTCCACCGAGCAGCGCGCGGCGGTCGACGCCCTGGTCGCTGGGTCGGCGGATCTGCTGGACCGCGTCGGCAGCCGCTTCACGGAGAAGGTCGATGCGCAAACGGAGAAGATGGGCGCCGTCGCCGCGCAGCTCACCGGCGGCGCGGTCGAAGTGGCGAGCCTGGGCGAGGCCTTCGGTTTCGCCGTGCAGCTGTTCAGCCAATCGAACGACAAGCTGGTCGACCATCTGCAGCGCATCGAAGGCGCGCTCGGCAAGTCCATCGCGCGCAGCGACGAGCAGCTGGCCTACTACGTGGCGCAGGCGAGGGAAGTCATCGACCTGAGCATCATGTCGCAGAAGCAGATCGTCGAGGACCTGCAGCAGTTCGCTGTCGGCCGGGCAGCCGTGGGCAGCGAGGCGTGATGAGGGAAGACGTCGACGCCGGCCCGGAGCCGAGCGTGCCGGTGTGGGCGGTCTTCGGCGACCTGATGTCGGGCTTGCTCGGGGCCTTCGTGCTGATCCTCGTGTATGTGGTCGGCATGCAGCTGGACCTCGCGACCAGGCTGGAGGCCGAGGTCCGGCAGCGGCAGGTCGAGGTGCAGCGCCGGCAGGAACTCGAGCAGGCGCTGGCCGGGCCGCTCGCGGCAGGCCGGGTGACGCTGATCAACGGGCGCATCGGCATCAGCGGCAGCGTGCTGTTTGCCTTCAATTCCGCCGATCTGCAGCCCGAAGGCCGGCAACTGCTCAAGAGCCTGGCCGCTCCGCTGGCCGCTTACCTCCGCCCGCGCGACGAGATCCTCATGGTGAGCGGCTTCACCGACGACCGGCAGATGCGCGACGGCGCCCGCCGGTTCGCCGACAACTGGGAGCTGTCGGCCCAGCGGGCCTTGACCGTGACCCGGGCCTTGATCGAGGAAGGCGTCCCGTCGGCCTCGGTATTTGCCGCCGCCTTCGGTTCCGAGCAGGCGGTGGCGTCGAACGCCGATGCCGACGGCCGGTCCAGGAACCGGCGCGTGGAAATGGCGCCCACGCCCAGGCCGTCCAACCCCGGCGCGAAGCCCGGTGGCTAGCAACGAGGCCATGGTTCAGCGCATGGACCCCGGTTCGATGATCGAGGCATGGCGCGCGCGCGGCGATCATCGCCTGGATCCCGTCCGCTTCCGTTTCATCGAAGTGCTGGCCGAGCGGGCGGCCGCCCACCAAGGCGAGGCGCGACGGATCCTGGACGAGAAGCTCGCCAGGCTGCTGGCGGCGTATGGCGAGGACGTGGAGAAGCCCCGCCGCGCGCGGGTAGCGGCGCAGGAAGGCCAGGCCTCTCGCGGGCCGCTCGCGGAACTCGTCGACCACATCGCGCGGCATGCGCTGGCCCAGGGGGACGGCCCGGCGGCAAGCGATGCCGTGCCCGGTCTCGCCCCCGTTCCCGAATTGAAGACGCTCAGGTACTTCAAGAGCACCTGGTCGAGGCTCAGCGCCGATCGACGGCTGACGCAGTCGCTGGCGAAGGTGCCGGAGAATGCCGGCCCCCTCAACTCGCAGCACCTCGTGCACCGGTCGCTCACCCTGATGCGCGAGCTCTCGCCGGAGTACCTCAACCACTTCATGGCCTATGTCGACACCCTGCTGTGGGTCGACCAGGTGAATGGCGGCAGTGCCCCGGCGGCTGCGAATACGCCGCGCCCAGAAAGCAACAGGAAGACGGCGCGCGGCAAATCCGGCGCCCGCTGATCGACAGCCTCGACCGAGGACCCCGACGAAGATCGGCGAGCGGCCCGTATGCTTCGCGACCATGGCCACATTCGAATGGATCATCGTGCTGCTGCTCGGCGCGGCCTTGCTCGCCGCGCTGGCGCACAGGCTCGGCGCGCCGTATCCGACCTTCCTGGCGCTCGGCGGCTCGGTGTTGGCCTTCGTGCCCGCCAGCCCGAACTGGACGCTCGACCCGCATCTCGCGCTGACGCTCTTCGTCGCGCCGGTGCTGGTGGACGCGGCCTACGACACCTCCTTGCGCGACCTGCGGGCGAACTGGCGGCCCGTCGCCGGGCTGGTCGTCGCCGCGGTCGGCACGACGGTCCTCGCCGTCGCTCTGGTGGCGCGCTGGCTCGTGCCCGAGATGCCATGGCCCGTCGCGATCGCGCTGGGAGCGATCGTCGCCCCCCCGGACGCGGCCGCGGCGACCGCGGTGATGCGCCAGGTGAAGCTGCCGCACAAGCTCCTGAAGATCCTCGAAGGCGAAAGCCTGTTGAACGATGCGAGCGCGCTGCTGGTCTACCGGCTGGCGATCATGACCGTGATCGCCGGACACCTTGGTTTCGCCAGCTTCGCGCCGGTGTTCCTGCTCACCGTGTTCGGCAGCCTGGCGGCAGGCGTGGGCTGCGCGTATGCGCTGCGGCCGTTGACGGCCGGCCTGCGCGAGGTGCCGATCGCGCTGATCGTGCAGTTCGCCTTCACCTTCGGCGTGTGGATCGCGGCCGAAGCCATCGGGCTTTCCGGCATCCTGACGCTGGTTGCCTACGCGATGACGGTCGCGCGCCGCGACGGCCCGCAGATGCCGGCGCACATGCGCGTGCCGATCTTCGCGGTGTGGGAGACGGCGGTCTTCGTGCTGAACGCATTTGCCTTCGTGCTGATCGGCATGCAGCTGCGGCCGATCTGGCAGCGGCTCGAAGCGGGCGGTGAGCGAAGCGATGCGGTCATCACCGCGGCGGCGGTCCTCGCGGTGACGATCGCGGCGCGCTTTGCGTGGGTGATGAGCTACCACGCGCTGAAGCGCCGGCGGGCCAGGCGCGCCGGCGGTGGCGCGGGCCCGCAGCCCACGGTGGGCGCCGGCATCGTGCTCTCATGGGCGGGCATGCGCGGCATCGTCACGCTGGCCGCGGCCTTCGCCATTCCCGAGACGCTGCCGAACGGGGCGCCTTTCCCGTACCGCGACCTGATCCTGCTCTGCGCATTCGCCGTCGTGCTCGGCACGCTGGTGCTGCAGGGCCTGACGATGAAGCCGCTGATCCGGTACATGGGCCTGACCGACGACGATCCGGTCGGCCGCGAAATCCGGCTCGGCCGCGCGCATGCGTACCGCGCGCTGCTCGATGCCATCAAGGACGACGACACGCTCTCCGGGAAACTGCTGCGCAAGGAATACGCTGCCGTCATCGAGCTGAACACCAGCGAGGCGCGCGATGCGCCGGTCGACGAGGTGCCGGGCGGGCCGCTCAGACGCCGCGCGATCGCGGTCGCGCGGCAGCGGGCCTTCGAGATGCGGCGCGACGACGTGATCGGCGACGACGCCTATCGCGTGCTGGTGCGGGAGCTCGATTGGGCCGAGCTGAGCGCCGGCGGCGGCAGGCAGGACTGACGTCGCCTGTGCGCCGTGCGCCGGCCCCTGGCTTTGTCGCATGCGAATTCGCCCCCGAACCTTGCTTGTGGAACGCCGAACGGGATGTGGCCGGTCGAACGTCCTCGCCAGGTCTCGACCCGCCGACCCGCAAGCAGCTGCTACGTGAGCCGCCGCAGATAGTCGTCCACGCTCGCAGAGAGCTGGTCCCCTTCGGGCATGCTGCCGCCGGGCGTGAAATGGTCGACCACATCCGGCAGCAGTTCCGACAGCCCGCTGCGCGCCTCGTCGTCGCCGATGCCCGCCTGTTGCGCGATGTGGTGCAGCTGGTCGTGACCGAAGACCTCGTCGATGGCTTGTGGCGGCAGGGGCTCGTTCGCGCCTGTGCTGATCCATGAGTCGGCCTGTCGACCGTAGCCATTCTGCGTAAGCCGGCCGATCAGGTCGCCGATGCCGCCCAGGCCACCGGCCGCGCCACCGCCTTGCCGGCCGCGCTGGCTCAACATGCTGAGCACCACCGGCAGCAGCGCCATCAGCACCGGGCTCATGCCGCCGCCGCGCCGCTGGCCCTCACGACCGCCGAGCACGTTGCCGGCCAAGCCGCCGAGGATTTGGGTAAGCAGGCCCATGACGATCTCCTTCAGCGGACGCGACCGCGGCGCACCAGGTTGACGACAAGCCAGATGATGAGATTCATGGTGCGCTCCTTGGTTGAGTGGACGCAGCGTCGCGCGGCGGGCACTGCACTCCTATAGGACAACGCCCCCAAATGCGCGTGGCGAAACACAGCGGGGCCCGGCCAGGCCGCGGCGGTGACGCATGTCCAGGCAAGCCGCCGCCTACAGCGGTTCGGCCCGACGGCCGATCAATCCGCGGGGCTGCCGAGCCGATACCTGGCAGGCTGGCGAGCCTGGCAACCCAGCATCCACCGAAGGCCCACTCACATCGAGGACGACACCATGGAAAGCAATTCATCGAAGCCACCGACCGAGACCGCTGCCGTTCAAGAGAACACCGGTGGATCACGCAGGGCGGCGGATGCGACCCAAGGCTACCTGCAGGATGCGAAGGCCAATGCGAGTGCCGCGACCCAAACGGGCAAGACCTTCGCCCAGGATGTGGTCAACGCGGCCGGCAAGAAGATCGACAGCATGAAAGGCCAGGCCGCCGATCTGAAGCAGCGGAGCATGCAGTTCGCGGCCGACGAGCCGATGAAGGCGGTTGCCTACGCCGCGGCGGGTAGTGCGGTGCTCACGGCGGTGCTACTCTCGTTAATGCGCGGACGCCGCTAGCCAGCTCGATAAGGTCCAGCACCGAGCAAACGGTCAGGACACACGCTACGGGTTCGTCCTTTGGCCCGGCCACTTCGTGTTGCCCGCGCAGGCAAAGATTTCCATCGAACGAGCCATTCCGAATTACGTCTTTCGTTGGCCGGCATTCCGATGGCCACGGGCCCAGCCATGAAGCACCGATTCCTCGTCCTCCTGTTCCTCGCTTCCGCAGTGCATGCGCAGCCCGTCGATTCGTCATGGGTCAAGGTCGCCGCCAGAGGCGGAGAGTCTTTCGCCGGCGCGCGGCCCAACGACGTCGTGGACGCGGCCGGCGTGGTGAACCCTGCCGCCTATAAAGCCATCGGCAAGGCCTACAGTTCGCCGGCCGCGATCACGTACCGCTTCGGTGAGCCGCCGACAAAGACGGGCGTGCAGACATTTCCGCTGCGTGCTGACGTCGGGCAGATCAGTCATTGCGGCGGAGGCTGCAAGATCGCGCATCAGCTCGGCAAGGAATCGACTGCGATGTCGAACAACTATGTCAGCACGCACGGGGCGGCGATCGGCGTGCCGCTCGCCGGCTCGTCAGTATCTGATTCCGTTGCGTGGTTCCAGGCTTCTGCCGTCGATCGCAACACGTGGATGCAGCGCCCACAGATCCTGTGGCAAGAGGGAAAATTGCTGCCGTCCGCGATGGACGGCTACTACCGCGACGGAGTGCTGGCGCCGAACGAACCGGCCGATCTCCCGATCGTCGCCGACCGCTGCGCCAACTCGGCGGACAGCTCCTGCCGCGTCTCGATCATCGGCACGCAGGGCAGCGCGACGAGGGGCGCCACGCTCTTCACGATTGGCAACACGACAGCCTCTAACCGCGCGTCGGTGCAGTTTCCGGTTGGCCTTGTGCCGACTGGCATCAGCTCGACGGCCGGCGGCGAACTGGCTGTGGTGTCCCTGTGGGACACAGTCAATGTGAAAGGGAAAGTTGCCATCGTCTCGCTGGGTGCCACATGCGAAGGTTGCACCCTGAAAGGGCCACGCTACGACTGGTGGCACGGCTTCGTTGATTCCGTGCATGTTGGCTTCTGGGACCAGGGCAATTTCATATTCATGAAGATCGTCGGCTATGTCGACTTGCCCGACACCATGAAGGCACCAACCGGCATCAAGGTCACGACCGGCATGACGCCGTTCGATGCAGTCGTGCATCCGATGGGGAAGGAAGTGTCGAGCATCGGGCTGCTCGCCTCGCCTCTGGCGCAGCACCGTGCGAAGTTCTTGCCGGGCGGTGAGTTCCATGCCACCTATGCCAAAGGCGGCGTGGCTGTGGTCATCTCGAAGTCGGAAAAGAAGGCCGCCTTCATCGACCTTGGCCCCTACCTCAGGTTCACGAACGGCATGTTCCTGAACAGCGCGGAGAGCAACGCCGAGACGCAAAACATTGGTATGGGGCCGGGCCAGTGGCCTTACCCGATTGCAGCGCACCCGCAGTCGGCGCCTGTGCTGGTGAAGATCATTGACCTTGACGGAAAACCCACCGGCGTCGCAACGACCGTGCGCTCGTACTGGAACAAGGATGATCGCGAGCGCATCCCTGGCACACCCTATTGGAAAGCCACGCCGCGCCACCCACGCGCATGGATCGCCACCCAGGACGGCACACTCCGTATCTACTCGCTTGGGCGCTACGCAGCCGGGCCCAAGCCGACGGCACCTGACCCCGCGGACATCGCCGAAGTGGGCCGCGTCACAGGCCTTGGCGCCGGCGTCACCGGGCTATCGGAGTCGAAGGGCCTGGATCAGCGTCCGGACTCCTTGAATACAGCTGTCCTGTTCTACCGGCGTGCCGAGCGCGAATGGGGCTGGGTTGGCTTCCGCAACGACAACACAGGCAGCGTTCTCCGCCGGATGGCAGATTCGCGTGTCGATCCTGTCGCCGTGGCCGAACTCGACCAGTACTCGACCAGCGGTTGCATGGTGGCCGTGGCAGATTATTCGGCCGCCTCGATCAAACAGTACCGCTGTGGGATGGTGCGCTACTCACTGCCGTCGAGTCAGACGAACTTCTGCCCGTCAGACGGTCCCGGATGCCAGACACTGACGCCGAATGGTGAGTACGCTGGGGCCTTGACCCTGCCGTTCAGGCCGTTCTCAGTACACAGTTCGAACGCGCCTTGATGCTTGAAGAACAAATCGCCCGGAACCCATTGCCAGGACTGTCGATCCTGGAGCCGCTGAAGCGGCTTTTCTCCTGGATCGAAGCTCGCGGCCTCTACGTTGAAGGTAGGAACAGCCGGCTCGGGTTCTTTTTTCCCGAGGCCCGAGCAGAAGGCAGGTCGGACAAGCACGGGGCGCTCAGGAGGCATCGACATCAGCTTTGCCGCCGAAGAGAGGGACGGGGCTATGCGCAGAGGCTCACTTGGCAATGCGGTCCGGAGAGACGAGCTCAGCCGACATCTGGCGCGGTCGACTGCGCAGGGTGGCTGCCGAGGATCTGCTCGATGGTCCTGATCGACTGGGGGTGCCCGAATTTCCTGTACATGAAGTAGCGGGGGCCGACGTAGATCTTCTCGATGTCAGCCGGCACATCAGCGAACGCGGCGGAATAGGCGCCGTGAACGAAGAAGGCGTTGGCGCCCGAATGGGAGTTGCAGCACACGAGCCGATAGCCGAATCGTTCGAACAGTTTGGCGAAGCTGGTCAGTGAAGCGCCGAAGTAGTCATCGCCTTTCCAGCTGTGCTTCGCGTCATAGACAATCTGGAACTCCACGGGCGGCGGGAACTTGCCGTTGTATTCGACGATGAACAGCTTCGGCTCGAGCCCGCTGGCCAGCAGTTTCTCGGCAAAGTAGATGTCGTTGCCGTCCAGGTCGAGCGAGATGACGTCGATATTGGTTGACGAGATCCTGCTCAGCCCTTGCTGCTGCAGCGGCAGGATATTGTCCAGCGTGATCCAGTCGCGGAGGTAGGCGAACCGGTCGCTGTTCGGGTCAACGCTGATCCTGAGGGTGTCGCCGCCGACCCAAAAGCCTTTCCAGCCCAGCGAAGCCAGGATCAGCGTGTTGTTCTCCGTGCCGTCGCCGACACCGAATTCGACGTAGACGCCATTCTTCAGGCAGTCGATTCGCTTCAGGATCTCGAGGGTGAGGCCATCCTCGTCGGCCTGGGAGAAGCACTTCTTTCCGTAGCGGTTCAGCGGATTGGGATGATCGGTCTGGGCCGATCGGGTCTGGTGTTGGAGCGTGAGGTCGAACAGTCCGCTGATGGCGCCTCCGACCTGGCGCGCCTGAGTCGACAACTCCCGCATTTTTGTTTTCAGGTTGTTGACGAGGCGCATGGCTTGGTGTCCGAAGAGTTGATCTGTTCCAAAGAACGGCCCTGGCCAACCAAAGCGACGAAGGGCGCGCCGCTACAACTGCATTCGCTGCCATCTCCCAGGCCGACGCCGGGAAAGTGAGATCGAAAGCATTCAAATGTACAACCCTGCGCCCCCCACGCATAAGTTCGCATCCGCGATGGAGTTCCGCGGCGCATGTCTTGAGCCTGCGCTCTGATCTAAGGAAATGCTGATCAATAGGTCGCGGCGGGCACGGCCCGTGCATGCGTGAAGACACCGCAACTCACAGCACCACCGAGATGAACCAACGCAGCTTTGCCAGTGCCGAGTACGCGATGAAGAAGAAGCGCACGCGGCGCGAGAAGTTTCTGGCCGACATGGAGCGCGTCGTGCCCTGGTCTCGTCTGATTGCCGTGATCGAGCCGCTGTACCCCACGAGCGGGCGCGTCGGCCGCCAGCCGATCGGCGTTCCCAGGATGTTGCGGATGTATTGTCTCCAGCAGTGGTACGGCTTGGCCGATGAGGCGCTGGAGGACGCGCTGTACGACAGCCAGGCGTTGCGCGACTTCGTGGGCATCGATCTGTCGCGCGAGTCGGTGCCCGACGCCACCACGCTGCTGAAGTTCAGGCGACTGCTGCTGGACAACGACCTCACCAAGGCGCTGTTCGAGGAAATCAACGCCCATCTTGCCGAGCAGGGCCTTCTGATGCGCGCGGGCACCATCGTGGATGCGACCATCATCGCTGCGCCCAGCTCGACCAAGAACGAGGGCAACACGCGCGATCCCGAGATGCACCAGACCAAGAAGGGCAACGCCTGGCACTTCGGCATGA
>NZ_JAGGNU010000066.1 GCF_018614915.1 Variovorax paradoxus | reverse complement strand
AACCATCTGGGGCGGCGCCGGCCGTCCGCCGAGCCGCGAAGTGATGCAGGCCGCCGCCAAGGCAGCGCGGCAGGAAATGATGCAGCGCATCCGCGAGAACAAGCCAAGCCAGGGCGAGCGCAGCGGCGGTGGCAGCGGCGGTGGCGGTGGCAGCGGCGGTGGCGGTGGCGGTGGCGGTGGCGGCAACGGCAATGGCCAGCGTCGCGGCGGCGGTGCCGGCCAGGGCGCGCCGGCCGGCCGCAACGGCGGCGGCCAGGGCCAGCGTGGCCAGGGCGCCCAGGGCGGCCGCGGCCAGGGTCCGGCGCGTGCTCCGCACCATGCCCCCGTCCACCATCATCAAGGCCATCTGCCGCACGAGGAGCGCCAGCCGCGACACCACGGCAACAGCCACAGCCCGACGCAGGCCGATGCGGTCGCGCACCTGCGTGCCGAAGCGGTGGCCGGTGCGGCGGGCCAGCCCGATCCCTTGCGCACCAGCGTCGACAGCCTGGGCGGCCGCGGCCGTCGCGGCGGCGGTGGCGGCGGTGGCTACGGCGGCAACCGTTCCGGCGGCGGTGGCCGCTCGGGTGGCGGCGGTCGTTCGGGTGGCGGCTACGGCGGTGGCGGCGGCGGCGGTCGCTCCTTCGGTCGCTGAGAACGCGACCACTCCGCAGAGGGCGCTTCGGCGCCTTTTTTCATGGGCCCGTCATCGGCCTTGCCTGCGACAAGAGCTGCGTCGCGGCCAACAGCCTAGTCTTTCAGGTCGCCGGCAAGGCTCGCCAGCGTCTCCGGCGCGATGCTCGCGAGCGCCGGGTAATGGGTGTGGTCGCAGCCCAGCTTGACGCTCGCGCCGGCGCGCACGGCCGCGCGCGCGGCCTCGCCGAACTCGAAGCGCACGAAGTGGACCGCCGAGGTCTTCTCGTCGTTCTCGCGCTCCATGTCTTCGTCGGCGATCGCGTAGATGCGCTCGTGGCCTTCGACCTCGACGAACATGCGGTCCTCCACGCCGATGAGCCTGGCCAATTCGCGCTTTCGCTCATGCACGTCGGGGAACTCGATCAGCATGGTGGCCTTCCAGTTGCTGCCGTCAGGCACCAGCGCGGCATAGACATCGATCTCGCTCTGGATGCCTTCTTCGTCGAAGATCTTCTCGACGTGCAGCATCTCCTGGATCTGGCGGCGGATCGTCGTCTCGTCTTCTCGCCGGCGCTGACCGCGCCGCTTTTGAACTTGATGGCTTTGGCGCGCAGCATGGTGTGCGGGAAGTCCACGTTCCACGGATGCGGCGGCACGTAAGGACACTTGGTCATGTAGCAGAGGTCGCACAGGTAGCACTGGTCGACGACGCTCGCGAAGTGCTTCGGGGCCACGGCGTGCACTTCACCCTCTTCGGTCGCATCGACCAGGTCGAACAAGGTCGAACAAGGTCGGGAACGCGTTGCACAGGCTCACGCAGCGCCGGCAGCCATGGCAGATATCGAAGATCCGCGCCATCTCCTTGTCGCACGCGGCAGCATCGTAGAACTCGGGGTTCTTCCAATCCACCGGATGGCGTGTCGGAGCCTCGAGGTTTCCTTCTCGATTCGTCGGCAGCGTTCAGTTCAGCCGGCGCCCGTTCTGCCGGTCGAACAGGTGCGCGCTGCCGGCGCCGATCACGAGGCCGATGGTGTCGTCCGGCGCCGCGTCGACGCGACCGTGCACCACCACGATGATCTTGGCTTCCCCCACCTCCACCAGCAGCTCGGTCTCGTTGCCGGTCGGCTCGACCACGATCACCTTGGCGGGCACGCCGCTGCCCGCGTCGGCCAGCACGATGTCGCCGGGACGGATGCCGTAGTGCACCGCCTGTCCGTCCGCTGCGGCTGTCGCGGCCGGCACCGGCCAATGGGCGCCGTGCGCCTCGACGCTGCAGCCTTCGCCGTTGCGCCGGAGCACGCCTTCGATCACGTTCATTGCCGGCGAGCCGATGAACTGCGCGACGAACAGGTTGTCGGGCCGGTCGTAGAGTTCGAGCGGCGTGCCGATCTGCTCGACGATGCCGTCGTGCATCACGACGATGCGGTCGGCCATGGTCATGGCCTCGATCTGGTCGTGCGTGACGTACACCGTGGTGGTCTTGAGCCGCTGATGCAGCGCCTTGATCTCGGCGCGCATCGCCACCCGCAGCTTGGCGTCGAGGTTGGACAGCGGCTCGTCGAACAGGAAGACCTTGGGATCGCGCACGATGGCGCGCCCCATCGCCACGCGCTGGCGCTGGCCGCCCGACAGCTCGCGCGGATAGCGCCCGAGCAGCGCATCGAGATTGAGGATCTTCGCGGCATTGGCCACGCGCTGCTCGGTGACCGACTTGTCGGCATTGCGCAGGCGCAGGCTGAAGCCCATGTTCTCGCCCACCGTCATGTGCGGATAGAGCGCGTAGCTCTGGAACACCATCGCGATGTCGCGGTCCTTGGACTCGAGCTCGTTCACGACCCGGCCGTCGATCATGATCTCGCCGCCGGTGATGTCTTCCAGCCCGGCCAGCATGCGCAGCAGCGTGGACTTGCCGCAGCCCGAGGGGCCGACCAGCACGACGAATTCGCCGTCGGCGATGTCGAAGCCCAGTCCGTGCAGGATGTCGACCTTGCCGTAGGACTTCTTGACGTTGTTGAAGGAAACGGATGCCATGTTCTTGATCCCTTAGCTCTTGACGGCGCCGGCGGTCAGGCCGCCGACCATGTAGCGCTTGAACGCGTAGTAGATCGCCGCCGGCGGCAGCGCATAGATGAAGCCGGTGGCCATCAGCAATTCCCATGGCGAATCGTCGGCGGCCAGAAAGTTGCCCAGAGCCACCCCGAGCGTGATGTCGGTTTCGTTGGACAGCAGCAGGAAGGCGTAGAGGTACTCGTTCCAGGCCAGCAGCAAGGCATAGGTGCCCACCGCCACCATCGATGGCACCATCAGCGGCAGGTACACCAGGCGAAACAGCTGCACCGGCGTGGCGCCGTCCATGCGCGCGGCCTCGTCGAGTTCGTAGGGCAGCTTGTCGGACGCCTGCTTGAGCACCCAGATGCAGTAAGGCGAGGCGATGGTGACCATCGCCAGGATCAGCGACCACTGGTTGTTGAGCAGGCCGTAGTTGGCCATCGTCTTGTACATCGGCACCGCCAGGAAGGCAGCCGGGATGAAGTAGGTGAACAAGGCCATGTTCAGCACCGTGCGCCCGCCGCGCACCCGCAGCCGGCTGATGGCGAAGGCGGCCGTGGTGGCCACGATCAAGGTGATCAGCCCGACCGCGATCGCAATGACAAGCGAGTTGCCGAGCTGCTGCCAGAAGTGCGACAGGTAGAAATGCTTCTGCTGGAACACGGTCTCGAAGTTCTGCAGCGTCGGGTTCTTGGGCCATAACCGGCCCGAGGTAGCCGATTCGCGCTCCGATATCGCAAACAGGAACATGTGGTAGACCGGAATAATGGTCCACAGGAAAACCGGGATGCCGATCAGCAACAGCTTGGCTTCGGCGGTGACGGAGCGCAGGGTCCATCGCTTCATTTCGACAACCTCTTCATCATGAAGTAGACCAGCGGCAGCACCAGCGGCAGCGCGACCACGATCGAGGCCATGGCCACGTCCATCTGGTCGAGCCGCAGGTAGCGGATGCCCAGCGTCGCCAGCACGTGCGTCAGGTCGGCCGGCCCGCCGCCCGTGAGCAGGTAGACGCTATTGAAGTCGCCCAGCGTCCAGATCATCGACAGGATGAGCGACGTGACATAGAGCGTGCGCATCGCCGGCCAGGTGATGAAGCGGAACTTCTGCCAGTTGCTGGCGCCGTCGACCGAAGCGGCTTCGTACTGTTCGGCCGGAATCGACAGGCGCCCGGCCACCAGGATCAGCGTCCAGAACGGAAGCGACTTCCAGATATGCATCAGCATCGACAGAGACAGCGCCAGCGTGGGGTCGTTGAGCCAGTTCGGTCCGTCGAGCCCCGTGAGGCGGAAGATCACCGAGTTGATGACGCCCCACTCCGGATTGAGCATGAAGCGCACCGACAGGATGGTCGGGATCGAGGGCACCGCCCAGGGCAGGATGAACAGCACCGAAAGCGCCTTGATCCACCAGCGCGTTTTGATGAAGAAGCCCGACAGCACCAGCGCGGCGATCATCTTGAGATTGATCGCCACCACCAGGAAAACGATGGTGTTGATGGCGCTGCGGAAGAAGATCGGATCGTCGAACAGCTTGGTGTAGCTGGCCGGGTGCCGGGCCAGCCAGAGGCCGTAGCCCACTGGGTACAGCACGAACACCACGAACACGAGCAGGTAGGGCACCACGAACAGGCGCCCCCAGAACTCGTAGCGAGACAAAGGCTTGGACGCCGGCGCCTCGGTGCGCGGCAGTGCGGTTGCAGCAGCTTGGCTCATGTTTCAGTAACCCCGATGTCGTTCAGGCGGAACAACGAAAAAGCGGGGCGGCGGCCATGGCGCCAAGCCACGGCCGCCGCCTCTGAAGCTTCAGCCCGCCACTGCCTTGATGCGCGCGATCATTTCGTCAGTGGCCTTGTCCACCGGCACCTTCTCGTTGAGGATCCGGTTCGCCGCCTTGGCCCACACGTTCTCGTTGTTGAGCACCGTGAACTTGTAGTTCTTGGTGAACTCGAATGGCGAGGTGCCGGCCATGAACTGGTTGTAGACGGCCGTGCGGTGCGGGTCCTGCTTCCAGAAAGCGCTTTGCTGCGCCGCCTTGGTCACCGGGAACCAGCGCCCGAGCGAGCCTTCGACGTACGGCGTGAGATTGGCGTCGTCGAGCAGGAAGGCGACGAACTTCTTCGCGGCATCCTTGTTCTTGGCGTCCTTGAAGATCACGCCGGTCTTCACGGCCGCGCGGTACACCATCTTGGAGCCGTCGGGTTTGTTCGGGAAGCCTGCTGTCGCGATCTTCTCGGTGTAGTTCACCTTGGCGGTGTCGCGCTGCGCTTGCGTAAGCGCTTGGTTGTTCGAGGCGTCGAGTTGCGTGGCGGCGATCGAGATCGTCGCGTTATGCGTCAGGACGGTCGTCTTGTTGGCAAAAGCGACGTTGTTGTCCGGATCCTTCCAGTTGGTAGCAGACGGCGGCGCGCAACCCTTCGAATACACCTGTGTGTAATCGGTCAGCGCGTTGATCAGGCCCTGGCGCACCGCCGGATCATCGACCATCAGCTTGCCCGCGTCGTTGACCAGCTTGACGTTGTAGGCGTCCATGAAAGTCAGGAACGAGAAGAACGAGTCGCTCGAGTCCACGCCCAGCGGCTGGCCGATGCCGAAGCTGCGGGCACCGGTCTTTTGACGATGGGCTGGTTGCACCTTGTCGCACCAGAAGCTCCAGTAGCCTTTCCAGTCGGTCGGGATGTCGCTCTCCTTGAAGCCCGCCTCGGCCAGCATGTCCTTCCAGTACTGGATGTGCATGGTCTGCTGCTTGATGGGGTAGGCGTAGTAGGCGCGGCTCTTGGTGGTGTCGTTGTAGAGAAAGGTGGTTGCCAGCGCCGCGGGCTCGAACTTGGCACGCATCGGGTCGAGGATGCTGGTCACGTCTTCGAGCTTGCCGTCGTAGGCCCACTTGGCCGTGACCTGGAAGTCGTAGACGTCGCCATAGGCCACATCGGGCGGATTGCCGGCGTCGAGCGCCGCCACCGACTTCGGAACCATTTCCTGCGGCGCGTACAGCGACAGCTCGACCTTGATCTTCGGGTTCTTGGCCTCGAATTTCTTGATGGCTGCATACAGCGCGTCATCCTCCGCCTTGTAGAAGCCCTTGCCCCACCAGACGGTGAGTTTTTCCTGCGCCGCGGCCTGGCCGGCGGCGGCGAGGCCCAGCGCGATCAGCGCGGGAACCATGAGTGCCTTGAATTTCATGCTGTGTCTCCTGTTTTTTGACGATGGGTGCTCGATCCCGAGCAACGGTTGGAAAAGCGTTTGCGGGCGCCTCAGGCGGCGGCCTTGAGCCGCGGCGGCGGCCGGCCGAGGCGCGGCAGGCGGCGGCGCGAGCCGAGCACCTCCTCGATGTCTTCGCGCGCGCCGTCGATGAGCTTGATGATGGCGCGCTCGGCACGCGCCGGGTTGTGGGCGATGACCGCATCGAGCACCGCCCGATGCATGGGCAGCGACAAGGCCGGCCCGTCCTTCTTGGCGGTCGAGAGCTCGAAGCTGGTGCGCAGCAGCGCATTCAACGCCTTGCTCATCTGCGCCAGCATGCGATTGCCGGCGGCGACCAGCAATCCATGATGAAAGCGCAGGTCGCTGGCGACATAGTCGCCGCCGTATTCCACCGCCTGCTTCATGCCGGCGTAGGCCTGCTCGATCTCCTCGATGTCGGCCGCGGTGGCGCGCTCGGCCGCCAGCCGCACGGCTGCGGGCTCGACCACGCGTCGCAGGTCCAGCAGGTCGCGCAGGAACTCGGACGTGAGGCCGGCGCGGGCCTGCCAGGTGATCACATCGGGATCGAACCAGTTCCACCGGTCTTCCGGCAGCACGCGGGTGCCGACCTTCGGCCCGGTGACGATCAGCCCCTTGGCCACCAGCGATTTCACCGCCTCGCGCACCACCGTGCGGCTGACGCCGAACTCGTCGCACAGGAGCGGCTCCGCCGGCATCGGCGCGCCGATGGCGTAGCGGCGCGAGACGATGGCCTCGCCGAGCAGCTCGAGCGTGCGGCCGTGGGTGTTCTTGGTCATGCTGGCTGCGTCGCGCCTTCAGGCATCCACCGGCGTCAGCAAGGGCGCACCCGCGAAATGCGCGCGCAGGTTGTCGAAAGTCAGTTGCGCCATGGCTTCGCGCGTCTGCTTCGTGCCGCTGGCCATGTGCGGCGTGAGCACCACGTTGGGCATGGCGCGCAGCTCGGCCGGCACCTGCGGCTCGTTGGCATAGACGTCGAGCGCGGCACCGGCGATGCGGCCGCCGGCCAGCGCGGCGATCAGCGCCGCTTCATCGACCACGCTGCCGCGCGCCACATTGACCAGATAGCCTTCCGGCCCGAGCGCCTCGAGCACGCGCGCATCGATCAGGCCGCGCGTCGCCGCGCCGCCCGGCGTGATGACGACCAGGAAGTCGACCGCCGCGGCCAGCGACACCGCATCCGGGTGATAGGCATAGTCGACCTCGGCGCGCGGCGAGCGCGCGGTGTAGGCGATGTGCATGTCGAAGGCGCGCGCACGGTGCGCGATGGCCTGTCCGATGCGGCCCATGCCGACCACACCCAGGCGGGCACCCGTCACCTTGCGGTTCAGCGGGAAAGGGCCGTTCGGCCATTCGCCTTCGCGCACGAAGCGATCGGCCTGCGGGATGCGGCGAGCGATCGACAGCAGCAGGCCGAGCGCGAGATCGGCCACATCGTCGTTCAGCACCTGCGGCGTATTGGTCACCGGCACGCCGCGTTCACGCGCCGCGGCCACGTCGACGCCGTCGTAGCCGACGCCGAAGACCGAGATCATTTCGAGCGCCGGCAGTCGCGCCATCAGCTCGCGCGGCACCTTGGCCTCGCCGTTCGCGACGATCGCACGGATGCGCGGGGCGGCTTTCGAGAAGGCCTCGGGGTCGCTGGTGTGCGTGCGGTCATGCACCGTGTACTCGCGGCGCAGCGCGTCCATCAGGAAGGGCATCAAGGGCGCGACGGCCAGCACCTCGGGGCGGCCGGCGCTCATTCGGCAAGCTCCCGCAGCGCCTGGCTTTGCACTGCGTTCATCGAATGGGGCATGTCTTGTCTCCTGCTGGCCTCGAGGCACTGTCGGTCTTATCATATGATGATTGAAATCATGGGCTCGGCAGGACAAACCCTGATTCCGTTCCAAGAGACAATCGCTGAATGCATTTGATCGCGGTCGATTGGGGTACCAGCTCGCTGCGCGGCGCGCTGCTCGATGGCAAGGGCCATGTACTCGAAGAGCGCAGTCATCCGCGCGGCATCCTGACGGTGCCGCCCGGCGGATTTCCCGCGGTTTTCGAAGAGCTGTTCGGCGACTGGATGCGGCAGACCGGCAGCTTCTGCCTGGTCTCGGGCATGGCCGGCAGCAAGCAGGGCTGGGTCGAGGCGCCCTACTGCCCCTGTCCGTCGGGTCGGGTCGAAGTGGGCAATGCGATCGTCGAGATCGAGCCCGGCCGCATCGCGATCGTGCCCGGCCTCAGCGACCTGCACGACGGCGTGCCCGACGTGATGCGCGGCGAAGAAGTGCAGATCTTCGGCGCCATGGCGCTGACGGGCCTCGCCGACGGCCTGTTCGTGCTGCCCGGCACGCACAACAAGTGGGCCACGGTGAAGCGCGGCCGCGTGACGGGTTTCCGCACCTTCATGACCGGCGAGTTCTACGCGCTGCTGAGCCGGCACTCGATCCTGGCGCGCACGCTCGACACGGATGCGCCGCTCGACGAGATCGCCTTCCTCGAAGGAGTGACGCAGGCCGACAACGGCCAGGGCCTCTTGCACAACGCCTTCGGCGCACGCACCCTCGCACTGTTCGAGCGCATGTCGGCCGGCGACCTCGCGAGCTACCTGTCGGGACTGCTGATCGGCGAGGAGCTGCGCACCCAATCGATCCACGCGGCCGGCGACCTGGTGCTGATCGGCACACCGGCGCTGACGCAGCGCTATCTGCTGGCGCTGCAGGCCTCGGGCAATACCGCGCGCACGCTCGGCGCCGAGGCCACCTGGGCCGGCCTGCATGCGCTGTCGGCTTTCATCACATCCAACAGAACAAGACCATGAGTTCGCCTCTTCACAAGTTTTCCGCCGCCATGCAGCAGCTGCCGCTGGTGGCGATCCTGCGCGGGCTGACGCCCGCCGAAGCGCCCGAGGTCGGCGATGCGATCGTCGCGTCGGGCTTCCGGCTGCTCGAGGTGCCGCTCAATTCGCCGCAGCCGCTCGAGAGCATTGCGCTGCTGCGTCGGCGCTTTCCCGATGCGCTGGTGGGCGCCGGCACCGTGCTCGATGCACAGCAGGTGCGCGAGGTGCATGCGGCCGGCGGCGAGCTGATCGTGGCGCCCAACTTCAACGCCGAGGTGCTGGCCGAAGCGGCGCGCCTCGGCCTCGTGAGCCTGCCCGGCGTGATGACGCCGACCGAGGCCTTCGGCGCGCTCGCCGCGGGCGCCAGCGGGCTCAAGCTGTTCCCGGCCGAACTGGCCTCGCCCGCCGTGGTGAAGGCCTTGCTCGCGGTGCTGCCCAAGGGCACGCCCCTGATGCCGGTGGGCGGCATCACGCCCGGCAACATGGCCGCCTGGCGCGAGGCCGGCGCGGCCGGCTTCGGCATCGGCTCGGCGCTCTACAAGCCCGGCAAGAGCGCGGCCGCCGTGCGCGAGGCCGCGCTGGATTTCGTCGCTGCGTTCAACGCTCTCGTGCGCACCTGAAGGCCATCGCCATGTCTGCAGAATCCGACTACGCCAGCCCCGCCGTGCGCACCCTGCGCGAGGACCTCGCGCTGGCGCTGCGCGCCGCCGCGCACCACGGCCTTTCCGAGGGCGTGTGCAATCATTTCAGCGTCGCCCTGCCCGGCGCGCAGGACCGCTACCTGATCAATCCGCGCGGCCTGCACTGGAGCGAGATCGGCCCCGAGGACATCGTGCTGATCGACGTGCACGGCGAAGTGCTCGCCGGCCGCCATCGCGTCGAGCCCACGGCGCTCTTCATCCACGGCGCGGTGCACCGCATCACCGGCCATGCGGTGGTGCTGCATTGCCACATGCCCTACGCGACCGCGCTCACGCTGACGGCCGACCGCGCGCTCGACCCGACGCTGAGCCAGAACGCGATGCGTTTCATGAATCGCATCGCCATCGATGCGCAATACAACGGCCTGGCGCTCGACCACCGCGAGGGCGAACGCATCGCCCATGCGATGGCCGGCAAGGACATCGCCTTCCTGGCCAACCACGGCGTGATCGTGGCCGGCGCACGCATCGACCATGCCTACGACGACCTCTACTACGTCGAGCGTGCCTGCCTGCACCAGGTGATTGCGCAATCCACCGGCCGGCCGCTGGTGCCGGTCGATGCGGCGCTGGCCGCGCACGTGGCAGCGCAGATCCAGGGCGAGCGCGAGCAGTCCGAGCTGTTCTTCGAGGCGCTGCGCCGGCTGTTGCCCGCGCCGCGCCCCGAACGCTCGCGTCAGGCGACGGCCGCGTAGGCCGGCGGGTCCGCCACGAAGCCCTGCTTGACCATGCGGGCCGTCGCGTCGGCCAGCACTTCGGGCAGCTCGGCTTCGACGGCCGCGAAAGTCTGCCTTGCCACGTCATCGGGCGAGGTCTTGTCGCCGGTGACCTGGCTGGCCATGTCGGTGTCCATGTAGCCCACGTGCACGCTGGTGACCAGCGTGCCCTGGCCGCGCAGCTCGTTGCGCAGCCCGTTGCTGAGCGACCAGGTGGCCGACTTCGAGGTGCTGTAGGTGGCCACGCTCGGCAGGCTGATCCAGCTCAGCGCCGACAGCACGTTGACGATGGCGCCGCCGCCGTTCTTCGCCAGCACCGGCGCGAAGGCGCGGCTCAGGGCCCAGGGGCCGAAGAAGTTGGTCTCGAGCTCGTCGCGCGCCACTTCCATTGCGGTCGGGGACAGCAGGCCCGAGCCGCGCGAGATGCCGGCGTTGTTGATGAGCAGCGTCACGTCGCCGCAGTCGCGGGCGGCCGCCTCGACCTGCTGCGGCCTCGTCACGTCGAGCGCGACGGCGTGCACGCCTTCGAGGGTGATGGATTTCGGGTCGCGCGCTGCCGCATAGACCTTCTTCGCGCCGGCCGCGAGCGCGGCACGTGCATAGGCGAGGCCGAGGCCGCGGTTGGCGCCGGTGATGAAAACGACGGAGTCCTTGATCTGCATGGAAGGCTTTCGTGAGTGAGAGGAAAAATCAGATCTGCTGAACGCGCCGCAGCAGCCCGGCCGTGGTGCGCGGCCAGCCGACACGGCCGAACCAGGCGCCGCCGGCGATCGTCGATGCGATGACGATGCCGTAGACCACCAACGCCGCGCCCTGCGCCACGAACACGTGGCTCAACTGGCCGCCCCAGCGCAACGCGAGCCAGCCGCCGATGCCGGCCACGCCCAGGCGCGCGACATTGCCGAGCACCGGCCACAGGAGGCGGCCCGCGCCCTGCGAGGCGAAGTACAGCACCAGCCCGACGCCGAAGAAGCCGTAGAAGGGCCCCACCGCGCGCAGGTACTGGGCACCGGCTTCGAGCATCGCCGGATCGCTGCCGAAGAGCATCAGCCACGGCCGCGGGTACAGCGCAGCCACCAGGCCGATGGCCTCGGTGAGCACGAAGGCCATCGCCGCGCCGGCCCAGGTCGCGCGCAAGGCGCGTTCGCGCTGCCCCGCACCGATGGCGGTGCCGACCATCGCGACCAGCGGCGCGCCGAGGCCGAACACCAGCGGGACCAGCAGGTATTCGAGCCGCGAGGCGGTGCCGTAGCCGGCGATCGCGCCGGGGCCGAACTGGCCCGCCAGCGCGGTCGCGATGCCGATCGACAGGTTGGTGGCCACCGTCGACACGGTGCCGACCAGGCCGACGCGCAGGATGTCCGCGAACAGCGGCCAGTGGAAGCGCGCCTTCGCCCACGAGGGCTTGAGCAGGCTGCGGCTCGAGCGCAGGTAGCCCCACAGGGCGAGCGTGCCGCCCAGGTAGTAGATGAGCAACGCGATCGCGCCGCCGGCGATGCCCATGCCAGGGATCGGGCCCCAGCCGAAGATCAGGAGCGGCGACAGCGGCACCAGCACGACCACGCCCGCCACCGTCACGTTGGCCGGCACCGACATGTTGCCGGTGCCGCGGATCACCGCCGCCAGCGAGTTGAAGAGCCAGACCAGCACCGCGCCCGAGAACACCCAGTGCGAATAGGTCAGTGCCGCGTCGAGCGAGGCGCCGGTGCCGCCCATGAGCGCATAGAGCCAGCGCCCGCCGAAGAGCAGCACCAGCGTGAACACGAGGGCGAAGCCGAGCGCGATCAGGATCGCGTGCAGCACCAGCGAATCGGCATCGTCGCGGCGCCGCGCGCCGAGGGCACGCGCGATGGCCGATGCGATGCCGCCGCCCATGGCGCCCGCCGAGGTCATCTGCATCAGCATCACGATCGGGAACACCAGCGCCATGCCGGCCAGCGCATCGGTGCCGAGCTTGCCGACGAAATAGGTTTCGATCAGGCCGACCGAGGCCTGCGCCACCATCACCAGCACGTTGGGTGCGGCCAGGCGCAGCAGCGTGGGCACGATCGGCGCCTCGAGCAGGAGGCGCGTGCGCGGGTCGACGCTGCTCACGCTGCAGCCTTTGCCGAGACCAGGACCGGCCTCGTTTCGCGGATCGGCAGGTTGACCAGCGCCGCGCCGGCGGCCAGCGCGATGTCGATGTACCAGACGATGTCGTAGCTGCCCGTCGCCTGGAACACATAGCCGCCGAGGAAGGCGCCCAGGAAGCCGCCGACCTGGTGCGCGAGCATCACGACGCCGAACAGCATCGCCATGTTGGCCGGGCCGAACATCTTGGCGACCAGGCCCGCGGTCGGCGGCACGGTCGAGAGGAAGGTGATGCCCATCACCGCGGCGAACACCAGCATCACGGCCGGCGTCTTCGGTGCCAGGAGGAAGATCAGCACCGCGATGCCGCGCGTCGCATAGAGCAGCGCCAGCAGCGACTTCATGCGCCAGCGCCCGACGGCCCAGCCCATGGCCAGGCTGCCGACGATGTTGAAGAGGCCGATGACGCCCAGCGCCCAGCCGCCGATCTCCGGCGGCAGGCCGCAGGCCGCCACCACGCCCGGCAGGTGGGTGGCAAGGAAGGCGACGTGGAAGCCGCAGACCAGGAAGCCGAGGCTCAGGTAGCGGTAGCTCGGAGTCGCGAGCGCCTGGCCGATTGCCTGGCGCGCGGTCAGCGGTTTCGTTCCGCTCGCCGCGGCCGACTGGGCTGCCAGCGCCTTGGAGTTGCCCTTCAGCACCAGCACTGCGGGCAAGGCCAGAAGGATCAGCACGCCGAGCCACTGCATCGCGCTGGCCCAGCCGACGCCGGCCATCAGCGCGATCGCGATCGGCGCCATCGCGAACTGGCCGAAGGAGCCGCCGGCGTTCACCACGCCGGTCGCCAGGCCGCGCTTGGCCGGCGGCACCATGCGCGTGACGGCGGCCATCAGCACCGAGGGCCCGGCCATGCCGGCGCCGCCCGCAGCCAGCACGCCGATCGCGAAGATCAGGCCGGCGGTGGTCGTCATCAGCGGCGTGATGATGGTGCCCAGCGCCACCAGCAGCACGCCGATGAAGATCACGCGGCCGGTGCCGATGCGGTCGGCCACCGCGCCCGCGAAGGGCTGGGTGAGGCCCCACCAGAGCTGGCCGAAGGCGAAGGCCAGGCTGATGCTGCCGATGCCCAGGCCGGTGGCGGTGTTGAGCGAGGAGAGGAAGAGCCCCATGGTCTGCCGCACGCCCATGGTGAGCGCGAAGGTGCCGGCGGCGGCCAGCAGCACCAGCCACAGGGCGTAACGAGCGGTGCTCGCCTTGTCATTCATCGAGCTCTCCCTCTTCGGTAGCGCCAGCGGGTTGCAGCAGCACGATGCTCTCGTCGATCAGCGCATGCAGCGCGATAACCCGCTCGATGCCGAGCATGGCGTTGAGTTTTTCCTGCGCCGTGCGCCAGTGGCGCTGTGCCTCGCCGCGCTTCTTGCGGCCGGCCTCGGTGATCGCGATCAGCCG
Organism: Variovorax paradoxus; assembly: GCF_018614915.1. Lineage (GTDB taxonomy): Bacteria > Pseudomonadota > Gammaproteobacteria > Burkholderiales > Burkholderiaceae_C > Variovorax > Variovorax paradoxus_K. The sequence goes on along the minus strand of NZ_JAGGNU010000066.1, from coordinate 118,437 downwards.
GCTGCGCGCATCGGGGCCCTCGCCCTGCGTCAGCCAGCCATTCGCGATCAACGGCTTGAGATTGCGCGTCAAGGTCGATGCATCGATGTTCATCGCATGCGCGAGGTCGCTCGGCCGCAGCGGGCCGAGATGCATCACGTGCGAGAGCAGCGAGTACTGCGTGGTCTTGAGGCCGCTCTTCGTGACCTCGGTGTCGTAATGGCGGGCAACCTGGCGCAGCAGGCTCCGGAGCCGGAAGTTGGTACAGCCTTGCGGCTTTGCGATAGCATCCATGGCAATGATTGTAGCTACAATCATTGCATATGCAACCTTTGAAGGGATTTCGATGAATGCGACGGAGCAACTGGCGGCCTGGATCGCCGAGGAAGAAGCGATTGCAGAGCGGCTGAACGCAGGTCCCGGCCCTGGCCTGGCGCGGCCGGAGCAGCTCGCCGGCAAGACCGGCCTGGAGATGATGGAAGCCATGCTGCGCGCCGAAATTCCCTACGCCGCCATCGCGAAGACGCTGGATTTCGCGCTCATCTCGGTGGCTCCCGGCCGCGCCGTGTTCCAGGGCACGCCGCTCGCGCGGCACCTGAATCCGCTGGGCACCATCCACGGCGGCTGGTTCGCCACCCTGCTCGATTCGGCGCTGGGTTGCGCGGTCCACACCATGATGCCGGTCGGCCGCGCCTATACCACGGCCGAGCTCGGCGTGAACCTCGTGAGGGCGCTGACGCCCAAGGTCCAGCGCGTGCGCGCCGAAGGCAAGGTGATCCATTGCGGGCGCCAGCTCGCCACCGCCGAGGCGCGGCTGGTCGGGGCCGACGGCACGCTCTACGCGCACGCCACCACCACCTGCCTGGTGTTCGAGATGGCACGCCCCGCCTGAGGCACCCGAGTACGCCCCTTACGCCCCGTTCCTGTGGGCACAAAGCGCGGAACAGGCTCTCCAAGAGTGATAATGATTCGTATCGGCGTTCGCAGCGAGCGCCTCTGACTTTCATTCGTCTCTGGAGTAGCCCCATGACCACACGCCTCAGCTCGCTGACCTGCATTGCCGCCACCTGCCTGGCTACCGCCCTGCCCGCCCACGCGGCCGAAGAGCTCACCCTCTACACCACGCGCGAACCCGGCCTGATCCAGCCGCTGATCACCGCCTTCAGCAGCCAAAGCGGCGTCAAGGTCAACACGGTGTTCGTGAAGGACGGCCTGCTCGAACGAGTCAAGGCCGAAGGCGCGCGTTCGCCGGCAGACGTGCTCATGACGGTGGACATCGGCAACCTGATGGACCTGGTCGACGGCGGCGTCACCCAGCCGGTGAAATCGGCGGCACTGGAATCGGCGATTCCGGCCAATCTGCGCGGCGCCGACGGCCAGTGGTTCTCGCTGTCGCTGCGCGCGCGCGTGCTGTACGCCGACAAGAACCTGCCGCTCACCTCCTTCCGCTACGAAGATCTCGCCAACCCGAAGTACAAGGGCAAGGTCTGCATCCGCGCCGGCCAGCATCCGTACAACACGGCGCTGGTCGCATCGCTGATCGCACACGACGGCGAGGCCAAGGCCGAGCAATGGCTGCGCGGCGTCAAGGCCAACCTGGCGCGCAAGGCCACCGGTGGCGACCGCGACGTGGCACGCGACATCCTCGGCGGCATCTGCGACATCGGGCTGGCCAACTCCTACTACGTGGGCCAGATGAAGGGCGCCAAGGAAGGCTCCGACGCGCGCAAGTGGGGCGATGCCATCAAGGTGATCCGCCCGACCTTCGCCAATGCCAGGAGCGGCGGCACGCACGTCAACATCAGCGGCGCCGCGGTCGCGAAGAACGCGCCGCAGCGCGCCAACGCGGTCAAGCTGCTCGAGTTCCTGGTGTCGGAGTCGGCGCAGGCCTTCTATGCCGAGGCGAACTACGAATACCCGGTGCGCAAGGGCGTGGCGCTCGATTCGATCATCGCCTCCAGCATCGGCGAACTGAAGGTCGACCCGCTGCCCATCACCGAGATCGCCAAGTACCGCAAGCAGGCCAGCGCGCTGGTGGACAAGGTCGGTTTCGACCAGTGACGCCGGTCGGGCCCGTCTGGCGGGCCGCGTCGATTCTCATCGCGCTCGGCGTGCTCGCGCCGGTTCTCAGCCTGGCCTGGCTCGCGCTGGGTTCGGGCTTGCAGCATTGGGCGCATCTCGCGCAGCATGTGCTGCCGCAGGCCGCGCTCAACACCGCGCTGCTGCTGGCGGGCGTGGGCGCGCTGGTGCTGGTGATCGGCACCGGCTGCGCCTGGCTGGTCACGGCCTGCGACTTCCCCGGCCGGCGCGTGCTGCACTGGGCGCTGCTGCTGCCGCTGGCCATGCCGACCTACATCGTCGCCTTCGCCTACCTCGACCTGCTGCACCCGATCGGCCCGGTGCAGGGCGCGATCCGCTGGGCGCTGGGCTTCGACAGCCCGCGCCAGTTCCGCCTGCCCGACCTGCGCTCGATGCCCGGCGCGATCTTCGTGCTCGGCTTCGTGCTCTACCCCTATGTCTACATGACCGCGCGCGCCATGTTCATGACCCAGCCGGCCCACCTGATGGAAGCGGCCCGCACGCTCGGCGACAGTGCGGCCGGCGCCTTCTTCCGCGTCGCGCTGCCGCTCGCCCGGCCCGCGCTGGCCGTAGGCCTGAGCCTGGCGCTGCTGGAGACGCTCAACGACATCGGCGCTTCGGAGTTCCTCGGCATCCAGACGCTCACGGTCGCCGTCTACACGACCTGGATCACGCGCTCCGACCTGGCGGGCGCGGCGCAGATCGCGTGCGCCATGCTCGTCGTGGTGGTGGCGCTGGTGCTGCTCGAACGCAACGGGCGGCGCCACCGGCGCTTCGGCTCGGCGCAGCGCATGCGCGCGATCCAGCCGCAGCGCCTGCGCGGCGCGGCGGCCTGGGCGGCCAGCATCGCGACCGCCGTGCCGGTCGCGATCGGCTTCGTCGCACCGGCGCTCTACCTGGTCTGGGAATCGGCCAAGCGGCTGCGCCAGGGCGGCGGTATCTCCGACGGACTGCTCGCCAGCCTGGGAAACACCCTGGCCCTCGCCAGCGGCGTGACGCTGGCCGCGGTCGGCGCCGGGCTGGTGGTGGCCTGGGCAGTGCGCAGCCAGGGCTCGACGCGCAACCGCGCACACTGGCAGGCGCGCGCCGCCACGCTCGGCTACGCGCTGCCGGGCACGGTGCTGGCCATCGGCCTGCTCACGCCGGCGCTGGCCTTCGATGCCGCGCTTGCTGCGCTGCTGGGCCGCGAGGGGCTGCCGCTGATGGGCGCCGGCATCGTGCTCGTCATGGCCTGCGCGATCCGCTTTCTCGCGATGCCGGTCGGCGGCATCGAAGCCGGGCTGGCCCGCATCCCGCCGGCGCTCGAGCAGGCCTCGCGCCTGCTCGGCGAAACGGCCGCCGGCACGCTGCGTCGCGTGCACCTGCCGCTCTTGCAGCCGGCCATCGCCGCGGGTGCGCTGCTGGTGTTCGTCGATGCCATGAAGGAACTGCCGGCCACGCTGCTGCTGCGGCCCGCGAACTTCGATACCCTGGCGACCTGGCTCTACGCGGAGGCCGCGCGCGGCACCTACGAAGAAGGCGCCATTGCCGCGCTGGCGATCGTGCTTGCCGGGCTGCTGCCGGTGATCCTGCTGGCGCGCAATCGGCTGGGCACCCACGCGGAAGACTTGCACGCATGACCGCGCCCCTGCAACTCGACGGCGTGCGCGTCGCCTACCAAGGCGCACGCGGATTGCACACCGCCGTCGACGGCTTCTCGCTCGCGCTCGACGCCGGCCGCATCGGCTGCCTGCTCGGCCCTTCCGGCTGCGGCAAGACCACCGTGCTGCGCGCGATCGCGGGCTTCGAGCCAGTGCGCGCCGGCACGGTACGGCTCGGCGACAAGCTGCTGTCATCGCCCGCCATCCACCTGCCGCCCGAGCAGCGCCGCGTCGGCATGATGTTCCAGGAGTACGCGCTGTTCCCGCATCTGACGGCCGCGCAGAACGTGGGCTTCGGCCTCAGGCGCCAGGCCCGTGCGGCACGAGAGTCACGCGTGGCGGCCATGCTCGCGCTGGTGGGCCTGGCCGAGGCCGGCGAACGCTACCCGCACGAGCTCTCCGGCGGCCAGCAGCAGCGCATCGCGCTGGCCCGCGCGCTCGCACCGGCACCCGCGCTGCTCTTGCTCGACGAACCTTTTTCGAACCTCGATGCCGGCACGCGCGAGCGCCTGACGGCCGAGGTGCGCGAGATCCTCCAGGCCGCCGGCCAGACCGCGATGTTGGTGACGCACAACGAGGCCGAGGCGCAGGCCATGGCCGACCACATCGGCGTCATGCACAACGGCCGGCTCACGCGCTGGGGCCCGACAGCGCGCACATAGGAGTGGGCTTTTTTAGAAAAGGTTGTTCGAAGGCCGCAAGAATTCCGCCTTCCCCGAACCCTTCAAGAAAAAGGAAGTGCCCCATGTCCCAACAACTCACGCTGGTCAGCCACCTGCTCTGCCCCTACGTCCAGCGCGCCGCGATCGCGCTGCTCGAGAAGGACGTGCCCTTCGAGCGCGTGGTGATCGATCTCGCGCAGAAGCCCGACTGGTTCATCAAGATCTCGCCTCTCGGCAAGGTGCCGCTTCTGCGGGTACCGCAGGCCGGCGGCAAGGAGGCCGTCCTGTTCGAAAGCAACGTGATCTGCGAGTACCTCGAGGAAACCCAGCCGGGCCCGCGCCTGCACCCCGAGGACCCGCTCGCGCGCGCCGAGCACCGAGCCTGGATGGAGTTCGGTTCTGCGATCCTCTCGGACCTGTGGGGCTACGAGACCACGCGCGATGCCGAGGTGTACGAACAGAAGCGGCAGGCGCTGGTCGCCAAGTTCCAACGCGTCGAGGCCGCGCTGGCTGCGGTGCCCGGCGGCCCCTACTTCGCGGGCGAACGCTTCAGCCTGGTCGATGCGGTTTTCGCGCCGGTCTTTCGCTACTTCGATGTCTTCGACCAGATCAGCGACTCGCACATCTTCGATGAGACCCCGAAGGTGCGCGCCTGGCGCAAGGCGTTGTCGGAGCGCCCCAGCGTACGCAACGCCGTGGTGCCGGATTACGCTCGGCATCTGCGCGCCTTCCTCGAAAAGCACGAGGCGCATTTGCTGACACTCGCCAAGCGCGCATGAGCCGACAATCGCCGTCGCCCCACAACCCTGCACCACCTCAAGAGATGCGACTTCTCCACACCATGCTGCGCGTTGGCAATCTCCAGCGCTCGATCGACTTCTACACCCAGGTGCTCGGCATGCAACTGCTGCGCACCTCGGAGAACCCCGAGTACAAGTACAGCCTGGCCTTCGTCGGCTACGAGGGCAACCCGGCCCAGGCCGAGATCGAGCTGACCTACAACTGGGGCACCGAGAGCTACGAGCTAGGCACCGCCTACGGCCACATCGCGCTCGGCGTGCCCGATGCCTATGCGGCCTGCGAGAAGATCAAGGCCGCGGGCGGCAAGGTCACGCGCGAGGCCGGCCCGGTCAAGGGCGGCACCACCGTGATCGCCTTCGTCACGGACCCGGATGGATACAAGATCGAATTAATACAAAGAGAATCAATGACTTACGATGACGGCCGCCAAAGCGACGCCAAAAAGGATGCTTTGCGCGCCTGAGCGCTACAGGCCAATTGAGATGTCTTTTGTCTTCGGCCCGCGCTTGAAGCGCTGAGCCGGGATGGCGTTCCGCCGCTTCACCTTCACCCAGGCGCTTGTTCGCACGCCCGGGGTGTAGACGCTGTCCTTCCTCTTCGCCACGAGGCCCTCGAGTTCGAAGGGCACCACCGCATCGCGGAAGACGCTGCTGATGTCGTGTTCCTCGTTGTCGAAGTGGTTCACGAACAGCACGCTGGGCCGCGGCACCTTGAACAGCCTGGCCAGCCGAGCCTTGCGCTCGACGAGCGGCAGCTGCGTGATGTCCTCGCCCTGGTCGACCAGCAGATCGAAGGCGCAGTAGGTGACGGGGTCCGCGCCCTCGTACCAGCGCCGGCGCCGCGCGCGATCTTGAAATCGATCGAAGTCGCTGCGCCCCATGTCGTCGAGCACGCATCCCTCCCCGTCCGTGACATAGGGGCCGCCCTCAACGGTTGCCAGCGCCTGGACGACCTCTGGGAACCACCCGGTGGCGTTGGCGCCGTGGCGCGTGCGCAGCTCGCACTTCCCGTCCCCGAACTGCGCCATCAGGCGCCAACCGTCGAACTTGATCTCGTAGACCCACCCCGGCTCTTCGACGTCCAGCGGCCGCTCGTCGAGCAGCATGGGTGCGAGGTCGCGTAGGTGGGCCATCACAGCGAGTGTCTTCAATGTCCGTCACGGCCGCTGTCAGCGGGATGCGCCAAATGCCTGCATGTCGAACCGCATCGCCACCGTCGAATTGATCCAGGGCCTCTCGGCGGAGGAGCGGCGCAGGCAGCCCGACCCAGTGGCATGGCTAAAGGAGCACGACAAAATGGCAGACGACAAGACGAAGGTCGGCGGCCCGTACAGGGAGCGGATCAACTTGAGCGAGGTAAAAGAAGTTCGGGACTGGGCGACGTCGCTGGGCGTCACCCCGAACGCTCTGCGCAAGGCAGTGGCAGCGGTCGGCGACGAGGTAGACCAGGTGCGCGCGTACCTGCAGAAGAAGTAGGCGGGGGGGGGCGGGCTGCCATGGACTGCCCAATCTGCCAGGGCTCCGGCTGGGTCTGCGCGGACCACAAGGATCGCCCCACGGAGATGCTGATCGACGGCGGATGCGACTGCGGAGCCGAAGGCGCCCCCTGCGTATGCAATCCGGAGGCTCATGTCGTTTTCAAAGCGATGTTCGCGAGCATCGATGTGGGCTCGGTCAAGACCTGGCTGCAGTGAAGCAAGTGACGCACCATAAGCAACGGACATATTTCCGAGTGGTACGCGTTTTTACCGCGGTAGATCAAGCGGGCGTCGAGCACACGGTGGTCGAGCGCGCGTCAGAGGTCCGAAGGTTCTCCTGGAGCGGCTCGATGCTCCTTCCAAAGCCTGCCGCGAACCGCACCGCATTTCATTCCGCAAACACCGGCGATATGCTCATCGAGCTTCCTGACGGCACGTTTCAATCGGCGGACGCTCGCTTGCGCCTGACGAGATGTTGAGCTCGGATAACGCTGCCGCCCCCTAGAACAGCGAAGGCTCTGCAGGCGGCACCTTGGGCTGCGCGCGCTCCGGCTTGGGCTTCGGCACCTTCGGCGGCAGCGGCTCCGGCGTCATCGCAAAGCGCTCCGCCGGATACTGATTCATGAAGGCCATGGAGCGCTCGGCCGGCGCGTCGAGCCATTCTTCGTACTGCGCCTCCGGCAGGACCACCACCATGCGCTTGTCCTGCATGTGCGGCGGCCGCTTCGGGTCGGGCCGGTGCATCTCCTTGAACAGCGGATGCGTGTCGGCGTTGATCGTCAGCATGGTGAAGCTGTTGGCCCACTGCCCTGTCACCGGATTCTTCCACGGCGCCCACAGGCCGGCGACGCCAAGCGTCTCGTCGTTCGCCGCGGTGAACCTGGTCGGGATGTGCGTGCCGGTGCGCCAGTCGGGCTCGTAGATCGCCTCGCAGGGCACGATGCAGTGCCGCGCCTTTGCCCATGCGTGTTTGAAGCTGGCCAGCTGGTCGACGGTCTCGGTGCGAGCGTTGTACGTGTTGACGCCGTACCTGATGTCCTTGGCGAAGCCCGGCAGCAGGCCGAAATGCCCCTCGACGAGCTCGAAGTCCGGCACGGCCTCGTCGCCCGACTCGCGCTCCGGCGGCCGGCGGATGAAGGGCGCCATCTGCGTTGGATAGATGTGCAGGCCGCCCGGCGGCGGCTCCCAGTCCAGCGGCAGGGTGATGCCGAACCGCTTCTCCAGTTGCTTGCGGCGCTTCTCGGCTTGGTAGTGGCTGCACATGGCCGGAATGTAGCGGGAACCGATGCGCGATGGGCGCCCGAAGCGCAAGCTCTCGCCTGTAGGAGGAAGATCAGTCCGGCATGATCCCAGCTAGGGTCTCAAGTAGCCACGCGAAATCGTCTCGCGTCCACGTCCCTTCGGCCAACATGACAGTGGCGTCCTCAAGGAGCGGATCGCGCTTCACTTGGATTCCCTGCTGAACAAGGTAGGTAATCGCGCAAGTCAGAGCTGTGCGCTTGTTGGCATCGTTGAAGACGTGCCCGCGCGCAATTGCTTCTGCATAGAGCGATGCGATGCCGAACACATCGTCCAAGCCGTTGTAATAGGCATGGGTGTTTACGCGGTTGATGGCAGCTTCGACAGCGGAAAGGCCGCCACCACCCAACCCAGGAAGACCGCCAAACTCGTGAATGATTTCGTCGTGAACAGTGATGACGAAATCAATGTCGATCAATCAGCGATCCTTCAGTGCAGTCAGCACTTCGCGGTGCTCTGCGATCACCTTGCGCGCCACCTGAACGACTTGTTGCCGCTCCGCCTGATTCGTGACCTTCACGTCAACCTTGGGGCGGATCATGACGCGCTGCTGGGTGCTAGCACGAGCCTTAACTTGCTCCAGCGACAGCATGCGTTCTCCTTTGTTTAGTGCCGATGGTCCCATCGGTAGGCAACGTCGATTTTGCCGTAATCGACGGTCTCGTCAGTAGGCCAAACGCTTAGCCCCTGCTGCACTGCGGCAAAAAACACACGGATTGAGCGTGTTGTCGGCGGAAAGCTGTATGCTTATCCAGTGTTCTGCACCGTCTATCGCCTGTACCGGCATGCCGAGCGGCTGCCGCCAGAGATAGCGCGCGCCGGTGGAGTGTTCGGCTGGCTGCTCGTCACGCACCGCGGCAAGCTGTCGCCCCAGCACGAGCTCGTGGCCAGGCTCTACCCCACCCCGAAGGCCGAGGTCGAATCGCTGATCCCCGAGCTCTGGTATCCGACGCTCAAGCTGGTCAAGGAAGGGTTCCTGATTGCAGGGCACGAGGCGGCCGGGGCGAAAGAGAAGGTTCACCAGCGCTGGTGGTGCGTGCCGGGACCGATGGATGATGGCGGCCGGGCCGGCTAGGATGCCGACCATGGAAGACGAAGACGCAGATCCGGTGGGCAATGAAAAAAGGCCCCCAGCCGTAGCTGGGGGCGATGGGTGACAGCAGGAACAGGGCTCAGGGCACGTTCGACGAGTGCACCGAAAATGGCTTGAACGGAAGTGCCAGCTTGCCGGCGAACTCTCCCTGCGTAGTGAGCGTCGGACACGCGCCAGCCTGGGTGCAGAAGCCGCTGCCAGCATCCGGGTAGATCACGTCGCCGAAGCGGTAGTTGGCGATGCCAGCCCCCGAGTAGTCGGCCACCGACAAGACCCGGCCCTGCGTGGAGTAGTCATCCGCATTGGTGACCATGATCGGGTCGACCCGCGAGTCCTCCATCGTGCGAATCACGCTGCCCGTGGATGCGGTATCGCTGGTTGTCACGAGCTTGACCCAGCCCCATCGGCGATTGGCCCGGTCGGTGAAGAGGACCAGGTCGTTGATGGGATCGTCCACACCGGTGAACCCCTTGGCGGCCGCCAGGTGCGTGATGTTGTCCCCCACGCCCGTGACCGTGCCCACCTGCTGGATGTCCGTCGGCGCCGGGGTCGTCGGCTTGGCGCCAGCGGCGTAGCGGCCGAGCGAGAACAGCTGCAGCTCCCCGCCTTCGACCGCGATGGCGGCGCGCGCGTACTGAGGATCGGGTTTCCAGAACGGGTAAGCGGAGATCCGGGTCTGCTCGTCCTTGCTCCAGTAGCTGCGGGTGGCAGTGGTCCACACAGCCGTCGGGCGCCCGGTCAGCGTGATGGTCTTCACCACCACCGGCGACGATACAGCGGTCAGTGCATATGGCCACTGCAACGCGGCCTGTCCGACGTTCTGCGTCTCGAGGTTGCTCGCCGCGCTGCCCAGGTACATGTCGTTGGTGTACTTGAACAACGGGCCCAGGTCGATGAACGCCGCGCGCTTCTCGCTCTTGGAGACCACGACCGCGACGCCGCCCTTGGCGTAGCGCTCGTAGTCCTCGCCGGCCGGCAGCATCTTCGATCGGTTGTTCGCCATCGGCGAGTCCAGCATGATGAAGCTGTTGATGAAGCCGGCGGAGTCGTACTTCAGCAGCGTCGTGTAGGGGTGGATGCCGGTGGTTGTGGCTATGCACGTGGGCGCCTTCATGTCCGAAGGCAGATCGACGTAGCCGATGACCTTCATGAACACGTAGTTGCCTTGGTCGACGAAGCCCGGGTGCATCATGTCCATCCAGCCATGCCACCAGTCGTAGCGCGCGTCACCTGGCCTCCAGCCCTGCGGGGCCGAGCCGAGGGAGACGATGGCCACCTGGCCCTTGGTGTTCGGCACGTCCCATCCTGACACCAGCGCGAACTCGCCACCCCCGGTGACAGAGACGGCGGTCGGCACGAAGCCGAGCTTGAACGAGGTCGAGGCCCGATTCTGCGCGGTGAGCGTGCCCACCGTGTACAGCTTGGCCGGCTTGGTTGGGCTGCCCTGCGTGGCGACCAGCGAAAGCCGCGTGGCCGGGGAATCGGCCGCGTTCTCGCCCCGGTGCTCGGCCACCGGCAAGTCGGCGGGATCGTTCTTGGCCAACACACCCTGCGCGAGGTAGTCGTCGATGGAGGTCGGCAGCAACCGGCCTTGCTGCCACAGCACCTGCGGGCGCTGCTGGAACGTGCGCCGGTCGGTGGCCGAGTTCTGGAGCCACACCACTGAGTCGGTGACGCTCTGGCTGAAGAGAGGAACGCCGATGGTGGCGGCGTGGATCGACACGTACATGTTGTTGGTCGCATCCTCGCGCCCGAGCTGGTAGACCGAGCGGATATCGCTCATCACCCCCACGTCCGCGCGCTCGGGCAGCGTCTGCACACCGCTCTTGCTGGCGGGCGCCCCGTACTTGTAGGCCACGCCCACATCGGAGTTGAATTTATAGGCCATCGCCGCGTAGGCGCTGGGCACCACCGCGCCGGCGCTGTCGACGATGTCGCCGCCTACGGGAGAAGGCGCAGGCGCAGGCGCGGGAGCCGGTGCAGGCGCTGGGGCGGGAGCGGGAGCGGGCGCCGGGGCCGGCGCAGGGCTTGGCGCAGGGGCGGGAGCTGGGGCCGGGGCGGGAGCTGGGGCCGGGGCGGGAGCTGGGGCCGGGGCGGGAGCTGGGGCCGGGGCCGGGGCCGGGGCGGGCGCAGGCGCGGCGCCGACCTGGGTATAGCAGGCCTTCTTCGTGCCGAAGATCGGATCGCCGAAGGTCGCGTTGGTGCACTGGACCGTGCCCGAGATGGTCTTGGTGGCCCATCGGTTGTTGGCCCCGTACTTCACCACCGTCGGCGCCGCCAGGGTGAACGTCCCGCCCTCCGAGGCCACCTTGATCCAGGAGGCGTCGAGCTTGTCGAGCTCGTCAGCAGCTGCAGGTGCGGGCGCGGGTCCCGGCGCGACATCGATCGCCGCGGGCGCCGGCGCGGGCATCGGTGCCCCTCCCCCACCACCGCCGCAACCAGCGGCCAGAAGAAGAGCGACCACCGAGGCCGCCGAAGTGCTTGCTTTCATGTTGACCCTTTGGAAAGAGGACAAAGAAAAGCCCGCACGAAGGCGGGCCTAGGGGGAAATCCAGCCGTGGGGCGGCCGCCGTGAAACGTCACGGAACGCAACGAAATGTGTGAGGGAGTGAGAAAATGCGTTCTGGGCGGCGCTCGCGCAGGCGCGTCAGCGCAGGCAACCGTGGGGGTTGCTTTGGAACTGCGCGGCGCCGTTCAAACTACTTCGAGCCGGCTTGCTTGATCGATTCGGTGAGCGCTGCGCCGATGCGGTCGCCGTTGTCCTTGCTGCCCTTGCTCGAGCCGTAGAAGAACGAGACGACCTGTTGCGCGTTGGCCGCCACGTAGCCGACGATGGTGCCGATCAGCGTGCCGCACGCGGTCATGACGCCAGGATCGACGACGACCTTGCCTGTCATCAGGTAGAAGAGCCCCGTGAGCACCAGCCCCATGAGGACTCCGAAGGCGCCCAGGATGATGCAGCCGAGCACGAAGACGTTCTCGTCCTTGCCGAAGGTGTGCCGGGCGTCGGAGGTGTCCGCGATCAGCGCGGCGTCGGCCGCCTGGTTGATCTTCAGGACGTCGATGTCGAGCTCTCGCATGCGCACGGCGAAGTCGCTCTCGGCCTTCTTGATCGCCACCACCTGCTCACCACTCAGGCGGCCCGAGGCGAGCGCCGCCGCCACGTCGGCCTCTGGCGCGTCAGGGTTGCCCAGCAGCACCGCGGCGAGTTGGCCGATCGCGGCGCCGGCCAGCGGCCCGCCCAGCGCGCTGCCGAGTACCGGGGCGATGCCGCCGATCAGCTTTTTCCAGTCGAAGTCGCTCATGCTGCTTCCCATTTCAGTTCGCCGCCGGCGCGCAGGCCGGCTGGCGCCGCGTCGTTGAGGATCCATCGCGGCATGTCGTCGATCCAGATCTGCGGCCTGATGCCGCGCGCCTCGAGGAAAGGCAACTTCGCGCGGCGACCGGTGAACACGATGCGGTCGACCTTGCCGAGCAGCTGGCGGTTCACGTCCGCGGCCTCGAACTCGTCGCGCATGGTTACGAGCCACACCTGGTGACCGCGAGCCCGGGCAGCTGCGATAAAGCCGGTCCAGAGATCGGGGTCGGCCGTGTAGGTGCCGTCGAAATCCAGCGCGATCAGCACGGCGGCTCCGGCTGAAGGTCTGGCAGATCAACCGTCTGCCCGGCCAGCGCATGCGTGCAGTCGCCGAGGAACTCGATGCGGCCCTCGCGCACGAAGGAGTGGCAGCAGTAGTGGGGATCGCCGCCGCCCGTCACCTTTACCGAAGGCGTGAGCGTCGGCGCGTCGTGCGAGCCGTTCCACCCCCACCCGCCCGGCCCAGTGCCGACCGCGTGCTTTCCGTCGCAGCCTGGGCAATGGAACCATGCATAGTGCGGGTCCGTTTTCGATGGATGCTCTAGTTTCGCCATGGTCACCTCGCCCCTTTGCATGTCGTCTGATAGTCGGAGAACTCGTGCACCAGGTCGGAGTACTGCCCCTGCAGCGCATCGATGCGGTCCTTTGCATCCAGCAGGAGCCACTCGGCATCCTGCTTGGCCGCGCGCAGCTTGAGCAGTTCGGCGTTGTCAGGCGCAGAGCAGCCGGCGAGGGCCATGGCGATGAACAACCAAGCCCATGGGTTGCAACACATCACGACGAAGATGGGGCTCATGACGTCACCCCGAGTGCGGCTTTGCTGGCCGCCCACAGGATCTGCCGCTCGGCCAGGCCGTTCGTGCCGCCGTTGATCCGTTTGGTGAGCGTCACGAAGTCGCCCGAGTCGGCAAACCGGTTCAGCCCGTGCGACTGCCAGTAGTGGCCGGCGCTGCGGGATGCCAGCACAGGCTCGCCCAGCAACTCGGGATGCGCCTCGAGGTCGACGCCGAGCTCGTCGCCCGTGGCTTTGTAGTTCGCTCGCCCCGTGGTCTGCAACAGGCCGCGGCCGCGGAATCGGTAGCCGTCGCCAATCTGGAGGTTCCCGAGATCTTTGCGGCCCTCGTAGCGCTTCTGTGCCTCGGTGGGCCCCCAGAGCTCGACGGTGTACTTGAGGAAACCGCTCTCGTGGCCGATCTGCGCAAGGAAGGCGGCTTGCCGCGCAGGCGTGTCGATACCGAATTCGGCCATTGCCGCGGTGATCGGCTCCGCGAAACGCTGGGCGCGGTCGATGCGCGCGCCGGAGCAGCGCGCCAGGGTCATTGCATCCATTACTTGAACCAGCCTTTCCACGAGGCCCACCAGCCCCCCATGGCAGCCGCCAGGGCGACGATCGCGGCCAGCGGCTTGGCCGCCTTGCCGATGGTTTCGAGCACCTTCATGGCGCCCTTCCAGGAGCGGAACATCTCCACCAGTTCGCTGGTGTCCGACTCGATGCGCTTGGTGGTTGCGGTGTTCTCGGCGAGCCCCTGCTCCAGCTTGCCGACGCGGTCGCGAAGTTCGCCGAGGCCACTCGTGGGCACGGGCTCTGTGTCTTGGCTCATTGGTGACTCGACTTTCGTGAGGGGGAAAAGAAAAAGCCCCGCAGGTGCGAGGCTTTGGAGGGGTTTGAATTGATCAGGCGATGGAAACGTCGTCGATCCAAAAAGCGGCGGTAGTGCCCACGCCGTCCCAAACATCGAACGCGATTTCCACGACACCGGCCACAGTCGGCGTGAACGTGAGGGCGCTTGATTCGGTCCACGTGTTGATGCTCGGCGTGCATGCCACAGTCGTTTCCAGCACGCCTGCAAGCTGGCCGCCGGCCACAGACAACTGCCCCTTGATGTTGGTCGAGTCGCGCCGAGTCCAGATCTTTACCGTGACCGCGACGTTGGCGGCACATGCGATCTTGGCAACCGGCATTCGCATCGGGTAGGCGCTGTTCCTCGTCGTGGCGGTCGGCTGAAACTTCCAGCTGATGCCGCTCGCCGTGTGGCGCTGATCCGTGGCGCTGACGATGACTCCAGCGTCGGCGACGATGACATGATTGTTCGCGGTCTGGTTGTGGTTCGTCGAGTAGATGTAGCTTTCGAGACCTGCCGAAGCCTGGGTCGCGAAAGCCGTAGGGTTATCCGTCAGCAGGTTGTCGAAGGACATGCTGCCGAATGACGTCGCCGTGCCGCCATTGCTGGACTCGATCAGGTTCCTGAAGACGGGCCTGCCTGCGGTATAGAGGGCGCCGCCAGCGGAAATGCTGTTGCTCGCGTTGTTCTTCACCCGCATGTTGTTGATGACGCAAGCGCCATAGCCACTCGTGAAGCCAATGCTCGTACAGCTGTTCGTCGTCACGCAGAAACCGCGTATCACATTGCCGGTGCGGGCGTTAATTGCTCCGTTGGAATTCGAGATCTGATTGCAGATCACGCCTGTTAGATATGCGAATCCCCCGCTGGCAGTGAGATCAACACCTGTGCTGCAATTGTTGAAATGACAGTGATCGACATAGATGGTCGAACCGCTTGAAATCAGACCGCTGGTCATTTTGACCGCATTGATGTTCTTGATGCTGACGAAGTTCTTGCTCGCCAGGCTGACCGCGCAACCGTAGCCGTTCTGCCCGGTCAGCCAGGTCTCGCCCGTCAGGGTGCTCATGTTCGTGCGGTCCCAGCCGCCGGAGTACGTGATCGGCGAGCCGTCGGTGCCGCTGTCCTGCACCACGTTCACGGTGCTGGTGGTCGCGGTCGAGACGATCGTCTGCTTGAGGCATTCGCGCTTGTACGTGGCCACCGTCTCCGTCGGGCCGGCATAGCCCCGCCCGCCGCTGCCGATGGTGATCGTGTCGTTGTCGAGGCTCAGCGTCGTGCCATTGATCGACTTGAGGGCGTACCACGTGTCTTCGAGGTCTTCGCAGGTCCACGTGAGGGCCCCGTCCGCGACCGTCAAGCCGATCTCCAGCGGCCAGGTCGGCTCGCTCGATCCCGATGCACCGCCGCCTCCGGCAGTCACCTTGTAGCGAAAGCCGTTTCGGTTGGCTTGCGTGGGCTTGCGGATGGTATTGGCCGCATACGTGGTCGAGGCCACCCACACCCGGTTCCAGACCTTGCCGATCAGGCTCGCGTGGGTCAGCGCATCGGCGCTGGACGACGCCTTGCAGGCAATGATGTTGTCGAGCTGGATCGTCTGCGTGCCGGGGTCGAGGTCCGCGTACAGCGCCACCGACTGGATGGCCGAATTCATGTTGCTGCCGAGGTCGACCACCACCGGCGTCCAGGGCTGCGAATTCGCATGCGGGATCGCCGGGATGGCGATGGTGTGAACCGTCGTCACCCCAGCGGTGTCGCTGCACAGCCGAAGGGAAAGCGTGCTCGCCGCGATGGCGACCGTGTTGTTGATGAGGAAGCTGACCTGCTGGTAGCCGGACAGGTCGAGCGTGCCCGTCGCGAAATACGCCACCAATCCGGTGGTGAAGCCCGCAGCAATGACCAGCTTGACCGAGTTGCTGCCTTCCTTGTACTTCGCCGAGTCGAGCGATGCCGTGACGTTGACCGATCCCGTCCAGCCGCTCTCGCAGGTCGAGATATTCGCGGTCACCGCGCCGGCCAGCGTGACCGTCTTGCTGTTGAGCGTCCACGTGGCATCGCCGACCAGCGTTTCGTCGGGCGACGCCATGACGCGAATGGTGTCGCCGGGCGCGATGCGCGCCGCCGTGGCGCCGGACGTAAGCGTCTTCCAGCGGTTGGCGAAGGTGGTGCCATCGTTGGCGTCGTTGCCGCTTTCGAGATCGAGATAGAAGGCTGTCATTGATTAGCTCCGAACAACGAACGGGGTTGCATTCCACGCGACATCGAGCCCGGTCGTGCTGACGCCGGCGCCGGCAATCACGACGAACGGGGTGCCTTGAAACGCCAAGTCCAGGGCTAAAACTGGTGGAGCGGACGATGCCGCTTGATAGAAGAAGTTGGGGCCGCAGGTAAACATTTAGCTGTACGCCTTCGAGGTGTTGCAGCGCAGGACGGTCCCGTCGTAGTAGCAGGACATGAAATCCTTGGCCGAGGCCGCAGTGGAAAGCGTGGGCGCGGTGCCGCCGGGGAACTTGTAGGCCGAGCCGTAGGCCAGCGTGCGGCTACCGGTGCCGTCCTGGTCGATGGTGAAGTTCAGCACCATGCCGGCCGTCAGGTTCGTGGGGTTGGCGAGCGTGCGATTGCCGCCGAGCGTGACGCTGAAATTGTTCGACAGGCTCGCGTCCACCGCGATGCTCGCGCCATCGGTGAGAGCGGAAGGCGTCACCGACTGGTTCTTGGTGAAGACGTTCACCGTCGCCAGGCTGATGTACAGCGTGTCGAAGTAGGTCTTCAGCGTGGCCTTGAGGTTGGCCCAGGACAGCTTCTTGAGGACGTTGGACGCGGCGCTGTCCATCAGGCCCAGATAGTCGGCATCGACCGGCGTGGTCTTGCTGGTGGCGCCGTTGATCAAGGCGCCCGCGGTCGTGGTCGTCTCGTCGCCGGTGTTGGTGCCGGCCAGCGTCAGGCCGCTGTCCTTGACGATCTTGCCGGTCGTCCCATTGAACGTCGCCACATGGTCGGCGGTCGCCGAGGCCGGGCCAGTCACCGCGCCGTCGACGTTGACCTGCGCAATCACCCAGTTCGCGCCGACCCCGGCATGCGTGCCGGCCGAGCTGGCATCGGTGATGCAGTACAGCGTGTCGCCGACTTCGACGTTCGGCCCAGAGCCCCCGCCGATCTTGCCGGCGACAGAGACCTTGTAGAGATGGCCGGCGTCGGCCGCCGGGTAGTTCGGATTGGCCGAGCAGTCGATGACGCCCTTGAAGACCATCACGTCCGAAGCGCCGCCAGTCACAATGCCGTCGACGTAGGTCTTGACCGCCTTCTGCGTGGCGAGCACGGTGTCGCTATTCGCGGCCAGCGTGCCATCGGTATCGCGCGTCAGCAGTGCGGCGGCTCCCGAGCCCGTGAAGTATGGGATCTTGTCGGCCGCAGAGGTCAGGCCGGCCAGCGCGGCGAGTTCCGCGTCGTAGGCCTGAACGTTGGTGCCGATCGCCAACCCAAGCGCCGTCCTCGCCGCGGAGTCTGAGGTGCCGCCCGTGCCGCCATTGGCCACCGGCAGCGCCGTTCCGCTGTAGGTGATGGCCAGTGTGCCCGTGGTCGTGACCGGCGAGCCGGAGACACTGAGGAACGCAGGCACCGATGCGGCGACGCTGGTTACGGTGCCTGTGCCGACGTCAGCCCACTCCGCGTTGTAGTCGGTGCCGTCGACCTTCACGAGCGCCTGGCCGGTGGTGCCGCCCGTCGGGATGCCGATGCCAGGCGCCCCCGCGCCACCCACGCGGTGGTCCTCGTAGCTGGTGACGGTGCTCGCCCCGGCCACGACCGTATAGAGTTGCGTGCGACCCTCGGTGAACTCCGTGGTGTTGCAGCTCACGATCCCGGTGGCCGGGTCCGCCTCGATGTAGTTGGTCTCCGAGGGCGTGAGCGGGATCGTGCCGTTGGCGATTGCCGTGACGACGCCTGCCACGTAGGTGTTGCCACCGTAGTAGCCCCAGGTGAGGGCCGCCGTGGTGGACGCGCGGCGCCCGTACAGCGCCGAGTAGCTCAGGGCGTCGAACAGCGCGTTCGCCGTGACCTCCTTCTGCGCCTGACTCTCCGAGATGAGATCGAGGTTGGACGTGGAATCAGCCATTGCGAGCACCCATAAAAAAAGCCACCCGCAGGTGGCTCGTGGTCGTTGGTTTCATATCAGGGGACGTTCGAGCAGTGGACCGAAATCGGCTTGAACGGCAGGGACAGCGCCCCGCAGTACTCGCCCCCCGCCGTCAAGGTGGAAGCCGGGCTCCAAGGCGTCGAGCCCGCATAGACCACCTGCCCGAAGCGGTAGTTTCGGATCACCGAGCCGCTGTAGTCGGCGACGACCAGCGTGTTCATCTCGGTGGAGTAGTTATCCGTCATGATCGCCATGACCGGGTCGATGCGCGAGTCCTGAATCAGCGTCTGCACAGTGCCGGTCGTCGTCACACTGGAAGGCGTCGTGAACTTCACCAGCCCGATCTTGCGGTTCGCGCGGTCGGTGAAGACAACCGCTTCATTGAGCGGGTCGTCCACGCCAGGCGCTCCCTTGCAGCCCGCAAGGTGCGTGATTTGAGTGCCGAGCCCGGTCACCGTCCCGACCTGTGCGATATCGCTCGGGCTTGGCGTCGTGGGCTTGACCCCGGCGGCGTAGCGGCCGAGCGAATAGATGTACAGGTCGCCATCCTCCGTCGCGACCCAGGCGCGCGGGTAGTGCGGTGTCGCCTGAAACGGGCCGTCTGGCTCGTACTCGCGCGTCTGGTCGTCCTTGCTCCAGTAGTTGAAGGTGGCGGTGGTCAGGACGGCCGCAGGCCGCTTGGTGAGCGTGATGGTCTTGATCACGGGCGGGATGGCCTGGATGTGATCGGCCAGCAGGTACGGCCACTGGTTGGACGCATACCCCATGCTCTGGGTTTCGAGGTTCTTGGCCGCGCTCCCCAGATACATGTCGTTCGTGTACGCGAACAGCGGCCCGAGGTCGATGAAGCAGACCGTCTTCTCGCTCTTGGACGCCACGACCGCGACGCCGCCCTTGGCATAGCGCTCGTAATCGGCCCCGCCCGGCAGCATCGCGGCGCGGTTGCTGGCCATCGGAGAGTCGAGGTATTCGAAGCTCGAGATGTCGCCGCCGCCGTCGTACTTGAGCGCCGCGAACGGATGCACGCCAGTCGTCGCGCAGATTGTCGTCGGCGCCTTGCAGTTGCTCGGCAGGTCGATGTAGTGGATGACCTTCATGAAGATGTAGTTGCCCTGGTCGATAAAGCCGGGCTTCATGTTGTCCATCCACCCATGCCACCAGTCGTAGCGGCTACCGAACAGGGTGCTGCCCTGCGAGGTCGATCCCAGCGAGACGACGGCGACCTGCCCCTTGTTGTTGACCACGTCCCACATGGAGACGAAGGCGAATTCGCCGCCGCCCGTCACCGCAATACCGGTTGGAATCTTGCCGATGGCGAACTCGCAGGAGGCCTCGTTCTGCGCGGTGTAGGTGCCGGTGCACATCATCTTCGCCGGCCGCGTCGGGCTGCCCTGCGTGCAGAAGAGCGACAGGCGGGTGCTCGGGCTGTCCGCTGCGTTCTCGCCGCGGTATTCGACGATCGGCAGGTCAGCCGCGAGATCCCACTCGACCACGTTGTTGGCTTCGTAGTAATCGATGTCGGGCGGCAGCAGCACCCTGTCCTGCCAGAGCAATTGAGGCTTCTGCATCCACGTCTCGCGGTCGACGGCGGCGGCCTGGAACCAGGCAACGGCGTCCGCAATGCTCGTGCCGCTGTTGGGCGTGCCGATCGCGGTCGCGTGGATGCTGACGTACAGGTTCGAGTCGGTATTGTTCTCCGGCCCGAAGGCGAAGATCGCGTCGTTGCCGGCCCCGTGGTTGATGGCGCCGGCATCGGCGCGCAGCGGCAGCGTGGGCAGACCGGCCACGGTCGCGGGAGAGCCGTAGCGGTAGGTGACGCCCGCCGCCGAGCCGTAGCCGTAGGCCATTGACAGGTACAGCGCCGGGTCCACGGCACCCGAGCCGTCGACGATGTCCGCACCGGGCGGCCCGGCAGGAACGGGAGCCGGCGCGGGCGCAGGACTTGGCGAGGGCGCCGGGGATGGTGCGGGAGAGGGAGCGGGAGCGGGCGCTGGCGGCGGAGGAGGCGCAGGCAGAGGCGCCAGGTCTGGCGGCACGATCACGACTGCATCGCCCGCAGTGCTGCCTTGCGACAGGTAGCCGCGGCCGACCGTCGGACTGCGCTTGTAGACCCCGAAATACACCGTCTCGCCCGGCGTCAGGCCGTCGGCCGTCTGGTCCGCCGCCGAGTAGGGCGTGGTGGGCGAAGTCAGGCCCGAAATCGTGCGCACGACGGTCTCGTACGTGTCGTCCGCGTAGATCAGGAACTCATAGCTCTCGCTCGGCTCGCCCACGGGCACATCGACCGAATCGCGCCACACACCGGCCGTGCGCGTACGCGGCACGCAGCGCAGGGTCGCATTGCCGTCGGCATCGAAGCCGCCGCCCAGCAGCACCGAGCCGTAGGGCTTCAAGCCGGCCCCCTCGTTGCGGAACCACTTGGCTTGGGTCGCCGCCAGCGAGCCGCCAGAGGTCACCCCCTTGTACAGCCGCGTCATGCCGATATCACCCACGGTCTGCGCGACGCGGATCATCTTGGACGCTTCGGCCAAGACAAAGCGCTCGCCGGCCGCGTGCGTGCCCATGGCGTACTCCGAGCCGCGCCGCCCGCGCAGCAAGCCCGTCACGGTGTAGGTGCCGTCCAGGTTGAGCGTCGCCGTGCGGAAATACAGGATCTCATCGCCCACCACCGCCGCCTGCGCGCCGTTGACGAAGGCGGTGAAGCCCACCGAGGACAACGCGCCATGCGTCAGCCGCACGACGACGCGGTTGATCTCGTCGGGGATGTTGCCGCTGAAGAAATTGCCCAGCGTGTTGGTCACCGTCCCCATGGTCGAGGCGAAGCGGAAACTGCCGATCGCCGCGTAGCTCGCGCCGCTGTCGGCCGAGACGTTGAGGACCGCGCCGCGCCAGGCATCGGTGCGGCCGCAGGCGGCCCCATAGAAGCCGGCATCGTCGTCGACGTCCCGCAGCATGTTGATGTTCATTACATGAGTTCCAGCAGGGTTTCGTCGATCGTCGCGACTTCCTCGGTCGGCGGCGGCGTCTCGGTCACGATCACGTGCGGCAGGTAGAAGTGCGAGGCATCGCGCACCGCGCTGACGTGGCGCACGCCTGCCGGGGTGTCGACGATCTTGGTAATCCGCATGGTGTGGCCCTTGGCCGATATCACGTCGGTGACCTCGAGGTCGGAGTGCTTGCGCGGCAGGTCCAGGGTGTAGGACAGGCGCTGCGCCCAGGCGACATGCAAGTTCACGTCGGCGACTTCCTGCGCCTTGGTATCGCTCAGCACGAGGGGCAGCTCGATGGTGGTGGTTCCCTCGCTATAGCCCACCTTGCGCACGGCCTCCTTGGTCGCCGGCCCGTACTTGCTCGCCGCCAGCAGGTAATTGGCGCTGACGCGCTGCGGCATCTCGTCTTCCATCTGCCGCACGGTGGCCAGCGGGTCGGGCGATTCGCCGCCGCCCTCATGCGCCGCGAGGTCGGCATCATCGATTTCGCGCGCCACGGCGCCGCCGCGCTTCACGAACTTGGCCACGCCGCCCGATTCGACGGCATCGAAGTAATAAACCTGCCGCAGCGGATCGATGGCCGAGCGCACAGACGTACGCTTGGCGATCGCGTAGCCATCGACGATGTCGGTGAGTTGCTCCGCATCCACCTGCGAGCTCAACAGGCCGGCGCGCTCCGACAGGTCGATCACCACCTCGGACAGCAACTGCCCGCCCAATGCTACCGGGGCCGGGGCGAAGTAGAGGCGCTTCACGCTTGCCTGGTCGTAGCTGTAGACGTACCCCAGGCCCGCCTCCGCTGGCGCCAACAGCGGGCTCTTCATGAGGTACGTCGTGCCGGTCCCGGCCGTTGTTTCGTAGGCGTAGCTGTGAACCGCCGTGAGCGTCACGGGGTCGATCAGATGCAGCGTGCTGTGGTCGCCGCCAGAACCCGGCTCGGCACCGAAGAGGTAATAGCCGCCGTAGTAGACGGCGCTCACGACCCCCATGCTGTCGCCGGCATCGGCATCGACCGCGGGGGTGAAGGTGTGGGACGTGGTGGCGAACGTGTCGAGGTCAATGACCCAGAACGTTCCGGACGGGCCGAGTTTCGCCACCACCAGCCGATTGCGGTCGCCGTCATAGAACATCGTGCCGCCGAAGCCGTCCTCGGTGTAGTCCATGACAAAGGTATCGTCGGCCAGGGAGCGCACCGCCACGCCATCATTGGAGCCCGAGAACAGCACCGCGTAGTGGCTGGGCGTCAAAACCACCTGCTCCATCGAAACCGTGCCGTAGCTGCCGAAGCTGTTGCCATCGGCGATGTTCCATTCGAGCGACGGTACTGACACGCTGCTGAACGGGTTGTTGTCGCACACGCCATTGAAGCGAACAGCCACCGTAATACCCTGCACCGGGTTGTAGAACATCAGTTGCAGCGAGGCGGTGCCGACGGACTTGCCCTCGATGAACTCTATGAACGTGCGGCTCGTCATATCGAACATCCAGAAGCAGTCTCTATTGGAGAACTTGGTTCCGTAGACCACGATCGTTGGGCCAATGCTTACGGATATCGGTATCTCTACCATGCCGGTCATGACGACGTACCTGGTTGGGTCCGAGACCACCACATCGGCAATACGTGTCTGGGTCACGTCGCTGTTGACCACCATCTCAATGTGCGAGAGACCAAAGAGCTCCAGGCACACCGACCACAGCGTGCCGTCGCTGGCGACGAGCGCCGCCAGGTTCTGCATACTGGGGGGGTCCACCGGCGCGGACAAGCCCAAATAAACCGGATCACGCGACACGGGCTCGGGCACGCCGGGCGTGCCCACCTCCACCGTCAGGAACGGAATGCGATTGCCGTCGTTCACCACCGGGAAGTTCTGGAACACCACGTAGCAGGTGCCGCGGTAGGCCGGCACGTTGCCCACGCCGAGATAGAACTCGAGCAGCGGGTCGGGCAGTTGGTCCTCGCTGCCGGTGTAGCAGCGCACGGCGCCGAGGCCGAAGTCACCGCCCTCGACGAAGCCGTTGCCGTCATAGACCAGGCGCTTCTCGGGTCCGGCCCAGATGCGTCCGATGGTGCGCTCGCCCTCGCAGATGGCCACCGCGAAGTAGGAGTAGTAGCTGAAGTTGACCGTGTTCTGGGTCGGCCCGCCGCCCTTGCCGCCCTGCTCGGTGACTTGCTGCAGTTCAAACAGCGGCGCCGCCCAAATGACATTGCCGCCAATGCCGACCGTGCCGTAGACGATTGGCAACGGCCTGCCGTACTCCGAGGACTGCGGGCGCAGGTCCGTCAGGCGCGGGCCGATCTTGTCAGGCAACGAGCCGGGCGCGACCGCGCCGCCGATGGCCGAGCCGATGGCCCAGCCCGCAGCGACGTTCCCACCCGCGAAAAAGCCGATGGCTGCGCCAATGACGCCGCCGATAAGCTGGCCGCTCATGCGCCGCCCTCCATGACCTGCGGGAAGCGCCACACGCCGACGACGCGGGCGAGCCAGGTGGCGTCCAGCCGATGCTCGCCGACCTTGTCGTGCCCCACACCGTTGTACGCATGGATCAGCGACAGGCCCCCGTAGGGGTAGTCGCCCAGGATTCCGAAGTGCTGCGGCTCGGCCTGGAAGCGCAGCCAGGCCACGTCGCCGGGCTGCATCTGCGGCTTGGGCACGCGCACCAGGCTGTTGTCGAGCGCGCGCTTCATTTCCTCGGGCACCGGCAGGCGGCCGTAGCCGACCACGTCCTCGAAGGACATGCCCAGGCGCTTCGCGACGTGCACGGGCACCCCTGCGCAATCCAGCGCCAGGCCGGCGATGCGCTGCTGGTGCTGGTAGGGCGTGCCCAGGGTTTCGCGCGCGATGGCGACGATGTCGGCCGGCTTCATGGCACACCCCCTACGCGGTAGATGTCGGTCTGCGGGAGGTGCGGGAAGCCGCGGAAGTTGATGCCGTTGTTGAAGCGCACCTTGCAGTCTTCTTGGAAGCGGCCGGGGCACCCTTGGCTCACGGTGTAGGTGTCGCCCGGGGCAATCACGAACGGCATCTGCTCGTGCAGCTCGATCGAGCCCGCGCTGCTGGTCTTCACGTCCATCCCGAGACCGTTGTTGAGGCCCGAAGTGAAGGTCATCTTCCCGTAGGCGAAGACGTCGGTGGCTTCCGTGCGGCCGGCGTCCGCGATCACCCGGTTCTCGGTCACGCTGTCGACGGTGCCCGGCACCGTGAAGTCCGCGAGGTCCAGGCCGCACTTCGGGCTGCCCAGTTCTTCAGGGCATTCCTTGGTGATCAGGCGAACGATGTTGCGGCTGTAGCGCTGCATCATCCCGCGCAGTTCGGCGGTGAACTTGGAGCGCCCACCCTTGACCTCGCCCAGCGTGCCCTCGCGCAGGACATTGCGGCCCATCGTCAGGTCGTTGTAATTGACCTCGAACAGCTCGATCGCCGCATAGTCCCAAAGGCCCGAGCGGATGTCCGAATCGGTGATCGCCGGGGAGGCGAGGAAGCCTTCGACCTCGAGGTTGTCCGGCGAGAGCTCGGACGTGCTTTCGATGTCGGTCGGGTTGTAGCTGGCGGTCGACAGGTAGTCCACGCCATCGATCGCGAGCTTGTGGTCGAGCGCGGTGCACGCGACGACGGTCCCATTCGTCAGCGTGGCCTTCCAGCAGGTGGCCAGCGTGGTGGTCTTCAGCTGGTAGTGGGCCAGCAGGCCAGCGGATAGCGTCTTCATTCGCGGATTTCCATCAGGACCACCGACGGCCCGGCCCAGAAGCGCGCGTCCATGGCGCCCGGCACGACCAGGCTCCAGTCGATGAAGTCGTCGACGAAGTTCACCGGCGTGTAGAACAGCCCGGTCCAGGTGAGCGTCGCGGCCGACGGCGCCGCGGGGATCGTGATGCGGCCGGTGGTGACATCGAGCGTGTAGTTCGCCGGGTCGATCGGGGCGGCGCTGATCATGGGCACGAAGCCGAGCGCGCGCGGGCGCGTGATCTTGCGGTCCTTGTAGCGCGACGAGCCGGCATGCGTGCGGCGGTTGTAGAGTTGGTAGACGCCGGTCGACACGTTCGCCATGACGCCGGTCAACGCGCGGTTGTCCTTCGGGTCTTCCAGCAGGAAGCCGTAGGCGCCGCCGTCGGTGACCTCGTGCAGGTTCTCGATCTCGCGCCATTGCGACACCGTCAGGGGGACGGTGGCGATCTCGAACTCGCGCAGGGTCTGCGTCCAAATGACGTTGATCGACTCGCTGCCGTTGTCCGTGGGCACGCGGCTGTTCTTGCGCATGTTCTTTCCGCGGATGCCCGAGGAAATGATGCTGTTCGACAGGATGACGTCTGCGAATACGGTGGGCATCAGTTATTCCTCATTTGCGCGCGCTGGATCTGCCGGCCCGCGGTCGTGCCCCAATGCAGCGCCGAGGCCCGATCCGTGCCGGCCGGCGGCGTGACGCTGACGTGCAGATTGGTCTCGCCGCCGCCCCGCCCGCCCTGGGCGCCGCCGGGGTTCGGCGTGACGGTGCCGCCCTGCTTGCCGAGCATCAGGTATTGCTTGCCGGCCACCTGCAGCATCTCCGGCCCGCGCTCGTTGACGCGGTACAGGCCGCCGGCGGACACGGGCCCGCCGAATTCGCGGTTGCCCGCCACGTGGAGCTCGCGCAGCTTGGTCACGCTCTCGAAGTCGGCCTCGCGGCTGAGTTCGCTGATGAGGCTCGACACGGTGGCCGGCGAGCCCATCAGGTAGCGCGTGAGCGGCGACATTTCCCGGGTCTGGCGGTCGTGGGTCAGCAACCGGGCAACGGGCGAGGCGCTCGGCGCGGCAGACGACGCGCCCCAGGCCCAAGCGCTGCCGCCAACGGCCGTCACATCGCCGCCGGCGCCGTAGCCGCCATCCCCGCCCGAGCCGCCCGCGCCAGCGTTGGCAATGACGTTCAGGACGGTAGACCCGCCCTCGATGTGCTTGAGCAGCGCCGGCGCGATGTTGTCGCGATGCCGCGGGTCGCGCTCGGTCAGCACTTCCTCATTGCGCAGGAGGATGGCCGGCACCTCATTGCTATTCAGGCCCAGGGCCTGGCTGCCCAGCACCTTGCCGCCGCCGTGGTACTTGGCCGCGCCGGCGAACACGGACGGGCTTGCCGACTTCATGGCCGCCGGCCCGCCGACGATGCCGCCGGTGTGGAAGGTGGCGACCAGGGCGTCCAGGCCGGCTTGATCCGCCGCGCTGTAGCCGCCCGAGCCGAACAGGCTGCTGAAGATGCCGCCGAGCCCGCCGCCGCCCGATGCACTGGACGTCGCTGTCGCCGCGCTGATCGCGCTGACGATCGAGGGCAGCAGGCCCAGCGCGCTGCCGCCCTGCCCGGCCGATGCAGCCAGCTTCAGCACATCCGCGCCGGCCGAAGCAACCGACTTGCCGAAGTCCGCAGTCGTGCGCGCGCTGTCCGCCGAAGCGGTGTCGGCGGCCTTGAACAGGTCGAAGACCGACTGCTCGCCCTTGGGGATCGTCCCGAAGCCGCCTTGATTGCGGATCAGGTTGTCCAGGGGGTCGCCCGGCTGGTTGTTCGCGAGCGTGGTGGCCGCGTCGTTCGACAGCAGCCCGCCGACGCCGCCGGCGCCTCCACTCTTGCCGACCGAGCCGGCAGCCGCATCCGCAGCCTGCGCCAGCTTCGTGAGCGCGGTGGTCGCCGGGTCCACGCCCGTCGCCTTCAGGCTCGACAGGCTCTGCGTGACAGCCGAGGTGTCCAGCGTCGGCGTGGCGCCCGCCTTCTTGCCGCCGAACACGCCCGCCAGCAGACCGCCAGCGTCGCCGAAGATGCCGCCCTTGCCGAACAGGCTGTCGGACAGTTCCTTGGCGACGTTATTATTGATCGTCGTGGTGATCGAGTTGAAGAAGTCCTTCGCCGCCTCTTTCGCCGTCTTCGTCCGGTTCAGGAAGTCGCCGATCGCATTGGCGCCGGCATCCTTGAACATGTTGTCGAACTTGTCCTTGAGCGGATCCAGCGCGGCCTTGAGCTTGTCGAGCTCCAGGCGCGTGCGCTCGATGTTCAGCAGCAGTTCCGGGTTCTTGGACTCCGCGCCGATCTTCTCCATGGCCGCCAGCTGCTCCTGCAGCAGGCCCACGACCTTGCGGCGGGCCTCGCCCTGGGCCACGAGCGCGGCGTTCTCCGACAGCGCGCCCGTCTGCTGGGACAGCGCAATGCGCTCCTCTTCGATCGCCAGGCGCTCGTTGATGATGGAGGTCTGACGCTTGGCCTCGTTGACCGTGATGACGTTCTGGTTGATCCGGTCGGCGCGCGACTGATCCTCGGCGGTGATCGCGCCGGGCCGGCCCTCGGTCTGCCTGGCGAGCACGCTCAGTTGCGTGGCGGAAATCTGGGCGCGAATCTTGGCCGCGCCGACCTCGTCGCCTTCGAGCTCCTTCAGGCTGGCGCGGTAGTTGAGCACCTGCTCGTCGAGCCGTTTGAAGCTCTCGGCCGCGTCCTGATTGGCGAGCGCAGTCTCGTTGGCGCCCTGCCGGCGCAGCTTGCCCTCCTGCGCGCCGATCTCGTTGATGCGGGTCTGCGCCTGCACCTTCTCGCTCGGGTCTTTCGTCTCGCGCTTGTACTGCTCGAGCCGCGCGCGCTCCTTCTCCAGCGTGGCGATCTCGGCATCGACTGCCGCCGCGATGCTCGCGCGCCGGTCCTCGAAGAAGGACTTCGCGGAGACATTGCCGGCCTGGAACTCGCCCGACATGAAGCGGTTGTGGAACTGCAGCCCCTCGCGCTCCTGCTCGAGCGCGTCCTGGAAGCCCTTGAGGTCTTGGGCGAGCGCGGCGCGCGCCACTTGGCCGGCCTCGCCCGCGCCCTTCTGCTGCGCGCTTGCGATCCGCTCGTCGACGCCGGCGATGGCATCGCGCAGTTTCTTGGCCTGCTCGCTGCCCTTGCCGTACAGGTCGACGGCCTGCCCGAGCGCCACGTTGAAGGCCTTGCGCTGCTGGGTGAGCTCGCCAATCTTGCCCGCCTGGCTCTGGAAGGACTCGCCCGCCTTGAGGGCGTGCTTGATGCTGTCGTCGTTGCCCTGCGCGGCCCCGGCGAGGGTCTGCGAGGCCCCGCCGCCCGCTGCGATCGGCCCGCCCGTGATGCGTCCGAAGGCGGTCGGGTTGTTGTTCTTGGGCGCTTCCCCGCTTCCGAACTGCGCTTTCACGGCGTTGATCGCCGCCGTCGGCAGGCCGACGCCCGGGATCATGCTGACGCCGATGTTGCCAAGGCCGCCGATCTTGTCGGCGTTCTGCATCAGGAACGTGACCAGGCCGACTGTCTTTGCGAGGAGCGAGTTGAGCGTCTGCAGGCCCTGCGACTTGTCGAGCGACTGCATGGCCTTTTCCCATGCGTTGCCGAGCTCGTTGGTCGAGCGCTGCAGCGGCGTCACCGCGTTGTCGTTCAAGCCCTTGATCGAGTTTTGCAGGGCGTCGAAGAGCACGCGCTGCGCGCCGGCGACGTTGCCCATGCGCGTCATGCGCTCGATCGTGAGCAGCTGCGAACTGGTGAGCGTGCCGAGCGCGTCGTCCAGCTGTTTCGCGCCGCGCTCCGGATCGGCGAAAGCCTTGGCCAGCGCCTTCGCGGCCGTCGGGACATCCGTGCCCGTCGCCTTGGCGTAGTCGACCGCTGCTGCGGCGAGGTCGCGGAACAGCGGGCCGCCGATGTCGTGCACCTTCGACAGTTCGGAGACGATCGCCGTCGCGGTGTCGCGGGTCACGCCCGGGGCGAGCGCGAGTTGCTGGATGAACTCCCTGAGTTCAGCGGTGGAGAACAGCCCCGACCGGCCCGTGCCAGCCAACTGGGCTTGCAGGGTGTTCAGGTCGCGTGCAGCAGATTCCGCATGCGCCAGCGCCACAGCCAGGGCGCCCACGGAGGCGACGGCGCCAATGATGGCGGCGCGCATTGGGGTGATGAGCGCGGTGACGGCGCGGAACGCATTGCCGGCCCCGCCGAGGGTGCCCGACAGTTGCGAGCCCTGCTGCACGAAGGCGGTGAGCGGCGATTGCCCGCTGGCGACCTGGACGAAGAAGTCGTGGAGTTGGAAGCCGAGTTGCTGCTGCTGGAAGGCGGCGAGCTTGGCCGACTTGCCCATGGCGTCGAACTGGCCGGCCGCCTTGCCCGCGGCGGTTCCGGCAGCTGTGATTGGGGCCGCATTCGGCACCGCGGCGTTGCCCGCCAGGCGCTGGGCCAGCGCGTTGCGGTTGCCGGCATCGTTGGCTTCGGCATTGGCGATGGCCGCGCGCAGTCCGCCCGTCTGCACTGCCGGGCCCTGCCTCGCACCGAGGGACGTGCCGACGTTCGCCAGCGGGCCGACGCGATCGATGGCCGCGGCTAGCGCGTTCACATCGCGCGTGGCCTCCTGCGCCTTGGTGCTCGCCGCGCCCAGGGAGGTGGTGACCTGGTCGAAGTTTGCGAAGGTCGAGGCCCCGAGCGAGGTGGTGGCCTTGGACAGGTCGTTGATGGACGACTTCGCGCGCGTGGCGCCGCTGGCCACTTCGCGGGACAGCGTGCGACCGAGTGCGTTCGCCTGCGCGTCTGCGCGCGCGGCCGCGGTGGCCAGGGCGTTGATGGCCGAGGCGTCGCTGACCTGGGCGAAGGACGCCGCGCCGCCGGCGCCGGGCGAGGTCGTGACGGTGGCCAGCGATCCGGTGCGCGCTTGGGCCTGCGCCTCGGCATCGCGCAGCGCGATCATGTTGCGCGCCGCCTCCAGCGCTGCGACGGACGTGGCCTTCAGGGAACTGGTGACCTTGTCGAACGAGGCCGCGCCGAGCGACGTGGTCGCGCCGGACAGGTCAACAACGGACGCCTTCGCCTTCGTGGCCTCTGCCGTCAGGGCGCTCAGTCCGCTGGCGCGGGCAGTGCCGGTGCCGACTGCAGCGATTGCCGCGCCCGCGCCCTTGGCCTGCTTCTCGATGGCACCCAGATCGGCAGAGGCGGCAGCGAGTTGCCGCGCCGCGCCGGGGCCGAGCGCAGCCTGCGCGGCCGCGAGGGTCTTGAACGCGAGCGCCGCCTTGCCGGCCTGCGCCGCCTCGTTGGACAGCGCCGTCGAAGCCGAGTTGATCCCGGTCGTCGACGTGGTGCCGATGGCCTTGCTCGCGGTGGCAAGTTCGCCGACCGACGCAGCAGCCTTGCCGGCCGCCGGCGCCAGCGCGCCGCCCAGGACTTGCGCCTGCGTGGTCGACGCCCGCGTCAGCAGGACCGATACGGTCTCGGCTTTCCCGCCGGAGGCCGCCATCTTGTCCAAAGCGGCGGCCGCGCTGTTGACCTGCGTGCTGTCAACGGCAAGGCTCAGAGTTACAGCATCCACAGCCATGCCTCCCCGTACTGCGGGTTGCACAACCCCAGCACCTTCATTTTTGGAAGCCCGTACTGGTCGGCGAGGGCCTGGTGGGGCACCTTATCGAACCAGTTCGCGCTGACGATTGCCTTGGCATCGGCTGCGGTGATCCCGAGCCGCTCCAGGTGCTTTGCGCGCTTGGTGGCGGAGGCCTTGTCTTTGACCTCCTGCGGCCTTGGAACCGCAGCCCAAGAAGCGGCTTGCCCCTTGTTCCATGCCGGCGTGCCTTTGCGGCTTTCGCTGATCTTTCGCCTCACCTCTTCGCTGCGCGGCTTGCCGAATTGGTGGTGCTTGTCGCCACGATGAACCGCGGCCATCAAGTTCGCATGCGCCGCTGGGTTGTCTTTGAAGACGCGCATTCCCTTGGTCGGCCCGCCCCGTGCGCGCTGCGCATCGGTCCACTTGACGCCATCGGTGCGGCCGGCGATAGAGCAGATGTTCATGCCCTTCTTCGGATTCGCTGCGTCGTAGAAGTCGATGACGATCTGCTCGTAGCGCAGCAGGTCAACTTCCGCGCAGAGCAGCACCGCCTCGAAGGTGAACGCAGCACTGCCGTACTTGTTCCATGCGCGCTGCATCAGACGCGAGTGGTGGTCGCCGCGCGCGAGCTCCCACCGATGCAGGTAGAACCGGCGCCCGATGTGCTTGGCCGAGCCGACATAGACGCGACCATTCCCAGAGCAGGTGATGCGGTAGATGCCCGCGCGCTGCTCTGGATGCTTTTCGTCCATGGGTCATTCCTTGTGGATTTCTTCGAGCGCCGCCTGCTCGAGCACGCGCAGGGCTTCGAACATGGCGGGCCAGTCGGCTGCGCGCACGCCGCGCACCAGCCGCAATTCGCGGAACGTCTCGTAGCGCAGGCCCGTGGGACCGTTCGGGCCCATGTTCCAGCTGCCATTGCCGAGTGCCTCGAAGAACAGCACGGCCGGCCAGTTCTCAGGCCAGACATCAACGTCGTCTTCGGGGTAGTCATCTGCCGTCAGGGCGAAGAACTGCATCACTGCCGCGTCCTCTTTCGAGCGCGGCTTCTTGTAGAGTGCGGCGCCTGCCGCCTTCAGTTTCCCAGTCGGTTCTGGGTCAATTCGCGGATGAAGGTCTCGACGATCACGCGGGGCGCAGCGTGGTACTGCTGGCAGAGCTCGCGCACGTTCTCGCGCGTGAAATCGCCTTCGACGCCGGTCCAGCCGACGGCGATGTCCATGATCGCGTCCTCGTCCGAGCGGGTGATCTCGCCTTCGTGCTTCAGGAACGCGGCGTAGGCGTCCCTCGTCATGTGCTTGAACTCGACCTTGATTGCCACTTCTCCGGAAGGAGTGGGGATCTTGACGGCAGAGGTGAAGGTGGGATTCGGTTGCAGCTTGAGCATCAATACTCCGGAGTGAAAAAAAGCCCGCAGGGGTTAGCTGCGGGCTTCGGGTTGCGTCGTGGATTTACGACGTGTAGCGGGTGACCTGGTTGATCAGCGACATGGTCACTTCCAGGCCCATCACCTCGTTCTTGGCGAGTGACGGGGTCTTCTGGAGCGTGATGTACGCCGACCAGTAGATGACCGAGCCGGACGGCAGCACGACGCGGACGGCGCGCTGTTGGCGGTCAGCATCGGCAGCGGCCAGCACGGCGTAGTGCGCCAGCGAGGCGTCGTCGCCGACCTTGAACTTGAAGCTGATCGGGCTTTTGACGGTCGGGATCTGGTGCTCGGCGTCGTCCTCCAGGAACGAGTAGGTGACGAACTGCTGTTCGCCGCCGGTGGTGCTCGTTTCCAGGATCTGGGTGATCTGCGTCCAGGCCGAGACCTCGCGGATCGTGCCGGTGCCGGAGCCCGCCGGGAACATCGTGGTCGAGCTGGTGTTCAGGCCTTCGACGGTGACGTCGTTGGTCGCGATCACCGAAGCGCGGTACACGTTGCCGTTGGCGCGCGACCAGCCCGAAGTGGCTTCGAAGATGTCGTTGACGACGATGCCATGGGAGGCTTCGAGCGTCATGACGCCGGGGTTGGCGTTCGAGAACGCAGAGAGAGCTTTGGAGGCGCCGTAGGAGGAGCCGACGGCGATGGTTGCGCCATTGGGGAGAGAGACTGCCATGGTGTTGGCCTTTCAGAAGTGAAAAGCGCCCTTCGGGGCGCGATTGATTTCTGCGAGGCGCAACAGCGGACGAGGCCCGAAGGCGAGGTCAGCCGCGAGGCAGTGCGGGAACAAAAAAGCCCGCGGGACTGCGGGCTCAGTTGCAGGGGTGGCGCGGGGTTACTGGCGGCTGAGCCAGGTCTCCCACGCCTTGACGATTCCTTTGCAGAGGCGAATCAGCGCCTCGTGCAGTTCACGGGTTGCGGTGCTCATGCGACGGTGTCCACCCGGTAGCTGGCGCTCATGGGCACCACGTAGCGGTCGGGCTCCTGGATCGCCGCCGCCATGCTGAAGGGCTCGAGCAGGTAGATCCGGAGGCCGCTCTGCGTGAACGAGTCGGTGAAGGCGGCGCCCATGGATGCGGCGAGGCCTTCAACCGTGCCCGAGCCGGTGCCGATGGGCATGCAGAAGGACACCTGAAAGATGCCCTTCCAGGTCCTGCAGATGCCGTCCATGGAGGCCGTCTGCGTCTTGGCTGGCAGCAGGAAGGCGCGCAGGTAGCGGCCCACCGGCGGCGTGAATGCGACGTTCTGCCAGGCGACCGGGATGGCGGGCGTCTGCGCGGCCGCCCATGTCGACAGCCGGGATTCGAAGCCGGCGCGGATGATGGCCTGGCTCACCGGCGGCGCTTCCCGTGCTTCACGGCCGGCACGACGGGCGCGGCCACAGGGGCAGGCGCGACTGCGGGCGCGGGCGCATCCGGCACGTGTTCGAACATGCCGATGAAGCCGGTGTCGATGGGCGCGGCGGGCTCTTTAACCTCCGCTGCGGATTCAGCTGTAATAGCGCCGAGCTCGGGCAGCCGCTCGATCAGCACCGCGCCGTTGTGCACCTTCTCGGGCGTGATGACGCAGCGGCGGAACTCGTCGGCCACGGTCCAGCCTTCGATCAGCACGTCGTTGCACCAGGCCTTGCGCGGGCGGGCGTCGATGTAGGCCGGGTCGGTGGGGTCGGTGGAGACTCGCATCTGTTGCTTCCTCTGTTCTTGGGCGTGCGCGTCGATGGCGCTCTGCAATTTCATGTAGTCGCCGCTGGCCATGACCGCAGCGAGACGCGCTTCGTCGTATTCGATGTGCTGGGCCATGCTTCGCGCCTTGTAGGCAGCCATGCGTTCACGTTGCGCCTGTTCCTCGGCCTTGCGCGCCTCGATCTGCTCGGGCGTCGGCGCCGGCTCGTAGTTGAGCTCAAGGAATGCGTCCAGGCCCGCCGGGAGATCCTCGTAGACCTCCCGGATCCAGAGCGCGCCGATCCCGTCGTAATCGCTGGAGGCGTCCATGCACACACCATGCTCGACGCACAGCGCCTCAAGCGCAGCCTTGAACGCTTCGAACTTCGCTGTCATTTGGCGATTGCCTTCTGGACGTAGTCCGAAAATTCTGTTGCGGCGAGCCGGACCATGCCGGCGGGCGCCTGCTGGCTGTAGCCGTGCTCGAGGCGCGGCCCGTACGGAAGGCCGTTCGCCAGCCATACGACGCCGCCAACGGCAAGGGTCAGCACCTTCGCCACCTCGGCATCGGCCCGCCCCTTGTCGGTGCTCGCCGTGGTGCTGTAGTCCGGCACCCCGTAGGTCACGTTCCAGTTCGCCTTAAAGCGCCCGCTTCGCACGGGCGAGCGGATCGCGACAGCGCGGAACACGTCGAGCGTCGCCTTGCGCGCGACCGTCTCCAGGTCCAGCTTCAACTTCTCGGCGAGCTTGGCCAGCGGGATGGAGAAGCCGGCCATCTCAGTGCGGCAGGATCAGGCCGCTGGTGGTGCCGTTCTCGTCGACGGCGCTGATGTTGACCGCCGGCTGGCCGCCGATGCAGCACAGCTGCACGTGCCCGCCGCGGATCAGGCACATCAGTTCGTCCTCGGTGGGCTTCCACCACGACACGAACACGTCGCGGCCGTAGAGCCTGCCCTGCGTGATGTCGATGGCGGGCAATTCGAGTTTGCCGCCCTGATCGTCCCAGCCCTCGGGCTTGCGCACGATCTTGTTGTTCGATGGGTGCTTCTTCGGGGTCATATGCCGGTTTCCATGTGCAGCCGCGCGCGGCGGATGTATGCCTCTTGGTCGTGCAGCGACAGCATGTCGAACTGGCCGAAAGAGATCGGTTCGAATCGCTTCGGCGGCGGCAAGCGTGCAACCACAAATTGCGGCCCTGATGTGAGCGTCGTTACGTCCGCCATCTCATAGCCGTCTCTGGCCATGCGTTCGGCTTCACTTGTGTTGTACAGCCTGTCAATCACAGTACGCCGCGAATCTGCACGTCGTAGAGGACGGCTGTCAGTGCAGGTTGCAGCGGCCGCGAGGCGATCACCTGATACACCGTGCCGCCGATGGTCAGCGTGTCGCCGGTCTTCGGGTTCACGATGCCGACGGTGGAGAGGTAGACGCGCTGGTCGCCCATCCGGACGAGGCTGCCGTCGATGTCGCGCTGCTCATAGTCGAACTTCGCGCCGGTGCCCGCCCACGTCGTGGTCGATGCAGCGCCGGTGGTGCCCGTTGCCGGGTCGTAGGCGCCGGGCGTCACGCGGGTCAGGGTGGCGTCGGCTCCGTACTCGACGAGGATGCCGTCGACCTCTGCGGCCACTTCGGCGTAATCGAAGCTCATGCGTTGAACTCCAGAGTGTCGATGCCGTTGCCGCAGCCGCTGTCCAGCGCGCATGCGACCTCAACGGCGACGCGGGCGCTGTGCCCGAGATGCATGGCGGCCATGGCGAAGTCGCGACCGCTACCGATAGCCCAGTTGCCGTTTTCGATGACCATCGGGTCGGGCGTGTTCTCGTACTGCAGGATGCGCCCAGTCGGCTCGATGACCAGCATGCTCACGCACTTGTCAACGTCGCGCTGGGCTGCCGGCAGATCTTCGCGCTTCGCACCTTCGGAGAGCCAGCGATGCATTTCATAGATCTGCGCAGTGTTTCCGGCGCATCCGACCAGGCAGCCATTGACGCGATAGACCTTCGTGGTCGTGGCGTGCAGCCCGCCGAAGTTCGTGCGCTTGTCGCCGGCCAGCGTCTTGCCGTCCCAGGCGATGACCGTCATGCCCGCACCACCGCGACCATCATCGACCCGCCGCCCAGGTAGGCCGCGAGCATGTTGTCCACAGCCGTGAAGCGCGGCAGGGCCGAACTGCCAGGCTCGTATTCCGTCTCGATGGGGCCGACCTTCACGCGCTTCTTCAGGCGGGTGACATCGGGCGCCAGGCTGACGGTCGCCGCGCGCAGCGCGAGTTCGGCGCAGGCATGCGCAACGCCCAGCGGCACGGAATCGCTCGGCACGTAGTAGCCATTCGCCACCACGTCGTAGCGGGGCCAGTCGAGCGCCTGCGTCGAGTTGATGCGCTCGCCCTTCCAGCGCTGCCCGTAGGCCTGCGTCATGTAGTCGACGGCCTTGCGCAGCAGCTGCTCGCGGATGGTGTCGCTGGCGAGCAGGCCCCAGGCAGCATTGCCGCGGGCTGCGTGATACGTGGTCGCGTCGGCCACACTCACGTAGCTCTCGGCGTTCGAGAGACCAGCGCCAGACTCGACGACGATGGCCATGGATCAGTCCTTCAGTTTCCAGCCAGCCGCCTGATGCGACTTGACGCAAGTGGGGTGCACGGCGATCTCTTCGCCGGCTTTCGTCATCGTGACGAGGCCTTCGTCGACGGCAGCCTTGGCCGTCTCGGGCGCTTGGCGCTCGGCGCGTTGTTCTTTGGTCAATCCAGCCATGATGTTCTCCAGTAGTCAGGGAAAGGCCGGGAGCCGAAGCCCCCGGCGCCTTCATCAGCCCATCAGGGTCGCGATGTGGTTGCTCTTCCAGGCCTTGGAGCCGTACACGCAACGCACTTCGAACATGGACTTCATGTAGCCCTTGTACGCGGCGATCTCGAACACCAGACCGGAATGCGGGTCTTGCACGGTCATCAGGTCGACCGCGGCGTCACCGCCATTCGGCATCGCGGGGGCGCGGATGCCGAGCTCGATGGCCGAGCGGTGGAACGCCATGTTCGGCGTGTAGGCCGAGCCGACCGTCAGGGCGTTGGCCGTGGCGATCACAACCCGCGCGCCGGGAGCGCCGAGGCTGATCGTGCCCGGGGCGGTAACGCCGGTGTTCACCACGTACTTGTTGGTCGAGTCCGCGGCGAAGGTCACCACGTCACCCGCCAGCACGGTGCCGGTACCGGTCACGAGCGCGATGTCGGTCACGCCGGCAGCAGTCGAGCCCGAGGTCACGTAGCTCGCGCCGGTGCCTGCGGTCAGGGCCACTGGGGCGGCCGATTCCTTGACCATGATGCCCTGCAGGTCCAGCAGCGTGCCCTGGCGCAGCAACTCCGTGCCGCCGGCCTCGTTGGCCTTCTGCAGCTGGGTCAGGTTGCGCATGTTCACGCCCGCAGCGGTGTTCATGGCCAGCGTCACCTGGCCGTCCATCGGGCAGCCGTTGTCCGCGAGGATCTTGCGCAGGCTGGCGAGGTCGTTGTGGGTGGTCGCGAAGGGCGTGGTGCCGGCGGTGCCGATTGCCCGCGAGGCGCCCTTATAGGCAGTCTGCCACACCGAGGTCTCGACGGTGTTGCAGATGGCGCGGATGGCCTGTCGGATCTGGTCGCCGTAGATCGTCTCGAAGCCGTTGCCGTTGTTGACGTGCTTCATGTCCTCGCCGGTCCAGGGGATCTGAACCGAGGCGTAGGTGTCCAGCGTCATCGTCTTGGTGTCGATCGTCTGATCGGTGCCTTCCGGGATCGTCATCGACGGCGCGAAGGACGAACTGACGGTGACGGCGCGCGTCACGAAGCTGCGGATGGTGTCACCCTTGGCCGCGCGGGTCGTTGCGTCGCCGTTGATGGTGACGGAAGGGATGAAGCCGACCAGTTCACGGCCGACCATGTCGGCGGCCTTGTAGATGTCGGCAGCGAGATTCGTCAAAACGTTGGCCATTGCGGACCTTTCAAAAAGAAAGCCCGCTCAATGGCGGGCTCGGGGGTTGCGAAACGGGAGAGGGAGGGATCAGTCGACGACGACGCCGCCGGCTTTGCTGTGCGCCATGCGAGCGCCTTGGTCCATGGCGTCCCACTGGGAGCGGGTTGCCGTCTTCTTTCCGCCAGCGCTTTCATTTCCGCCGCCAGTCGCTCCGCCACCAGACGCGCCCGAGCCCTTCAGGATCATTTCCCGATGGGGGTAGGCGTTGACCATGACGGAGATGGCTTCATCGAAGTCGGCGTGCTCACCATGGCGGGTCGCTGAAAAGATCGGGTTGCCGTTCTGGTCCATGGGGACCAGCTTGCCGGTGTCGACCTTGAAGCGATCGCCGAAGAACTTTTGCGCGATGTCGGCCGGGATGGCCAGCTTCTCGCTAATGAACTTCGAGCTGGCGAAACTGCCGCCGATGATGTGGTTGTTGAGGTCGGCGTTGAGCTTTGCGTTCTGCTCGGTGAGAGCCTTCTCGCGCGCTTCTGCGGCCCTCGTCGCGTCGGCTACAGCCTGCTTCGCAGAAGCGGCCGCGGCGTCCTTGATCTCCTGGACCTTGCCGGCCTGGACCAGTTGGCCGTCGCCGATGTTGCGGACAGTCTCGAGTGCCTTGCGGGCAGCTTCGGCGTCTTCAATCCCTTCGAAGGGCTTGTATTTCGCCTCTGCTGCTTCCTTGGCTTCTCGATGGGCCTTAGCCTCGCCGTTCAGGCGCGAGATCGTTGCCACGGTCCCGGCGGCGTCGTGCGCCACTTCGCGACCATCGTCCAGCACATAGACGGGCTTGCCGTCCTGAACCACCACATTACCCTTGTCGTCGATTTTGAGCTTCATAAAGTTGCTGTTTCCTTGGGCATCCGCCCTCAGTACGGGTGCTGCATCCGCAGCGAAGCGCCCTATTCCGCATCCGCGTTTGGGGCATGAAAAAGCCCGCCGCGGTCTCCCGGGCGGGCTTGTCTTGTGGCCTTGCGGCCGGTGTTCAGTTGTTCGGGTCAGCCTTTACGGTGTAGGCGGCTCCGGCATCCATCCATTTGCGGACGGCGGCCATGTGCGGGGCGTGCCGCAGGTGGTCAGGAGACGTGCCGACCAACTGCTGCATGCGTTCGTAGAAGGCCTGGGTGCATGCCTCGCATTCCCACGGCTTGGCGGGCGGCGCATTGCTGCAGCCCTTGGTCCATTCGCGGAAAGCTCTCTCGACTTGTTTCATGCGATCACCACTCTTTCGCCCTTCATCAGGCACGTGGCGCACAGCAGTTGCTTGGTGCCGCCCTTGGGCTTGCCGTCTTGGTACAGCACGCCGGTTTTCGTCTCGATCAGCTCGCGGCCGCCGCACCTATTGCATTGCAGCATGGAGGCAGGCTTCGGCGCCGCGCGCACCCGCTGGCGCACCTTCTCGGCAGGCGAGGGTTCGGCGGCTGGTACGAGCTTCAGGGGCACGGTGGTCATTTTAAGCCGGCGTCAGCACCGTCCGCGTAAACATCACGCGATCTGGCTCAAGGCTCGGCGACATGCTCGCCTTAACCCGGAACGGCCGGCCCGGCTCGCCGTCATTGATGCGGAACAGCGGCGCGGCGCCATCTTTCGACGCCTTCTCCAGTGCCCGATAGCCTGTAAGCGTCGGGTCACACCAGACCCCGATAACAGTCTCGCCGACCAACTCGTCCGGCACATCGTAGGCGGTCAGGTTATGCCATCCGCTTCCGTCATTCATCTGCAACATTACAAGCCAGCCTTTGAAAATGCCGCTGCGTCACGCTCGCGCAGCTGGTCGAGGCTCAGATACGAGCCCTTGTCGTTGTAGAACCGGTCCAGCGTCAACCCGCCCTGTCGCATCAGCTTCCCGCGCGCCGGGCCCAGCACCTCATCCTGCCGCGCCGCGCTCTGCCGCTTGATCCAGTCGGCGAAGGTCGTTTCCGCCGGCACCGTGCCATCCATCGAGGCGCGCTGGCTCGGCGTGAACTCTGGCAGATCGACCGCGCCGCCCAGTTCGGCCCACGACTTGGTGATCGGCACGCTGCTCGAGCGGCAGCCCCAGTGCGCTTTGCCCGGCCCGCCGAGCCACGGGAGGCTGTGCCCGATCGGCTTGTGCGTCTCGTTGGTGTAGCGCTTGCCGTCGCGGATGCGGCAGATCGGACTGGTCCGGCTATCCAGCGTTGCCGACCAGCTCACCGCCTTGATTAGGTCGCCGTTTTCCTTGTGGAAGCCCTCGCGCGTCGTTGCAGCCGTATGGCTGATCGCGGTACGCACGACACTCTCGGCGTTTCGGCGGTCGATCTCGATGATCCCGTCGGCGTAGCCCTTCGCCCGGGTACCGCGCACGCGCGCGACGATCTGGCTCGTCGTCTGCTGCTCCACGTAGCCCATGCGTACGGCATCGCGGATGCGTGTCATGCGGTCCGCCTCGATGCTCTTGGACCACTCGGCGAGCAATCTGCCCTGGAACGGCCGGGACAGCGCCGCCGTGTAGGCCAGGTCGACCGTCATGCGCGCGATCGGCAGCACCTCGGGGATGACCGAGCGGAACAGCTGGTACTGGAAGCCCGCCTCGTACTCCGTCAGGCCCTTCAATTCGTCCCGCAGTTCCAGCCCGATCGCTTCGTAGGCCCGGGCGTTCACGAACCGGACCGAGGTCAGCAGCGTCTCAAGGCGCTCCACCGTGAACGATTCGGCCGGCAGGCGCTCCAGGGCACCCACCAGTTGGGCGAACAGGTCGGCGTCCGCTCGATTCAGGATCGCAATCAGGCGCCGGACTACCCCATTCGAATACTTCTGCAGGTCGACTGCGTGCGAGATGTCCGCATCGCGCAGCTGCTCGTTGACCGAGGCCATCAGGCCGCCACAGGCGCCGGCTTCTTGGGTTGGCCGGTGAGCGGATCGATGTCATCGCCCATCGTGCCCAGCGGCGGGCCCTCCTCGGCCACCGCGTCGAGCTCATCCTCGGGGTCGATGTCGGCTGCCAGCATGCCGCGGCGCTGCTGCTCGCGGATCGCCGTTTCCTTGGTGATCAGGCCGGCCTGCTGCAGGTTCAGGACCAGCTGCGCGCTCGCATCGGTCAGCGTGCTCGCGCCGAAGTCCTTGAACAGGCTGACGTGGCCGCCCTGCGGCTCCCTGACCCACTTCGCCATGAGCTGCAGCACCTGGTCGAGGCTGTCCTCGAACGCTTCGGTGATGCGCTGCAGGTCGCTCTTGTTCGCCTCGGCCTCGTTGTTCGACTGGGTCGCCGACTTCTGCTCGCCGGGCTTGATCACCAGCAACTCGGCGCCGGTGGTGATCATCTGGTCTTCGAGCGCCTCGAGCGACTTGGCGCCGGCTTCAATGGCCGCGCCGGTGTGCTCCACGAACTTCATTTCAGCGCCCATCGGCAGCTTCACCGCCGACGATGCGCCAACTGTGAGGGTTGACCCGTCCTCGGCCCCGATCATGGCCAGGATGGGCACGCGCGCCACGTGCAGGATGGTGTCCTGGTCGCTCTGGCTCTGCCAGTGCTTGACGTTCAGGTACGCCAGATCCAGCAGCGGCGAGGCGCCGCACATGAATGCCTTCTTCTTGCCGTAGAAGGGGACGAAGGGGATGACGTCGAGCGTCGTGTTGCCCGATTCCTCGGGCAGCAGCTGGTACTCGTCTTTGTCGTTGGCTTCGTAGACATCGAACTTGCCCGGCTCGAGCACGCGCACGCGCTTCCGGTAGGCCACGCCGAACGGGCCGTCAGGCACTTCTGCGGTCTCGGCCAGGCGCAGCTGTGTCAGGCGGGTCACGCCGCCCCGGCGCTCGTACTTCCAGCCCAGGATCTGGGCATGGCGGATGAAGACCAGATACGGCCGCACGCCCAACTTCTTCTCGTCGGCCTGGGTGCGCGCCGCGCCGCCGACGGTCGGATAGTCCACCAGCACGCCGCAGAGCCCGTAGCCCATGGCCTCGGCCATCACGTCGGCGCTGAAGGCGTGCAGGTTGTTGCCCTGCTGGTCGGCATCGTCGCACCAGGTCCTGATCTTCTCGGGCACGTCGTCGCCCAGCGTGAGCTGCTTCGCGAAGGGCTTGCCGCTCATCACGGAGATGGTTCGGGCCAGAGCCGGGAACAGCGTGGCGGTGCCCAAGCGCGCGTCGTAGCTCTCCCTCTGCTCGTTCGGCCACTGGGGCAGGAAAGCGGTGCGCGCGGCGCGCATGGCCGCGGTCCCGCCGAGCAGGCCGTCGACGATGGGCCAATTCATGGCCATCGCCGCTACTTCCTCGCTCTGGTCTTGGACTTTCAGGGCCATGCGTGATTCCTTACATGCGCAGGTGGGTGACTTGCGCGATGCGCTTGACGATCGGATATCGCTTCACCAGGAAGTAGCCGATCGCATCATTCGGGTGGTCGTGGCCGGTGCTCTTGTCCGGCTCGCCGTTCGGGCCCCAGGCCTGCTGCTCCTGCGCTTCCGTCAGGATCGGGCAGGCGTCGGTGTTCACCTTCCAGCGGCGCGCGCCCTCGGCGTTCAGGGTCATGGCGTCGACCGCGTTGATCCGGTCCTTCACGGCCGGGTTCGCCGGATTCACGCTGATCGTGAAGCCCGCCTGCTTGAGGATGCTGAGGTCCGACTCGCTGGCGTTCTTGCTGCTCGTGTTGCCGCCGCTCGCGTCCGGGTAGATCGTGACCTGGTGGCCCTTGTCCTTGTAGCGCTCCTTCAGGAGCTTCGCCATCGCCGGCGTGTCGCGCACCTTCGTGAGCTCTTCCAGGGTCAGCGGCAGATCGTCGCGGATCACGCTGACCGCCGCTGTCATGTTCAGCACGTTGAAGTCCATGCCGACGTGCAGCGGCTCGTTGTCGCGGATCCGCTCGCCGGTGTGGTTCAGCTTCCGGTCGAAGTTCGGATAGATGCTGCCGCTGGTGAGGTTCGTGAACAGCCCGCGGATGTAGGCGGCGATCAGCTGCGGCGGGTAGCTGGCCAGCAGCGACGAGATGTAGTCGGCTGGAAGGTTCTTCGCGTTCTCGTACGTGCTCGCCTGGATCAACCCGTACAAGTTGGCCGTCGCCGGGTTATCGCGCACCGCCTTCACGAACTGCTTGTAGACGAACTTGAAGCCCTCGGGCGTCGTCGTCACGTCCACGCCATTCTTCAGGCCATCGACCTTGTAGCGCATGCGCGCGATGATCTTGCGCCAGGCCAACTCGGCCTTGGCCGCCTTCATCACGTCCAGCTCGTCGATCAGCGCGTGTCCGATCTTGAAGCCCACGATCTCGCCCGGCTTCTCCATCGACCGGCAGAGGATCGTTGTCCGGTACCGCTTGCCGTCGAAGAGATCCACCTCCTTATTCGACTCGTGCACGCTGGTGCGCAGTCCCCAGTCGTGCGCCACCTCCTCGATCGTCGGATAGAAGATGTCCCGGATCTGCGCGTACGTCGGCGCGAAATACCCGGCATTGACCTTCGGCTGCTCCCATGCGTGTTGGCAGAGGCCGGCGCTTCCGCCCCAGGTCTTCCCCACCCCGAAGCCAGAGACCAGCGCACGGTACTTGTGCGGCAGCGCGAGGAAGCGCGCCTGCGGTTTATTGAGCCTCGGGTTCAGGGAGGCTGGCATCTTCGACGTCGATGACGATCTTCACCGGCGCGATCGGCGCGTCGTCGTGGGCCAGCTTCGCGAGGTCCTTGTTCGCGTTCAGTAGGTTGAGGCCGATGACACTCGCCTCGTTCGCCATCTTCGTGAGCGCCGAGATCCTGGTCAGCGCCGGCATCGACTTCTCCGGCTGCGCGTCGTCAACCTTCAGGACCTGGTCGTGGACGATCCCGGCGAGGCGGTGCGCAGTCGCCGCCCCAAACTTTCCGGCGCCGGCCAAGTGAGTGCTGATCGACCGCAGATCGTCGGCCAGCGACACGGCCAGCAGCTGTTCAGCAATCGGCAACGCCCGGAGGGCTTCCTCGGTGGCCACCATCTGGCTCGCTACCGATTTCACCGTTTCGATTCGTTTCGAAACCCGAACAGAAATGGCGGCTTTCGAAACCTTGAACTCGCGCGCCAGGTCGGCAGCCTTCTCGCCTTTGGCCAGCCTCGCCTTGAGTGCTTCCCACTGCGCGTCGGAGAGTTTGGAGGGACGTCCCATGGAGGCCTTTCGAGGGTGCCGCCCATCGGACTACGCCCTGCGGCGCTGGGCATTGGCGGGGCGCCGTTCGCGGGACTCGTGATCGCGGGGCCGCATTCGCCGGAAGAAACTGCCACATTTACCCGTGTGGCAACCCGTTCACGTTCCGGGCGAGCTCGGGGATGGTTTCGGCTTCACCCCCAGGCCGGCGCGGCGCAGTGCCATCGCCTCGTCGGGGTCGACTTGTCCGTTCGGGTTGTCTTCGCTCACGCGCTCGCAGCGGTGCCAGTGCTCGAGCTCGTCCAGGCGGAAGCCCTGCATCGCCTTGAACAGCACGCGGGCGCCGCAGATGCCGGCCCGGGAATAGGTGACAGCATGGCCGCATTGCAGGACGCGGCTGAATGCGATGGGCGCCACATCGGCCCCGGTCACAGGCTGGAGGGCTTTCCGGAGGCGCGAGCGGTCATGGCGGCTCCTGGGCGATGAATTCGGAATCCCCTGGCCCCTAAGCAGACGGGGCGTGCGGGGCGGCGGCCGGGGCTTGGTCTTGTGGCCCGGATCCGGACCGGCGCCTTGGCGCTTTGACATCACCCGGCCGGCTGTCGCCGAAAGTGGTTGCAAGGGCGCGATTCGAACGCGCGATCTCCGGGTTATGAGCCCAGCGGGATGACCAACTTCCCTACCCTGCGGAAACGAAAAAGCCGCCTCGGTGGGCGGCTTGCTGCGGAGACACCTTTCCCGTAGAGAGTGGCGGCCGGCGCTACGGGCGGTCGGCAGGTG
Organism: Variovorax paradoxus; assembly: GCF_018614915.1. Classification (GTDB taxonomy): domain Bacteria; phylum Pseudomonadota; class Gammaproteobacteria; order Burkholderiales; family Burkholderiaceae_C; genus Variovorax; species Variovorax paradoxus_K. The sequence goes on along the minus strand of NZ_JAGGNU010000066.1, from coordinate 74,102 downwards.
TTCGGCAGAGATTCGAGGGCAGCAGGACGAGCGGCCTGCGCGATCTCGGGCGCGATTATAACGACGGCTCCGATTTGTCAACAGCGTCCTGAATCGAGCGCCGAAGATCTGCGGCAATTCTCTCAACCTCTGCAAGCCGCGACTCCGCGCTCCCCGGATCGTTCACGGCAATCGAGAACATGACGTCGTTCGCCATCTTGACCAGCCTGGATGCGTAGTTGAGTGGGTGCATCCCCACGCCCATGGTGTTGATCATCTTCATGCCTCCATTCTCCCAGGCCGCAAGCGCCGACCGATCGATGCCCGCGCGCGCTCTACGCACTGGTCGAACCAGCCGGCCAGCCGGCGCCCTTCTTGGTCGTGCGGGATCTCGCTGCATCCCGTGCCGTGGCACTTCCCGCATGCCTTTCCGTTGTGGCGGTGCGTGCCCTCCACGACTTGGAACTTGGTGCCTTGGCATACCGGACAACTCTGCGAGAGCCACCAGCGGATGACTGCAATGGCCTTTTCGCTGCAATGCTCGCGGTCTTCCGCTTCCTCCGCGCGGCGGCGCGCGTTGACTTCCTCAGTCGCGGACACGAGCTCGGCATTCCGATCGTCCAAGCATTCCGGTCCGGCATTGGCCACCGCCTCGCGCAATCGCTTCAACATCTGAGCATCGTGCGCACGCACCTCGGATCGCTCCGAACGCGTGATGGGGTCCATGGACTGACCCATACCCCACTTCATCGCCTGCATGGTGGCTTCGCGGCGAACATCCGGCAGAGCCTTCAGCTTACCCAGCAGGATGCCCATCTCGTGCAGGTTGTGCTGATGGGCCATGGCGTGGGCGCGGACCTTCCGCTCTTTCGGGGTGCCGGTCTTCAGGCTGGGCAGGAAGTGCTCGAAGCTGGCCATCCGCGGCTTCTCGCTGGCGTCCCACTCGGTGTGAAGGCGAAGCAGCGCGCCACCAATGCGGCTCTGGTTCCAGCCCGCGGCGATGATCACGTCCGCATCGCTGGGGCGATCGGCCTCGACCCGCAGGTTCGAGCTCGTCATGGCCGAGGTGTACGCCTCCTCGATCCCGCGCTTCTCGTCGTTCATGAGCATTCAGCTTCCGATCGTCTGTTTGTGATGGCACTGACGGCAGACAAGCTGCATCCGGCCGCGGTCCGACTCTTCAGGCATCAGGCTTCCATCGCAGCGTGGGCAGGTCTTGGCGACTGGGTGGCGGGCGTTCAGGGCCGCAGTGAACGCTGCATGGCACTGGTTCCAGCCGTCCAGGTAGTCGAGGGGGTGCGTCGCGCTTGCCGGGAGCGGCTCGGGCAGAGTGGCGGCACTCATCGTGCAGCCTCCACGCGAACGCATGCGCCCGTCTTGAGGTAGTTCACGGCATCCAAGTTGGCGCGCGCCTGCTCGCACTGCTGTGCGGTGTGAAAGCGCTCGATGACCGTCGCCGGCCGATTCGAGCCGGCCACAGAGATCAGGAGCCAGAGCGTGATGGTGGTCACTTGGTCGCCTCCACACACAAGGCTGCCGGCGGCATCGTCCGCCCGACAATCCACAGGGCCACCGTGCCGCCGGCATTCAGCGTCGCGAGCTCTTCCGCGGTAGGCCGCCAGAAGGAGACGACATGCGGCATGCCGTCGACGACGGTGTCCGTGATTGCGAGCGCACCGCACGGCAGTTCGCTCTGATCCCAGCCGGCCGGCGCGCCCAGCACGCGGTTGTTCGAAGGGTGTTGCGTCGGTCGCATGGTCAGAGCCCTGTGTCCACGGCAACCGAAACGCCCGTGACCGCAGTGATTGGGACAGGGTCGCCCAGCGTCCGAGCATTGAACAGGTCCATGCGCAGGCCCGTGATCGCGCAGCCCGTAGCGTTGTTGAATGCGCTCACGCGCGAGCCGATCATGATCCTCAGGTCGTCTTCCAATGCGGCCTTGGCCTTGCGGATTTCGTCGAGAGTCATGCTTGCTCCGTCGGCCGGATGTCGGGGACCACGCGGAACAGGCGATACAGGATCGCCTCACGCCATGTCATGTAGCGGCTCTGGCCGAAAGCCGTAACCAGCTGGAATCCCTTCCGCCGCCGGTGGACCTTCACGCATTTGGCGCCGAGCCGATGAGAAAGCTCGTGCAGCATGTGCTTGGCCTCGGCTTGCGGAACATCGTCGTTGTACGTCAGGCGTCGAGCGATCCCTTGCGCCTGGGCGATCAGCTTCTCGTCGGAGGTCCTTTCGGGCATGGTGTTTTCCTTCGGTTGGTCTGGCTCTGTGGGGATGCACCCGCCGCGATTCAGGCAGGCGGAGCAGGTTTCGCAGGCGTCGCAGAAGTTCACTTGGCCGCCTTCTCGTAGCGGACAACCCGGGTGTTGCCGAAGCCGTAGCCCGTATTCGGGACGATGCACCCATCGCGCATCCGGCCTCCGCGCATATAGACAGCTTGATCGCGCGCAGCCTTCCGCGTCTCAAACAGCCCCTTGTTCATCCACTTGTGCGTCCTGCTCTTGCGAACCTGTACGCGCCACTGAACCTTTGTGCTTGCGGTCATGCTGAGTCCTTTCGGTAGAAGTCGAATGCGAGCACCGGGAGCAGATGCAGGTCTCCGGTGCGGATGTTGAAGACGAGCGCGGCCGCGTGCGCGCGTTGGGCGGGAATGCGCGGACGGGCATCGATCGCGGCCAGAAGATCGTCCCGCAGCTCGCGCATGACCGCATCGGCCAATTCGGCAATTGGGATCGGCGTCACAGCGGCGACTCCAGGCCCACGGGCGAGGCGTTCAGGTGGTCGAGCGCCCACTGCGCGGCGATACGGTCCTTTGCGGGCTGGCTGAGGTCAGTGACGATCGCGCGCCAGACCTCGACCTGGCGGAGGTGGCCCAGCATGAACGCAGCCTCCTTCTCCTCCGCCGTGGCCAGGGCGTAGGCATCCGTGTAGTGGTTGCAGCGGTGGCAGCCCCACGCGGTGTAGTGGTCGCCGACCTTGTAGCCGAGGCCCTTCCCGTTGCGCACGCCGGCGCCATGGCAGGCGACGGTCGTTTCAGGATCTCCGCAGCAGATCGGGCTCCTGATCAGGCAGGGCTTGCCGTGCGCCATGTCGAGCAGATGGCGGTTCTCCGCCCGGGGCTCCTTCGGCACCGGCGCAGACATCGCGGCGCAATGCGCCATCACTGCGGCGCGCGGCTGCGACACCCGTAGGCCGAGCCCAGCGCGCTGCGCCATCGTCATCACCGTCGGCGGCTTCCTGACGAGCATGAAGCGGCCGAAGCCAGTGCGCCGCAGGGTCACGGCGCCTTCCCGGTGAAGGCATCGATCGCGCTGGCCACCGCGTGCGCGGTCTCGCCGTCGCGCGTGCGGACCCCGCCGGGCAGCACCCAGCCCTCCGGGTGGTGGATGCCGCTGGTGTCGGTGGCTTCTTTCGCCCACAGCACGCGGCCGAGGCCGACCCTGATGTTATTGGGATGGTCAAAGGACGCGAACGCCCAGGTTTCTTCAGGCATGGTTTTCTCCAGTAGATTCATTGCTCGTGGTCGTGCTCGGTGAACACCACCGACCACTCGATGACCGCATAGGCCAACACCTGCAGCAGGAACTCGGCGAAGTCGTCGTCGCTCAGCGATTCGGTGCTGCGGCGCTTCTCGCGCACCTTGATCTCGCCATCGCGCGTCGTGTATTCCTCGAAGTCGGGCTCGATGAAGAGCTCGGCGAAGTGGCGCTTCCACACCAGCGGCACGTAGCGCACGCGGCAGCCGGTGTACGGATCCGGTACCCAGATCTGGAAGGCGATGTCGCGCAGCACAGGGCCGTGGAACAGCTTGCGCAGCTGGTGGCGGTGGTAGTCGTTGACCGTTTGCCAGATCAGCCGGCCGGCCGCGCCCTTCGAGGTGTGCGGCTTGATCTCTTGCTGGAAGAGTTCCGACACAGCCCGGTGGGCTTCGCGCGGGCTGGCGACGAGGATGCTGCGGGTCGTCATGGCATCACACTCACGATCCGGTACCGGATGCCACTGAGCGTCCAGATGTCGCCGATGCGCACGACCAAAGGCGCGAGGTGAGCACCCTCGATCGCCATGTAGAGGGCGTTCCAGTTGCCGCGACCTGCGGGCTTGAGGGTCAGCATCACGCGTCACATCCCTTGCCGACTGCGCCGGCGTCATCGGCCGCGGTGAAGCGCTTCCAGTGGATGAAGCCTTTCGGGCAAAGGAAGCCCCACTGGCGCACCCGTGGGCCCGTGATGAAGAGAGTCCAGCAAGGGATCGGCTCACCCCTCCGCGTCACCGCGCGAAAGAGCTCGACGCGGTGCGGGGCCGGGCCCCAGCGGAACTTCACGTCACCGGCTGATCGGACGACGGATGTGTCATCGCTGAGCCATTCGCGATAGCGGTTGAGCAGCAGCCAGCTGAGATTGAAGAGCCAGGGGTGTGTGTGAAGCGCGCGGTCGTCGTCGCTGCGCAGGAAGCAGTGCAGATAGACGTTGAAGACGGGGTTGCGGGGAATCACCCACCACCGGAGCAGGTAAGGATCCTCGGTGCCCCCGATGATGAAGTCGGGCGGGCGCCGAGTGACGCGGGCCATGAGACGGCGGGCGAGTAAGTCGTTCAGGCTCAAGATGACTTCTCCTCGCGCTTCGGCTGCGACTGGCCGGCCCGCAGCATGGCTTCGATCACGCGCTGCCTCTGCGCGCGCACCTCCCTGGCGTGCTTGCAGGCTTGTTCCCAGATGCGGTCGAGTTCCGCCTTCGCCGCTTCTCTGCCGCCACGAATCGCGTTGGTCTTCATGCCTTGTTCCTCAGGCCCCAGTGGGCGATCAGCAGGCTCTCAGCTCGGTTGTGGTGCTTGGCCAGGCTGAGCGGCGCGGCCTCGTACAGCGCGCGCGCTGTCGCCAGCGACTTCGCTTTGTCGGCGTCCAGGCCGTAGAAGCGCTTCCACTTCTGCGGGCTGAGCATCGTCGGCTTGTAGCCAAGGCACTCCAGCACGGTTTCGATGGCGCCAAGGGAGCGCATCAGGCTGCCTTGCGTCTGGACGGCGTTGTTCTTGCCGCCCATGGTGCTGACCTGCTCGACGTAGGCCTCAGCGGTCTCGCCGATCGGCACGTTCGCGCGGATCATCTTCGCCAGCGCGCGGCCGTCGATCTTCCTGGTGATGAGGCCATTGCCAGGGAGCGGCATGGTCGGAAGGTCCTCGACTACGCAGGTGCGTTCGGTCACGAAGCTGATCGCCCCCGACAGGCCTGGGTCGATGCCGATGCAGATCATGAGAACCTCGCGAGGTGAAAGACCGAGGACGGCTGGGTCCGGCGAGCGGTACCGACCAGCGTCTCCGAAAGCTCGATCGGTAGGGACTTCAGGTGCTCCAGGCGGGCCAGCTCGCGCTCTCGCGCCGCTCCGGACAACCGGTGCACCGCCGGGCGGCTGTTGACGGCGCCGACGCGCTCCACGATGCCTCGATCGCGCAGCCTGGCCATGTAGGTGGCGACGCGCGAGACGTCGAACCCCGTCCGCTTGCAGATCAGCTCGCTCGTCAGTTCGACGTCGCCGTCGAAGCACGCCAGGATGGAATCGGCGGTGGTCATAGGTCACCGCCCTTCGGTTTCGCACCGCGCGCTACGCGCACTTGGCTGGTGGGAATGGGCGTGCCATCCGGCCAGTCCATGAAATGGGTGTTCTCGCCCACGTACATCAGGTCGAAGTAGCCCGGCTCACCGTCGCGCGACTTGGCGATCGAAACCTTGGCGTAGTACTTCCACTCGTCGCCGAGGTCGGGCTTCGACTTGAACGGCCTGTGAACGAACATGACGATGTCGGCATCCTGCTCGACCGATCCCGAATCGCGGAGATCTGAGAGCATCGGCATCTGGTCGACGCGCTCCTCGACCTTGCGGTTCAGCTGCGCCAGCAGCAGGACTGGGCACCCGAGCTCCTTGGCAAGGCTCTTCAGGCCCTTGGTGACCTCCTCGAGCTGGTAGACGCGCGGCATCTTCGGGTCCGTACCGTCCATCAGCCCGAGGTAATCGACGATCAGGCAACCGAGCTTCCCGTGCTTCCGCCGCAGGCCCCGGGCGCGGGCGCGCAGCTGGTTGATGTTGACGCCGCTGCGATCGCTGACCTGAAAGTTGACGTGGCGCAGGGTCTCCACGGTCTTCGTGATCGACGGCCAGTCGTAATCCTTGAGCCGCTCCGGGCGCTTGATGCGGCTGAGGTGGATGTGCGACACCAGGGACATCGCGCGGTTCATCACCTGCGCCTTCGGCATCTCCATTGAGAACATGCCGACGGCAACGCCTTCATTCAGCGCGACGTTAATGCCGATCGCCATCGCCAGCGCGGTCTTGCCCATGCTCGGCCGCGCGCCGATGACGATCAGCTCGCCAGGCCTCATGCCCCCGTCCAGGCGCTCGTCCATCTCCTTCAGGCCGGTCGGGATGAAGTCGGGCTTCGACGTGCCATCAGCCGCGTCGTTGATGCGATCGAGCAGTTGGACCATGCCGGCGTCCATGCCTTCCCACTCCTCGGCGGCCGCGTCCGGGCTGATCGCCATCACCTTCTGCATGGCGGCATCGAGGACAGCGTCGACGCCCTTCCCCTGGACGTTGAACGCCCCGCTGGAGATCTCGTCGGCCGCCGAGATCAGCTTCCGCAGGATCGAGCGCTCCCGCACGATCTCGGCGTAGCGGCGCAGGTTGCCCGGGCTTGGCGTGTACTGCGCGAGCTGGTTCAGGTACACGATCCCGCCCATCTCCGTGTCCTTGCCCATCCGCTGCAGCTGGGCGAAGACCGTCACGACGTCGGCTGGCTTCGATGCGTTGGCCAGCGCACCGATCGCCGCGTAGATCAACTTGTGCTCGTGCCGGTAGAAGTCGCTGTCGACCAGTAGGTCGCCGACGCGATCCCATGCCGCGTTATCGAGCAGCAGCGCACCCAGCACGCTGGACTCGGCCTCGATGGAGTGCGGCGGCACCCGCAGGTGCGCGATGTCGGGTTCCGAGAGGTGGTAGTCGTCGGCGCGGGCGTTCATGCAGGTTCCCGGGTTTTCTCGATCACGTGCTTCAGGCCGCGGTCGGTCATCAGAAAGTCGAGGTCGCACTGCCAATTCGCGTGCTCGCCGGTACGCGCCGAGCGGCCCATCAGGAAGTCGTTCTCACGGGCCCGGCCGAAGTAGTCGTGCAGCCACGTGAGCGCCTGGTCGGCGGTCTGCGCGCGCCGCGTGCCGTCTGCCTTCTTCGAGGTCAGCACCCAGCGCCAGAGTGCTGCGATGGCCTTGCGCCGCTTGTCTGGCATCAGCCGAACGCGCGGCATTTCCGGCAGCACCTCGTGGTACAGCTCCACCACCTTTTCGGTCTGGCAGGCCGGCAAGGGGTCGGCCTTGCCGACAGAGCCGTTAGGCTCTTTCTTCTGTTCCTGCTCCTGCTCCTGTTCCTGTTCCTGTTCCTGTTCCTGATTAGGCATAGCCTTCGGGGAAGGCTTAGCCGAAGGCTTCCCGAAAGACTCTTCGAAAGCCTTGCCGAAAGACTCTCCGAGCGCATGGATACTGGCTTTCAGGGCTTCGAAGGCCTCCCGCTTCAGGTCACATTCGGGGATGAGATCGAACTCCGCGGCCCAGCTGCGCACCACGTTCGGTGACTCCGGCCGGTTGTGCTTTATGGCGCTTGGCAGCCACATCACGCGGGCCTTAAAGTCGGCTTTCACCATGCCTTGCGCGAAGGCTTCCCCGAAGGCTTTGTCGAAGTCTTCGATCTCCCAATCGAGCTCCTCGGCCATCGCGGCGCGGCCAGCGCGGAAGAGCCCTGGAATGGGGCCGGTGTGCGGGCCTGTGATCAGGTAGAGCCACAGGCCTTGCCCTGACGGTGGCATCGGCGACAGGTTGCGGAACTTCTCGTCGCCCCACGTGCGCACCTCGACCTTGCGGTACCGGCCTGTTGTCTTGGTCGGCTTGGAGTCCTTCGCTTCAGCCACCAGTGGCCCTCCTCGCTTCGGCCTGCATGGCGGACATCTGGCCAGCCAGCGCGAAGTAGTTGCCGCCCTCCTCTTCCAGCTGCTCCAGCTGGGCGAAGCGTGCAGCGATCAGGGCGTTCTGCTCGCGCAGGCTCCGCGCGGCGCCGTCACGGTCGCCCAAGGCCATGCAGATCTCGATTTCCAGGCCCCTGGCCAGGATCTCGTGCGTGCGGCGCTGAGCGACCAGCTTCTGGATCCGGTTCACGCCGCGAGCTCCTCGAGGTCGAACAGGCTGGGCATGCTGGCGTCGCGCTCGGCGGCGCGCAGGTAGTGCACCTGGTCAAGGAAGTAGGCGGGGTTGAGCTCCGAGCCGCCGCCAGTGCGGCCCAGCTTGATCGCACGCACCGGCACCGTGCCGAGCCCGCAGAACGGGTCATAGACCCGCTCGCCCTTCATGCTGTAGCGCTCGATCAGGCGGTCGACGATGTCGAACTGCAGCGGGCACATGTGCTGCTCGACGGCCCGGCGCGACTGGTCCCCGTTGAGGGTCAGCATGCGGTTCACGTCGTGCCAGACTTCTGAGTGGTGGCTGCCCGGCGCGAGGCTCATGAAGGTGCTGGGGAGCGCCTGGCGCGCGAGCAACTCCTCGCCGATGCGCACGTGGAACTCGAAGTCGTAGACGTTGGCCAGGCTGTGCTCTGTGAAGAGCTTCGCGAGCTTGGCCGGGCCGTAGCTGGCCATCTCCTCGGCCGTGAGCATCCGATTCCCGCTCGAGCGCCAGAACGCATGAGCGTCCACCTGCCAGCGCGCGAGGCTGTATTCGACCTTCGACTTCATCACCGGCTGGTCGGCGTACCCGCGGGAGCGATCGGTCTGCGGCTTGTGGAACAGCAGGATGTATTCGGGAGACCCGACACCCATCTTCGTGCCGTCCTTGCACATTTCGGTGTAGCCGAGGCGGTAGGTCTGGTTGTTCTCGCGGACCACGTCGGTGACGACGGTGATCATCCCGAGGTAGTCGAAGCCGTGCTTCAGGCCATGGAACAGCGCCTCGGCATGGAAGGGGCTGACGGTCGGCACGCCGGCGCCCGTGACGTTGCCGAAGTTGATCCGGTCCTTGGTGTGGCAGGCGTAGACCCGACCGGGCTTCAGGATCCTGAGCAGCTCGGGCGTCAGAAAGTCCATCTGCTTCCAGAAGTGCGCGTTGTCCTCGGTGTGGCCGAAATCGTTGAAGCTCGGCGTGTATTCGTAGTGGTTGGCGAACGGAATGCTCGTGACGATCAAGTCGACGGAGTCCTCGGGCTGGAGCTTCGCCTCCTCCACGCAGTCGTTCTGCGCGACGGCGAAGAGGTCGCCCTTCACTTCCACGCGCTGCACGCCGATCGTGCGCGCGAGCGTCTCCTGCATGGCGAGCTGGCTCAGCCCGTACTTGCGAATGATCTCGGTCATCTTCATGGCCATTTCCTCGTGCTGGGCCCACTTCACCTGCAAGGTGCGCAGCACCTCCCGCTCGGCTTCGGTGTGGACGATGTGAACTTCGCAGCGGCGCGATTGGCCGAAGCGATGGATGCGGTGCACGGCTTGGATGAACGCGTTGAACGAGTAGTCGATCCCCGCGAAGATCATTCGGTGGCACTGCTGCAGGTTGATGCCGGCGCCGTACATCTCCGGCTTGCTCACGAAGGCGTCAACCTTGCGCTGGCGCCACGCCCAAAGGAGTTCGTCCCGGTCGTCGACAGACTGGCTGCCGGTGAGCGACACCAGCGAGATGCCCGCGCCCTGGAGCGCACGCTCGAGTGCCAGCTGCTCAGCGTTCAGGTCGCACCAGACGATGACCTGCTCAGATACGCCGCTGCCTTGCGCAGCATGTCCGGCGAATCCTGGAACAGCCCCAGCGCCGAGTTGCACTGGCGGCACAACAGCCCGCGCACTTCGCCCGTCGCGTGATCGTGGTCGATCGCCGGCGGCGCCATCGTCTGCACGCAGATCCGGCATTTCCCGTCCTGCGCCGCCAGCATGGCCTCGAACATCTCCGGCGTCAGCCCGTAGCTCTTGAGCCGCGTCTTCCGCTGCCGGGCGTGGTACGCCTCCGGCTTCGCCTGATAGTTCCGGCGCCCTCGTTCCCGCTGGACTTCCAGCAGGCGCTCGCGATTCGCCTCGTAGTACTTCTTGCGATACGCCCTCAGCTCCTCCGGATCGCGGTTGCGCTTCGTCCGCTCCTTCTGCTTTGCGAGCAGCTCGGTTCGGTTCTTCTGGTAGTACGCCTTGTTGTAGGGCAGCGGCTGCTCGTCTTGACTCATCGATGATCTCCATGACCTTGGCAACGCGCCGGTCCAAGCTGTCGCGCTTCTCCGCTGCCGCCGCGGACAGGCCCATGGCGACGTCAGGGATCAGAAGCCCCTGCCCGTTCTTCTCACTGCCGGCCGCCGAGTAGTCGCTCGGCACTTCGTGGTACCGGACGTCGAGCTCAGGCAGGTCGTAGCCCTCATCGGAGTGGCCCAGGTCGCTCGGACGCTGAATGAACACCGCCCAGCTCGCCACCCAGAGCCAGAACTCTTCCGTTTTGTGCGGGTAGAGCGTGAGATTGCCGGCCTTCTCGCTGTCGCGCTGGAAGAAGCGTGTCAGCGCCTGGCCGGTGTCCATGACGCCGAGGTAGCCGGCGTAGTGGATCAGCTCCTTGAATCTATTCGGGCTCGGTGTCGCGGTGGCCACGAACTTGAACTCGACGGGCTCGAAGGCCGGCAGGAACTCCTGGTAGGTCTTGCTGCCGTAGCTGCGCAGCACACTTGCCTCGTCCAGGCTTGTGGCGCCGAACCGGCGCACCGTGACGTTGCCCTCGCGCACCGCTTCGTAGTTGGTCAGGTACAGCGTGGCCGGGTCATCGATCTCGCTGTCGCGGCGCACGAAGCGCATGTCGATTGCGTGTTCGCCTTGGAAGCGCGCCTCGATCTCGGCCCGGAACTCCTGCCGCACGCCAAGCGGCGCGACCTGCAGGCGGAACATCTCGGGCCGGGCTCGGCCGATCAGCCGGAAGATTTCCAGCTGCGTCGCAGTCTTGTGCAGGCCGAAGCTGGCGAAGATCGCGCGCTGGCCGCCCTGCACTGCCCAGCGCACGATGTCGCGGGTGTGCGGCTTCAGGTGTGGATTGACCTGCTCCAGCGGCACGTCGAAGCCCTTGAACTGGGCCATGCGGATCTTGGCGCGCAGGAAGTCGGCGTACTCCATCAGATGCCGCCCCTGCGCAGCGCCGCGCGCTTGTCCCCTGCCCGCTGGCCAGCTGCAGCGCCCTCCACGGGTGGGGCTGTAGCGCACCTTCGCGTCGACGCCCCGGTCCTTGTGTGAAGGCGCCAGAGAAGCGCCGATGACGCTCGGCTCGCCCTGCCAAAAGAACGCGGACTGGCGCGCGGCTGGCTTGTGCGTCATGCCAGGTTGCCCCACATCGAGTCGGCAAATGCGACGTCTTCGTCCGCGACTGGCTGCGAAGGCGGAAGGGGCGCGGGGGTCGGGGTGGGCTGCGGCGAGTTCATGCGGCAACCCTCAGCGTGGTGTGCTGCGACAGGTGCTGCGCCAGCAGCCGCTCGACACGATCGTCCTTGCGGCTGTCCGCTTCCTTGCGCGCCAGGTACTGGCGGATCAGGTCGGCAAGCTCGTCCCGTGGCTCCACCGGCACCGGCTCGGCATAGCCCAAGTCCTCGGCCATGAAGGCGAAGCCGCCGTGGTGCCCCTTCTCGCGCGCCTTGCGCAGCACGAAGAGCACTTCCTCGGGGCTGAGCTTCTCGTGCCGGTCAGCATTCAGGCACGCCAGGAGCTTGCGCTGCGCGCTCTCAATCTCCATGGCGGGCCAGAGATCCTTGCCGACGACCTTGGAGCCCCCGGCTTTTTTGACGCATTCAATCAACGCGTCGTTGAAGGTTTCGTGCTCGGATTTCATGCCGTTCTCCTGGGGGAATGGGGTTCCAAACGTCTACAAATCGATGTGCGGGCTGCGGGCGAGTGGCGGGGCTCGGCGCGGGCGTTTGTAATGCTTTGGATGACATTTCCAAACGCGGGGCGCACAGTGCGATCCATGCCCAGAATTTGTTTGTCAGTCATCACTGCCCTCGCGGATGCCGAGAGCCTTGCGGGTGTCTGCGATGGCCTGCATGTGCGCGGACCGCGGGATGGGGACGATGAGGAAGGCGTTCATGGCCCAGCCGATGAAGATGGACAGGGCGACGAACAAGCCGGCGCTGTCAACATGGCCAGCGCGGACCAGGAGCACCGCAATGCAGGTGCAAGTGAGGAAGAGTCCGGTCGACAGCAACTCTTCCCATCGGTCTTTGAAACTACGCATCTATGTCTCCTCCTCCAACGAGCGCGCGCGGCGCTACATCGCCGCCATTCAGGCGGCTTTCCGTTCCAGACCTTCGGTGGGGGTACGAGCTGCGACGAGCTCCTCAAGGGACACCTCACAGGCAGTGAAGTCGCGCACCTTGAACATCATTCCGGGCGGTACGCCGTCATCGGCCATTTGAGAGACGCGCCCTCGCGAAACTCCAAGATGGGATGCAAGCGCAGCGGAGCGCCCGCGTTCGGCCTGAAGCCATGTCTTGAGATCCATGGCGCCGAGTTTAGAACCGCCTAAACCCACAAGTCAAGGTTTATCTAAACCATGAATGTTTATCCTTTTCTCAACATGGATGATCAGGATCAACATCGGAAGAAGCGGCTTGAGCTGCTGATCAATTCCGCGCCGTACAACGGCGACAGGACCGCCTTTATCAGGAAGGCCGGCCTCACGAAGGGCCGAATCAGTCAGTTGCTCGATCCAGAAGAATCGTTCGGCGAGCGGGCCGGGATGGGCTTGGCCGTGCGCCTCGGCCTGGAGCCCCGGTTTTTCGACCAGGGCACGATGATCGAAACGCCCGCGTGGCCCTTTGACTTACTTACGCCTGACCAAGCAAAAACGCTCCCGCCGAGACTGCTCAAGATCGTGGAAAACTTGGCGCTTGAGTTGCTCGATGTGGCGCAAACCCGACCCGGGTCCACGTCGTCACAACCCCATACTGCACTCGCGGCGACCAAGGGTGGATTCGCCGCGAAACACGGAAAGCCGGGGTTCCTAAGTGACGGGTCAAGTGCTGCAGTTCAAGCGCCAAAGCAGAGAAGCAAGGGCGGAGGTGGTAGAGGCAATGCGACGTGATTTGAAGCGCGCAGAGGCCGGGGAGATTCAGGGGTACATGCCCATCATTTCCACGAAAGACGGAGACGATGAGTTCGGCGTCGTTGGCAACTTCGCCGATCGATTGCAGTACGCCATCTATTCATCCGTGCAGCACCTGTACGGCCTCATCCAGTACACGGCGGCACAGCCAGGCGTAGGGCACACCTCCTGCGATGCGCTTCAGGCCGACATATCGAAGCCGCAGCCCGAGGAAAGCGATTTGCCCTACCAATTGCTCAACGCATAGGGTGGGCGCCCAGGACAAATGTCCCGCGCGCCCACCCTCACCTCAACGTGATACTCGGCGGGATGAACAAGGACAACCCGAATCTCGATCTGCTGCGGTCATGCGCGGTTTCGTTCGTCGTGCTCAGTCACATGCGCGATTTCGTCGGATGGGGCGCCGAGCAGGAGGCCGTTTACCGCCTTGAAGCGCTTGGCGGCCTGGGGGTGGCAATATTTTTCGTTCACACCACCTTGGTCCTTCTGATGTCGCTCGAACGGCATGGGCCAGCCGCAGGACCGTTCTTCATCCGAAGGGTCTTCAGAATCTACCCGCTTGCCGTTGCCGTGGTCATACTCTCGGCCCTGCTGAAATGGCGAGAAGGCGTGCTTACCGATCTCGGCGAGTTGGCGAGCAACCTGCTGCTCATCCAGAACATCACAGGGCATGCATCCACCCCGCGCCCACTCTGGACGCTGCCCTATGAGTTGCAGATGTACCTGTTCCTGCCTGCCCTGTACGTAGTGACCAGGTTGTCTCAGCCGAGGCTTCGGATCGCGCTGATCTGCGGCGCATCCCTTGCGCTGGCGGCCGTCGCATGGCTGACCTCCATCGATCTGCACTTGCTCCGGTTCGTCCCGTGCTTTCTGCCGGGCGCGCTCGCCTTCGTGCTGGCCAAACGCCGCGACGCTCAGCTCTCCCCGATCGTGCTGTTCGGCTTCATCGCGGTCGCAGCTGTGGTGATCCCCGCCATCGTCGCGGCCGGCGTCCCACAGGCGCCCGCGATGATGATCATGTGCCTACTGCTGGGGCTCAGCATCCCGCTGTGCCGGCCCGTCAAGAGCCCGCCGCTCGTGAAGTGCGCCAGTGTCGTCGCCACCTATTCCTATGGGATCTACCTCACGCACCCGCTGGCGTTCTGGCTGGCGTTCGGTGGTCTCGCGCAAGCCCCGGCGTTCGTTCAATGGGGCGTGTGGCTCCTGATGCTCGCCGGCCTTCCCTGCGCGGCCTATCGCGCCGTCGAGAAGCCGGGGATTACGTTGGGGATCTGGCTCTCGAACAAGGCACGAAGAGTCAGCAGGCCACGCGCCGCGGCCTAGCCGCATAAGCCCCCCTCGATTGATTCAACAGCCCGCCGCGTGCGGGCTTTTTTTTCGCCCCCGGGTTTAGGGGTTTACCAACCCTGCAAAATAAGTTTAGGTTTTCCTTGACCTTGGCGTTTAGGTTGACCTAAACTGCCTTCACTCGCCCACCAAATAGGAGTGAAGACATGACAACCGCCGCAGCGTCAAAGCTGGCACCGCAGGGGCCGCGCCGGAATCCGCGCAACGAGCTCGCGCAACAGCTCTTCCTTGCGATGTTCGCCGGCCCGTACGGCGCCAAGATCCTCTCGTCGACCTCGCCGGATGCGCTCGAAAGCGCTGCGCGCCTGTCGGTGAAGGCTGCGGATGCCTTCTTCAAGGTGAGCGCGTCATGAAGACCTTCTTCATCGCCCTCGGGGTCGTGGCCGCGATTATGTTTACGGGCCTCGTGCTGGGCAGTCTGGCTGGCATCGGTATCAACGGTGCGCTTTCTGCCATGTTCAGGGGTTTGGCATGAGCGCGCAGCACACGCCGCGCCGCTGCGTCACGCTGGCACAGATGCGCGCCCGCCGCGATTTCTATCGTTGGATCGCAGCCGGTTTCGACAACATCCAGATGGCGCGCGACCTGCGGGATGAAGGCAAGCACTCGGCTGCCGACTTTCACGCCATGTGCGCCGGAATCGCTCGCCGTCATGCGGCGACCGCCGCCGCCGTCGCCAAGGCTGCCAGGAGCGCGGCATGAACACCGCAGCTCTTGTCAAGCTCTGGAACCTGACGCAGATCCATCAGGGCACGTCAGGCGCTCGTGCGGCTGCAGGCGTCCTTCTGGGCCTCTACAACGGCACGCGGTTTCCGTTCGACCTCACCGACCTGCGTGTGCTCGACAACGGACACCTGGAAGCAGCGATAGAGGTCATGCGCTGCGACGCCCGCTGCCAGATGGAAGTTCACGAGTGGCTGAACCGGATCGCCGGCCGCCATGACTTCGGCCAGCGATTCGAGCACCTGGCGCACGCCTGGAAGCGCAAGGGCAAGTGCAAACGCGAGTACCTCGCAACGCTTTCGCCCGCCCTCATCGTCATCACCGGGAGCGCCGCATGACGCTCGACCAGTACCTCGCCGAGAAGCGGATGTTCCGCCCTGATCCTCGCCTCATCGAAACGGCGCGCGAGTGGTTCGAAGCTGGACAGAAGATCGGCGCCGACCAGCGGGCCGAGATGCTGGCCGCGCTGCGGGCCCTGCACGCCAACATGGTCGCGCAGGACCTCGATAACGAAGCCGAGCGCCCCACCGAGGACGACTACCAGCTGTGCATGCGCAACGCTGCGGCTGTCATCGCCAAGGTGACCGAGGGCACCGATCCGGTCGACGACGCGATCGAAGCCAACGACGGGAGGTTCACGCTGTGACCCGCTTCATCGACACCGGCCGCGACGACGAGCGCGAAGACCTGATCCAGGAGCGCAACGCCGAGCGCCGCTATCAGCGCGAGCTGGCCCGCCATCCCGATCCGCGCGACCCCGATTACCCGGGCGATGAGGAGGGCGAGGCATGAGCGCGCGCAAATTCAAGGATGGCGGTGTCTCGCAGTGTTTCCACTGTTCGGCGCAACTGGTGCGCATCAAGGGTGGCTTCACCTTTGCCGAACTGGAGACTCCTGACGGTCACAAGGTGCGCGTCCACAAGCAGTGCCTCAGCGAGGCGACTGGACACGGCTACAGGCCCGCCAGGGCCACCGGGAGCGCCTCATGACGTCACGCCCCATGCCCCTGACGCCGCGAACCAGCAGAGACGTCTGCAGAGACGCCATCGCCATCGAGTTCCACGGCCCGCGCAAGTCGCTCGGCCACCGAATCTTCGTTCCCGCTTGCACCCTGATCGGCATAGCCACCGCCGTCATCCTTTACTTCACGAGGTACGCACCATGAGCATCGAGACTGGGTATTTCGCGCCGATCAACATCGACGCGCCACGCCGCACACGTGCAGGCCACTGGGGCGATATGCCCATCGGAGACCAGCGCGTCTCGCACGCCGAGCAGCAGGACTACCAAGCCGATATCGGAGCGACCGTCAACAAGGTGCTCGCTGTCTTCTTTCTCTTTCTGCTCGTCGGCATCCCTGCATCTTGGGCTGCTGTCGGTTACCTCCTCCAACGCTGAAAGAAAGCCATGAGCACCGTCCTCAAAGAATCCCCGCTCACGCTCGAGATGATCGAGCCAGAAGAGCGTCCCGTCCCGGCCGTCCGGCCCGCTTCCAATGTTGTGCAGGCACCCGCAGCCGGCCCCATGGGAAACGCGATCGCCTGGCTGCAGGCCGGCGGCACCATGGACCAACTGCGCGACATGCTCGCCCTGCAACGCGAGTATGAGGCCGACCAAGCGAAGAAGGCCTACGTCGCCGCAATGGCTGAGTTCAAGTTGAATCCGCCGACGATCCTCAAGGACAAGCGCGTTCACTTCGATGCGAGGAACGGCGGCACCGCCACCGACTATTGGCACGCCACGCTTGGCAACGTCGCGGACGCAATCACCGAGGGCTTGGCCAAGGTTGGCGTCAGCCACAGCTGGAAGCCCGAGCGCAAGGGCGACCGGGTCCACGTCACCTGCACGCTGACGCACAAGCTGGGCCACAGCGAATCGATTGAGCTCGACGGCCCGCTCGACGCCAGCGGCAACAAAAACAACATCCAGCAGATGTCGTCGACCACGACCTACTTGTCGCGGTACACGCTGTTGATGATCACCGGCCTGGCCGTCAAGGACGAAATCATGCCGGACGACGACGGCCGCAGCGCAGCACCGCCGCCCGCACCGCAAGCCCCGCCGGCGCCGCCTGCATACCCGCAGGAAGGCTTCGACAAGAACCTCGTCGCATGGCGCCAGCTCATCGAGACCGGCAAGAAGACCCCCGACCAGATCCTCGCGACTCTCGCGACCAAGGGCCAGCCCACCGAAGAGCAGACCCGGGTTCTCCGCTCCTACAAGAAAGCCGTCTGATGCAAACCCTCAACCTCATCCAAGGAAGCCCCGAGTGGCATGCGCACCGCGCGGCGCACTTCAACGCCAGCGACGCGCCGGCGATGATGGCCTGCTCGCCGTACAAGACCCGCACGCAGCTCATGCACGAGATGCACACGGGTTTGAAGCCTGACGTCGACTCCGCCACGCAGCGCCGCTTCGATGACGGCCACCGCTTCGAAGGCCTGGCGCGCCCGCTGGCCGAAGCCATCATCGGCGAAGAGCTTTACCCGGTCACCGGCACCAACGGCAGGCTGTCGGCCTCGTTCGACGGGTTGACCATGGCCGAGGTGCTCGCGCTCGAGCACAAGAGCCTGAACGACGAACTGCGCGCCGCGATGCCGGCGCCGGGCCTGAACGAAGGGGTGACGCTGCCGCTTCAGTACCGCGTGCAGATGGAGCAGCAGTGCATGGTCTCCGGCGCGGACCGCGTGCTGTTCATGGCGTCGAAGTGGGTGCGCAACCATGATGTGCCCGAGGATCACCCGGACGCCTACACGCTCGTCGAGGAGCGTCATTGCTGGTACGAGTCGAGCCAGCACCTTGCCGACGACATCGCCGCCGGCTGGGACCAGTTCGATAAGGATCTGTGCGCCTACGTGCCGGCCGAGCCTGCCGCGCCGAAGCCGCAAGCCACGGCTCGCGAGGCCCTGCCGGCGCTCGTCATCGAGGCGAAGGGCGAAGTCACCGCCGGCAACTTGGACGAGTACAAGGCCAATGCCCTGGCCGTGCTCGCCACCATCCCCGGCAAGCCCGCGACTGACCTTGAATTCATCAACGCCAAACAGGACGCCACGTTCTGCCGCGACGTTCAGGAATCCATGGCGCAGGCGAAGACCTTCGTCCTTGGTCGGATGACCACGATTGACGAAGCCATCAAGGCAATCGACCACATCGCCGAATCGTACCGCCGCAAGGCCATCGACCTCGAGACGGCTGTCGAGGCCGAAGAGAAGCGCCGCAAGCAGCAGATGGTCATCGACGCGGGCAACACGTTGCGCGCGCACGTCGAGGCGTTGAACGCTCGCATCGGCAAGCCGTACATGCCTGTGACGACGGCGGACTTTGCCGGCGCCATCAAGAGCAAGCGCACGGTTGCCAGCATGCAGGACGCCATCGACTACACGCTGGCCAACGCGAAGATCGCGGCGAACGCGACGGCCGATCGCATCGACGCGAACCTGAAGCACCTGGCCACGGAAGCCGCCGACCACTCGGCCCTGTTCCCCGATGTGGCATCGCTGGTGCTGAAGCAGCAGGACGACTTCGAAGCGCTCGTGCAGTTCCGTGTCGCCGACTTCAAAGCGAAGGAAGCTGCGAAGGTCGCGCCCGCGCCTGCGGAAGTCGCCGCCGCGCCCGCACCGACGCCGGCCCCGAGCGTCACCGCCCTCCCCGCCGCGCGCCAGGCCGCCGTTGTCGCGCATCAGGACGACATCAGCCGATTCCTCGCCTCCCGCACCTGGGGAAAAGGCGAAGAGACCCGCGCTCGAGCCATCTTGGTCGAGTACGAGAAGTTCCGCGCCCCCGCGCTCAAGGCAGCCTGACCCATTCCCACCAACCACCGCAAGGAAAGACCATGCCCAAGACCTATACCGCCCCGGCCGCCTTCAACGACATCGCGGAATACATCGAGATCCCGCTGCAGCCCGTCGAAAGCAACCAGGTGGCCGCCATCGGCTACGACGCCGCGACGAAGACCCTCGCCGTGACCTTCACGCGCGGCCTGGGATCGATTTACCAGTACCCGGATGTCCAGCCGGAGGTCCATGCGGCCTTCGTTGGTGCCGAGTCGATCGGCAAGTTCTTCGGCGAGCACATCAAGAGCCTGCCCTTCAAGAAGTTCAAGGCGCCCGAGCCGGCGTCTGCCTGACCACTTTCCAGGGTGCGCCCGGCCGGCGTCCGTCTCCTCCTGTCCTTTGAAACCTTCCGGCCGGCGCTGCGCAAGCAGCTGCCCTCTTTCTACAACCTGCCGCTGACCAGTTTCGGGCCGGAGCAGGGCGCCAAGGAGTGATTCACCTGAAGCGCCCCGGCGGTTTAGTAGTCCGCCCCGGCTCACCCCATCACCACCAACCACGTTACCAATGAAGAACACCATCATCGTCATCGCGATCCTCGCAACCCTCGGTACCGCCAACGCTGCGCCGCCATCCGTGTGCGGAAACGGGCAGCACACGCACAACCCGCACTGCACGACCGACCCGACGCCCGCGCCGACGACGCCGGGCACTGTGAACAACGGCGGCACCGCGGCTGCCCTGGCTGCAGCTCAGGCGCGCGCCGAGGCTCGGGCGACGGCCATAGCCGCGCAGCAGCAGGCGCAGCGCCAGCAGCAAACCCAGCGCCAGGTCGCCAAGGGCGGATCGGCGAAGGTCACGAACACCGTGAACGTTTCGCTGCCTGCCGCGGCGACAACGGCCGAGACCAAAACGGCGCTCACCGAGCAGCCGGTGAAAGAGGCGGCGGCCGCCAAGTCGGAACCCTTGATCGTCGCGCCCGCACAGGAACGCGACCCCGTGGCCACGGCCTATGCCGCCCCGCTGACCGCGACGAACGGCACCTGCATGGGCTCGACCACTGGTGGCGTGCAGTTCGCCGGCTGGGGCGCCTCCGGTGGCTCCACCTGGACCGACAACAACTGCGACATCCGCTACGACGCCGAGGCGCTGCGCGCGGCCGGCCTGCACAAGGCCGCAATCGCACGTCTGTGCCAGAAGGCGGACATCGAAAAGGCGATGGCCCTGACCGACACGCCCTGCCCTGGCACCAAGGCAGCCGAAGCGAAGCGCGCCGCGGCAGTTCTGAACGACGAGCCGGTGCCAGCGCGCCAGGTGAGCGCCTCTGCGTCGCTCCAGCTGCTGCCCTGATCGCTTCCGGATCGAGACCACCGTGAGCGAAACCCTCATCACCCGCGACATCTACATGCGCCACACCGCGACCGATGGCGCCAGCTACGTCGCCGAGCACCGCGTGTGGGATGCCGATCGCTTCATCGCCGCCCACAAGAAAGCCGCCGCCGACGTGAACGCCAAGCAGGAGGCGGGCAAGCCGCGCAAGGCCGGCGTCGAGCAGATCACCGAAGAACAGTACCGCGCGGCCAAGGCCGCCGGCAAGCACTGACACGCCCATCACCAAGTCCGGAGAAACCAATGCCGTTCCAGTTAGAAGAACTCACCCAGGTCTTGATCACCAACGCCAACCCGCGGCGCGAGCTCCACGGCGACGAGCGCGTGCGCGCGATCGACATCGCCTTTTCGCTCACCGGCGAGAACACCCTGCTCGACCTGATCGAGCCGGGCCTGCGCGAACACCACTACTTCAACAAGGCGCTGAAGGACGGCCAAGAGGGGCTGCCCGGCGTGATCATCCCGCTCCCGAACCTGCGCTATCCGAGGCTGACCAAGAAGTACAACTACGCGGAAAAAGAGAAGTGGCGCGGCTATCGCTTCATCTGGGACTGGGGCACCGAGGGCGCGCACGTCGACTTCACCGACGTGGTGCTGGCCAACCTGCACTACGAGCTCAGCGAGGGCGGCAGCGTCACGATCATGGGCACCGTCCAGTACAACGGCGAAGAGCTGCAGGACAACGATGTCTACGGCGAGCTGTCGGGGCTGGCGTCCGATGGCGAGATCTACATGAAGCTGCTCGCCCCGGCCGAGCTCGTGCCGGTGAAGAAGGGCTATCGCGCCGGCAAGCCGGACACGCCCACCACGCCCGATGCCGGCGACGGCAAGAACGCCGGCGACATCTTCTCCGAGCAGCACGGCGGCGGTGGCAGCGACGACGACACCGACGATCAGGCGCAGGACGACGAGAAGTGATCGTGAGCAAAGACAAGGTTCGCGCCGCGCTCGATCGCGCCCAAGACCTCGGCGCCAAGAGCGTCGAGGAAGCCTGCACCGCGGCCGCGCAGGCGCTGTGCATTCCGGTCGAGTCCGTCCGCGAGGTCGCGTTCGAACTGGCCGACAACAACACGAGCGCCTCATGAGCACGACCGAGATCAGGCACTTCCATGCGTTCGTCGGCCTGGGCGGTGGCGCCAAGGGCTTCAACAAGGCGAACCCGCGCGTCGGCAACACCGTGGCGAAGTTCCGCTGCATCGGTGGCGTCGACGTGGACCAGGCGGCCATCCGCGACTTCCAACGCCTGACCGGCGCGCGCGGCACCGTGCTCGACATGTTCGATCGCGATCAGTACCGCGACTTCCACGGCGCCGAGCCGCCGGCGGGCTGGTCGGAGGCAACCACGGCCGACATCCATCGCGCGGCGGGCAACGAGCGGCCGCACGTGGTCTTCCTGTCGGCACCATGCAAGGGCTTCAGCGGCCTGCTGTCCGAAGGTAAGAGCAAGACCCTGAAGTACCTCGCGCTCAACCGGCTCACGCTGCGCGGCGTTTGGCTGATGCTGGAGGCCTGGAAGCACGACCCGGTCGAGATCTACCTGTTCGAGAACGTGCCGCGGATCGCCACGCGCGGCCGGCACCTGCTCGACCAGATCGCCGACCTATTCCGCGCCTACGGCTACGCCTGGGCCGAGACGACTCATGACTGCGGCGAGATCGGCAACCTGGCGCAGAGTCGCAAGCGATTCCTCGGTGTCGCGCGCCACACCGAGAAGGTGCCGACCTTCCTGTACGAGCCGGAGAAGCGGCCGCTGCGCGCCGTCGGCGATGTGCTCGGCCGCATGGTGCTCCCGGGCGATCTGCGCGCGGGCCCGATGCATCGCGTCCCATCCCTGCAGTGGAAGACCTGGGTGCGCCTCGCCTTCGTCGAGGCCGGCAGCGACTGGCGCAGCCTGAACAAGTTGACCGTCGAGAACGGGCACCTGCGCGACTACCTGATCGTGCCGGACTACCGCCGCGGCTATCTGGGGGTGAATCCTTGGGATGCTTCGATGGGCACGGTTGCTGGCGAGTCGCTGCCGAGCAACGGCGCGTTCTCGATCGCCGACCCGCGCTTCTCGCAGTCTGCGAAGTGGACCGACGGCCAAGCCTACGGCGTGCGCCGATGGAGCGACACCTCCGGCACGATTGGCGGCCAGCAGAACCCTGGCCAGGGCGCCTACGCGGTTGCCGACATCCGCCACGCCGGCCCGGCGAAGCATTCGAACGAATTCAAGATCGTTCCCTGGGGCGGCGCTGCCAACGCGGTCACCAGCGCACACGGCAGCGGCCAAGCGCTGGCCGACCCGCGACCTGGCTGGGACGGGCGGCATGGCCATCTGCACGTCGCGGACTGGGAACATGCAAGCCGCACTGTGACCGCCGGCGGCAAGGGTGTCCAGGGCGGCTACCTGTCCGTCGCAGACCCGCGCAGCGGCATGCAGCGCGGCAAGGGCGACAACTACCTGACGGCCGGGCACTATGGCGTCGCGAGGTGGAACGAGGCCGCTGGCGCCGTCAGCGCCGCCGCGTGCCACGACAACGGCCGTTGGTCAGTCGCAGACCCGCGCGGTGGAACACCGGAGGGCGGCGAATGTTCCGGAAATGTTCCAGCCACGCCGGCGCCAGCCGACAAGCTGGTGTGCCGCATCCAGGCGCTCGACGGCACGTGGCATCGCCCCTTCACCACGCTGGAGCTGGCCGCCCTGCAATCACTGATCGAACCCGAGGAACACCTCGAGCTCGACGGGCTCAGCGATCAGGCCTGGCGCGAGCGGATCGGCAACGCCGTGCCCAGCGACGCGGCCGAGGCCATCGCCGGCGTGATCGGCACCACGCTGCTGCTCGCCTGGAGCGGCGAGACCTTCATGTTGTCGTCGCAGCCGATCTGGGTGCGCGACGTGGCTGTGGCTCTTACCGTGCGAGGTGCTCAATGAGGAAGGAACAGCAAGTCAACGCGGTCGCCCTCGCAATGCAGGGCCTCCTGAGCGCGGTGGACGCCGCTGTGACGCAGATCATCGGCTCCAACCAACACAACATCGTGCTGGTGATCGGCTGCGCCGACGTGTCGCAGTACGCGGCCAATGTCCCACGGCCCGCCGGCATCGAGCTGCTGAAGGGTCTGTTGGCACGTTGGCATCTCGGCATGGATGACGTGCTGCCGGGCGAGGTCGAGCAGAGCGACACCCGGGCATTCGAGTACCTGCTCAACGCCTTCGAGCAGGCCAGCCAGGCGCCGGAGCCGGCGAAGCTGGACTATGGCTACCGCCGCAAGGAGCTGCTCAACTACGTCGGCCGGCTTGAGGCCAAGGCGAAGCGGGTGCCATCGTGAGCTCGAACAGCAAGATCGAATGGACCGATCACACGTTCAATCCGTGGATCGGCTGCACCCGTATCTCCCCTGGCTGCGACGGCTGCTATGCAGCGGTGAGCACACCGGCGCGCGCGATGAAGGTGATCTGGGGCGCAACCGAGCCGCGGCATCGCACCGCGCCCAGCACGTGGAAACAGCCGCTCGCCTGGCATCGTGGCCATGAGGCCTTCTTCGCGCAGCACGGCCGTCGGCAGCGGGTCTTCTGCGCCAGCCTCGCCGATGTGTTCGACAACGCCGTCGACCCTCAGTGGCGTGAGGATCTCTTCGCCCTGATTCGCGAATGCGAGAACCTCGACTGGCTGCTCCTGACGAAGCGCATCGGCAACGTCGCCAGCATGCTGCCATGGAAAGGCGAGGCCGAGCATTGGCCACATGTCCGGATCGGCATCACGCTCACGAGCCAGGCCGAGCTCGAGCGCGACCTCCTGAAGCTGATCGCGCTGGGCGGCCCGAACTTCGTGAGCGCAGAGCCGCTGCTTGGGCCGCTGGACTTCACGGCCGAGTACTTCACGAAGAAGCTCGGGAGCTACCCGTTCAAAGGCTTGCCCTCCGAGCACCGCACCCGCCTCATTCACCTGGTCGACTGGCTGATCGTAGGCGGCGAGAGCGGCCCCCACGCGCGCCCGATGCATCGCGACTGGGCACGTAGTCTGCGCGATCAGTGCGGGGACGCTGGTGTGCAGTTCTTCTTCAAGCAATGGGGGGCGTACATCCCAGTGTCCGACAGCGGTGAGGAGATTCGCCGGGTCGGCAAGGAAGCAGCCGGTCGGCTGCTGGACGGCCGCGAATGGAATGGGGTGCCCTCATGACGTTCGACCTCTTCGGCGACGCCGCCGCGCTGGTTTGCGATTCTGTGCAAACCGCGCCCTCCAGCAAACCAACGCCCGATCGCATCGCCTACGAGCTGACGCCCTCAGGCCTGAACCGCTGGACTTACAAGGGCGAGATCGTGATGTACGACACCCACAAGCTGGCGGTGCCGGGCCGCGGCCGCTGGTCGAGCCTGGAAGGCATCGGCAAGCCGGTGATCCGCGGCGAGAGTCATGTCGACGTGTGCCGCGGAATTGACGCACGGCAGGGAGCGTCGGCATGAAGCGACGCCCCATGCTTCTCGCCCGACTAAGGGCGTGCGTCAAGCGCTTTGATCGCCGCAATGGCCTCGTGCCGCGCCTCGATCAGTGCATGCTCCTCCGATCGGGCGCCGGACTCTGCGATCTGGACCGGCCTGTAGTCGTCGATTTGATACGACCAACTCCATCGCGTCCCGGTCAGCCAAACGTCGATTGTGACCTGGTGCCCGTGGTGTTCGAAGCTCTTATCGGCCATGTGTTGTCTCCGGCAGTGGAGACCGCAGTATGAAGGCACTCTCCATCCGCCAGCCCTGGGCGTGGCTCATCGTGCGCCCCGACCTCGACTATCCGCCGTATCGCGCGCGCGAGTTGGCCGAGGGCCGGATCAAGACCATCGAGAACCGCACGTGGCGGACCCGCGAGCGCGGAACCATCCTCGTGCACGCCAGCCAAGGAATGACCAGCGCCGAGTACTTCAGTGCGAAGGAGTTCTGCTATCGGTTGGGCGTTGAGCTTCCGCCCTTTGACGATCTGCAGCGCGGCGGCATCGTCGGACAGGTCGACATCGTTGACTGCGTCGATCACAGCGACTCGCCCTGGTACATGGGCGCCGTGGGCTTCGTACTGGCCAACGCTGAGCCCCTGCCCTTTCGGCCTCTCAAGGGCGCGTTGGGCTTCTTCGAGGTGCCGCAGTCATGACCGAACCCACCAAGGTCCTGCCCGTCGAGCAATGCGGCGCCGTAGGCAAGTGCATGGCGAGCCCGCAGAGCTACGCCTCGCACTTGAGCAGCTACTCGACGCCGACGACGAAGCGCATCGCCCAGCACGCGCTCCTGCAGCTCGAGGCGGCACGCGCCAAGGACATCACGACGCACGAGGCAAACGCGCCCGCGCTGGAGGTGAACAAGGCGATCGCGGCGCGCGTCGTGGCGCTGATGACCGAGATCGGCATGCCCACGTCGTACACCGAGCGCGATCGGAACTCGCGAGCGCGCTACCCGAAGAGCATCCGACACGACGCCGGCTATCTGGGCGACCTGCGCCGGCACTGCTCCCCGAGCGATGGTTTCGAGGCGGCGACCCACACCTACGAGCGGATGCTGAAGGACTACCAAGCCTTCGCCGAGCGCGCTGAGCAGGAGGCGAAGGCAGCAGACGAGAAGCGGGCGCGCGAGGCCGCCGCAGTGGTGGAGCGCCGCAAGGCCGATATGGAGCTGGCAGCGATGCTGCTGCGCTACGAGCTCCCGATCGAGTCGTCCTGGTCGGACGTTCTGGAGGCGCTGCGTTCGCGCGACCAGCGGCTCGACCTGGCAGTGGCGATGCAGCAGACGCGCGGCGACTGGTCGGAGGGTCCGTACCGCGTCAGCTCCGCGCTCGGCCGCTTCCAGATCGAGACCACCGAGGACAAGGACATCGCGACATGCATTCTGTCGTGCCTTGAGGACTTCGAAGACGGCCGCGTGTTCCGCGACTGCACCTGGAGCTACAGCGTCCTGTTCGGTGAGGCGAAGGACCAGCAGCTGGCCGCCGACGTGCAGAAGGCGCTGCAGCACGCGGGAGACAACTCGTGAAGCGCACCGCCGAGCCAAAAGAGCGCGACCTTGCCGGCGAGGCGACCGAGAGGGAAGCCTACCTGCGCCGGCTGCGTGCCGACATCAGCCCGGAAGAAGCGGCCGAGGAGTGCGCGGAGATCGAGGCCCGGGCCGCCTGGATGGAAGGCGCGGACCTTGACGATGGCGCGGATCTCATGGGCGACCCCGACGAGTACGACGAGCACTACTGCATCTGCTCGGTCGAGCACGGCACCGAAGAGCTCGACAGTAACCAGTGCGACTGCTGCGGGAGGGCCATCGCTTGACCACAAGCCGCTTCTCCGCCCTGGCCAGCGCCTTTGCGAATGCAAACGCCGAGATTCGGCGCCTGCACTGCCCTGCCCCTTCCCTGAAGCCCCAAGTCGACGTCAAGGGCGCAATGTCCTGCGTCAAGTGCAAGGGGCGCCTCACCTACACCGTGTCGTCGAAGGACGGCCGCACATCTGGCCGGTGCTCGAGCGCTGGCTGCCTACGTTGGAACGACTGACATGAACGCTACCGCTTTCCCGCTCAGCTGGCCAGCCACTATCCCCCGCTCACAAGAGCGTGAAAAGGGCAAGTTCCAGACGACGCTCGCCGGGGCCTTGAAGAACGTCGACACCAGCCTGCAGCGGTTCGCGAACGACTCGGGCAAGGACCTGACGAACATCGTCATCAGCAGCAACGTCACGCTGGGCGTCCAGCGGCCTGAGGATCCGGGCGTCGCGGTCTGGTTCACGTGGGACGGACTCGGCCTCTGCATCCCCGTCGACCGGTACTCGAGCGTCGAAGGCAACCTGCAGGCCATCCACCACATCATTGAGGCGCGCCGCGTGGAGCTCCGCCACGGCACGCTCGCCCTGGTGCGCGCCACGTTCCAGGGGTTCAAGGCCCTGCCGAAGCCGGCCGGTACCGACTGGTGGCACGTGCTCGGCGTCAAGTCGACGGCAACGGCCGTAGAGATCGACGCGGCATACAAGCGCCTCGCCTCGCAGCACCACCCGGACAAGGGTGGCAGCACCGAAAAGATGTCCGCCATCAACGCTGCGCGCGAAGCCGCGCTGAAGGAACGCCAATGACCCCTACCAACACTTCCCCTGCAAGCGGAGCAGGATTGATCTTGGCCTTGCGCACCATCGCTGAGTTTCCGGCGACGGACATGCTGTTGAACATGGACGCGGCGAACATGCGGCGCATCGCAGAAGCCGCCCTATCCGCCTCTCAGCTATCCAGTGCTCAAGAGGGGGTGAGGGACTGGGCAAAGGTCGAATCCTTCGTCGATGAGTACGTCGCCGACTACGAAATGCGCGGCGAAGCCGAAGATGGGCGCGATGCCTGCTACACGCCGAACGACAATGACCGCGCGCTGCTGCGTGATTGCATCGCTGGATTGCTCGCCGAGCCTGAGTTTCTCTCCGCCCTTGCTGGTCAATCCAAGAGCGCAGCCCCTGTGGAGCCGGCCGGGTTGCCCGAAGGCTGGGTGCCGCTGCGCATCTCTTTCGACGGCGACGAAGAAGAGGTTGCCTACGGTCCTCAGATCATGATGGATCGGCTGAAGAAGTGGCTAGATCGCTACTACGCGATGAAGCTCGCTACCCCGCCCTCCGCCACCCCGGAGGCGCCAGTTACTGGACCTGTCTCGAATCGACTTCGCATGCAGGCCATCCCGGAGGCGCCTGCGCAGACGGAGGCGAAGTGTCTGCCTAACGGCATCCGCTACATGCTGCCGCCGCTGGTGCTGTCCGGCTACCAACTGCGCGAGGCCATGACGTTCATCGCGCCTGACGGCACCGACGAGCAGATGGAGCAGGAGGCATGCATTGCCGAGCGTGACGCCGGCATCGACATGGACGGCCAGCCGTACCCCGCCGGGCTGTGCTGCTGGATGGAGGAGTACCCAGAAGAAGGTTCGATTGCGCTGGATGGCACGGTCAACTTCGCCACCCCCTCCCCCGCTCCTGTGCAAACGCATGCGGGTGCGAGCGAGCACTATGACGAAGTGAAGGCGACGTTGACGAACCTGCATGGCTTCATGGAGAGCCTGTCCGCTGCCGAGCGCCGCATTGGTCCGGCAGGTTCTCACGCGCGGGGCTACACGCACAAGATCACCGCCGCGCTTCGTCACCTCGACGCCCTTGCGCAGCCTGGGGATGACACGAAGGGCGGTGCGTGATGAGCGGCTACGAAATCACCTTATCGATTACGGCCTTGTGCCCGTGCTGCGGCAAAGAGCTGCCGTCGAACTCGTACCTCACGGAGAGCAAGCCATCAGGGCATCCGCTGGATCGCGACAACCCCTTTGAGCGAAAGGATCGCCGCGTCTTCATCACGCCGTGCAGCGACTGCTTTGATCCGAAGCAAGCACCAGTACGGCCAGCGGAGCAGAAATGAACCACATAACAGCAATCCTGATCGCCATCGCCATTACAGCCGCAGCGGTAGTCGCTGCATCGTTCCTGTTTGATGTGCCGCTCTTCGCCACCCAGGCAGAGCGGCCAGCGGGGAAGGAGGGAGGCGAATGAGCGGTCCGTTCTTTCGCGTCGGCCAGAAAGTCACCGCGCTGGTGAACATGGAAAACGACCTGACCGATGACGGCATGGGCGTCGAGCAATGCGCACGATCTGGCGAGACCCTTGTGGTTCGCCGTGTCAGCAGCGGATACCTGAACTGCATCGCCGTGTCGCACGAGCACATCACCGACCGCGCCTTCTGCGTTGCACCGCACGAAATCCAGCCACAGGAATCTCCCCATGAGTGAGCCGACCACCCCGAACGAGCGCGAACGATTCGAGGAGTTCTTCGCGTGGCGCACCAACACGAAGGGCGTGAAGGGACGCGAACAGGCGTTGCTGAAGCACGAGAACGGCGACTACATCGCAGACCACACGCAACGGCACTGGTGGACGTGGCAGAACGCGGTCAAGGCCCACCGCACCGAGCCGGCTGCACCTGTGGCGTGGGCGAACCCGGTAATCCTTGGCTTCGACGACGACGCCGCCAACGACGATCCCCAAGAGTGGACCGCGAACGTCCAAAGCCACCGCGACGACGTGTTCAGCCTGCCCCTCTACGCCAACCCACAACCGAGCACAGCGGCTGTGCCGGAGGGGGATGCACGCATAGCAGAGCTTGAAGCAAACGATCGGCGGTATCGATGGCTGCGTGATCGGAATGCCGTGCTCAACAGCGATCCACTCTTCACGGCCATCCGCGTTTCAAACGCCGATGGAACCTTCAGCCACAACGACCTGATTTCGGGCAAAGAGATGGACGCCGCAGTTGACGCAGCCCTGGCTCTCGCTCTTCAGGTACAGGCGCAGGGAGGGGAGGCCGACGCATTGGCGCTGCCCGAGCTCGAGTCGCTGGAGACCGGCGAAGGGGAAGCACGATGACAGCCGAGACGATCGATTCCGAAGAATGTGCCGCGCTGCTTCGCTGCACCTCTGACCAGGTCGAAGAGCTGGCCAGGGCCGGTGAGATCCCTGCGCTGAAGTTCGGCCGCGGCTGGCTGTTCGTGCGCGCCGACCTCTTGGCCTACCTCGCCGAGAAGGCGCGCGCCGAAGCGCAGGATCGGCGCGCCAAGCGCCATCCCAATGCCCCGACGCCCATTGCTAGGCCGCGGCGCCGCCCTGCGCCGGTGTTGCCGACCCTGGCTCGGCAGTAGCCCACATCCGCTGCGCCAGGTCGCTGCCGCGAAAACTCGCGTAGCGCTGGGCCATCGTCGAATTAGCCGACCAGCCCATGATGCGGTTCACCTCTTCGAGCCGGAACATCCAGTTCCCGGTGGCGTCCCGCAGCTCGAGCCAGCGGCACGTCGCCTCGTGGCGCAGGTCGTGCTCTCGCAGGTCCGTGCAGTCGGCGTACTGGAAAGCAATCCTGAACCGGTCCGAGAGGCGTTGCGTCACCTTCTTCAGCGTCATGTCGGGCTCTTCCTCCATGAACGGAAAGAGGTAGGCCGCCGGCAGCATCGCGCGCGTGGAGAGGTAGCTGCCCAGGGCGCGATGAACTTCGGGCCGCATCGGCACGTCACGGAAGACCACCTTGCCGCGCCATTGCTTGCTGCTCTGCACGCGCATCACCTTCGCCTCCAGATCGATCTGGCCGCGCTGCAGCCTGTAGGCCTCGCGCAGGCGCAGGCCAGACCCGACGATGAGCTGGAACATGCACAGCAGGGCATTGCCCCCGGTCAGCATCAGGCCGCGCTCGCGGTCGTCGCGCTGCTTGCCGGAGAGCGCCGCGATGATCCGCTCCTCCTCCCCCGGGTGCAGCCGGCGATCGCGCTCGACGTCCTCCTTCACCGTCTTGCCGCTCGCCTCGACGAGCTTCTGATCCAGCGCGGTGTAGGAGCTGTAGCCCTTGGGCAGCAGCCGCACGGGGTTCGCAATCGTCAAGGTGGGATTGGTGCGGGCGAACTCATCGATCGCGCGGCCGAGCGCTTGGATGCGATGGCGGATCGAGTTCGGCGCGAGGTTGTTCTGCACCTTGAGCCGCTGCACGTAGCTCGACAGCCAGGCGTAGTTCGCGTCGGCCAGCTTCACAGGCCCGACCTCGGAGATCAGCGAGCCGAGCGCGGAGAACTGAGACGGTGCGGCGAGGCCGCTGTTTGCCCACAAGCGGATCACATGGCCTAGCGAGTGCGCGGGCCCCGTTGGCTTGAGCAGTTCCGCCGGCGGCGGCAGCCCGGCCAGCTTCATCGTGGTCCACTGCTCGCCGAAGCCGTTGGCCTGCTCTTCGGTGTCGAAGGTGAAATACTTTCGTCCGCCCGGCAATGACGGATGGCGCACGCCGATTTCCCACATGCCCGATGGCTTCTTCCGCGCCTTTGCCATGCCATTTCCTTGAACTCAATCGGACGGCAATTCTATCGGTCGATTGGCGGCACAGACGCCAATCCGTGGCGGCTGGAGCCAGTTTTAGAGGGATTCGAGGCGATTATGGCGGCCTGGGTAGTTCCCTAAGTGGTTGATTTGTATAGGCAATTCAGTAGGCCGACAATTCACCAAGACCGGTACAAGATCGAGCTGATCCAGCGCCCTGAAGCCGCAGCCGGCGGCGCGCTGCGCTAGCAGCCCAGCAGATCCGCCAGCGCCCCGATGTCGCGCGCGTGCAGCGTGTTGTCGGGCCGGGGCGAAACATCCTTCGGCCGGTCGGGCCCGAACTCCTTCGGCCGCTCGATGTAGCCGGTGCGCAGCCCGCAGGTGCGCGCGGCGGCCAGGTCATCGTGGTGCGCAGCCGCCAGCATCACCTGGCTCGGCGTGACGTCGAACACCGCGGCCACGCCGAGGTAGGTGCGCGGATCGGGCTTGTAGGCCTTGAAGACCTCGGCCGACAGCACGCAGTCCCAGGGCAGCCCCGCGTTCTTGGCCATCTCGGTCAAAAGGCCGATGTTGCCGTTGGACAGCGTGCAGATGATGTACTTGCGCTTGAGGCGCGCGAGCCCCTCGACCGCATCCGGCCAGGCCGGCAGGCGGTGCCAGGCGCAGTTGAGTTCGCGCTTGCGCGCCGCGTCCAGATCGCCGAGGCCGAAGTCGCGCAGCACGTTCCCGAGAATGCCCATGTGCAGTTCGTCGAGCAGCGTGAAGCCGCCCTCGCCGGCCGCGAGCCGTTCCATGACACTCTTCATCGCCGGCTGGTAGCCGGCGCGCCAGGCCAGCGCGAAGGCGCCGCCATCCACGCCCGGCACGATGCGCTCGGCCTCGGCGGAGATGCCGCCGTACCAATCCACCACCGTGCCGAAGACATCGAAGGCGATGACCTTCAGCTCGCTGCGGTCGAAGTCCTCGCTCATCGCGGGAGCTGGCTGGCCTCGCGTGCCAGCGCCTCGATGCGCGCCCAGTCGCCGGCCGCGATGGCCTCGGTCGGCACGATCCAGGAGCCGCCCACGCAGGCCACGTTGGCCAGCGAAAGGAACTCGTGGGCATTGGCCGCCGTGACGCCGCCCGTGGGACAGAACTTCACTTCGCCAAAGGGCCCCTGCCAGGCCTTGAGCATCGCGAGGCCGCCGGCCTGCACGGCCGGGAAGAACTTGAGCTCGGTGAAACCGTCTTCCTGGGCCAGCATGATCTCACTGCCGGTGGCCACGCCGGGCAGGAGCGGCAGGCCGAGGTCGTGGCAGGCCTTGCCCACCGCTCGCGTGTAGCCGGGACTGACGCCGAACTTGGCACCGGCCAGCGCCGAAGCCTGCGCGTCGGCCGCGCTGCGGATGGTGCCGGCGCCGGGCACGGCCTCGGGCACCTCCTTGGCGATGATCTCGATGCATTCGAGCGCCTCGCGCGTGCGCAGCGTCACCTCGAGCATGCGGATGCCGCCGGCGACCAGCGCCCGCGCGAGCGGCGCCGCGTCCTTGACGTCGTGCAGCACGATCACCGGGATCACGGGGGCGTCGCGCATCACGTCGATGGCGGACAGCGTGGGGTTCACAGCCATGTGCAGGCTCCTTCTTCGGCAGTCAATGCATTGCGGCGCATGCCGGCGAACAGGTCGCGGCCAAGGTCGTGGCTGTTGGCGACCCGCAGTTCTTCGGGCATGGCCGCGGTTTCCCGCTCGGCCCACTCGTCGGCCGGCAGCAGCACGGCGAGCGTGCCGGCGACCGCGTCGAGGCGGATCAGGTCGCCGTCGCGCACCTTGGCCAGCGGGCCGCCGGCGGCGGCCTCGGGCGAGACGTGGATCGCGGCCGGCACCTTGCCCGAGGCGCCGCTCATGCGGCCGTCGGTCACCAGCGCCACGCGGAAGCCCTTGCCCTGCAGCACCGACAGCGGCGGCGTGAGCTTGTGCAGCTCGGGCATGCCGTTGGCCTGCGGTCCCTGCCAGCGCACCACGCAGACCACGTCGCGTTCGAGCTCGCCGGCGGTGAAGGCCTGCTGCAACGCGGATTGCGAGTCGAAGACGCGGGCTGGCGCCTCGATCACGTGCCTGTCGTCCGGCACCGAAGACACCTTGATCACGCTGCGGCCGAGATTGCCGCTCAGGAGCTTCAAGCCGCCGGTGGCGCTGAACGGCGCCGAGACCGGCCGTGCGACGGCCTCGTTCTTGGAGGGCGCGGCGGCGTGCCACTTCAGCACGTGTTCGTCCGAGGGGGCGCCGGCCAGGCTCGGGATGTTCGCGTACTCGCGCAGGCCGCCGGCGCGCACGGTCAGCACGTCGGCATGCATCAGGCCCGCGTCGAGCAGCTCGCCGATCACGAAGCCGGGGCCGCCTGCGGCCTGGAATTCGTTGACGTCGGCGCTGCCGTTGGGATAGACCCGCGCGAGCAGCGGCACGACCTCCGAGAGCTCGGAGAAATCGTTCCAGTCGATCAGGATGCCGGCCGCGCGCGCAACCGCGACCCAGTGGATCAGGTGGTTGGTCGAGCCGCCGGTGGCGAGCAGCGCGGCCATGGCGTTGACGATCGCGCGCTCGTCGACCATCTCGCCGATCGGCGGAACCGCGTACGGCGCATCGGCCGCACGCCCGAGCACGGTGCGTACGGCTTCGCGCGTGAGCGCCTCGCGCATCGAATCGCCGGGCTGGATGAAGGCCGTGCCCGGCACGTGAAGGCCCATCGCCTCCAGCAGCATCTGGTTGCTGTTGGCGGTGCCGTAGAAGGTGCAGGTGCCCGGTGCGTGGTAGGCGGCCATCTCGGCCTCGAGCAGGCCCTGGCGGCCGACCAGCCCCTGGGCCGCCTGCTCGCGCACCTTGGACTTGGCGTTGTTCGACAGGCCCGAGGGCATCGGCCCGGCCGGCACGAAGACGGTGGGCAGGTGGCCGAAATGCAACCCGCCGATCAGGAGACCCGGCACGATCTTGTCGCACACGCCCAGGAGCAGCGCGGCATCGAACATGTCGTGCGTCAGCGCCACCGCCGTGCCCATCGCGATGACGTCGCGGCTGAACAGGCTCAGCTCCATGCCGACCGTGCCCTGGGTGACGCCGTCGCACATCGCCGGCACGCCGCCCGCCACCTGCGCGGTGGCGCCGAGGCGGCGCGCCTCGTGCTTGACGATGTCGGGATAGCCCTGGTACGGCGAGTGGGCCGAGAGCATGTCGTTGTAGGCGGTGACGATGCCGATATTCGGTGCGCGTTCGGCCACCACCTTCAGCTTGTCGTTGGCCGGAATGCCCGCCACCGCATGCGCCACGTTGGCGCAGCCCATGCGGTCGGAGCCGCGGTCGCGGTCGCGGGCCTGGGCCACGCGCTGGAGGTAGGCGCCGCGGAGATCGCGGCTGCGCGCACGGATGCGCTCGGTGACATCGCGGACGGTGGGATGTGGAGTCATGGGATGTTGTCGCTCTGCCGGGGAGACGCCTTCGGGGAAGGGCGGCGGCTCGAAGGCGCATGGTACCAAGTCGGAATGAAAAAGCCCGGACGCGCAGGCCTTTTCACCATGGCAAGGTCAGGCCGCCGCCGGGCCGCCCCAAGACGCAGTGCCGAGCGTGGGGGCCATATGCTCAATCGATCAGCCTGACCTCGACGCGGCGCGCTTCGGCGTTGTTGCCCGAACCGGTGGTGACTTCGGGCTGCTTCAGCTCGACCTTGTCGGCCGGCACACCCAGCCCGGTGAGCACGTCGCGCACCAGCTCCGCGCGCCTCTTTGCGAGCTGCTTGTTGAGGCCTCCGTCGCCCGTGGTGTCATGAAAGCCCGAGATCACCGCGCGGCGCCCGCCCTCCACGCCCTTGATCACCGTGGCCAGGGCCGCGGCCGCGCCGGGCGCCAGGTCGGCGCCGCCGCTGGCGAAATAGAAGTTCACCACCCCGCCCTGCACGCGGATGCTCGCGCCGTCGGGGATCACGACGGCCACGGTCTCGGTCAGGATCGCCACGCTGCCCGGCGCCGCGAGCCTCGCGTCCGCATCCGCCTTGCGGCCCTGGGTGTAGAGCACGATCCCGATTACCAAGAAGATCACCAGTGCGATCAGCCCGAGCAGGAAGGCGAGAATGAAGTTCTGCTGGCTGTCGTCGTCGGCCATTGCTGCCATGGGTCGATCTCCGTAGGAAAGGGGCCGGTAAATAATGGTGCGGTGAACCATGACCGCGAAATTGTAGGTGGCAACCCCGGCCCGCCCGGACTGGACCCAATGCCCAAGCCCTTGCGCGACCCGCAGCCGATGCTCGACCGCGTGATCGACGAATGGGGCGGCCACCAGGACCTCTGGCTGTTCGGCTACGGCTCGCTGATCTGGCGCCCCGAGTTCGGCTTCATCGAGCGGCACCCCGCGCGGGTGCACGGCTGGCACCGCGCGCTCAAGATGTGGAGCCGCATCAACCGCGGCACGATCGAGAACCCGGGCCTGGTGTTCGGCCTGCTCTCCGGCGGCAGTTGCCGCGGCATGGTGTTCCGCGTGGCCGCGGCCGACGGGCTCGAAACGCTGGGCCGGCTCTGGCTGCGCGAAATGCCGACCGGCGTCTACGACCCCCGATGGCTCGATTGCGCGACCCCGCACGGATCGGTGCGCGCGCTGGCCTTCACCTTGTCGCGGCGCAGCCCCAACTTCACCGGCAACCTGGACGAGGAGCGCTACCGCCACATCTTCGCCAGCGCCGTCGGCCGCTACGGCAGTTCGCTGGACTATGCGCAGCAGACCCTGCTCGAACTCAGGCACCACGGCATCCATGACGTCGCCCTGGCGCGCCTGGTACGGCTGGCCGAGTCCAGGCTGTCGGCAGAGGCCGATTGCGGCGAATCGCCCGCTTCGGTATACCCTGCGGCCTCTTCATCCAATTCTTCATCCGATTCTTCATCCAAGGAGTAGCCATGTCCCCTCGTCTGATCGCCCCCGCCCTTGCCCTCGTTGCGGCGAGCCTGCTTGCCGGCTGCGGCGCCATGATGGGGTCCAAGGCGAGCGCCAGCGCTGCCCTCGCGCCGACCGGGGCGATAGCGCCGAATCCGACCATGGGCAACGTGAGCTTCACCGCCCTCGACCACGGCGTGCGCGTGGCCGGCGAGGTGCGCGGCTTCGCGCCGGGCACGGAACATGGCTTCCACATCCACGAAAAGGGCGACTGCGGCGACAACGGCAATGCCTCGGGCGGCCACTTCAATCCCGCCGGCGGCGTGCACGGCAAGTTCGGCGCGGCCGGCAGCCATGCCGGCGAACTGCCGAGCCTGGTGGCCGATGCGAGCGGCGTGGCGCGCTTCAGCGTCGACGTGCACTCCATTTCGCTCACCGACGGCGCGACCAACAACGTGATCGGCCGCGCGCTCGTGGTTCACCGCGACCGCGACGACTTCACCTCGCAGCCGGCCGGCAACTCCGGCCCGCGCATCGCCTGCGCGCTGATCACGAGGCGCTGAGCCGCGCCGCCAGCAGCGCCTCGGCGCGTGCGAGCTCGGCGGGCGTGTCGATGTCGGTCAGGATGCCGATATCGTCCACCTCGATCTCGGCCACCGCATGGGCCTCGCGCAAGGCGCGCAGCACGGGCGCTGCGCCCTGGTTGCCGGCCAGCGCCGCGAGCTGCGGCCCGCATGCCGCGGCAAAGCCGACCGGATGCCCGCGCTCGCCGCGGTGCCACGGCTGGGCAGCGAGCGCCGTGCCGGCAAGCGCTTGCGCCACGGCCTGCAGCGTCGTGGCCTGAACCAGCGGCAGGTCGCCGGGCAGGATGAGCCAACCCGCCGCGCCGGCCGTGGCCCGCACCGCGGCCGCGATCGAATCGCCCATGCCGGCATGGCCGGCATCCTCCAGATGCCACGGCAGGCCGCTGGCGCGAACGGCGGCCAGCGTGTGCTCGAGCACCGTCCTGCCCACCAGCGGCGCCTGCAGCTTGGCGCCGCTGCCGCCGGCGGCGCGAAAGCGCTCGCCGCGGCCCGAGGCGAGCACGATGACGGTAGGCAAGGCGGAATGCATCCGCGCAGTATCTCCTCATCGCATGCGCAACAATGCGCCCATGAATTCCCCCCAAGAAGCGCTGGCCGCGCTGCGCAAGAGCTACGAACGCGCCGAACTCGGCGAAGCCAGCAGTGCGCCCGACCCCCTGCTCCAGTTCGAGCGCTGGCTCGCCGAGGCGATCGATGCCGAGCTGCCCGAGCCGAACGCGATGACGCTGGCCACCGTCGGCGGCGACCTGAGGCCCTCGACGCGCATCGTTCTCATCAAGGGCTACGACGCGCGCGGCATCGTCTGGTACACCAACTACAAGAGCCGCAAGGGCCAGGAGCTCGCCGGCAATCCGTGGGCCGCGCTGCAGTTCCACTGGGTCGAGCTCGAGCGCGTAGTGCGCATCGAAGGCCGGGTCGACAAGGTCGACACTGCCGAGAGCGACGCCTACTTCGCGAGCCGCCCGCTCGATTCGCGCATCGGCGCCTGGGCCAGCCCGCAGAGCGAGGTGATCGGCGGCCGCGAGGTGCTGGTGAAGAACGCGGCCATCGAGGCCGCCCGGCACCTGCTCTCGCCACCGCGACCGCCGCACTGGGGCGGCTATCGGCTCGCGCCCGACCGCTGGGAGTTCTGGCAAGGCCGCAAGAGCCGCCTGCACGACCGGCTGCGCTACCGGCGCGAGGATGGCGCGTGGGTGCGCGAGCGGCTGGCGCCTTGAATCGATACAACCTAGTCAGATAACTAGTCTGAAGGGAACCACAGTGAACACTTGGCCGGTTCAGGATGCCAAAGCCCGTTTCAGCGAATTTCTTGAAGCCTGCATTTCCGAAGGCCCGCAGATGGTGACTAAGCGCGGGGCAGAAGCTGCGGTGCTGGATGCCAGCAAGGCTGCGGAAATCGAGGCATGGGCCAATCTCGTCGCGTCCTCGTACAACGTGCGCCCGATGGATGCGCACGCCTTCAGGGTGTGGGCGCGCTTGATGCACAGGAAGTCGGACACCTTGATCGAGGACGCGATGATTGCAGCCACCGCCGCTGTCCATCAGTTGACCGTGGTCACGCGCAACGTCGCCGATTTCAGGCATTTCGACGTACCGGTTCTGAACCCGTTCAACAAGAATCCACGCGCATCCGTCTAAAGCCGCCCAGCCAGCGGCATCACGACCGACAGCGTGACCAGCGCCAGCGCGGTCGACACCGCCACGCTCGCGGTCACCAGGTCTTCGGCGGTCTTGTAGCGCTGCGAGAAAAGAAACACGTTGGCGCCGATCGGCAGCGCGGCGGCCACCACCATCACCTGCAGCGGCAGCCCGCGCAGGCCGAACAGCCAGCCCAGCCCCGCCACCAGCAGCGGATGCGCCACGTTCTTCACCAGCGCCTGCGCCAGTGCGCTGCGCCAATGGGTTCCGATGGGGGTGAAGGCGAGCGTGAGGCCGACCATGACCAGCGCGATCGGCCCGAAGGCCTGCCCCAGCAGCGCGATCGGCTTGTCGATCACCTCGGGCATAGACCAGCCGGTCTGCGCGAACAGCAGCCCGGCGATGATCGGCAGCGGCACTGGATGGACGATGGCGTTGTAGAACGCGCGGCCCAGCGTGTGCAGAATCGCTGGACGCTCGCCCCCGCTCTGACTCGCCCGCTCGTGCGCGACCGCGAGTTCGAGCACCAGGGTCGCGCTGGTCAGCAGCACCAGCGAGTGCAGCGAGATCAGCGTCAGCAGCACCACCATGCCTTCGGGCCCGTAGGCCAGGCCGATCAGCGCGATGCCGATCATCACGGTGTTGCTGAAGGTGTTGGCGAGCGCGATCACGGCCGCGGTGCGGTTGAAGCCGCGCCACAGCAAGGTGGCCGCGAAGATCAGGCCGGCCGCGAGAAAGTAGGCCGCGACCGGCTTCAGGCTCAACTGCTCGACGTGCACCGTGCTCATGGCACGGAACAGCAGCGCCGGCGCGAACAGCAGGAAGATCAGGTTCGACAGCTCGCGCACCGCGCCGCCGCCGACCCAGCCCCGCCGCCCTGCCACGAAGCCCGCAGCGATGAGCAGGACGACGGGCAGCAGCGACGAGAGGACCGATGAATTCATCGGCGGCGAGCATACAGGGCGCTTGGCGCCAGGCCGCCGCCGCCGGGCCGCCCCAAGGCGGGCCGCGCCTCCCCCTCGGGGGGTGGCGAAGCACACGAAGTGGCAAGCCGGGGGGGGCCTCAGGACGTCAGAAGGTCGCGCGCAGCCCCAGCTTCAACGTGCGTCCCGGCAAGGGCGCATCCGGGAAAGCCGTCGTGGTCAGGATCGATGTGGCGCTGTAGGCGAGCTTGTTCGTCAGGTT
Source organism: Variovorax paradoxus (assembly GCF_018614915.1). Classification (GTDB taxonomy): domain Bacteria; phylum Pseudomonadota; class Gammaproteobacteria; order Burkholderiales; family Burkholderiaceae_C; genus Variovorax; species Variovorax paradoxus_K. The sequence goes on along the minus strand of NZ_JAGGNU010000066.1, from coordinate 34,659 downwards.
GTCGACGCGCGCATACCAGGTGAGGTTGGCGCGCTGCACCTTCATGCGGTAGGTGAGCGCCGCATTCCAGAGCGTGAACGCATCGGTCTCGCGGGCACCGACGCTCGGCACTCTGCGCTGGGCCGCGTAATGGTCGAAGCCCAGGCGCGCCGTCCACGGCCCATCGCCGTAGGCCAGCGTGGCGCCCGCGCGCGCCGGCGAGATGCGCGGCAGCGGCTCGCCGGTGTCGGTGTTCTTCGCCCGCACCAGGTCGGCGCGCCATTCGAGGTCCAGCGTGGAGCCATCGGCCGCGCGCGAGAAGCCGTCGGTGCCGAGCAGGCGCAGATTGCCGTTGGCCTCGATGCCGGTAAAGCGGGCACGCACGCCGCGGTAGACGAATTCGTCCATCACGTCGGGGAACACCAGACCTTCGTCGGTCGCTACCGGCGCCGGGTTGACGTTGCCCTCCTCGTCGCGGAAGTTGCCCGTGCCCGTGAGGCCGATGTAGTTGCGAAAGCGCGTGACGTAGGCATTCACGCGCGCGCTGTTGGCGCCGGACTTCCACTGGGCGCCGAGGTCGAAGCCGACCGACTTCTCCTTCTGCAGGTTCGGATCGCCGAGCTCCCAGGCCGCGGTCGCGACGTGCGGGCCGTTGGCGAAGAGCTCGTAGTCCTTGGGCGCGCGTTCGGTGTAGGCCAGGTTCGAGGTCAGCTGCCACTGCGGCGCCAGGTTGACCAGCGCGCCGAAGGCCGCGCTGTGCGGATTGAAGCTGCGCTCGCCGACCGCGAAGCGCGTGACCGCCGGATCTTCCGGGTAGCCGAAGGAACGCACCTTCACTTGCTCGGTACGCGCACCGAAGCTCAGGCGGCCCCACGAGGTACCGAGCTCTTCGTGCAGGAACAAGGCGCGCGAGCGCGTGCGGCTGTGCGGCGCGAAGGCTTCCTCGCCGACGGCCGAGAAGTCGTTGCTTTCGCTGCTGAAGCCGATCAGGCCCTCGACGCCGCCGATCTTCTGGTGGCGCGCCTCGATGCGCAGGTCGTCGCTCTTGTTGGCGAACACGGTGCCGGTCTCCGAGCCCTCGAACTCGGTGTGGCGGTAGTCGGTGTGGCTCAGCTTGCCGTGGACGCTGGTGAAGAAGCCGCCCGGCCGCCATTCGCCTTCGAGCGCATAGCGGTCGGATTTCATCCGGATGGTGACGTCGTCCTCCGCCACCGTGCCGTAGTCGCTGCGGTAGGTGCTGGCCGAAGCGCCGATCCAGCCCTGGTCGAAGAACAGGCTGCCGCCGACGGCGCCGCCATGCGCCTGGTTGGCCGAGTTGCAGATCTTGCGTGCCAGCCCGGGCCGGCGCGGGCTCTCGCAGCCGAGTTCGATCGGCACCGAGGTGTCGTCCGCGTCGCGGTTGAATGCGTCCACGTGCAGCGCATAGCGGTTGTTGCCGCCCTCCAGCACCACGCCGCCGCTTTTCTCGCGGTTGCCGGTCGCGTAGCCGAGATCGGCGCGGCCGCCGAAACCGTCGATGGGTTCGGTCGGGATGCGGTTGTCGATCACGTTGACCACGCCGCCGACCGCGCTGCCGCCGTACTGCAGCGCCGAGGGGCCGCGAAGCACCTCGATGCGTTCGGTGACCAGCGCATCGACCGGCACCGCGTGGTCGTAGCTCAGCGCCGAGGCGTCGGGCGCCGCGCCGCCGTTCTGCAGGATGCGGATGCGGTCCCCGTCCTGGCCGCGGATCGAGGGCCGGCTCGCGTTCGGGCCGAAGTAGCTGCTGCTGACGCCGGGCATGCCGTTGAGCGTCTCGCCGAGCGTGGACTGCGAGCGCAGCAGCAGCCGGTCGCCCGAGAGCGTGGTGGTCGGCGCGATCAGGTCGGTGGCGCCGAGCGGGTTGCCGGTGACGGTGACTTCGGGCAGCGAGGCTTGCGCCCAGGCGGCGCAGGACAAGAGGGAAAGAACGGCAGCGCCGATGGCGTTACGCCGGAAATTGGATGACATGTTGGAACACTCGTTGAATCGATGGAAGACCGGCAGCCACCCGCAAGGCGGGTGCAGCAACCGGTCGGCATGGCGGGGATTCAGCGAGCGGGAGGCGGGCCGCGCGCGTCGAACAGCGCGACCCAGCGGGCGAGTGCTTCGCCCTCGAGATAGGCGAAGGTGGCCGCCGGCAGCATGACCGGCAGCAGGAGGGCCGGCACGCAGAGCGCGGCCGGGCCGTGGGACAACTGGTCGTAGAGCCGGCAATCGGCGTCGGTATGGTCGCCGAAGAGCGCGAACAGGCCATGGGACGCGTGGTCGGCCTTGCCCTGCTGGACGGATGCCGCCGCATGCGCCGCGAGCGGGCTGTGGATGGTCCGGTGCACCAGCCCGAGCGTCATCGCGAACCACAGCGCGAGCGCCAGCACGCACAGCAAGGCGCGGGCTCCGATCGGGTGGCGTGCGAGGCGCATCAGAAACAACGACGGCTCAGGACTTCTTCAGCCGCGCCGCGAAGGTCTTCTGGAACTTCTCGACCTTGGGCCCGACCACGACGGCGCAGTAGCCCTGGTTCGGGTTGTTCAGGAAGTAGTCCTGGTGGTAGGCCTCGGCGGTCGAATAGTTGGCCAGCGGCTTCACCTCGGTCACGATTGGCGAGCGGTAGGTCTTGCTCGCCTCGATCTCGCGGATCACCTCTTCGGCGACCTGCTTCTGCGTGTCGTCCTGGTAGTAGATGCCGCTGCGGTACTGGGTGCCGACGTCGTTGCCCTGCCGGTTGAGGCTCGTGGGATCGTGGGTGACGAAGAAGATCTCGAGGATCTCGCGCAAGCCGATCTGCGCCGGATCGAATTGCAGCTTGACCACCTCGGCATGGCCGGTACGGCCTGTACAGACCTGCTCGTAGCTCGGCTTGACCGTTTCGCCATTGCTGTAGCCCGATTCGACATCCACCACGCCCTGCACCCGGTTGAACACCGCCTCGGTGCACCAGAAGCAGCCGCCGCCCAGCACGATGGTTTCGGATTGCGGTGATGGCGTGGACATGAAAGCTCCGGCGGTGGAAATTGGCGAACCCAGCATTGTCGCGGCTTGACGGGCCCAGGGGCGCTCACTATATTACTAACCCGTCAGTCATTAAAATTTCGATGCCCGCTCCCCGCTTCCTCGCCGACAAGTTCTGCAGCACAGCGCGCGCCAAGCGCGAGCGCCGCAAGGAGGCCCGCCCGGGGGAGTTGCTCGAGGCCGCGCTGGACCTCTTCGTCGACAAGGGCTTCGCGGCCACCCGCGCCGAGGAGGTGGCGGCGCGCGCCGGGGTGTCCAAGGGTACCTTGTTCCTCTACTTCCCCAGCAAGGAAGAGCTGTTCAAGGCGGTGGTGGTCGAGAACCTGTCCGGCCGCTTCACCGAGTGGAACAAGGAGTTCGAGGCCTTCGAGGGCAGCACCTCCGACATGCTGCGCTACTGCATGCGCATCTGGTGGGAACGCGTGGGCTCGACCAAGGCCTCGGGCCTCACCAAGCTGATGCTGAGCGAGGGCCGCAATTTCCCCGAGCTGGCCGAGTTCTACCGTCAGGAGGTGGTGCGGCCCGGGCACGCGCTGATGCGGCGCATCGTGCAGCGCGGCATCGCGAGCGGCGAGTTCGCGCCGGTCGATGTGAACCACGCGATCTACGCCATCATCGCGCCGATGCTCTTCCTGATGCTGTGGAAGCATTCGGCCGTCATCTGCGTCGACGCCGATTCGGATCTCGATCCCGAAAAATACCTTGCGACCCAGGCCGAGACCGTGCTCCACGGGCTTAGCATGCCTCCGAAGGCAGGCGTATGAAGCGGTCGCTCGTCATCAAGTGGGCCGTCGCGGCACTGGTCCTCGTGCTGCTGGCCGCCGGCGTGCTGCGCGCCATCGAGGCGCGCCGCGCGCAGCAGGCCGCGGTCTCCGCGGCATCGAAGCCGGCTGAAACGGTGGTGCAGCTCTCGCCGGCCGACGTGGTGCGCGCCGCGCGGCGCGAGCTGGCGCAGACGCTGGCGATCTCGGGCACGCTGAAGGCGGTCGATTCGGCATTCGTCAAGGCGCGCGTGGCCGGCGAGCTGGTCGGCCTCACGCTGCGCGAGGGCGATACCGTCGCGGCCGGCCAGGTGGTCGCGCGCATCGATCCGGTCGAATACCAGTCGCGCGTGCGCCAGGCGCAGGAGCAGGCCGACTCGGCCCGCGCCCAGGCCGAGGTGGCGCAGCGCACCTACGACAACAACAAGGCGCTGGTCGACCAGGGCTTCATCTCGCGCACCGCGCTCGACACTTCGCAGTCGAACCTCAATGCCGCGCTCTCGACCCACCGGGCCGCGCTCGCCGCGGTGGAGATGGCGCACAAGTTGCTCAACGACACCGTGCTCAAGAGCCCGCTCGCCGGCCAGGTCGCGCAGCGGCTCGCACAGCCGGGCGAGCGCGTCGCGGTCGACGCGCGCGTGATCGAGGTGGTCGACCTGAGCCGCATCGAGGTCGAGGCCACGCTCGCCGCGGTCGATTCGGTGGCGGTGCGCGTGGGCCAGCGCGCGACGCTGCAGATCGAGGGCAGCAGCGCTGCAGACCCGGCAAGCGCCGACCGCAAGGTGGGCGCCAGCGTGGTGCGCGTCAATCCGAGCGCGCAGGCCGGCAGCCGCAGCGTGCTGGTGTACCTGCGGCTGGACCGCAGCGCCGGCTTCCGCCAGGGCCTGTTCGCGCAGGGCAGCATCGACGTCGGGCGCGTCGACGCGCTGGCACTGCCGCTGTCGTCGGTTCGCATCGACAAGCCCGCGCCCTATGTGCAGATGGTGATCGAGGGGCGCATTGCGCATCGCGCGGTCCAGACCGGCCAGCGCGGCCAGGTCGACGGCCAGACGCTGGTCGCGGTGCGCGGCGTCGAGGACGGCGCGGTGGTGGTGGCCGGCAGCGTCGGCCCGCTGCGCGAAGGCACTGCCGTGCGCCTCGCGCCGGTCGCCGCGCCCTGAGCGCACAACGCCCATGTGGTTCACGCGCGTCAGCCTGAAGAACCCCGTCCTCGCGACCATGCTGATGCTCGCGCTGGTGGTGCTCGGCATCTTTTCCTACCAGCGGCTGCAGGTCGACCAGTTCCCGAACATCGACTTCCCGGTGGTGGTGGTGATCACCGAGTACCCCGGCGCCTCGCCCGAGATCGTCGAGAGCGAAGTGACCAAGAAGGTCGAGGAAGGCGTCAACTCGATCGCCGGCATCAACGCCCTCACCTCGCGCAGCTACGAGGGGCAGTCGGTCGTCATCATCGAGTTCCAGCTCTACGTGGATGGCCGCAAGGCAGCCGACGACGTGCGCGAGAAGGTCGCCGCAGTGCGCCCGCTGTTCCGCGACGAGGTGAAGGATCCGCGCGTGCTGCGCTTCGATCCGGCCTCGCGGCCGGCGTGGTCGGTGGCGGTGTTGCCCGAAGGCGAGAAGGGCAAGGAGCCGAGCGCCGTCGAGCTCACCAACTGGGCCGACCAGGTGCTGAAGAAGCGGCTGGAGAACGTGCGCGGCGTCGGCTCCGTCACGCTGGTGGGCGGCACCAAGCGCGAGATCAACATCTACCTGAATCCGCAGGCCATGGAAGCCTTCGGCGTCAGCGCGCAGCAGGTGGTCGAGGCGGTGCGCAACGAAAACCAGGCGCTGCCGGTGGGTGCGGTGCGCTCGCTCGAGCAGGAACGCGTGGTGCAGGTCGACGCGCGCATGGAGCGGCCGGAGGATTTCGGCAAGATCATCCTGATGCGCAGAGGCGGCGCGCCGATCCGCATCGACCAGGTCGCCACCGTGCGCGACGGCGCGCAGGAGATCGACAGCCTCGCGCTCTACAACGGCCAGCGCACGCTGCTGCTGTCGGTGCAGAAGGCGCAGGACGAGAACACCATCGCGGTGGTCGACGGCCTCGTGAAGGCCGTCGCCGACATCCGGCCGCAGCTGCCGCCGGGCGTCAAGCTCGAACCCATCGGCGACGCCTCGCGCCCGATCCGCGTCGCGGTCAACAACGTGCGGCATACGCTGATTGAAGGCGGGCTGCTCACGGTGCTGATCGTGTTCTTGTTCCTGAACTCCTGGCGCTCGACCGTCATCACCGGCCTCACGCTGCCGATCGCGCTGATCGGCACCTTCTGGTTCATGGCGATGTTCGGCTTCACCATCAACATGGTGACGCTGATGGCGCTCTCGCTGTGCGTGGGCCTCTTGATCGACGACGCGATCGTGGTGCGCGAGAACATCGTGCGCCATGTGCAGATGGGCAAGGCGCCGTACGCCGCCGCGCTCGACGGCACGCAGGAGATCGGGCTCGCGGTGCTGGCGACCACGCTCTCGATCGTCGCCGTGTTCCTGCCGATCGGCTTCATGGAAGGCATCATCGGCAAGTTCTTCCACGAGTTCGGCATCACCATCGTGGCGGCGGTGCTGATCTCGATGTTCGTGAGCTTCACGCTCGATCCGATGCTGTCCAGCATCTGGCACGACCCCGCGATCGACATGCACGGCAAGCGCGGCCCGCCCGTCACCTTCTACGACAAGACCATCGGCCGCGTCACCGGCTGGTTCGACCGCGCGACCGACCGGCTCGCCGAGGGCTACCAGGGCATCCTGCGCTGGTCGCTCAAGCACAAGCTCGCCACGCTGGCCGCGGCGCTCGGCATCTTCGCCGCCAGCGTCGTGATGGTGCCGCTGCTGGGCACGGAGTTCGTGCCCAAGGCCGACTTCTCGGAAACCGCGATCAACTTCTACACACCGGTCGGCTCCTCGCTCGAAGTGACCGAGGCCAAGGCTCGGCAGGTCGAGGGCATCCTGCGCGAGATGCCCGAGGTGCGCTACACGCTCACGACCATCAATACCGGCGATGCCCAGGGCAAGATCTACGCGAGCATCTACGTGCGCCTGGTCGACCGCAAGCTGCGCACGCGCAGCGTCGACGAGATGTCCGGCGTGCTGCGCGAGCGGCTGCGCGCAGTGCCGGGCATCACGGTCACGCACGTGGGCCTGCGTGACTCGGTGGGCGGCAACAAGGTCATCGAGTTCTCGCTGCAGGGCCCCGACCTGCAGGAGCTCGAACGGCTCACGCAGCGGGTGATGGAAGCGATCCGCCCGATCCCCGGGCTGGTCGATCTCGATTCGAGCCAGAAGCCGAACAAGCCGACCGTGAGCGTGGTGATGCGGCGCGATGCAGCGTCCGACCTCGGGCTCGGCGTGGCGCCGGTTGCCAATGCGCTGCGCACGCTGGTGGCCGGCACCACGGTGGGCAACTGGCGCGCTCCGGACGACCAGACCTACGACGTCAACGTGAGGCTCGCGCCCGAGGTGCGCAATGCGCCGGCCGACCTCGCGCGCCTGCCCTTCGTCAGCACCGCCATGGGCGCCAATGCCGACGGCTCGAGCCGCATCGTGCGGCTGCAGCAGGTGGCCGAGGTGCGCGAATCCACCGGCCCGAACCAGATCAACCGGCGCGCGCTGGCGCGCGAGGTGAGCATCAACGCCAACGTGGCGAACCGCTCGGCCGGCGAAGTCTCGGCCGACATCCGCGCCGCATTGGCCGGCATCGCCTTCCCGCCCGGCTACGGCTGGCAGTTCAGCGGCTCGACCAAGAACATGCAGGAGTCCTTCGGCTATGCCGTGTCGGCGCTGGCGCTGGCGATCATCTTCATCTACATGATCCTGGCCAGCCAGTTCAAGAGCTTCCTGCAGCCGCTGGCGCTGATGACGGCGCTGCCGCTCACGCTGATCGGCGTGGTGCTGGCGCTCCTGATGTTCCGCTCCACGCTGTCGATGTTCTCGATCATCGGCATCGTGATGCTGATGGGCCTGGTGACCAAGAACGCCATCCTGCTGGTGGACTTCGCGATCCGCTCGCGCGAACCCGGCGTCGCGGCCGACGGCACGCCGGTGCCGGGCCTGCCGCGCGCCGAGGCGCTGCTGCTGGCGGCGCGCGTACGGCTGCGCCCGATCCTGATGACCACGCTGGCGATGATCTTCGGCATGGTGCCGCTGGCCTTCGCGATCAGCGAGGGCTCGGAGCAGCGCGCGCCGATGGGCCAGGCCGTGATCGGCGGCGTGATCACCTCCTCGCTGCTGACGCTGGTGGTGGTGCCGGTGGTCTATTGCTACATGGACGACCTGGCGAACTGGGCCCGGCGTCTCTGGCACCGCAAAGCGCAGCCCGCCGACGCAGCCGACGCCGCACAGCCGGCCCCTAAAATTGAAAGTTTGTCCTGATCGTCCCGAGTCCTACGAGGAAAAGAACACATGAACCCCCAAGCCGACCTGGAGCGCCTGCGCTTCAACATGATCGAGCAGCAGATCCGTCCCTGGGATGTGCTGGATCTCGAAGTCCTGGACCTGCTGGCCCATATCCGGCGCGAAGACTACGTGCCCAAGGCGCACCGCAGCCTCGCCTTTTTCGACATGGAGCTGCCGCTCGAAGGCGCGAAGACCAAAGAGCCTGGGCAGTACATGCTCTCGCCCAAGGTCGAGGCCCGCATGCTGCAGGACCTGCACGTGCAGAAGCATGAGTCCGTGCTCGAGATCGGCACCGGTTCCGGCTTCATGGCCGCGCTGCTGGCGCACCGCGCGGCGCAGGTGCTGACGCTCGAAATCGATCCCGGCCTGGCCGCCGTCGCCACCGAGAACCTGCGCCGCAACGGCGTCGACAACGTCGAGGTGCGCAATGCCGACGGCGCCGTGCCGCTGCAAAGCGGACCGACCTTCGACGTCATCGTGCTCAGCGGTTCGGTGGCGCGCTTGCCGCAGGGGCTCATGGGCTCGCTCAAGATGGGCGGCCGGCTGGCTGCGATCGTGGGCGACGAGCCGATGATGCGTGCCCACTTCGTCACCCGCGTCGGCGAAGGCAAGTGGGACATCCTGCAACCGTGGGACACGGTGGCGCCGCGTCTCCTGAACTTCCCGGCGCCCTCGCGCTTCAACTTCTGATGATCGAACAGATTCCCCCCAACCGACTCGCCGACTGGTTCGCCCAGGACGCGAGCGCGAAGCCGGTGCTGCTGGACGTGCGCGAGCCGTGGGAAGTGCAGACCGCCAGCGTGGCGCCGCAGGGCTTCACGCTGGTCGCGATCCCTATGAACGAGATCCCGGCACGCCTCTCCGAGCTCGACCCGGACCATCGCATCGCCTGCATGTGCCACCACGGCGCGCGCAGCCAGCGCGTGGCCGCCTTCCTGGCCCAGAACGGCTTCGCCGAGGTGGCCAACGTCGCCGGCGGCATCGATGCCTGGTCGGCCCAGCACGATCCCTCCGTTCCGCGCTACTGATCAAGAACTCCAAGGACGCTTCATGCCCGTGCTCCGGCTTCTTCCCCTCTCGGTGGCGCTCGCCGCCGCGTTCGCGCTGCCGGCCCACGGCCAGAGCCTGATCGATCTCTTCGAATCCGCACGCGGCTACGACGCGACCTACCAGGCTGCCCGTTCGCAGTACGACGCCAGCCTGGCGCGTGCAGCGCAGGCCAAGGCCGGCATCCTGCCCGCGGTCGGGCTGTCGGCCGGCGCCTCGCACACCGAACTCGACATCGACACGCCCGTGGGCAGCACCTCGCGCGGCTTCAACACCCAGAACGCCGGCGTCAACGCCACCCAGCCGCTCTACCGGCCCGCGAACTGGGCCACCTACGAGCAGGGCAAGCGCCAGGTCGACATCGCGCAGGCGGTGCTGACCATCGCCGACCAGGACCTGGTGGTGCGCGTGAGCCAGGGCTACTTCGACGTGCTCTCCGCGCAGGACACCCTGGCGCTGGTGCGTGCGCAGAAGATCGCGGTGGCCGAGCAACTGGCCTCGGCGAAGCGCAATTTCGAAGTCGGCACCTCGACCATCACCGACACGCGCGAAGCCCAGGCGCGCTACGACCTCGTGATATCGCAGGAGATCGCGGCGGAGAACGACCTCCAGGTCAAGAAGATCGCGCTCGACCAGCTGGTCGGCCGCCCCGGCAGCGTGCCCATCCCGCTGGCCGCGCCGGTGGTGCTGCCCGAGGTGATGCCGGCCGACATGAACGCCTGGGTGACGCAGGCCGAAGACGTGCATCCCTCGATCCGGCAAGCGCGGCTCGGCCTCGACGTGGCCACGCTCGAAGTGCAGAAGGCCGAGGCCGGCCACAAGCCGACAGTCGACGCCCAGCTGGGCTACAACGTCACCAACAATCCGCAGGGCACCAGCACCACCCTGGGCCGCTCGCGCATCAATGCGGCGACCGTCGGCGTGGTGTTCAGCATGCCCCTGTTCGCGGGCTATGCGACCGAGAACCGCGTGAAGGAAACCCTGGCGCTCGAGGAGCAGTCGCGATCGGTGCTCGAATCGACGCGCCGCAGCGTGACCCAGGCCACGCGCGCCGCCTACCTCGGGCTGGTCTCGGGTGCAGGCCAGGTGAAGGCGCTCGAAGCCGCCGAAGCCTCCAGCCAGAGCGCGCTCGATGCCAACCGCCTCGGCTACCAGGTGGGCGTGCGCATCAACATCGACGTGCTCAATTCGCAGAGCCAGCTGTTCCAGACCAAGCGCGACCTCGCGGTGTCGCGCTACAACGTGCTGCTGGGCAACCTCAAGCTGCGGCAGGCCAACGGCACCTTGACGGCCGACGACCTGCGCGCGATCAACGGCACGCTCGCCACCGACGGCCGCCCTGCGGTCGACAGCACCGCCACGCCCGCGCAGCCGCCGGCATCGCAGCCGAGCCCGACTCCGGGCCGTCCGGCCACACCGATCCCGGTGATTCCGCCGGTGCCGGTGCCGCCCTTCAGCCCGCCGCCGCCGGTGATGCCTTCGCCGCCACCGCCGCCGGTGATCCTGCCGCCGGGCCGGTAGAGGGTGAGGCCAGGGGCCTCGTTCACACCGCCCTCGAAAGAACGGTCTATGCGGCCACGGCCCTGCCGAGGCGCCGAGACTTTCGGTAGCGCTGGGTGGCTTCGGCCAGCATGGCTTCCTTGGGCAGTAGTTTGGTACCCCCGACCCAAAGCTCGGCCGGGTTGCCCTTGGTGTCTCGCACCAGGCGGATTGTCTGCCCGGGGCTGTTGTAGCCCGAGGTCTTCTGGATGAGGCCGGCGTCTTTGCCCGAGATCCGGAATTCCGTGGTGGCGCCATCGAAAGGCAGGCTCAAGGCCGGCGCGACCTGGCAAACCACCTTGCCCATGGGAACCAGGTCGCTGGCACCCCACATGCTCCACCAGCGGCCGGCCCAGGCGGCCTCTCGCTTGGCTGGTGCCCCGTGGCGCTGAAAGGCCGACAGGATGCTCACGATGCCGTCGACCCACTGATAGGACCCGCCATCCTGCGCGTTGCACAGAACAGTGACCGTGAAACCTGAAGCCGGAAAACGTGCCGTTCGAGAGACAAAACCTTGGAGGCTCCCGGTGTGGCCATACCACTCCTTGGGTCCATGCTCGTTCATCATGGTGCCGTAGCCGTAATACGACTCCTGGTTGTTGCAGTAGTCGCGCCAACGACGATGCATCATCTCGCGGCGACTGGCCGGCGACAGGATGCTCGCCTTGCTGTCCGGCGCGAGCTGCGCAAAGAATCGGGCGACGTCGGAAGCCGTCGAGACGAACCCGCCTGCCGGCGCGATGGCATGGCAGACGTTGTCGCCCGGTACGATCAGGCGTTGTCCGAAAGGAAACTCGGCGCTGTGCCCTTTGGCCAAGAGTGCCGTTGCTGGCAGCTGTGGCATGTCGGGAACGGTCTCGGTCAATCCCGCGGCATCAATCACATGGCGAGTGATCCAGGTGGGATAGTCGGTGCCGCTGACTTCCTCGATCAACAGCCCCAGCAGGCCGTACCCATGGTTGGAATACTTGAGTTGAAGACCAGGCGAGACCGGTTGCTTCTTTGACAGTTCAGCCAGCAGCTCGGCGCGGGAAAGAAAAGGTCGCCGATCCAGGAACTGTCCGCTGTCCGCGCCATCACGGATGACACCGGCACCGTGCGACAGCAACTCTCCGATCCGCGCACTCGCCAGGTCCTTGTGAAGGCCGGCCACATAGCGGCCAATGGGATCGTCGAGACCGATCTTTCCTTGTTCCCGCAGCAGCATGACGCCGCTGGCGGTGAAACTCTTGGAATGCGAGGCAATGCGAAACCGATGCCTGAGTGTGAGCGATCTGCCGGTTCGCATGTCGGCGACACCCAGCGCGATTTCCGCCACGATGTCCTCGCCCTGCGCTATCGCCATGGAGCATCCGGGCTGTCGATAGCGCTCCAGTTGGAAACTCAGCCAATTGGGAAGGTAGTCCAGTGCGGCCTTGAGCCACGCGGACTTCGCGTTCTTCTTCATCGATGATTCCGCCTCGCGAAAAATAGGGCTGCGGAGTGTAGTGCAAGCCCCGCTGCAACCGGGAACAGGCCTTGGTCGGGCCTTAGTCGAGACTGGGCTCGGCCCGCTCTTCGACCGCGGCAGGCTCCGTCACCGCATGCGCAATCGCCAGCAGCGCCGCCGCCGTGCGCTGCGCCGCGCCGCGGTTCGAGGAGGCGAAAGCCAGCGCGGCCTCGGCCATCGCTTCGCGCCGCTCGGGGTTCTCGGCCAGCTTGAGCGCGGCCGTGACCGCCTGCTCCATGTTGTCCATGCGCAGCGATGCGCCGGCTGCCAGCGAGAGCTCGGCGGCCTCGGCGAAATTGAAGGTCGACGGTCCCATGATCACCGGGCAGCCGCAGGCCGCGGCCTCGATCAGGTTCTGCCCGCCCAGCGGCTCGAAGCTGCCGCCCAGCAGCGCGACGTCGGCCAGGCCGTAGTAGAGCGCCATCTCGCCGAGCGAATCGCCGAGCCAGATCTCGCATTCGGTCGGCGCGCCGGCGGCACTGCGGCGGGCCACCGCGAAGCCGTGCGATTCGACCAGTGCCGCGACCTCGTCGAAACGCTGCGGATGGCGCGGCACGATCATCCACTGCACCTCGTGCACCCGCTTGGCGATCGACCGCACCGCATCCTGCGCCGGCGGCACCGGCGCCAGCGCGCCGAAGCGCTTGAGCACCTCGAGCAGTTGCGCTTCCTCGCCGTCACGCGAACTTGCGAACACCACCACCGGCCGCGGCAGCTGATCGCGCAGGCGCGCCGCAGCAGTGAGCTGGCGCGCGTCGGGCGTGGCGTCGAACTTGAGATTGCCGAACACGCCCGCCACCTTGGCGCCGAGCGATACCAGCCGGTGCGAGTCGGCCTCGGTCTGCGCCCACACCGCGGCCAACGCCGAGTACGCAGGCCGCGCGAGCCAGCCCAGGCGCTCGGCCGAGGCGAGCGAGTTCTCGTTCAGGCGTGCATTGGCCAGCACCAGCGGAATGCCGCGTTCGGCGCAGGCCGCCGACATCTCGGGCCAGACCTCGGTTTCCATCAGAACGCCGATGCGCGGCTGGAAGCGATCGAGAAAGCGCGCCACCGCATCGGGCGCATCCCACGGCTGCCAGACCTGCAGGTCGCCCTCCTCCAGCAGCTTGGCGCCCTCTTCGCGGCCGGTGGCCGTGCCGTTGGTGAGCAGGATCGGGATGCCCGGGTACTGCCGGCGCAGCTCCGCGATCAGGATGCCGGCCGCACGCGCCTCGCCCAGCGAGACCGCATGGATCCAGCACCAGCCGGTGCCGGTTGCGCTTTCATCGTAATGGCCGAAGCGCTCTTCGATCGCATGCGCGTAGCCGGGCTCGGCCACGGCCCGTCGCCGCAGCTTGCGCCGAACCAGGGGTACGGCAAGAGAGGTGAAGACGCCGTAGAGGCGCAGCAGCAACGAACGCACGCTTCAGTTCAATGGGCAGCTTCGGCCAGCGTGGCATCGGGCTTCACGCTCTTCAGGAGCGCGAGCATCTGCGCCTGGATGCGATCGAGCGCGGCCTGGGTCTGGCCCTCGAAGCGCAGCACCAGTACCGGCGTGGTGTTGGAGGCGCGAATGAGCCCGAAGCCGTCGGGCCAGTCGACGCGCAGGCCGTCGATGGTGAAGACCTTGGCCGGCGCATCGAACTTCGCGGTCTTCACGAGCTGGTCGACCACCGCATGAGGCTCGCCCTCGGCGCACTTGACGTTGAGCTCGGGCGTCGAGAAGCTGGTGGGCAGCGCGTTGAGCGTGTCGCTCGCATTCGGCGTCTTGCTCAGGATCTCGAGCAGGCGGCAGCCGGCATAGGTGCCGTCGTCGAAACCGAACCAGCGCTCCTTGAAGAAGATGTGGCCGCTCATCTCACCGCCCAGCGGCGATGCGATCTCCTTCATCTTGGCCTTGATCAGCGAGTGGCCGGTCTTGTAGATCAGCGGCTTGCCGCCGGCAGCCTCGATCGCGGGGGCGAGGCGCTGCGAGCACTTGACGTCGTAGACGATGGTCGCGCCCGGCACGCGCGAGAGCACGTCCTGCGCGAACAGCATCATCTGGCGATCGGGGTAGATGTTCTGGCCGTCCTTGGTGACGATGCCGAGGCGGTCGCCGTCGCCGTCGAAGGCCAGGCCCAGCTCGGCATCGCCGCTCTGCAGCGCCGCGATCAGGTCCTTGAGGTTTTCGGGCTTGCTGGGGTCGGGATGGTGGTTCGGAAAATCGCCATCGACCTCGCTGAAGAGCTCGGTCACCTCGCAGCCGATGGCGCGCAGGATGCCCGGGGCCGAAGCGCCGGCAATGCCATTGCCCGAATCGACCACGATCTTCAGCGGACGCGCCAGCTTGATGTCGCCGACGATGCGTTGCGTGTAGGCCTCGGTCACATCCACCTTGCGCACGCTGCCGCCGGGGGCGAGCTTCGCGCTGCCGGCTTCCATCACCTTGTACAGGCCCTGGATCTCGTCGCCGTAGATCGCGCGGCCGGCTAGTACCATTTTGAAACCGTTGTAATCCTTCGGGTTGTGGCTTCCCGTGACCTGGATGCCGCTGTTGGACAGCGTGCTGGCCGCGAAGTAGAGCATCGGCGTCGTGACCGCGCCGACGTCGATTACCTCGATGCCGGTGGCCACCAGGCCGCGGACCAGTGCCTCGACCAACGCCGGGCCGGACAGGCGCCCGTCGCGCCCTACCGCCACCGACTTCTCGCCCGCTGCGCGCGCCGCGCTGCCAAAGGCCCTGCCGAGTGCCTCGGCGACCTCCGCGTCGAGCGTGGTCGGCACGACGCCGCGAATGTCATAGGCCTTGAAGATCGATGCGCTGAGCTGCATGGGCTTCCTTTGAAAGTTCACAAACTGAGGACCATTGTAGGCATGCGCTCTGCGAGCCACGTGTCCGGAAATGGCTACTCCTGCATGCGGCGCGGCCTATCATCCAGCCCATGTCTTCCGCCACCGCCTCCGCCGCCGGACTCGAAAGCGATGCCTGCTATCTCGCCATGAAGGCGCATGACGCGCGCTTCGACGGCTCCTTCTTCACCGGCGTGACTTCCACCGGCGTCTACTGCCGTCCGGTCTGCCGCGTGAAGCTGCCGCGGCGCGAGAACTGCCGCTTCTTCCGCCATGCGGCGCAAGCCGAGGCCGCGGGCTTCAGGCCCTGCCTGCGCTGCAGGCCCGAACTCGCGCCGCGCGCAGCGAGCTGGTCGACCGAAGACGCATCGCGCATCCTCGCCTTGCAGGCCGCGCGCCTCATCGACGAACCCGACGCCTGGGACGAAGACGGTCCCGGCGCTGCGCGCATTGCAGCGCGGCTGGGCGTGAGCGACCGCCACCTGCGCCGCATCTTCGAGACGCAGTTCGGCGTCTCGCCGCTGCAGTATCTGCAGACGCGCCGCCTGCTGGCCGCCAAGCAGCTGATCGCCGACACGCAGCTGCCGATGACGCAGGTCGCGCTGGCCAGCGGCTTCGCGAGCGTGCGCCGCTTCAACGCGGCCTTCCTCACGCACTACGGTCTCAATCCGAGCGCATTGCGGCGCGCCGGTCGGGCGGCCGACAACCGCGAAGGCGGCGCCGTCGGCGTGCGGCTGGGCTTCCGGCCGCCCTACGATGCGGCCGCGATGCTGGGCTTCTTTGCGCGCCGCGCGCTGGGCGGCATCGAGTCGGTCACCGACACCGGCGGCACGCCGCAGCTGGCGCGCACGCTGCGCGTCGTGCAGGGCGAGCACACGCATGCGGGCTGGCTGCGGCTTCGCTTCGATGCCCAGCGCGAGCAACTCCTGCTGCAGGTCGACGATTCGCTCGCCGCGGTGCTGCCGATCGTGATCAGCCGCGTGCGCGCCATGCTCGACCTCGATGCCGAGCCGATGGCGATCAACGGCGCGCTGCACGCGAGTTTTCCGCATGGCGACGGGCTGCGCGTGCCGGGCACGGTCGACGGCTTCGAGCTCGCGGTGCGCGCCGTGCTCGGCCAGCAGATCACCGTGGCCGCGGCGCGCACGCTGGGCACGCGGCTGGTGCAGGCTTTCGGCGAGCCCTTCGCAACCCCGATCGCGGGGCTGGACCGCCTGTTCCCCACACCGGCCGCCATCGCCGGCGCGAGCGGCGATGCACTGGGCCAGCTCGGCATCGTGCGCCAGCGGCAGGCCGCACTGAGCGCGCTGGCACGCGAGGTGCAGGCCGGCCGGCTGGCATTGCATGCCGGCGCCGACGTGCCCGCCACGCTCGCGGCCCTGCAGGCGCTGCCCGGCATCGGCGACTGGACCGCGCAGTACATCGCGATGCGCGCGCTGCGCTGGCCCGACGCATTCCCGGCCGGCGACGTCGCGCTGCAGAAGGCGCTCGGCGTCGCGTCGGCACGCGCGGCCACCGAGGCCTCGCAAGCCTGGCGCCCGTGGCGCAGCTATGCGGTGCTGCGCGCGTGGCACAGTTCCTCACCGGTTTCCGCCGCCGCTGTCGATGCGGCGGCAGCCCTTCCTTCCGAACAGCCATGAAGTTCAAGAGCACCACCATTCGCAGCACCCACATCGAGAGCCCGCTCGGCCGCATCACGCTGGCCGCCACCGACGAAGGCCTCGCCGGCGCCTGGTTCGACCGCCAGCGCCACTGGCCCGACACCAGCGGTTGGCAGGCCGATGCGGCGCATGCCGTGCTGCGTCAAGCGGCCGCGCAGCTGGCCGACTACTTTGCCGGCAGGCGCCAGCACTTCGACCTGCCGCTCGACCTCTCGCACGGCACCGATTTCCAGCAAGCGGTATGGCAGGCCCTGCTCGCCATACCCTCAGGCCGCACCACCAGCTACGGCGCCTTGAGCGCCGGTATCGGCAAGCCGGCCGCCGTGCGCGCGGTGGGCGCCGCCGTGGGCCGCAACCCGATCAGCGTGATCGTGCCTTGCCACCGCGTGCTGGGCACCGACGGCTCGCTGACCGGCTATGCGGGCGGGCTCGAACGCAAGAGCGCGCTGCTCGAACTGGAAGGTGTGCTGTGAGCGAGGGCGAGTGCCCGGCAGAGGCAAGCACCTCGCCGCCCGCTGCAAAGACACCGGCAGCGCGTCCGGCCAACCGGCGCTGGCTCGTCGACCTCGCGCTGCTCGGCATGCTGTGGGGCGCGTCCTTCCTGTTCATGCGCATCGGTGCCGCCGAGTTCGGCGCGTTGCCGACGGCCGCCGTGCGCGTCGCGATCGCCACGCTCTTCCTGCTGCCGCTGCTGCTGATGGGCGGCCAGTGGTCGAGTTTCAGGCAGTACTGGAAACCGGCGCTCGGCATCGGCATCATCAATTCCGGGCTGCCCTTCGCCTTCTTCGCCTTCGCGCTGCTGACCATCAACAGCGGCCTCGCGGCGGTGCTCAACGCCACGGTGCCGATGTTCGGCGCGCTCGTGGCATGGGCCTGGTTCGGCGACCGGCCCGACCGCTCGCGCATCCTCGGCCTGGTGATCGGCTTCGCCGGCGTCGCGATGCTGGCCGGCCGCAGCGCGGGCTTTCATTCGGGTGCCGACGAAGCGTCGGCGCTGTGGGCCATCGGCGCCTGTCTCGCGGCCTGCATCTGCTACGCCTTCGCGGCCAGCCTGACGCGCAAGCACCTGTCCGGCGTTCCCGCGCTGGCCACTGCAACTGGCAGCCAGATCGGCGCCACGCTCGCACTGGCATTGCCGGCACTGTGGCTCTGGCCAGCGCAGATGCCGAGCCTGAAGGCGTGGCTCGCGCTGATCGCCGTCGGCACGGCCTGCACCGGCCTGGCCTACATCCTGTTCTTCCGCCTGATCGAGAGCGCCGGACCGGCGCGCGCGCTGACCGTGACTTTCCTGGTGCCGGTGTTCGCGCTGTTCTACGGCGCGGTCTTCCTCGGCGAGCAGATCACGCAGTGGATGCTGCTCTGCGCGGCGGTGATCGTCTGCGGCGTGGCCTTGTCGACCGGCCTGGTCAAGCTGGGACGCCGCCAGCGCGCAGCGGCCTGATGCCTGTCTCATGAATCTGTCGATCGAACGCATTTCCGAAGTGCATTTCGAAGGCCTGCGCGCCGCGCTCGACACCGTCGCACGCGAGAAGCGATATCTCGCCTTCACGCAGGCGCCGCCGAAGGAAGAGGCGTTCGCCTTCTATCGCTCCATCATCGCCAATGGCATGTGCCACTTCGTCGCCCTGCTGGACGGGCAGGTCGTCGGCTGGTGCGACGTGCTGCCGACCCACGGCCAGGCCAGGTCGCACGTGGGAACCCTGGGCATCGGCCTGATTCCGGCAGCGCGGCATCTGGGCATCGGCGCCAAGCTGATGCGGGCCGCCATCGCAGCGGCATGGACCCAAGGCCTGACGCGCATCGAGCTCGACGTGCGCGTGGACAATGCGAACGCCAAGGCACTGTACGAACGCTTCGGCTTCGAAGTCGAAGGACTCATGCGCCGCGCATTCCGGGTCGATGGCGAGTACAGCGACAGCTATTCGATGGCGTTGTTGCGTGAAGGAGCCTCACCATGAAGCAGAGAGTTGGCGCGTCAATCGGCCCCGCACCACCGACCAGAATGCGGGCACACAGTGGCCCGCGCGCCGTTCAGCCAGACCTGCTCTTCACTCAGTTGCGAGGCGTTCGATGGGTCGACGTCGAAGGCGACCCGAAGTGCCCGCCCGACATGGGCATCCTCGATGGGAAGCTCCCAGCTCAGGAATACTTGGGTGCAATCCTGGTCGGGCGCGAAGTCGGCCACATTGAACCCGCCGCTGCGACGTTGAATGACGGCGTGCGGCTGGCCGGTGTCGAATATCACGGCCGTACCGCGGGTCAGCGGGATTCGATGACCCGCAGAGGGAAAGTGCAAGTCCAGACCCCGATCCTCGCTCAGGAAAAGATTGCAAAAGGCGGCGCCCCCGTAGAGCGCTCCGTCATGGTGGTACCTCGCGCCGCGGCAGGCCATGAGGGCTACGTCACTGGAGGCAAGCACCTCAGGCAATCCGAGCGTGCGCGTCCAATCGGAAAGCGCCTGCACGCAGTGCCTGTAGTCCGGCCAGCGCGCACGTGCTCGCGCCAGCGGCAATGCCTCGACATCTCCTGGTTCCAGGGCCAGCCGCCGCGAAGATATCTCCCTTTCCCAATCTGAAATCAGGCGTGCGGGAGGCGCCGGCACATCGAGCGTGCCTGACAGCACGACATCACTCACGCTTCGACTGCGGATGACGTCGCCAGCGCGGAAATAGGAAGTAAGGAGGTCAGGCACGCGATGCGCTTGCGGAGGGTGGCCAATCCGGACCAGTGTAGTGAGCTCCCCGCGGGAGCCACGCGCGATGCGAACTATCCGCGGCGCCTCCGCCGTTGCGCGATCTCCTGGTCCGTCAGCGCTCGCCGCCATCGATCTCGACCTCCGCCTCGCAGTTCACCGGTGCGTTCATTGGGATGACCATTCCGATCGATGAACGCGCATGGGCGCCGACCTCGGGACCGAAGAGCTCGAGAATCAGGTCGGAGTAGCCGTTGGTGACGCGCGGCGTTTCGTAGAAGCCGGGTGCCACGTTCACCATCGCGAACACCCGCAGCCACGCAGTGATGCGGTCCAGGTCGCCGAGGGCGCGCTGCAGGCTCGCCAGGTGCGCCAGCGCGACCAGGCGTGCCGCGGCATAGCCCTGCTCGGGCGAGACCTCGGAGCCCACCTTGCCAAGTGGCCTGGCGAGCTGCCCGTCCGCCTCCACGGGCACATGTCCGGACACGAAGGCACGCGCGCGGCGTAGGCGCACCCATTCAAAAGGCAGTCTCAGTGCGGGCGGGCTTCGCAGCGCTTGCGGCAGCACCAAGCCCATCGCGGCGATCCTGGCTTCGATCTTTGCCATGCTTATCTCCTGAAGATGACGGGGTCAAGGCACCAGCGCATCGAGCTCGGGGAGCAGCAGCACGGATTCCTGTGCCGTCGGCTCGTTGCGCGCACCGACGAACACGGCCGGTGTGCGGCCGCGGTTCACCGCAACGTGCGGCATGCCGGCCGGTACGAACAGGTAGTCGCCGGGCCGCGCCACGTCGCGCTGCTGCAGTTGCGGGCCGGTCCACAGCTCCACTTCCTCGCCGCTGAGCATGTAGTGCGCCGACTCGTGGATCTCATGCACGTGGGCCTTCGTGCGCTCGCCCGCGGGCAGGGTGACCGCTCACGCGCGACGGCGTGGCCGTCGCCGTAGGCCAGCGCGGCTTGCGCATCCTGCAGGCGTTGCTCGATTCGGGTGGCGAGCCGGTGTCCAAGGCCGAGTTGATGCGCTCGGCATGGCCCGGACTGGTGGTCGAGGACAGCAACCTGTCTGTGCAGGTCACTGCCTTGCGCAAGCTGCTCGGCGCGTCTCAGCCCGACGGCGCAGAGTGGATCGTCACGGTACCGCGGTTTGGCTACCGGCTGTCCGGCGGCGCGGCGGCAGAGGACACGCAGCTCGCGCCACTGCTGCATGGCGAGCCCGACCACGGCGGCCGGCCCAGCATCGCCGTGCTGCCCTTCACCCACCTGGGCGACGACCCCGCGCAGGAATATCTCGCCGACGGCGTGACCGAGGCACTCATCACTGCGCTCACGCGCTTTCGCTGGTTCTCGGTCACCGGCCGCAATGCAAGCCACGTCTACAAGCTCAAGCCCGTGGACGGCCGCACGGCCGCTGCCGAGTTGGGCGTGCGCTACCTACTGGAGGGCTCTGTGCGCAAGTCGGGCGCGCGCGTTCGCATCTCGGCGCAGCTGGTCGAGGCGTCGAGCGGCAGCTGCCTATGGGCGGATCGATACGACTTCGCCGATGCCGACATGTTCGAGGTGCAGGATGCCATCGCACAGCGGGTGGCCGGTGCCATCGAGCCTGAGTTGCTCAAGAACACGGGTAGCCGGGCGGCGGGCAGGCGCACCGGCAGCGTGGCCGGGTGGGACCTCGTGGCCCAAGGCTCCTGGCTGTTCCACCATGTCACGAAGCCCACCCACTTGAAGGCGAGAGAGCTGTTCCGGCAGGCTCGCCTCATCGACGCCGAGCTCACCGAGGCGCGCCTGTGGCTCGGGCGCGTGAATGCCGGGCTCGTCGCCTACGGATGGAGCGAGGACCCAGCGCTCGACCTTCGCGAGGGCCACGCCGCCGCGCTCGAAGCCGTGCAGCTCGACGAGAAGAATCCCTACACGCACTATGCGCTGGCGATCGTGGATGTCTACGCGGACGAGTTTGCGCTCGCGCTGCGAAGCGCGGAGAAGGCCGTCGAGCTGAGCCCCAGCTTCGCGCTCGGCCACTTGGTGCACGGCATGGCGGCCCTGTATTCGGGCGATGCCGCCCTCGCAGTGCGGTCGCTCGAACGCGGCCTGCGCTTGAACCGCTACGACCCGCAGAACTTCGTCTGGTACAACGTGCTCGCGCTCGCCTTCCTGTTCAATGGCAAGGCCGAGGACGCGCTCCAGTGCGCCGTCGCCGCGCTCAAGATTCGGCCGGCCTGGCGTCCTGCGATGCGCACTGCGGCCGCGGCAAACGCTTCACTGGGCCGCGCCGAGATGGCAGCTCGATGGTTGCGGCAGTGGTCGGACGTGGCGGCAACGTCTGCCGACGCGCTGCAGCCGCTGTGGCGGTGCAATTCCCGGTGGGCAGAGGAAATGAACCGCCTGCTCGAGGGCCGCCCATGAAACGGTGCAGGTCTCAAAGCTCGATCAGTGCACGGACGAGGGCGACGAGGAACCCTGCAGCGACGAAGGCGGTGACAGCCGTCATGGCCAGGCCGGGCCTTGCTTCGTCCTCCTTGTGTCGTGTCGGCGTGACGTGTGTGGCGCCAGGTCGTTCCGCAACCATCTCCGCAGTGCTGAACGGGCTGTAGAGCGCGCCGCCGAGGCTTGCCGATCCGGGGTCGTTGCCCTGGGTTCCGCCGGCGGCGGGCTGCTCCCTCGCGTGGGCCTGCATGAAAGACGCGCCGTCCCGTTCGGCGGCGAACAGCGACGCACCCCCGGTCGCGGCCAGCGCGGCCAGGCAAACGCCTGTCAGCGCCAGGCCTGCTCTACGCTTGTCTTGCGGCACGACAGAGGCTCCGGGGGTGTCGAAGCGGCTACGGCTTGTTGCCGGTCGCCCGGTGCGCCTGATGGTTGCCGAAGGTCAGGAACGAACTCGGCGAGGACGGGCAATCGATCACGGTGCTTCCCCCCACCGTGATCTTGATCACGGCGGTGTCCTTGGTGCCCGGCTCTCCGCCGTCGGTGAAGGTGAACGTGATGGCTGCGGCTTGACCATTGAAGGTGCCTGTTCCCGCGCCTTCGAATGTGTCGAACCCTGCCGACGGGGGTTGCTCGATCGCTTGGGTGTCAGTGCAAAGGGCCGCCGTCAACGTGGTCAGATGGAAGTTGTCGCCTCCCGAGAAGTTGATTTCCAGATTGTTCGGCTCCGATACGTCGACTCCGTCGAGCTTGCAATGCAGCTCGAAACCATGCGTCACTCGTTGGTTTCCGGTGAGGTAGGGACAGAAAAAGCTCCCACCGCCCGTCATGCGGCCGGGCTCGTGGGCCCATGCCGAGCCCAGCATCATTGACGCTGCTGCGGTGGCAGCGCAAAGCACAGCTTGACCGATTGCCTTGCTCATGGGATTTCCTTTCACCCCCTGCCAAGGGGAAGTAAAATCAGGGCCACGGTGCTCACTTCGAGAACGCGAACAACAGGCACGCAGGCCCATCGGGCGGCATTGTTCTACGCTTAAAAGCGACCATCTTCTATACATCGAATGGCCTACCGGTGGATGCAGTTCGACTCTGTGCAGCCGCTGCATCCGGCTAGCCAAGCTGCCGTAGCACGGCCATGACCTCGGCGGCCGGCGGCAGCTCGCTGGTACGCCAGACCAGCCGGGCGTGGCGATCGAACAGATAGACCTGGCCGGTATGGCGGTCGCCCGCGGCCGCGCCTCCCGTGAACAGGGAGAGCATCGGGTCGAGCGCCTCGGGGGCAGGCGCCGCCGCGCTCCATGTGGGCCCGGCGCCGAAGCGCCGCAGCCAGGCGCGCAGGGCGGCGGGGTCGTCGGCCAGCGGGTCGATGCTCAGCGACAGCAGGCGCGCCGCCGTATCGCGCTCGGCCCGCAATGCCGCCTGCAAGGTCGAGAACAAGGCCCCCTGGATCGGGCAGACCGTGCTGCAGCCAGTGAACATCAATTGAACGGCGGTCGGGCCGCCGCGCAGCTGCGCCGCGAGCATCGGCGCGGCGCCGTCGTGGCGCCGCAGCGGCAAGGCCGGGGCCATCGCGGCCGGCATCACCGGGCCGACGCCGGCGTTCGCACGGGCGGCCGGCGCCACCCCCAGCCACGCCAGCGCACCGGCGGCAAGCAGGCGCCGGCGCCCGAGCGATGTAACCCGGAAGGGAATGAGAAGGCCACGCGCGTTCATTCGGGGGCAGTCTGCGTCAGGTAGTCCCACAAGGCCGCGCACTGGCCATCGTCGGCATCGAAGCGCGGCATGGCCCGGGGCAGCACGATGTGCACCGGATCGACGCCGGTGCGCAGCGTGCGGCAGAAGGACGCCTGCTCGTACGCGACGGGCGGGCCGCCGCGGCGCGGGCGGGCTTCGCGCAGCTGGCGCCGGTCCAGCGGCGGCGCGAAGTCGGAGACCGCGGCGGCGGACTTGCCGGGGCCAGTGTGGCACTGGATGCAGCGCGTCGCTGCGACCGGCAGCGGCGCGCTGTGGCCGGACAACGTGCCGGCGAGCGGCTCGGTGCCATCGAACAGGCGCGCCCCCCGCGCCACCGAAGCGGGCACGGCGGGTTCAGGCCCACCGCGCGACGCCGGGCCCGCGGCCAGTGCGGTTACGAGCGCCAGCGCCAGCGTCATCGGGAGCCTCAGCTTGCGAAGCGTGCCGGCCACTACCGGATGTTGATGGTGCGCGCCACGCTCGGCACGCCGCTGCCGTCCAGCGCGAACAGCATGTAGTTGCCCGGCAGCACCACGCCGCGATCGGCCGGAATGCCCAACTGGTAGTTGCCTGCCGTGCCGGTGTAGGAGAGCGGGATGCGACGCTGGTCGGTGTTGACCGAGTGAGTGGCCGACGCCATGCGCACCAGTGCAAAGCTGGCCGCCGCCCGGTCGGTGGCCACCGCGATCTGGCTGCCCCACGTGGCGGTGGCCGGCGCGGCCGTGATGGTCGGACGGGACGCTGGCGAACCGTCGGGCGCCAGCAGGTAGGGTGGTGTGTAGATCTCCGCGTCCGGGTGGTCGGCCGGGCAGGCGCACAGCCCGCCGCCGCCCGCCAGCACGCGTCCGTCCGGCAGCAGCAAGGCAATGCTGTGGTAGTTGCGCGGTCTCTGCATCGGCGGCACGGTGATGAAGCTCTCGAGCACCGGGCTCCACAGCTCGGCAGCCAGCACGCTGTAGGAGTCGGAGAAGGGCACGGGCTGCGTCTGGCCGCCCATCACGAACACCTCGCCGTTGGGCAGCACCACGCTGTTGACGAAGGTGCGGCCATAGGCCATGGGCGAAACCTTGCGCACCGTGGGCGGCGTCGGCGCGCCAGCCCTGATGTCGATGATGTACGCGGTCTTGAACGCGTTGCCGCTGTCGTGGTTCGGCGCGCCGCCGAGCTTGAGGATCCTGCCGATGTCGTACATCACGGCGCTGGCGGTCATGGCATAGGGGTCGTCGCTGCGCGGGCCTGCCTGCAGGATGGCGCCGCTGCCGCGCGTGTCGATCCAATGCATCGCGGCAGCGGGACCGGCGTGGAACACCCAGCCGTCGGCGGCGCCGAACAGCCACATGTGGTTGTCGCCCCGGTACACCCCGGCCGCGTCCGGGCCGGCCAGCGGCGGGTTGGAGACATTGCTCGCGTCGGGCATGTTGGCCGGTACGCCGGACAGCGTGCGCCAGGTCCTGGTGCTGGCCGACCACACCTCGCCATACTTGCCACCGAGCCCGCCGTTCCACGAACCGCCGACCGTGAATACGGAGCCGTCGGACATCGTCGTGCTGGACTGGTAGGCACGTGCGATCCCGAGCTGCGCACCCGTCACCCAGCCGCCCAGCGCGGGGTCGTAGATCGAGGTCTTCGCCGCGTCGCTGCCGCCGCTGACCAGCACGCTGCCGTCGGCCAGCATGCTGAGGCCGGGGCAGAACATCTGGTGGCCCGTGGCCGTGACCGTCAGGGGGCTGGACGTTCGCGTGGTGGGGTCGAACACCGAGGTGTAGGTGTAGGCCTCGCTGCTGCTCGTGCTGAAGCTGGTGGGCGAGCGGGCCGCCCACAGCAGCAGCTTGCCGTCCGGCAGGTTGGCGGCCGAGGCGGGCACCAGCGGCAGTGCGATCGGATCGGACCAGGGCTTGGCGGCCGCGGTGGACTGCGCTGCGGTGTACCCGGCTGCCGTGAAGAGGTACTCGTTGGCCGGCAGCCACTTTCCCTTGAATCGGGAGCGCAGCCGGACCACGAGTCCCGCGCCGTCCGTGGGCAGGTTTGTCACCGTCAGCGTGGTCGCGCTGGTCACTGTGTCCACCACGGGTGTCGCCGAGGAGGTCGACTGGATCGCGAAGCCGTACTGGTTGGCGCCGGTGTGGGTCCAGACGAAGGTCGCGCTGCGGCTGCCGAACTTGGTGCCGGGAGGCGGACTGGTCAGGACCGCCGGCTGTCCGTCTGGTGGCGCCGGCCTGTTGCTCGATGCGGACGTGTCCGCCAGCGCCGGGGTGGCGCCCTGCGCTCTGCCGCCGCCTCCTCCGTCACCGCCGTACCAGGCCAGAAACACCAGGGGCGCACAAGCAAGCCCGCGCAAGGCGCGCGGCGATGGAACGCTGGTCATCGTTCCTCCTTTTTTATCGTCATCCGACGTGCGCGCAGCTTAGCGCTTGCGCGCGCAATAAACAATACAAAAGTATTCAACAAGGATGCGCAGGGTCGAACCCTGACCGCTGATCGTCCGATTCCCGAATGTGCCGACCGCGAGCAGCGCGAACTGCGCCGCACCGGTGGCGTCTTGCGACAGATCGAGCCGACCTACAGTGCCGTAGAGCGCGCGGAGCGCGAGGAGCAGGAGCGCAGCTCCCAGTTCACTGCAGCGCGGCGCTCGGAAGAGCAACGTCGCGAGCGGGCGCTTCTGGTGCGCTATCCCAATCCAGCCGCGCACCAGCGCGAGTGCACCGAAACATTTGCTTCGTTGGACGCCATCCTCCGGATTGCCCGGCAGCATCTGCGGAATCTGGCGAGCGAGGGCGGCAAGCTCGAGGAGCAGCTCGAGTTCTACAAGGGCAATCCTTCTCGGGCTCCGGACGCATTGCGCCTGCGGGTCGAGGACAACCGGCGTCGCTTGGATGCGCAAGACCGTTTCATCGCCGCGCAGGAGAGCGAGAAGGAGCGCCTGCATGCGCGCTTTGAAGCGGAGCGCTCGCGTCTGACGCCACTGTGGAACAACCTTGAATTGCGCTCGCGCAGCTAGTCTTTCGCCAGCTGCCGGTCCACCGCTGGAGCGAGCGTCTCTCGCGGGCCACAGCGGCGACCGCAGTGACGCCTGGCCTGGAGGTACGTGCGAACCGCATCGGAGGATCGGCCGCCCCTACTGCATCACCCCTGCCACCACGTTGATGGACAGCGCGAGCGCCAGCATGTTGAAGGCGAAGGAGAGCACGCTGTGCACGAGCGTGATGCGCCGCATCTCGCGCGAGGTGACCTGCACATCCGACACCTGCGAAGTCATGCCGACCACGAAGGCGTAGTAGAGGAAATCGAAATAGTCCGGGTCCAGCTTGCCTGGAAACTCGAGTCCCGGCCCCTGCTCGTTTCCCTCGCGTTCCTCCTGGTAGTAGCGGTGCGCGTAGTGGAAGCCGTAGATCGTGTGGATCATCAGCCAGGAGCCCGCCAACGCCAGCAGCCCGAGCGCGATGTGGCCGGCGCGCTCTCCGCCGCCAAGCTGCCTGACCTGCTGCAGCAGCATCGCGATTGCCACCACGCTGGCGCCGACCACGCTCAACATGCTCGCGAGGATCAGCACGCTGGGCTGGTCCAGTGCCTGTGCGCGCGCTCGCGTGCTCTCGGTATCCGAGGTCTCGGCCAGCCACCAGGCCGGCAGCAGGTACACGGCCGCGCCGACGCACCAGCCCAGAAGACCCCGCGCGACGCCGTCCAGCGGCCAGGGCAGAAGGCCGACCGCGAGACCGATCGCGGCGCCGCAGAGCAGGCGCTGCCAGCCGCCCATCTGCGAAATATGGATGCGCATGCAGGCACTTTAGCGCGCCGTGCCTGCAAACTGATCCGGTTGCCGGCGCGCCCACTGCGCCTGTCCTCGGCCGACGGATGCGCAGAGAATTCAGGCCACCCATGAAAATCCAACGCTACTGGCGATGCGCGCTCTTCGCCGCCTGGGGCCTTGCGACGCTGGCCCCTGCGGCCGCCGCAACGCCCACCCGTGTCCCCGACACCATCGAGCAGCGCGCGGCAGCCTGCATTGCCTGCCACGGCCGCGAAGGCGCCAGCACCAATGCGGGCTATTTCCCGCGGCTGGCCGGCAAGCCTGAGGGCTACCTCTACAACCAGTTGCTGAGCTTTCGCGACGGCCGGCGCCACAACAGCGACATGGTGCACATGGTCCGCCACCTGTCGGACGCCTATCTGCGCGAGATGGCGCACTACTTCGCCGGGCTCGACCTGCCCTACCCGCGCCCCGCCACCACCAGCGACGCATCGCAACAGACCCTGCAGCGCGGCAAGGCCCTGGTGTTCCAAGGTGATGCCGCGCGCGGCATTCCGGCCTGTGCGCAATGCCACGGGCAGGCGCTCACCGGCGTGCAGCCGGGCATTCCCGCGCTGGTCGGCCTGCCGCGGCTCTACATCGCCTCTCAGCTCGGCGACTGGCTGAGCGCGGGCCGCCATGCCTTGCCGCCCGACTGCATGGCCGAGGTCGGACGCAAGCTCACGACGGCGGACGTCAATGCGGTCGCCGCCTGGCTGGCGCTGCAGCCGATGCCGGCCGATCCCAAGCCGGCGGCGGCGCTGCCGGGCCCGTTGCCGATGCCGTGCAGCGCCATGGGGAACTAGGCCGATGCGACGCGTCCTGTACGCCCTTCTGCTTCTCCTCCTGCTGCTGGCACTGGCCGCGCTCGCACTGGCCGCGCTGAACCTGCGCGGCGAAGACAAGCTGCCCGACGCGCCGGCCGTCTTCAGCGCCACGCCGGCCCAGGTCGAACGCGGCCGCTACCTCGCGCTGGCCGGCAACTGCGCCGGCTGCCACACGGCGCGCGGCGGCGCACCCTATGCCGGCGGAGTAGGCATCGACACGCCCTTCGGCACCGTGTACGCAAGCAACCTCACGCCCGACCAAGGCGCCGGCATCGGCCGCTGGAGCGCGGCGCATTTCTGGCGCGCCATGCACAACGGGCGCTCGAAGGACGGTCGCCTGCTGTACCCGGCCTTTCCCTACCCGAGCTTCACGCGCGTGACGCGCGAGGACTCGGATGCGATCTATGCCTACCTGCAGACCGTGCCGCCCGCGCCGGCGCCGAACACGCCGCACAAGCTGCGCTTCCCCTACGACACCCAGGCCGCGCTCGCGGTGTGGCGCGCGCTCTTCTTCTCGCCGGGCAGCTTCGTTCCCGATCCGGCCAAGCCGGCCGAATGGAACCGCGGCGCCTACCTGGTCGACGGCCTGGGCCACTGCATCGCCTGCCACGGCACGCGCAACGTGCTGGGCGCCACCGAGGAGAAGCTGGGCCTCTCGGGCGGCCCGGTCGAGAACTGGTATGCGCCTTCGCTGACCTCGAGGCGCGAGGCCGGCGTGGCCGACTGGGACACGCGGCACGTGGCCGGCTTGCTGAAGAACGGCACGTCGCCGCGCGGCTCGGTCATGGGGCCGATGGCCGACGTGGTGTACCGCAGCACACAGCACCTGAGCGACGCCGACCTGCATGCGATGGCGGTGTTCCTCAAGCAGCTGCCGGAGCGCGAGCCTGCCGCGGCGGCGACGGCAGTGCCCACGCACCGCGACGACCGCGTGATGGCGCGCGGCGCGCAGATCTACGACCAGCGCTGCGCCTACTGCCACGGCGATGCGGGGCAAGGCGCCGAGGGCGCCTATCCGCCGCTGGCAGGCAGCCGCGCCGTTCGCATGGACTCGACAACCAACCTGGTGCAGATGGTTCGCCATGGCGGCTTCCTGCCCTCCACTGCCGGTAATCCGCGGCCCTACGGCATGCCGCCCTTCGGCCATGTGCTCGACGACGACGGCATCGCCGCCGTGCTCACCTACATCCGCGGTTCCTGGGGCAACCATGCGCCGCCGGTCACGCGGCGGGAAACGGCGCGCCGCTGAGGCGTCGCGTTCACTCAGTAGGAGCCCGGCGGCGGCGCGGTCGGCAGCTTGAAACGCGCGGCCGCCCCGACCCTGCGGACGATCGCGGCCCGCGCCGCCCCGATCAGCCTGCCTGCCGGCGCCTTGAGTGCGTCCACGGCGGGTGAATCGCCGGGGTAGGCGGGCGACAGGCCGCATCGGCGCAGGACGCGATTCACCTGGTGGGCGCGCGCCGCCCTGCGCGTGGCCGAGGTGTAGAAGGTCACGCCGACCGAGATCGACACGCGATCGCCCGGAGACGTCCAGGCGGTATCGGAACTCGTCATGTGCGGCGAGGTGCTCGGGAAATAGACGCCGTCGCCCGGACGGGCCTGGAACTCGTGGCTGCGCGATCGGAACTCCTCCTTGAAGCACACCTTTCTGAGCGATTGGGTGACGATGAAATCCTCCACCGCCTCGGCCGGCACGATGCTGCGGTCCGTGGGCTCCCACACGTTCAGGGTCTTGCGCCCGCGCAGTTGCAGCCACAGGTTGTTCTCGCGATCGATGTGAAAAGGCGTCACCGACGGCGGCACCGTGATGAAGACGAACCCGTTCACCCGGAAGATGTCGGGCTGCTCGCGCTCGATGCCTGCGCGCATGGTGTCGACGATCTCGAAGAGCAAGGCCTGGTAGCGCGGAATGACCTCGATGTTGTAGAGGGCCAGCCACGAATTCAGGTCCTCGATGCGCTCGAAGCATTCTTCGATGCTGCGCCCGTCAGGATGCAGGCTGTCGTGTGCGATCTTGCAAGCCGGGGTGACGTCCTGCCTCATGAACCGGCACTGACTGAAAGGCACGAGTTCCTTGGCGAGCTTCGCGAGTTCGGGCAGCTGGAACAGAGGATGCTGGTACAAGTTGTGATGCAGGGTAGCAATCCTGTGTGTCGAAAAGCGCTCAGGGTCGTCTGCCCACACGCGGTAGGTTGCGGAAGACGGCACGCCCCCCATGCTGAAATGTCTCATCGTGAATCTCCCCGGCTCGCTCTCTTCGCGCCTAGTACTTTCGACTAACTACTTTGCATCAACGAGTTCAAGACCGCCGCCGGGAAAACCCCGTAGACCGTGCGCGGAACAAGGTTGTGCCGTGAGATCATTTGACTCTCCCATCATGGGAAGGTTGAGACTTCTTGCGACCGACAACAGAGGACAGGAAAGTTTGATGAGCGACAGCGTGGCAAGCCTGCAGATCGAAGGAATGACTTGCGCATCCTGCGTCTCGCGCGTCGAGAAGGCGCTGGCCAAGGTGCCGGGCGTGGCGTCCGCGACGGTGAACCTGGCCACCGAGAAGGCCAAGGTCGAGCTCGCCGACCGGAGGCTCGATGTGCAAAGCCTGATCGCCGCGGTGCAGAAGGCGGGCTATGCCGCGCACGAAGTCGGGGAAGAAGCCCCCGCTGCGCCCCACGCGGCAGCCCGCCGCTGGCCCGAGGCGTTGCCGGTCGCCGCAGCGGCCCTGCTCTCGGCGCCGCTCATGCTGCCGATGCTCGGCCTGCTGTTCGGCAGGACATGGATGCTCGACGGCTGGCTGCAGCTCGCGTTGGCGACGCCCGTGCAGTTCTGGCTCGGGGCGCGTTTCTACCGCGCCGGATGGAAGGCCCTGAAGGCCGGCAGCGGCAACATGGACTTGCTGGTCGCGCTCGGCACCAGCGCGGGCTACGGCCTGAGCGTCTACCTGCTCTACGCGCACGCCGGCCACGGCATGCCGCCGCATCTTTACTTCGAGGCTTCGGCGGTGGTGATCACGCTGGTGCTCCTGGGCAAATGGCTCGAGACGCGCGCCAAGCGCCAGACCACCGAGGCGATCCGCGCCTTGAACGCGCTGCGCCCCGAGCGCGCCCGCGTGCGCCGCAATGGCATCGAGCAGGAGCTCGCACTCGGGCAGGTCGAGGTCGGCGACCTGGTGGTCGTGCGGCCCGGCGAGCGCATTCCGGTCGACGGCCTCGTGGTCGAGGGCACGAGCGACATCGACGAATCGCTGATCACCGGCGAGAGCCTGCCCGTCGCCAGGCAGGCGGGTGAGCCGGTCACCGGCGGGGCCGTCAACGGCCAGGGCCTGCTGGTGGTCCGGACCACCGCCGTGGGCGCGGAATCGACGCTCGCGCGCATCGTGCGGCTGGTCGAATCGGCGCAGGCGAAGAAGGCGCCGATCCAGCGCCTGGTCGACCGGGTCAGCGGCGTGTTCGTGCCCGTCGTCATCGGCATCGCGCTCCTGACCGTGCTCGGCTGGGGCTTCGCCACCGGCGACTGGGAAGCCGCGATCCTCAACGCGGTGGCCGTGCTCGTGATCGCCTGCCCCTGCGCGCTGGGCCTGGCCACGCCGACCGCGATCATGGCCGGCACCGGCGTGGCCGCGCGCCATGGCGTGCTGATCAAGGACGCCGAGGCGCTCGAGGTGGCGCACAGCGTGAAGGTCGTCGCCTTCGACAAGACGGGCACGCTGACCGAAGGGCGGCCGGAACTGGTGGCCCTCGAAGCGGTGGACGGCGACCACGCCGCCTTGCTGCGCGCGAGCGCGGCCATCCAATCGGGCAGCGAGCATCCGCTGGCCCGGGCAGTGCTCGCGCGAGCGCAGCAGAGCGGCCTCGACCTGAAGCGCGCCGGCGAACTGCGCGCCGTCGCCGGCCGCGGCATGGCGGCCACGGTCGAGGGCCGCGCGCTGCGCCTGGGCAGCACGCGCTTCATGCGCGAGCTCTCGGTGCCGCTGGGCACGCTCGAGGCACGCGCGTCGCAGCTGCAGGCCGAAGGCCGCACCGTGTCCTGGCTGGCCGACCTGAGCGGCCCGCCGACGCTGATCGGCCTTCTGGCCTTCGGCGATGCGCCCAAGGCCACTGCCGCAGCAGCCATCGCGCAGCTGCACGCGCAAGGCATCCGCACCGCGCTCGTCACCGGCGACAACCGCGGCAGCGCCGAGGCGGTGGCGAAGCTGCTGAAGATCGACACCGTCCGTGCCGAGGTGCTGCCCGAAGACAAGGCCGCGGTGGTCGCGCAGCTCCGAGCCGAGGGCCAGCGCGTCGCGATGGTGGGCGACGGCATCAACGATGCGCCGGCACTGGCCGCGGCTGATGTCGGCATCGCGATGTCCAGCGGCACCGACGTCGCGATGCATGCCGCCGGCATCACGCTGATGCGCGGCGACCCGGCCTTGGTGAGCGACGCGATCGACATCTCGCGCCGCACCTACGCCAAGATCCGGCAGAACCTTTTCTGGGCCTTCGTCTACAACGTGGTCGGCATCCCGCTGGCGGCCTTCGGCCTGCTGAGCCCGGTGATCGCCGGCGCGGCGATGGCCTTCAGCAGCGTGAGCGTGGTGAGCAACGCGCTGCTGCTGCGGCGCTGGAAAGGAGGCGCGCGATGAGCAGCAAGGCAGTGCACGGCATGGAGCCCTTCAATATCGGCGAGGCATCGGCGCGCTCCGGCGTCTCGGCCAAGATGGTGCGGCACTACGAGTCGCTCGGCCTGGTGCCCAAGGTGGGCCGCACCGACGCGGGCTACCGGCAGTACACCGCCAACGACGTGCACACGCTGCGCTTCATCCGGCGCGCACGCGATCTCGGCTTCAGCATGGCCGAGATCGCCGAGCTCCTGAAGCTGTGGCAGAACAAGCGCCGCGCGAGCGCGGACGTGAAGCGCATCGCGCTGGCCCACGCGGACGACCTGCGCCGGCGCATCGACGAAATGGAAGCCATGAAGCGCACCCTCGAAGGCCTGGCCGAGTGCTGCCAGGGCGATCACCGGCCGGACTGCCCGATCCTCGACGAGCTGGCGGAAAACCAGCAAGTCCTCGCCGGCAGTCGCGGCCAGCCCGTCTAGAATTTCAGCAATGTTCGACCTGCGCGCAATCCTGCTGTGGCTGATGATGCTGGCGCTGCCCTTTCAGGGCTACGCCGCTGCGGCCATGGCCTTTTGCGCAGCCGAGCCGGCCACGGAATCGGCCGTCGGCATGCCGCATGACCACGCCGAGCACGACCATGCCTCGCCGGCCCAGGGCGCCGCGCATCATCATGCCGACGCCGACGTGGATGCAGATCACCCTGCGGCGCAGGACCCATCCAAGTCCTCCCACAAGTGCGGCACCTGCGCCGCCTGCCACTCGGTCGGACTGATGCCGACACTCGATCTGCCAAGAGTCCATGGCCTCCCGCAGGCCGATCTCGCCGAGCCTCTGCACGCGATGACGAACGTCTCGCCTCGCATTCCTCACAAACCTCCTCGCGCCTGATTGCGTCCGGCGTCCGGCAGCTCGGCTGCCGGCGTGCGGACGCGCATGCGTCGCTCGTGTCGTCACGCCCTTCGCGGGCTCGCCGACGGCATGCCGTTCATGAACAGCGCGAGGATCCCATGTCCACTTTCCTGCCGACCCGATGGTTGGCTGCCCTGCCCGCCCTGGCTGCTCTTGCCGCCGGCGCCCAGACCGAGCCTGCATCGCCCGACCGTGTCGCCGCCGAAGCTGCGGCATCGCTTTCATTCCGCTCGGCGATGGAAGGCTACAAGCCCTTCGTCGACGAGAAGCCCGTCCCCTGGAGAGAGGCCAACGAGACCGTTCGCCAACGCGGCGGCTGGCGTGCTTATGCCAAGGAGGGCGCCAAGGAAGGCGAGGCCGACCCGCACGCCGGCCATTCGATGCCTGCGCCCACACCGACACCCATGCCGACGCCGCCGAAGGACAAGCCATGAGGCGGCCGCTGCAGATCGCATCGATCGCGCTCGCCGCTGCATTCCTCGCCGGCTGCGCTTCCGTCGGCATCGACGGTGCGCTGAAAGAGACGAATGTCTCGGCCTCGGGCTTCACGGGCGGGCAGCTCGAGCTGAGTCGAACCCAGGCGCAGCGAGACGCTCGCGCGGCGCTCGCCGATGAGCTGCTCGGCAAGCCGCTGTCGCGGGATGACGCGGTCCGCCTCGCGCTCGCGAACAGTCCCGCGGTCCAGGCGCTGATCGCCCAGAGCTGGGCCGACATCGCCGCGGCCAACCAGACGAGCCGGCTGCCGAACCCCGTCTTCAGCTTCGAGCGCCTGCGCCTGGGCGACGAGCTCGAGCTCGGGCGCCTGCTGTCCTTCGGACTGGTCGATCTGATCCTGCTGCCGCAGCGGCTGTCGATTTCCCGCAGCCAGGCCGCGCAGGCGCAGGTGCAGCTGAGCGGCGCGGTGGTGGACCAGGTGACGCAGGTGCGGCAAGCCTGGGTGCGCGCCATCG
>NZ_JAGGNU010000065.1 GCF_018614915.1 Variovorax paradoxus | reverse complement strand
TCGACGCTGGCCTACGTCAGCCAATGCAGTTCGAGCAGGACTGGCTTGCCAATCAACCACAGCAAGCCAACTTATGAGCTCAGCTATGGGGTACGGATTCCAAGGGCAAGGTCACCCCGGCAGGCGAGTCACTTTCTTTTGCGTCGCCAAAAGAAAGTAACCAAAGAAAAGGCGACCCCACTGTGCGTGTCCCTCCGCTTCGCTGCGGGCAACCTGCGGTGCTCGCTTCAGGCGGGGTCCGCGCAAACTCGCCTTCGGCTCAGACAGCGCGCGGCCCTTATCCGCCTGAAGCTGCGCTCCTTGGCACGCCCAGAGGGGCTTGAACTTCAACGCGCCATGGCGCGTCCTTGTGGTTTGGGTTGCGGCTGTTGGATGTTCTTGGTGGCCGAGCGAAGCGAAGGCTGTCCCCGCTCCCACTCCCCTCTGGCTGCGCCGAGGAGCACAGCTTTTCGCGGATCAGGGCCGCGCGCTGTCTGAGCCGAAGGCGAGTTTGCGCGGACCCCGCGAAAAGCGAGCACCGCAGGTTGCCCCCGAAGGGGGTCGCAGACAGTGGGGTCGCCTTTTCTTTGGTTACTTTCTTTTGGCGACGCAAAAGAAAGTGACTCGCCCGCCGGGGCGACTTCCCGGCTCCAGCCTTCAATCAAACGCAACGTACAAATCAAAGGCCCAAGAGCCCCCACCCCAACCCTCCCCCAGAGGGGGAGGGAGCAAGAGCGCCTGCCGCGCACACTCCTCTACGCACGCTCGAGAATCGGCCAGCCGGCGCGCAGGGCCTCCGCCCGCAAACGCACATCGGGCGCAACGGCCACGGGGTGGGTGACGGCATTCAGCAATGGCAGGTCGTTGGCGGAGTCGGAGTAGAACCACGACTGCTCCATCTCCGCGAGGCGCGTGCTGCGCGCGGCCAGCCATCGGTCCACGTGCGCCAGCTTGTGGGCGCCGAAGCAGGGGTCGCCGACAACCCCGCCTTCGAGCGCGCCTTCGACCACCAGCGCCTCCGTCGAGATCACGTCGGCCACGCCGAACAGGCGGCCGAAGGGCTCGGCGATGAGGCCGGTGGTGGCGGTCACGATGGCGCAGAGATGGCCCGCCTGCTGGTGCCCGCGCACCAGCGCGCGCATCGGCTCCGGCACGCGCGGCGCCATGTCGGCCTCGAACTCGGCCGCCCATTGCCGCAGCACGGGCAGGCCGAAGCGCGCCAGCGGCGCGACGCTCACGCGATGCAGCTCGCAGATGTCCAGCGTACCGTCCACGTACTGCTGGCAATAGCCCAGGTAGACCGTCTCGGCATCCGGCGGCAGAACGCCGCGCGCCACCAGGAAGCGCGTCCAGGCCATGCCGCTGTCGAAGGGGATCAGCGTGTGGTCGAGGTCGAACAGTGCCAGCTTCATCGCAGGACCCCGACTGCGCCGCGCGTGCGCGTCAAGCGGCCCAGGCCATCAGCGGCTGCGGCTGCAGTCGCGGCTCCATCTGCAGCTGCAGCCGGGCCGGCAGCACGCCGCGCAGCGCATTGCACACGATGAGCTTCTGTGCCGCCTGCAGGTCCTCCAGCCGCAGCGTGCGCTCCTCGGCGCCCCACACCGAGTCCTCGAGCAGCACGGCGCGCATCACGCCGGGCAGCGCGCCGTCGGACACCGGGGGCGTGAACCAGCGCCCGTCGATGCGTGCGAAGAGCGTGCTGCGGCCGCCTTCGGCCAGGCGGCCGTCGGCGGTGAAGAACAGGCTGTCGAAGGCACCGGCGCGCTCTGCGGCCCGAACGCCCGCATCGTAGTGCTGGCGCAAGGTGGTCTTGTGCGCAGCCAGCGGGTTCGCATCGGGCAGCCGCTCGGGCGCGATCAGCAACCCTGCCGCGCTCGCCGGCAAGGGCGGCAGCGGCGCATGCGTGAGGCCGAGCCGGCCGTCGTGCGCCAGCGCCAGGCGCAGCCGCGACGGCTGGCCCGGCGCGAGCCTCGGCAGCGCGGCCTGCAGCGCCTCGATGGCCGCGTCGCGGTCGAAGTCGAAGCCCAGCACGCGCGCACTGCGCGCCAGCCGCGCAAGATGCCGCGGGAGGTGCCGGATGCCTTCGCCCGGCATCGCATGCACGGTCTCGAACAGTTCGAAGCCCGGGTCCGCGGCCGTGAGAAAACGTGCCTTGAGCAGGCACTCGTCGAACTCGTCGGGCGCACGGCTGTCCTGCACGATGCCGGCGCCGATACCAAGGCGCAGCGGCCGCAGCCCGCCGGCCTCGGCACCCAGCGTGAGGGTGCGGATCGCCACCGAGAAGCAGAAGTCGCCGATGCGCGCGCCCGGCGCCGGCGCATCGACCCAGCCGATGGCGCCGCAGTAGAGGCCGCGCGGCGTGCTCTCCAGCTCGGCGATCCACTCCATCGTCCGGTGCTTGGGCGCACCGGTGATCGAGCCGCAGGGAAACACGGCGCGCAACAGCTCGGGCATGCCGACCTCGGCACGCAGCGCGGCCTGCACGGTGGATGTCATCTGGAACACCGTGGCATAGGGCTCGACCGCGAACAGCGCCGGCACCTTCACCGACCCGACGCTCGCCACGCGGCCGATGTCGTTGCGCAGCAGGTCCACGATCATCACGTTCTCGGCCCGGTTCTTGGCATCGATCGAGAGCAGGCGCGCGACCTCGCTGTCGCCTTCGGGCGTGCCGGCGCGCGCCGCCGTGCCCTTCATCGGACGCGCCGTCAGCACACCGGCGTCGTGGCGCAGGAGGAGCTCGGGCGAACGCGACAGCACGTGCGTGACATCGCCCTCGTCCGGCTCCGCACTCGCCGGCAAGGCGATCAGCGCGCCGTAGGCGACGGGCTGCCGCTCGCGCAGCCGCCGGTACAGGCCGACGGGTGAGCCGTAGGCCCGGCCGTGCAGCCGGTAGGTGAAATTGACCTGGTAGGTTTCGCCCGCGCCGATGGCATGGTGAATGCGCGCGATGGCCTCGGTGAAGGCGGCGCGGTCGACGCTGGGCGCCAGGTCCATGGTGCCGGCGGGCCGCGGCCGGCCGTCTTCTTCCAGCGGCTCGCCCTGCGCCCGTGCCTCGTCCGCCTCGAGCGCCTGCAACCAGCTGCCCGCCTCGTCGGCCGACAAGCTGGCGCAGCGGCGGAACATCAGCACCCGCAGCGCCGAGGCGTCGTTGGCGGCGAGCCGCGCATTCCCGGCGTGCAGCAGCTTGGCGCCCCATTCGTAGTCGGCCAGCAGCACTGCGTGCAGGCCCGCGCCCAGCTCGGCATCGACCTGCGCCCACAGCGATTCGAGGCTCGCCGGATCGATGCACCGGTGCTCGCGAA
Organism: Variovorax paradoxus; assembly: GCF_018614915.1. Lineage (GTDB taxonomy): Bacteria > Pseudomonadota > Gammaproteobacteria > Burkholderiales > Burkholderiaceae_C > Variovorax > Variovorax paradoxus_K. Next base: position 22,343 of record NZ_JAGGNU010000065.1, on the reverse strand, counting down.
CGAAGCCGGTGTACAGGCGGCTCGTCGGCCGCGACGCCGTGGCGCTGCAGTCGTCGAGCAGCGCGAAGCATTCCGCTGCTTGTGGATCGGTCACTTCAACTCCAATCGTCCATGTCGTGCTTGATGCGGTGCCGGTTGGCGATCAGCTCGTCGACCGAGGGCTCGTTGCGAAGGGCGCGCCGGACCGCGAGCTTGGTCGCCTCGTAGTTGGTGCGGTACATGTCCTTCTTGTCGAGCTTGTCGTCCTTGGCGCAGCGCGGGTCGATCCAGACCAGGCTGATGATGCACAGGTCGTTGGCCTGCTCCTTCGGGATGATGCCTTCGATCAGGCAGTCGACCACGGCATCGGCCGTCGCGCTCTGCACCACGCCGCCGAACAGCTCGATGTTGGCCGCATCCTTCAGCGTGACCTTGGGCACCATGATGGTAGCTGGCCGCACGAGCTGGTTGCAGGCGCGGATGGCGAACATCGCGGTATGGCCCTTGCTCTGCGCCATCATGTTGGCAAAGGCCTGCCCCACCGGTCCGGCGGTCGAGCCGATCAGGATCTCGGGCATGGCGTCGGTGAACTGGCCGTCCTTCGCGAGCACGGTGGCCTCGCCCGCATGAAAAAGATAGGAATGGGTCATAGGGGAAGTGGGAGTTCGAGAAGAGAGAAAAAGGTCACGGACCCGCGAAGATGAGTTCGCCCTTGCCGTCCGCCGCGAGATCGCCCAGGTGGCGCTCGATGCGCCGCGACGGCAACTCGGCAAAGGGGCCGCCGTGGCGCGCGAGATCGCGCGCCAGCAGCGCCCAGAACACGGGCGTCGCGGCCCGGTTCGGTACGAAGGTCGGCAGGGCCGCGGCAGCGGGCCCGGCGAACACCACGCTGCCGCGGCGCATGCCGTGCCCTGCATGCGCGCCCGCGCGGCCGCCGACGGCGATCGTGCCCGCCACCATGCGCGAGCCCAGGAAGGCGCCGGCATCCCCATGGACCAGCGCAGTGCCGCGGCGCATGCGGTCGCCGAAGCGCTCGCCGGCATGGCCATGGACGACGAGGCTGCCGCCGCGCATGCCATCCATGCTGCCCGGCAAGGTGCTGGCGGCGAAGTCGCCGACATCGCCCTCGACCACCAGCATGCCTCCTGCCATTTCGCAAGCGGCCAGCAGGCCCGCGCTGCCCTCGATGCGCAGCTCGCCGGCGCGCATGCAGCCGCCCGCGTAGTGGCCGGCGTGGCCCTCGACGCGAATGCGCCCGCCATCCATCTGCCAGCCGATGCGGTCGAAGCGCTCGAGGTTTCCTTCGAAGTGCAAGCTCCCCGCCTCGCCGGCCGGCGCGATGTCGAACAGCTCGGCCAGCGCGAGCGTCGCGTTGCCGTGGCCGAGCGGGATCTGCGCGACCTGCGCGATGGAGAAGCCCGCGAGCGCCGCCGGCGTGAGGCTCTGCATATCCACGCGCAGCGCGGGCGCCTGCCGCAGCCTGAAACGCCATCCGCTCATTCGGCATCTCCCGCGGCGAGCAGCTTGTGCAGATGGAAATGGAAAGGCCCCAGCTTGCCGCCGTAGTTGCCGGCGGAAATGCGCAGCAGCCCGCCGGCCGGGCCGATCGCGATGGCGGCCTGCATGCCCTCCCGCATCGCGGCGCCCACGTCGGCCTCCGTGAGGCCGTCGATCACGATCTCCATCACGCAGCCGATCTCCGGGGCCGCGCCGCCCGCCAGTTCGCTGTGCGCCACCAGCCCGACGAGGCTGGGACAGAAGGCGTCGTTGGTGGAGGCGCTCAGGTTCGCATAGCGGCTGCCGACCTTGGAGCCGGAACGCACCACGCCGCCGGGAAAGGGCATCACGACATTGCGCAGCTTCTTCATCGCCGCCACCGCGGCTTCGGCCGCGGCCAGCGCCGCATCGGTATCGCGCGCCAGCAGCAGCAGGTTGCCGCCGCCCACGGCCTTCACCACCGGCGTGTCTTCCTGCGCCACGAACTCGCCATCCATCACCGGCACGCGCCAGTAGCGCACGCCATCGATCATCTTGGCGATCTGCCAGCCGTCGCCGAAGAAGCGCAGGTTCTTGCCCAGTGCGGCCGTGTCGCTGCCGGGCCCGCCCGGCGGCAGGCCGGCGAACACCGCGGTGGTCGGGCAGGTCAGCACGCACTGGCCGACGCGGCGCTCGAGCTGCTTGGCCAGTTCCTTGCCCGACATCGAGAACAGCAGCACGCTCACGCCCGGGCGGCCGTCCGGCGTCTCCGCGGGGCCAAGCTCGCGCTCGATGCCGGCTTCGCAGCCGCAGGCGATCACCGAGGTCGCGAAGCCGGTGGCCGACACCGCGGCGTGGCGCGCCCAGACGATGTCGTGCGCCGTGACGAGGATGCGCGTGGCCTTCATCGGAAAGGCCTCGGCGAAGGTGTCGTCGATGACGACGCCGTTGCGCCGTATGGATGAAGCCGTCATCGGAGTACCTTCGTGCTTCGCACTGCGGTGCGAGCTTGCTTGGGGCGGCCCGGCGCGGCGCTCATTCCACGCCCGCTCTCACGGCGCCTCCTGGAAGCAAGCGGCCGGCAGCAGCCGGCCGCCGTTGCAGCAGCGGCACAGCTCGTCGTGGCCGATCGCGATGTGGTCGAAGTTGACGGAGCCCTGCGCCGCCAGGTGCCGGCGCAGCTGCTGCTCGATGCCGCGGTCGTAGTCGGGCGCGACGAAGTGCGTGCCGCCCACCGGCACCGCCGCGATGCGGCCGGCGCGCGAAACCAGGACGCCGTCCTTGAACACGTAGGCCGGCGTCGCGAACATCGCCTCGCGGTCGGCGTCCTCGCGGTACACCGCGATGTCGGCCGCCGCGCCCGGCCCGAGGTGGCCGCGGTCGCGCAGGCCCAGCAGCCGCGCGGGACCGGCGCGGGTCATGATCGCGATCTCGTAGAGCGACAGCTCCCGCGTGATCGAGCGCAGCGCCGCCTGGGCCGCGACTTCGGGATGCAGCTTGGCCAGCTGTTCTTCGCGGAAGCTGCGGTCCATCAGCAGGCGGATCAGGTGCGGATAGCTGGTGAAGGGGCCGCCGTTGGGATGGTCGGTGGTCAGCACCACGCGCCACGGATCGTCGACCAAAAGGAAGATCTCCAGGCCGATGACCCACTGCAGCGCATTCACGTAGCTCTGCTCGCGGTAGCGGAACGGCACCACGCCGCAGCCGGCCTCGCACTCGATGTCGGCGCCGATCCATTTGCGCGGATCGGCCAGGCCCGACTGCGCATGCTGGCGCATCGTGTCGCCCGAGGCCGTGACGGTCTGGCCGAACATGATCTGGCCGACATCGATGCTGACGTTCGGGTGCGCATTCACCGCCTCCGCCAGCTGCAGCGCAGCCGAGGAGAACTTCTTCGGCCCCTCGGTGCCGTAGGCGTGGAACTGGATGTGCGTCAGGTGCCCTGGCAGGCCTTCCAGCGCAGCGATGGTGTCCAGCGTGGACTGGATGTTGCCGGCCACGCCGAGATTGCTGCCGTGGATGTGCAGCGGATGCGGCACGCCGAGCTCGCGCAGGGCACGCGCCAGCGTGTGCACCACCTGCCTGGGCGTGACCTGCCAGTGCGCATGGTTCTCGTCGACGTCGAGCTTGCGCTGGTTGAACTTGAAGGCCGAGATGCCGCCGGGGTTGACCACCTTCACGCCCATCGCCTTGCTGGCGTTGATCGTCCATCCCGCGTAGTCGCGGATGCGCTCGAAGTCCCAGCGCTCGGCCAGCATGCGCAGGAACAGCTCGTCGTTGCCGAGCATCACGTAGGCACCATGGTCGAGGATGGGCGTGTCGCCCATCTCCATGTGCGTGTGGCGCGCGTTGCAGGCCATCATGGCCGGCTCGAAGGCGGCCGTGTAGCCCATCTCGACGTAGCGGTAGCCGGTGGCCAGCGTGCCGGGCGTGCAGGTGCCGCAGGAGGCGAGTTCGAGCGCGTTGTCCGGCAGCGCGATGGGATTCGCATTGGCGCGGTGGTCCTCGGGCAGCAGCATGCGCGCCAGGTTGACCTTGCCGCCGCCGATGTGGGTGTGCATGTCGATGCCGCCGGCCATCACGATGCAGCCGGCGAGGTCGATGTCCTCGGCCACGGCTTCATGCGATGCCATGTCCACGATGCGGCCGTCGCGCACGTGAAGGTCGCGCACTTCGTCGCGCCCGTTCGCCGGATCGATGACGCGGCCGCCGCGCAGGCGCAAGCTGCTCATTGCTTTCCTCCCCTGCTTGCGTGGAGCGCCTGCCGCAGGCGCAACAGGACTTCGCCGACGCTGGGCAGGCCGTCGTCGTAGAGCGCACGCAGCGGCATCAGCACCGAGCCATCGGTGCGGAACAGATGGCCGGCGGCGCCGATGCCGGGGGTCGACACGGGGATGAACACCGACCCGGCGTTCGAAGCAATAGCCGCCGGCACGCGCATGCCCGGATGGCCCAGCACGATGCGCGGCAGCTCGGCCGGCGGCGGTGCGGGCTCCGGGCCGAAGCTCGACACCCACAGCAGCATGTCGACCGCGCCGTCGGCCAGCAGGCGCTCGGCGTCGAAGCACAGCGGTTCGTGCTCCAGGCCCGAGGGCCCGGCACGCGAGCGCAGCGGCAGGCCGGAGAGCCAGGCGAACACCTGGTTCACGGTGGCCGCGCCGTCGCCGCCGCCGAGCGAGAGCGATGCCGCGCGCGTGCTGCGATTGAGCGTGGCCACGATGCGCTGGATGCCTTCGATGATCAGCGCGCCCTGGGCCGGCAGCCGTCCGGGCTCGTACACCAGGACGGCGTAGCGGGCCTCCCGCAAGCGCAGCGACAGCGCCACCAGCTCGGCCGGCACGCGGCTCTCGTGGGTCCCGATGCGGCCGGCCACCAGCGCGGCGAGCAGGGCCACGGTGTCGAACAGGTCACCGTGCACGGGCAGGTCCTCGACCTGCAGGTCCTCCCTCTCTCCCACGCCGCAGCGGCGGAAGAATTCCGGATAGTGCGCGTCCGGCATCTCGGTCATGCAGACGATCAGGTCGGCCCGCGTCCTGACTTCCGCCAGCGTGGTGCTGAAGCCGCCGCGATCCTGCAGTGCGCGCAGGCTGCGCATCAAGCTCCGCCCCTCGGCCGGGTCGCAGATGGCACCGGTATCGCAGGCCAGCGCATAGAGTGCGCGAGCGCCCGCGACGTCGGTGCCCAGGCCGCCGAACAAGGGCTGGCGGCTGCGCGCGAGCAGCGAGGCGGCGGCGGCGAGCGCGCTGTCGATATCGCCCTCGCGGCCATCGACCTGCGGCCGTGCCGCCACGGGCTCGCCGCTGAAATGGGCCAGCGCGCCGCGCGCCCGCGGGCAATCGCTGCCGGTGAGCGCCAGCGGCGCACCGGGCGGCCCGATGTCGACGCCGAAGCTGTCGCACAGCAGGGGGCAGAACGGACAGGTCCAGGGGGCGTTGCCGGCTTGCGGGGTGGCGTCGACTTCATTCATGCAGCGGAAGCTACGCAAACCATGTGCCATTCACGCGCCGGGCCGCGCGCCGCTGGAAGGCGCTTCGATGACACACGCAGAGTGAGACACAGTGTTGCGCTTTTGGCGGGCAACCCGTGCCGACAACGGCCTAAGTGCGCGAAGCTCGGCCGCTCGCGGGATGGCACGGTTCGTGTGTGCAGCGGGTCAATGGCATGCTTCCGAACTCCCGTCGCACCCGCTCCGACAGGTCAGCGGTGCACCCGCGGCAGCTGCAGGTCGTGCAGCGCGCTGGCCACCAGCCATGCATCGGCGCCGGCCGCGGCGGCGCGTGCCAGGTCCTCCTCGCTGCGGATGCCGCCGGCGCCGATCACCATGGCATCCGGCGCCAGCCGCCGTACCTCCTGCAGGGTTTCCAGGTCCGGCCCGGCGCCGGAGCCGACCCGCTCGAGCGTCATCACGATCAGGCGCTGCGGCCACAGGTCCACCGCATCCCAGCAACCGGCGAGGTCGAGGCGCTGGCCATCGCGCCGGTCCAGCGAGAGCGCCGACCGCGCCGCGTCTGCCCCTTCGAAGCAGCGCTCCAGCGCCTCGCGCGAACGCAGGGATTCGCTGCCGAACACGAGAACGACGCGCGATGCGAACGGCGCCAGCGCGCTGCGCAGCGCCTGTCCGGCATTGGCGTCCGCCAGGCCCGCGTCCAGCCACAGCTCGATGTCCGGCAGGGCCTGCAGCAGATCGCGCAATATCGCGACCTGCGCCGGCCTTCCCTGCAGGGCATCGAGGTCGGCCACGTACAACTGCCGGGCCGCGCAGTGATCGCAAAGAATCCGTGCCACCGCCACCGGATCGCTGCTGGCGCACAGCGCCGACACGATCGGCCGGTAGGCTTGCCGATCGCCGCGCACGGCGCGCACCACCTGGCCTTGCAGCAGGTCGACGACGGGGATGAGGTTCAGTTCGGAGCTCATGGGAAATTCCCAGAAGGAGGATGAGATGAGAAAGCGCGTGTTCGTCTACGAGTATCTCAGCGGCGGTGGCTGGCGCGACTACGGCGAGGACGCCGCAGCCGATGAGCTGCTGCCGCTCGGCCTGTCGATGCGCGACGCCATGGTCGCGGACCTAGTGCGCGTTGCCGATTGTTCAGTCTCGGCAGCCACCTGCGTACCGGTGAACACCCTGCCCGCGGGCGCCGTGCCGCTGCGCCCGCAGCCCGGCGAATCGGCCTTCGCCTTCGTGGCGCGCCAGAGTGCGTTGCACGACCTGGTCTGGCTGGTCGCACCCGAGACCGACGGCCTGCTGGCGCGATTCCAGCGCACGGTGGGCGATGCGCGCTGGCTGGGCTGCAATGCCGAGGCCATCGAGCTGAGCGCCGGCAAGCGGGCCACCCTTGCGCACCTGGCGGCGCACGGCATCGCGACGCCGCTGGCTTTCGAGCATGCGCCCGGGATCGCGCGCTGGGTGGTCAAGCCCGACGATGGCGCCGGCGGCGTGGCCACGCGCGTGCACACGCGGCATGCGGCCGCGCGCGAAGACCAGGCCCTGCGCGCGCAGGCAGGCGCGGCGCTGACGCTCGAGCCCTGGGTCGAAGGCGAGCCCCTGAGCCTGTCGCTGCTGTGCGACGGGCACAAGACCGAGATGCTGAGCGTCAACCGCCAGCGCATCGCGATCGATGCAGAAGGCAGGCTGTCCTTCGAGGGCGTGACAGTCAATGCGCTCGGCCGCGACGACCCGCGCACGCCGGCCTTGGCCGCATTGGCTGCGCAGGTGGCCGAGGCCATTCCCGGCCTGCACGGTTTTGTCGGCATCGACCTGGTGTGGCATCCGCAGCACGGGCCGGTGGTGATCGAGGTCAATCCGCGCGTGACCTGTGCCTATGTCGGGCTTTCCACGGCGCTGCGCCGCAATCTCGCGGCAGAGCTGGTGGCGACCGGGCTGCGCGGCCAGGCCCACGAGAGAGAAGCGGCGCATGCCGGCGCCTGAACGCACCACCGTCGGGTGGGACATCGGCGGCGCGCACGTCAAGGCCTGCCTGCTGCGGCAGGGCGAGGTGGCCGACGTGGCGCAATGGGCCTGCCCGCTCTGGCAAGGCCTGGATCACCTGGTGCGCGCGCTCGAAGCCGCGCGGGCGCGCTGGCCCGGGCTCGAGGCGGCACGGCATGCGGTGACCATGACGGGCGAGATGGTCGATCTGTTCCCGGACCGCGAGGGCGGCGTCCGGAGCATCGCCGCCACCCTGTCCGCATCGCTGCCCGTTCGGCGCGAAGCGCTGCATTTCTTTGCCGGCGACGCTGGCTGGTGCAGAGCGGAGGACGTGGCCCGGCACTGGGCGCACATCGCCTCGGCCAACTGGCTCGCGACCGCGCGCCATGCCGCGCTCGTGAAAGCGGAGGGCGTGCTGGTCGACATCGGCAGCACGACCACCGACTTGATCGCCTTCAGGCAGGGGCGCGTGCTGAGCGCGAGCCGCAGCGATGCCGAGCGCCTGGTGAGCGGCGAGCTGGCCTACCACGGCGTGGTGCGCACACCGGTCTGCGCGTTGACCCAGCGTATCCACTGGCGCGGCCATGCGCGCCACGTGATGAACGAGTTCTTCGCCACCACGGCCGACATCTACCGGCTGTGCGGCGAGCTGGACCCGGCGCACGATGTGTACCCCAGCGCCGACAGTGCCGCCAAGAGCCCTGCCGCCACGCGCCAGCGCCTGGCGCGCATGGTGGGCCTGGACGAGCGCGACGCGTCCGCCGACGAATGGCTGGCGCTGGCCAGGGCCTGGCGCGCGGCCCAGGTCGATGCGGTGGGCGCGCAGTTGCGCCGCGTGCTCGCGACGCATGCGCTCTCGCGCGAAGCGGTGGTCGTGAGCGCGGGCTGCGGGGCCTTTCTCGTGCCCGACATCGCAGCGGCGGCCACGGACTCGGCGCCGCGCCACCCGGTGGCTTACGGCAACGATGTGGCGAGAGTGGCCCGCGATGCGGTGGCGGGCGCGGCCGGATGGGCGCAGGTGTGTGCGCCGAGCGTCGCGGTGGCGGCGCTGTTCGAACGGGAGCACGACTGATGTGGATCGTCAAGATCGGCGGCAGCCTGTGTGCCGACCCGGTGCTGGTGCAATGGCTGGAGCTGCTGACGCAGGTCGGCGGCGGCCGCGTCACGATCGTCTGCGGCGGCGGCAGCTTCGCGGACGAAGTGCGGCGCATCCAGGCGCACTGGCAATTGAACGACCTGGCCGCCCACAACATGGCGGTGCTGGCGATGGCGCAGACCGCCTACCAATTGCACGCGTTGAATCCTGCGCTGCAGCTGGCCGCCCGCAAGACCGACATTCCCGATCTGCTGCGCCGTGGCAAGACGGCACTGTGGCTGCCGCTCGAACAGCGGCGCGACCGGCCGGACGCGCGAACCAGCTGGGAGGCCACGTCCGACACCATGGCGCTGGACCTGGCGAAGCACCTCAACGCCGAACAGCTGGTGATGGTGAAATCCTGCGCCATCGATCCGCAGCTGACGCTGGCGCAGCTTGGTGAAGCCGGCGTGGTCGACCCGCAATTCGCGGAGGCGTCCAGCGACGCGGCCTTTCCGATCACCCTGCTCCACAAGAGCCAGGTGTCGACCATGCGGGCGCTGCTGCTGGGCGAGGCCAGCTTCGCCTCGCGCTGATCGCCGGCGCGGTCTTTAAAAAAAGCTCAGGCCGGCAAGGGCTCGACCGGCTGGCCATGCAGCAGCGCGGCCAGCGCGGCGAGCCGCTGCGGACACAGCGCCGTCTTGCGGTCGGCGACGCAGACCGCACTGCGAAAGCCCGCGAAATCGGGCGCCAGCGCCTGCAGCAAGGGAAGGTGCGCCACGCGCAAGGCACCCGCCAGGCCGACCAGCCGGCCCGCGGCGCGCACCCGTTCGAGAAAGTCGCGCAGCTGCGCCATCGGCACCGCATCGAACAGGCTGCCGGCCTGCTTGTCGGCGGTGTCGGCCATGATCGCCGGAAAGCCCATGCGGCAGGCATGCGCGACCAGCGCCTCATCGATGCCGCGGTCGGCAATGAAGACCGGCACCACGGGCCATTCGCAATCGGCCAGCATGTCGAGCACGGCGAAGGCATCGGCATCCCGTTCGATGCCGACCTTCACGTAGTCGACACGCGAGGCGCCGACGGCTTCCACCTGGGCACGGATGCGGGCCAGCGCATGCATCGGCAGGTCGCCGATGGTGGCGCTCACCGGCAGGCCGATGCCGCGCGCGCGCAGTGCGCCCACGATCGCGGCGATCGTCGCCACCGGCAAGCCGCCCAGCGCGCCGTCGCGCGGCTCCTTGAGGTCGATGAAATCGGCGCCGCCGCTTGCCGCGAGCAGGGCTTCTTCCACACTGCGCACGCTGACCAGCATGCGCGTCATGATGTGCGCTCCTCGCCGCCGGCGCGGTGGCGCGCGACCGCCGCGCGCAGCCAGCCCCAGGCCTCGCGCTCCTCGGGGCCGGCGGTCTTGTCGATCGCAATCTGCAGGTAGTTCATTTCCGTCTCCACTTTCTCGGGTGCCAGCATGTGCAGGCGGCTGACCAGCACGGCGCCTTCGATCACCGCGGCCTGGGCGCGATTGAAGCCGGCAAAGGGGGCATGCATGGCCTCGTGCACGGGCGCCATGCGCAGCACCGGCCGCTGCACGTCGTCGCGCCGCTCGACCAGTTCCAGTTCGACATGGCGCAACGCACTGGCGAGCCGCACGCCGTCGATGCGCTCGGCCGCGCGGGTGGGCCATGTCTTGCGGCCGGTCACGCAGCCGGCGAACACGCGGGTGTCGGTCACGATGTTGAGCACCGCATGGCCGGTGGCCACGATGTTGTCGTGCGTGGTCGACGGCTTGAAGGGCATCAGCAGCACACCGCCCTCCTGGTAGCGGATGCCCATCGGCGCCACGTGCGGCTTGCCGTCGGGGGCCACGGTGGTCACCACGGCTTCGAAGATCTGGTCGTTCATGGATTGCTCTTCATGGTCGTTCCGGGCGCGCACCAGCGCGCCAGGTCCTCGGCCGGCCGCGCTGCGGCGCAGCCCCAGTCGAGCGGCTGGTCCTGCACGTAGCGCTTGCCCAGCTGCCACGCGATCTCGGCACGTGCCAGTTCGACGCCCATGTAGAAGGCGTGGTCGGCATCGTCGTGCAGCTTCAGCTGCGGCCAGAGCTCGAAGGCGCCCTGGCCCAGGCGCAGGCCGTCGCGGTTGTACACGTGCAGGCCCAGCGGCGAGACCTGCACGCGGAAGTTGGGATCGCGCACCTGCGCGGCGATCTCGCCGATCTCCTCGGGCGTATCGGGAAACGGATGCTTGGCGTGCACCGTCATCAGCGCATCGCTCAAGCCCTTGGGCAAGGTGCCGTGATGGACCGCGGCATGCATGATGCGGCGCGCCCAGTCGGCCTCGCACACCGCGCGGCGCGCATGCTGGCTGACCTGGGTGGTGAGTACGGCCGCGACCTTCAGTTCGGCGGCGATGCCGAACAGCACGGCGTTGATGCCGCTGGTGTCGGCCTCGGTGAGCTCCGTGAGGTTGCCGATGCCCAGCATGATCGGCGCGTCCGGGAAGCGCGCGCGCAGCCGGTGGTAGCGCACGATCGAGGCGGTCAGCCCGAAGGGGATGGGGTCGAGGATCGAATCGGCCAGGAAGGCACGGCCGCGGCGCTGCATCTGCGCCACCGCCTCGTACAGCGAGTCCTCGTCGGCCGGAACGCGCGGGATCAGCACCGGCGTGGCGGCCACCTCGTCGGCGATCCACAAGCTGTCAAGCGTGAGGCTCAGCAGGTAGTCGGCGCCGGCCTTGCCACCGCGCAGCAGCTCCTGGGGATCGCTCGAATCGACGCTGACCTCAAAGCCGGCGGCCTTCAGGGCCTGCACGCTCTCGGCCAGATGGTCGAAGCGCGTCTCCGGCAGGCAGCCGAGATCGATGACGTTGGCGCCGTCGGCTTTCAAGAGCCGCGCCCGCTCGAGGATCTGCGCGACCGAGAGGCGCGGCGCATCGACGATCTCGGCAAAGATGGCGACCTCGTATTCGTCGAGGGCGACCGGGCGGGCGGCCCGGTTGAAGTGGCGCGGCAGGTCCTTCAGTTCCTCCGGGCCGCGCTCGACAGGAATGCCGAAATGAAGGCTCAGGGCCTCGAGGTCGCCGCGGCAACGGCCCGGCACGATCACGCGGTCGGCGCGCCGCGGCGCGCCCTCGCCTTCGCCTTCGTCATCGCTGATCACGGGCGCAGCCACGCGGCGGCGGATCATGTCGGCCGTCATCAGTGCCGCCACCTGCAATCCGATCTCGCGCACTTCCCACGTGAACGGTGCCGCCTCGATGCCGGCCAGCACGCGCGTGAGGCTGGCTTGGGCGAGGCGCCCGGTCAGGAAGACGATGTGTTCCATGCGAGAGAGAGTTCCTTCAGGCGTGCATCGAGCAAGGCTTCGAGTTCGGCCGGCGAAGCGGCCACCTGGCAGAAGTCGATGCCGCGCAGCCGTTCCACGTTGTTCAGCTCGATGCGCCGCGGCCGCAGCGTCACCCAGTCGTGCGGCGACTTGGTGACCACCACCGGTTCCGTGTCGCATGCAAACACGATGCCAGGGATGCCGAGCTTGCCGGCCTGCGCGAACATGTTGGTCGGCAGGCTGTCGCTGATGCCGAGGGCGCACTTGGCCACCGTGTTGCTGGTGGCAGGGGCAATCACCACCGTGTGATAGACGTCGTCGTAGAGCATGCCCACCGGCACGCCGCTGGCGGTCTTGTCGCGAAAGACGCGAAAGCGCGGCCTCAGCGTTTCGATGTGCAGGCGGTAGATCTCGAGCACTTCCTCCGCGGCCGCCGAGAGGAACAGGTCCACGGCCGGCAGCCGCGCCGCGAGCGCCATCGATTCCTCGAGGAAATGGCCGGAACCGGTGATGCACCAGGCCAGCCGCGAGCGCGGGGCCGCAGCCGTCAGCGGCGGCTCGCCGGCTTCGAGGGCGAGGCCTGCGCCACGCGGGTCGAAGCTCCCTGCACCGGCCTGCGCGCCGCCCGCCGCCGGCGCGGACGCCGCGGCCTCATTCGGGCGCGGAGATTTCGATGTGAAGCTTGTGGAGTTTTCGGTACAAGGTGTTGCGGCTGACATCGAGCGCCTTGGCGACGTTGCTCACGTTCCAACGATGCTGCTCCAGCATCTGCAACAGAACCTGCCGCTCGTTGGCCTGAATCGGGTTGAGTTTGAGGGCCGGTGCCGCAGGCGCCGGCGCAGCCGCGTCGGCGGCCGCCGCTTCGACCGCGGCAGGCAGCGCGGCATAGGCCGGCACGGGCGACGGCGCTTGTCTCGCCGTCAGCGACGGCAGGTGCTCCCGCGTGATGGTCTTGCCGTCGGCCAGTGCGGCCGCGCTGCGCAGCACATGGCGCAGCTGCCGCAGGTTGCCGGGCCAGGGGTAGGCCATGAGAGTGCGCTCGGCTTCGTCGCCGAGCCTGCAGTCGCTGCCGCCTTCGTCTGCCAGCACGTCATGGATCAGCTCGCGCTTGTCGCTGCGGTCGCGCAGCGCGGGCAGGTCGAGCTCGATGCCGGCCAGCCGGTAGTAGAGGTCTTCGCGAAAGCTGCCGTCGCGCACCAGGCTCGGCAGATGGCGATGGCTCGCGCTCACGAGTTGGAAGTCCACCGGATGGGTGTCCTCGGTGCCGAGCGGCGTGACCTGGCGCTCGTCGAGCACGCGCAGCAGGCGCGCCTGCAGCTCCAGCGGCATGTCCGCGATCTCGTCGAGAAACAGCGTGCCGCCATCGGCTTGCAGGATCTTGCCGCGCCGGCCGCTGCGCTGCGCACCGGTGAAGGCGCCGGCCTTGTAGCCGAAGAGCTCGGATTCGATCAGGCTCTCGGGCAGGCTGGCGCAATTGACCGCGACGAATGCGCCTTCGGCATGCGGGCTGGTGTCATGGATCGCCCGCGCGAAGACTTCCTTGCCCGAGCCGGTCTCGCCGCACAGCAGCACCGGGGTGCGGCGCGCGACCACGCGGCGCGCCGTGTCGAGGTGGGCGACGAGCCGCGCGTCCTTGAAGGTGCGCACGCTCGGCGCGCGCGCGGCCGCCGGCCGCAGCGGCGCACGGAATGATTCGGGACCGGCCGCTGCGGCGAGGCCCGTGCCGGCCACGCGCGAACGCGGGGGTGCGGCCGCATCGGATGCCGGCCGGCGCGCCACCGCGAAGAAGCGCAGTGCCGCATTCGCGCGGTAGGCGACGACCGGATGGAAGGACGAGGACAGGCTGCGCTGCAGGATGTCTTCCAGCGAGGTCTGGAACAGATCGTCGATGCGCTGCGTGCGGATCTCTTCCATCGATTGCACGCCGAGCTGGAACAAGGCGCTGCGGTTCGCCGCGAGGATGCGTCCGTCGTCGCCGACGGCGAGCTTGCCCTCGTGCAGCGTGTAGACGAACTCGGGCCGGCTATGGAAATGCAGCGGATGCGCGTTGGAGAAGCGCTTGTCGATGAGCCGGTTCTCGATCATGCGCGCCGTCATGCCCAGCAAGACCAGCAGGTGCTGCTGCATCAGGCTGGAGCGGCTGGTCACGTCGAGCACCGCGATGATCTCGCCGGACGGATCGAACACCGGAACCGCCGAGCAGGTGAGCTGCGTGAAGTGGCTGAAGAAATGCTCCTCGCGCCGCACCGAGATCGGATGCGCCGCCGCCAGGCAGGTGCCCATGCCGTTGGTGCCGGCCTCGGTCTCGCCCCACATGCCGCCGGCGCGCAGGCCCATCGGTTCCGCCTCGGCGGCGAACTCCGGCGAGGACACCATGTGCACGATCACGCCGTCGGTGTCGGTCAGCACCACGGCGGATTCGGAATCCGCGAGCTGCTGATAGAGCGTGGTCATCTCGTAGCGCGCGCATTCGATCACGTCGGCATGCTGGTCGCGCCGGCTTTGCAGCGCGGCCGCCGCGATCACGACGGGTTCGTTCGGGCGGCCCGGGTCGAGCTGGTACTGGTTCAGGCAACGGCTCCACGAGCGCGTGACCAGGTCGTTGCCTTCTTCGTGAAAGCCCCTTCTCACCACGTCGAGCACACGATCGGCGTGTCGATCGGCCTGCCGCATCGTCGATGTCATTGGGGTTCTCCGGTGCATTCCATCGTGTCTCCTTCGTCGGCCCATTGTTGTCGCTGCCGGCATGCCGTACACCCCGGTGAAACACCAAGGCACGGGCGCATCCGTTTACTGGCCTGCATTTTGCGTTGATGAACACCGCGTGGGGGGCGCGGCCCGCCAGCAGACACACTTTCAAACACATTCCAAATCACTGGAGACACACTTGAACACCAGCCCGCGTTCTTCCATCGGCCACTTCCCCAGTGTCTCCAGCACGCCAGTGGCCAGCGCCGAGGTGCCGGCACCGATGGATGTGATCTTCATCGAGGGTTTCAGCGGCCACACGGTGATCGGCATCCACGAGTCGGAGCTGCACCAGCCGCAGCCGCTGGTGGTCGACGTGTATGCCGGGCTGCGCCGCGCGCGCGCCTGCGACACCGACCGCATCGGCGACACCATCGACTACGGCGTGGTGCGCGAGCGCCTGCAGCGGCTCCTGGTCGAACACCGGCTGCAGCTGCTGGAAGCATTCGCCGAGGCCGTCGCCGACATCCTCATCGATGAATTCGGCGCCGGCTGGGTTCGCGTCAAGGTCGTGAAGCCGCGCAAGTTCGACGATGTGCAGTCCGTCGGTGTCCAGATCGAACGCCGCGCCACGGCGCAACATGCTTCGACGCTGGGGCACAGTGCGACCGTGCTGAACTTCCTCGCCAGCGGCATGGTGCCCGCCAAGCACTGAGAAGCACCGGGCCGCATTTCGGCGGCGCCTCGCGACACCGTGAAAAAAGCCGACCCCGATGGTGTCGGCTTCTTTCAGCGGCGGCGCGCAGCTCGCCCGGCTACAGGTGCGCGGCAAACGGATGGGCCATCGTGCCCTTCTTGTCCACCACTTCGGCGGCCGTGGGCGAGCCTGTCACGGCGCGCTGGATCGCCTCGCGCGTGGCCTGGTAGTTGTAGTCCTGGATCTTCTTGTCGTCGTCGGCCTGCCAGTGGATGAACACGCCGACGCAGATGAACAGGTTGTCCGCCTCCGCGATCGGGATGGTGCCGTCCTCGACGCTGTCGGCCACCGCGAGGGCCACCGCGCGCTGTGCCGGGCCGAACATCTGCACTGCCTGCTTGGCGCCCTTGATGGTCACCTTGTTGAACATCACGGTCGCCGGCTTGGTCAGCAGGTTGGGGGCCACGACGGCGAGCAGCGAGGTGAAGCCATCCTTGTTGTTGGTCAGCGCGTTGGCGAAGGCCGTTTCGGCGGCACTCCCACGGGGGCCGATGATCAGGTCGATATGGGCTACTTCGTTGCCGTCGCCGACGAGCGATTCGCCCACCATCAGTCGATCGATTTTTGCCATGGTTTCGGGTCTCCTCTCAGAGGTCTCAGGTGGATTGGGTCATGCGACACCGGCCAGGACGACCAGCGCAATGTCATCGTTATCACGATCCGTGCCATCCGTCGGCCGCGTCGCGGGAGAACGCCGCGCGCGATGCGGCGCAGCCCGCAAGCAGCAGCGCGGCCACGGTGAAATCGGCGCTGGTCCCGGGGTTGATGCCTGCGGCCTTGAGCGACAGGTCCCAGGCGACGAAGCCGGGATCCGCATCGAGCACGACGCCTTCGCCGGCGCGCTCGCGCCATGCTTGCGCCGCCGCCATGACAGTCTGTGCCACGCGCTCGCCGTGTTTTCGAACAATGTGTGAATCGGGAAAGGCGCCCAGGCAATCCAGGTAGATGCGTTGGACGCAAGCCACGGCGGCGGCGTCCGGCGGCGCATCGCCGTCCATCGCGCCGCCGCCGAAGACCGAGCCGGGCAGCGGCGAGCGGAACGCCAGCGCGAGCAGATCGGCAAAGCCGTCGCGGTACTGCCGTGCGATGAGATCCCGGTCGGCGGCCAGCGCCATGGCCGCGCGCAGGTCGATGCTGGGCACGTCGTGCACGTCCTCGGCCGCGGCGCGTCCCAAGCCGCCGGGGTGAGCGCGCGCGATGGCGCGGTAGGCGGCACGCGAGTCATCGAGGTCGAGCGCGGCCAGCACGGACTCGAGCGCGGCATGCAAGGCAGGCGGCGTGGCCGCATCCGGATAGCGCTCCACGGCCTGCGCGATCGGCGCGCACAGCAGCAGGATGCCGAGGTTGGTGTTGCATCCGGCGACCGCCCAGGTGGCCGCCACCGCCGCCTCGATGCGTTCGCCGACGCGCAGGCCGGGCTCGAACAGCGCGGCGGCCGCGGCCCGTGCGCTGGCGATGAACATCGACGCCTGCATGCCGTGGCCGGGGGAGGCCTGGCTGACGTTGCCCGGCTTGCGCACGGCCACGTCGAGCCGGCAGGCCGCCAGAAAGCAGCGCCGCGCGTGCTCGGTCATCAGGCGCGGCGCTCCGGCGGCAGCGCTTCCTCTTGCACGAGATGCCGCGCCCGGGCCATCTTGCGGTCGAGCAGGTCGTCGACGATGGCGCGGGCGATGTTGAATCCGGTCACGCGCTGCAGTCCCTGCCAGGCGGCGACACCGTTGACCTCCAGCACCTGGATGCGCGGCCCGGATGCGGCGGCAATCAGGTCGACGCCGGCATAGTCCATGTCCAGCGCCTGCGCTGCGCCTTCGGCCAGGCGCGCGAGGGACGGCTCCAGCTCCGCCGGCTCGCAGCGCGCGCCCTGGGCGACGTTGTGGACCCAGTGGGCGCTGACGCGCCGCATCGCGGTCAGGGCGCGGCCGCCCACCACCAGCACGCGCCAATCGAAACCCGGCGCCGCCATCGGCGGAACGAAGCGCTGCAGATAGGCCAGGCCCGCATAGCGCGCGTCGATGTCCGGCATCGGGTGCTGCACGCCGTCGACCTCGCCCACGAGTTGCAGGTCCTTGCCCTGCGAGCCGAACAGCGGCTTCAGCACCAGCGCGTGGCCCGCGGCCGTCTCGCGCATCGCGATGCGCCGCGCCTGGGCCGACGATTCGGTGGCCCAGGTGGCGGGCGCGGGAATGCGCGCGGCATGCAGCAGCAGGCTGGTCATCGATTTGTCGACCGAACGCTCGATGGCGCGGGCGTCGTTGTAGACCGGCACGCCCAGCTCGCGCAGGGCGTGCAGCACGCCCAGGCGCTTGGTGACCTGCTCGAAGCTGCCGCCGGCAATGCCCCGCACCAGCACCGCATCGGGCAGGTCGCGGCCGTAGCCCGGAATGACCAGGCCATGCCAGGCCGCGGTGGTGTCGATCTGGCAGACCGCCAGGTCGACGCAGCGCCCGACGGCGCCGCGCGCACGCAGCGCGGCCTGCAGCTGGCGCGTGTGCCATCCGATCTCGTCGCTCATGATCGCTACGCGGGTGGTCATGTTCAGGCTTCCTGTAGCCAGAGGCGCTGCAGCAATGCCATGTCAGGGGCGCCGGCGTGCCAGGTGCGGCCGCTGTCGAGATTGCTGATCCACACTTCGGCGGGAGCGAACAGCGCGGCATCGATCTTGTAGAAGTCGTATTCGACCTCCTTGAAGATCTCGGCAAAGGAACGGCCATGGTCGCGCGAGTTGCGCGAGGGCAAGGCGCGGGCCAGCGCGCGGGCCGCGGCATCGTCGCCGCGCACCGTGAGATGCACGCGGCCGCCGTAGAGGATGGCATCGTTGGTGCGCCCCATGGCCTCGATGGCGTCGGCGCTCGGCGAGGGCAGCGGCGCGGTGGCGGCGCCGTCGACGATGTCCGCCAGCGCGAAGCCCAGCTCGTGCGCCTTGTGCAGCGCCACCTCGAGCACGCGCGCCACCACCTGCGTGGTGCCCACCAGGCTGGTGGTGGGCGTGAGGACCAGGGTCAAGGCTTGCGCCTGCAGGTCGCAGTCGCGCAGGATCTTGTCGATCACGATCTTCGGCGGCATCCGGTCGACCTCCAGCACCAGCACGCCGGTCGGCGCGCGGTCGCGATAGCCGAGCTCTTCGAACAGCTTCTCCTTCACCGCCAGCGCGCGCGCCGGACCGGAGCCGAGCGAAAAGAATTTCTTGCCGCCCGTCTCCTCCTTGCTCGCCGCGAGGCTCCAGCCCGCGTACTGGCTGCCCAGGCAAGCCAGCACCGGCTCGGAGCTTCGGACGTCGAGCCATGTCGGCCAGCCCTCGGCGCCGCCGCCGCTGCGCAGGTTCACGCGCCCGAGCCCGCCCATGCAGATCTCGCCCACCTGCAGGCCGGCCGCGACGCTGCCGCGCGCCTCGATGCCGGCGTCCACGATGCGCACGCCCGTGGCCTCGTCGCGGTGCAAGCGCAGCCGCAGCAGGTCGGCATCGGCCAGCAGGCGCTCGACCAGCGGCCGGGCCAGGGTGTTGACGCTCAGGCCCGCGGCGGCTGCCGGGGCGGATGTGTTGCTCATGCGCTTGTCTCCAGTGATTGCAGCAGCCGTTCCCGGCCGTCGTTCAATTGCGTGCGCACCTCGGCCGCACTGGCCCCGCCGGCACTCAGCGTGCACACGGGGTCGTCGATGTCGAAGCGCTGGCCTGCATCCGGCAGGTCGTGGATGCCGGGCCATGCGGCCAGCCGCCGCGCCGCCGCGGCATCGAGTTCCAGGGCGCGCCGCGCGAACACGATCTCCATGCCCTCGACCTCCTGCGCATGCGAGGGCGAAGGCGGCGGCAGCTCGCCGTGCAGGCAAGCGCGCAGGTGCGCCTGCATCAGGCCCGGCGCGCCCGCCGGCCGGCGGTACAGGCTCATGCTGGCGGGCGGCCGCGGATTGACCTCGAGCACGCCGAAGTCGTCGCCGTCGCGCATGAAGTCGAGACTGCACAGGCCGTACAGCTCGAACTCCACCGCCAGTGCGCGCGCGACTGCCGTCACGCGGCGCGCGAGGCCGGCGGCCAGCGGCACCGGTCCGGCCGCGCCGCAGAACACGAAAGGGCGCGCGCCGAAGCGGCGCACGCTCAGCTCGTTGAAGCCGAGCACGTGGACATCGCGGCCGTTGGCGATGAAGGTGGCCGACATCGGCTGCCCCGGCATCTCGCGCTGGAAGTAGCGCTCTCCCGACGGCGGCTCGTCCACGGGCCAGGGAGGGCGACGAACATGCCAGCCGCCACAGCCGTGGGCGTCCTTCATCAGCCAGCCTGCGGGCTCCACGGGAGGCCGCAGCTGCACCTCGGGATGGGCGATGCCCTGCTCTGCCAGAAAGCCGAAGAAGGCCGCCGGACCGCGCAAGCGGCGCACGGCAGCGGGTGCGGTGCCGATCAGCGGCAGCACGGCCGCGCCCTCTTCGAGCAGCGCGGGCTCGCCTTCGAAGCCGCTGCCCGCGACCCAGCCCGCGACCGGCTCACCGCCTGCGCCTTCCAGCGCCAGCGTGCGCAGCGCGGCCAGCACGCGCGGGCCATCGATGCGCAGGCTGCCGGGCGCGCCGATGGGCAGCCAGAGCGAGCCGGCGCGCCGCGTGTCCACGTCGCCGAACAGATCGAGTGCGACCACCCTGAAGCCATCGCTCGCCGCCGCGTCGGCCATGGCGCGCGCGGAGATGGCGGCAACGGCGAGCGTCTGCATCGGGCGAACGCGCCTCAAGCCGCCTCTGCGGCCCGTTCGGCCAGGAAGGCGCGGGCCACCGCGAAGGCCTCGGCAAAGCTCAGCACCTGGGCTTTCTCGGCCTCGCACATCTGCACCAGCAAGCGATGCTGCGTCTGGTACTTGACGTTGCCCACGGCCAGCGCGCCGATGCCGACGGCCCGGGTGCCGGCCAGGGGCTTGGCGTCGTCCATCACGCCGACGCCGGCAATGCCCTCGGGCGGCACGGCATTCACGTCGGCCGCGACCTTGAGCCGGCCGGCGGCGCCGAGCGCTTCGCTCGACACCACCTGCACTCCCGCTGCCGCGCAGGCCAGCAGCACGTCGGCCTCCGCGATCGACCTGCGCACGGCGTCAGGGTCGCCACCGGACAGGCCATGCAAGCTGACGCCGAAGCGCTGCCCGGTTTGGTCCGCAGCCTCTTGCGCGGCGTCGATGCCGTTGCGGCTCGACAGGTACACCTCGGCACCGGCCTGCGCCGCGATCACGCCGGCGATCCGGCCCACGGGGCCGGTGCCGCCGAGGATCACCACACGCTGGCCTTCCAGGCCCTGGGCCTGGTGGAGGCGCTTCAGGGCGGCCTCGACGCAAGCCACCATCGCCGCGGCCGTGGTGTAGGCGCCGCTCGGGTCGGCCATCAGCGAGACGACGAAGGGCTTGACCATCGAGGTCCTTGCGCGCTCGAGCATGTCGGCAGCCAGCTGCGCGTCGCGGCCGCCGATGAAGATGCCGGTGCGCGCAACGCCCTTCGGCCCGCGCGAGAAGATGGTGTCGTGCGTCAATCCGGTGATGCGGTCGAGGCCCACCTCGCAGTAGGGCACGATGATCTGGTAGCCGGCGTCGGCCGCCATGTTGATGTCGAAGGGGCTCATCTGGCGGCCCGGGGTGAACATGTGGAGGATGCGGGGACGTTCCATGGAAGCCTGTCGTGTGGGAGAGGTTGACGGGAGGGTGAGCGATGCGCCGCCGGCGGGTTCAGGCGACGCGCAGTTCGGCGGCCGTGCCGTGGCGCACCTCGGCGCCGCGGTTGCGGCCGGCAACGATGCGCAGCTTGAGCCGGGCGTCGATCTGGCCGGCGGCCCGCGCCGCATCGACCAGGAGCTCGGCCTGCGCCTGGGAAGGCACGATGGCAAAACCGGTGGGACCCCATGAGCTCTGGCCGATCGCGATGCCGCCCTTGCGGCTCGCATCGGCGAACCATTGCATCAGCCGGCCCACTGCAGCGCTCGTGAAGGCGCCGCCCTGCGCCGGCGCGAAGTGCTCGCCGAGCAGTTGCTGCATCCGTTGGATGCCCGCCGCGAAAGGCGCGAACTCCGCGCTCGCCGCGCCCGGCAGCACGCGCATCAGGACCTGGTGGCAGATCTCGGCGGCGCTGGCCTGCGGCAGCGGCAGCAGGGCTGCGATGGCTTTTTTTTCCGCCCCGCCCGAGAGGCCGCGATGCGCCGGATCCTGGACCAGGATGACACGCCACGCCGGCGGGAACGCAAGGCGCGACAGCAGCGGCGCCGGCAAGCCGTCGGCGCCCGGGCCGCCGTCGAGGAGCAGCCCGCCGCTGTCGAAGCCCGCAATGCCGATGCCCGAGCGCACGCCGCGGCCCAGCCAGTGCGCGAGCGTGGCGGTGCTCAGATCGAGCCCATGCCACTCGGCGAAGGCCCGCCCGATGGCCGACGCGAGCTGGGTGCCCGAGCCGAAGCCCGCATGCGGCGAAAGCACCTGCCGCAGCCGCAGGGACAGGCACGCATCGCAGCCGCTCTGGCGGCGCAGCAGCTCGAGGTACGCGAGGGCGCGCGCGAGCTCCGCTTCCGCGGCCGGCGTGTCCGCCTTCAGTTCGTCGGCCGGCGCGGCCGCCAGTTCGACCTCGGTGGTGAAGCCGTCGATCACCAGCCCCAGGCTGCCGAACGCGCGCCCGAGCGATGCGGCCGGATCGAGAAAGCCCAGATGCAGGCGGCCGGGCGCGCTCACGCTCACCGTGCGCACGCTCAGGCCGGGTCTGGAAGCAAGGGCAGCGGGGGGTGCGGTCATGAAGGCCTGTGTGACGAAATCGAGGACGGGACCCGCTCGTCATAGCAAGGGCCGTTCCGTCGATGCACTCACAGGGCGGCAGCGCATGGCCGGTGCCAAGCCGGCCGGCCGATGTCCCAGGACTGGAACAATCTGCATCGGATTCGGGGCGTCCGGCCGCCGGCCGGGGCATCGACATCCACTGATCGTTTTGAGAAGAGGTGTCAGCCCGGCCCCAGCAGGTGCAGATGAAGCCGAGCAAAGTTTTGATTGTTGCGTGCACGGCTACACGCCCGGCGAAAATCATTCAATTCCAACAAGAGTTGGAAGCTCGGCATCAGGTCAAACTGCAGTTGACCTTGCAGGACGAAGGATGCCCTACCTAGCCGCAATACTCTTCACT